>NZ_CP080421.1:2400000-3600000 GCF_019457515.1 Shewanella mesophila
GACAATGCTTAATTAATTGCTCTTCGGTTAAAGATCTATCAGAAGCAACTACAAATATCTTCACCAGCTCGCCACTCACTTCATGGGGAACGCCAACGGCGGCAACCTCAACGACCTTAGGATGAAGCGCAACAACCTCTTCAACCTCATTAGGAAATACGTTAAAACCCGATACTAAGATCATGTCTTTTTTTCTGTCGACGATGAAGAAAAAACCCTTCTCATCCATATAGCCGATATCGCCCGTAGCAAGATAACCTTGCTCGTCAATAATTGAAGCCGTTTCTTCAGGGCGTTGCCAGTAGCCCTTCATGACTTGAGGCCCTTTAGCAAAAAGTTCACCCGTCTCGCCTTGGGCTAACACATTACCTTCGTCGTTTCTGACTTGCATATCGGTATTAGCCACAGGAAAACCAATGGATCCGTTATAACCGTCAAGGTTATAAGGACAGCAAGCCACCAGAGGCGAAGCTTCGGTCAAACCATAACCTTCGAGTAGTTTTGTCTTGGTGATCCCTTGCCATTTATCAGCCACGGCACGTTGCACCGCCATGCCACCGCCGATCGATAACTTAAGGTTAGAAAAATCCAACGCTTGAAACTCTGCCGAGTTCACTAGCGCATTAAACAGGGTATTAACACCGGTTAAGGCGGTAAATGGATGTTTTTTCAGCTCTGACACAAATGCTGGAATATCTCTTGGATTGGTGATCAGTAGGTTGTTAGCACCTTTATGTAAAAATAGTAAGCAATTCACGGTTAATGCAAAGATGTGATACAGCGGCAAAGCGGTGACGACAAACTCTTTGCCATTAACCAGCAATGGAGAATATGACGCATCGGCCTGCAGCAAATTACTGACGATATTTCCATGGGTCAACATCGCGCCTTTAGAGACCCCGGTTGTTCCACCTGTATATTGCAAGAACGCAATATCATCGGCTTTGACCGTAGGTTTTACATATTGTAATCGACGCCCTGTCGATAGCGCTTTACGCATTCCGATGGCATGAGGAAGATGATATTTAGGCACCATCTTCTTAATATATTTTACGACAAAATTAACTAAGGTACGCTTAGGCGCACTAAGAAGATCCCCGAGCCCAGTTAAGATCACACTCTCGACAGGTGTTTGGTCAACAACTTGCTCAAGCGTATTCGCAAAATTAGACACCACCACAATCGCTTTTGCACCTGAGTCATTCAGTTGGTGCTTTAGCTCTCTTGGGGTATAAAGTGGATTAACATTCACTACCACCATGCCCGCTCGCAAAATACCAAACAATGCAATTGGATATTGCAAAAGGTTAGGCATCATAATCGCGACGCGATCGCCCTTTTCTAACTTTAACTCGTTTTGAAGATAAGCGGCAAAGGCACGGCTGCGCTCTTCAAGCTTACGATAAGTCAACGTGGCGCCCATATTCACAAACGCAGGTTGATCAGCATATTTCGTTACCGAGCGTTCAAATAGATCAATAAGCGAACTATATAACTTCTCGTCAATAACAGCGGGTACATCATCGGGTAGATTCTTCGTCCAAAGCTGTTCCACTTGTCTCTCCTAAATCCCAAAGCAGAGTTAATCGTGAATGAACTCATTCACAGATAGTTTCAAAACAGAAACCAAACACTGACTCATAAATATTGTAAGTAACACCTAAAAATCATACAGGCGTTTTAATTTTGAACATCATCACATAATTAGAGCAAAAATCCTAGATCAATTTATTCGTCAGACTAATATTCACTCTGACTCAGGTCTGTTGACCTTTTTCGATGACTTTTGATGTTAAAAAACCTTTGATTTCAGTCGCAACTTGCTCACTATTTCCCATGTGAAGATGATGATCACCTTCAAGTTCAACACGGGTTAAATTGTGATACCAAGACTGAACTCGCTCTGACACCTCTGATGTCAATCGATAACCATCCTTGCCAGAAATCAACAACACCTCTCCCTGATGGTCTCGCATAAGCCCTTGAACATGCTCAAATGTGAGTCGCATTGGCGAGTCTAATTTTAATCGAGGATCACTCCGCCAGCGGGCACCATTTTCAGTAACCTCTAAGTTACGTTCAATGAGTAAACGGCACCACTGCATATCTAATCCCGTCAATCGATGCCGTGCTGCTACCGCTGAGTCAAGAGATACGTTTCGCGATAAACGACCTTCTGAGCGTAACCCTCGACCATGGTCTTGAAAACTCCGGGTTAGCCGCTGACGACTCTTAGTGGGATCTTCCACCAGCGGGCTTAATGCTTCAATAAAAATCCAATAAGGCACTTTATCTGCAAATGCAGCGCTGTAAGCAGACGCAACAATGCCTCCTAAAGAGTGTCCGATAACGGCATAAATGGGTTTTACGGCAGCAATGGTTTCAATCAAGTGTTCTAAATCATATAGATAATCAATCCAATGCAATGGATAATGACCCGGCCTGTGCTGGGAAAATCCATGTCCCGGCCAATCGACCGCTAACAATTGATAATCATCGAGGTACTTTGATAAAGGCTCAAAACTGTTGGCATTGTCAAGCCACCCATGGAGTGCTATCAGCAACGGCTTGTTATCGTCACCCCAAATACGTCCAGCTAAACGAATATGAGGCAGCTCAATAACCACCTCATTTTCACGGCCGCAAGAGTGCCATAGCACACGGCTATTGTCAGGCATATAATGCCTACTTTTTCACAAATTTTAACGTCATGCGATCGCTCTCACCTATCGCTAGATATTTTTCTTTATCTTGCTCACCTAAACGTAAACTCGGTGGCAATGTCCACACTCCTTTAGGATAGTCTTTACTGTCTTTTGCGTTAGCATTAACTTCACTGCTTGCCACCAACTTAAAACCAGACTGCTCTGCAAGGGCTATCATCTCTTCTTGAACCATATAGCCCGACTTGATCTCCATTCCGGGTTTAGCTCTGTGCTCTACCACGCCAAACACGCCACCGGGCTTAAGCACCTGATATGCCGCATCGAATACGTTCTCAAGTTGCTGCTTCATTGCCCAGTTATGCAGGTTTCTAAATGTCAGCACCACATCGGCGCTGTTATCGTCTCCAAGGGATGCTAGACGCGGGGGATCAAATGCCAAAACAGAGGCATTACCTAAGGCAGTATTATTATCACTAATCCATTGCTGTAACGCTTTACCTAAACGAATTTGATATCCAGGTAAGGTAACCCCTTCTGGAGGGTTAGCATCGAAGTTTGCAGCAATATAATGGCCATCAGAGGCTAAATAGGGCGCCAAAATCTCTGCATACCAGCGTCCACCCGGCCACAGCTCGATAACGGTATCAGTCGGTTTAATATCAAAAAAGGATAGGGTTTCGCCGGGATGACGATAGACGTCTCGTTGAAGATTTGCCTCTTGGCGCAGCTCATTGCTGAGGGCTGCTGTCAATTTCGGGTCCATTCCGGTATGTGCATTTGCTATCGAGCCAAACAGCGACGGCACTAACAACGCAGCAATTAATGTCATTTTTTTCATTATAATTCTCCCTGATAAAACCCTAAAACTACCAGCCTAAGCTAATAAATAATATATAAATAAACAGCTAGTTACACTTTGTTATTTAGTCACTATTTGGCAGCGCTATCGATACGTCGCCAACACAGCCACAGCATACTCAAACTGGTTAGCAGCCAGATACCCACCCAAATCCAAGCAGGAATCCACGTCTGTTGCGCTAGCATCACCGCATCACCTCGACCGTTTAATCCCAGCAGCACAGTGGGGCTTGCAAGCGCATTAAGCATCACCATCAGCGCCATGACACGAAGTGAAACAGTCAAAATATGACTATGACTTAACTTTAGCGGCAACAGAAACAGCAAGGCTAATATACCAAGGATCCCGATAGTTAACAGATCTCGTCCCCAAAACAGCACGGTCAACAAAACCCCAATACCTAAACACGCAAAGCTTGCGCGGATCCCCCTGCGCCAAATGGCTAGATTAAAAATGAGTAATCCCCACAGCGCAGCACCAAAATACCCAGCAAAACCTATGAGTACAGACCAGCCGCCCTGGCTAAAACAGAGCCCTGCGCCATTAGGAAATAGTTGTATATGACTCACTACGCCACCTGACAAAAGCGTCGCCAAACCGTGGGACAACTCATGAAAATAGCTTTCTAGCCATTTAAACGGAACACTTAGATAGGGAATTCGAGTCAGTATTATGGCTGACAACAGCTCAATAAAAAACTGCCCACGACTGGGTATAGTAGCGGATTGTCCATCCATTTTTTGAGTAGGCATAAGGGCTTTTGGCTAACTATAGAGAGGTAAGGAAGATGGTAACCCGATTAATATCACACATAGGTATCGATACCCACCATTTGTGAGATCGAATCGCGCTGAGCGGCGTGCTCATGAAGTAGATAGGTCGATATTGCGCTTTGAGTTGCTTGGGTGTTTTTATCATACTCAAGCTTGGCGTCGAGACGCGCACTTAGTTGCAGCTCTGTCGTTGCTTGTTCTGCGCTGTCTTGATCAGCTTCAATGTTTGGCTGCTCTTGTTGAGGCGCTTGGCGATACTCAGTGACAGACTCAAGCGCACCTACATCGGTAATAGGAGATAGTACTTGCACATCATTAAGTGGTGAAATGCTATCGCTAATACTCGTCGCGCTTGGCAATATATTATTGCGTATCACACTACCAGATTGGATCTGCATAAACTTACCTCACCTATACCTATTGATGTGCACAGCAGGCGATAACCCAAAGCACTATCACTAAGATTAAACCCAGCTATAAGATTAAACCAATTTACTCTCGACCGGAAAGCTTTTTCCAGGTCACCGTATCTCTTAGATAAACCGGTTGCAGACCTTCTACCTCGGTCGACTCCCCATTGGCATGTGCATTGACGGCCAAAGGGAGCATATATCGCGCTTCGGGGAACTTATCATCGGCTAGGAGCTGCATACCGCTACTCAGTAGCTCAGGATATGTATCAAAACCCGTGCCACAGGCGTAAACCGATTGCTGATAATCCAAAGCTCGGCTCACCTCTTCAGGCTTACATACCATTTCACTACCAACTAAGGCTGCAATTCCTTCACGGCTAACAAACTCCCCCCAATAGACTTCGCCCATACGTGCATCGATCGCGGCAACGATCTGCTCGGCGCCATGATTATCCATCGCCGCCTGCGCCATCGCCTGCAACGTTGAGATGCCAACAACGGGGAGATCTTGGCCTAAGGCGAGTCCTTGAGTCATCGAAGTGCAGATACGTATTCCAGTGAAACTGCCCGGGCCGCGGCCATAAGCGATTAAAGAGACTGCACTTAAATCGATGTCGGCCTCTTTCAATACGTTATCGACCATAGGAAGAAGACGCTGACTATGTTCACGCGGCGCATCGGCTTGCTCAGCATAAATATGGCCATTATGAGTCAGTGCAACTGAACACGACTCAGTACAGGTATCAAGCGCAAGAATTGTCAGTGGAGAAAGCTTATCTGTGTTTACAGGCATTAAATCAAACCAAATTTTAGGGACGTATAACAGTGTGCTTCAGCTCGAGGTAGGCCTTTCATCAAAAAAGGCAAGCCACGACAACAAGGGCACGCGTCTTTACGACCACCATCTAATAATGGACCGATTATAACGTAAAACTTACTAAGGTATAGCCAAAAACTTAGTGGCAAAGTCGCGCGAGATATAGCGAACCTTAAACTAAGGATTTATACATGGCGTAGGCGTCTATCGTAAAGCCTGTCGGATGAACCCAAGGTGAGAAATCCCCTAGCGTGTAGCCTTGCCCTTGATAAAACACCACAGCATTAAGCGATGCAGACAGGGACAAGGTGTTTAAGCCAGCCTCGATAGCCTGAGCCTCAAGAGCCCTGACTAGGCGTTTTCCATAACCTTCACCGATAAAACAGGGATCGACAAAGCAAGCTTCTAGGCTCGAACTTGAGCGGTCAATAAAACCAAAACCCATCAATTGATCGCTGTCATCTACCAATACCATCGCCTGATTACTCAATAAAACATTGCTGAAATGCACAGGCATCTCAACACCACTCCATTGCGCCAATAAGTCGGGCGGATAGTGGCTCGCACACCCCTTCGCGATGGCGCGTGTGCGAATTTGCCATATTTCACTCTCGTCGTTGTGAGTCGCCAATCTCCATGCCGACATATCTGCTCCAAATAAAAACCCATGTCATTAACGACAATTACTCGCTACCATAGCAGCGCAGCCATTGACGATTCAACCATGGCTAACAAATATAATCGGTTAATGGTACTCATCAGTAAACGATGATTTTTCTTCATATCAAGGAAGGCTATTGGACAGCTTAATAGTATCGAACACCTCAAAGGCTTGGCATCAAGGTGCCATGTTATTTGCACTTTGCTCTGCGATGCTGATGGGCACGATTGGCGCACTGGCACAAGCAAGCATGCTCGATGCCACAACGGTGACTTTTTACCGCCTATTAATCGGTGCCCTGTGCTTGCTAACATATATGGTGATCACTGGTAAGCATCGCCAAATTCTTCACCGTCCCAGCAAGCAAAATGTCATAAACGGCGCCATGCTGGCTGGATTTATGGCCTTTTATGTCGAAGCCATTAACTACATCAACATGGCAAATGCGGTGATGGTGATCTATCTGGCGCCGCTGTTCACAGCCGTAGCCGCGCATTTCTTGTTTGCAGAAAAACTTAATAAGTTTACCCTCGCCGCCATAGTGATTGCGCTCATAGGGGTAGTATTTATATTACCCAATCTCTCTTCGCTAACTGCCGATCCTCAGCAATGGCATGGCTATGGCTTCGCGCTCTTGACACTGCTTACCTATAGCGGTTTTATGCTGGTTAATCGCAGGCCCATACCTTGCACTCCCTATCAAAGTACCTTAGTCCAGCTCACGATAGGCGCAGGCTGCTTACTACCTTTTGCGCTTAATCAAGAGGTTACTCCCACCACTGTACAGTGGGGCTGGTTGCTACTTATTGGGCTATTGCCTGGTTTCTTAGCCATCTTGTTGGCAGTTAAGGCGTTACGGGAGCTGCCCGCTGCAACCTTTGGCACCTTAGCCTATATGGAACCAGTAACTGTGGTGCTACTTGGCTGGACGCTGTTTTCACAATACCTTACAGTAGATCAATTAGTTGGCTGTGCCCTGATCCTTATTGCAGGGATTATTCAAACCCGCTATAGCCTGAAACATCATGTAGATGTCGTAACACCATCACACAGGAAACACGTATGAGTAGTGAGCAAATGAGGATCGTTATTGTTGGAGGTGGTGCTGGCGGACTCGGTCTCGCCACTCAGTTAGGGCATAAGCTCGGTAAAAAGGGCAAAGCAGAAATTATCTTAATCGATAAAAACCGCACCCATATTTGGAAACCGCTACTTCATGAGGTCGCAACAGGCTCACTCGATGCCGATCTCGACGGTGTGGTTTATTCGGCTCACGCCGTAAAGCATGGTTATCACTTTCAACTTGGCGAGCTCAATAATGTCGACCTAAAGCAAAAATGTATCACCTTAGCCCCCATAGTTAACGCCAGCGGCGAATATCTATTACCCAGTAGGCAGCTGAGTTACGATAAACTGGTACTCGCTGTTGGCAGCGTGAGTAACGATTTTGGCACACCTGGAGTACAAAAGCACTGCTACTTTCTCGACTCCCACCAGCAGGCAAATCGATTTCACGATGCATTATTAGATAGCTTTACCCGAGTGCATCAATCGGATGAGCTCGGCGCGTTAAAAATTGCCATTGTTGGCGGCGGCGCAACTGGCGTTGAGCTGTCAGCAGAGCTATATCATGTCACCGAACTGCTTAAAGTCTACGGTTTGAGCAAAATGACCGCCGATAAACTCAGCATTAGTTTAATTGAGGCAGGTCCTCGTATTCTCCCCGCACTACCAGAGCGAATTGCCGCATCAGCCACACGCGAGCTGACCAAACTTGGGGTAGAAGTCAGGCAAAACACCCGTATCAGCGAAGCCACGGCGAAGGGATTTTTAACCTCAGAATCTGAACTTATCGATGCACACCTCATGCTTTGGGCGGCGGGCGTTAAGGCGCCAGAGTTTATTAGACAGATAGATGGATTAGAGCTTAATCGCGCCAATCAGATAGTGGTCAAGCCGACACTGCAAAGTCTCACCAACGACGCTCTCTATGTGATCGGCGACTGCTGCGCCTGTAAACAAAATGATGGCAGTTTTGTGCCACCGCGAGCACAATCTGCCCATCAGATGGCCCAATGCGTCGAAACTAACATTCTTAATGAAATCAATGGTAAAAGTTTGATCGAATATGAATATATCGATCATGGATCATTAGTAAATTTATCGCGCTTTAGTACCGTCGGTAGTTTAATGGGCAATCTCACTAAAAACAGCATGTTTGTGGAAGGTAAAATTGCTCGCTTTATGTATATCTCCCTTTATCGTATGCACCAAAAAGCGATTCATGGCGTAGCTAAAACCTTCGCCCTATGGGTAGCAGAAAAAATAATGCGAGTCGTGCGCCCAAGAATGAAGCTGCACTAACTTTTTAGCGGTGGTGAGAATGAAAGTGAAACAGGGTTACTTCCTCTGTTTCACTATCCTAGATTACTTTTCGCTAATCCGGTAACCCGCTAACAAAAATAAGCGAGTTCGAGATGAATCTAATCAATGTGTTCTAAAAACCGAATAGCATTGCCCAAGTCACGGGTACGCTGCATGGGTGGCAAAGAGTTGATAAATGCCTGTCCGTAGGGGCGATTAACGATACGGTTATCACACAAGATCAATACACCGCGATCTTTTTCGTCACGGATCAATCGACCTACGCCTTGATTTAAGGTGATAACCGCTTGCGGCAAGGACAAGCTCATGAAAGGGTCGTTACCCTCACGCAATACCCCTTCGGCCCTCGCCTTATACAAGGTATCATCGGGTGACATAAATGGCAGTTTATCAATAATGACGCAGCTTAATAGTTTACCGCGCACGTCGACCCCCTCCCAAAATGCCCCCGTCCCCAACAAGACCGCATTGCCCAGTTGACGATACTTTTTCAGCAAGGTTTGTTTGCCAGCTTGGCCCTGCACTAATAAGGGATATTGCACTCGACCGTGTAGCGCTTGCGCCACCTGATTGAGCATTCGATGACTGGTAAACAGCATGAAAGTACGACCTTTAGCGGCATTGATGGCTTTTATCGCCACATCAACCAGCTGCTTAGTGGCGTTATTATGTTGGCTGACGCTCCCGAGATGACGAGGCACACAAAATAGCGCTTGGCGGCCGTAGTCAAATGGACTATCTAAGATCAAAGTTTTAGCAGCAGTAAGCCCAAGCGCTTTGGTGAATAAACCAAGATCACGATTAATTTGTAAGGTCGCAGAGGTAAAAATCCAGCTGGTGTCAGCTCGAAACAGCGCTTCACACTCTTTGGCCACATTGATAGGTGAAATACGCAGCACTATATGTCGATAGCCATATTCGACGCTGTAGGCGCTATTGTGATTGTCACATTGGAAAAATACCGCCAATTTACTTAAGTAAGCATCGAGCTTTTCAACACAATCATCGAACTCTTCATTGCGGCCAAGGTATCCAAGCAACATATTTTTATAGGCAGTTAGCTCCTCTAGCAATCCCCACGAGACGGCCATCAATTCTCGATTACTGAGTAAGTAACGCCAATCCACTTGCTCTGTTGCAACCATTAAAGATTGCCATTGTTCAAGTTGGGTTAAACAGCGCGCCGTCATGGCTGCTATCTGCGGCGAGTCAGCCATAGATTGCCGATAAAGATTGGCAAATTGTTCAATAAGATTAAGTAAACTTTTGATACTCAGTTGCTGACCAAAATAGGTCACTGCAATATCAGGCAGCAGGTGAGCCTCATCGAAGATAACCGCATCGGTATCGGGCAATAGCTCGGCAAACCCGGTCTCTTTTAGAATACTATCGGCAAAAAACAGATGATGATTCACTACAATAATCTTGGCATCCATTGCCTTTTGCCGCGCTTTACGGGTAAAACAGGCTTCATAATGCTCACAGGCTTTACCTATGCAAGTCTCTTTTGAGCTAACGACTAACGGCAAGGCCGCTGAGTTTTCTGAAACCGTGTTGATTCCGCCAATATCACCATCGATGGTCTGTCCGGCCCATTGATTTATACGCAAAAGATCATCTAACACTTGGCTATCCATCACATCTGCGCCGCTGAGTTGCCGCTCCATATTGCGCTGACACAGATAGTTACTACGCCCTTTAAGTAACGCGACCTTCAGTTTGATATCGAGCATCTGTTGCAGTGCAGGCAAGTCTTTAAAAAACAGCTGTTCTTGTAAGTTTTTACTGCCGGTACTGACAATAACTTGCTTACCACTTAACAGCGCGGGAACAAGATAGGCATAGGTTTTTCCCACACCTGTTCCCGCCTCCACGACCAGATTTTGACCATCCCAAATGGCCTCGCTCACTGCCGACGCCATTTGTTGCTGTTGAGGTCGACAACTGTAGCCACTCACTAAACGGGCAATGACGCCGTCATTAGCAAATATCCGCTGCACCTCTTGGGTTAATCTGCTGCTGGTCAATCTAGGTCCATGTTCAATCTGATATAAAGTGATGCAGGCATTATCCGTGTTTCATCTTTGAGTACAAGTAGAGGCCGTCCCCGAGATGGATATTTGGATAACAAGTTTGCTCGAACAAACTGAATATTTTTCATTGCAGAAAAATAAGGGTTGCATAAACACTCAATCTTGATTAGTTTAAATACAACTAAGGCGAAAGCATCGCCAAATTACAAAATTATCGACACGAGAAAAGAATATGACACAGCGTTTGAACACTATCCATCATCACCATCATATGCGGTAGCCTTCGGACGCTTACTGCCGGAGGACTATTTCCTTCTGGCGGTTGATTCAAGAAAGATCAAAAACCCCTGGAAGGAATTCCGGGGGTTTTTAGTTTTAAATCTAAGCTTTTGTTTTTATACAATTAATTTTATTGAATCAACGTAGAGGAAGTCAGTTATGTCAGAGTCAAACAGATTACGTATCGCCATTCAAAAATCGGGACGCCTGTCTAAAGAATCACAAAAGCTATTAAAAAGTTGTGGTGTTAAGTTTAATGTTAATGAACAACGCCTTATCGCACACTCTGACAATATGCCAATCGACCTGCTGCGTGTGCGTGATGATGATATTCCAGGCCTAGTCATGGATGGCGTCGTTGATCTCGGCATCATTGGTGAAAACGTGCTCGAAGAGGAGCAAATTGAGCGTCAAGCCATCGGCAAACCTGCTGAATGCATTAAGCTAAGAGAGCTAGATTTTGGCGCCTGTCGACTATCACTGGCTGTACCGACCGAATTTAGTTACCAAGATGCGACCTCACTCGAAGGGCTGCGTATCGCCACCTCTTACCCGAACCTACTTCGCCGTTATATGCAAAAAAAGGGCATAAGTTATCGCGACTGTATGCTCAAAGGCTCGGTGGAAGTGGCGCCCCGCGCTGGCCTTGCCGATGGGATCTGTGACTTGGTATCGACAGGCGCCACTCTAGAAGCAAATGGCCTGTACGAAACTGAAGTAATCTACCAATCTATGGCCTGCATCATTCAATCGACTCAAGAGCAAACCCCAGAAAAGCAAGCACTGATCAATAAAATCCTCTCTCGTATCAATGGCGTTGTACGTGCCAAAGAGAGTAAATATATTCTGCTGCACGCGCCCACCGAAACTCTCGACCAAATTGTAGCCCTATTACCTGGCGCAGAAAATCCAACCGTACTGCCCCTTAACGATGATACCAATCGCGTCGCTATCCACGCGGTAAGCACAGAAGATCTGTTTTGGGACACGATGGAGGAGCTCACTAAGTTAGGGGCAAGCTCAATCCTTGTCATGCCAATCGAAAAAATGATGGGTTAACACTATGACGCTAAATACGAGTACCGATGCGATGAAGGTCGAGATGCAACAACTCAAGTGGGCAGTATTAAGCCTTGGCGAGCAACAACAGGCGTTGCAGCGCTCTCCCCTCGTCGGCGATTTGGCGCTAGAACAGAGTGTCAAAACCATTATTGATACAGTGGCTAACGAGGGTGATATCGCGCTTAAGCAATTTTCAAAACAGTTTGATAAAGTCGAATTGAATGATCTTGCACTGTCTGATATTGAGATAGAAGCCGCCTGCGTGCGCGTCAGCGATGAGATAAAGACCGCCATAGCGCAAGCCATGAGCAACATTGAGACCTTCCATAAAGCACAAGCGTTTCAAGGGATAGATGTTGAAACACAAACGGGCGTGCGCTGCGAGCTTCGTAGTGAGCCCATCAAGAAAGTAGGTCTTTATATTCCTGGGGGCAGTGCGCCGCTCATATCCACCGTATTGATGCTCGCACTGCCAGCCAAAATTGCGGGATGTGAGCAACGTGTTCTCGTCAGTCCTCCGCCCATTGACGATGCCATCATCTATGCTGCCAATGCATGTGGGATCACAGAGATTTTTCAAGTCGGTGGTGCCCAAGCTATCGCCGCCTTAGCATTGGGCACTGAGTCAATTCCTGCTGTCGATAAAATATTTGGCCCAGGTAACCGCTATGTGACCGAAGCTAAACGTCTGGTATCCCAAGATAGTCGCTGCGTGGTGAGTATCGATATGCCAGCAGGCCCTTCTGAGGTCTTAGTTATCGCAGATAAAGACGCGAACGCCAGTTTTATCGCCGCCGACCTATTGTCTCAAGCGGAGCACGGCCCTGACTCGCAAGTGATGCTGGTCACCGACAGCCAAAATCTGGCCGATGAGGTCAATCAAGCGCTGCAACAACAACTTACTCTATTACCTAGAGCCGATATAGCGAAGACAGCGCTAAGCTGCAGCCGCACCTTACTGGTTAGCGATATGAATGAAGCCGCTAAAGTGTCCAACCGTTATGGCCCTGAACACTTAATTATTCAAACCAATGCCCCCCGTGAGCTACTTAAGCAAATTCGCGCTGCGGGCTCGGTATTTTTAGGTGCCTACACACCAGAGTCCGTGGGTGATTATGCCAGTGGCACTAACCATGTGTTACCCACCTACGGTTATAGCAGGGCCGTATCTAGTCTATCACTTGCCGATTTTAGCCGCCGATTTACCGTGCAAGAACTCAGTGCGGAGGGCTTAATGGGGCTAGGACAAAGCGTGATGACGCTTGCCAGCGCCGAGCAACTCGATGCCCACAAAAATGCCATTGCAGTGCGTCTACTTAGCATTGAAACCGAAACGAGTATGGATAAGGAAGCGTAATATGGGTCAGCAGAAGTTAACTATTGCCGAGCGACTAGCACGTCCAGAACTACTGACGCTGCAGCCCTATCAGTCTGCGCGCCGCATTGGAGGTGAAGGTCAAATTTGGATCAATGCCAATGAGTCGCCTTTTAACAACAGTGATGTCGATAATCTCAACCGTTACCCTGAATGTCAGCCACCAGCGCTCATTAACGCCTATGCGCAATACGCCCAAGTGCGCAGTGAGCAAATCATCACCAGTCGCGGCGCCGATGAAGCTATCGAGCTGTTAATCCGCACATTTTGCGTGCCGGGCAAAGATAGCATCGCCTGTTATGGGCCGACCTATGGCATGTATGCCATTAGCGCCAAAACCTTTAATGTCGGCGTTAACGCCCTGCGCCTCAATGATGAGTATCAACTGCCAAATGATATCGCAGAGCAAGTTAGCGATGCCAAGCTAGTGTTTATTTGTAACCCCAACAATCCAACTGGTACTGTCATTAGCCCACAGGTAATAGCACAGGTTATCGCAAAGCTGCCTGATGCACTCGTTGTTGTCGATGAAGCCTATATTGAGTTTTGCCCCGACTATAGCGTTGCCAACCTTATCGACCAGTTTGACAACCTTGTGGTGCTGCGCACCTTGTCCAAAGCGTTTGCGCTGGCTGGCGCGCGCTGTGGCTTTATGCTTGCCAATGAGATGATCATTGAGATGGTGATGCGAGTCATCGCGCCCTACCCTGTGCCTTTGCCTGTATCCAACCTTGCTTGCGAGGCGCTCAGTCCACAAGGGATAGACACAATGAAACAACAGGTTAGTCAACTTAAACAAAATGGTTTACGACTCAGTGAAGCCTTGCTGCGCATCGGCGCTCAAGTCCTGCCCGCCAATGGCAACTTTGTACTAGCGAACTTTGACAATGTCACCGAGATCCAAAACAAACTTAAACGAGGTGGCGCCGTCGCGCGGGCCTATAAAGATCCCGCCCTTGCCAACAGCATTCGCTTTAGTTTTGCCAGTGATGAACAAACGGATACGTTAATCAAACTGCTTGTCGATTAATCGCTGTGAAGCACAGATATAGACCCATATAACCCTAGCTAGTGGCACAGAATAAAAATAGAAATTGAAGGTAGAATCAAGATGAAACAAAAGATCCTTTTTATCGATAGAGATGGCACCATCATCGAAGAGCCGATCACCGACAAACAGGTTGATAGTTTGTCCAAGCTGGTATTTGAGCCACAGGTGATCCCCGCGCTACTTAAGCTACAAAAAGCGGGTTATCGACTCGTCATGGTCAGTAACCAAGATGGATTAGGCACACCCTCATTCCCGAAAGATGATTTTGATGCCCCACAAAACATGATGATGCAAATATTATCCAGCCAAGGTGTGGTCTTCGATGACGTGCTTATCTGCCCTCATTTTAATGATGAGAACTGCAGTTGCCGCAAACCTAAACTGGGATTAGTCAAATCTTACCTTTCCGAAGGCCGCGTCGACTTTACCGCCTCTGCCGTCATAGGCGATAGAGAAACCGATTTAGGTCTTGCCGATGCCATGGGAATAAAAGGGCTGCAATATAACCGTGAAAGCCTTAATTGGGGTGCCATTGCCGACGACCTATTGGGCACTAACCGTGTTGCAACGGTCGTGCGCACCACGAAAGAAACCGACATTCGCGTCACCATTGATTTAGATAGTCAGCAGAAAAGCGACATCAATACTGGCATTGGCTTTTTTGACCACATGCTAGATCAAATTGCCACCCACGGCAGCTTTAAGATGGATGTTAGCGTCGATGGCGACCTAGAAATTGACGATCACCACAGCGTCGAAGATACCGCCTTAGCCATTGGTGACGCACTAAGACAAGCCCTGGGTGACAAACGCGGTATCGCTCGCTTTGGCTTTAGCATCCCTATGGATGAAGCTAGTGCATCTTGTTTGCTGGACCTATCAGGACGGCCGTTCATCAAATTTGACGGCCAATTTGAACGTGAAATGGTGGGCGAGATGGCCACCGAAATGGTGCCGCATTTTTTCCGCTCTTTCGCCGATGGGCTGCGCTGTACCCTGCACCTATCCACCAATGGCGACAACGATCACCACAAGGTCGAAAGTCTGTTTAAAGTGCTTGGTCGCACCCTTAGCCAAGCCGTCAAAGTCGAAGGTGATGCCTTGCCATCAAGTAAAGGTGTGTTATGAGCAATGATAAAGACAGCACCATTATCATAGACACTGGCTGCGCCAATTTAAGCTCGGTTCGCTATGCTTTTGAGCGCATCGGTGCCGATGTTGAAATTAGTGACGATTTGGCCAAGATCAACGCCGCTACCCGGGTCGTACTACCCGGTGTGGGTAGCGCTCAAGCGGCTATGGCATCACTTAATGACAAGTCCCTCGTCGATACCATTAAGTCACTGACCCAACCCGTACTCGGCGTCTGTCTTGGCATGCAGATGATGACCAACTCATCGACTGAGCGCGGTAACTTTGCGGCCCAAAGCAACACTAACGGTTGTCGCTGCTTAGGACTTATCGACACAGAAATTAGTGATCTCGATAGCCACGGGCTGCCACTGCCGCACATGGGGTGGAACCAGATAACGCCAACGGCCCATCCATTATTTGAAGGAATTGCCGCTGGCAGTTACGTCTATTTTGTTCATAGCTACCGCGCGCCAATCAGCCAATACACCATAGCCCAGAGTGAATATGGTGAAGCTTTTAGCGCTGCGATCGCGAAAGACAATTTTATGGGGGTGCAGTTTCACCCGGAAAAAAGTGCCGCCATTGGCGCTCAGATCCTGAAAAACTTTATGAAAATGACCAGTAACAGTCTAAATCCACAAAGATCAGAGGTTGCCCAATGATTATCCCTGCAATCGATCTTATCGAGGGTCAAGTAGTACGCCTCTATCAAGGCGACTACAACCAGCAAACAACTTTTGCCTTAAGCCCGCTATCACAGCTGCAATCCTATCAAGCGCAAGGCGCAAAGTGGCTGCACATTGTCGACCTAACAGGAGCGAAAGATCCCGAACTTAGTCAAACAGCATTGATAGCTGAGCTAGTGAACGGGCTTGATGCCAATATTCAAGTGGGCGGCGGCATTCGCAGTGAGGCGCAAGTGGCTGAACTACTGGAAATAGGCGTAAAACGCGTAGTGATCGGCTCACTCGCGGTCAAAGACACGGCACTGGTGCAAAGCTGGTTTACCAAATATGGTAGCGATGCCATCTGTTTAGCACTCGATGTGAACATCAATGAAGTGGGCGAGAAAATCGTTGCCGTGTCAGGCTGGCAATCGGCTGGCGGTAAAACCTTAGAGTCCTTGGTGGAAGCCTTTAAACCCTATGGCCTAAAACACGCCCTGGTGACCGACATCAGTCGTGATGGCACCCTGAAAGGCAGTAACACAGAATTATACCAAGAGATCGCTCAGCTTTATCCCGATATTGCATGGCAAGCCTCTGGTGGTATTGCTACTCTCGATGACGTTGCAGCAGTAAGAGACAGTGGCGCCAACGGTATTATTATCGGCAAAGCCCTGTTAATTGAAAACTTTAGTGTCGAGGAGGCTATCCAATGTTGGCCAAACGCATAGTCCCCTGCCTCGATGTCCGCGAAGGTAAAGTGGTTAAAGGCGTCCAGTTTCGCAACCATGAAATTGTCGGCGACATAGTGCCACTGGCCTCACGTTACGCCCTCGAAGGCGCCGATGAATTGGTCTTTTATGATATCACCGCCAGCGCGCACGATCGGGTTGTCGATAAAAGCTGGGTGAGCCGGGTTGCCGAGCAGATAGATATCCCCTTCTGCGTCGCAGGCGGAATAAAAACGATTGCTCAGGCGCGAGAAAAGCTTGCCTTTGGCGCCGATAAAATCTCGATAAACTCACCCGCTTTAAGCGATCCTAGTCTTATCGATCGCCTACAAGATGAGTTTGGCCGCCAATGCATCGTCATTGGTATTGACTCCTTCTACGACGCCGACACCGATAGCTATAAGGTCAAACAGTTTACTGGGGATGAAGCAGCCACTAAGGATACCCAGTGGTATACCCAAGATTGGGTAGAAGAGGTGCAAAAACGCGGCTGCGGTGAAATCGTACTCAATGTGATGAATCAAGACGGCGTTCGTCAAGGCTATGATATAAAACAGCTCTCAATGATCAGAGCGATATGTGATGTCCCCTTAATTGCCTCAGGTGGCGCCGGTACTATGGCGCACTTTAAAGAGGTCTTTGGAGCTGCCAAAGTGGATGCAGCATTGGCTGCCAGCGTGTTTCATAAGGGGATCATAGACATTCAAGCATTAAAACGTTACCTACAAGATAATGGCATCCAGATGCGTCTATAACCGCAGGCTGATGAGGCTCAAGGATTAACAATGAAAAACATAGAAGATTTTTCCAACTTAGCTTGGGATAAACAGCAGGGACTCATTCCTGCCGTGGTACAAAACCACCTTACCGGTAAAGTATTAATGCTCGGCTATATGGATAAAGCCGCATTAACAAAAACCCTAGACACCAAAATGGTGACCTTCTTTAGTCGCAGTAAACAACGCCTGTGGACCAAAGGTGAAACCTCAGGTAACACCCTAGATTTAGTGGCCATCGATTGTGACTGCGACAATGACAGTTTATTAGTGCAAGTGATCCCGAAAGGTCCCACCTGCCACCTCGAACGGGAGAGTTGCTGGCCCGATGGCGAGGCGCACCCCTTTATCGACAACTTGGCGAACCTAATCAAATCCCGCAAGGGACAAGACGCCAAAAGCAGTTACACGGCTTATCTGTTCGAACGAGGCACTAAACGCATCGCCCAAAAAGTTGGCGAAGAGGGGCTGGAAACTGCCCTTGCCGCAGCAACCCACGACAAAGAGGAATTGGTTAACGAAGCCTCAGATCTTATCTACCACCTCTTGGTGCTGCTGGAAGATCAAGAGCTCAGCCTTGCCGACATAACCGCTAATCTGCTCAAGCGCCACAGTCAATCGAGTCAATAGCATAGAGTGAGTAGCAAGTCATTGTGCGAAGAGCCCATCCGGGCTCTTCTTTATGCGCCACGTCAGCCACAACCAACAATATCCACCTAACATCACAGCGATAATTCATTAAACAAAACACTCTGTTTTTACGTAAGTTATGCAACTGAAAAGACTGTTGCCACCTGTCAGTTCTGTTACAATTGCGCCGTTATCTCATCCTCTAACATTACATAAAAAAATAAAACCCTATGAATCAATCAAACAAAGTTTTAGCCGTTAATGACGACCTACCTATCCGTACCGATAAGCCGGTACACTCAGGTAAGGTCCGCAGCGTATATTGGTTAACCGCAGAAGACAGTGCCCGTCTTATCGAGCAAAAAGGCTACGATGTGCCTGCCGATACCCCGCTGGCCATCATGGTGATCAGTGACCGTATCTCAGCCTTTGACTGCATCTGGCAGGGTGAAAATGGCCTCAATGGCGTGCCAGGAAAAGGGGCGGCGCTTAATGCTATCTCAAACCATTGGTTCAAACTGTTTAAAGAGAAAGGGCTAGCCGATAGTCATATTCTCGATGTACCGCACCCATTCGTATGGATCGTACAAAAAGCACAACCTGTAATGGTTGAAGCGATTGCAAGACAATATATTACCGGTTCAATGTGGCGTGCATATAGCAAAGGTGAGCGTGATTTTTGTGGTATCACGCTCCCAGAGGGGTTAGAGAAAGATCAGAAGCTTGAAGAAGTGCTGATCACTCCGTCAACCAAAGGTGTGTTAACCGGCCTTGAAGGCGTCCCGGAAGCGGATGACGTCAACGTCTCGCGCGCCGATCTTGAGCGTCACCTAGCGGGCTTCAACTTCCATAGCGAAGACGATATCGACCTGTACGAAAAGCTGTTAAAAGAGGGCTTTGCAGTGATCAGTGACGCCCTCGCAGAACAAGATCAAATATTTGTCGATACCAAGTTTGAATTTGGCTACGTAAAAGATGCCAGCGGCCAAGAGAAGCTTATCTACATGGATGAAGTCGGCACACCTGATTCATCACGTATTTGGGATGGTGAAGCTCGTCGCAACGGCAAGATCGTTGAGAAATCAAAAGAGGGCTTCCGCCAGTGGTTGCTGAACCACTTCCCTGATCCTGATATTTTACTCAACAAAGAACGTATGCCCGAACGTTTTGCCCTCGCACGCGATAATAAGCTGCCGACAGATGTGATGATGGATATCTCAAATACCTATGTTGGAATAGCAGAAACCATAATAGGCAAAAAACTCGTCTTAAGTGACAATCCGCGTCAGGAAGTGATTGATATCCTACGTGACGAGTATCAACTGATCGTGGAATAGTTAGTTAAATGAGTTAGGTAATGAGCGAATTAATTTGCCTTAAATGAGAAAAAGCGCAATCGACCTTTTTGGTGATTGCGCTTTTTTATTGAAATACGATTTAGCATTAGCGAACAAAATAAACAATGAATAAAATTTAATGTCAGGCTCAGTAGATAAATAATTACTTACAATTAACACATCATCACACCCAACCGATATATTTTACAATTGAAGGTGACTGCTTATTGTTCCACCGCTGTCACCTTGGTTATCAAGATGTTACAGCTAGAATACATAAAAAACTTAACTATCAATATATTGCCTGGTTAAATTGAATGCGAAAACGGATTGATACACTCTGTTAACATAGTGTGTTTCAAGGTAATTTGATTTTGGAATCAACGAGCGCTCACGCTTAAACATCAGAAACTACAATTAGTCGACATCATCTCAACACACCATTAATTGAAACTTAAAATTTGCATTTGATATAAGTCACACTCACTTGGTATGGTTAGGCGTCAATTATAGATTTAACACAGCAACAGACTATAAAACTCAATAACATGTTGCTCGCAATCACCTAGGGAGAATCCATGCGTAAGTCCATTATCACCACAGCTATTTTGGCCAGTTTAGCCCTCACCGGCTGCAGCGAAGCACCAGCGAACAAAGAATCCACTGTAAAAGCAAATACCGCCTCATCGAATGAAGTTCAAGCTAGTAATGTATTAATGCATAAAAGTGATTTGCAATACCAAGCGCCGAAATTTGATCAAATCAAGATGGCTGACTATGCCCCCGCCTTTAGTCAAGGCATCGCCGAACATGACGCCGATATAGCAAAAATCGTTGACAATAAAGCAGCGCCTACGTTCGATAATACTATTGTGGCCATGGAAAAGTCTGGCACCTTGTTAACTAGAGTGTCTAAAACCTTTTTCAACCTTGCCAGCATGAATTCAACCGATGAAGTACAGGCGCTTCAGGCCGAACTCGCTCCAAAGCTAGCCGCTCACAGCGACAATATCTATTTAAATCCTCTGTTATTTGCCCGCGTTGAAACCATTTATCAGTCACGTCATGAGTTATCAGCAGAAGATCAGCGTTTAATCGAGTTTTATTACCAAGCGTTTGAACGCGCTGGGGCCAAGTTATCTGACACTGACAAACAAAAAATGCGTGATCTCAATAGCCAATTAGCCAGCTTAACCACAGAGTTTTCAAAGAATGTACTGAGCTCTTTTAAAAATGATGTGATCATCGTTAACGATAAAGCCGAGCTTGATGGTTTATCTGACGCTGAAATTTCAACCTTAGCTCAAGCGGCTAAAGACGCAGGTAAAGAGGGCTATCTTATCACTCTGGTGAACACCACCAGACAACCTATTCTCACCAGCATAAACAACCGAGCGCTTCGTCAACGTGTATGGGAAACCTCCGCTAACCGCGCGATGGATCTTAACGGCCCCAATATTATTAAGCAGTCACATCTGCATGCAGAAAAAGCCGCGCTACTCGGTTACGATTCATGGGCTGATTATACCGTTGCCGATCAAATGGCTAAAAAACCTGCCGCAGTCTACGAGATCTTAGATAACTTGGCACCCCAAGCGGTTGAAAAAGCTAAGCAGGAAGCGGCAGATATCCAAGCTGAAATCGTAAAATCTGGTGAAAAATTTGAACTGGCACCTTGGGATTGGGCTTATTTCGCCGAAAAGGTCAGAAAAGAAAAATACGATCTCGATCAGAGTCTAGTCACTCCCTACTTCGAATTTAACCGCGTATTAAACGATGGTATGTTCTTCGCCATGGAGAAACTTTACGGCATCACGGTAAAGCCTCGCAACGATCTACCAGTATGGAATCCTGATGTACTCGCCTATGAAGTCTTTAATAAAGACGGTTCCTCTTTCGGTATTTTCTATCTTGATCCCTATGCTCGAGAAGGAAAAAATGGCGGAGCCTGGATGGATGAATTTGTGACTCAAAGCGGTTTGCTGGGTAATAAGCCTGTTATTTATAACGCGCTTAACATTCCAAAGCCGGCTTCTGGACCAACGTTAATGACCTTCGATGAAGTGACCACCATGTTCCACGAATTTGGTCATGCCGTTCATGGACTATTTTCTGATGTGAAATACCCAAGTTTAGCGGGTACCGCCACTGCACGTGATTTCGTCGAATTTCCTTCACAAGCCAACGAAGATTGGGCTGTAGACCCTCAAGTTATTGCCAACTATGCCAAGCATTACCAAACTGGCGAGCCTATCCCTGCGCCATTACTCGAGAAGGTATTAACAGCAAGTAAGTTCGGTCAAGGTTTCGACACGACTGAATATCTAGCGGCCGCCATTTTGGATATGGAATGGCACTCAATAGGCGTCGACACTAAGATTGATGATGTCGCAAAGTTTGAACATGAGGCTCTGGCTAAACACGGAATCGATTTTGCGCCTATTCCACCACGTTACAAATCGGCTTACTTTAGCCATGCCTTTGCCGGCGGCTATTCAGCGGGTTACTACGCCTATCTATGGACCGAAGTATTCGCAGCCGATGCATTTAGCTATATGAGTCATAACGGTGGCCTATCGCTGACAAACGGTAATAACTTCCGTAATAACGTATTGTCTAAGGGCAATAGTGAAGATTTGATGCAAGATTACATTAAGTTTACCGGCAGAAAACCTACAGTTGATGCCCTGCTTAAGCGCAGAGGGCTTGTTGACTAAGCCGACTCGTTGACGAAGACATAGCGTCTTAAACAATCTAAGAAAAACGGCAGCCTATTTAGGTTGCCGTTTTTATTTATAATAATCAGTTACGCTAAACTCGTAATAAACGCCAATATCTACAAGCAACAAAGAACTCTGTTCTAGCAAGACGCCGTAAATGTATCCCATTAGGCTCTACTAAACAATCCGTAACTTACACTCTAGTAAAGCTTAACGGTAACCTTGAGTTTTAAGCCATTAAACATCGCCGGCTCTATAACTGTCATTCGTTTTATTTCAGGCAAAGCCTAACTGATGATAACCGCCGATTGAAATAGGGGTTTGGCGCTGAAAATAAAAAGGCGAGCTAAGCTTAACGCCTTACTCACCTTTTCTACTTCTCATCTTTTAGCCGCAATTTATTAAGTCAGACTTAAGCGGCAATCAAGACATTAAACAATCAAGACCATGAACAATCACTAATAGATTGATGCTTCTCCAGGTGGACGAGTCCGTAATACTTTTAAAAACCACATATATTGCTCAGGGTAAGCACTGATCACCTGCTCTACTGCGCGATTAAGCGCAAGCGCTTCATTCTCTTTACCTTGCATCTGCTCTGGTGCTATCGGCGGCATAACCGTCAGCTTATACTTTCTGCGCTTTTGATCGTAACCAATCTTAACAGGCATCACTTGCGCGTTTCCTGCCGCCGCTAACCGGCCAACCACAGGAAGCGTTGCTTTAACCGTTGCAAAAAACGGCGCAAACACGCTTTTATCTGGGCCTAAATCTTCGTCGGGCAGATAGAAAAAACTGTTGTCGTTTTTCAACTCAGAAAGCAGAGCCCGAATGCCTGCTTCACGCATATAAATATTGCCGCCTTGGGAGCTGCGCATCCGATTATTAAACCAATCAAATAGCTTATTGCGATGCGCCTTGGCCATAGAAACCATGGGCAAGTCGACATTCAACCTTAATCCTGCATACTCTATTCCCCAGACATGAGGCATGATGAATATAACAGGTTGTCCAGCATCTCGAGCTTGCTGCACATACTCAAAGCCTTCTAGCTCGACTCTTCGACGTAAATTGGCTGTCGAGCGAATAAGTAGCTCTGATTGCGCGAGCAAGATCATCACAAAGTTTTCGATATTATCATCGAGTAACTGAGCAATATCGGCTTCCGACTTTTCAGGGAAACAGGCTTGGAGATTTGCCCGTGCAACACGTAACGGCTTTTTGGCTATCTTCTTCACCAACTTAGCTAATGTTCGCGCAATAGGATCCCGTAACCAAGCAGGCATCAAGCCAAAAACGACCAAGATAACTATCGCAATCCACGTGGGCCAATGCTTAGGATGTAATAGTTCAGCCTTAAAACGACGATCAAAATATTTCGGTTTTCTAGACAAGTCACTCAACCTCAAACTTGCAAAGCGTTGTACCAACAAAACTTAATAGTTGGCTTAATTTAATCGCGGCGAAAATGGACTGATACAGGCATAGGTTAAGACGACTTATGCTTTACGCCAATCAAAAACCTACCACCATCTAGCCCTTAACCATCAAATTAGCCAAATAGTTAACACTACTGATAATGGATACAACAGGGTACAGAAAAAACAGAAAAAGCCACTCAATGAGTGGCCTTAACGTTTAACTCAGTCTAGCTATTTACCGGCGTTAGCCTCTTCCACTCGACTCTTAAGTTTCTGTCCTGGACGGAAAGTCACCACTCGACGAGCAGAAATTGGAATATCCTCGCCTGTTTTAGGGTTTCTTCCCGGTCTTTGATTCTTGTCCCTAAGGTCAAAGTTGCCAAAGCCAGATAACTTGACCTGCTCACCGTTTTCGAGTGCTTGACGAATTTCTTCGAAAAACGTCTCAACCATCTCTTTAGCCACTCGCTTATTAATACCAAGCGTTTCAAAAAGATGTTCTGCCATTTCGGCTTTGGTAAGTGCCATACTTTTAATCCCTCAACAATGCGTTGAACTCTGACTTGAGTTCAGAAACTACCTTATCAACCATCTCGGCAATCTCTTTTTCTTCAAGTGTACGAGCGTTATCTTGTAGTGTAAGTGCTATCGCCAGACTCTTTTTACCTGGTTCAACACCTTTACCTTGGTATACATCGAACAAGTTTAAGCCAACCAACTGATTTTCGCCAACTTTTCTTATCAAATTTACAACATTTCCTGCAGATACTTGCTCATCAACAACGATGGCAATGTCTCTACGGTTTGCTGGAAACTTAGATACAGCCTGAGCTTGCGGCAAACTGGCATGCAATAAAGCGTCTAATTCGAGTTCAAAAACAATTGTTTTACCGTTGAGTCCAAATGGCTTTTCTAAGCTAGGATGGACGGCACCGATGACACCAATTACACGATCATTTCTTAATATTTCAGCACATTGCCCCGGATGAAGAGCTGGATGTGATGCTGATCTAAAAGTAAATTCTTCATCAGAAACTGTCAAGCCGATAATGGCTTCTAAATCGCCTTTAAGGTCGAAAAAGTCAACAGTTTTTGACTCCATTGACCAATGTTCATCATTTTGGTTACCCGAAATGACCGCGGCTAACATAGCTTGTTGACGCACTTGAGATTCTGCACTTTCATCAGGCACGAAACGCAGACCCGTTTCAAACAATCGAACACGGTTTTGTTGACGGCTTTGATTGTAACCGACTGCCGTTAACAAGCCTGTGAACATCGACAAACGCATCGCCGACATTTCGACTGATATTGGGTTTGGCAAAATCATCGCTGCTTCACCTGGATGAAGTAGTTCTTGAAGCTTGGGATCAACAAAACTGTAGGTCACAGCTTCTTGGAAACCACGGGCTACCATCATAGTTCGCACACGCTTTAAGCTGATGTCCGACTCTTTATGATCAGGCATACGCAGTGCTGCGACAGGCGCGGTATTTGGAATATTGTTGTACCCATAAATGCGTGCAACCTCTTCGATAAGATCTTCTTCAATCGCCATATCGAAGCGGTACGTAGCGGTGATCACATTCCAAGTATCACTGGCGAACTCAACACTAAAGCCTAGGCGCTCTAGAATCTCTGTTACGTCGCTATCACCAATATGATGACCTAGGACGCGATCCAGCTTACTACGGCGCAGCTGGATGCTTACAGGCTTAGGAAGATGCTCATCTGACTTAGATTCGACCACAGGGCCAGCTTCACCACCACAGATATCGAGTACTAGACGTGTCGCTCTGTCGATAACCTTAGCTTGAAGCTCTGGATCGACACCACGCTCGAAACGATGTGACGAGTCCGTGTGTAAACCTAAGCGACGTGACTTGCCCATAATGGCGAGCGGTGCAAAAAACGCACACTCCAACAGAATATCTTTAGTTTCATCCGTTACGCCTGATGCTTCACCACCAAATACGCCAGCTAGCGCCAACGCTTTTTGCGTGTCTGCGATGACTAATGTATCCGCAGGCACAGTGATCTCATTGCCGTCGAGTAAGGTCAGTTTCTCTTCGCCATCGGCTAGGCGAATAGTAATATCACCAACAAGGGTCGCTAAATCAAACGCATGCATAGGCTGACCAAATTCGATCAACACATAGTTTGTAATATCTACAATGGGATCGATTGAGCGAATACCACTGCGGCGAAGCTTCTCTTGCATCCACATGGGAGACGGCGCTTTAACATTGACGTTCTTAACGACACGACCTAAATAACGCGGGCATGATGCAGGAGCCTGATTATTGATAACGATAGCATCATCAATCGTTGGGATTACCGCTTCCCACGTAGGCTCAGTCACCGCTTGACGATTCAATACACCCACTTCACGAGCCAAACCAGCCATGCCTAAGCAATCTGCACGGTTCGCGGTCAGATCCACATCGATGACGGCATCATTAAGATCAAGGTAGTCACGCACATCGCTGCCAATTGGCGCATCGAGTGGCAGTTCAATAATGCCATCGCTCTCGATATCGATACCAAGTTCGCCGTAGGAACAAAGCATACCGAATGAGGGTTGACCACGAAGTTTAGCCTTCTTGATCTTAAAATCACCAGGCAATACGGCACCAACCATTGCAACCGCAACTTTGAGGCCTAATCGACAGTTTGGCGCACCGCATACGATATCGATCAATTCATCTTGACCCACATTGATTTTGGTTACGCGTAATTTGTCCGCATCTGGATGCTGACCACATTCAACGACTTCGCCTATGATAACCCCAGAGAATTCACCCGCTACAGCATCAATGCCATCGACCTCTAGTCCTGCCATGGTGATCTGGTGCGAAAGCGCTTCACGAGTTACATCAGGATTAACCCATTCACGAAGCCAAGATTCACTAAATTTCATTTTTTACTCGCTCCGTTATTTGAATTGCTTAAGAAAACGTAGGTCGTTTTCGAAGAATGAACGCAGGTCGTTAACTCCGTAACGCAGCATAGAGAGACGCTCTACACCCATACCGAAAGCAAACCCTTGATACTTCTCAGGATCAATTCCTACGCTGCGCAGTACATTTGGATGTACCATGCCGCAACCCAATACTTCTAACCACTTACCGTTCTTGCCCATCACATCCACTTCCGCAGAAGGCTCAGTGAAAGGGAAATAGGATGGACGGAAACGTACTTGCAAATCTTCTTCAAAGAAGTTGCGTAGGAAATCATGTAAGATCCCCTTTAGCTCTGCAAAATTGACATTTTCGTCGACCATCAAGCCTTCAACCTGATGGAACATTGGCGTATGCGTTTGATCATAATCGTTACGATAAACGCGACCAGGAGAGATAATTCTTAGCGGCGGCTGCTCATTTTCCATGGTACGGATCTGTACCCCTGATGTTTGAGTACGCAGCATCAGCTTGGGATTAAAATAGAAAGTATCATGGTCGGCACGGGCAGGATGATGTTCAGAAATATTAAGTGCATCGAAGTTATGGAAATCATCTTCGATTTCAGGCCCCTGCTTCACGCTAAAACCAAGTTCACCAAAGAAAGTTTCGATACGTTCGATCGTACGCGTCACGGGATGAAGCCCACCGTTATCAATACGACGACCTGGTAACGTAACGTCAATGCTCTCTTGCGCTAATTTCGCTTCCAGTTCCAATGCCTTCAAACCATCGATACGTTCAGATAGTTTTTGTTGCACGGCTTGCTTAGCTTGGTTAACGGCTTGACCAAAAGCGGGTTTCTCTTCTGCGCTAAGCTTACCCATCATCTTCATCATGTCGGTGATCTTACCTTTTTTACCTAGGTAATCGACACGAAGATCATCGAGGGCTTTCAGATCGTCTGTCCCTTCGATAGCCTGCAAGGCCTGTTCTACGATTTCTGTTAACTGTGACATCATCTCTTCCAGTACGCCTGCCCCCCAAGGTTGAGAGCCAAGACTTTCTATATGCTAACTATTCATCTTGCGAAAATAGAAAAAGAGACAAATTTTACGTGACCATAGGCCGTTTGACTAGGGCTTATTTAGTATTTTTCTAACGAAATCCGAGAGAAAAGCGATCTCATCCAACCTCAATGCAATTAGTTGAACAAAAAACGGACCTATTATGTAATTTAGATCCGCAACGCGATGTCGACGATGCGCCAGATGCTAGCTAGGTTGATAGGTTATCCTGGCAAGGAAAACTCAATGACGTTTAATATTCTGTATGCTCGGCCATAATTTACAACTAAGGATCAAAATAACCAAACCCTCCATTTTTGTGATCATTTCAATACACGGCACGTTTTTCGAAAGATTAACCCCAATGCCATGATACTCAGGCGACAAAATGTAACAATAATTTAAAAAGATCAATTCATTCCTAAGACTTTTTGAATTAACCTTGAACAATAGCACTGTCCACTCTGGAGTAGACCAAGGAAAATGGCAATCGATAACAAAAATAAGGCACTTACCGCTGACACCCATTGGAAAAATAGCCTTACTTTTAAATTTACGATAGTCCAATTTGTGGTCGCAACCTTGATCATCACCTCGAGTATTTGGCTAATTTTTTCTACCGAAAAAAAACACCACATGGATACTCAACTCAATCTAAGTCAAAACAATGGCCAAGCCGTTATCGCACAGCTCCAAAATATTCTCTCAAAAGTAGATATTCTCGCCAATAGTATTGGGATCATTGGAGAAACTTATAAAGAACAAACCAAGGTCATAGATGAACTAATCCCATCTCTACTGACTGTTGAAAATAAGACCCAACTCATTGCTGGTGGTGGTATTTGGCCCGAACCAAACGCCTTCTTAATCGATAAACAATTTAACAGTTTTTTTTGGGCCAGAAATAAAGCCGACACGTTTATAAGAGTCAATGGATATGACTCACCAGATGGACCCCGCTACCATCAAGAAAATTGGTATCAGCCAGTAAAATATTTTCAAAATAGTCATACTCATTGGTCTGAATCTTATGTCGATCCTTATACCAAAGAGGTGATGATCACTGCTTCTGTACCTATGCGAGCGGAACATCAATTCATTGGTGTCGCGACAGTAGATCTGTCTCTGGCAGGATTAGACAAGTATTTTACCTTTTCAGATCAAAATCCCTTATCTAAGGGATATATTTTAGCGCTAGACGGCTATAACAATTTACTCTCAGATCCTTTTGATGAACTGGCCGAAGAGTCCCAATATTCACCACTATTAGGTCAACCTTTTAGCCAACTCGTTGCTCGTTATCCTGAGTTAGCGGAAATTGAAGCCGCTGTACACGCACTCGACAACGAGTTTTACGAGCAATCTATGCAGCACCCAGCCTATCAAGTAAGGCAACTACAAACATTGCTAGACAATACTCCTCCAGAGAAACGTCAGCGACTGTCAGCACTGATCAATTCAGCTTTGCAACCTAAGCCGTTCAAAGCCAATATTGTTACCTTAGAGTTAGCATCAACCCCACTATTCGATGAGCCCGTCTTAATATCTATTCTCACTATGGCGCAAACTCAGTGGAAAATAATCTTAGTCACGCCGCTTTCAAGCCTATCTCAACAAGCGAATGCCATCGCCATCAAAATTGGTGCTTACTTACTGCTAGCACAGCTACTAGCGCTAATCATCTTGTTTGTATTTCAACATAAGCTGTTTATTAGGCCCATTTTTAAAATTGTATCGGCGCTTCAAAGTGGTAATTTGGGTCGGTTAGAACTGGATTCAAATAAACGTCATGATGAACTTGGGCAGTTGTCAAAGGCCTTTATCGCCAGAAGTAACCAGCTAGAGATCGCTTACGCCAGTCTTGACGCCAGTAACTTAGCGCTAGAGCAGCAACTCGCGATGCAACGCATGGCACAAACAGAACTAGAAACTAAAAAAGAACTGATTAACGCCTTATTGAATGCATCACAGAACGTGATTTGCATTAAGGACACCAAAGGTAAATACACCTTAGTCAATGATAAATTCTGTGAAATATTAGGGATCGAACGTAATAAAATACTCGGTGCTAAAGACGTAGATATCTACCCAGACGATATTGCCAAAATTATTACCAGTCACGATGCCATTATCAAAACCACAGATAATGCACAAAGTTTCGAACAACCTATGCCCACCATTTATGGGGAGCGGATTTTTCTCATCACTAAATATCCAATCAAAGATACAGAAGGGAATCTTATCGCTCTGGGGGCGATGGCGATGGATATCAGCAGTCTAAAAGAGAAGCAACTCGAACAAGAACAAACGATTATATCGCTATCAACCAAAATCGCATCTTTACAGCAGGCTATTGAGCAACTCCGTCACCCCCCTAAAGCCACTTTAATAGAGGAGAAAAAACTCAAAACAGATCGTCATCAAATTGTGCCTATGGGGTCCACATTTCAAAAGCTAATGTTACAGATGATAAGCGAGCTCAATCGCCAACAATTAGCGTCATTAGAGCAGCTGTTAGTTATCGTCCCCAAAGCGGCAAGCCCCGATAATAATCCACACTCATCAATGTTAATGGAAAAGCTGACTGAGCAAATAGATATCTTGCGTCATGCTCATCCCCTACTAATGGTCGAGCGGCAGAGCAAATCAATTATCCTCGTGCAGTTTTTACAAGATATATTTGCCACATTAGCACCTAAACTTAACAGCAAAAAAATAGGCTGGACGATTAATTGCCCACCTCAGTTATCGATAGCTATACCATCATGGCATCTTTTCACCATATGCTACCAAGTGGTCAACAATACGATCTTTCATGCCTTTCCTGATGATCTGATCAAAGATACGGCAAGAGAACTTGTGGTCAATGCCGATGTCGCTCATGGGATGCTGAGCATCAAATTTAAGGATAATGGAATTGGGATCCCATCAGCGAATTTAGATAATATTAAACTACAATTAGACAAACTAAGCGGCCATGGTACCTTGGTCGATATTCACCATTGGCTGCTCTCTCACTACGAGGGTTGCTTGTCGTTAGAATCTGTTTCTACTGAGTTCACTGAAGTAGAATGCCAGATGAGAGTGCCACACTAACCCACACGGCAAAACGTTCACAGGTTCACAGTTAGTGGGGAATAATAATCCCCACGACTCAGAGCCTTACATAGAGACATCGACAAGATAATGGCCCTGTAACCAATTACGGCCAATCAACAATTTATTGGTCATTTTAGAGCGGTCACGCAGGTTAACTTTGACCTTATATTCTAACCCAGGCTCACCCACATTCAGCTCGACCATATAGCGGATTTCACTTCCTTGGGCATTTCTAATCAGTGATACCTCAGCGATACGGGCATGAACACGATGAGATTCTCCTTTCTCATTCTCAGTGGTAAAATAGAGCATCTTGCCCACATTAAGCTCCATATCGTCGACTCCGCCTTCAATCTTTAAGTCGACGGCATGAAGTGAGTTTTCAACCGCGCCACTATCGATACGAGTCTCAAAAACCAACCCCGTTTCAACAATACTAATAGGCGCTACAGGACCAATAACGCGCTTATCTGCAACATCAACGATATATCTATCCTTTAACCAATTTCGCCCGATAAGTAACTTATAGTCCATATGTTCTCGCTCTCTAAGGTTGACATTAACCTTACGACTTTTACCGTCAAAGCGCACATTGAGAGCGACCATATAGCGAGTTTCTCTACCTTGAGAGTTGCTTACCGTCGAGATCTTAACTATTTTTGAGCTGAGTCGTTTCTGTTCACCTTTAGCATTTTTCGTTGTAAACCAGATGATTTTGCCCACATTATCTTTCATCTTTTCGGCACTGCCGCCTTCAATTTTTATATCAAAGGCATTAAGTGAGGTATTGGCAGCGCCAGTATCTATGCGCGCTTCGTAGCTTAATCCCGTTTCTTCAACAAACATGACTGCCGTTGGCCCGATAACCGCTTTCTCCTCCGCAATTGCTGAAATAGATAACAGCATAGAACATAAAACTAATCTCTTAAGCATCTTGAATCCTCAAAACCTACCAAACAAAAAGCCGACATTTATGCCGGCTATTTTCAACCAATATACTCGCTAAACGGATTAGACTTGCATCAACCAATCTTGCGCTAGATGCACCTCTTGTCGAGAAAAAACATTAACGGGACAAGGCACCATACAGGCAATAACTTTAGCCATATTCGTCAACCAGTCACTATCTGTGATAATGACAACTCTCGAAAAATCAGTCAAATGAAAAAAACCTAACTTTGCATCATCCCAAAGCGTCTCCACCGAAATGCCTTCAAATTGTTCACTAAATTCATACCAAAGTTTAATGGTCGAATGATCTTTCAATTTAGATTCGATCTCAGGCACGAGTAGTTGCTCATAGTCGTCACCAGTTAACACGCCATGAGCCCGAATGGCGACAACATCATGACTAAACCCGCTAAGTAACTCAATCATGTGCTACTCCCTACCACTGAATGGCAGTTTAATAAACAAAATGATAAATAAACAGAAAAAACAACACGCTAATGCAGGCACAATGGGTAAAGTGCTCAACGATATCTGGACCCAATTTAATATAACGATAGTGGCGAGCAAATTGAACGCCAAGCCAGACTAAAATAAAAGGAACAAATGGCAGCGAAATGACGAATGGGATAAACCCCCACCCTAGTTCATATGCATTTGCACTAAAAAGCTGAAATGCAGCCCAAAATACCGCCAATATTGCATAGATAATAAAATGCTGCTTATTGATCGAACGAGAAAACATTCATCAAACTCCAACCACAGACCTAACGCTAACCTTAGGCAGATTGGCGAGCTTTAACAAGGACGCAGTTGTAAACATCTGTTGCTGATAGAAATAATCATATTACTGCATTTTGGCAATCTCTTGATCGAATAGATTCTTGATCAAACCAGAAAACTCAGTAATAAAGATGGTTTGTTCAGTTGTCGCTTTGTGACTAGCAACACTGGCTAAAATTTCTTCAAGATCATAGACGATAGCATCTACTTCCCGAATGACCGTATTACGCTCAGCAAATGATAAGGTCGGATTTTGGCCACACACCATAATGATCTGCGCGGCCAGTTGCTCTTCAAATAGCTCCATGACTGTATCGCCACTTACCACCACATTTTCAGACGACTCAAATAGCCCGAGGTGCTCTGTAAGATATTGTACTAAGTGTATATAACCTTCTTTATCTGTAACCATTATTTGCCCTAACAAGCATTATTGGTAAACCATGATCATTGCCATGTTCACTCTATGTCATAAACATTATTATGAAACAAAATCAGTGGTCAGTCTTGTCGTTAGTGCACGTTTTTATTTAACGCCCAAGCGTTAACACAAACGAAACAGGTACGGCCTGACTAATTGCACTCAACCCTGCCAATTCTCGCAGCTTATCCACACCAGAAGTTAGACCAAAATCAGCCGCATTCACTATGATGGGGTACTCACTCATCACCAGTATTTTATCTTGAGCTAACTTAGCAACACGTACATTGACCAATATCGACTTTTCCTCGCCATGTAAAGTCAAAGTCGCGTCAAGTGACAAAGATTGCATTGTGCCAATGGCTAACTTTTCAATACTATTGATATCAACCTTAGCCATTAACTCTACCGAAGGATATTGAGCGGTTTCAAATAACACCTCTTTCATCCTGATATCACGGATCTCGACATTGGTCCAGACACTAGTTAGCGGTATTGATAGATTAAAGCCACCATCTGTATCTAATATTCCTGATACCTGAGTAAACTTATGAACTTCGGCAATATCGCCTTTTTTAACTGAGATAAAATTGACAACAGAATCTTGGCTATTAACTTGCCAACTCGACGCCAATGCCGTTGCACTAAACAAACTTATTCCTAGACCTAATAACACTGTTTTCATCTTGCTCTCCATATCAATAATCATTGATTCCATTTACCCAATAAAATAGTCTGCTTGTCTTATCTGCAACAATAGCTCGTTATCTATATTAGCCTAATATTCATCACTTTGGATAGTTAACCTGAACTCGGATTAAGAGATGGCATAACGCTAGATCAATTAGCCATTTTACGCTTACGTCATCTCAAACTTGTCATTTGTTTTGCTAACAAGGTGTATTTACACGTCAATAACCCGCCTATTGCGAGTGAATCCAACGCTCGTAGCGGCATAAAAGGTTGTTTTAGATACGTTTACTGCCCTGAGTTTAAGCTAATGATACCTACAGCATTAAGTATACAGTCAATTCCGAAAGACTTAATCTTTCCACTCTTAGCGTATTACTTTAATAGTCACTTCCCATTTACACCGTTATGTCATTTGCAGGAATGGAATGGGTCACCGCCTTATCAGGATCATGGCACGATCAACCAAAAAAAAGGCCCTAACTCAAGTTAGGGCCTTTTAATTAAGCGTTTTTCTTTGGTTTAGGCTTAGCCTTGGTCTTGGCCTCTGTAACCCACTTACCGCCAACATACTTAGCTGTCCAGCCAGTCGCCTTCCCATCGACTTCTGTTGAAACATACTGCTCTTTCGTCTTACGACTAAACCTAACGAAAGCCTTATTACCGTCATCGTCAGTCACTGGCGCATCCGCTAAATATTGGTACTTTGGCCAGAGCAGATCGCGGTACGTCACAAGCTCCTCAACCAAGGGCGGGCGAGTCTCGCGTGATTTAGGGAATGTACTCGCGGCCATAAAGATCCCCGCCGCCCCATCTCTTAACACGAAGTAACCATCTGACTTGGTACATTTGAGCTCAGGCAGATGGATAGGGTCTTCTTTTGGTGGTGCGGCTTCACCGCTTTTCAACAACTTGCGGGTATTTTTACATTCGCTGTTCGTACAACCAAAATATTTACCAAAGCGACCATTTTTAAGTTCCATGTCGTTGCCACAACGATCACATTCTAGAATTGGTCCTTCGTAGCCTTTTATCTTAAATTGACCTTGCTCAACTTCGTAACCGCCGCATATGGGATTGTTACCACACACATGCAGCTTACGGGTCTCGTCAATTAAGTAGCTGTCCATTGCGGTACCGCAAACATCACATCTGTGCTTAGCACGTAACGCATCTGTTTCGGCATCTTCGCTGCTCTCACTAATGGCTTCTTCTCCAGCAGTGAGATTCATGGTCGTCTTACAGCGCTCTTTTGGAGGCAAGGCATAACCAGAGCAGCCAAGAAACACCCCCGTCGTACCGGTACGAATGCCCATAGGACGCGCACAAGTTGGACACTGAATGTCTGTCAACACCATCTCATTAGGACGCATTCCGCCCTCTTCTGGTGGTAACTCCGCTTTTTCAAGCTGTGCTGTCAGATCTTTATAGAAGTTATCCAGCACTTTTTTCCATTCAAGCTGACCTTGAGCCACATTATCGAGAGTTTGTTCCATTCCTGCAGTAAAGTCGTAGCTCATCAACTCTTCGAAACTACCAACAAGACTTTCACTTACTATTTCGCCCATTTTTTCGGCGTAGAAACGACGATTGTCGACTTTGACATAGCCACGATCTTGAATGGTCGAAATAATCGTTGCATAGGTAGATGGACGGCCAATACCACGTTTTTCTAACTCTTTAACTAACGACGCTTCACTATAACGCGCTGGTGGCTTAGTAAAGTGCTGCTTAGGCAACAACTCCTCAAGCGCCAAATTGTCACCTTGGGCGACAAACGGCAAGGTATTATCTTCTTCGTTTTTCTTCTTAATCGCGGTTTGAACTCGAGTCCAACCGTCAAATTTAAGCGTACGCCCCGATGCTTTTAACTCATATTCAGCCGCGGTAACGGTTAAACGTGTGGCATCATATTTTGCAGGTGTCATCTGACAAGCTACAAATTGACGCCAGATCAATTCATAAAGACGCTGAGCATCACGTTCCATGTCGCTCAAGCTAGCCGCTGTCACTTTAACATTTGAAGGTCGTATCGCTTCATGCGCCTCTTGCGCACCCTCTTTACTCCCATAGCGAATGGGGGCTTCTGGTAAATACTGATCACCAAATTCATTGGCAATCATATCGCGAACGCTTTCTAATGCTTCTTGACTCAAATTGGTAGAATCGGTACGCATATAGGTGATGTGACCCGCTTCATAAAGACGCTGCGCCATCATCATGGTTTTTTTAACCCCAAAGCCCAATCGAGTGCTCGCCGCTTGTTGCAGCGTAGATGTAATATAAGGTGCAGACGGTTTGCTCGAGGTTCCTTTATCTTCCCTTGCGGTCACGACAAAACTGGCATCAGACAACGCACTAACCGCAGCCATCGCCTGAGCTTCATTTATCGGATTAAATGCTTTGCCTTGATACTTGGCCACTTGCATTTTAAGGGCGTCATTTGACAAAGTATTAAGCTGCGCGTGAATATCCCAAAACTCTTCTGGAACAAACGCCTTAATCTCACCCTCACGCTCTACGACTAATCGCGTTGCCACCGATTGGACTCGGCCAGCCGATAAACCTCTAGCAACCTTTTTCCATAATAGCGGCGACACCATAAAGCCAACCACTCGGTCTAAGAAACGACGAGCCTGCTGCGCGTTGACCATATTGGTATTTAGTGTAGATGGACGGCTAAATGCGTCTTGAATTGCTGTTTTGGTGATCTCATTGAACACGACACGTTGATAACGCGCTGGATCACCACCAATCACTTCTTGTAAATGCCAAGCGATTGCTTCTCCTTCTCTATCCAAATCGGTTGCGAGAAAGATATGGTCGGCATTTTCAGCAAGAGATTGAAGTTCTTTAACTACCTTTTCTTTACCAGGCAGGGTTTGATATTTGGCTTTCCAACCATGCTCAGGGTCAACCCCCATACGAGCCACTAGCGCTTGCTTCGCTTTTTTCGCCTTATATATTGCCTTATCTTCAGGAGACATCTTCCGCACTTCAGCGGGCGATTTCGTCGCCGAACCCGCCTCACTAGTAGAAGATGTTGGCAGGTCACGGATGTGTCCTACACTCGATTTTACGATGTAATCTTTGCCGAGATATTTATTAATAGTCTTGGCTTTGGCCGGTGATTCGACAATAACTAGCGATTTACCCATAGAATGATCTGCGCCAAAAGTCTCAAAATTCTGTAAATTGGCTCCATATATAGAGGGTTGTGCTCATACTTTCAAGCTAATCCCTGTTTTATTTGTTACGGAGAGCCACTTTTTAACCATTTTTGAAAAAAATGTGAAAAATAATATTGCGTAATTAAAAACTAATATTTCATTATTAGCTATCTAGCAAGTAATAGTTATGCATTTCTAAGCGAATATCGCAACTTTCCCTAATTCCCCCTAACTTGTTAAGCGCGCAACCTCAAGTATACTGGACCACAAATTCAACCAATCAGATAACATCTTTTAATTGAGTTACGACTGGTTAAAAACAATAATAACCTTGAAGGATATGCAATGAAGCATTACGAAGCGAATTTTGATGGACTTGTCGGCCCGACCCATAATTATGCAGGACTGTCATATGGTAATGTTGCTTCCCTAAGCAATGCCAGCGCAATTTCAAACCCAAAAGCCGCGGCTAAGCAAGGGCTAAAAAAGGCAAAAGCCCTCGCCAATATGGGTATGGTTCAAGGTATGTTAGCACCTCAGGAGCGCCCAGATCTCCATACGCTGCGTAGAATCGGATTTTCAGGGACTGATGCAGAAGTTTTGAGTAAAGCCGCTAAACAAGCTCCTGCGGTCCTTAGAGCATGTTGCAGCGCCTCCAGTATGTGGACCGCGAATGCAGCAACGGTATCGCCAAGCGCCGATACCCATGACGGAAAAATACATTTCACCCCAGCGAATCTCGTCGATAAGCTGCATCGCAGTATTGAACCAACAACCACTGGCAACATTCTGGCAGCGACCTTTAATAACTCCCGCTACTTCAGTCATCACCAACATTTGCCAGAACATGCTAGTTTTGGTGACGAGGGAGCGGCCAATCACACTCGACTTTGCAGCGAGTATGGGCACGCCGGACTCGAGCTATTTGTGTACGGCCAAGAAGCCACTAATCCTTCGGCCCCAAAACCGAAGAAATATCCAGCTCGTCAAACATTAGAGGCATCACAAGCAATTGCTCGCCTGCACCAACTCGATGACGAAAGCAGTGTATTTATCCAGCAAAACCCAGATGTGATAGATCAAGGCGTGTTTCATAACGATGTCATTGCCGTGGGAAATCAAAATGTGCTCTTTTACCACGAGCAAGCTTTTATAAATACCCAAGAGAAGTTTGCCGAGATCCAGCGTAAGTTCAATGGCCAAACGCTTCACTTTATTGAAGTCCCAACCGCTAAAGTCGGTATTCAGGATGCGGTAAAGAGCTACCTTTTTAATACCCAGATCATTACTCTGCCTAATGGCGAGATGGCGATAATCGCGCCAACCAACTGCCAAGAAAATGAAGCAGTGTTTGCTTACTTAAATGAGGTAGTCACACTTGGCACACCAATTAAACACGTACACTACTTCGATGTAAAACAGAGCATGCAAAATGGCGGCGGCCCCGCTTGCCTGCGTTTACGGGTGGCCATGAATGAGATGGAAGTCGCAGCAGTTAACCAACATACACTCATGAACGATGCGCTGTTTGAACGTTTGAACCTTTGGGTAGAGAAGCATTATCGTGACAAACTCGCCGTAGATGATTTAGCCGATCCTCAGCTGATTATCGAGTCCCGCACCGCGCTTGATGAACTAACACAGATAATGAAGCTAGGCAGTGTTTATCAGTTCCAGAAATAAACTCTACTTAACAGCAATCTAATCTTCCAAGCCACCTTTATTGGTGGCTTTTTAATACAATTTAACTTCATTTCCATTTTACTCTTGTTGATATTCAAAATCGACGGCACTGATGGGTATATAGTAATAAATACCCAACAAAAAAGGCGCCACTAGGCGCCTTTTTTATTCACTTTAATATCTATAAAATACTAATTCCAATCGAAACAACCTGCGATAATGTGCCAGCTGGCGTTTCAACTTCAACGATGAATACCCCAGTATTAGGCTCATCCTCACCTTTTAGCGTCACGGTAAACTCTCTACCACCATTATAATTAGAACTCGGCCAAGTATATTCTGCAGCGCTAACAACCGATCCAGCACTCGCCTTAAATCTTACCGTCGATCCAGCAGGCATCTGCTGATTATGGAGATCAGAAATGGTGAAGGATACAGAAGCTGCTCCTTTACCAATAATATTGATACTGCCACCATAATGTTCGCCATCTTTATCATCAATAAGGATATTGGCTGGAGATGTGCCAAAAGCTGTGCTACCCGACATTACCAACACTAGGCTACGACGGACATAGAGTGACTTGGAACCATCCGCACCACAATTTGCGGAGTTATCAACAAATTCTGGTGGAGTACTACCTGTTGCGCACAGAACACCATTATATTTGCCATCTTTGGCGTCGAAGACGCCATTTGAATTAAAATCGATAAGTTCCTCTAGTGAACCGCCATTCTGACCACCTGCTTGCTGAGGATTAAACAGACCATCTTCATTGTAATCGTTATAGGCATCAGTTAAATCAAATGATTGACCTGTAACATCTGTGCCATTAGTGAATTCGTTCATTTCACTGGCATCGAAACGGCCATTACCATTAAGGTCCGGGAATGACTCTTCACCTATCGCTGTCGCGGTAATGGTGGCGCGACCACCATATTTCTGACCATAGACATTACCGTATACATCTAATGTTGGATAATAAACAAGCGCAGCATTAGGTTCACGTACCATCTCACCCGCACCAGAGATAATAGTCTCTCCCTCTGGACGCGGTAGCTGACTGATCCATTTTACAGAGCAGGCTCCTTTGACTGTTTGGCAAGCATCTTCGATGGCACCACCCTCTGTAGTGAAAGAAACTGTGGTTCCATCAGGTACAGGGTTGTTAAAGGCATCCGCCATACGCGCCGTCACAACAACTTCAGTATTTTCAACCTCCCAACCTTCAGCATTTAACACTTCTGCAGACAGTGAGAAACTGTCTTGATCAGGTATCCCTGTTGAAACAATAAGTTGACTCGATTGACTTGCAATAGCGGGAATTGAACCATCATCAACCGTGGCCGTGACACGAAGTGATGTCGCTACAGTACCTGTAGTCACAACCGTTTGGACAATACCAGCATTATCCGTTGTCGCCTGACTAGGAGATAACCCTACGCCACCCGCTTGCGTATTAAGTGAGAATAAAACATTTTGATTGGCAACAGGATTACTGTTTTTATCGAGTACTTTAAACTTAACGACTGATGACTCAACGCCGCCGGTACCTAAAATACTGATATTTTCAGGAGTCGCCGACACAAATACAATACTGCCAATATCAGCCTGAAGCACATTGATCGTACCTGTTGCTGACAGACTAATGCCGCCAGCATTAGCGGTCACATTAATCTGATCTTCTCCCACACAACCTTGCGCGCGATATGTAGAAGTCGCGATTCCATTACTCGAAGAGACAGGTGAGCTAATTTCGGCTTGTGCTGGATTTTTAGTCGCACACGTAGAAGAGAAATTAACATCGACAGGTTGAGTAAAAGGGTTACCTTGATCATCTTGAATCAAAACTGAAATCGTTGCGGTACCACCTGCCGATAAATTATCCGTGCTTATTTCGGCGGCGCCCTTAACAAAAGGAGAACCACTCCCCATCACCACGTTAGTCGCACCAACAACCACAATGGTCTTGCCTACTTCATTAGTAGACAAGGTTGCAGTGACCTCTCCTGCACCTAAAGAGCTTCCAGCGTATATATCAACCGTAGCCTTACCAGAAGAATCTGTTACTGCCGTTTTAATCGGTAGGTCGCCTATTGAGCTAGCAAAGGTAACAATCGTTGCTTTCGTTATGCCCGTAACCGTTGCCGTTAATTTACCGGGCACTAAGGTACTAATAGATTGAATTGGATTACCAGAAACATCTGTCAATACCAAGGAAACCTGTGCACCGCCTCCAGCCTCACCACCATCACCGACCATAGTCACATTAACCGATGCACTCTCTCCAGAAGAGGTTGTGGCAGTAACTGTGGCGCCAGTGTTTATTGCCGCTGTATTTAATTGAATACTTGCTACACCGCTAGCATTAGTAGCAACTTGACCTGTACCAGGTGCAAATGTTCCATAAGAGTCATCGTTAAGAGAGAATGAAACTAACGTACTAACGGGAGCACCTGTTGAATCTTTAACCGTTGCAGCCAGTGTTGCAGGTTCTGCAACTGAGATTTGTGTGTTATTGATCTGAAGAGTAACAGAAATTCCTCCAGCGCCACTGTCCGAACCATCACCAGCCATTGTCACATTTACAGAGGCACTCTCACCGGTTGCTGTCGTCGCAGTAACAGTCGCGCCAGTCTGAATAGTACCAGTATTGAGTTGAATGGTTGCAACACCATCTACAGTAGCCACCTCTCCGGTCCCCGGGACAAAGGCACCGTAGGAATCATTATTGAGGGTAAATGAAACCAGTGTACTAATATTGGCGCCAGTCGAATCCTTTACAGTCGCCGTAATAGTCGCTGGTTCAGCAGCTGATATTTGAGAATTTGAAATGGCTAAGCTTACTGAAATCGTCGGTTCTGGTGGCGGAGTTCCTCCTGAACCATCATCGGTGACATTGCCTCCTCCACTACAGGCTGCGATAAAAAGTAAGAACAAATATGAGGTAAAAACTTTATACGCTGACTTCATTGTCAGACTCCCTGTTACTCAGATTATAATATTAAGCATCTGCTTATTACTTATAGATTAACATTACACAATTTTCCTATAACTTTTCCATCACTAATCGCGTTTATTTGCTCAAAACAGCCAAAAACTTTAACTATTTAGCCGTTTCATCGGCTTTAGTTTCTTGCTAGGCTTTAGGCGCAAATTAAAAAGCGTAAAAATAATACAGGAAGCACTATGGCTCTAACTCAAAATAAAAAGCTCGGATTAACGAGTAAAATACTTATCGGTATGGCAGGAGGCATTTTATTTGGACTCTTGTTACGCTGGTTATTTCCCGAAAGTGCATTTATTCAAGACTATATTACAGACGGATTATTAAACGTTATTGGCACCATCTTTATCTCAAGTTTACAGATGTTGGTCGTTCCGTTAGTTTTTGTCTCCTTGGTATGTGGTACCTGCTCTTTGAGCGATCCTTCGACCTTAGGACGTCTTGGTGGAAAAACGATCGCCTTTTATCTCTTTACCACAGCGATCGCACTTTCAATGGCGATCTTAGTAGCCTTGATCATCCACCCAGGAAACGCTTCTCTTGCCGCTGAAAATATGCAGTACAGTGTGAAAGAGGCGCCTAGCTTAGCCAATGTGCTTATTAACCTAGTTCCACGTAATCCAATCCAGGCGATGACCGAAGGCAATATGCTGCAGATCATTATCTTCGCCGTTATATTTGGTTTTGCGGTGTCACATATTGGTGAGCGTGGCAAACGCGTAGCTGCACTGTTTAATGATTTAAATGAAGTGATCATGCGAGTCGTTACCTTGATCATGCAATTAGCACCTTACGGTATTTTTGCCTTGATGGGCAAATTGGCGCTGACTTTAGGCTTAGAAACCTTCGAAAGTGTAGTGAAATACTTCTTGGTCGTATTAGTCGTATTGCTTGTCCATGCATTTGTTATTTATCCAACACTATTAAAAATGTTCTCAGGATTAAGTCCATTGCTATTTATCCGCAAAATGCGCGATGTTCAATTATTTGCATTTAGTACCGCAAGCTCCAACGCGACCTTACCTGTGACTATTGAAACTTCAGAGCACCGTTTAGGTGTTGACAACAAAGTGGCCTCTTTTACCCTTCCGTTAGGCGCGACCATAAATATGGATGGTACGGCGATTATGCAGGGCGTGGCGACGGTATTTATCGCTCAGGTATTTGGTATTGATCTTTCGCTCACGGATTACGCTATGGTTGTTGTTACCGCAACGCTAGCGTCAATTGGTACAGCTGGTGTTCCTGGGGTCGGTTTAATCATGCTAGCTATGGTCTTAAACCAAGTAGGGTTGCCTGTAGAAGGTATTGCGTTGATCATGGGAGTCGACAGACTGCTTGATATGGTCCGCACGGCAGTGAACGTTACAGGGGATTCTGTCGCTACGGTTATTATTGCAAAATCAGAGGGTGCATTTAACGAAGTCACCTTTAATGATACTCAAGCGGGTAAAACCGCGGGCAGCTTTGTTGACCAAGTTAATGCGGAAGTAAAAGAGTAATACCAATTAGTATAAAGATGTGATCGCTCAGCGAGAATTTAGCGCTTATGAGGCAAGGCAACGAGTGAAGAGCATAGTTGAACTAGGGTTAAACTCGTTAACACAGCATCAAAAGTGCTAAAACTCGCCTGTTAGGCGTGTTTTTTGGCTTCCTACTTCTGCGTTGAATGGCCTCACAAGGGAATAACCATTCTATCATCCATTCGCCTTGAATTAGTTGCCAAAAAACACGCTGAGTAGATCACTTTCTTATACTGATTGGTATAAATATATAGTTAATATAAAAAAGGCGTCCACTGGACGCCTTTTCTTTTTAAGCTTACGTATCGAAAACTAACGTTCCCAATACGCTTCTTCTAAGCTATCTTCACGTTCAGGTAATCCGCGCGATAGTCGAGGGCTATGCTGCGCTAGCACTTCATAAGCGACTCGGTTAGCGTATTTACAAATTTGCGAAAATGATGAATAACACAAACCGTCGCGTTTGTGTTTACTCGACCCAGGTACATTGGCTTTATGATAAGTATTCGAGGCTAAATCATGCAGCAAAGCCGCTAATGCACCGTCTCCTGCGCCATTAGTATTGCGAATGATCTCAGGGCCGCCCATATATGGCGAGATATGTGCCATGACTTTAATCGGTGTTTCGCAATCGCTTTTTAATTTCGGTCTTGAAAACTCATAACGGTTAAACTCAGGGATCGCACCAGGCAAAAGCGTATGCGTCGTTTCGCGTTTTTCAGAATCTTCAGTATAACCCGCCATGTAAAGACCTAAGGGACCGGCGGTAGTGAGGACTAAATCACACCAGTCTAACGCCGCATCACTGGCACTTAATGGATCGCGAAAGCCCGTTAATGCCTCGCCTTCGTCCTCGTTCATGGCCAAAATGGTTACGTTATCTTTAATGAAATTAATCCACCATTGTGGATCCTCCTCGATTAAGAAACGTGTGCCTAAGGTCAGCACGACTGGAACTTCAGCCTCTTTGGCATACTCAATCGCTTTTAAGGCCGCATCCGTGATTTGATCGCCGCCGCTAGCACGCATGAGATAAGCGGTTAACACCAATGCCGATGAGTCTTGTACAATCTTTTTATCAATAAATTCAGGCGTCAATTTGTCCATTGACCCTTTACTGATCGCAAACGTACGCTCACCACATTCTGAAATTAGTGTAAAACAACGACCAATAGGCCCATCCACAGGTTGTAAGAAATTCAAATCGACTTTAGATGATGTATTACAGAGATAACGGTATGCATAGCTACCGACTTCAATGTTCTTGCTCATCACACCAAACAATACCGAGCGATCATCTGCCAATACTGAGTAGTTGTGAACCGTGTTACCTATCGTGCCGCCGGCAAACTCATCGCTAATCATATTTGATTGCTTAAGCTCGTTATACAATTGATGTGCTTTAGCATCATCAATTAATGTCGAATTGCCCTTGGGTAACTCATAGCGGTTAAGCAGCTCATCTTCCACTTTCGCTTCAATGTCGACCAATGTTTGATCTATGCCGCTCACATGGGTAGATATATGTTGTGGCTGCAGGGTTAGCTGTGCCAATAATGGATCACGATTTTTAACTGGAAAGTAATGCTTTGATTTACGTTGACCAGGAAACTTCATACCGAACTCACTCTTATCGCATCCATGCAAAATCAAATTGAAATAAACAGTGAACTAGACCCCCTTAGCCCACTATCTACCGAGCTGCGTCGATAAAAACTGACGCCAGCACCCAAACCTCACTAAAATGGCGGCAGATCCTACCACATAAAATAGCACTAAGCAGTGATTTATGCGTTAGCTCGAGCTATATGTGGCTAAGAATTCAACCAATGGCCAGCTTGCTCGGCAACCAATTGCGACAGCAGCAGAATTTGAGCCTCATCATCGTTTAAACAAGGTATAGATCGATAATCTTTACCACCAGCCTCAATAAAGCTCTCTTTGCCGCCAATCGCGATCTCTTCTAGGGTTTCTAGGCAATCGACAGCAAAAGCGGGACACATGATATCGACAGAACTCATCCCCTGTTTAGGGAGTGATTCCAGCAGTGCATCGGTAGCCGGCGTCAACCACTCCTCTTTACCAAATTTTGATTGGAAACACAGCCGCCATTGATTGTCATCTAAACCCAACTCGGTGGCCAGTAACTTGGCTGTTGTTTCACATTGTTGCTGGTAAGGGTCGCCTTCGGTGACATATCGCAATGGCACCCCATGAAATGACATTAATAAACATTGAGCACGTCCATGGGCTTTCCAGTGACGGCGAACAGAATTGGCTAGCGCCAAGATATAGCTTGGATGCTGGTAATACTCTTTGCTAAAACGGGTTTCTGGATAATCTCGACGACCTGAATATATCTGGGCAATAGCATCAAACACGGGGGCCACCGTTGAACAAGAGTACTGGGGATATAACGGCAACACCACAAGCCGCTCGACACCTTGGGCTAATAGTTTATCGATACCAGCTGCCAATGAAGGATTGCCATAACTCATCCCTAACTCAACAGGAATGGATTTGCCATGTTGCTCTGACAACAATGCAGCTAACGCCGTTCGCTGCCGCTCACTGATCACCATCAGTGGTGAGCCTTGCTCCCACCAAATAGATTGATATAACTTAGCAACGGCTTTGGGGCGAGTGTTAAGAATGATACCGTTTAGGATTGGTTTCCAAATCAATGGATGAAGATCGACAACCCGAGGATCGCTTAGAAACTGTTTTAGAAACTGTTTAACATCTTTAGGCGTTGGCGTATCTGGGGTGCCAAGATTAACTAACAATACACCCATTTTTGCTGAAACGCTTTGTGAGATTGAGCTCAAGTGATTTTCTACCCATAAAGCTAACACGATGATTGTCGTAGGCTAGCACCACATCTGGCATAAAAAAAGCCCACCTAAGTGGGCTTTTTTAAATATGAGAAGCAGCTCATATGATTAGCTTATTTTATACGGATTGCTATTAGCCAATCGCTTCCACAATCGCTTCGCTAACCGCTGCAACACTTTGGGTGCCATCAAACTTATTGTAAGTCATCTCACCTTTGGCTGCGGCATTGCCATAATATTCAACTAGTGGCTTAGTTTGCTCATGATAGATGCCTAGGCGCTTACGCACTGTGCTCTCTTCATCATCTGGGCGGATCGCTAAGTCTTCACCTGTGACGTCGTCTTTGCCTTCCACTTTTGGTGGATTAAACACAACATGATAAACACGGCCAGAACCAGGGTGAACACGACGACCGCTCATACGCTTAACGATCTCTTCATCAGGTACATCGATTTCAATCACGTGATCGATGTCAATACCGCTAGACGCCATCGCATCTGCCTGAGGAATGGTACGAGGGAAACCATCAAGCAAGAAGCCTTTAACACAGTCGTCTTGAGCAACACGCTCTTTAACCAAGCCAATAATCAGCTCATCAGAAACCAACTGTCCCGCATCCATCACTTTCTTTGCTTCTAGGCCAAGAGGTGTACCCGCTTTAACGGCTGCACGCAACATGTCTCCAGTAGAGATTTGTGGCACACCATATTTTTCCATGATGAATTGGGCCTGAGTACCTTTACCGGCACCTGGGGCACCTAATAGCATAATGCGCATCTGAGAGTCCTCTTATTTCGCATAATTTAGATTATTATTTTTTATCATTGGGCGGCGATCTTCGCACAAATGGCCGCCCTTTTGAAGTGCAGATAACGCAGTTTTCGTTCGACTTTAGGCTTATACAGTTCAATAAACTAATAACAAAGCCAAAGCCAGATGAATTATCTTAAAGTGAATGCTTATCTCGACATTATTAGTACAGCAAGCTGTACAACTTACGGCGGTATTGGTTAGCAACCGGATTACTTTGACCCATTGCGGTCAATATCTCCATAAAGAGCTGCTTCACTTCACCATTATGAGCGCCAATATCGGTACGTAAAACCCCATAAAGTTTCTCGAGCGCTTCTTCACCTCGCTTAGCGGCATTAAGCGCTTTTGCCAAAGAGAGAAGCAGAGCTAAATCTTGCGGGTTTGTCTCAACAGCATCGAATAAGCTTCTTATTTCCGGCGTATCTGCGGCATCAAGCGCGAGAGATAACTTGGCCTTTAAGCTCTGATAGTAGCTGTCTTGATCGGCAAGGCCAATTCCATCTAATAACACTTTGGCTTGATTCACATTACCTAACAGTAACAGTGCATCGGCATAAACAAGCGCGACTTCTGCATGTTGAGCAGCTTGATATGCTTCAATCAACAAAGGTAACGCCTGCTCGGCATTGTTTTCAGCCAGCAATGCTTTCGCATTATCTAATTGCATTTGCCAAACGTTAGGTAAATGCTTATCAAACAGGGCTTCTATTTGTGCCTGCTCTTGCACTCCTGCAAATCCATCTATCGGTTTACCTTCGCTAAGCACTAACGTGGTTGGTAAGCTCTGGATCTGAAAATAGTTAGCAATCTCCATTTCAGCATCACAGTTAACCTTAGCAAGAACAAATCGCCCTGCATTCATCGCGGCCATCTGCTGCAGTGTCTGCACTAATGCCATACTTTCAGGGCTTTGTTGGCTCCAAAACGTCAACACAACTACTTGTTGCATCGAGGCATCAACAACCTGCTGTATGTTCTCTTTTGTTAAATCCAGTACCGTTTCCATAGTGTCCCTTAGGATAAATAGCATAAGAGGCAGTTAAACTGCCCCTTACTTTTATCTACTGATTACTTCACACCTGCGAGTAACATCTTATTCATCAACTTAATGAACGCCGATGGATCGGCCAAGCTGCCTTTTTCAGACAGTTGAGCCTGTTGCAACAGTAGATCAGCCCATTGACCAAAAAGCTCCTCGTCTTGCTCTGCATCTAAACGTGACACCAAAGGATGCTCAGGGTTTAGCTCAAACACAGGTTTACTTTCTGGTACTGACTGCCCTGCCGCTTGCATCAGTTTAATCATCTGAGATGACATTTCACCTTCGCCTGCTACGACACACGCTGGAGTATCGGTTAAACGCGTGGTGACTTTCACTGCAGAAACCTTGTCGCCAAGCACATCTTTAACGCGCTTAACTAGACCTTCAGATTCGGTCTCTAGCTTCTCTTGCGCTTCTTTTTCACCAGCATCTTCAAGTTCGCCTAGCTCTAGATCGCCACGCGTAACAGAGTGTAGCTGTTTACCGTCAAATTCAGTTAAGTGATTGATCAACCACTCATCGATTCGCTCAGACATCAGTAATACTTCAATCTCTTTCTTACGAAGTAGTTCCAGATGTGGGCTATTTGCAGCCGCTTCATGGCTATCGGCAACGATGTAGTAGATCTTGTTTTGCCCCTCTTTCATGCGCGAAACGTAGTCACTTAAAGAAACACTATGAGCAGCTTCATTGGTATGGGTAGAAGCAAAGCGCAATAGACCTGCTATTTTCTCTTTGTTAGCGAAGTCTTCCGCAGGCCCCTCTTTTAATACTTGACCAAATTCAGCCCAGAAGCTTTGATACTTTTCAGGATCGTTCTTAGCAAGCTTCTCTAGCATACCTAACACGCGCTTAGTTACGGCAGTGCGAAGTGCTGTTGTGATCTTGTTATCTTGTAAGATCTCACGCGATACGTTGAGTGGTAGATCGTTTGAGTCAATCAAACCTTGGACGAAACGTAGATAACTTGGCATAAACTGCTCGGCATCATCCATCACAAATACGCGTTGTACAAATAGCTTTAAGCCATGTTTACGATCGCGATTCCACATATCCCAAGGCGCTTTCGCTGGGATATAAAGCAGACTGGTATACTCTTGCTTACCCTCTACGCGGTTGTGGCTCCATAACAGTGGGTCACTAAAATCATGAGAAATATGCTTATAGAACTCTTGATACTCCTCATCGGTCACATCACTCTTGTTACGGGTCCAAAGTGCGGTGGCTTTGTTCATCGCTTTCCAATAACCTTCGGTTGCAGGAATCGCTTCACCACCCTCTTCGCTCGCTTCTTGCGCCGGAGTGCCCTCTTGCCACATCTCAACAGGGACTGAGATATGATCTGAATATTTTGTAATGATAGAGCGTAAACGGTAATCGTCGGCAAACTCTTTTTCATCATCACGAAGATGTAAAATAATTTCAGTACCGCGAGTCTCTTTTACGATGTTCTCAACGGTAAAATCACCTTCACCGGCAGATTCCCACTGCACCCCTTCATCGGCAGCATGACCCGCAGCACGAGTACGAACGGTCACTCTATCGGCAACAATAAATGAAGAGTAGAAACCAACACCAAATTGACCAATCAGCTGAGAGTCTTTTGATTCATCACCCGATAGGTTTTTAAAGAACTCAGCGGTCCCCGATTTAGCAATGGTACCTAAATGTTCGATAACACCATCACGGGTCATACCAATACCATTATCTTCGATGGTAACTGTGCCTTTTTCTTTATCGGCGCTGACGCGAACGCGAAGCTCACCGTCACCTTCATAAAGCTCATCTTTGGTCAAAGCCTGGTACCTAAGCTTGTCGGCAGCATCGGCAGCGTTGGAGACCAATTCACGCAAGAAAATCTCTTTGTTTGAATACAAAGAGTGGATCATCAAATTTAGTAGTTGTTTGACTTCAGTTTGAAAGCCATGGGTTTCTTGTTGTGACATCGATTGTTCCTTCCTATTTCACAAATAACGCTCTATGGCTTAAGAGATGGGGTTGGAATTTTGCTTTTCAAGCCATAATTTCATTCTCTGTTTTATTTGTTCAAAAAAAATCCAGCGTATAGGACGCTGGATTTTTAAATATAGAAAATCAAAATCTTAGACAAATGAGCCGCTACAAGGGTAAACGACCATTGAAAGATAAGGCTAATGTGGTGCTATCGACATATTCTAATTCACCGCCAACAGGCACACCATGAGCAATTCGACTTACTTTTATCTCACGTTGCTTTGCCAGATCGGCAATAAAATGAGCCGTAGCATCACCCTCAACGGTCGGGTTAGTTGCCAAGATCAACTCAGTAACTTCACCACTGGCAAGATGTTGCTCAAGCAAACTCAAGCCTAACTCCTCAGGCCCGACACCATCGAGCGGTGATAAGTGACCCAACAGCACAAAATAACGTCCCGAAAAATGACCGCCCGCTTCTATCGCCAATACATCGGCTGGCGTTTCCACCACGCAAATGGTATCGGATTGTCCACGGCGACTACTGGCACAGATTGGACACAAGGTCTCCTCTGTAAACGTTCGGCAAGCGCTGCAATGACCAACATCACTCATCGCACTGGCGAGAGATTGCGCCAATTTTTGACCCGCCTTACGATCACGCTCCAATAATTGAAACGCCATACGTTGCGCAGACTTTGGCCCAACGCCAGGTAAACAACGCAAAGACTGGATCAACTCATCGACTAAGGGGCTGAATTTCATATTTAGAATGGCATCTTCATACCTGGAGGTAATTGCATACCACCAGTAACTTCAGCCATTTTCTCTTTTTGATTCTCTTCAACGCGGCGCGCTGCATCGTTGCAAGCAGCTGCGATAAGATCTTCAAGCATCTCTTTATCATCTTCCAGCAGGCTAGGATCGATATCAACTTTACGAACACTATGAGAGCCTGTCATGGTCACTTTTACAAGACCTGCGCCAGCTTCGCCGGTCACTTCCATACGTGCAATCTCTTCTTGCACTTTAGCCATCTTGTCTTGCATCATCTGGGCCTGTTTCATCAGGTTGCCCATACCGCCTTTTCCAAACATATCGAGTTCTCTTCAATATTAAAAAACTGGCTAATCTTACTCAATTAGCGCCAATAAGCAATCAATGCTGATCACCATTCTAAAAACTTATGAACTAAATGCTAATACAGACAGTTTACGACTCGACTTGCTCAATAAAGTTCGATTTATCGATAAGCTCAATCACATGCCCGCGTTTACCGAGTAATTCAGGGGAGTAACTTAAACTATCAGGATCCATCTCAACATTCATGGTCTGAGTTAACCAACGAATATTATCATCATTGATAAGTCCTTGATGGGCTTGTACTAACAGTTCCTTGTGAAACCGTTGGCGAATCTCTAAAGGTGTCTCACGCCCTTGCTCCACACCAACCGAAAATATCACCTGACATGGTTCACCCAAAGCTTTACCCAATGCCTCTTCAAGTTGAGCCACTGGCCCTGGAGATTCTAAGTGTTTTTGATTAGGTTTTAACACCAAGGGCAAGGGATCGACAAACTGCCGGCACACTGAGTTAACAGCGAGTTGGCGAACACGTCCGCCGATATCCAGGGCCGACATCAATCGATACCATTTTAAATCGGTACTATCACCAGTTACCTCATTACTGACCACCTCGGAGCGCCACGACTCATCCTGCGTCGCAGATACCGCCGTATTCTTTGGAGAATGAGTCTGTGATGTGTGAGTCGCTACGATATCTACCACCGCGAGTGCTGTTGACTCGACATGGGGCCGCGAGCCCATTGGCTTAGCGTCTGCTACCGTATCGTGTCGGCCTTGATGCGATGAAGCGACGGGCTCTTTCTGCGCCATACTCTGTTGCGAAGTATTTGATTGCGTTGTATTTGGTTGCAATGTATTTGGCTGCGACACATTTTGGGGCAATCGGCCTTCATCAAGATGATGTTCAGCTGCGTGGGCTGTTTCTGAGGGTGCTTCCCAAGGTGGTCTATCATCAAGTGACTCGGCTGTCACCGAGGAAACAGTGTGAGTTAAAGCGTTATCATCTGCAGCTTCGTCATCTTGTGGCCGTGGATTTTGAGCTTGCACGCTCTCGTTGTGTTGACTGTCAACATCAGCACTACGTTTAGGCGGCACATAGGCCTGTCGTCCAACCTCAGGCTTTTTTGTGTCACTCTCCTTAGATGATGTTTCATCTAAGTCGGTCAACAAAAACTGACGAGCGGCGAGAACCGCATCGAGTAAGTCATCTTCAACAGGAGAGACTTCATTTGCCCCAGCTGTGTTAGCCCTATCTTCAGTTTCAGTGCCATCGACTGTTAAAGTGCGACTAGCTAGGGTGTTATCGGGTACAGCGGTTAAAGAAGCGTTAGTGTCTTCAGCCTGACTCGCAAGATAAGCCTCATAGTCACTCGGATCTTGCGCATTAAGCTCATCGTCATCGATATACACTTCATTTGTTATGTCCTGATCGAACACCTCTTGCTGAAAAAGATCAGCTTCAGCCGCCTCAAGTGGCGGCGACATTTCTGGCTTAGTGACTACTTCGCTAACAGCCGAGTCATTGGCGACTATATTTGAGTCAGGCGAATGAGTGCCTGCATTAACGCCGGCGTTAGCGGCATGAGTGTCACTGTCTGCAGCTTGATCCATTCCTTGGCTAGCCGCTTGACTTAAAATCAGTGCTTGTTCTGCAACAAGCGCTTCGTTGTCAGTGCTCTCATCACCTTCTTCAACCTCATCATCACGCTTGGTTGAATGTGGCGCTGCGGCCTCAGTTTTTAGCTCAATCTCTGTTTTTAACTCAATCTCTGTATCTAGCCTAGCCTCTGTTTTTAAATTGGTTTTATCAACCTCTGATGGCTGAGCAATCACAGTAATTTTGTTGTTTAGCCCAGTATCATTGTCACTAACGGATTTATCTTCGCTAGCGTTAATTTCGGGTAAGATAACGCCGCTACCAGGCTCACCTTGCCACTGCTTAATTGGCGCTTCGGGGACAAAAGCAACGGCTCGTAGCAGCGCCATCTCTAGACCCGATTTAGGATCGGGAGCATGGGGTAGATCTTTGCGCCCAGTTAATAGCAACTGATAATATAGCTGTACTTGTTCGGGTCTAAGCTGAGACGCAAACGCTTTTATTTGCTCAGCATATTTAGACAGCTGCGCCGCAGCTGGGGCGAATTGCGTTAGGGTAATTTGGTGTAACAGCTCTAATAAACTACGGAGCACTTCAAACGGATCGGCGCCAAAAGAGAGCACCTCATCAGTAACTTGCATTAAATTGGCAACATCACCGTCACACAAGGCATTGAGCAGCACGATAACGTAATGCTCATCTATAGTACCCAGCATAGTTTGCACTTGAGATAAACTCACTTGCCCGGCGCCAAAGGCAATTGCCTGATCGGCAAGACTCAGGGCATCACGCATACTGCCATTGGCAGCCTTAGCTAACAGTTTTATCGCACCGTCGTCAAAAGAGATCGTCTCTTGCCCCAGAATATTCGCAACCTGGAGACAGATCTCATCGAGGGTGAGACTTTTTAAGTTAAATTGCAAACAGCGAGATAATACGGTGACCGGTAATCGTTGTGGGTCTGTGGTCGCCAGAAGAAACTTTACATGCTCAGGCGGTTCTTCAAGTGTCTTAAGCAGAGCATTAAAACTGCTTCTTGACAACATATGCACTTCGTCAATCAAGTAGACCTTAAAACGACCACGTGATGGACGATACTGTACATTATCGAGCAGTTCGCGGGTGTCATCGACCTTAGTACGAGAAGCCGCATCCACTTCGATAAGATCTACAAAGCGGCCTTGAGCAATCTCAACACAACTGGCACATTCGCCACAAGGAGATGCCGTGATCCCCTGTTCACAGTTAAGTCCTTTAGCGAATAAACGCGCAAGACTGGTCTTACCCACGCCTCGGGTGCCTGAAAACAGATAAGCATGGTGTAAACGGTTCTGCGTTAATGCATTCGTCAAAGCATGTAAAACATGAGACTGGCCGACAACTTGCTCAAACGTGGCAGGGCGCCATTTTCTGGCTAACACCTGGTATGACATGGAACTCCCCATCAGTGTCATCAATCAACAACGGAAATCGCATCCGACAATCAGCAAACAATAACATGCAAATGCTTATCTCGCTAGCAAGGAGCCGCCGAACAAAAGGTTATTTTGATCTATTATCCCAATCTAGAGGTTTGTTTAATCAATATGATAAAAAAGAAACAAGAGTGATTAAAAATCAAACAGATAAAAACAAAAATGCTACGGCACGCGAGTGTATCGTAGCATTCTTAAAACAGGATAAAGGTTAGATTTACTCGCCTTCAAACTCGCACAGTGTAACCAGTTTAAGTCCTAAATCGCTAAGGCGTTTCTCACCACCTAACTCAGGTAGAGAAATCACAAATGCTGCGTGACTAACCTCACCACCAAGCTTGCGGATCAATTTAACCGTAGCTTCAATCGTACCACCTGTCGCGAGTAGATCATCGACAACAAGCACCTTGTCATTTTCATTGATGGCATCGGTGTGGATCTCAAGCATGTCATGACCATATTCGAGCTCATAACTTTCTGAAATTGTCTCACGTGGTAACTTACCTGGCTTACGAACAGGGACAAAGCCTAAACCAAGCTCTAATGCCAAAGGTGCACCAAACAGGAAACCTCGCGCTTCGGTACCAACCACTTTAGTAAATCCGAGGTCTTTATACTGCTCAACGAACATCTCAATTGTTGCTTGATAAGCATTGTGATCTTCCATCAAACTGGTGACGTCACGAAACATAATTCCTGGCTTCGGATAATCAGGAATTGTTTTGATGCTCTCTTTAATCAAGGCTAACTTGTCTATATTCATTACTACCATCTTTTTCAATTAAACCCATTTAAGGGATAAACCAACCTGTGGCCAGTTTCGACTAGAATTTTCGGCTAAAGCTTAAGCGTCTTTGTAAAGGGTTGCAACACCGAGTATCCCAAAGCATCAAGCTGTGTCACATTAAGCAACAATAACGCCCATAGACGCCTTTTTTTAACATCTTGATTTTTAGATCAATCGTCAATCTCAGGTATTTGACGTAGATAAAGTAATAATCCTGTCAACATACAAAGCAACATCACTTTCACCCACAGCAGCGGCACAATGATAATACTAATGACGAAACTCAGTGTTGTCGCTATATAGGCTTTACGTTTCAATCCTTTACGGATAGACCGTTTGCGCTCCCAATCTTGCAGCGCATCAGCGAACCAAGGGTGAGTCATTAACCAGTTATGCAGTCGACTACTTGAACGGGCGAAACAAAAGGCCGCTAATAATACGAAAGGAACGGTTGGCAACAACGGTACGACAATCCCTATCAAGCCTAGACAAAGACTGCATAGTCCTATCATCAGCAATATGCTGCGTTTTATTGCCATTAAATCCTCTCATAAAAAAACCACTCTAAAATGAGTGGTTAGTATACCTGAGTTCGCAGTTGAGACTACAGCAGTTGCAAATGCTTCAACCAAGATAAAGTAGCTGGTAATGTCGGCAGCATCAGTACGAGCAAAAATCCAACAAAATAGGCAATATTAAACGGGTCTTTAAACGGCTGACTCATGACTTCCTCACTCAAGATTAATGGCATTTATTGATCTAGATCAATTTTCGCGGCCATTATAGTGAGATACGCCTATGATAGAAAGCCCTATTGCCAAAGAAATGGCTAACGATAGCCCTTAACGATCCCTTTACTCACCATATCTAGCAATAACTGATGGGATCCCTTGATTAATATATCAGACTCTATATGAGTAAAACTACTGACTAACCATTGAGTTAGTTCATCAAACGTCGTCGCTTCATTTTGTTCTAGGTAAGCTAACACTTGAGCCGTTAATGGATTTAACTGCAGGAAACAAACTTCATCTTGTTTATCACGGTAGATACAGAAAAAATTGGGCTGCTCACTCGCGACACTAGGTCGATAGTCAGGGCTAATGCGCTGCACATCAAAACCATACTGAGCCACCTTGGCACTCGCACTCACACAAAGCTTCACCGCTGCAATGTCACTGACATCAATACTATGATGCAAAGGATTATCGCGCTCGGTCGCCACCAGCAACTCCAACCATTCATAGTGAGCTAGCTCCAACATAAAGCTGTCATCGGCTTCAGTCGCTTGATATTCATGTTGCAGAAAAACCAGAAACTCTTCGGCAATTTCAATAAACAGGGGCGTTTTGCAGTCGTGATTGGCAAAAAACTGCTGCACTAGAGCTTCCCATTGTTGCTCTTCATATAACGAACAGAGCACAGGAAACGCATTAGACACAAACCCTTTGATGTTATTGAAAAAGAGTTCACGATAAATGTTCATTCTGCGAACATCTGTGCCAACAGGTATAGGCACAGATGGATCGCGAATGTAATCGATAAATGATTGTTGAACCGCAGTAAAGCTCATTTAGGCGCTCCTATGAATAGGCGATAAAGCTTGCGCCTGATAATCATGGATCTGATTAATTTCTTGCAGCAATACCTGAGTTTCAGGAATATTAAAATCACGCTCCAGTAGCGTTGGGAACACCCCATGGTGTGCATAGCAGTGTTCGAGCAATTGCCACACGGGATCGATAATATCGCTGCCATGGGTATCGACCATCAGATCGGTTGCCTCTTCATAATGCCCAGCGATGTGCAGATAAGCGATTCGCTCTGTCGGCATCGCCTTTAAAAATTTGAGCGCATCATATTGATGATTAATCGAATTGACATAAACATTGTTCACATCGAGCAACAACTTACAATCGGCTTCATTGAGCACAGCTTGGACAAACTCAAGCTCAGTCATCTCGCTACCTGGCGCGGTATAAAAAGAGACATTTTCTAAAATAAACGGACGCTCTAATATCTCCTCAACCCGCTTAATCCGTTTAGCCACATGCATAACTGCGTCGTCAGTAAAGGGGATTGGCATTAAGTCATAAAGATGCCCACCTGCGGAGCAATAGCTCAAATGTTCTGAATAAATATCGATACCGTGAAGATCAAGAAAATGTTTAATCTGCTTAACAAAACCAACATCAAGTTCGCTAGGACTGCCAATCGACAAAGAAAGACCATGACAAAAGAAACGATGACGTTCGGTTAACTGCCTAAATTGACGCCCGAACTTACCGCCAAATGTCATCCAGTTTTCAGGTGCGACCTCAAAAAAGTCGATAGCATTAGGCACCGAGTGACAAAACTCGTCCAACATCTCACGTCTGAGCCCTAATCCGACCTTTGCATCTCTAACCATAAAAACCTCTACCACTTAAACAGATTAGGCCAGTAGTCTACTGGCCTAATAGATCAACGCTCATAATTAATCAATGGATTAATTATTTATTGCCGCCACACTTACCTTCTTTGCCTTTCTTCATGTTTTCTTCACTTTTCCCCTTCTGTTCTTTCATCATGTGCGCGTCATTTTTAGCATCTTGGCTCTTCATCATCTTCTCGCCACACTTGCCCTCTTTCATGGCTTTCTTTTCTGCGCCGCATTTACCTTCACCGCACTTGCCTTCTTTCATAGCTTTCTTTGCTGAGCCACACTTACCTTCGCCACATTTACCCTCTTCCATGGCTTTCTTTTCTGCGCCGCATTTCGCTTCTTTAGCGGCCTTTTTCATATTCTCGCCGCACTTGCCTTCACCGCACTTGCCTTCACCATCGACAATTTGATAACCGGCCTGCATTTCGCTGTAACCAAATGGATTTGCTTGTGCTTCTACCGCGAACGTACTACCAACAAAGACGGTACCTAACGCAACAGCCACTGCAGTATTTTTTACTAATTTCATAATTGCTTCCTTTATTGATCAATTTGTATGCAACTGGTTACCAACATCCCATTGTTGCTGGCTCGGTTAATATGACCCGACAGCGATCTATTTTATTTCAAAAAACTTATCAAGCATCACATTTATGATGCATATTCCATGATAGGGCAACCAAAATCCTCGCGATAGAAGCTCAGAAATTGATTTTTGCCCAAAGATGTTCGCTTTAATTTTGTATCTATAAATGCCATGGCGTAGAATTAGCGCCCTTTTAGCCTAATCTCGTTAATGACCAACAGATTTAGGCAAATTGATTGCAGGGATACTCAGCATCCCCCGACTTCATTTACGTTACAGCAAAGAGAGAATTAATTAGATGCGCGTAGTTTTGGCCCCAATGGAAGGTGTTGCAGACGCCCCAATGCGAGCGTTATTGACCAGTGTTGGTGGTTATGACCTAGTGGTAAGTGAATTTATACGTGTAGTCGATCAACTATTACCAGAGAAGGTATTCTTTCGTCTTTGTGCTGAATTAAAATATCAATGTAATACCGCTTCAGGTACCCCAGTTCGGCTACAACTACTGGGACAAGATCCTAATTGGATGGCAGAAAATGCGGTTAGGGCTATTGAGCTTGGTTCTCGCGGCGTAGACTTAAACTATGGTTGCCCCGCCCCAATGGTTAATCGCAGTAACGGCGGTGCGGCGCTATTAAAAGAGCCAGAAACCATCTACCGAGTGACCAAAGCCGTAAGAGAAGCCGTTCCAGCAAATAAACCCGTATCGGCTAAAATCCGTCTAGGATGGGATGATAAGAGTCGCTGCATTGAAATCGCTCAGGCGATTGAATCTGCCGGTGCCAGCGAATTAACCGTACATGCTCGAACCAAGGAAGAAGCCTACCGTCCACCAGCACATTGGGAATACATTGCCAAAATCAAACAGGCAACTCAACTGCCTATTATTGCCAATGGCGAAATATGGAGTCGAGAAGACTACTTAAAATGTCAGCAAGCCAGTGGCTGTGATGACGTGATGTTGGGCCGAGGCGCACTTACCGTACCCAATCTTGCTTATGTCGTGAAAGGTCTGCAAGCCCCGATGAGCTGGGCAGAAGTAAAAGCCTTATTGATCCAATATTCAGATTTTGAAATTGTCAGTGAAAAAGAGAAATACTATCCCGCGAGAATTAAACAATGGCTAAGATTTATCGCCCGTCACTACAGTGAAGGTGAGCAACTCTTTTCACAAGTGAGAGTGTTAAAAAACACCCAGCAGATCCTCTCTTTACTGAAAGATAGCTAAGTACCGCGACGATTCAAAAGTGCCATAGTCAATAAATTCGCTCATGAAAATGATCAAATTTCGCAAAATATCACTCAGTTTTGATCTTCGTCATAGCCAAGTTAACAAAGCGGTTTAGACTGAATATCTAATAAAGTTAACTAGGCGATGATTTGTGAGCGGATCCCACATCAGACATGTACTGTCAGAGCTTGAAGCTAATCTCAGGAAAGAGTTAGGTCACCTGCTAGCGCTACATCAACTATCGATTGACCACCAAACGCTTTCGCTATCGATACTCATCGATCAAATGACCGCGGCTAAGCTCTGCGACGAACCACTATTTCTTCAATTAACCCAACTTGATGCAGCAATTTGCCAGCTCGATATTGGGCTGTATGGTTTATGTGCCGATTGTGAAGCTGAAATTGAACCTAATAGATTAAACGAGAATCCTTTGGAGCAAAGGTGCGCGCAATGTGCTGCTGACTATGTTCACGAACATAGACACGAATTGCGCTTAAGTCATTAGCGTCAACTCCTAATTATACTTAGCGGTAAAAGAACTTGGCCACTAAAAGCATTAATTTGGAGATTAAAAAAGGTCGCCTAAGCGACCTTTTTTATTCGGTAAAATAACGACACTAAGTGCGTTGACGAGGTGTCTTACCCGATGTCGTTTTATGCTTACGAACAGCACGACGAATCTTGGCACTCTTAACCTTAGAACGGGCGACACTGTGTTTGTCTAATCCCATTAAGGTACGGTTCTCTTCTTCGAGGCCTGCCATTTTTCTGAGGTAGTTAACCTCTTCAATGGGTAATTCAACCCAGCCGCCACGAGGAAGCGTTTTAGGCAGTTCAATCATGCCATAACGAATACGGATCAAGCGACTAACTTGCACCTCTTGAGATTCCCATAAACGACGCACTTCACGATTGCGACCTTCAGCAAGTGATACATGCCACCACTTGTTCATGCCTTCACCACCAGCAGGTTTGACCTTGTCAAAATGCGCTGGACCGTCTTCTAACGTAACCCCATTACGAAGACGCTGGATACAAGCATCGGTGACTTCGCCAAAAGTACGTACCGCATATTCACGCTCGACCTCATGAGAAGGATGCATTAGTCGATTAGCCAATTCACCGTCAGAGGTGAACAGCAATAATCCTGACGTATTGATATCTAATCGCCCCACGGCAACCCAGCGAGAATCTCGCGTACGCGGTAAACGATCAAATACAGTAGGACGCCCTTCAGGATCTTTACGACTGCAAATTTCACCTTCAGGTTTATGATAAGCAATCACTCGACACACTAAATCTTCTTCAGACTTAACCGATACTGCTCTGCCATCGATACGAATTTTTGCATCTGCTTCAATTCTATCGCCAAGCTTAGCAATTTCACCGTCAATACTAACTCGGCCTGCAGCAATCCATGCCTCCATCTCACGACGGGAGCCATGGCCTGCACGGGCCAAGACTTTCTGCAATTTTTCACTCATTAGTTGACTCTTCTGTAGTTTCGGGCACGTCCTCTGGATCGTCAGGGTTCACATCTGAACTCTTTACGCCAGAAAACAGTACCGCTAATGACTCAGCATCGGATAAAGCAGGAAGATCCGCTATCGTATCTAAGCCAAAATAGGCTAAAAATTCATTTGTAGTCGCATACAGAGCAGGCCGTCCCGGCACCTCTTTATGGCCTACAATTTTTATCCAATCTCTATCGGATAAACTCTTAATGATGTGACTACCAATCGCCACACCACGAACAAACTCTATATCTCCCCGCGTCACGGGTTGACGATAGGCAATTACCGCTAATGTCTCCAGTGTCGCTCTGGAATATCTTGGTGCCTTTTCTTGCCAAAGGTTTTGTAAATAGGGGCTTAAGGTTTCAATCGACTGAAAGCGATAACCACCAGCCACCTTAACTAACTCGACCCCTCTACCTTGATAATCTTGCTGCAACTCTTCTAGTGCAACCTTAATTCTTACCCGAGACACGTTAAAGTCCGCTAACACAGTTTCACTCAACTGTTTTATGGAGACCGTTTTCGCCATCACGAATAAGCTAGCTTCAATTAGCTGCTTAAGTTGCTCAGGATTAATTTGCAGTTTATTTTTCGACAATCAGTAAGCCCTAACATGAATGGTCGACAGCGGCTCAGCCTGGATCAGATCAACCAATAACTCTTTCACCAACTCCATTAACGCCAAAAAGCTGACCACGACACCAGCTCTTCCTTCGCTCACATCGAAAAGCTGTTCAAAAGGCACATAAGACTTACCTTCTAGCATAGCCAAAATTTGTATCATACGTTCGCGTGTCGATAACGTTTCACGTTTCACATGATGATGTTCTGTTGCCTCGACTCGCTTTAATACCGCAGCAAATGCCCCTGCTAACTCAAATAAAGAGACGCTTGGAGGAACAATGATTGGCTTAATATCGGCAGCAGGCATTGCCTTTGCTTGGAAAATATCTCTTTCTAAACGCGGCAGTTCATCAAGACGTTGCTGCGCCTCTTTAATCGCTTCATAGGCTTTTAGTTGCCTAATTAATTGAGCTCGAGGATCATCTTCCTCATCCTCTTCGGTTGCTGGCTTAGGTAACAAGAGTCTTGACTTAATCTCGGCTAATGTTGCTGCCATCACCAAATAATCTGCCGCCAACTCAACCCGCGCTCCCTGTAGGAGCTCAATATAAACAAGATATTGATCCGTTACCGGGGAGATGGCTAGCTCGACAACATCAAGCTTTTGCTTGCGAATAAGATAAAGCAGTAGATCGAGCGGACCTTCAAAGGACTCAAGAAATACTTCGAGCGCTTCAGGAGGAATAAAAAGATCGGCGGGTAACTGCTTTACCACTTCACCTCGAACTACGGCTAAAGGTAAACTTTGTTGCGTACCCTGCATCCGCTCTCCCAATATCCCTTATTTTTCAAAAGGAAATCGCTACAATCAACCTAGAATCACTAGGCTACTTTGCGCCAAACGCGCGATTATACCTGCTAAACCAAGCAATAGACAGAGCTTTACACAAACTGACTCACGTCCCCTGCACCTTCACGTAAGATATCGATGTCACCTTCAGACAGATCGATAACGGTAGTGGGTTTTTGGCCTAAATACCCGCCATGAATAATCACATCCACTTGATGTTCTAAAATGTCACGAATATGCTCAGGATCTGACTCGGTAAACTCTTCACCAGGCATAATCAAACTGGTTGACATTAGTGGTGCATCGAGGGCCTCGAGCAATGCCAATGCAATAATATTATCTGGCACGCGAATACCTATGGTTTTCTTCTTCGGGTTTTGCAGGCGCTTTGGCACCTCTTTACTCGCCTTAAAGATGAAGGTAAATGGCCCAGGCGTATTATGCTTAAGCACCCGATAGGCTTGGTTATCGACCCTAGCATAGGTCGCCAACTCAGACTGGTCGCGAACCATCAAGGAGAAATTATGGTCATTATCTATCTGGCGAATGCGAGCGATACGTGTCATTGCATCTTTTTCACCGAGCAAACAACCTAGTGCATAACCAGAATCGGTGGGATAAACCACAACGCCGCCCTGCTTGATCACATTGACCGCTTGATTAATCAAACGGGTTTGAGGATTTTCCTCATGTACATAAAAAAACTGACTCATGGTGTTTCCGTCCACTTTTCCATTTGCCAAACCCAGTCAACACCTTGGGGTTGGAACATATTTTTACCTAATTCAATCCAGCCACTTGGAAAGTGAAAATCACTGCCAAGGGATGCACATAGCTGATTGAGTTTACTGAGCGCTATTAAATTATTACGATCATCGACAGTTTGCTGCCCGAGTACCACTTCGATGGCATCACCACCCGCCTCTTTAAACTCTCGCACTAGGCGCTTCAACCACTTAGCCGACAACTTGTAACCACTAGGATGGGCTAATACGGCAATGCCGTTCGCTTGATGAATGATCTCGATTGCACTCGCCATATCGGACCAATTGTTGGGTACATAACCCGTTTTTCCGCGCGCTAGATATTTCTTAAACACCGCAGCGGCGTTTACCGCATAACCATTATCGGCTAACCAGCGAGCATAATGACCGCGACTGAGCGCCGCGCCATCGGCTAACGCCTTAGCCCCCTCATACGCACCAGCAATACCCGCCTTCTCTAAGCGTAGCCCTATCTCCATGGCCCTTGCTTCTCGCAACGTTCGCTGCTGACAAAGAAACTCATTAAGAACGGTATTTGAACGTTCAATATTTAAAGCAACGATATGAATATCAAAATTATTCCAACGAGTTGATATTTCAGTACCGTTAATTAGACGCAGAGGTTGAGGCTGAGCATTATTAAATTGGTGCGCCTCCTCTAATCCTTCGAGCGTGTCGTGATCGGTAATAGCCAACATCTGCACACCCTTTTCGAGTGCTCGGGCAACTAACTCCGAAGGCGTTAACTGGCCATCGGATGCCGTTGTGTGGCTGTGAAGATCGATTAAAAGCGTTTCATCTGTCATCTGGTTATTCTACTAGAGTTTGTTATTGGAAACATCTAATTGGGTTAAATAGTGCTATAAACTCGTTATAGGCAGGACGGTTAGATAAAATAAATCTCAAATAGAAAAATATTCAATTGACATAGAGCCCAATCGAATGCTTTTATAGAGCCACTAACAGATTCCAACTTTTACATGACAAGTAGAGAAACAATTCAATGACACAGCAGTTCAACAACATCAATTGGTGGTGGCACTTCCCAAATTAGCGGGTGGTGTGAAACTCTGTGCTCATTTAAAAGAGACAAGATTTGACAAAAAGCCCGCATCCGATGCGGGCTTTTTGCATTTAATAATTTAATTTCATTGAAATAATTGGGTTCTTGAATCCTTAGCTAAATAATCTCTAATGATAGAAACGGTCCCAGAGATAACTCGGAGTAATGAATATGGCGTATGACACTCTGGCAAGAGTCAGCACAGTGAAGGAGCGGATCACCTACCATGATGACCCCCTTAGTTTATATCAACACCTGACTCAAAATGCGCCGCACACTATGCTGCTAGAATCGGCAGAGATAGACAGCAAAGATCACCTAAAAAGCATAGTAATGACCCACGCGGCAATGATGATCCGCTGTGAAGGATACAGCCTGACGTTTACCGCATTAAATGCCAATGGACAGTCGCTACTATTACCTATCAAGGCCCATTTTAAGCTTGATAATGCCATCTTATCTAACGATACCCTGACATTACGCCTAACCAAAAATCCTGAGTTACTCGATGAAGATGCAAGACTAAAATCGACATCACCACTAGATGGCCTTAGAACCTTAATTCAGCATATCGATACTGGTAGCAACAGCGCATTTGAATCACTGTTTTTAGGTGGCGTGCTTGCCTACGACCTAATTGACACCGTTGAACCATTACCCCAAGTGCCAGATAGTGATAATAGCTGCCCAGATTATCTGTTCTATCTAGCCGAAACCCTGATTTTGGTCGACCATCAACAGCAACAAGCCGATATCATCACTCACAATTTTTGCGACCAATTAGCCGTATCAGAGACGCTGTCGACGCGAATGAGTGAACTGAAACAAGCCTGCCAACAGTTACACCCTATTGAAGCATTAACGCCTATCGATGCTGACCCCCAAGTCAATATCAGTGACGATGCGTTTAAATCGATTGTAAATGATCTTAAGTGCCATATCGTTGCCGGTGATATTTTTCAGGTGGTGCCTTCTCGCAGCTTTAGCTTGCCTTGCCCTAACACGCTAGGCGCCTATCGCGCGCTACGTTTGACTAATCCTAGCCCCTATATGTTCTATTTTAGAGGTGATGACTTTACCCTGTTTGGCGCATCGCCAGAGAGCGCGCTTAAATATGAGGCCTCAACCAATCAAGTGGAGATCTATCCCATTGCGGGTACCCGCAAACGCGGCAAAACCAATGATGGTCAGATAGATTTTGATCTCGACAGCCGCATTGAGCTAGAGCTTAGGCTAGACAAGAAAGAGCTTTCGGAGCACCTGATGCTCGTCGATCTCGCTCGCAACGATGTCGCCCGCATAAGCCAAAGTGGTAGCCGCAAAGTGCCAGAGTTACTTAAAGTCGATCGCTACTCCCATGTAATGCATCTAGTTAGCCGAGTCACGGGGCAGTTACGTGAAGATTTAGATGCGCTCCACGCTTATCAAGCTTGCATGAATATGGGCACCTTAACAGGCGCACCTAAAGTTAGCGCGGCACAACTTATCCGCGGCGCAGAGAAAGCCAGGCGAGGCAGCTACGGCGGCGCAGTGGGTTATGTTAATGGCCTAGGCGATATGGATACCTGTATTGTGATCCGCTCTGCATTTGTCAAAAATGGGGTTGCCCATATTCAAGCTGGCGCTGGGGTGGTGTATGACTCAGATCCTCAAGCCGAAGCCGATGAAACGCGTCAAAAAGCCCAAGCCGTTATTTCAGCCATCAAGATGGGAGGTGGGCTATGAAACTCTACCTATTAGATAACTTTGATTCTTTTACCTACAACCTCGTCGATCAATTTAGAAGCCTTGGCTATGAAGTCGTGATCTACCGTAACGACTTAAGCGCTAGCTTTATTGCAGACAAATTGCTTAGCGAAACTGAAAAATCGGCGTTAGTGCTATCACCCGGACCTGGCGCTCCCCATGAAGCAGGCTGTTTAATGGCGCTTATTGCACTCGTTGCCGGCAAAGTTCCCATGCTGGGGATCTGCTTAGGTCATCAGGCCATGGTCGAGCATTTTGGTGGCAAAGTTGAGCGCGCGAACCAAGTGGTACACGGTAAAGCCAGCCCGACAGTACATAATGGTCAAGGCATTTTTACTCATCTCCCTTCCCCTTTACCTGTTGCCCGTTACCACAGCCTGGTGGCCACCAAAGTACCAGAGTGCTTAGCGGTCATAGCGACGACCGATGAGATGCCGATGGCGATTTCCCATAAAAATTATAAAGCCATAGGCTTTCAGTTCCATCCTGAATCAATTCTGACCACATTAGGTAGTCAACTATTAACCCAAACTCTGACCTATTTAACCAGCGAAGAACCACTCTTGACCACCCATGAAGGAGCACTGTAAATGAGCGACCTACAAGTTATTATCGATAAATTATACTCAGGTCAGAGTGTGAGCCGTGATGAAGCCGAACAACTTTTCAGTACCATTATTCAAGGTGAAATGAACGAAGCCACAATGGCGGGCATGTTGGTGGCCATGAAAATGCGTGGTGAAACCATTGATGAGATATCCGGTGCAGCCGATGCCCTTCGGGCCGCCGCTAAAATATTCCCCATTCCCAGTGAAGCGACCCGTCGCCAAGGCATTGTCGACATTGTCGGCACGGGCGGAGATGGACACAACACCATCAATATCTCAACCACTGCCGCCTTTGTCGCCGCGGCGGCTGGGGCAAAAGTGGCTAAGCACGGTAATCGAAGTGTATCGAGCAAATCAGGCTCTTCGGATCTGTTATCCCAGTTCGGTATCGATCTGACTATGGCTCCTGAAACCGCAAGGGACTGTCTCGATAAGCTGGGATTGTGTTTTCTATTCGCGCCTCACTACCATGGAGGTGTACGCCATGCTGTACCTGTGCGCCAAGCACTCAAAACCCGAACCTTGTTTAATCTATTAGGGCCATTAATCAATCCAGCGCGTCCCGACTATATTCTACTTGGTGTCTACAACAGTGAATTGGTCGAACCTATCGCGAATGTGCTCAAAACACTCGGCTTAAAACGCGCGATGGTGGTTCATGGCAGTGGCTTAGATGAAGTGGCCGTTCATGGCGAGACCTTAGTATGTGAACTCAAGGATAATGAGATAGTTCAATATACGCTCACACCAGCTGCTCTAGGAGTTGATCAAGCTTCATTGGCCGAGCTTGAAGGCGGCAGCCCTGCTGAAAATGCCGCGATCACTCGCGCCATTTTACAAGGCCAAGGCAATCGGGCACATCGAGATGCGGTGGCCGTTAACGCTGGCTGTGCACTGTATATTTCAGGTAATTGCGACAGCCCATTAGCGGGGGTAAAACTGGCGTTAACCACCCTAGATAGTGGCAAGGCGTTTACGCTACTTGAGCAGTTAGCCGATGCTAGCAGCCACCAACTTGGATAATTAGGAGTCATTGTGAGTAGTCAAGCAGCGCCATCTCAAAGTAACGAGCTAGCAAAGAGTAACGTATTAACAAAAATCGTCGCAACCAAGGCTGCCCATATCGCGGCGCTAAAAGCTCGATTTCCAGAAGCCTCCCTGCAGCCAAAACAATCTGATCGCAGCCTTTTTGCCGCCTTAAAGGCACCGAATGCAGGCTTTATATTCGAATGTAAAAAGGCGAGTCCATCTAAAGGGCTGATACGAAAAGATTTTAATCTTGAAGCCATTGCTGATGTCTACCAAGATTATGCAGCTGGGATCTCTGTGCTTACCGATGAGCAGTTTTTCCAGGGCGATATGGACTATATCCCCAAGGTGCGTGCTCGAGTGACCCAACCTATTCTGTGTAAAGACTTTTTTGTCGACACTTATCAAGTAAAACTCGCAGCGCATCAAGGCGCCGATGCCATTTTGCTAATGCTGTCGGTTCTCGACGATGAGCAGTACCTTACCCTTGCAGCCGAAGCGAATAAGTATCAACTCGACATGCTGACTGAAGTCAGCAACGAGGAGGAACTGACACGAGCAATCGCCTTAAATGCAAAGATTATCGGCATCAACAACCGTGATCTGCGAGATCTATCGACCGATTTAGCCACCACAGAAGCGCTTGCGCCTCATATCCCAGCCGATCGGGTTGTGATAAGCGAATCGGGGATCTATAACCAAGCCCAGGTACGTCGCTTAAGCCCATTAGTCGATGGCTTCTTAGTAGGTAGTTCGTTAATGGCTGAAGACGATTTAGATTTGGCTTGTCGCACCTTAATTTTTGGCCACAACAAGGTGTGTGGTATGACACGTAGCGCCGATCTGCAAGCGGTTGCTGAGGCTGGCGCGGTATACGCTGGGCTTATTTTTGCGCAGAAGTCACCGCGTTATATCACGCCTGATCAAGCTTTAGCACTAACAAGCACCCAGCGCGCCAATGGTAAATCCCTTAACTTTGTTGGGGTGTTTGTCAATGAAGCGCCGCAGGTGATTAGCGATATCGCAAAATTACTCGACTTATTTGCAGTGCAGCTGCACGGCAACGAATCAGAATATGAGATAGACCAAGTGCGAAAAGCTCTCAATGCTGCTGGCGCTCAAGCACAGATTTGGAAAGCCGTTGCCGTCGATATGGATACAGAATCGCCGGACTCTAGTGTCGCGGTTCCGGCAAATGTGGATCGCGTCCTATTTGACAGCAAAACAGCTCAAGCAAGTGGAACCCAATTTGGCGGCACTGGGCAAACATTTAACTGGCAATTATCACTGCCAAACAAGACACACGCCATGTTGGCTGGCGGCCTAACCGCTGACAATGCCTTTGATGCCGTTAGACAAGGATTTTACGGCCTTGACTTTAACTCTGGACTAGAGAGTAAGCCCGGTATCAAGGCTGATGACAAAATAGCCGCCGCATTTAGTGCTCTTAGAGCCTATTGATCGTCGATAACACCGAATTGAACATGAATTTAAGGAAACACAAATGACTAAGCTCGATCCCTATTTCGGCGAATACGGTGGTATGTATGTACCGCAAATATTGATGCCTGCGCTAAAGCAATTAGAATCTGCATTTATCGATGCGCAGCAAGACGATGCCTTTCAAACCGAATTTAACGATCTACTCAAAAACTATGCGGGTCGTCCGACGGCATTAACCTTGACTCGTAACTTAAGCCCCAACCCGCTGGTAAAAATCTATCTTAAACGAGAAGACTTACTCCACGGCGGCGCCCATAAAACAAACCAAGTGTTAGGCCAAGCCTTACTCGCTAAGCGTATGGGTAAGAAAGAGATCATTGCCGAAACTGGCGCCGGTCAACATGGAGTAGCTACGGCCCTAGCCTGCGCCTTATTGGGACTAAAATGTAAAGTCTACATGGGCGCAAAAGATGTCGAACGCCAATCACCTAACGTATTCAGAATGAAGTTAATGGGCGCCGAAGTGATCCCTGTAACATCGGGTTCCTCCACCCTAAAAGATGCGTGCAACGAAGCGATGCGCGACTGGTCTGGTAGTTACGATAAGGCCCATTATCTGCTCGGCACGGCTGCGGGACCACATCCCTTCCCGACTATAGTACGTGAATTCCAACGCATGATAGGTGAAGAAACCAAGAGGCAGATATTAGAACGTGAAGGACGTCTTCCCGATGCGGTGATCGCCTGTGTCGGTGGAGGCTCAAATGCCATCGGCATGTTTGCCGATTTTATCGATGAGCCCTCAGTACAGCTCATTGGCGTAGAGCCTGCTGGCCTAGGGATCGACACGCCTATGCATGGCGCGCCATTAAAGCATGGGAAGACAGGGATTTTCTTTGGTATGAAAGCGCCCTTAATGCAGGATAAAGAGGGACAGATTGAAGAATCTTACTCTATCTCTGCTGGACTCGATTTCCCCTCAGTTGGGCCACAACACGCCCACCTCGCAGCCACAGGTCGTGCGACCTATGAGTCTGCAACCGATGATGAAGCATTAGACGCATTTCAGTTACTGGCCAGATGCGAAGGGATCATTCCAGCACTTGAGTCGGCCCACGCTTTAGCTTATGCAGTTAAGCTAGCAAAGCAAGCGACCAAGGAAACCATCTTAGTGGTTAACCTTTCAGGCCGAGGCGACAAAGATATCTTTACTGTCGCAGATATTCTTGAGCAAAGAACACCAGCAGCAACACAGGAGAGCGGCAATGAGTAACCGTTATCAAGCACTATTCGCCGCACTAGGGGCCAAACATCAAGGCGCATTCGTTCCCTTCGTGACATTAGGAGATCCTAGTCCCGAGCTGTCACTTAAGATAGTTGATACCTTAGTCGAAAACGGCGCCGATGCATTGGAGCTTGGATTCCCCTTCTCCGATCCGCTCGCCGATGGTCCAGTGATCCAAGGCGCTAACTTGCGCTCACTGGCCGCAGGGACAACACCGACACTATGCTTCGAGATGTTGACAGAGATCCGCACCAAGTATCCAGATCTACCTATTGGCTTGCTGCTATATGCCAACTTAGTCTATGCCAATGGCATAGATAATTTTTATGCTAAGGCACAAGCGGCAGGCGTAGACTCAGTGCTGATCGCCGATGTGCCCGTTGAAGAGGCTGAGCCGTTTATTATTGCTGCAAAATCCCATGGTATAGCGCCAATTTTTATCGCACCGCCAAATGCCGATAGCGATACGCTTAAACTGGTATCTGAGAAAGGTGAAGGCTATACCTATTTACTGTCGCGAGCTGGAGTAACTGGAACCGAATCGAAAGCTGGCATGCCGATTAGCGATATTTTAACGCGCTTGAAGCAGTTTAATGGTGCACCACCCTTGCTCGGATTTGGCATTGCAGAGCCAGAGCAAGTAAAAGACGCTATCGACGCCGGTGCAGCAGGCGCCATTTCAGGGTCCGCTGTGGTCAAGATAATTGCAGCGAATAAAGATAATGCAACTGAACTGTTATCTGCGCTCGCTAAATTCACTCGAAACATGAAAGCGGCCACATAACATCCATTATGGTGAACTGACTTCAAAATCCCCGCATCGCGGGGATTTTTATTACTGACGATGCTTTACCCAGGAAGCCGTAAATGACAGTCAATAAACCGCTGACATTAAAGGCCTGGCATTAAACACCTAGGCAGCAAGCTATTCCCGCCTTCGGTAACACGCGCAATATATAACCTGAGCTCGGGCTAATAAACGTATTTTATTCCGCTAACTGCGTTGGATTCACTTGCGATAGGCAGGATATTGACACCTAGATACGTCTTGTTAGCAAAACAAATGACAAATTTGAGATGAAACAAGCATAAAACGGCTAATTCATCGAGCGTTATGCCATCTCTTAATCCGAATTCAGGCTAAATACCACTGTCAGCCAAAGATTATCGACAAGAATGATCTTAACCTCTAATCATGTCGTACTGATCCCAATGCAAAATTGATCCCCTCAGCACTGGTTTAACCTCACTCTGTCGAGGCCAAAACGGGTAAACCAGGTGGATAAAAGTATGGCGATGACACACGATCAACTAAAGCAAGAATTTAGCCTAAAACAGATGGACCTTACGATTATTAATACTGCAGACTCAACCCATTACCTATCAGGTGGCGAGGATAAACAGGGCAATTTCTATGCGCTAACCGATAAGCAAAATCACCCAATAGCGTATCCCTCACTTGAGCAAGCCAAGACAAAAATGAAGCTGATGGGAGTAAGCCAAGCCACATTTGAGCTAAATACCGCCTATGACGAGATGATCAGGGTAGCGGCAAATAACCAGAGTAAATCCAGCATTAACCTACAGTTTTAAAGCAGCCTAATGGATATCACATTATGATCATTGAGATAAACCTCACAAGAGTGCTTTACGCCTATGGAGCTATCACATCGAAAGGTTCAAAGGGAAACAACACCTATGTTTATCAAGGTGTTACTGCTTGGAGTGATTTTGATGGCTATACTTGTTATATCCAATTCAATAAAGTGACATTGACCTTGTTGTTCCACGGCAAGTATCTACTCGACTATCCAAGCCAATCAGAACTGTCACTGTTTTTAAAAAAGCTAAACAAACTTGCAAGTTAACGCTCAAGTTAACTCTGGAGAGATGATGCAACTGTTTAATAACACTTTTAAAGGCGTCATATTTGACCTCGATGGCACCTTAGTGAGTTCAAGTTTAGACTTCACTGCGCTAAAACTGGCGATCGCTTGTCCACTAGATCGTGATATTTTGACCTTCATAGACTCTCTGCCAGTCGCTCAGGCCAGATCTGCAATTGACATTATTGAGCAAGCCGAACTCATCGACGCAAACAGTGCTACGCGTTTAAACGGAACATTAGCCCTACTCGATTTTCTGTTATTGCAGCAGATCCCGATGGCTATAGTGACTCGTAACAGCCATTTGGCCGCCAAGATAAAAATTGACCGAAATGAGTTACCAATAGAATTAGTCTACACTCGTGATGATGGCCCAGCTAAACCCGATCCCACATGCCTCAATCGAATTGCCGAGTTGTGGCAAATTGAACCGGACAAAATTGCCTATGTTGGCGATCATTTTTATGATGTAGAAGCGGCCAATCGGGCGGGAATGCGATCTGTGCTGCTGAACTTTGATAGCCCCAGAGATCACCAGCATCAAGCAGACTTCGTGTTTCGTGATTTACAGCAGTTACTGCACGCCATTCCCTCAATTTCATTGTGTGCGTAATGAGTGAAATCAGCAGGATTTATTATCTTTTATTCGCATTACCCTTTTTCTGCGTTGGAGCTGAGATGGAACCAATCGATCTACTCAAACAGGACCATTTTGGTCGTTGGAGCATTATCAACGATGGCGTCATGGGCGGACTTTCATGGAGCCAAATAGCAGAGCAAACAAGCAAAGATGAAAGCTACAATTTGCAATTTTCAGGTAAGGTTTCCCTAGAAAACAACGGTGGCTTCGCGTCTACCACACGCCCTATCACAGACGAAGATCGCCAAACCTTAGCCAAGCATAAAGCAACCAAGATCGTGCTAACAACTCAGGGTGATGGTCAGCAATATCAACTACGCCTTAAAACAGAAAATGGCGCAATCACTTATAAAACGCTATTTCATACCCAAAAAGACAAAGTTCAACACTGGTTATTCAGTCCCCAAGAATTTATTGAAACCTTTAGGGGACAAGAGTTCCCAAATAGTGATAAACCCAATTTTGCCAACTTAAGTGATATCGGGTTTCTTATCAGTAATAAACAGCCTGGACCGTTCCAATTACAGATCTTATCGCTGGCGATTCGGTAGAGTTTATCGTGATAAACAGACTCGCCATCACTAGGTTAGAATCATAGGACCTATGATAAGCAGAGTCTTCAACCTAGAATAAACAAAGTCATCAACCTTCGTGAGATAGAAACGCCATGATCTCATCCATATTAAGGTCAAAATCATCGGGTCTAACGCATTTGACGATTAGGTCGTCAGGCATTGACGCTAAATCTATGTGTTCGCAACTTTCAAAACGATTGGGGTTAAGGTGATAAAATGGCTTTACCATTGGCCGTATGGGATCGCTCAAGTTATGACTTTCAACGATAGCCAACCGATTAGACTCAAGTTGCACCAAAGCACCAACCGGATAGACCCCCATACACTTAATAAAGTGATCGACAAGATCAGCATCGAGCTCATTATTCTGCCCCAGCATTCTTAAAATACTAAACGCCTTAACTTGTGGGTAGCCATCTTTGTAACAACGATTAGCGGTAAGGGCATCGTAAATATCACAGATAGAGATCATCCTACCATAAAGGGATATTTCGCTGGCCACCACTCCATAGGGGTAACCCTTACCGTTAAGCTTTTCATGATGTAACCTAGCCACTTCGAGACTCAGCGGACTGATATTAGGTGTCTCTTTGATGATTCGAATAGAGTGACTAGCGTGGGTTTTCATCACCTCAAACTCTTCATCCGTTAAACGACCAGGCTTATCTAATATTTGGGGTGAGATCATAATCTTACCAACATCATGCAAAAATGCCCCAATGGCTAACTCACTTACCACCTCTTTATCCATCTTCAAATAAAACGCAAAGATCGTCATTAGCACGGAAACCGATACTGAGTGTTCTAAAAGATATTGATCTTTATGTCGAAGATTGATCACACAGGCTAGCGCATCAGGGTTATCAAAAATCATTTCAATAGAACGATTAGTGACCTCCTGCACAGGCTCAAGTGATAAGGGCACACCATTTCTAGCATCCAAAAACAATCGTTGTTGAATGGCTTTCGATTCATCAAATAGCTGCCTAGCTTCTCGAACCTCCTCTTTAAACAGAGAACGCTTGAGAGGTTTACTTGGTTTATTTAAGCTGCTGGGTCTTTTTCTCTTCAGCGAGTGTGGTTTACGCGCGGCAGGCTTAAATTCTTGGCGCGTTGAGAAGGCAGGTTTTGACGATACAGGCACGGGCATTTTAGCCTTGGTCGGATCGACTAATAGTTTTTCAACCCCTTTTCGTTTCAAGGCATCAATCACTCTCTGCTCTGAAATCCAAGTCTCGCTAGCCAGCGTAAACTTGTCTTTAGGAACAGTAATATCAACAACATACATACCAACGGTAAGATCTGAAATACTCAGTTCCACGATCATAGTTTTTACCTTGTTCTCAACTAAATACCCAGCAAATCAATCAAAAGCAAATGACCTAAAGCCTTATCGACTAACAAAAGTTACCTGCTCAGCTTAATCACATCATTGATCACGTCACTGATATATTGATGTACAACAATCCCCTATCCAGCCTATAAATCGAATTGACTCCGTAGAGTTACATAGATATTGACTGGCCGTTAAAAGTTGCGCATTCAAAATGTTAATTATTGTAGCTTACCATTACTTAACTAAAACACACGCATCACATAGATAGATTTTAATCACCAAATAGCGACCTCACCCCACTGGACAGCTTTTGCGGCTAAAGTATGCATGCTACACTCGATTAACTTTACCTATTATGTATATGACAAGACCCTATGAAACAACTGCTCGACTTTCTGCCGTTAGTGATCTTCTTCGCTGTATATAAATTTTTCGACATCTATATTGCTAGCGGGGCACTCATCGCCGCGACGGCCTTACAACTTATTGTTACCTATATTTTGTATAAAAAAATCGAAAAAATGCACCTGATCACCTTTGCCATGGTAAGTTTCTTCGGCACACTAACATTAGTGTTTCACGATGATGCCTTTATAAAATGGAAGGTCACCGTTGTCTATACGCTGTTTGCTATCGCGTTGGCTGTCAGTCAATTTATTAATAAACCCATACTCAAGGGAATGCTAGGTAAAGAGCTGATTGTCGAAGACAACATATGGGCTCGAATCACTTGGTATTGGGTGATCTTTTTCGTTGCTTGTGGACTAGTAAACATCTATGTTGCTTTTAGCCTGTCTCAAGAAACTTGGGTTAATTTCAAGGTGTTCGGCCTTACCGCTTTAACATTAATCAACACCGTCATTACGGTAGTGTATCTTTATAAACATATGCCAGAAGAACATAAAAAGGAACTCAAATAATGTGGTACATGATCTCATCTCAAGACATTGAAAATAGTTTAGAAAAGCGCTTAGCCGCTCGTCCAGAGCACCTTGCTAGGTTGCAGGAATTATCAGATGAAGGCCGTTTATTGGTCGCAGGTCCTCACCCTGCTATCGATGATGAAAACCCTGGCGAAGCCGGATTTACTGGTTCTCTAGTCGTGGCAGATTTCGATTCTCTGGAAGCGGCGAAAGCGTGGGCCGATAACGATCCTTATATTGTGGCCGGTGTTTACGAAAAAGTGATCGTAAAACCATTTAAACATGTACTGCCGTAACGCTTTATTTTAATCGTTAATTATTATCATAGTATTAAGGGAACAAGACTTTGAAAATCGTTTCATTCAACATTAACGGTCTAAGAGCTAGGCTACATCAATTACAAGCACTGATAGACAGCCATAGTCCTGATATCATTGGGCTTCAAGAAACCAAAGTCCATGATGAAGCATTTCCCTTATCCGATGTTGAAGCCATGGGTTACAAGGTACATTATCACGGCGGTAAGGCCCATTATGGTGTTGCCATGCTGTCTAAACTCGAACCTGTTAGTGTGCAAAAAGGGTTTCCTACCGACGCAGAAGATGCGCAGCGCCGCATGATCATTGGCACCTTTACCCAAGAAAATGGAAGGCTACTTACGGTTATCAATGGATATTTCCCCCAAGGGGAGAATATCAATCACGAAACTAAGTACCCAGCTAAACGTAAGTTTTATCAAGACTTAATGCACTATCTTAATGAACATCTGCAAGCTGACCAGGATATTGCAATTATAGGCGATATCAATATTTCGCCTGTGGACTTAGATATAGGTATAGGTGAAGTCAATGCTAAACGTTGGCTCAAAACAGGTAAATGCAGCTTTCAACCAGAAGAGAGAGAGTGGCTTAACACCCTGTTAAACTGGGGATTCGTTGATACTTTCCGTAAACTTCACCCTGAGCGCACCGAGCGCTATTCATGGTTTGACTATCGCAGTAAAGGTTTTGATGACAATCGTGGCCTACGGATCGATGTGGTTTTAGCCACACCATCGTTAGCCGAGCGTTTAATCGAGTCGGACATTGACTATGATTTAAGAGGTATTGAAAAGCCCTCGGATCATGCACCGATCTGGAGCTCATTTAAGTAACGCCGTTTTCATCACCATTAAAAAAGGTTCAATAACAGATATTGAACCTTTTTTATTATAATTCATGGGATTATCGTCATCTCAAGCGATATTAATTAGCTCAAACTGTATTGACCCAATATCCCCTCAAGCTCTTGCGAAGATTGCTTGAGTTCAGCAGCCAAGACAACTGAACGTTCAGCGGTCTCCTTAATCGTCTGTGATTGGTCTCGAATATCATTTAACTGCATCGCGATATCCCGTGCCGATACACTCTGTTCTTCGGCCGAAGCAGCGATCTGCGAGCTCATATCAAACACATGATTAATTGAGTCTGCCATCTGGTCGATATCGCCGCCAACGGTTTCAATCGCGCCTCGACCTAACTCTGCTTGTTTAACAATTTCATGGGTGATAGTCGATAACTGCCCTGAGCCTGCCTGCAACCCTTCGATCATAGACTGGATCTCTACCGTTGCTTGTTGGGTGCGTCCCGCTAGGGTTCTTACTTCATCGGCAACGACGGCAAAACCACGCCCTTGCTCACCTGCTCGAGCAGCTTCAATCGCGGCATTTAATGCCAGTAGATTAGTCTGCTCCGAAATACCATTGATCGTCGTTACTACGGCACCAATCTCGGTAGCATTACCCGATAGCGCATCCACAGCGCTCGACGCTGCATCGATCTGTCCTGTGAGTTGACCAATTCGATTCACTGCATCAGAAATTCGCAACTTACTATCAGCCGCTGCAACGGAATTTTGTTTGGTGTGCTCCGAAGTATTGGCTGCATTGTGAGAGACCTCTTCAATCGCAGCGGTCATCTGATCCATTGCAACAGCAACCGTATCGAGGAACTGATGCTGGAACTGAGCCAACTCGTCACTTTGCTGAGCTTGTTGATTAAACTCTTCTGAAGCCTTAGCTAACGTCGCCGCATTATTACCAATAGCTGTGACCATTTCACTCATATTGTCGGCGCTACGATCTATTTCTCTGGCGATTAAACTAAAGTCATCTGTACCGAAAAAGTTCAATCTAAATGAAAGATCTCCATCAGCTAAGCGCTTAATAGCAACATACATATCCCACAAGCCGCCACCAAGAGAAGTAGAGATCCAATAGCTGAGTTGATACAGCGGATATAAAGCGGCTAACGCTATCCAAAACATCCACCAGCCGTCGCTTTTAATTTCTAGTTCCCAAGGCGTCACATCAACGCGATATTGCAGATATTGCCCCGCGACAGGAGCACTCACCGTTATATTTTCGCCTTTGCGGCCCTCTTCAGCTCGAGTCGCTACTTGAAGTCCATATTGCATCGCATATTGACTCAGGGCTTGCCCTTCAAGCTTTTGCTCCTGAGCCACACGGGCATAGGCATCAACACTAGCCTGGGCTCGCGCTAATGAGCCTGCATTTGTATGCTCAGTCAACTGATTGAGGTTCATCAATGCGACAATCAAGGTGATCGCACTAACCATCATGCAGACGACCCAAAACTTGCCATTGAGGCTTAGTTTTATCATCAATGCATCTATCTTTCTAAATTCGATAGCTTTCATGAATACTCACTTATTCTCAAACTAAAATTAGTGAAGACCTGCAATGAAACCTAGGTCAAAGTCACCAAACAGTCCTATTACTCTTTGACTAAACGTAACTTAATGGCAGGTAGGGCTTTATTGGTAAATGATACCAACTGTCCAGTCAGTAGTGTCATACTATACCCCATTAAGGCACCTAAGATCAGTGGCGGTAAGATATTGGCGATATCACCTCCCATCGCAAAAGTGATACAGCAACCAATAAATGCCCCTGGAATAAAGGATAGTTTGTGATAGCTAGCTTGCAAACACATTAAGCTAGTGACAATACCCGTAAGCAGATACCCAACAACGGGGGTTTCAAAAAAGCTGCTACCAGAAATAACCACCCAAGCCCAGAAAACACCCGATAGATTGGTAAACCAACTCATCATCACGCCTTGAAAGCCGATCTTAGGTTGTGCAAAGTAAGTACTACAGGCGAGAAAGCCAATCCAAGTGACTAAATGAAATGTATCGGCGACTCCAGCCCAAACGGCTGCGAGTAAGCCGGCCGCTATCGCGACTTGCCAACGATTTTCCATGTATGACCCCTCATTACATTGGAATATTATTTTTGGTTAAATTACTTCAAAACGATAAACAAAAATAGGATCTAGCCCAAATAATCCAGATAAAATGTTATTAGAGTAACCAAAATGAGGGATTTGTAGTAAAAATACGTAAGAGTGATGGTTAAACCAGCAAGAGACGGTTCTCTTACTGGTTCATCTGCACTTAAATCGATAGAAAATCTTAAATTGATAGCAATTTATTGATCGGTAGCTCTCTTATCCGCAGCCCTGTTGCGGCGAAAATAGCATTCACAAGGCTAGGCGCGATAGGCGGCACCCCGGGTTCACCCACACCAGCGGGTGCGGCATCAGATGCAACAATCAAAGTTTCAATTTCAGGGCATTGTGACATACGCAGTAACGGATAATCATGGAAGTTAGATTGTTCAACTCGTCCATCTTTAAAACTGATCTCCCCCATTAATGCGATACTTAAACCGAACATCACCGCACCTTCTAGCTGTGATCTGACCCGATCGGGGTTCACCAAGGTTCCTGCATCGATTGCAATTACCGATTTGAGCACTTTCAGTTGTTCATCTTTAACTTCGACCAAGGTCGCGGTTGCCACAAATGCAGTAAAACTGCGATGAACGGCAAAGCCCCACCCCTGTCCCTTTGACGGCTTAGGTTGTTTTAGCATGGCCTTTTCTATCGCATCAATCACACCTATAAATCGGGCGACATCGACAGGATGACGACTTAGATCTTCTCCATAATTACCATATTTAAACCCTTGTTCGGCAAACGTCTCTTGTCTGTCTTCGCCTAATAGCTCTCGCCACATCTGCAACGTAGGCAGCTGGCGCTTCTGCGCCAATTCATCAACAAACGAACCTATCCCGAAACCATGCTGGATATTACACACAGATCGCATCCAGCCAATTCGGGTATGTGCACTTGCCTTAACCGACTCACAACGTAAACTGTTAACTGCTAATGGCACATCGACAAACCCCAAATCGAGCTCTGAGGCACTAGGTTCATCAACGCTTGTATTAAAGGTTGAGCTGATACTTGGAAATCCAGTGCGCTGCAATATCGCCTCGACCGATGACGAACTTACTTTCGCTCTAAAATACTGGGCACTGATCGCATGTAAATAACCATTTTGCAGCTCATCTTCCCTGCTCCAACTCACTTTAACCGGTTTACCCGTATGCTTAGCCAATAAAGCCGCCTCGACACAAAAATCGGGTTTCGATTTACGTCCAAATCCGCCACCAAGCAAGGTAACGTGGACAATCACTTGCTCCTCTTTTAAACCTAGCGCCGCAGCCACCGTTTGCTGGGCGCTTTGAGGCGTTTGAGTCGACGCCCATATTTCAACGCCCTCTTGAGTCATTCGCGCCGTTGCCGTGGGCGGCTCCATCATCGCATGAGCAAGATAAGGCACGGTATATACCGCGCTAATGGTATCCTTTTCTGGCCAGTCATGATTCTCGTCGCCTTGCTGACGTACTAGCTTGCCAGGCGCTTGAACCCGAGTCATGAGCGCCTTTAAATATACCTTAGAGTCATGAGTATCATTATCTGATGCGCTCCACTGCGTAATTAACTTTTTGCGCCCCTCGATCGCGCTCCAACTATTGCTGGCAACCACGGCAACGCCGCCTAAGGGTTGAAAACTTGGCGCGCCTTTAGGCACTGGCAATGTGATAACATCGACAACGCCAGCCACCTTTCGTGCGTCAGCATCATCTAGCTGAGTCAGCTGGCTACCCAATACCGCAGGGCGTGAAATACTGGCATATAACATCCCCTCGAGGCGCACATCATAACCATACTGAGCGGATCCAGTTAAGATATCGTCCATATCAACAATACGGTGAGACTTACCAATATGAGTAAATGCCTTGGGGGACTTCAGTTTCAATGTCGCTGCATCAGGTAAGGGTAATTTAGCGGCGGCCATCGCCAACTCACCAAAGGTTATACTGCGTCCCGATGATGAATGGATCACTTTGTTATCGCTGGTTTTTAACTCATTCAATGGCACTTTGAGCCGCTCGCTTGCGGCTTGTTCGAGCATAGTGCGCGCCATTGCCCCCATCTCTCGCATCTTGTCAAAACCACGACGAATGCTGCGTGAGCCGTCGGTGTTCTGACTACCATAACGCTTATCAGCTAATCCTTGAATGACCACCACATTTTCCCAACTGGCACCAAGTTCATCGGCTAACACCTGAGGGATCCCCGTTCTGATCCCCTGCCCCATCTCTGAGCGATGGCAGGTTAAATACACCTTATTATCTTCGCCAATAGCCACAAACAGGTTCAGGCGCGACTCCTCTTGCTGCGCGATTGCCATAGGGCTCCAGCTCAAACCACTGGCACCGAGGGCCAATCCGCCACCAGCCGCACCAAAAAGCTTTAATACATCTCGGCGGCTAAAGTTTTGTACAGCAGTAAATGTACTCATACTTCAACCTCCTGTTGAATACGTGCGTCAGAGCTAGTGCCGGTAATCGCACTAGCCGTTTGACCAGATGCACTCTGGATCGCGGATTTTATGCGAGTATAAGTGCCACAGCGACAGATATTACCTACCATAGCATCATCTATCTGCGCCTCTGTAGGTTGAGGGAATTTAGTTAACAAGGCCGCCGCCGACATCAATTGACCCGCCTGACAATAGCCGCACTGAGGCACATTATGTTGCTGCCATGCCTGTTTGAGATCATCTTGTACTAACCCTTCTATGGTCGTGATCTGTTTACCTTGAATCTGCTTTAAACTGGTTAGGCACGCCCTTGCTGGCTCGCCGTCGATGTGAATGGTACAAGCGCCACATAAGCCTGCACCACAACCAAACTTGGTTCCTGTTAAGCCAACAATATCTCGTATCGCCCAGAGCACGGGCATATTGGGGTCGGCATCCAAACTGTAATCTTTGCCGTTAATCTTCAGTCCTAGTGTGTTATCGGACATCTTGTTCTCCTTGATAACCCTTGCAACGACAGGGATAGCGATTAAATAAATGAGTAGAGCGCTTAGTTTTTAGATCTCATCAGAGTTGAGAAAACGCTCAAGTTCCTCCGGGGTATCGATATCGACTTCGCCCCTAGGTATAAACGCAGCGATGATTTTCCCCTCCTGATAACGCTGCTTGAGTAACGGCTTAGCGCCTCTATCCCCCTTTAAGCTTAATAAGTCATCAAAATCATCTTGATGGAATATAGCAGGCACGCCTAAAGAGTGCCCATAATAAGCACAAACCCGAGTATCGGACTGTGTTTGAGCTAAATATAGTGTGAGATAATCATCGACTGTTAACGCCAACTGATCCCCTAGTGCGATCATTAAGGATGATGCTTGCTGACGCTGAGCAAACTTGGCCGCAGCGCTAATAGAACAGCCTATCCCTCGTTGCCAATCGGGATTAATAATAAATTCTGCATTAGCGGGTAAACATGAAGTGACTTTCTCTAAATGACCACCAACGACAACGATTAAACGAGCACCGACGCGCCGAGCAACAAGCAGCAAACGAGCGTAAACCTCGCCAATTAAGGTCGATTCATTACAAGAACCAAGCCGTTCTCCCAAATCAAACTTTGTCTTGTGGAGTCGCTGAGCCAACTTTGCGTCGCCAAACCGTCGGCTCTCGCCTGCTGCCAACAACGCAATGATGTTAACACTAGGCTTATTCACCTCATCACCTCTTTGAGTGCGCCCAGCTTAGCTCCATGCAGTATCCCATGACACTCAGATAAAATACTCAATGCGATGGACTGCGGCAATTCACCGCCCAAGGCTAAACCAGCGGGCGCAGAGAAAAACGGAGTGATATCGGAGAGTTGTAATTGAGCTAACGCCAACACCTTGTCACGTCGATGACCTGGGCCTAATAAGGCTAAGTAAGCCATATCACCGCTATTTTGCTGTACTAAAGAGAGGGCTTTGGCATCAAGTGTAAGATTATGCTGCATGATAATAGCGGCATCTAAGCCTTGCCAGAAGTCATCCTCAAGACTCTCTAGTGGCTGCCTGAACACCCTCGCCCCAACAAAGTCATGTGCGCGAGCATAGCTAGTTCGTTCATCCACGACATCAACTTGCCAGCCGAGTTCTTGACTAATTCGACTTACAGGCTGCGCATCCAATCCGCCACCCAATATGGCAATGCGATATCGACGCCTAAGCGGGATGATTAATGACGGACAATCAGTTTGATGAATTCCTGCCGTTGTAAAGTCACTCAAACGCAGCTTGCTCACCACGTTATCAGCATCGGACTGCTGACAAAACACCGCACTTTGAATAACTTCCTGAGGCGCGCTTTGCTGGCAAAGGCTCAGTTGATAAAAACAGTGACTTGAATGCTTTAATGCCTCACATAACGCAGCAAAATGCAGATGATGATTTTCTTTACACAGCGGAACCAACATCAGCTTAACGATTCCACCACAGCCGAGTTGATAACTGGCATCCGACTCATCGCTGGCATCATAACATACAGAGATAGCCTTACCTGTCTGCAACGCCTTCTGGCCATGGCGTCTCAAATCGGCTTCTAAACAACCACCACTCACTAAGCCAATACTCTTGCCCATGGAATGAATAAGCATCATGGCGCCCACCTTGCGGTAAGCAGATCCTTTGACATCGGTGATCACGGCCAGCACCCATTCATCATTGGGGGCGGCCATCCAGGCAGAGAGGAGGTCTTCTATATGATGTGACATATCCGTGTGCTTTATATCCAAGTTAACTCTATGTTAAGTCACTAACCTAACAAAGCTTAGCAAAGGAAAACAACTCAAATACGTTGCAAAAGGTGTCAAACGGGCAGGAAAAATGAATCAAGGCATTTAGCGCGCAAATTCTACGCGCCAAATGTCTGGTCATTTAGCGATTGAAACTAACTAAACAATTGATCGGCGACAAACGGATTTTGCTCCCGTTCAATACCAAAGCTTGAAATGGGTCCATGACCGGGAATAAAGTTAACATCACGACCCAGCGGCCAGAGAACCTGAGTGATAGAAGCAATCAAATCGGTATGGCTAGACAGAGGAAAGTCAGTTCGTCCAATCGAGCCTTTAAATATTACATCTCCCACCCATGCCAATTTATCATTTTCACTGTAAAAAACGATATGTCCTGGAGTATGTCCGGGGCAATGTAACACTTGAAGACTCTGCTCTCCCACGGTAACAATGTCACCCGCTTGCAAATACTGATGTGGCGTAAAGGGCGCGACGGGTAAAAAGCCAAAATGTTTACTCTGATCTGCCAAAGAGTTGAGCCAAAACTCATCATCTTTATGAGGCCCAATAATAGGGACATTTGTGGCTTCGCTCAGTAATTTAGCACCACCAACATGATCGATATGACCGTGAGTTAACAAAATTTTCTCAATTGTTAATCCCTGATTATCAAGCTGCTGTTGAATGCGCTTTATATCCCCACCAGGATCAACAACAGCCGCAAGCTTAGTCTTCTCGCACCAAATAATACTGCAGTTCTGCTGAAAAGGCGTGACTGGCACAATTTGATATTTCATCTTCTACTTCCGGTTTTTACAGGCTTGCCATAGGTTACGATAAGCCGAGTCATTTCACTAACGACTCTTACAAAAATATTGATCTAGGATAACCTATCCTGAGCAATATTTTTTGTATACAATCTGGCAAAAGAAAGTCGCCAAAACAATAAAAACCAACCGCAAAAGGTTTCAAATGATCAACTCTCAGACGCTATCAGGCATCCAAGCCATCAAACACACCTTTGTTCTGCCTTTAGACCACGCACTTCCTCAAGGTGAAAAAATAACCGTCTTTGCTCGCGAGTTAGTCTCACCTGAAAATGCCAATAACGAACTTCCTTATTTAGTCTTCTTCCAAGGTGGACCAGGATTTGGCGCCGTTAGGCCTGCGGCAAATAGTGGCTGGATAAAACGCGCCTTACGAGAGTTTCGTGTACTACTCCTAGATCAGCGTGGTACTGGACTTTCATCACCGATTAACTACGTATCACTCAGTCATTTAGATTCTGCTCAGCAAGCAGAGTATTTAAGCCACTTCCGCGCCGATAGCATAATTAAAGATGCCGAAGCCATTCGTCAGCAATTAACAGGCGGGCGCAAATGGAGCATTCTAGGCCAGAGTTTTGGTGGTTTCTGCGTCCTGAAATACCTTAACGATGCTCCCCAAGGCCTGCAAGAAGCCTATATCACTGGCGGTATTCCATCACTCACTCGCCCCGCGGATGAAGTCTACCAAGCCACCTACAAACGCGTCTTGGCTAAGAATCAAGATTTCTTTAGTCGTTTTTCCGATGCGCAGCAACTCGTTAAACAACTTGCCCGCTATATCCGCGAAAATGAGGTGCGGATCGCGACAGGTGAACGCCTGACCGTCGAAATGCTACAACTGCTTGGCATTAACATTGGAATGGAACAGGGACCCGAATCTGTCTACTACTTGCTAGAACAAGCGTTAGTAGAAACCGAACAGGGCACACAGATCAACCCCTTATTCTTAGGCCATTTCTGTCAACTTTTAGACTTTAATACCAACCCTATTTTTGCCTTGCTGCACGAGAGTATCTATTGCCAACAAAATGGTTCCCAATGGGCAGCGCAAAGAGTACGTAACCAATATGATGAGTTTAATTATGACGAACATAAGCCCTTCTTGTTCACAGGCGAAATGGTCTATCCTTGGTTTTTTGATCAATTTACCAACTTAAAACCACTAAAACACGCCGCTCATCTTATCGCTGAGAACACTGACTGGCCAATGCTTTACGATGTGAACAAATTAAATAAAAATCAAGTACCTGTCGCTGCCGCAATTTATAGCGAAGATATGTTTGTCGAGATGCGCTACAGCCTTGAAACCGCTACTCAGGTAAACAATCTCAAATACTGGCTCACATCAGAATATGAGCACAACGGTATCCGGATGGATGGTGAACATATTTTAGATAAACTTATCGCTCTTAATCGTGGTGAGATATTGAGATAAGTTTATCTCCTGGCCTAATTGATAGCGGTGAGATTCTGCGCCCATCAATAATGCCTGCCAGTAAAAGCATCGAGTACGGCAAGTTGACTCGCTATCTCGATGCCATCTTAACAATCAAATATTGGAAACACTCACGGATCTGCGCTAAACCTAAATGAAATAGTGATTACCTAGGGTAAATTTAATGGATTACCAACTCACTCGATTGAGCGGCGATATCCTCGTAGGCATAGTCAATGAGCAGCTTCGCCTAAACTGTAATGATAGGCAGGCACTGTTTTATCAACTCGATATTCCAAGCAAAGTATTAGAACAGAAACTCAGTGCAGCAGGATTTCGATATGATCCGTTAAGCAATCAATATCGAGACATAAAATAGCCTAGTTGTCGGTTAAAATCCCCCCACACGCTTTGATGCTGCATCTCAATATAACAGTCAAAAAAGTGGTTAACGGATCACACTGATTATTAACTTTAATCATTTATACCAATCAGTATAAGAAAGTGATCTACTCAGCGTGTTTTTTGGCAACTAATTCAAGGCGAATGGACGATGGAATGGTTGCTCCCTTGTGAGGCCATTCAACGCAGAAGTAGGAAGCCAAAAACACGCCTAACAGGCGAGTTTTAGCGCTTTCGATGCTGTGTTAACGAGTTTGACCGTAGAACAACTATGCTCTTCACTCGTTGCCTTGCCTCATAAGCGCTAAATTCTCGCTGAGCGATCATATCTTTATACTGATTGGTATTAGCTATTTTTTTGTCGATTTAGTCACCTTCTTCTTTTGCGAATAGCGACGCTTCTTAAATTGCCCTTGTGGTGCCTTAATCCCTTGCAATGAGGTGGGCAGCTGAGATCCCGCTTGGATAATCAACTCGCCTAATGACTCGATTAATGGCTGCATAAAACTCTGATATTTAGCTTCCTTACGACAAATGGCATCTAAATGACTCTCCCATAACGCAGTCATATCAGGCGTCGTCGCCGATTCGGGCAAACTATTAATCAGCCCCTTGCCTACCTCCGTCGACACGATAGCTTTATCTTGACGAACTAAGAAACCTCGTTTGAACAACAGCTCGATGATGCCAGCTCGAGTGGCCTCAGTGCCTAAGCCATCGGTATCTTTAAGGATCTTACGAATATCAGGATTAGAAACGTAACGGTTAATGCCCGTCATCGCGGCAAGCAAGGTCGCATCGGTAAACGCTTTTGGCGGCTGAGTATGCTTCTCAAGCAATTCACCTTGACCCGAGTGCAAGGTTTGCCCCTCTATCAGTCGTGGAAGCAACTGTAAATCGTCGCTGTCATTATCTCTTTGTGAAGGCTTGTTAGCTGATTTAGGAAACAGCTGTTTCCAGCCTAGAGACTTCTCCTGCTTAGCTTTGGTCTTAAATCGTCCCTTTTCTATTTCAATTTCCACTTCGGTTTCATGGTACCGATATACAGGATAAAACTGCGCGAGGTATTGCCTGGCGACATGCAGATAGATCTGTTTCTCAGCTTGGGTTAAACCCGATAAGTTTGCCACCTTTTCGGTGGGAACGATGGCATGGTGTGCATCCACTTTTTTGTCATTCCATGCCTTAGATTTTATCTTAGGATCGGGGCTATCAATACCTTCGACTAATTCACTCGCCCCTTTTAACACCGCAGCAATAACACTTGGGGCAAGCACAAACTGCTCCTTAGGAAGGTATCGGCTATCCGACCTAGGATAGGTAATTAACTTATGTTTTTCATAGAGTGACTGGCACGTATCGAGCACAGCCTTTGCGCTCATACTAAATCGCTTCGCCGCATCAATCTGCAGCGCCGAAAGACTATAGGGTAAAGGTGGGCTTTGTTGTTTATCGCTGCTTTGAAGTGATGTCACCTGAGCGCTTTTATCTGTGATCCGTCCAACCACGTTCAGGGCTAATCCTCTAGACAAAACTCGCCCATCTTCGTCCATGTAGGGGCGACATGCATCACTGGGCAGCCATTTCGCTTTGAATGTTTCTTGCTTATCGGTGTAAAGATTTGCAAGCACTTCATAGAAAGGTTTGCTAACAAAGCCAGCAATTGCCTCATCACGACGCACCACAAGTCCCAGCAGTGGTGTCTGTACCCGACCAACAGATAACACGCCTTGGTAACCCACCTTGCGACCTTGCAAGGTATAGGCGCGAGTCATATTCATGCCGTAAAGCCAATCAGCCCTTGACCGCGCTAATGCCGATGTCGATAACGGGATAAATTCACGGTTAGATCTAAGTTGCCCCAAGGCTCGCTTCACCGCTGGCGGATTTAAGTCGCTCACCAACAAGCGCCGAGTTTGATTAAGTTTATTACCTTTAACGCCAAGATGAGCGATGACTTCATCGACGAGCAACTGTCCCTCACGATCGGGATCTCCAGCGTTGACCAGCTGAGTCGCCTGCTTCACTAAGCCTCGCAATACCGTCAACTGGCTGCGAGTTTTTGGTTTAGGTTTCATCTTCCACTCTTGTGGAACGATGGGCAAGTGTTCAAACTTCCATGATTTGAACGCGGCATCATAGCTGTCTGGCTCAGCTTGCTCTAACAAGTGACCAATACACCAAGAAACGCAATCGCCATTTGCAGCCGTAATAAACCCCTCCCCCTTTTTCAATGGTTTAGGTAATACATCGGCAATAGCCCTGCCTAGACTCGGTTTCTCTGCGATATATAAAATCATAACCCAACAAATACTGTATAAATTAACAGTAACTTTAACTCAGCAAAGTGAATGGCGCAAACTCAAAATACTTTTGCTGCTTACAACACGTACTTTGTAAATTCAATTGAGAATGATTCTCATCTAAAGCTAATATCTTTAGTTAATACCTTTAGTTAATATCTATCGTTGATATAGTCACAACCCATTTTGGGAGTCTAAAAATGAATACCATCACAGCGACTAACAATCGATTGGACCAAGTGCTCATCTATCAATTTTTGTTAGTAGCAGCCGTACTTTTATTAGTAGCGCCGCTCGCTACAAAAGGCGCTGCGCCAGAGATAGAATTGATGTTTAGCCTACAAATCATACTGACGAGCATAGCTACTTTAGTCGCCATTTTTATTAAGCAAGCGATTAACCGCACCTCCATCTCGATACTTTTTGGCATTTGGTTACTCGTTTGGGTGACGCATTTGTCCTAGTTCTGATTGGTCAGTTAATAATGAGGTCCTAAATATCCTAAGGTCAAGGCTCGCACTGCCACTGATAGACAGCTCATCTTTGATTGAATTACCCCCAAAAGCCCATAGAGTGACTCATTAAGTGAGCGGGTGAAAGCACAGACCTCAAAGAGACATAGCTCGAAGGTAAACATAAGATTGAAGTTGAAACTCTAAGGTAGTAGTAAAAATCATTGAAATAGAAGCAATATAAGAAAAAGAATTAACGGTAAAAAAAAACTGTGATTTAAAAAATCATTGATGACCAAGACGCAATTAATGCTCTTGGCCACCAAAGTAAACTCGGATTAGGTTTTCAGCTTACCTAACTGTTGATGTTGCTGGGCAACTAAATCGGCGAGGCTCATACTACTTTGCTGCGCTTCATCTGCCAGACGCGCTAACTCTGAAGCAGAGTCAGAGATCCCGGTAATGTTCCGGTTGACCTCTTCGGTGACAGCACTTTGCTCCTCCGCTGCTGTCGCAATGTGGGTAACCTGACTAGAGACCTCTTCGATTTGACTCACAATAGTGTTAAGTGAATTTAAAGCCGACTCAGTTTGCTCTACCGCACGCTGCGCGCCATTTACACCTTGGTCAATGATGTTTGAGGCACTGTTAACCTCTTTTTGTAATGACTCAATTAGCTTACTAATCTCATCGGTCGAGCTTTGAGTTTTCGATGCCAACGCCCTAACCTCGTCAGCCACCACCGCAAAGCCTCGTCCTTGCTCACCAGCACGCGCCGCTTCAATTGCAGCATTTAAAGCCAGCAAATTAGTTTGTTCGGCAATCGCACTGATCACTTCTAAAATTTTACTGATGTTGGTACTGCTATCTGCGACCTTACTGACCGCTTCTTTCGCCAACAATGATTCCTGAGACATATTGGTCACAAAATCCATCGCCTTGCTCAAGCTATCCTCGCCCGCTTTAACATTCGCCGTCATGGCTTCTGTTTCTGCTGCGGTTTGCTCGGATGCTTTGGCGACCTCAAGGGCTGTAGCACTCATCTCATTAACGGCCGTGACCACGCTTTCTATCTCACTGTACTGACGGTTTACACTGTCTCGAGTCTGCTGCGCAATACCCGCCGCGGTTTGGCTTTCATCTTGCGAACGAGAAGCTAACTCTTTGAGTTCACTGATTAACAGCCTTAACTTAGTAATGAAGCCATTAATACCACCGCCCAGCGCAATAAGTTCGGCATGGGACTCAACCGTTATAGATTGAGTTAAATCACCCTCGGCACTTGCTAAGTTCTCTACTCGGCTTTGAATCACCTTCAAGGGCGCAATAATGGAGCGGATCACTAGACTAATCGTTATCACTGCAATGACAGACACGATACTGCCGACAATCAGCAATAAACTACCAAGAGAACTGGCCATCGCAGACATTGCATTGTCCATCTCTAGCGCCGCCTTATAAGCATCGGCTTTATTTACTTCTATGACTAACGACCACTGAGCACCTGCTACGGCAATATCGATAGGATAAGCCACAACAATATTATCTGCTTGCTCTAAATATCCGCCATTGTTGTTTAGCTTTTGATACTGAGATGCGAGATTGGGATCAATTGATTCTGACAAGGGCCGAGCTTTCTTATCATAATGACTGGCCGCTACCACTAAGCCTTTTTGGCTAAGTAAGGTCACTTTTGCTTTACCTTGATAAAGGCTGTTTGAAAGCTCATCGATCAGCTTTTGAAATATCGGTAAATTAAGGTCGACGCCAATAAGCCCCCTAAACTGGTTATCCACTACCACAGGTACGGTTAACGATGTCATTAACTCGTTATTTCCAGGGGTTATTTCATATAAATAGGGTTCCATTAAGCAAGGCTTTTTCGTATCCTTTGCACACAGATACCACTCCGCTTCTCGAATACCAAACTCATTTAATGTGGCAACATACTTTTCAGCCGCATCATCCACTTGTTGATGCTCTACGGTGCCATCGCTGTTACGCGTGTAATAGATCTCTAATGTTCCAGCACCGGCAACGCTATGTGGAGAATCAATGGTAAATTCACTGTCGCGTCCATCGTAACCATTAGGTTCGAACTGCGCGTACATTGATGATATTTGGCTGTTTTTTCGCAGTACTCCCGCAACAGCTATCTGAACGCTTTCTCTAGGGAGTGGCGCATCTTTTGACGTCGTCTCAACCATACCGGCAAAAGAATAGGGAATTCGATAGGCTTCATTAATAAATCCTGCGACCTGCTCACCATACTCCCCTGCTTTTGCACTTAAGCGTTGCTGAATTTCTTGCTGCAGTGTCTGTTGAACTTGATCCGCGAGTTGCTCATTTTTATCGCTTAATGACCACCATAAACTGAATGACAAAATAGCAACAATAATCAAAAACAGCGCAGAAGTGATCCACAGTAATTTGGTACTAATGGACAGTTGCTTCATTGAGTTCTCCTAAGTATATCGACAATGTTAACCTTTCGTTAAATAACTATAGTATAAAAGTCGGATTCGCAGTGTAGATCACTAAAGGGATCAGCTGTTTATATATGGCATTTTGGGACATAAAAAAACCGACTTACTCGAAGTCGGCTTTTTCAAGAGAACTAATCTAAACATGATGTAAGGTTAGTTTTGCACGAAATAAAGAGGTCCTATGGATGACAAACGTTATGCATCTCTAAGTTCATCCCTATATCCTTGATGCGATTTGCTTTGGCATCATCGTTACGTAACTGTGTCAAATGATCTAAATAAGCCTGATCGACATCGTTGGTAATGTACTTACCATCGAAGACAGAGGTTTCAAAACGCTTAATTTCTGGATTTTGCTGACGGACCGCTTCGATAAGATCATTAAGATCTTGGAAAATAATCCCGTCGGCACCAATGAGCTTACAGATCTCTTCCGCGTCACGACCGTGAGCTATTAACTCACTAGTGGTGGGCATATCGATACCATAGACATTAGGGAAGCGAATTTCAGGTGCGGCTGAGGCAAAATAAACCTTCTTGGCACCAGCCTCGCGAGCCATCTCGATGATCTGCTCTGATGTCGTTCCACGAACGATAGAATCGTCGACAAGAAGTACATTTTTACCCTTAAACTCAGCATCAATCGCGTTAAGTTTACGACGTACCGATTTCTTACGCTCCTGTTGACCAGGCATGATAAAAGTACGGCCAATATAACGATTTTTCACAAACCCTTGGCGATATGGCAAATCCATATTACGCGCGATTTCCAATGCGATATCACATGATGTTTCCGGAATAGGAATAACCACATCGATATCATGATCCTCCCATTCCTTCTTGATCTTCTCACCTAGCATAACGCCCATGTTCACTCGACTGCCATAGACTGACACTTTATCGATAGTCGAGTCTGGACGAGCAAAATAAACGTATTCAAAAATACAAGGAGAATAGCTAGGAGATGCCGCGCACTGACGCGTATATAGCTGACCGTCAAGAGAGATATAAATAGCTTCGCCAGGTGCTACGTCACGAACCGTCTCAAAACCAACGGCGTCGAGTGCGACGCTTTCAGAGGCTACCATATATTCGGTGCCCTGCTCAGTCTCATGTTTACCTAGTACTAACGGACGAATACCGAACGGATCTCTAAAGGCCACTAAACCTTGGCCAATGATCATAGCCGCTACGGCGTAGGCTCCCCGAGTCAGCTTATGTACATTGCTGATTGCCTCAAACACCTCATCGGCAGTCAGGAACTGGCTTTGGGTATGTTGTAACTCATCAGCCAACAGGTTAAGCAAGACTTCAGAATCTGAGGTGGTGTTAACGTGACGACGTTGCTTAAGTAAGCGCTCATGCAGCTCAACGGTATTAGTTAAATTACCGTTATGGGCGAGTGAGATACCAAATGGGGAATTAACGTAAAAAGGTTGTGCTTCTGACGCACTAGAGCTACCCGCAGTTGGATAACGCACATGGCCGATACCTGCATTACCTTGTAAACGTTGCATATGCTTAGGCTCAAATACGTCTTTTACCAGACCATTAGCCTTACGCAATCTAAATGCATTACCATCGACAGTTACAATCCCTGCGGCATCTTGACCACGGTGTTGTAATACGGTTAGTGCATCATAAATTGTCTGATTAACCGATGTCCGGCCAACTATTCCGACGATACCACACATGGGTAGGTTTCCTCATTTTAAGATGTTCTGATAATAATTATTATTGTTGATATTACACTCGGCAATAACCCTAGTGCTCATCAAATATGCTCTAGGCATTGTTATATTTTGGGTACAAAGCTTGAGGTGTTTTCCACGTAGTCAAAAAACCACTGAATAACCACTCCAAATTCTGGGACAAGCTGCGAACTATGCCACCAATCGGTCTTGGGTGCTCCGGTAAAAGCATCCATAAAAAACAGTATCGCGCTGACAATGAGGGCGCCTCTTAAGGCACCAAAACATAGACCTAACACCCGATCGGTGCCAGATAAGCCTGTTTTAGCCACTAATTGACTGATGAGATAATTGACTAGCGCCCCAAGGATCAAGGTAGAAATAAACAGTATTGCAATAGCGACACCGTTACGAACAAATTCATCTTGCATCTGGGTGAGATAAACGGCGAGATCTTGATAGAACTGACTCGCGACGAAAAAAGCTGCAAACCATACCACAAGTGACATAGCTTCTTTAACGAAACCACGGAGCAAACTAATTAAAGTTGATATTCCGATGACAGCGATAATGGCGTAATCGATCCAAACCATTGAATAAGGTGATCCAGCATTAGCATTAAGACGGCGCGATCTTACCAGAGACGGAAGACATTCTCACCCCCTAGTCTCATTTAAAATCAATTAAGTTTATTCTGAATTATGGACACTGAATTTGTATATTGGACTAATACCAATCAGCAGAACGCAGTAATCGCCTCAGTGTTTGTTTTAGCCGCCAATTCAACGCAAAAGGATGAAGGAACGCTTGCTCCCTTGTGAGGCCATTAAACGCAGAAGTTGGCAGGAACCGTAAGTAAACAGTAACAAAAAGGCCTTATATATACTGATTCAGGCCTTAGTTTTAACAGGGTGTTTCTCTAATCTACAGGATTAAAGCTCACCACGGCAGATTTCAGCCCCGTTAATTTATCGATCTCTTTTTGCAGCTTCTGCAATTTAGACATAGACACATCTGGACCCACAAAGACTTTCGTTAACTCACCATCTTTAGGCGTTTTAGGTAGGGTGTATGCTCTAAAACCTTTGCTTCTAAGACGTTTTACTAAGGCATTTACATTGGCCGCATTTTTAAAGCTGCCTAACTGCAAGGTATAAGCCGAACTCGGCACTATGGCTTCTACTGCCGCGTTATCAGCGTCATCGACCGTCTTCGATGCTTCAACCTCTTTAACCGTTTGCTCTGGCGCTGAAATCGAATCATTGTTGCTGCCCGACTCTTCTTCAGAAACAAACTGAGATTCCGCATTGGAAAGATCAATAGTCTCAAATTCAGCGCTAGTATCAAACGAACTATCGATACTGGGGCGCAATGGGATCTCTGCAAACTGCTCCTCTTGATGCTGTTTTTTGCCATCAAGAATATCGGGAAGAAAAATTACGCCTAACGCCACCAACACAATCACTCCAACGAGACGATTCTGAAACTGGCTTGATAACTTTTGACTAGATAATTTTGTTCGTTTGACTTCGACTTCGTCCACGTTGATTCACCCAAGATTTAGATTTTTAAACTCTGCCACAGTGTAAAAGGAGCCAAACACAATTACCATATCCCCATCGCAGATATTATTTGTTAACGCTCGATAAGCTAAGGCTATCGATTCAAATGGATAGCCGATACTTCCTTGTGGCAGGCAAGCGACTAACCGCTCAGCGCTAGCGCTTCGCTCACAATCCAGATCGGAAAAATACCAGGTATCGACAACCTCATCTAATGTCGATATTACCGTCTGATAGTCTTTATCTTTCAACATACCACAAAGGGCCACCACTCGGCGGCCAGAGTAAGCCCCTAGGCGCTGCTTTAAGTAACGCGCGGCATGGGGATTATGGGCAACATCGAGCAGTATCAATGGCTCGTCAGAAAACCGCTCTAAGCGACCAGTCAATTTAGCTTGCAAGAGCCCTTGCTGAACAACATCCTGTGAAATCGAGGGGATCAGCAGCTCAACAACCGCCAGTGCGGTTGCCGCATTCGGCAGCGGCAACTGCGGGACGGGTAAGCCTGATAGTGACAGCGATGCACCGTTAAAATCCCAACTGTCACCATGCAGTGTATAATCAAAAGCCTCACCGACCACCGATAATTGCGCGCCAGTATCATTTGCGACTTCGATAACTGACGGCGGAAGATCGCTATCTCCCACAATAGCAGGACGGCCCGATCTAAAAATACCCGCCTTTTCTCTCCCGACGAGTTCACGTGTATCCCCCAAATACTCCTGATGGTCTATATCGATGGATGTCACCACACTGATGTCGGCATCGATAATATTAGTGGCGTCAAGGCGGCCACCTAAACCCACTTCAAGCAGTACGATATCCAGCTTTGATTGTTTAAAAATCATTAACCCCGCTAACGTCGCGTACTCAAAAAAGGTCAGAGATATCTGGCCGCGTGCCTGGTCTATTGCACAAAACGCATCAATTAAGGCTTGGTCACTGGCATTCGTACCCGCGACTCGTACTCGCTCATTATACTTGAGCATATGGGGTGAGCTATAGACACCGACCCTATAACCTGCCAGAGTCATGATCTGCTCTATCATGGCACAGGTTGTTCCCTTGCCATTGGTACCGCCCACAGTAATGACTTTGGTATTACCAAGATCGGTCAACCCCATCGATTTCGCCACAGATGACACACGGTCTAAACCCATATCAATATCTGTGGGGTGAATAGACATCAAGTGATCAAGCCAAGTTGTTAAACTAGATTGATGATTAGGTACAGTTTGCATAAAACACTCTTACAGGTGGTAAAAAGCGATGGTGTAATGATTAAAGATCATAAAAAATAAGACAATGTCAGCGGCTTACCCAAGATAATAGTTAGTCCAACATAAATAGTGGACCAAGAGCTAATTTAGGTAACTGATAAGATTCTGGATAAGTCACATCCACCAAATATAATCCATTAGGTTTGGCAGTGGCAGCGGCTTGCGTTCGGTCTTTAACAGCCAACAAATCCTTAATCCAACTCATCTCTTGGCGACCGTAACCCACTTCTAGCAGCGAACCGACAATATTACGAACCATATGATGTAAAAATGCATTAGCCTTAATGTCGACACAAATATACATCCCCTGACGGGTCACATTGACTTCATGAACACAACGAAAAGGCGTATTCGACTGACATTGAATCGCTCTAAAGCTGGTGAAATCCTGTTCACCGAGAAGGTACTGCGCCGCTTGATGCATCTTGCGCTCGTCTATGTCACCTGGATAATGGCTCACCCCTGAGCGCAAAATGCCAGGTCTAAGCTGATGGTTATAGATCATGTAGCGATAGCGGCGCGCCGTGGCACTAAAGCGGGCATGGAATTCATCATCAACCTCTTTCGCCCACCGAACGGCTATATCATCAGGTAAATTAACATTCACACCTAAGGTCCAGGCACTCTCTTTGCGTATCGCATTCGTTTCAAAGTGCACCACTTGACCAGTTGCATGCACCCCGGCATCGGTTCGCCCCGCGCATTGAATGGCAATAGGTTCGTTGGCCACTTTAGAAAGCGCCTTTTCTAGTTGGGCTTGAACCGAGTCAACTTCGGCCTGACGTTGCCACCCAAAATAACGACTACCATCATATTCAATACCTAATGCAACGCGCATGTAATACAAACCCTTATTTTAAAAAACTCATTTTGAGCGCGAGATTTTAGCATATCGCAGCCCTGATCATGACAACTAAGTCAGCAAAAAACCGCTCAAATTGCGCTATATTGAGTAAAAAAAACGGCGCCGAAGCGCCGTATCGATAAACAGAAGGGTTATAACTCTTTAAGCAGCCCTAGTGCTTCCTCTTGTTGACGGTCATTACCGTCTAATTCAACCTCTTTTAGCAATGCTTTGGCACTATCGATATCATCAATTTCGATATAGGCACGAGCCAAATCTAATTTTGCATTCACTGCATTCTCTTCGTCATCCACATCGACCATAGATGCATTGCTCATTAGATCATCCAACTCACCCATATCAACATCGAGTTCTTTATATTGATCGACATCGGTATCTTCTTCATCGGCTTCATTTAAAAGACGATCGATATCAATGAAACCGTTATCTTGCTGGAATGCACTAAGATCATGCTCATTAACAGTGCGAGCAGGCTTCTTTTTCGACTCTGCAGCATCTAATGCGGCCAAGGCTTCATCGACTGTTAAGCTATCATCATCTTCAATATCCAGTGATAACTCATCATCTAAGTCGTCAGTTTCCTTAGTATCATCGAGATCTGAATCTGCAAGAGCGCTATCCCAATCTAGACTATGCTCGTCAGTACGCTTATGACCTTTTAGATCATTGAAAAAACCAGACTCGGCTTTGTCTTCTTTTTTATCAACAGCTTCAAGGTCTGCAAGCAATGCATCGAGTGCGACATCGTCAGATGAACCTTCAAGGTTAACTTCTGCAATAATCTCTTCAAGCTCAGAGTTTGCCGCATCATCGATAGCAAAAGATTCAAATTCAAGCGCTGGCTTAGCCTCGGTGGTGTTGTCTGTTACTAGCGGCTCTACATCACTATCGGCTTCACCACTTTCGCTACTCGTCATAACGTCGTCGTTATTATCGCTATCGTCAACTCCACGACTGTCACCATGCTCTTTTGCGACGTCCGCTGCAGACAACTCATCTTCCGGTGCGATATCTGCTGTCGGTTCTGTCGCTAATCCAGCAAGTAACTCATCGATATCATCAACAGCTGGAGATTCATTGTCATCAGACTCTAATTCAGCCGCAATTTGCGCTGCTACATCGTCACTGTTGTCAACATTAGGCTCGGTAACTTCTTCAATCAACGCATCTTCTGATTGTGCAGCTTGAGTCGATGTATCAAATTCGGCGAGTAGACTATCTAAATCCGCCTCATCAACCTCTGCATCAACGGCATCTAACTCTGCGGCAATAGCCTCGGTTAAATCAACACTTTCATCGCTTGTTTGCTCTTCTGCCCCCATTTGAGGCAAATCAAACTCAGCTAACAGCGCATCCAAATCTTCCTCTTCAACTTGGGGCTCTGGATCTTCTGTTTCGGCTGGCAAATCGAAATCGGTCATCATGGCGTCGAAATCAGTTTCTTCTGCCGGCGTAGTCTGCTCCTCATCTAACGAAGCCATCAAGTCATCTAAATCATTAGCCTCATCGCTCGGTGATTTGGGGGCGTCTAAATCGGCAAGTAATGAATCAAGATCATCTTCTTGTGAGCTCTCTGCTGAATTTAGCTCCTCATCTTGCTCACCCATGGCTTCGGCCCACAGATCGTCTAGCGACTGGCCTTCTTCCTCTTCAAATGAATCCTTTTGTTGACTGTCCCCCGTATCAACAAACACATCATCAACCATATCTAGCTTATCTGAATCATCTGACAGATCGGCCTCAGGTTTTAGCTCACTGGTATCGACGCTCATTAAAGAGTCTAATGAATCGGATTCATCATCGGTATCAAGATGAACAGCAATCATCTCTTCTTCTGTAGGGGCACTAGCGCCAAGATCGGGTGTTGGATTCGTTTCAGGTGCCAGCGCTTTGCTATCTTCAACGCCCGCACCCTCTGCAGAGTGACTGCGGCGCTTAAGCGCAAGCCAAACAATGGCCAGAAGTAGAATTGCAGGAATAGCGACCGCAAACGCTAGATATAATGGGCTATTCATTAGCGTACGCCAGTAATCACTCGGCGCTTCTTCCGTAGCAGGTTGAGTCGCCGTCGTTAGCTGCTCACGTAACAACTTAGCCTCATTTGACAGTTCGGCATTCTGCTCCTTTTGTACTAACAGTGCTTCTTCAAGTTCAGTGATGCGCCCATTTAACTCATCAATCTTGCCTTGTAACATATCAGAGTCATTTGACCCCAAATTTAACTTATCTTGTGCTCGCGCTAATTCATCGGTTAACGACAAGTTGCGCGCTTGCTGTGCTTCTAACTTGACAGTTAACTCTTCCAGCTGTTTTTGAGTTTCAACACCGACAAGAACTGGCGCGTTATCAACCTTTGCTGGCGGTTGGTTCGTGGTGGCTTGCTCGGCTTTTGTGGGAGTCTCTTTCTCTGCTGCGGCAACATTCTTAGCTTGTTGCCAGCCTTTATCATTACGCTGAGCTTGCTGCTTTGCAAGACTATTGGGGATCGCCGCCATCACCTCTTTAGAGGGAATAAGCAATATCATGCCCCTCTCAAGACTATTGTAATTATCACTGGTAAAGGCGTGTGGATTGGCATCATAAATAGCTGCCATCACTTGATAAATAGTGACACTGGCATCGGGTCTCATTTTCTGAGCGATACTCCAGAAGGTATCGGCTGAAGTCGTCGGCCCATACTGGCGCAACGTTTGACGACTTTCGCCATCTGGTCCTGTAATTTTAAGCGGCTCAGCCGCAGATAAAATTCCCGATGTTGATGCAAGGATCACGAGTGCGCTGGCTAAGAGACCAACAAGATGCGATGTGCGAAAGTTCATCAATTCTTCCCTTTCAAGCGGTGTAATGCTGCCATTTGACAGCATGCTTTAGGCAATTGTATTTATTGAGATTACTATAAACTAGAATTTACCGCCCTGCTACTATTCACAATTCAAAAACAAGTGATAACACAAAAAAAGCCTGCAAAGTGCAGGCTTTTTCAACTAAGGCTTTAATATCGACCCAATACTAATAGTAGTCTCTAATCAATACTTCGGCGATCTGCACACTATTCAGTGCAGCACCTTTTCTAATATTATCAGAGACTACCCACAAGTTGATGCCGTTGGGATGAGAGATATCTTTACGTACACGACCGACATATACCGGATCTGTGCCTGCAGAATCGGTTACCGCAGTAGGGTACTCCTCATCAGACTCAAACAACTCAACCCCTTCAGCTCCGCGCAACACAGCTTTAACATCATCCGCATCGACAGCTTGTACTGTTTCAATATGCACAGCCTCAGAGTGGCCATAGAACACTGGAACGCGAACCGCCGTTGGGTTAACCACGATTTGATCGTCGCCAAAAATCTTCTGGGTTTCCCACACCATCTTCATCTCTTCTTTGGTGTAGCCGTTATCCATAAAGACATCAATTTGTGGCAATACGTTAAACGCGATTTGCTTAGGGTAAACCTGAGGTTCAACGGGTAAGCCTTGTAGCAACTTAGCACATTGGCTCGCCAACTCTTCAATTGCTTCTTTGCCCGAACCAGATACCGATTGGTAAGTTGCGACGTTGATACGCGAAATACCAAACGCATCATAAATTGGCTTCAGTGCAACCAACATCTGAATCGTTGAACAATTGGGGTTAGCAATAATATTACGATTACGGAAATCAGCAATCGCTTGTGGATTCACTTCAGGCACGACAAGGGGGACATCGATGTCATATCTAAAGTGAGAGGTATTATCGATAACGACACAACCATGCTCAGCGGCAATCGGAGCCCATTTAGCCGATACATCTCCACCAGCAGAGAAGAAACCAATTTGAGCTTGAGACCAGTCAAAGGTATCAACGTCCAAAATTTCGACCTGTTTACCGTGGAACGTGACTGTATCGCCAGCGCTGCGGCTGCTGGCCAGTGGGTACAAATTCGCGACGGGGAAGTTACGCTCTTCGAGGATCTCAATCATTGTTTGACCCACGGCTCCCGATGCACCTAATACGACTACGTTATATTCCTGCGACATAATTACAGACCGACTCCTGAAAAACCTAATTTGAACAACCAATCTACATCAGAACCAGCGTTATTGGCTAGCCTTAACGCACTAAATTCACGTCTGTGTTTGTGATTTTTTCTCATAAGGTCAAACCCGTTGTTATTTAGGAAGCGTTTACGGAAAACTTCATCGTCATCGCGAAGGTCATAAACCAGCCTCACTAAGCTTAATAACGCCTTTTCATCTGGCACATCAATAGGCGAAAGCTGATGACTCCATAACGCTGGTAATAAGTTATCCATCGACTTGTCGGGGGTCTTACCTAGCTTATGCATCAAAGATTGATAAAGCATGAAGGTACCGCGCGCCTTACCTTCGAGACTATATCCAGCAATATGCGGCGTAGCGATTTCAACATAGGGCACTAACTCAGCGATGGGATTGGGTTCTCCCTCCCAAACGTCAAGCACCACTTTGATATCTTCACGATATTGCTTAACCGCGATCAATGCGCGATTATCTATCACCTCTCCGCGACAGCAGTTAAGTAGCCAACACCCTGGCATCAGACTCGCCAATCGCTTTTCGTCAAATAGATACCACGTCGGGTAATCGCCTGTTTTCGTCAGCGGTACATGCAATGAAATCACATCACAGCGAGCAATTAGTTCATCCAAATTGACAAAATCACGCTTATCATTACTCTGTGCTAACAAGGGATCATGTAGCAATGTCTTAACACCATAGGCCTCAAGGCATTTTTGCAATGCTGAACCCGTATTTCCCGCACCAACAATACCGACTGTTTTATCGATTAAGGCTTGTTCAAATCGACGAGCCAACTCTAACATTGCAATGAAGGCATATTCCCCCACTGCCTTAGCATTACAACCTGGAGCATTGGTATAGGTGATATTGCGCTGAGTTAAATAATCTTGATCCAGATGATCTAAACCGATTGTGGCACTGCCCACAAAGAGCAGTTTATTGTTTAGACTTAAAAGTTGCTGATTAACCTTAGTAACAGAACGCACCAGTAACACGTCGGCATCACTGACCTGCTTTGCAGATAAGCTACGACCATCGATTAGTTCAACCTCCCCCATATCGGCAAAAAGGGCTTCAACATAAGGCATGTTCTCATCAGCTAGAATTTTCATCAACATCTCAAATATATAGAAAGGGCTAATGCTATTTTGCCTGAAAACCCAGAGACAAAAAAGGAGCCCTGAAGGCTCCTTTTTTATATTAACTGCGACACGCTCAAATTAACGAGTACGTGGGCAAAGCTCTTCAGTGCTGAAGAAGTACGCAATTTCACGTTCAGCAGACGCTACAGAGTCTGAACCGTGAGCAGCGTTTTCATCGATGCTTTGCGCGAAATCGGCGCGGATTGTACCAGGAGCAGCTTCGGCTGGGTTAGTTGCACCAAGGATATCACGGTGAGCTAGAACTGCGTTTTCGCCTTCTAACACTTGAACCATGATTGGACCTGAAGTCATGAACTCAACAAGTGCACCAAAGAAAGGACGCTCGCTGTGCTCTGCGTAGAAACCTTCAGCTTGCTCTTGGCTTAGGTGAACCATTTTAGAAGCGATGATTTTAAGGCCAGCTGTTTCAAAACGGTTGTAGATAGCACCAATGTTGTTTTTAGCAACTGCATCAGGCTTGATGATAGAAAAAGTACGTTCGATAGCCATGTTCTAGCTTCCTTTAATAAACAGGTTTTTAAAAATTCGCGCGGATTATACGAAATAAAATGATAAAAACCTACCTTTAAAGCATGACGAATGAGAGATTAGTCTCACAGAGACCATTTCCTATGGCGAACCAACTCATACTTTTAGCGTAAAAACATCTATTGAAGTGCTTGCTAATCGTACTCATTAATCCAACAGAGCTGAATGGCCTCCAAAATTCGCTCATTACAATGGCCAAGATCGTCATCAAACTCCTCAAGTGCGACAATCCAATCATACAAATCGGTAAATCGAACCTGGCTTGGATCGACATCTGGATGCGCTTCTAATAGCGATAACGCAATATCGAGAGAATCTATCCACTTCATCATCTACTCCGTAAAACAACCATGCCATAGTCTTGAGCATAGTCCCTTCATTATTTCTGCGCACAAAAAAGTATCACATACAAAAAAGCCAGTCGTCATGACTGGCGTTAATTTAACCCTTAGTGGCGGCGCTTTTATCCTTCACTCACCATATTGATGGTGTATTTAGGAATATCAACCACCAAATCACAATCAGGCACACGAGACTGACATGATAATCGACTCTCAGGCTCTAAGCCCCAGGCCTTATCAAGCATATCATCTTCGAGCTCGTCACTCTCTTCTAGCTCGTCGAACCCTTCACGGATAATCACATGACAAGTCGTACAAGCACATGACTTTTCACATGCATGCTCAATATGAATACCGTTGCGCAGCGCTACATCTAAAACCGTTTCGCCTTGCTGTGCTTCTACTACCGCCCCATCTGGACACAACTCTTCGTGGGGTAAAAAAACTATTTGCGGCATATCGTTACCTATATATTGTCAACCGACTGGCCTTTAAGAGCCAACCGAATAGAATTATCCATACGTTTTGCAGCGAAGGTTTGACTCGCGTCATCGAGTGCTTCAATCGCTTTTTCAATTGCATTAACATCACTCTGCGCCGCTGTTTGCGCAAGATGAGCCATGCCTTGTTCAATCGCTAGCGCTTCACTAGGCGTCAAAAGTTCGCTGTCTTTAGTTAATGCAGCAGACAATGACTCTAAGACTCGCGCCGCTTCTACTTGCTGCTCGGCAAGCATACGACGCTCAATATCTTCTTTAGCGTTAGCCATTGAATCTTTCAGCATAGTACCAATCTCTTGATCGGTAAGACCAAAAGATGGTTTCACCTGAATTGTCGACTGTACACCTGAAGATTTTTCCATCGCGGTAACGCTAAGCAAGCCATCGGCGTCAACCTGAAAAGTCACCCGAATATGCGCAGCACCTGCCGCCATTGGAGGGATACCTTTTAAGGTAAAACGAGCCAGCGAGCGACAATCGGCGACTAACTCACGTTCACCTTGGACGACATGGAATGCCATCGCAGTTTGACCATCTTTGAAAGTCGTAAACTCTTGCGCTCTGGCCACCGGTATTGTCGTGTTACGAGACACGACTTTCTCAACTAACCCACCCATGGTTTCGATACCCAAAGAGAGCGGAATAACATCAAGCAGCAACAGATCTGACTCAGGCTTGTTACCCACTAAAATATCAGCTTGAACCGCCGCGCCAATGGCAACGACGCGATCAGGATCGATTGAAGTCAGCGGCTTTTTACCGAAAAAAGCTTCCACTTTTTCACGCACCAAAGGTACCCGAGTAGAACCACCCACCATCACGGTTTCTAGCACTTCGTCTGACTTAATGCCCGCGTCACGCAGCGCACGACGGCAGCTGGCTATGGTCTTTTTAACCAAGGGCTCGATAATTTCATCAAACTGCGCCTTAGTCACCTCTAACTCAAACGGCTTTCCACCAGTAAGTACAAGCTTAGCGACGACACTATCATTTGATGTTAGCTGCTCTTTAACGCGGCGACTTTCAATCAACAAGGCGCGGCGCTCTTGGGAAGTTAAACTGTCTAAGTTCCAGCTCTGTTGTAGATGCTTTGCTAACTCATAATCAAAATCATCGCCACCAAGGGCAGAATCTCCGCCCGTTGCCATCACTTCAAATACACCTTTGTTCAGACGCAAGATAGAGATATCAAATGTACCCCCACCTAAGTCATAGATGGCGATGATCCCTTCTTGACCAGAATCGAGTCCATAGGCAATCGCGGCGGCGGTGGGCTCGTTGAGTAAACGCAGCACCTTAATGCCTAACAGGCCCGCGGCATCCTTGGTTCCTTGACGCTGAGCATCATCAAAATAGGCTGGCACTGTGATCACTATGCCTTCAAGCGAACCGCCTAAGGTTTTTTCTGCTCGCTCTACTAGAGGTTTTAAAATCTCTGCAGAAATTTGCACCGGATTAAACTGACCACCTGCGGTGTTAAAAAGCGGTAATCCATTTTCACTGGCAGAGAACTCATAAGGCAATGAGGTTTCTTGAGCTTGGATGTCATTCAGACTACGACCCATAAAACGCTTGACCGACACCACGGTATTTAACGGATCTTGAGCGGAATAACGCTCAGCCTCAACACCCACTTGCACGCCATTCTCAGTAAAGCGCACAACCGATGCTAATGCGTGTTTATCGGTTTCATCAGGCAGGGTATCGGCCACACCGCTACGCACTGCGGCCACTAAAGAGTTGGTGGTACCTAAATCGATACCGACAGCTAACCTGTGTTGATGGGGCGCTGCGCTTTGTCCGGGTTCAGCAATCTGCAAAAGTGCCATATCTATCCAACTTAAAAAATAAAGGCTCAATAAATATTGAGCCAATCAACAATTAATCGCACCTAAAAAAGGGCATCTTCGGCTCTAGCAAGTTCATCTTGTAATTTTGCCATAAATTTCATCTTACGTATAAGATCCGCTGCATCTTGCAACTCGCTAGGCTGGTCACTACCAATCAGTTGACTCATTTGTACGGTTATCTGAGCTTGATAGTCAGAAAAAGAGTGGTGTAATTGATCGATTAATTCGTCAGGATCATCTGAGTGCTTTATATCTTCAAGAGACTCACGCCATTCCATCTGTTGCATTAAAAACTGGGTGTCTTTAACCGTAGTGGACTCGTCTCTCAGATCAATGCCCTTCAGGCTGAGCATATGTTCAGCACGTGAAATAGGATGTTTCAGCGTGTTATATCCATCATTGACCTGCGCAGTTCGCTGCACCGCAATACGCTTATCTTGCGCACTGGCATTGGCAAACTTATCTGGATGAACTGTCCTTTGCAGATCGCGGTAGCGTTCTGACAACAGGACAGTATCGATATCATATACTGGCGCTAAACTAAACAACTCAAAGTAGTTCATGTATTTAGATTCGGTAGTTAGACTGTGAAGCTTTCGCCGCAGCCACACTCCCCTTTTGCGTTAGGATTATTGAACTGAAACCCTTCGTTAAGGCCTTCTTTAACGAAGTCCAACTCAATACCTTGGAGGTAAATAAAGCTTTTAGCATCGATAATGATTTTAACATCATCAATATCAAACACTTCATCATCGGCATTCAGATCATCAACAAACTCAAGTACGTAAGCCATACCTGAACATCCAGAGGTCTTTAGACCCAAACGTAATCCAACACCTTTTCCACGGCTAGCTAAAAAGCTTTTTACCCTTTCAGCCGCCGCAGGAGTCATCGTTATTGCCATTTTAACTCCGAATATTACTGCTCGTGCTTAGACTTATAGTCTTCTAACGCTGCTTTAATCGCATCTTCTGCCAAAATAGAGCAGTGGATCTTCACAGGCGGTAATGCAAGCTCTTCAGCAATATCCGTATTTTTAATCGCTCGCGCTTCGTCGACAGTTTTGCCTTTAACCCATTCAGTAACCAGCGAACTTGACGCTATCGCGCTACCACAACCATAAGTTTTAAACTTAGCATCTTCGATAATACCGTTTTCGTCGATTTTAAGTTGTAACTTCATCACGTCGCCACACGCAGGTGCGCCAACCATACCTGTCACTACTGATGGGTCATTTTTATCAAATGAACCTACGTTACGTGGGTTCTCATAATGATCTATTACTTTTTCACTGTAAGCCATGATTATGCTCCATTCGCTCTATTCGTTTATTAGTCGGATTAATGATGTGCCCATTGCACTTTCGATAGGTCGACACCATCTTTGAACATCTCCCAAAGTGGAGACATCTCCCTTAAGTGACCAATAGACTTAGTAATGGTCTCTATCGCATGGTCAATCTCTTCTTCGGTTGTAAAACGGCCGATTGAGAAACGGATTGAACTGTGCGCCATTTCGTCATTCAATCCTAATGCTCGAAGCACGTAACTTGGCTCCAAACTCGCTGACGTACAGGCCGAACCTGAAGAAACAGCAAGATCTTTAAGGGCCATCATTAATGATTCACCCTCAACAAAGTTGAAGCTGACATTCAGGCTACCGCAATATCTTTGCTCTGCATCACCATTGATATAGGTTTCTTCAATATGCTTGATACCATCCCACAATCTGTCACGTAAGCGACGAATACGGGCGTTATCGGTTTCCATATCTGATTTTGCTATCGCTGCAGCTTCCCCCATACCAACAATTTGGTGTGTCGCTAGGGTACCACTGCGCATTCCGCGTTCGTGTCCACCACCGTGCATGGTCGCTTCTAAGCGAATACGAGGCTTGCGGCTAACATAAAGTGCGCCAATTCCTTTAGGCCCATACATCTTATGGGCTGAAATTGACATCAAATCGACTTTAGTTTTTTGCAAATCGATAGGTAACTTACCGACACTTTGTGCACCATCGACGTGGAAAATCACTTTCTTTGCGCGGCAAAGTTCACCAATCGCATCGATATCGTGGATCACACCAATCTCGTTATTCACATGCATAAGACTCAATAAAATTGTATCTTCACGCATTGCTGCTTCAATCTTCTCGAGCGGGATAATACCGTTTGCAGCTGGCTCAAGATAGGTCACTTCATAACCTTCACGCTCCAATTGGCGGCAGGTATCAAGCACAGCTTTATGCTCAGTCTTACTCGTGATGATGTGCTTGCCCTTTTTATGATAAAAATGAGCAACGCCTTTGATCGCTAGGTTATCAGACTCAGTCGCACCCGATGTAAATACGATCTCTCTTGGATCGGCGTTAATGAGTTCTGCAACCTGATTACGGGCTATATCAACAGCCTCTTCAGCCTGCCAGCCATAACGGTGCGAACGCGATGCTGGGTTACCAAAAATGCCGTCCATTGTTAAACATTGCATCATTTTCTCTGCAACACGAGGATCAACTGGCGTTGTTGCAGCATAATCTAAATAGATAGGAAGCTTCATCTCACACTCCGTACTTTGGGTCACATAGCGACCGCTTACCACGTACAAATAAAAAATATAAATAACAAAGTTAACTTATGCCGTTACTCTTTGTTCCTGTTGGATCTTGTCTTGTTTGATTGAGATAAATTGAACGTCACGCTTGTTCATCAATCCTGCTAAGCTGATCCCATTCAAAAAATCTGAAATCTGCTTGCTTAAATCCCCCCAAAGTGAGTGCGTAAGACAGCGCGTACCACTTTGACAATTGCCTAAACCTTGACAGCGCGTCGCATCAACTGACTCATCGACGGCACGAACCACCATGCCAACAGAGATGTCACAAGCATCAAAGCCTAGGCGATATCCACCACCAGGGCCTCTAACACTTGACACCAATCCATGTTTTCTTAATTTTGCAAAGAGTTGCTCAAGATAGGACAGAGAAATTCCCTGACGCTCGGAGATATCAGCTAATGGCACAGGGCCTGATGTAGAATGCATTGCAACGTCTAACATTGCAGTTACCGCATACCGACCTTTTGAAGTTAGTTTCATCGCTACCACTGCTCTCTAAAATGCTTAGGTCAATTCAAACATACTTGAGTAATTCAGTCAAGTATTAACCCAAGTAAACCAGTCAAGTATTCTAGTCGATAATAAAGCAGTAAATACCCTGCTTCTTTGGTGGGGTATTTAACCCGTTTCACTCACAAGATTCAACGCTGAAATGCAATTAATCTCACTATTGGTTAAATAATGGGATCAAACTCATCAATTGCACCTTGGCGTTTTTCAGCAGCAGCTTGTTCGACATCACTAAATTCACCGACTTCAAGTTCAGGCAGACGCTCTGTACAAACGCTTCCGCCCATGCCTCTTACCGCCTGACATACTTCCTGAACTTTAGAGTCCATCAAATGCATATGATCCAGCATCTGGCCAATAGCGTTGGCAACCGGATCTGGGTTATCGGGCGAAACTGCGTACGCATCAAAGCCATATTTCTTGGCCATTTCAGTACGCCGTTGAGCATGCTCTTTGGATTTTTCGGTAGGTTTAGCGACCACTCTTGCAGGAATACCGACAACCGTGGTGTCTTTAGGTACTTCTTTAACTACCACAGAATTGGAGCCCACTCGAGCACCATCGTGCATGGTGATCGGTCCCAATATCTGCGCGCCAGCACCAACAACAACGTTATTACCAAGCGTTGGATGACGTTTGCCCGCTTGCCAAGTGGTTCCACCAAGCGTGACGCCATGATACAAGGTACAGTCGTTGCCAATCTCGGCCGTTTCACCAATGACTACGCCCATGCCGTGATCGATAAAAAATCGATCACCTATTGTTGCACCGGGATGAATTTCCACTCCCGTTAACCAACGGGAAAAAGTTGAAATACACCTTGCGGTTAAACACCATTTGCGTATCCACAATTTATGACTAACCCGGTGGATCCAAATGGCTTGCATCCCCGGATAATTCAGCAAAATCTCCAAGGTACCATTTGCCGCAGGATCTCGGTGGTAAATTGATTCTATGTCATCTTTAATTCTGGATATCACACCCATGGCGTTAATCTTCCTTCTTTACCGCGTCAGTAACTGTGTCTTGAGCCGACTTGTCCGCTATCGCCACCTTCTTATCAACTGAAGTCAAAATACCGCGTAAAATATTCATCTCTTGGCTTTCAATTCTGGCGCGACTAAATAAGCGACGTAGCTTAGTCATTACCTGTCCAGGATGCTGTTTAACGATAAAACTGGTCGACAATAAGGTCTGCTCTAGGTGATTAAAAAAGTTCTCTTGCTCTTTTGCCAGCGGATATTCAACCTCTTCTACCATCTCGGGTGCCTGATTTAAAAAAGCAACACGAGCTTCATAACAGATAATTTGTACCGCTTGAGCCAAATTAAGCGAGGTATACTCAGGGTTAGCTGGTATCGCGACATGGTAATTACACTTTTGCAGCTCTTCGTTGGATAGGCCATTGTTTTCTCGACCAAATACGATAGCTACAGGGCCATTAACTGCTGAGCCAACCAGTTTTTCACCCGCCTGGCGAGGGTCAAGCATTGGCCAGTCGAGCGTGCGACTGCGAGCGCTGGTTGCGATCACTAAACTACAATCTGCAATCGCATCGGCTAGCGAGTCAACCGTTACCGCATGTTTCAATATGTCTGACGCGCCCGCTGCTAATGCAACAGAGTGACCATCGGGTGCCACTTTAGGTTCAGCCAAATATAATGTTGATAATCCCATGGTTTTCATCGCTCGAGCGGTTGAGCCTATGTTACCGGGATGGGAGGTTCCTACAAGAACTACACGTATATTGCTAAGCATGAAAAGACTTTAATTTATTTCGATAGAACAGTGGCGTTGATGGTATCACAGGGGATAGAGATTCTTTATATAAAAATCTCTATTTGATATAACCAGAAAATTTCGTATAATACGCGCCGATTATTTATATCTGTTCTTTAACATCCAGGGGATTGTAATGCATCCGATGCAGACTATTGCTGTGCGCGCCGCTCGCGCTGCCGGCCAAACGATTATGCGTGCCTACACAGAGCTTGACCGTGTAGAAGTTACCGCTAAAGGTATCAATGACTACGTAACCAACGTAGACAAAGAAGCTGAAGCTGCCATTACATATCAAATTCGCAAGTCTTACCCAGATCACACAATCGTTGCCGAAGAAGGTGGCGAGAACAAGGGTGACAATAAAGACTATATGTGGATTGTTGATCCCTTGGATGGCACTAACAACTTTGTTAGAGGCATCCCACACTTTGCTGTTTCTATCGCAGTTCAATACAAAGGCAAAACTGAAGTTGCAGTTGTTTACGATCCTGTTCGTGACGAGCTATTTACTGCTGTCCGCGGTAAAGGCGCTAAATTAAATGATTTCCGTGTTCGCGTGACCAAAGCAAATGATTTAAACGAAGCGATTGTTGGCACAGGTTTCCCTTTCAAAGCTAAACAACACACTGAAACTTACATGAAGCTCTTTGCTTCAACCTTCGCCAATTGCGCCGACGTTCGCCGTGCGGGTTCTGCAGCACTCGACTTAGCTTACGTTGCAGCAGGCCGTATGGATGCCTTCTTTGAAATTGGTCTAAAACCATGGGATATCGCAGCAGGCGAGCTTATTGTTCGTGAAGCTGGCGGTACTGTAACTGATTTTACCGGTAACCATGGCTACATGAGTTCTGGCAATATCATTGCTGGTACGCCAAAAGCAACCGTATCGTTAGTGAAGAATTTCCGTCCATTATTAAGCGAAGCATTAAAACGCTAAGCGGATAGGCCACTATTTTAAAACCGCCAACATTATAAACGTGGCGGTTTTTTTATGTCCAAAAGTCACTAAATACCCGGCAGTATAAAACCTTATGTTAAAATGACTTACTATGTAATCTGGTTCATTCAAATACTATTTCCGCTCCTCATTCCAGCGCTCAACCACCTTAAAACAGCCTGGTTTAATAAGCTTTATAGCAAACATCTCTCTCATTAAGTCATTATGTGAATGAAATCACACACATCGGCTAGCGCGAAGCGCAATTGTTGTTACCATCTATAAAAACACTAACTAACGAGACTGATTATGGGAAAGCTTTATAGTCGATACGGCTCGAAAAGCCTAAAAACGGTTGAACATTTTGTATTAATCATTATTGCGATAGCGACGATCGTTGCTATTGGTCAAGAGGTTGTCCACATTATTCAGATGCGCGAAGTGGCATTAGCGGATCTACTGCTATTATTTATCTACCTTGAAGTACTTGCCATGGTTGCGAACTATGCAGAATCGGGGAAATTACCGGTTCGAATGCCGCTTTATATTGCGATTGTGGCGTTAGCTCGATATTTAATCCTCGATATGAAAGGCATGGATGATTGGCGTATCTTTGCGATTTCGATATCAACCATAGTATTAGCTGGCACTGTCATCGTCATTCGCTGGGGACAACTAAAACTTCCCTACCCTAGGAAAGAGGACGATCATTAACCCCATGGGTACGGCGCTGATAAAGCGCCGTATTACTATATACAGCTTACTAATTGAATCTTACTACGTGTGATCTCTAATTACTTTTAATTACTCCCCCCTCTCTTAAAACCGAGTTAACCCACAGCCCCCTAGTTTTAGACAAATCCTAGTGTTAGCACTAAGCCAAACTCCCCTTCATTAACATTTATACAATCAAGAATAAGCACGAAAATTTATTACTTCAGGGCTTATCAAAGGATATTGTTTCGATGTAAAACTGTGCTAAGTTTAAAAGGTTACGTGTACCTAAATTTATACCAAGGAATAATCTGATGGACCAACACCAAGAAGAATTTGATGAGCGCCGTAATTCACTCCGAGTAGATATGGAGGCAGAAAGAATCCAAGTGTCTTGGGTCGACAGCAGCGGTAACAGTCAAACAGATGAAGGCATTTGTATCGATTTAGCACGTCGTGGGGTACTGATCGAATACAAAAATCCCTTTACGATAGGTGAACTACTTGAAATCACCTTCAATCCGGGTAGCGATAAACAAAATCGCATTAAAGCTCAAGTATGCCGCTGTCACGAATATAAGCAGCAAAGTTATCATATAGCAGCACAAATTATTTAATCATTTCAGGTGACTAAATTATACGAGTTTAAGCAGTATCTGTAACTCTGTTCTATACTGATTAGCACTTATCTAGCTCAGCGTAGTGCACATGTTCGAGGGAGAAAAATGTATGATTCTGCTTGTAGGTGGTGAAAAAGGAGGAGCGGGGAAAAGCTGTATGGCGCAAAATATTGCTGTCCATATTACCCAAAAACATAACGCGAATGTGCTAATGGTCGACTGTGATCCGCAACGCACTACATCTGATTGGATCCAAGCACGTAATGAAGATCCTAACCTTCCTGCAATTAACTGTATTCAACTCTATGGTAAAATACGTAACGATTTATTGGGTTTAGACGAGCGCTTTGATTATGTCATTGTCGACTGTGGTGGCCAAGATAACCTAGCGATGCGGGCAGCTATGTCTGTAGCAACCTATGTCGTATTGCCACTTCGCCCCAAAAGACGGGATTTAAAAACACTTCCCCATATGGAAGATATGCTCAGCACCTGCAAAATGGTTAACCCCAAAATGGTCGCCACCATTGTTATGACCCAATGCCCGTCGCTCCCGAGCCAATATAAGCGCATATTAGAAGCAAAAGAGGTCGTAGAGTCTTTTGGATTAAGAGTGTTAGACCATGTCACCTTCAGCCGAAATATCTATGATGATAGTGAGGAGCAAGGGTCATCGGTACTCGAAATAGAACCTGACGGTAAAGCCGCCATGGAAATACGCGCTATTGCTGACGAACTATTTGCAATACCACCAGAAAATTCTTATGAGCTTAACTGATCTTAAACGGCGCAAACCTAAGCCTCGAAAAAAACTCACCATCGAAGAGTTTATAGAAGATGCCAATAACTACGCATTTGGTCAGCCAAGCCTTGCTGGGCGAACCAAGAAAAAGCGCAAAGTTAACGAAACCCTAGGCTTAAAAAAGCAATCGACCAAAATTTTCAAACACGCAACCTTTACCCTGACTGAAAGCAGCATCACAGAACTCAATCAGTTAGCAAAAAGTAACAAGGTGGCTAAATCTCGCCTGATCCGTATGATGATCACCGAATTCGCCAAGATGTCTGAGGCCGATCTACAACAACTTATTGAAAACAGTCATGACTGACGACTAATGGTTGCAGATCTTATCTGCAGCCGTTGCTATTCCATCCGATGATTCAATAAATTTACCTCTGGCTTCTAAAAAGCTAATCAGCTCTTGTGCGTCCATCTCACTTGCTGAACAGGTGTGATAACGTGCTTGCTCACCAAAATGACTTGCCATAAGCTGTTCTAGCTCTTGCTTGGAGATTGACCGACCAAGAGAGAGCATTAATTCCATCACTTGATGACCATGAATTGAATCAGACATACATCCCCTTTTTAAAGATATAATTTATTTGAGTCTTTATATCGTAAAATTGGCACTGAAACTTTGACCTAATCCGCATTGCGAAACTGTTGTTCTCAATTCTGTGCCAGTGCTATGCTCAAGCCATCACGCATTATGCTTTTAGGATGCTAACTCTCAATGCCACTCATATTATTGCTTACTCAACAGATGTGTTTATATCTGGTTATTGTCTATCTACTGAGTAAAACCCCACTGTTTAAACTGTTTGCCGAGACAGCCACTCGTCTACCACACAAGATCTATATCTATCTGATCTTTTCTGGCTTTTGCATTATGGCAACCTATTTTGGCGAGCAAACTAATGATGCTATTGCCAATACCCGTGCCATGGGGGCTGTGCTTGGCGGTCTTCTTGGTGGCCCCGTCACAGGTCTTTTAGTTGGACTGACAGGGGGATTACATCGCTACAGCATGGGCGGTTTTACCGATCTAGCCTGTGCAATATCAACCACTTTAGAGGGTCTCTCTGCAGGTATTGTTGGTTTATATCTACGGAGAATAAACAAGAGTGAGCTTGTCTATTCTCCGCTACTCGTCTGTCTTCTCACCTTTTCAGCCGAAATGCTGCAGATGGGCGTCATTCTCGCGGTCGCAAAACCTTATTCTGATGCAGTAGAGCTAGTGAAACAAATTGCCTTGCCAATGCTACTCGTTAACTCTATAGGAGCGGCGCTATTTATGAGCATGGTAAGAGATCAAAAAACCATGTTCGATAAACTTTCGTCAGCGTTTTCGACTAAGGCGCTCAAAATTGCAGAACGCAGTGTTGGCGTGTTATCAAAAGGCTTCGATCAAGAAAGCAGTACCAAGGTTGCGCAAATAATTATTGAAGAGACCAACGTTGGCGCCGTTGCGATCACTGATAAAGAGAAGCTACTCGCCTTTATCGGCATAGGTGACGATCATCATATTCCTGGCACGCCTATCTCCTCACAGATCACTCAAGATGCGATTGAGCAAAACTGTGTCATGTTTGCCGATGGTGTTGAAACCAGTTATGCCTGCTCGATTTCAAACCAATGCCGTTTAGGTTCGAGTTTGGTCATTCCCCTCAGATGTGAGTCAGAAGTGATTGGCACCATTAAGCTTTACGAGCCCAAAAATAAGCTTTTTTTAAATATCAACAAAACACTAGGCGAAGGGATTGCCAGGTTGATGTCAAACCAGATTCTTTACGGCCGTTATGAACAACAACAGAGTCTACTAACTCAATCTGAACTCAAATTACTGCAAGCTCAAGTCAATCCCCACTTCTTGTTCAATGCGCTTAACACCATTGCCGCCATTATTGGTCGTGACCCATTAATGGCCCGTAAGCTTATTCAACATTTAGCCCAGTTTTTACGGATCAACTTAAAACGCACAACTGGACTGGTCACCCTCGCCGATGAGTTAGAACATATTGATGCCTATCTCACCATTGAAAAAGCGAGGTTCATTGATAGGCTAAGCGTCACAATTAATATTCCTGAGTCATTACATCACTATAAGCTACCAGCGTTTACGCTACAGCCAATCATCGAAAATGCGGTTAAGCATGGCACTTCACATCTATTAGAACCCGGCGAGATCAAGGTCACTGGTAGGCTGAAACAAGAATCACTAATATTAGAGGTGACTGATAACGCAGGACTTTACCAAACCGCTTCAAATAAAGATAAATCAGGCTTGGGAATGTCCATCGTAGATAAAAGAATTAAAAACCTTTTTGGTAATGGATATGGTGTCGCAGTATCATGTGAGCAAGACAGCTATACTCTAGTAACCATAACATTACCGTTATCAACCACTGCCCATTCGGAAGATTAGTGTGATCACTTGCTTAATTATTGATGATGAACCCTTTGCTAGAGAGTCACTAAGTGACCTACTGTCTGTTCATCAAGACATTGATGTGATTGACCATTGCTGCAACGCCATCGAGGCGATGCAATCTATTGCTAAATATAAACCCGAGTTGATTTTTGTTGATATTCAAATGCCAAAAATTAGCGGGCTAGAGATGGTTGCCATGCTCGATCCAGATACTATGCCTAAAGTGGTGTTTGTTACGGCTTACGATGAGTATGCGATTAAGGCATTCGATAACCACGCCTTTGATTACCTGTTAAAGCCAATCGATGAAGCGAGATTGCAAACGACAATAGAGCGCATCCGCAAAGAACAAGTACAACGCTCCCTTGCTGCCGTATTACCCACACAATTGGAGCATGTTCCCTGTTATTGCGGTAACCGACTAAAAGTGATCAACGTCGATGATGTTGAATTCGCCTTTAGCGATCTGACCGGTATTCATGTGACAACAAGCCAAGAACAAGTGCATACCCATTTAACATTAAAAGTGTTAGAGGAAAAAACCGAACTGGTGCGTTGTCATAAGCAATATCTCGTCGCGCCACACGCTATAAGCGAGATCATAGTGCAAGAAAATGGTGCGGAAATCGTCACCCATTCAGGCAAGCAGATCCCTGTATCGCGCCGTTTCCTTAAGCCGCTTAAGCAGATTTTCGGATTCAGCTAAAACCATTAGTCCCCTCAAATAACCGCTTAACCACCTTATACGACCACTTACTAAAATGACGGTTTTCTTCTGCTATCGTAGCGTTACACTCTTGTTAACTTTAACAAGGGGTAATAATTATGATGTGGTTTCTACTTTGTGTCGGCCTGCTACTCGGCGGATATTTCATCTACGGTAAATTTGTTGAAAAAGTGTTTGGCATAAATAAAGCTCGCCAAACACCCGCCTTTACTAAAACCGATGGCGTTGACTTTGTGCCAATGTCAAAAGGTAAAGTATATCTAATCCAATTACTCAACATCGCTGGTGTCGGGCCAATCTTTGGTCCTATCTTAGGAGCGCTATACGGCCCAGCAGCCATGCTTTGGATCGTACTAGGTTGTATCTTTGCAGGTGCTGTACATGACTACTTCTCGGGTATGCTCTCTGTTCGAAATAATGGTCAATCAGTGCCAAACCTTGCGGGTAAATACCTAGGCAAGAGCGCTAAACACTTTATGAATGTCTTCGCCATTATTCTGTTGCTCTTAGTTGGTGTAGTGTTTATTTCGGCGCCAGCGGGCCTACTCGGTAAATTAACAGGCTGGGATGTCAGTATCTTCCTTGGCGTCATCTTTACTTACTACCTTATCGCTACCATTGTGCCTGTCGACAAAATCATCGGTAGACTCTATCCCTTCTTCGGCGCTTTGCTACTGTTTATGTCTGTTGGTTTGACGATCGCACTTGTCGTATCGAGCGAGCACACATTGATGCCTGGGTTTGAAATGGGCGATTTCTTCAGCAACTTAAACCCAAATGATATGCCACTATGGCCTGCGCTATTTATCACCATTGCTTGCGGCGCGGTGTCAGGTTTTCATGCTACCCAATCACCATTAATGGCGCGTTGTGTTGAGAACGAATCAAATGGCCGTTTCGTATTCTACGGCGCTATGATAGGTGAAGGCGTTATTGCACTCATTTGGTGTGCAATTGCATTGTCATTCTTTGGCGGCGTTGAAGGGCTAAACGCTGGTATGGCTGGTAACCCTGCAAACGTAGTATATGAAGCGTCAACTGGCTTACTTGGTGCAGTTGGTGGCTTTATGGCTATCTTAGGCGTGATCATTCTGCCGATTACCTCTGGTGATACCGCCTTCCGCTCTGCACGTTTGATATTGGCTGAATTTTTCAAAATGCCACAAACCGCATTGCCAAAGCGTTTGTTACTCGCTATTCCACTATTTATCATGGGCGCGATTCTGACTCAGGTTGATTTCGGTGTGATTTGGCGCTACTTCGGTGTCGCAAACCAAACGACCGCAGTCATGATGCTATGGACAGCTTCAGCCTACTTGTTACGTCATAACAAGTTCCATTGGATATGTACTGTTCCAGCTATGTTTATGACAACGGTAGTAATAAGCTTCCTGCTAAACTCTGCCACCTTAGGTGCGGGTCTACCTATGACCTTATCGACTGTTGCCGGTGTGGTTTCAACACTGGTCATTGCAGGTCTCATCATAGTCAAAACCAAAGGCAAAGGCAAAGGCGAAGATGAAGACGCATTAGTTGAGAAAGCGTAATACAACTAAATAGTCATTATTTTCAAACATTGAGAAGCCAGTCATTAGACTGGCTTCTCTTTTTTAAAAGATTATTCTTTTAACACTTCAGGGATGATCTGCACGCTGCCTTGATCATTGGACATCCAGATCTCTCCTTCACTAATATTAAACTGCACTATCATACTGCGGCTAACCAACTCTCCCATTGCCTTAACGGCCTCTTCAGGGATATTCCATACCTTTAAATTAGCATAGCGACTAAAGGCTTGCTGATTCTGCTGCCACCAGATAGGCACGCTTCTACCACCGTAAGCAAAAAGTTGCACCTGCTTAGATCGGCCGCATGCTTTTCTTACCCACTTTTCATCACTTTGGCCAAATTCGACCCAGAGTTCGATCTCATCGCTTAACGACTTTTGCCAAAGTTCAGGCTCATCATCGACGCACAACCCTTTGCTGAACTGTAAGCTATCGCTCGCATTTAATGCGAATGCAAGTAAACGCAGCATCATACGGGCATCGGTTTCAGATGGGTGTTGAGCGAGGGTGAGGTTATGATCATGATAGTAGCCGCGATCCATATCGGCTATTTGTAATTGTGCTTTATAAACAGTTGCTTTAGGTGCCATATCAATCAAGGTTACGAAAATTTGGCTTAGTCTACCTCAATTCCTAGCAAGAAAGCACAGCATCGCAGATGATTAAGTCGATATCTTATAAGGAGCCAGCTCGTAAGCGCTTAGCAATAGGGAAATGAGCAGCCAATTTGTTGATCGCGCCAACATCTGCGTAAATCAGCAATCGCTCACCTTTGTCGATGCGATCGGTAATTTGACTCAATGAAAGAAGTGCCCCTCTTGAAGCATCTCGACGACAAAGCTCGAGTAGTTCGCTCGGTAGGCATAAGTCACTGCAAACAAGATCTAATCGTTGCAATAAAGGCATTACGGCAATCGGCAGTAAAGAGAGCGGCGTCTCATCGTCGATGAGTAATATCTCACCATCGCTAATGAGTTGGTTAAACGCATTGTCATAATGCTTTGAAGTGTGGCCATCAAAACGGTCACCATTGGCTCTCAAAAACTGTTCCCAAAACAGCTTACGTTGACTAAAAATCGGCAATCGCTGCTGCACTTCGACTCTACGCTGCGCAATAAAATCAAACAGAGGCGCTAGGGAGTTTGGTAATAAAGTCTCTATTTTCGACCTTAACTCTCTGGCAAAAACGGGGGCGGCTCCTGCAGTACTGATAGCCACTTGCAGTCTGCCTCTATCGACGATGGACGGTGTGATAAATTGACACAATGATGGCGAATCGACCACATTTACCCAGATCCCCTGCGCCTTAGCATACATCGCCATTTCATAATTGAGCGCATCATCCGCCGTCGCGAGATATAGGAGATCAATATCAGCAATATCATCGATACTCACTTTCCGTTGCAATAGGCTGATCCTACCGCACTGGGCATAAGCTAAAACTTCCTCGCACACATCTGGAGCAATAACCGATAACTGAGCTTCTGTGCGACTGAGTAGATCCAATTTGCGGCTAGCCACTTCACCGGCACCAACGATCAACACACGCAGCGATTGGGTGTTAACAAACAGGGGGAAATATTGCATAACGGACTTTTCTCTTAATACGCTTATCAAGTATCACGGGGCTTGTTCGCTGTCATATCCTTATGAATAGGACCTGATGATCGAGATTCAAAAGCATCTATTTGCATCGGCGAAATCTAATAAAATTATCAGCAAAAATAATACGTTTGAGCTAACTTAAAAGTTCACTTCTTTCTGCGCCGCATTGCCAACAAAGTTCAAAGTTGCCCTCATTAGTTTCATGACACTTAACACATTGCCATTTAGGGCTTTCACTATTAAGCGTATCGAGTTGTGCTCTAGCCTGCTCGTACTGTGACTCTGCAACCCAAAGTTCGACATCTAACAGATCGGCAGGTAACTCACCAATGCCGCCTAATAATGCTTCGCCACGCAGTTCGACAGCGATACCGCACGCTTCTAACATTCCCTTCCAACTATGGGCTTGTAATAGGTTGCCACCAGCAACTAATCGACTTCTCTCTTCCATGTTTATTATCCCCGACTGCTATTGCTCTTCTGGCAAATTATTAAGGTAGTACCTGCAAATTAATACTTAGATCCATTTATTGCTCCGACTAAGGAGTCTATACCCATCATAAAACGTTAAAAGTCGTCATTCGATCCTTAAAAATTATAGCACCTTAACGACAACATTAAGCGATATAGAAAGCGCACTTAAATAATGCGATTGATATAACCGCCAAACATCCTATCTTCAAAGCAACCAAGATGTCGAGTATGAATATGGCCAATTTGGTCTATTTGAACAATAAAAAAAGCCACATAAAGTGGCTTTTTTTATCATATTGCTGAACCAATACGCTTAAGGCATTAAGGCGTCTTGATCAGCGCCTTCTTTTTCAATCTCTACCGGCATCATATGCTCGCGATTAATACCAAGCTTAATCGCTAAGAAACTCGCCACATAGATAGAGGAAAACGTACCCACAAAAATCCCCATAAGTAACGCTGTCGCGAACCCATGGATCATTGTGCCACCTTTAAGGAACAAGGCCACCACCACAACTAGCGTTGTACCAGTAGTAATAATGGTACGGCTCATGGTTTGGGTGATCGACGTATTTACAACTTCTTCAGGTGTCGCTTTACGCATCTTAAGGAAGTTTTCACGTATACGGTCAAATACTACAATCGTATCGTTAAGTGAGTAACCAACAACCGTTAATACGCCCGCAAGTACTGTCAAATCGAATTCCAATTGAAATACAGAAAACACACCTAAGGTCACAATCACATCGTGCGCCAGCGCCGCTACAGACCCCATAGCTAAACGCCACTCAAAGCGGAAAGAGACATAGATAAGGATACAGATCAGCGCAACAAGTACCGCTAAACCGCCCTGCTCTGCGAGCTCTTTACCAACCTGTGGTCCAACAAACTCAACCCGCTTTTGCATCACACTAGGATCAACCGCTGAAGCGGCTTCCATTACGTGCTCAACTTGAAGGTCGCTTTTAACCCCTTCTTTAACAGGCAAACGAATTAGCACATCGCGGCTCGAACCGAAATTCTGTACCAAAGCGCCATCGGTTTCATCAGAGGTTAACACGCTGCGCAGCTTATTAAGGTCAACCGCTTGGGTAAACTCCATCTCAACGACGGTACCGCCGGTGAAATCGAGCCCCCAGTTAATGCCCTTAACAGCCAACGAGCTTAAAGATCCGATCACTAAAATAAGCGATAAGATACTAATCGGCACAGCATGGCGTAAGAAGTTGATCGTGCCTTTAATTGATAAAATTTGGAACATTGTCAACTTCCCCTTAAATAGACAGTTTCTTCACGCGTTTACCACCCCATATCGCGTTCACGATCGAACGTGTACCCACAATGGCAGTAAACATAGACGTTGCAATACCTATCATCAGAGTGACCGCAAAGCCTTTAACGGCACCTGTGCCCACTGCAAATAGAATTAACGCTGTCATAAAGGTGGTAATGTTAGCATCGGCAATGGTTGAAAATGCATTGCCATAACCTTCGTGTATTGCTTGCTGAACGCTTCTACCAGCGCGTAACTCTTCTCGAATACGCTCGTAAATCAGTACGTTGCCATCAACAGCCATACCCACAGTCAGTACCATACCGGCAATACCTGGCAAGGTCAGAACCGCCCCAGGGATCATCGACATTACACCAACAACCATCACTAAGTTAGCGGTTAATGCAAGATTTGCGATTAAGCCAAAGCCACGGTAGTAGACCAACATGAAGATAAGTACGACAGCCATACCCCAGATCATCGCCTGCACGCCGTTTTCAATGTTTTCAGCACCCAGACTTGGACCAATGGTACGTTCTTCAACGATTGAAACAGGAGCAATCAAGGCACCGGCGCGTAGTAGCAAAGCTAAGTTTTGCGCTTCAGAGTGATCGAGTCCGGTAATAACAAAGTTACGACCTAGACGCGCTTGAATGGTCGCCACTGAGATAACTTCCTCAATTTTGTCCATCTTAACGCTGCCATCAGGGTTTTTCGCGCCGTTATCTTTATACTCGATGAACAAAGTCGCCATCGGCTTACCGATATTGTCTTTGGTCACGTTTGAAAAGATAGAGCCACCTTTTGAATCTAAATTAATTGATACTTGTGGACGGCTATATTCATCAAAACTGGGTTGTGCACCTTGAATATGATCACCCGTTAGCATCACTGCTTTTTGCAAAGCCACTTGGCCGCCTTGGCGACGCTCATAGATTTGCGAGCTGGCAGCGATGCGGCCACTTGCAATAGCGGCGGCATCGGCTTTTTCATCCACCATATGGAATTCAATCGATGCTGTAGCGCCTAGGATATCTTTAGCGCGGGCAGTATCTTGAACACCGGGTAACTCAACGATGATACGCTCTGCACCTTGGCGTTGTACCACGGGCTCAGCAACACCCAATTCGTTAACACGATTACGCAATGTAGTGATGTTTTGCTGCAGTGCCTCTTCCTTAATCTGTTTAAGGTAGACTTCGCTCATGCTCGCGAGTAACTGATAATCGTCACCCGACGTGATGTCGGTAAACACCATATCGTTGCTACGCGTTCTGAGGAACTGCTCAGCTTTAGCTAGGTTGTCTGCATCACGAAACTTAATCTCAATACCTTTAGGCGTATTACGAATACCCGCATAACGGATTTTTTCGCTACGAAGATCGCTTCTAAAATCAGAAATTTTAGCTTCGGTCATCTTACGTATCGCTTCGCTCATGTCCACTTCCATCAAGAAGTGCACACCACCACGTAAATCGAGACCCAGTTTCATTGGACTACCGCCCATAGACTCCAACCATTGTGGAGTTGCTGGTGCTAAGTTCAACGCGACTATGTACTTATCACCGAGTGAATCGGCAATTGTCTCTTTAGCAAGCAACTGCTGTTCAGCATTTGCTACACGCACTAACAACTGACCATTTTCAAGTTCAGAACGTTTAACGGCGATGCCCTTAGCTGACAATATCTCATTGACTTGCGTCTGAGTTGATACGTTAACTTCGGCACCACGAGTCGCTACAATCTGTACAGCATGGTCTTCACCAAATAAATTTGGTATTGCGTAGAAAGCACCTACGGCGATAATAATTATCACCATTAGGTTTTTCCACATTGGGTATTTATTTAACACACCATCGCCCTCTTGGCTTAAAGTGACTTAGCTAAAACTTAAAGTGACTTAATCGACCCTTTAGGCAACACAGCCGCAATGTAATCCTTTTTAATTGTGATTTCGCTCGTTTCGTTGATAGTCAACAATACGTAGTCATTCTCATCGCTGATCTTAGCGATCTTACCTAAGATACCACCACTGGTTAAGACTTCATCACCCTTGCTCAAAGAGCTCATAAGGTTCTTATGCTCTTTAACACGCTTGGATTGCGGACGGAAAATCATGAAGTAAAAGATCAGGCCAAAGATGACCAGCATGAAAACTAATTCCATAGTACCGCCAGCACCACTTACTGGAGCATCGGCTGCGTATGCATTTGAAATGAACATATTTCTCTCTTCTTATTAGCAGTAAAATTAATCGGATAACTTAGGGACTTCACGACCTTGACTGGTGTAGAACTCCTCAACAAAGGCGTCTAATGTACCTGTCTCGATTGCGCCGCGCAAACCTTCCATCAACATTTGGTAATAACGTAGATTGTGAATGGTGTTTAAACGCGCTCCCAAAATTTCATTACAACGATCTAAATGGTAAAGATATGCCCGCGAGTAGTTCTTACAGGTATAACAATCACACTTAGCATCGAGTGGTGAAGTATCATCGCGATGGCGCGCATTGCGGATCTTGATAACACCTTCACTGGTAAATAGATGACCGTTACGAGCATTACGTGTAGGCATCACACAATCAAACATGTCGACACCACGACGCACGCCCTCAACTAAATCTTCTGGTTTACCGACCCCCATCAAGTAACGTGGTTTTTCAGTTGGAATTTTAGGACAAACATGCTCCAAAATTCGGTGCATATCTTCTTTAGGCTCGCCCACAGCTAAACCACCGATGGCATAACCATCAAAACCAATATTAACCAGACCTTCTAGACTTTCATCACGCAAGTCTTCATATACGCCACCTTGGATAATACCAAATAGCGAATTAGGATTTTCGAGTCTATCGAACTCATCACGAGAACGCTTAGCCCATCGCAGAGACATCTGCATCGATTTACGCGCTTCATCTTCTGTGGCTGGATACGGTGTACATTCATCAAAAATCATCACCACATCACTGCCCAAAGAGTCTTGGATCTGCATTGACTTCTCAGGGTCTAAGAAGATCTTCTCACCATTGATTGGTGAGCGGAAATGCACGCCCTCTTCGGTGATCTTACGAATATCACCCAGACTGAAGACTTGGAATCCACCCGAATCAGTCAAAATTGGACGTTGCCAATTCATAAAATCGTGTAAATCTCCATGCTTACGCATGATCTCTTCGCCAGGACGAAGCCACAAGTGAAAGGTGTTGCCAAGGAGAATATCTGCACCAGTAGCGCGGACCTCTTCAGGCGTCATTCCTTTTACCGTGCCGTAGGTTCCTACCGGCATAAATGCAGGGGTTTCTACTGTGCCTCGTTCAAAAACCAAGCGACCGCGACGAGCGCGACCATCTGTTGTATCTAATTCAAATTTCATAATTTACCTCGCCAGAGAAACAGTCTGACTCTATTCACGCTAAAATCTTTTAGCACTAATGATCAATAGAGATAAGGGCAAACAATCGAGTATCAACCCTGAATCTAAAAAAACTGTAAAAAAATACCCACCGCAATTGTGGGGTGGGTATTTTAAAACAAAATCACTTCTTAGTTCGCTTTTTTAGTCACAAACATGGCATCGCCATAGCTAAAAAAGCGGTATTTTTGAGCAATCGCATGCTGATAGGCGTTTTTTACCTCATCAAAACCGGCAAAGGCGCTAATGAGCATAATGAGTGTCGATTCTGGTAAATGAAAATTGGTCACCAGCGCATCAACCACTTTGAACTCATAACCGGGATAGATAAAGATATCGGTATCGCTGCTAAATGGCTTTAATTCACCCTCATTAGCCTTAGCTGCACTTTCTAAAGAGCGAACCGATGTGGTGCCAACGGCAATGACACGATGACCCGAATCTTTTGTCGCTTTAATCTGATCGACAACCTCTTGAGGAACTTCAGCCCACTCTGAGTGCATCTTATGCTCGAGGATATTATCGACACGCACGGGTTGGAAGGTGCCAGCGCCCACATGCAAAGTGACAAAAGCGGTATTAACGCCTTTCTCTTTTAATGCGGCAAACAAGGCATCATCAAAATGTAAACCCGCCGTTGGCGCTGCAACCGCACCTGGGTTCTGATTATAAACGGTTTGATAACGCTCTTTATCCGCATCTTCATCAGGGCGATCGATATAGGGAGGAAGTGGCATATGCCCCACTTCTTCGAGTACTTCTAGAATGGTTTTATCGCTATTGAGCCCAAGTTCAAATAGGGTGTCATGACGCTCAATCATGGTCATTTCATAACCACCATCTAAGCAAACAATGCTGCCAGGCTTAGGAGACTTCGAACTTCTCACATGGGCCAAAATACGCTTATCATCGAGCATGCGCTCAACCAAAATCTCGAGCTTACCGCCGGTTTGTTTTTGACCAAACAGCCGAGCAGGGATAACACGGGTATTATTAAATACCATCAGATCACCAGGAGTCACCATATCGAGAATGTCGGTAAACTGTTTATCGGCTAAAGCGCCTGTTATACCGTCAAGAGTCAAGAGTCTAGACGCGGTTCGCTCAGGCATAGGATATCTGGCGATCAGTTCATCTGGAAGATCGAAAGAAAAATCGGCAACACGCATAATGGGTCTCTGCTTAGCATAAATCGGCCGCTAGTCTATTTGCAGAAACACAGAAGATCAACCCGAATTAAGCTTACTAACTGCTTTTATCTTCATCATTGGAAGCGTTTCGAGGTAAATCGAAATGAACCTTACGGTAAGTGTGCTGTTCTATAGGTATCTCAACCTGCACTCGGCGACGCTGAGGTTGTGCCTTTTTAGTCATTAGCTTAGACAACCAGTTCCATATCATCCTTGATCCTTAAAACCGATAGGTTAGTGATTAATTGCAATGTGCACTCCTTAAGGCAACCTACTTGATACCATTGGCGCGATAATGGAAATAAAGGTTCCTTAGCACAGAGGAGCATGATAACGTGAAAATAATGCTTTGATAAAGAAAAATAAACACAACCTCATGAACTTTCTTGCACACCTTCACCTCGCAGATAATAGCAAAACCAACCTGGCAGCAAATTTAGCCGGCGACTTTGCTAAGGGCAATATAGCTGACCATCCCAAAGCGCTACAACAAGGCATTTGGCTGCACAGACAAATAGATTCGTTAACCGATAGTCATGAACTCACTAAAGAGTTACGTGCGGCTTTTCCCTCCTCTTTACAACGTGCCGCCCCCATACTCATCGATTTGGCCTTCGACCATATGTTGGCGAAATATTGGGATGAATACCACAATCATTCATTGGCTGAATTTGCCCAAAGGGCTTATTCAGACATAGAAAATACCCAACAGCTGCCAATTAAACTTATCGATATTGTGCCTAAAATGAAGCAAGAGAACTGGCTTTTGGCCTATGAGAGCCCGAGTGGTTTACATAAAGCTATCGAATCTGTGGCTAAGCGTGTATCAAAACCTGAGATTTTTAATGGCGCAGTAAAAACCGTTGAAAGAATGGATATTGAAATTGAGATAGCCTTTCGCACCTTCTACCCACAATTAATGGCTTACAGCCGAATCTGGACCCGACAAACTCCGAGTGAATATTTATAGGCGCTAGTCAAAAATGACGGCAAGTAACGGATCAAGTCAACACAAAAACAGAACCTTTTGGAACAAGCTACTATTTCCCCAAACAAGGTTACGACGCTGGCTTAGAGATCTGCTGCTGTTTGGTATCATCGCTTTTTTAGCGCTTTCTTATCAGCAACGTCACATGATTAATGGTCACGCACCAAGACTCTCGAGCCTAACCATTGCTGGCGCACCTATTTCTCTATCAGAAACAGAGCCGACACTGGTGTACTTTTGGGGTACTTGGTGCCCAGTTTGCCGTGTCACCTCACCTATGGTGAACACGCTTGTCGATGATCATCATGTGGTCACGATTGCGGTTGGATCAGGCTCTGATAAAGAGATTGCACAGTTTATGCGTGAGCATGATTATCAATTTGAGGTCATTAATGACGATAAAAACATACACCAACAATGGGGGGCGATGGCTTTTCCGGCGATCTATATTATCGATCCCCAAGGTGACATACGCTTTGTCACTTCAGGCGTTACCAGTAACATAGGTCTAAAGCTGCGGCTACTTATCGCGAGCGTCTACACTAATTGATGCTTTTCCAAGCGATATAAAAACGCCTTGTAACTGAGGCCTAAAAACTTTGAAGCCTTAGTGCGATTGCCATCATGTCTCGACATCGCCTGCTGCAAACAATCTCGCTCAAAAATTTCCCACTCTAATCCTTCATTGGGTAAAACAAAATTCGATGAGCTAATGGTCCGCACCTCACTGGCGAGCTCATTGACCATCTCATCCTCATCACCTAACAGCACAAAGCGCTCGATACGATTAGCGAGCTCTCGAACATTACCCGGCCATGAATAGTCCAATAGTTGTTTCATTGCCAAGGGGGTTAGTTTGGGTTGCTGCATTGCATATTGCTTACTATGCAGCTGTAAAAAATGCTCTACCAAACGCCCAATATCTTCACGGCGATCTCTTAATGCAGGCATATGAATAGGCACCACATTTAGACGATAATAGAGATCTTCACGGAACCGCCCTTCAGCGACTTCAAGCTGTAAGTCTCTGTGAGTGGCAGCAATCACCCTAACATCAAGTTTTAACTCACCATTCTGCCCAAGTCGAGAGATGACGCCCTCTTGCAAGAAACGCAGTAAATTCGTTTGCTGTAATAAAGGCAACTCGCCGATCTCATCGAGAAAAACAGTGCCACCATCGGCAGCTTCAAGTTTACCAATCTTTAAGCTGTTCGCGCCGGTATAAGCCCCTTTTTCGGCCCCAAACAACTCAGCTTCAGCCAGAGTCTCTGGAATTGCGCCGCAGTTGATGGCAATAAAGGGTTTATGACTTCGCGTCGATAGTTGATAAAGCGCGCGAGCAGCGAGTTCTTTACCTGTACCACTTTCCCCGCCAATGAGCACGGTAGCATCGGTGGCACTCACCCGCTCAACCCTTTGATACACCTTTTGCATCACGGCCGATTTACCCACTAAGCCCACCAGCTGTTGTTGCTGAGACAGTTCAGAGGTGAGTCGCCGATTTTGCTGTTTAAGCGCCATCGACTTAGCGACTTTTTCAATGGCCAGCAGTAAGCTCTGTCGCTGATAAGGCTTAGCTAAATAGTCGTCCGCGCCAGCCTGCATGGCATCAACGGCATGGGTTATCGTGCCGTATGCGGTGGCGATAATAAACCCCATATCAGGATGCTCTCGGCGAACATAGTTAAGCAGGTCCATGCCAGTTAGCTGACCGAGTTTCCAGTCTGAAAATACTAAGTCTGGTGGTGAGTCCTTAATCTTTACGATCGCCTGCTCCACACTATCGGCGCTGTCGAGTTGATAATTTGCCGCACTGAGCATCTGTACGATGAGATGGCGTTGATCGGGTTCATCTTCGACTACTAAAATGGTTAACTTAGGCAATTCCATTAATCGGCCTCACTCTGTATGTCTTTAGAGATAGCAAAGGTTAGCGTCACTACCGTTCCGCCACCGGGGTTATCATTAAACTCAATTTTGCCACCATAATGTCCCTCAATTAACCGCTCTGCAATGTAGATCCCCATCCCTGTGCCCTCCGCTTTTGTGGTCACATGAGGTTTAGCCAATTTGTCACGAATATCGGCATCTATCCCTTTGCCCGTATCGGCAACGACTATCTGGTAATACTCCGCCTTTTTATCCAGCCCAACATTAATAGTACCCGAGTCAGGAGTCGCTTCAACCGCGTTAATTAACACCGCGTGCACGATACTGCGTACTTCCGATTCCGCCCCCAAAATAACCGAATTATCTGCGCTACATTCAAAGGTGATTTTCGGTTTACTGCCATTCACTGAAAGCTCAAGTAAAATATCTTGAATCATCGCCGCTAATGGCACCGATGTTTGTCGATTAACGTGATTACTCGATAACGTCAACAAGGACTGAATACTCTTATCCATCATAGTGATTTTTTGCTGGATCTGATCCAGTAGTGGATTCGCTTCCTCTTTCGTACCAGCGTGAGAAGCGGCTTCAGATAATAAGCCCACGGTATGTAACGGATTGCGTAGGCTATGAGCTATGCCTCTTGTGACTTCGCCTAACTCGGCTAGCTGCTTATGTTGCGCCATTAAATGCGCTTGCTCACTTAAGCTTTTAAGTTGGCTACTCATCTTGTTAAAGCCGCCAATAATCGTTTTTAGCTCCTTAACTCCTTGTTCTTCAACTTGATAGCCTAGCTCGCCCTCGCCCAGTTTTTTGTGGCCTTTTGCCAGTTGCGATAGCGGACTACTGATCACGTGACTAAGTATGTAGGCAAGCAACAGACCACCAATAGAGCTCAATAGAATAAGAACAAACATCGACTCGCTAAAACGCTCCAACTGATTATTGGTATCCACACTCGGCACTTCAATATCATGAGTAAACTCAAATGACATCTCTCCATCGGCATTGATATTAGGCGTTTCAATAATGGCAACCTTGCCCTTTTCTAGCCAACTATTAGCATCTATCTGGATCTGGCTTACAGCCTGATGAAGACGCTCTTTATAGGCGTTAGCGGCTTCACGCTTGGCTTCGGCGATATTCGCTCGCTGTAGATGTTGTATTTCACGCTCATGGGTTGCCATCTCTTCAAGATATGCACGAAGCTCCTGCTGCTTTGCCTGCAATAACGCGCTAATCTTACGCTCTTGTTGCTGATCATTGGTTGGCTCTTGTGTCTCTTGACGCACCATCTCTTCACTAAGGCGGGTTATCTCAGCACTCACCTCTTCGATGTCACGCTCAAAATCAGCGCGAACCTCTTCGATGCCGCTCAGTTTTTCCTGCACGTTTTGATCATCAAACTCAACAAAGAACTGCCGCTCACTATCAACATTGTCGATTAATACTTTCACCAGATTTTGCGACAAAGTACGCGAACTTTCACTGAGTTCATTTTGCAATTGGGCTTTATAATATTGCGAAATCAATAGCTGGCTTACGCCAAGCAATATGATCAAAGCACCAAAGAGCATGAACAAATAACGTTTAATCGACATATTTTCTCCGTACTAGCGATAAACCTTGGGCGATCTGCGCCTTACTAAACAAAACAGATACGCCCTACATACCGACATTGCTACACAAGAACAGTACCAAGTTAAAACAGATTAATATTAGTCATTTACGGTAACACAGTTTGATAAAACTTCCTTATATGAGGAAATCCCTACCGCAAATCAGGCATAACACCGAACCTGCTAACGGAAAAAACATCCCTAACCCTATGAAAAAAAACGCTTAGATAAACATGGCACATTCCTCGCTAACCCCTCTTAGCAATAAAGTTAATCCGGCCTTAGAACGGCATAACTTAACACTTGCCAACTTAGAACTTATCGACTTAAAAAGGATGTACCATGAAAATTAAACAAATCTCGGCTCTGATCGCCTGCTCCGCGCTACTTTCTTTTTCACTGTGGGCGGTGCCAAACGATCTACACACCATCGAGTTAAATGACAGGACGAGTCATACTCTCATCACTCAAGATGAAAATGAGTTGACGAAAATCGTTTTTACAAACAATGGTGAAGAGCATCAACTGACCTTGACCCCACAAGAGATAAGCGATCGCTCCCAGTTAAAAGAACGCTTATCGGAACTGCCTGAATCGACCCAAAATAAACTGTTCAAACTCATCAGCCGCCTCTACGATCAAGATAGTGGCAAAATCCGTGTATTCCATTCACAGCTATCAGAGGCGGATAAGGCGAAACTGGCCAAGCTAACCGAAAAGATGACCCATAAACATGCCGAGTTCGCAAAACACAGTGCAAAATTTGAGGCAAAAAGTGCCGAAATGGAAGCTAAAGCTGCCGAACTAGAAGCAAAAGCCCGTGAGTTTGAAATCATCTTCGAAAAAAACGGCGGCGAATTTGAACGAGAAATGGAGCGACTCGCAATTGAGATCACCAAACTGACTGAAGGCATGAATGATATCGACTTTGACATCGATGTTGATCTTGAAATGAGTGACATTGACGATAAACATTTTGTTGTTATAAATGAAGACTCAGTGATCGAGACCGAACAGCTGATCAAGTTAATCAAGAGTACAAAGTTAAGCCCTCAACAAGCAGAGCAAGTACAACGCGCCCTTGAGACGGCAACGGTGAAATAATTGACGAAAGCGATACTTACGACAGAAAAAGGGGCGCGCTGCTAGCATCAAACTTAAACACAGGTTACTCTCGGCTCAAAATCTTAGGCCTTAATACCTTTGGCCTTAACACCTTTGCGGGAGATAACTATGTGGTGGCGCGTTTTCATTATTTTCTTGGCATTTGCGCTAATTGGCGCGCATTTTTTACGTTATGGACAAACGCTTTGGAGCCTAGTGTTTATTAGCGCTCCCCTGCTACTGTTTATCCGTCATCGCTATAGCGCGAGAATATTACAAATAAGCTTAATTTTTTGCGCCTTTGGGGTATGGGGCATCAGTGGTTATGATGCTGTGCAGATGAGGATGTCTATGGATGCACCATGGTTAAGATTAGCCATCATTATGTCAGCAGTCACTTTATTTACCTTAGTAGCCGCATTTTGCTGCCAAGGCATTATCAAGCACCGAGCTAAAGCCTCGCACTAATCAGCAATAAAGGCTAAGCAACACAGGAAGCTTGCCCAAGCACCACGCCTTGAGGCAATCGTTTGGCTAATAATCGACGAGCTATAATATCGACAATTACATTTAACAGGGCTGTCGTCAGCAATAAATACAGTGCATTGCTATAACGGATTTCAGCAAATGCACTGTCAATATAAAAACCTAAGGTCGCTATTCCCAATACGCCGAAAATGGCTGTTTCACGCAAAATAATCTCAAAGCGATAAAATAGCAGCGAGATTAAATTTGGGTAGATCCGCGGCAGAATCTCGTAAGAAAAATGGTCAAATCGCGGACAATACAATTCACTGGGTTTTATTGCACCGTCCTGTCTCGAGACCAAATACGCGATTAATGCGCCATTATGAAGTGCTAGCGCCGCTATGGCGGGTAACATAGATGGCCCAAGCAACATCATAAAAATAAAGGCCAGCAAGTATTCAGGTATCGACCTTAATATCAGCAGCAACAGCTGACCAGCGTTAGCTGCTAATCGGCCACGCAGATGTCGACTCGCTGCTAGGTATCCCCACATTGCCAGTAGATGTGTTGCACCTAATGCGCATAGCGCCAAAACCAATGTCGCCAGCATCCCAGGTAAAGCTTGCTCAAAGGTCAGTTGCTGCCACCAATTAATAAACTGATCTATCCCCTGACTCAGCTCAATCTGGCCATAAGCGATGCCATTGATCCCTGGAGGTAGCAAATCATGACTAATAAATTGCCACACTAATAAACCATCAACGGCACCGATGGGGGGCAAGGTCACAAGAGATAACAACAGATAAACCGGGATCAGCTTTGCCTTTACCCACCAAGAGATAGTGCCAATAAGTAGCACCAATAAGATCAATAATGCCGCCCCTTCATGATAGTTTCCTTGACGAAAGGCGGTCTCAAGATAAAAGCCTATGGTAGGCATACCAATAAAACCAAGCACTGCGCTGCTGCGAAGTGCACACTCAAACCGATAGCGAATATAAGCCAAGACCAAGGGATAAACATGCCCTAACTTGCCATAGGTATAACGACTGATCCTGTCCACACCGCGAGGCATGGTGTGGGTTGTTGTGTTAGGAGACTGCAGCAAAATATCATGGAAAACTCGGGCAAATGTCGCACCATAGGGTAAAGCGATCGCTAAAATCCCCGTAATAGGCGATAAACCAAATAGTTGTAAGAATAGCAACGCCCAAAATATCTCGTGAATGCCACGCACCATGGCGCAGAGCCCAGAAACAAATTTTGATTGATAAATCAACGAAAGCGGTGCGCCAATCAGTAGACCTAAGGCGACACCTAACAGCGCAAAACTGACGGTTAACCATAGCGCATTGATGAGAGATTCAGTGGCAAAAAAATCGGGCGTGATGAAGCCTAGCGCCATGCGAGAGAGTTCACTCCATGGTTCTAACGAAATAATGGCAATATCAGCAAAATACGCCGACATAACAGCAACAAACCAAATGGCAAGCGTTAGCCGTTGCCAAGAGCCGACAAAACCAAATCTAGTCACGCTTATTACACTGCAATCTTTGGCGCATTATCGAAAAAGTCACTAAGCTGCTGCGCACTCAGTTGTTTAGCTGGTTTGTCTAATGCTATCTTGCCTTGTTGCAAGCCAATGACTCTATCGAAATGCGCTAAGGCCAAAGCACAATCATGCAATACCATGATAACCGTCTCATGCTTAGCCAGCACCAGCTCAACCAAACGCCTGGCCATAATAGGATCCAGTGCAGAAAAAGCCTCATCTCCAATAAAGACTGGCTGATGTTGATAAATGGCTCGAGCAAGAGCAACTCGCTGACGCTGTCCACCAGACAAGGAGGACACCTTAGTATCGAGTGAAACATCAAGAAACAGTGAATCACAAAGTAATTTTACATCACTAAGATGCCGCTTAAACGGCCACGCTAGGTTAGCCAAATTATAGAGCCAATGGTGTCGGCTTAACGCCCCCATAAATACATTGTGATAAACGCTTAATGCATCCACGAGGCCTTGAGACTGAGAGCACAATGCCGCATTACACTGAAGTTGCTGATAGATATGGCTAAGCAAGGTTGACTTACCCGCGCCTGAAGCCCCCACTATAGCCAACTTTTCACCGTGGGCGATAGATAGCGACAGCTCATCGATCACACGTTTATCGTGATAATGCAGCGATATTGACTCTAGCGCTAACACGAAATTAATCTAACAAACCAATCGTTTGAGCCACAGACTCTATCGGTTCATAAGCCTGATTAGTGGCCTCTACAAAAGACTGGCGAGGAAAACTGGCTAATAGGTCCGGATCTTTCATATTGATTAGCACGCTCTTTAGTTTGTCGCTAAAACCCGCGCCGTACACTTGATCCACTCCAGCTCTAACGGTCCACTGATAATCAGGATAAGCAGGACTCTCCCAAATCACTTTCACTTTATTGGTATCGACCTCACCTTTCTCAACCATTGATTCCCATACTTTATAATTTACCGCACCAACTTGATAAGCCCCGGCCTCCACCTGCGCAATCGTGCGGCTGTGATCACCCGAAAACCCAGTACGAGGGAAAATATCTTCAATCTTCTTGCCCATGTTACGTTCGATATAAAACTGCGGCATTAATCGACCAGAAGTTGACCCTTTCGAACCAAACGTAAAAGTATAACCATTGAGGTTAGGAAAATTAGTTGATTGAACTAATGGCGTGGAGTGATGAGCGATAAAATAGCTTTTAAAATATTGATCCTCATATCCTTGTGCAATGGCATTTGACCCCGGCACCAGACGTCTAGCCTGCACGCCAGAAAGGCCACCAAACCAAGCTAATTGCACTTGATTATTACGAAAGGCCGTAACCGCCGCTGCGTAAGATTTTACAGGGACATAAGCGACTTCAACTCCAAGCTCTGCTTCCAAATATCGAGCAACCTTATCAAAACGTGTTTTAAGCTGACTCTCATTCTCGTCAGGAATAGCGGTAAACGTGAAGGTTTGAGCCCAAGCAGCAGGCATAACTAAACATGCAAGCAGTAGAGAAACCGTTTTAACTAACGACATGAGGTATTTCCATCAATTTAAAAGAGAGCCGATTTTAACCATTAGTCGACCAAATTCCTAGACGATACTAATTCTTTTTCCTTATCATCAATAATTTACTCACTAATAGGCTGGATGTCAGCCCCTGTTAAGCTAAACCGCGCTAAAATTCCCCTTCAAGTTACTGGCTCAGTTGGCATCATAAATAGAAATCGTTAAACTGCACTAAATAATTAAATAGGCAAAATAAATGAGAATATTGGTTGTTGAAGACGATCCTATTTTATCGCACCATCTAAAAGTCCAATTAAGTGAATTAGGTAATCAAGTTCAGGTCGCATTGACTGCCAAAGAGGGCTTTTATCAAGCAACCAATTATCCTATTGATGTTGCCATTGTTGATTTAGGTCTACCCGATCAAGATGGCATAAGCCTTATTCAAAGTTTAAGAGATGCAGAGCTTAAAGCCCCTGTTTTAATCCTCACCGCCCGCGTTAATTGGCAAGATAAAGTCGAAGGCCTAAATGCGGGCGCCGATGATTACCTCGTCAAACCGTTTCAAAAAGAGGAGTTAGTCGCTAGGCTTGACGCGCTCGTTCGTCGCAGCGCAGGCTTTGTAAAACCTATCATTACCAGTGGCCCTTTAGCGTTAGATCTTGCCGCTAAACAAGTTTCACTAAACGACGAGCCAATGGAGGTTACCGCATTTGAATACCTGATTTTGGAATACCTCATGCGCCATTGTCACGAAGTCGTGGCGAAACAACGTCTCTTAGATGTCATTTATGGTGATAAAGAGGGCGACCCAAACACGATAGAAGTCATGGTAAGCCGATTACGTAAAAAACTCTCAAACGGTGGGTTAGATAATCCAATTGCCACTATTCGTGGTCAAGGCTACAAGTTTAATCTTCCATGCAGCTAAAACTTAAATTGAAACGCCGCCTACTCACCCGCATGTTTGTCACCTCATTGTCAATCATTGCCCTAGTAGGCTTTGGCTTAGCTTGGCTAGTGAATATTCTTTATGCTCAGAACAATTACAATGAGGAAACCGCTAAACTGATCGCTGAGATCCCTAAAGTGGCTGCAGAGCTAAAAGAGCATAATCTGATCCCAGAAAATACCAACTGGTTGGAAGAAAATACCACGCCAGAAAAGTATATTCTGGCAAGCTGCGATAAAAGCTACAAACAAGTATGGACCTCTTCGCTTGCCGTAGACCGTGGTTTATTTGATGCATGCGAGCGATTTAACGATATTCGTTTAGATGCGCCTCCTTATTATCTCAACCTGTCCGATAACAAAAATTACTTTGTTTATCTACTCTCTGTAGAGTTGGCGAACCAGCAATACAACTTATTGGTCATGAAAGATGCCCATAACTTAGAGCAAGAGTTAAATAAATTCAGTCGCCGTACCTACTGGCGCTTAGGAATGCTATTCGCACTCGCACTCGTGCTACTCATTAGCGCTGGCTATTGGGGAATGCGGCCATTAGTACGTATGCGAAATGAGTTACAGCAAGTCAGTAGTGGCAAAGCCAAGTCCCTTTCTCAAGATTACCCGGTTGAATTAGAAGGCGTCACTCAAGCGCTTAACCAGTTATTGGTACAATCAAGCGCGCAGCAAGAGCGGTATCAAAACGCAATGAACGACTTGGCTCATAGCCTTAAAACACGTTTAGCCGCAGTACACGCCATTACCGACGATACAAGTTTAGATAAGGATGCCGCGAGTGAGAAAGTAATGGAACAGGTCAGTCAAATGGATCAACTGGTCAAATATCAATTGAAACGCGCAATGCTAGGTCGAAAAGGACTCAAGCAGGAACAGACACCAGTTAGCCCACTAGTAGAGCAGCTTACACAGATGTTATTTAAGGTTTATCGAGACAAGCAAGTAAATTTCAGCGCAGATATTGCTAAAGAGCAAGCTTTCCCTGGTGATAAAGGCGATTTAATGGAGCTTTGTGGCAACCTTATGGAAAACGCATTCAAAATGTGCATTAGCCAAGTCGTCGTCAGCTCATATTACAATGACAACAGCGAGTTTGTGTTAATCGTAGAAGATGATGGCCCAGGCATACCCGAAAAAATCAGGCAAGATATCCTAGAGCGAGGTGCTAGAGCCGATACACAAAAAGCAGGCCAAGGAATTGGCCTAGCTGTCTGTAATGAGATCGTCACTAGCTACAATGGAACGCTTGCAATAGAAACTTCACAGCTTGAAGGAGCGAAGTTTACTATCACCATCCCCATCTAGTCATAGATTAACCCACAGGGGTATATAGCTTTTCAGCTCGATTAAACATTATCCATGAGGTGGCAATATATTTGTCACCACTAATGGGCATGTTTCCCCTATGGCTATGGGTGAACCCCGCGGGGGCGATAACCATAGTGCCCTTTTTCGGTTGAACTTTGCGTTGCTGATAATAGAATTCGGTTTCGCCACCCTCTTCTACATCGTTAAGGTAATACATATACAATACCACTCGATGCAAGGCTTCATTGTGTCCCAATTGTGGAAACTGTTCAGAGTGCCAATGGGGGTAACCGCCCTTGCCTTGAATATACTTCTGAATATTAATCGCCCCGCTACGATAGAGGTATTGCACCAAAGGTTGAACTCGATGGCGACCTAATCGTTCAAAATTCTCTGGCGTCAAGGTTGTAGGCTTGCCCTGCTCATCGGCAACTTTCACCGCAACACCACCCATTAGGGCCATAGAATACTTATCAAAATAATTTGCTGCATTTTTTAGCGTATAATTAAGTAATTCATTTTTTAGTGGTGTAAGCTCTTGAAAATTATCCATGGTGATATCACGGCTCACTTTCTTCTCAAGATCAACTCCGTGACCCGTTTGTCCATCGATCACTCCAGGATGAGAGTCAAAGGCCGCCATCAAGCGATCACATAACTCTTCGGGTATCGCATCAGGATAAACTTCAATAAAATCCATGACTCAATCTCTAACTTAGGCTATTTTTATTGCATCTATGCTGACACAGAGCTTAAGTAATTGTAAAGCTGGCAAGTTGAGATAGAATAAACGTCACATAAAGGTAAACTAAAAATCACATGAGCAAAAGCTGTAAGGTAAAAGCGAGTCAACTTCAAGTCGGCAATTTTGTAAGATTACCAGTCTCATGGAAAGAGCATCCATTTTTATTTAATTCATTCCGTCTTAAAGAAGAAGCCCAAATTGAGTTAATTAAAAAACTCGGTATCGATTATGTATTTGTTGATCTTAGCAAAAGTACAGTTCCTCCGTTAAGCAAGGAAGTCACAAACGAAAAGACGATAAAGCAGTCCGATGCCGAAATGGATGCATTGCAAGCGGAGATGGACAAAAACAAGCTCGACAGAATTGAACACCTTAAAAAGATGAGGCGAGATTTACAAAAAACAGAGCAACAGTTCGACCGATCTGTTGCCATGATGCGTAACCTGATATCTAAACTACGAAATCGTCCACTCAACGCCATCAGTGATGCAAAAGAGCTAATCTCTGACATTACAGAGCAACTCATCAACTCGGAAAATCTTGTATTACACTTAATGAGCGACGCCAAAGACAGTGAAGGGATCTACTATCATTCTCTTAACGTCGCCGTGCTATCAATGATGGTCGCAAAAGAGCTGGAATGGTCGCGAGAAGAGATCGAAGCTGTCGGTATTGGAGCGCTATTTCATGACACTGGTAAATTAAAAATTCCATCTCAGTTGACGCGTAAAAAGACACCGCTCACAACACCAGAGATTAACTTCATCAAACAACACCCTGCAATGGGAGTTGAATTACTCAAGCTGGCTGATAACTTCCCTGAAACTGCGCTTCCCATCGTCAGAGATCACCATGAATACCTCGACGGAACGGGTTACCCCAAAGGCTTAAAAGGGGAACAGATAACCCTACCGACACAGCTTGTTGCTGCAGTCAATCTTTATGACCAACTGTGCCATCCAGAGGGTCAAAAAAAGGCGAAGACGCCTTACGCCGCATTGGGTTTTCTTTATAAAAATTATAAAGAAAAACTCAACCATGAGACCATAGGTAAACTAATAAAAATGCTTGGAATCTATCCACCAGGCAGCGTAGTAGAACTCTCTAGTGGGCAATTTGCAATGGTCATGGCGGTTAATTTGGAAAAACTATTGTTTCCAAGAATTTTAGTTTATGACCCATTAGTCCCCAAAGATCAGGCTCCGATCGTCGATTTGGAAAGCGAAGGATTGACCATTGTAAAATGTATAGCCCCATCGGCGTTACCAGAGAAGATCCATAAGTATCTAAGCCCTAGAGAGCGCGTCAGTTACTATTTTGGCGATAGCACTAAGCCTTAAACTAGCGAACCTGAGTCCGAGTTAAGAGATTGGATAACTCTGGTTCAATTCGTCGCTCTACTCCTGTTTTATCTCAAACAGTTCTTTTTTCTAACAAGGTGCATTTAGGGGGCAAGAGCCCTTTGCCGTTAGAGGAATAGTGGACTGTTTAAGATACATTTATTGTCCTAAATTCAAGCTATTTATGCTTTCTATTTCAGGTTAGCTACCCTTATCCTTGATCAGTAACTAAAATAGTAGTAGGAGTGCTTGGGCTTTTGGGCTCAACTAACATCGGGAGTAATATGGTTGAATTACCTGACTTCGATAGTTTGCAGTGGTTAGCCCAACATGCGCCACAACAATTAACAAACTTACAAAACAATCTCAGCCAAGAAGTGATCAATGAAGCTGCTGAACGAAATCGTCCTCAACTAGAATCGATTTGTCATCATCTAAAGCTGCAGATGTCCCGTTGTAGCAACCCTTATGCTAGGTGTTACTTGTCGTTAAAACTGATGAACGACAAATTTTTATCCCTTAATGAAGTAATAACCAATCCCAAAACCTATAAAGAAAATAAGGCAGCGATCCTGCCTTACCCAAGTAAAAAAGCCTTATAGCCATCCCTTACGTTTAAAGAAAAAGTAAGTCGATGCTGCGCTACCGAACATCATTAAAATCGCCATGGGATAACCCCATTGCCACTCGAGTTCAGGCATATTGGCAAAGTTCATGCCGTAGGCACTTGCTATCACGGTAGGTGGCAGGAAAATAACCGCAGCAACCGAAAATATCTTAATAATTTTATTCTGCTGTAATCCACTAAAACCCATTGCAGCATCAAGTAAAAAGTTGAGCTTATCGAAAATAAACTGACTATGAGGCATCAAAGATTCAATATCAGACAACATCTCACGTAAGTCTTTTAAATCCTCATCACTCAATTGACCACGATAATAACGCTGCATATAACGCAAGGATCTTTGGGTATCGAGCAAACTTAAACGGATCTTTCCGTTAGAATCTTCTTGTAAGGTAATGAGTTTAAATACATCATCGAGTTCATCGCTTTCAAAAACTTGCTCGCCCACATTTTCAAGGACCGAGTAAACGTCTTCAATCAGATCCGATAGGTAATCAACTTTAAGGTTAAATAACTCTAAGAAAAGTGCTTGCGGTGTTTTCACCTCTAACCGCCCCAAACGTAAATAGTTCCTAAGCAGTCGGATCAGACCAACATCATCTTCGCGTAAGGTCACTAGAAATTGAGAACGTAAATTAAACGAGATGTTGACGCCCTTTACATCTTGGCCAACACGCTGAGGGAAAAGCGAATTAATATGTAAACCATCTTTGTTTTGATAAAAACGAGCAGAAGCCTCAATCTCATTGATATCTTCCTCTTCAGGCAACTCCTCTACTGAATAGCCTCTTAGCCACTCACGCTCATCCTCTTCGGGTTTAAACAGATCTAACCATAATGTACCCGATGGGACGCTATCTTGAACATTTAATTCGACGATAGATAACTTACTATCTTCATAGACATAAGCAGTGATCATAGGGCCTCCTGAAAAAACACTAAGATGAAAAGTAAACCCATCTCAGCGCAGGGTAAAATATCGCTTTATTCTACCCAATAACGCGCCATTGACCAGCTTTTACGATCATACTGGGTGGAATATAAACAACGAACAATAAAATATTCCACCGAGCTGCTTTGCCCGATCAAAAATGTGAGCAACTGAACTCGCTACTGGGTTACTTTAGGTGCAATGATAATACGCTCTTGATTAGATAAACGTACTTTAACCCCTTCTATGGTAGTGAGCTCATTAATGCCTATATCACGCTTATGCACTCGATAAATCGTGGTCTTTTCTTGCACAGGGGAGACAATGGTGACACTGACGACCTCATTCCCCTCTTCCCATGACCAATACCAATAGGCCCCACTGCCAATGATAGCCAGAACAACAATAGCGAAGGCAACATAACGAAATAATATCCGTTGCCCTAATTGGCCCGCCGTTTCCGTGCGGCTGACCTTGGCGGGCCTGCGGATGTAGAACAATGCACCAGCAATAACCAGTAATGTTATTAATATTTTGGTTAACACGCGACTCTCCGACTACAAAACTCATGGCAGTATAACGCTCATCCAAATCAATTACTGTTATTCTCCCCGCATCCAACAGATAAACATCTGGATTCTCGGTCTAATCATCAGTGTTAGTCATTTGCAAACCCATCACTGAATGCTATAAACCTAATACAGATCCATTTACCAATCCTACTATGAAAAAATCATTACCTATGTCGCTGGTAAGCTCATTTTTGCTATTACCTACCGCACAAGCCGCTATCACAATTAACTTGCCCAATAATACTGAGCCACTGCTACTTAATGCTGAAGAGATAGAAGACAGGTCGTTAACTGCCGATAATGGTACTCAACAAATTGTATTCAAGTATCAATCAAACTACAGACAACAAGGTCAACGACAACGTTTCACGTCAGACCCTGTCATCCTGACTTTTACTGGTGAAGATAGTGTCTACACAATAGAGTTGTCGTCGATTAATTCATCAAAAGATGCAATTAAATTTAATCACGCGCCTAACGTCACCATCACCAATAACCATGGAGAATCTATCTCCTACCACATAGATACACTAACTAAAGAGGGGATCCAACTCGGACGAAACTACCAGCAAGAACTCAAAGCGTACAACCTGACATCGGCTCCTGCAGCCCTATTGCCCACTAATACTTCCAAACCGATATCAATCGAGACACAAGTAATGAAAAGTGATAGTAAAACAGATGACACTGAGCAAATCGATGTCGGAAAGATGCTGGATTTTTGGTATCAGCAAGCAGATCAAGAGACCAAGAAAGCATTCAAGAAACGAATAAATGCACAAAAAGAGTAAAACTTGAGATTATGTATGTCATGCCAAGTCAGTATAAATAGTATATTACTGGCTTTTAATGACACGCTTGAACTAATGCTCTCGCTTAAATCATCTTTATTTCACGTAGAGCTAGGATCAAAAATGAATGCCAGAAAAGTGGATAGAGCGGCGTAATTAACGAATGTAAATGGCATTAATTGGAGGGTTTGAGAATTTTTAATACAAAAAAAGAGCCACGATAAATCGTAGCCCTTATTAATATTTTTAGTAGCGTTAGCTACTAAAGGTCAGCTTAAAGAACAGTTACGTTCTCAGCTTGTGGACCTTTTTGACCTTGAGTCACAGTGAACTGCACTTTCTGACCTTCGTCAAGAGTTTTGAAACCGTCAGAGTTGATCGCACGGAAGTGTACGAAAACGTCTGGGCCAGACTCTTGCTCGATAAAACCAAAACCTTTGTCAGAGTTGAACCACTTAACAACGCCAGTAACTTGAGACATGATATAAATCCTGTAACTAAATAAAATAAAGCCTTAAACGGCAGTAGAGCTGGAAAATGCCGGTATTACTTATGTTAACAGGACGAACTGGTCGTATTGAACACATAAAGTTAAGCCCAACCTTCAAGCTCCAATTACTATAAATCATTCTGGCAGTATGTCAACAACCATTGAACGTCGTAATTCCGATTTTTTACTTAAATTTCTGTCAGTTGTTCCAAATCAATCAAGATAAAATTTGTATAAAAACACTAACTCCCAATCACACTGTAAAAATAGATAGCTTAAACAACAGCTAACAAGCTAGTTGGCTCGAAAAACTTCAATCTTAAAATCTAACTCACACTCAAAGGCCTGTTTTGTTAATTCCTGCTTTTGTTCAGCAGTAAACTTCCAATTATAAGGAGTCATGGCTAAAAAATGTTGAATATCGACAGCATCAGATAACTGTAAAACCTGTTCAACTCGCTCACTATGGATCAGCTCAAATCCCTCTATCTCACTCACTATATCAGGATGAGGCCTTGGATTATCATAAATCAACTCTTTTAGCGCGAAGTGATGCTGTGGCCCTGCCGAAACAGTGATCAAAATAGCACCGTCTTTCGCTACTCGCCTAAGTTCAACGTCAAGAGACGGAGCGTATATTCTCAACATAAAATCAAAACAGTTATCATCAAAAGGCATTTCAAAACTACTTGCGACACAAAAATCGATATCTCTATAGCGTTTTGCCGCATATTTAAGTGCCGATTTAGAGATATCGACACCGTTGAGTGCAAACTCACCTCGTGACACCATCTGTTGCTGCAATCGATGAGAGTAGTAGCCTTCGCCGCAACCTATATCTAGCCCTCGTACAGCACTCAGTGCAAACTGGACAGCCAACTGATTAACTCTATCGCTCATCGCTTGATAGTATCCCTTGTTTAAAAACTCTCTGCGAGCAAACATCATCTCCTTATTATCACCAGGATCTTTTGAACGTTTCTTCTGAACAGGCAGGAGGTTGACATAGCCCTCTTTTGCACAATCGAATCGATGATTGTTACTACAAGACCAAGTCATTTGATTAAGATTTAAAGGTTGCAGACAGATTGGGCAACGATAATTCATGGTATTTTCCGAAAATATTTAAACAATATTAAGGCCTGTTGACGTTTCAGTAATGCTATTACCGTGTTATGAGCTTTTCAGATTAACCCGTTAAGTCCTGTCGCTCTCGGTTGCCACTAACATCATTGAATTAGAATAAAAATTAAGCTCAAAAGATTAACAGCCCTGAAGAATATTACTCACTATCATCAACAAATAGCTGCTCAACCATCGCATTAAGTTCAGGCGGAGCGAGTAACTGATAAGACTCAATTTTACGTTGCAACACCTCAAAACTATCCACATGATTGGCCGCATGCTGCCAATTGACCCGCTCTAACGATTGGTGATATTGCCGTGAAATTAACTGTTTTCGGCGCTGTAACTGGGTATCAAGATTAGATATGTCGTTCAGAAGTGTGCGATGCTCATGAATTTGACGCTTATCGACAAAAGATCGCAATTCACCTCTAACTATTTCAATCTCGCTAATCTCAAGTAATAATTTTTCCGGGGTTAATTGAAAATCACGCGCTCGCGCTAAAACAGCATTAGCACGGCGAAGTTCATACGGTGCGCCAAACATCCTATAATCACGCTCTAATTCGATTAGTTGCCATTGCTTATCGAATAAAGGAATAAAGTTTACCCCAGATAACTCGGCAGTGATCTTAATCACCAAGCCTTGGCGCAATATGCTTGCACAAATAGATGGTGAATAACCAATCGCGCTGAAGAGCCGAACTCCTTGACCCGCGGTACGGCTAATGAGCTGATCGGCATCATTATTTACGTCGCCAACAAAATTCGAGTGAATCTCGAGTTTAAGAAAAGGATGAACACGAGCTAGAAGACTTACCTTATAGTCATTACTTTCTACGATCACCCACTCTGCGATATGCCCTCCAGTTGTCTGTAACAAGCTGTGATCGCTTACATTTTCACTCAAGGTCAAGATAATATATCCGCCTTGGGGTAGTTCTAACCGTTGCGGCTGGGTAAGTAGCGACTCAAACATGAAGGTTCCCTATAATTAAGCCTCATTGTACCTAGGATATAATTGGCCTGCCAACTCTAAAAGCAAGAAAACTCTGCTAAATAGCCATTAATTTGGCATGACAATGGCACTCTTGAGTTTGTCGATGCTATGATAGAACACAATATTCATTGTGTAATTTCCCCTATGTCATCAAGTAATTCAGCAAGTATCTTCTGGCACGACTACGAGACTTTCGGCGCCAATCCGGCAAAAGATAGGCCATCACAATTTGCTGGTATTCGTACCGATTTAGACCTTAATATCATTTCCGAGCCAGTGACTTTTTATTGTAAAGTCGCAAATGACTATCTACCGTCGCCAGAGGCGATTCTGATAACAGGAATAACACCACAACTCGCTAATATGAAAGGTGTTCCTGAATCAGAGTTTATGGGTAAGGTGCATGAGCTATTTTCGGTACCCAACACCTGTGTTGCGGGCTACAACTCCCTGAGATTCGATGATGAAATCACCCGTTATGGCTTTTACCGTAATTTTTTCGATCCCTATGCCAGGGAGTGGCAGCAGGGAAACTCACGCTGGGACATTATCGATCTCGTCAGAGCCTGTTATGCATTAAGACCTGACGGTATTAACTGGCCAACGAAAGAAGACGGTGCTCCAAGTTTTAAGCTTGAACACCTGACCCAAGCCAATAACCTCAGTCATGAAAAAGCGCACGACGCGATGTCGGATGTATACGCAACCATTGATATGGCTAAATTAATCAAACAGATGCAGCCTAAACTATTTGATTTCTATTTTAGTTTGCGTAAAAAAACCGAAGTAACCAAACTGATTGATGTGCTCAATATGCAACCTTTATTGCATGTCAGTTCAAAAATAAGTGCACTACATGGATGCACAACACTCATCGCCCCCGTTGCCCATCATAGTACTAATAAAAATGCCATTATATGTGTCAATTTGGCCATGGATATTACCCCGCTAATCGAACTTGACGTTGAGCAGATCAAACAGCGTATGTATACGCCGCGCGCCGATTTAGCCCCCGATGAGCTACCTATTGGACTAAAACAAATTCATATCAATAAGTGCCCCTTTCTAGCCCCAGCAAAAAGTCTTACCGATGAAAATGCACAGCGATTATCAATAGATAAAGATTTTGCGCGTGAGCAATATAAACGATTAAGAAAACATCCTGAAATTAGAGAAAAACTCGTTGCAGTCTTCGATACAGATCATGGGAATGAGATAACAGATCCCGATTTACAACTCTACAGTGGCGGTTTCTTTAGCAGTGCTGATAAAAATAAAATGGAGATAATCCGCCATACTCAACCACACAATCTTGCGGCACTTGATCTGCATTTCGATGATCCTAGACTTAAAGAGATGTTGTTTAGATATCGCGGCCGTAACTATCCTGAGACCTTCGATGATTCAGAGCAATATCGCTGGCGAGAGTTTTGCCAGCAAAGGCTAAATGATCCCGATTACCTTATCAGATTAGAAACCTTGCTCAATGAAACCGACGGCGATGAAGAAAAACAGAAATTATTACAGGCTTTATGTCATTATCTTAGCCATTTGTAGCCGAAACATCCGATGAAATGGGATTCCGATCCCATTATCATGGTAACTTAGTTACTAAAATGATTTTCCAATAGCTTAACAATTAAGGATCAAGCTGATGCAAGATAGATTTATTCACTGCATAGCTCAACTGCCACAAGTATTGGCAGACAAGTTGGTGCCCATTCTGAATGAAGATTTTGCTGGTCATATCGACGCACAACAGATTGCCGATTTGGCGGCAGCCGCAGAGTTACCTGTCGATGAACTACTATTAAAATTATTACCGATTGCTGCGGCACTAGCCAAGCCTCCAATCAGTGAGTTTTATGTGGGTGCGATCGCTAAAGGTAAAAGTGGCGATATCTATATGGGCGCAAACATAGAGTTAAGTGGTGAAGCGCTGTTTCATAGTGTTCATGCCGAACAAAGCGCCATAAGTCACGCTTGGTTAAGTGGCGAGACCGCAATCGAAGATATCATAGTAAATGAATCACCTTGTGGCCATTGTCGTCAATTTATGAATGAGCTAGTGTCTGGGCAGACAATAAAGATCCACCTCCCAAGCCAAGATGCCAAGCCTTTATCGCACTATTTACCCTATGCATTTGGGCCAAGCGATCTAAATATCACCAGCCCACTACTTTCTAAGCAGCAACATGAGTTTGCATTAGACAGCTCAGACCCAATGATCATTGAAGCTCTCGATCATGCAAGCTTAAGCTATGCCCCATACACTGAGAGCTATGCTGCTGTAGTATTAGAAACCAAAGATGGGCAAACATTCTGCGGTCGTTACGCCGAAAGTGCGGCATTTAACCCATCAATGTTACCGATGCAGATGGCACTATCAGCCATGGTTCGTCATAATCGCGACTTTAGTGAGATTAACCGCGCGGTGTTAGTCGAATCTAGCCAAGGGAAGATTTCCCTCGTCGGAGCAACTATGGATGCCTTGCATGCAGCAGCCGCGGTCGAACTAGAGCATATTGTGATTGACCCTGTCTAAGTCTAAGACTCAATCTAGTTAGATAACGGCTAGCGTTTTTTGAAAAGTAATTGTTAACAGAAGCCGATATAAAAAGAAAAGGACTGCGATACAGTCCTTTTCTTTTCAGTACCATGCTTACTATTTACGATGTTTCTCTAAACGAGACAGTAAGCTAGACGTATCCCAACGCTGACCGCCGCTAGCCTGCACATCACTATAAAACTGATCAATCAATGCCGTTAATGGTAATTGAGAGCCATTTCGCCTAGCTTCATCGAGTGCGATGCCTAAGTCTTTGCGCATCCAGTCAACAGCAAAACCAAAGTCATATTCGCCTTGCCACATTGTCTGATAACGATTTTCCATCTGCCAAGATTGCGCAGCACCTTTGCTAATAACTTCTATAACCTTTTCACCATCAAGGCCAGCACTACGAGCAAAGTGTAGGCCTTCTGCCAGTCCTTGCACTACACCAGCGATACAGATTTGATTAACCATTTTAGTAAGTTGACCACTGCCCACATCACCTAAGCGCTCAGTACATCTCGCATAAGCTTGCATGATAGGCTTAGCGGAATCAAAAATGGCTTGCTCTCCCCCCACCATAATGGTCAACACGCCATTCTCAGCGCCAGCTTGCCCACCAGAGACTGGCGCATCGATAAAACCAACGCCCTTCGTTGCAGCAATAGCGCCAATCTCTCTAGCTACATCAGCCGATGCCGTGGTGTGATCTATGAGTATTGCTCCTGCGTCCATCCCATTAAGAGCGCCATTTTCACCAATTAAAACAGAGCGTAAATCATCATCATTACCGACACAGACAAAAACATACTCCTGCCCTTTCGCTGCATCAAACGGCGTTTCTCTAAACTGGCCATTAAACTCTTCTGCCCATGCAGCAGCTCTAGCGGTTGTGCGGTTATATACGGTGACGTCATGACCATGCTTAACCAGATGCCCGGCCATGGGATAACCCATCACCCCTAATCCTAAAAATGCGACCTTTGCCATTTGTAATCCTATCTATTAATTAATGAATATTATGCTAACCGCTGATCAAACGGTCATATGTTGGGTACCTGTGTATTATATCGCTAAAGCGAGACTGATATGCTTATCGAACAGTTAAAATTGATCCGAAACGTGTCCCAATATGTATCATCTTCGAATCTGTAGCAATGATACTTTTTCGGCTTAAACTATGTCGGAGGTTCGGCAAATTACCATAGACCACTGAGCACCAAGATGAAAAACAACGCCTAGCTGAAATAAAAGAATAATTTAACCAAAGTAATTTTTAGCATAAAATTTAACAGGAATTGATGATGACATCGCGCTAAAAAAGGTGCCAACAGGCACCTCAAATTTGGCGAGTCTTTCTCATTTGATAGGTTTATGGCTTAAGATGAGCTTCCATCTCTGCGCCAATTTTCTTGCGCATCTCCATTAAGCGAATGGCCGAATCACGCATCTCCTTATCCCCATCAGTCGTAGGGATCCACTCTGGTACTTCCGTAGGAAGTCCTTCATCATCGACAGCCACCATAATCACGACGCAATGAGTGGTTAAATGACGCTCGGGGTTCTTAGGATCACCAGCCTTGACGTCAATCCCTAGATGCATCGAAGTACGTCCGGTATAAACGACTTTGGCACTGACCTCTACAATGTTACCGACATGAATTGGCTTAACAAATCGGATCCCGCCAGCATAAACGGTAATGCAATACTTGCCACTCCATCCCGCCGCGCACGCATAAGCAGCCAAATCGATCCACTTCATCACTGCGCCGCCATGTACCTTGCCACCAAAATTAACATCTGCGGGCTCAGCCAAAAAACGTAAAGTAATATCTCTTTCTTTTCCAGCCATTTGCATCTACTCGTTAGAATTACTTAACTAGAGTGTACTTCAAATAAACCAGCGCGAATATCTAATACATACCCGATTAGCTTATTGATCTACATATTGGTGATGAAAACCAAGGTATGCGCCAAATAAATCTTACAATGAGCTACGTGACTATAATAATCTGTAACGCCACTGAGGTATTGTTTGCCGCCATGAATTACCCCGTAACTCATAAGTTGATATCAGATGTGGCTCTTGCTCATATCACCCAAAAGTAATCACTGATAAACAGGAGATGATGATAATAGGTAATGCTTGGTGATATAGCCAAAGTTGCAAAACACCATCGATGAAATGTTCAAACTTAAACAGAGGATAAGCGGCAATACCTAAAATAAATAAGGCCAGCACTTTGACACGGTCAGAGTATTAGTATCACCTCCGGTATAAATAGCCGTAACCAATAGAGCAAACCATACGATTGCAAAGGCGATGAAAGCTAGACTAAAAGTCCGAATTCCCAGTGAGATTTTAGCTCTAATTTCGCCTCTTTCCATACTATTGAAATCGGCTGTTATCATACCGGCTAAGGGCACAAGAGGCACTACGCCTTCATTTAACACACTATATTCCTAATCCAAATTAGACGGCTGGATTATCTGCCTATATCTTAACGTTGCCAATAGTGACGAATTAATACCATTATCATCAGTCATTAACGCTACACATAAAAAAAGCACCTTTCGGTGCTTTTTTAAATATTGGGTAACTTATTCGCCACGTTTAAACAGCAAGGAACCATTTGTTCCACCGAAACCAAACGAATTACATAAGGCATAATCAAAAGTATGCTTACGCGCGACATGAGGAACAAAGTCTAAATCGCAGCCTTCATCTGGATTGTCTAGATTCAGTGTCGGTGGCACGATTTGATCCCGAAGCGCTAGCAGAGTAATAATCGCCTCAACCGAACCTGCCGCACCTAAAAGGTGCCCAGTCATCGACTTCGTTGAGCTAACGAGCAAATCATAAGCATGTTGCTCGAATACAGATTTCACCGCTGCGACTTCAGCTCTATCACCCGCTGGCGTAGAAGTACCATGAGCATTGATATAACCAATTTGAGTTTTCTCAATACCGGCATCTTTAATCGCATTTTCCATTGCAGCGGCAGCACCTGCGCCATCAGCAGGAGGAGAAGTCATGTGAAATGCATCTCCGCTCATACCAAAGCCAACGAGCTCGCCGTAAATGGTCGCTCCACGAGCCTTAGCATGCTCATACTCTTCCATCACCATCACGCCGGCACCATCACCGATGACAAAACCATCACGATCTTTGTCCCATGGACGACTTGCTGCCGTAGGATCATCGTTACGAGTGGAGAGTGCTTTCGCTGAGCCAAAACCACCGACTGCCAGCGGACAAGTCACATCTTCCGCTCCACCAGCAACCATTACATCGGCATCTCCGTAAGCAATGGTACGCGCAGCAAAACCAATGTTATGCACCCCGGTGGTACAAGCTGTTGTCACCGCAAAATTGGGGCCTGTCATACCGTACATAATCGATAAGTGACCAGCGATCATGTTGATAATGGTGCTCGGTACGAAAAATGGAGATATCTTTCGAGGACCGCCTTTAAGCAGAGCCGAATGCGCCGCCTCAATCAGAGGCATTCCCCCCATCCCCGCGCCTATAGCTGTACCAACGCGAGTAGGATCTTCCTGCTCCATATTCAATCCAGCATCTTGAATTGCCTGAATACCAGCAGCTAAACCGTATTGAATAAAGAGATCCATTTTACGGGCCTCTTTCTTTGACAAGTATTGTTCAACATCAAAATTCTTTACTGAACCGCTAAAGCGAGTAGAAAATTCAGTTGCATCAAATTTTGTGATCGGCTCAATACCGCTTTGTCCTGAGATTAATGCCTTCCAGGACGTATCTACGGTATTGCCTACAGGAGTGACGAGACCAAGACCTGTTACGACTACACGACGTTTAGACACGTTTTCACCTTCTGACTAAAGTAATGATGATTATCTCTTTAAAGAGGTAATTTATATATTAATTGAATAATTTATAACACGAAGGGGCAAAGTTACCTATTGCACTCCTCGAGTGCCAATTATAGCTATAAGCTCAAACAAAAACAGGCAGCATAAATGCCGCCTGTTTTTTTAGAATTCAGTATTACTGATTCTTAGAAACGTAATCGATCGCTGCTTGAACAGTAGTGATCTTTTCAGCTTCTTCATCAGGGATCTCAGTGTCGAACTCTTCTTCTAGAGCCATTACCAACTCAACGGTGTCCAGAGAATCTGCACCTAGGTCGTCAACGAAAGATGCTGCTGGTTTTACGTCTTCTTCTTTAACGCCCAGTTGCTCGATAATGATTTTCTTTACACGTTCTTCGATGTTGCTCATTAGTTTTCTTTCCTATTCAAATTACGCACTTGCGTAAGATTGCGAGTAGTTTATTCAATTTGGCACACAATGCAAGCTTAACTTTTGTGGTCTAACCACGAAACCTACGTAAATTCACGCCCAAATTCAATCAAAATCAGCTAGTTATTTTAACTAACGATTAAACCATGTACATACCGCCGTTTACATGCAGAGTTTCCCCTGTTATGTAAGCAGCTGAATCCGATGCTAAAAATAGCACAGCATTGGCAATTTCTTGCGGCTGTCCTAATCGCTCCATCGGAACTTGAGACATGATACCTTTTTGCTGCTCTTCAGTCAGCTCATCTGTCATATCAGTCTGGATAAATCCAGGCGCAATAGCATTAACTGTTATTTGACGAGATGCAACCTCTCTTGCAAGAGATTTTGTAAATCCGATCAAACCCGCTTTGGCCGCACAGTAGTTAGTTTGACCTGCATTGCCCATAGTACCTACAACTGAGCCAATATTAATAATACGACCATTACGCTTTTTCATCATAGAGCGCATCACCTGTTTAGAGGTGCGATAAAGTGAGTTCAGATTGGTATCTATGATATCTAACCACTCATCTTCCTTCATACGCATTAACAGATTGTCGCGCGTAATACCCGCATTATTGACCAGAATATCAACATCGCCAGCTTTTTCTTTGATCGAGGCAAATAATTCAGCAATTGAATCACTATCGGTGACATTAAGCACAAGACCGTGACCTTTATCACCTAAATATTCTTGAATTGCAGCCGCACCGCGCTCACTGGTCGCAGTACCGATCACGGTAGCACCCGCCTCAACGAATGTCTGGGCAACGGCACGTCCAATCCCACGACTCGCTCCCGTCACTAAAGCGACTTTGCCTGTTAAATCAATATTAAAACTCATTAATAACTCCTTTATTCGCTTAGTGCAGCAACAGAAGCTGGATCATTAGCCACTTTAGCACTCAGCGATCGATTAATTCTTTTTGCGAGACCTGTCAGTACTTTACCTGGACCAACTTCGACTAATTGAGTGATCCCATCGGCCGCCATGGCTTCAACCGTTTCAGACCATCGAACTGGACAGTATAATTGACGCACAAGTGCATCTTTTATCGCATCAGCGGTAAACGGAGCGGCAACATCAACGTTGTTGATCACCTTAATTTTCGGTTCTGAAAACTTTATCGCCACTAAAGCGTCAGCAAGCTTATCTGCTGCAGGTTTCATCAACTGACAATGAGAAGGCACGCTCACAGGCAATGCCACCGCCATTTTAGCGCCAGCCTCTTTACACGCAGTAGCAGCACGCTCTACAGCTTCTTTCTCACCAGCAATAACGACTTGACCAGGGCTATTAAAATTAACTGGACTGACGACATCGCCTTGAGCGGCGTCATCACACGCCTTTTGAATCGCATCGTTATCGAGGCCGATAATGGCAAACATAGCACCAGTGCCTGCAGGCACGGCTTGTTGCATCAATTGACCGCGAAGCTCAACCAATTTAACCGCATCAGCAAAATCGATCACCCCTGCACACACTAAAGCCGAATACTCGCCTAAACTGTGTCCAGCTAATACATCAGGTTTAACGGCATTGGTTGCATTGATAGCACGCCAAATGGCAATACTCGCAGTGAGCAATGCAGGCTGAGTTTTATCAGTTTGATTGAGACTTTCTGCTGGGCCATCTTGAACTAATTGCCAAAGGTCGTAGCCTAGTACTTGACTTGCCTCACTAAAGGTTTGTCCAATAATCTCATGCTCCGCTGCTAAGTCAGCCAACATTCCTACGGCCTGAGAACCTTGCCCAGGAAACACATAAGCAATTTTTTCCATTTTTTATACCTTTACTAAATCAATGTATTGTATAAGAAACAACACTAAAAACGAACTAATGCACTGCCCCAAGCAAAACCTGCACCGAAAGCCTCTAACAGCAATAGCTGACCGCGTTGAATACGACCATCACGAACAGCTTCATCTAATGCGATTGGCACAGATGCTGCTGAGGTATTACCGTGTTTGGCTAGCGTTAACACCACTTTATCTAAGTTCATATCTAACTTCTTCGCGGTGGCTTTAATGATACGAAAGTTAGCTTGGTGTGGCACCAACCAGTCAATTTCAGACTTGTCGATCTGATTAATACGTAGAGTTTCGGTAACCACATGAGACAGTTGAGTTACCGCAACTTTAAACACGTCATTCCCTTTCATCGTCATATAACCAACCGCTTCAGATGTTTCGCTGGCTCTGGGAGGAAATGAACATTTTAACAGATCACCTTGACGACCATCGGCATAGATATGGGTAGACAAGATACCAGGCCTATCAGAGGCGCCAATAACAGCGGCTCCAGCACCATCACCAAATAAGATAATTGTTGAGCGGTCATCTGGTTCACAAAGACGTGACAGTACATCGGCACCAATGACTAACACTTTCTTAGCCGCGCCGGTTTTAACAAATTGATCTGCTACTGACAACGCATAAACGAAACCAGAACATGCGGCTGCAATATCAAAAGCGGGAATAGTATGAACACCTAATAGGGCTTGAATTTCACATGCTGCTGCAGGAAATGCATTACTGGCACTGGTGGTACCGCAAACAATCATGTCTAACTCGCTAGCGTCAATACCCGCCATCTCAAGCGCCTTTAGCGCCGCTTGATAACCCATGGTTGATACTGATTCATCATTGGCCGCTATTCTGCGCTCTGAGATACCGGTACGTTCAACAATCCATTGGTCACTGGTTTCAACCATCTTTTCCAGATCGAGATTGCTACGGACTTGCGCTGGCAAATAACTACCAGTTCCGAGAATTTTTGTATGCATAAGGAGATATCAGTTATTTATGTCTAAAAGGATCGACTCAAGACGTTCTTCAATCATCTTGGGGAGTCGACGTTGTGCTTCGGTCACTGCCAAACTAATTGCTTGTAAATAGGCAGATTGATCCGCACTTCCATGACTTTTTACTACAATTCCGCGCAATCCTATCAGACTTGCCCCATTATAGTGGTCGGGGTTCATCTGATTTAAAACACTATTAATGCGCGGGGCGATTAACTTGGCCATTAATCGTACAAAAAAGCCTTGAGTTAATCCCTGCTTTAACTGATGAACGAGGAGTCTGGCGATCCCCTCTGAGGTTTTAAGTGTAATGTTACCTACAAAACCATCGCAGACAATAACATCAACATTTCCTGAATAGATATCATCGCCTTCAATAAACCCGGTGTAATTGAGTTGTGGTGATTGTTGCAGTAATTGCCCAGCCTGCTGAACCTGATCATTGCCCTTTATCTCTTCGATACCGACATTAAGTAAAGCCACTTTCGGAGAGGGATTTTTATCAACCGCTTCACAAAGCACTGAGCCCATCACGGCAAATTGAAACAAGGTCTCGCTACAACATGAGACGTTGGCACCAAGATCAAGCAGATAGACGGGTTTATGATTAACCGCTGGCAGGCAACTGACCAATGCGGGTCTATCGATTCCTGGCAGGGTTTTAAGCAATACCTTAGATATCGCCATCAAAGCACCCGTATTACCAGCACTTAAACAGGCCTGAGCTTTATTATCACGAACTAATTCGATAGCAAGGCGCATTGAACTTTGTTTGCAATTACGCAAAGCATGCACAGGCCTATCGCACATTTTAACGACTTCTGTCGTATGAAGAATTTCAATTCGGGACAATAAAGAAGAATCACATTGGCTTAATAGCGGCTCTATTTGCGATCTATCACCAACTAAAGTGACTCTAAGAAAAGGATATAAGCGAAGTGCCTGCAGGGTTGCAGGCACTGTGATGCAGGGGCCAAAATCGCCCCCCATCGCATCTAACGCAAGCGTCAGATCAGTCATAAAATTATCAACAAATTACTTGTTGATAACCTTTTGACCGCGGTAGAAACCGTCTGCAGTCACATTGTGACGACGGTGTAGTTCACCACTCGTTGCATCCACAGATAGTTGAGCAGTGCTCAATGAATCGTGTGAACGGCGCATACCGCGCTTTGAACGAGATTTTTTATTCTGTTGTACAGCCATTTGACCTGTCTCCTAGATTACTTGCTCTTCAGTTTTTCTAACACTGCAAACGGATTTGGACGCTCCTCTTGAGCGGGTTCAATCTCGCCTACCACTATATCTTGATCACCTTCGCTGCAACTATCGTCAACATGCTTTGGGATCAAAGGCATAGCAACTATCAATTCATCTTCAATCAATTGATGCAGACGAACTTCACCTATCTCATTGCACTCAATAGGGTCATACGCATCCGGGAGCTCATCGATTTCTGCTTCAGACCCGCAAGGGCTAAAACAAAACTCGACCGTAACCTCAGTAGTAAATAGTGTCATACAACGTTGACAATTCAGAGTGAGCTCCGTCACAGCCTTCCCTTTCAGGTAGACTATCCCCTGTATATCCACGTTACATTCAAGCGACACTGCCACATCGGAACAGTCGCCGGCACATAACTCATTTAATCGCTTTAACTGCACACCAGGAATCATGCCTTCATAAGAAAGCTTGCTTGCCGCTGCGCGGTTTGGATCAATTGAAACCGGTATCTTTACTGTTTGCATAAGGCGCGCATATTATAGTTTGAATTACTCGGAGTCAAAGGAAAATTTACTACCTTTAAGGATCAAGATAACGATTCCTAAAAAACTCGCGGATAAAACAAAAATTATCGGAGGCAAAATTCTACCCAAGCCCTAGTGGATACTCAAGCCCCGCACGATTAAAATTAACGCATTCGCCGTTAATTTTAGTCTAATCGTCGTAGAAATCTGCACTGGTATAAGCAATATGTCACAATAGCGGCTAACCAAACGAAAGTTCGTACGCTTTACCCGTTCGTTTAGTACAAAATCATGCTTAAGATTAAAAGGTCTATTAATGTCAGAACTTGTCATTCTTGCTTCAACATCCAGTTATCGAAAACTACTCTTAGAAAAACTGGGCATCCCTTTTGAAACTTGCTCAATAGACACAGACGAAACCCCTATGCAGGATGAAACCGCCCCCGACCTAGTCACCCGCCTTGCCATAGCTAAAGCCGTCGCAGGCGCTAAGGGAAAAACAAATGGCGTTGTTATCGGCTCGGATCAGGTTGCGGTGATCGATGGTGAGATTATTGGAAAACCGCTTAACACAGAAAATGCCGTTAAACAGTTGATGGCATGCTCAGGTAAGGCGATCACCTTTTATACCGGATTGGCACTTTACAATGTTGCAGACGATAGCTTTGATGCACAGTATGAAACCTTTACCGTCCACTTTAGAACATTAACCGAATCGCAAATACGTTACTACGTGGATAAGGAACAACCCTTGTACTGCGCAGGAAGCTTTAAAAGCGAAGGGCTAGGCATAGCACTATTCAGTCGTCTTGAAGGTCGAGATCCTAACACGCTAATAGGTTTACCGCTTATCCTGTTAACTGAAATGTTGGCCAAACAAAACATTGATGTGCTGAGTCATTAAACAGCAGCAAAATAGAGAGCTAGAATATCAGTAGGCCATAATGCCTCAGATTAAACTTTCATGTTCACTATTACATTTTGCCAGTGATCACAGGTAGCATTGCCAGTGGTGATGACACGATTGCGATGGGATTAGCTTCAGTTAATCTCTTCGCAGTATGCGCACCATAACTGACTCCTATCGCATCGATACCCGCGTTACTCGCCATATTAAGGTCGTGTATCGAATCGCCAACCATAATGGCTTTCTCTGGCGCGATATTTAACTGCTTGAGCAACTCATTTAGCATCTGAGGGTGAGGTTTACTTTTTGCCTCATCGGCGCAGCGACTCGCTTGGAAATGCGTCGAAAACCCGGTCTCTGTTAATACTCTATCCAGTCCAGCCCTAGCCTTACCCGTAGCAACAGCCAAAGCGTGCCCAGATGCTTTAAGCGCTAATAAGAGCTCCTCTGCACCATCAAAAACTGGGCTTGGGGTTTTATTGAGCTGTAGGTATTGCTGACGATATACAGAGATCATCTCTTCACGGGTTTTAGTGCAAGCCATTGGATGAAGCACATTGAGCGCTTCATCCATAGACAACCCGATAATATCTCTGATCGCCGTTTCGCTGGGGACCATCATATTCAGCTCTGTAGCCGTTTGCTGCATACAGGCAACAATCTTACCGACAGAGTCCATCAAGGTACCATCCCAATCAAAGATGACTAGCTCATAACGTTTCATACTTTTTCCAATTTCGACAACAGTTGTTCTAACGCATCATCTAACGGCGCTTTGACTTGCATCACCTCTTCGGTACTCGGATGAATAAACTTGAGTTGAGCGGCATGCAAAAACAGACGGTTTAAACCTAAAGCTCGCATCGAATCATCAAATTTTTGTTCACTGTACTTATCATCACAGGCAATTGGGTGACCCGCATATTGGCAATGCACACGGATCTGATGAGTTCGTCCTGTTACTGGGCTAGCTTGCACAAGAGTGACACCTTTATAGCGCTGCTTAATCTTAAAGCGCGTCTCAGAGGCTTTGCCCTCTTGATTAACTCTGACTATACGCTCGCCAGATTTGAGTGTTAGCTTTAACAGCGGTGCGTTAATCACCTTGTCATGGCTTTGCCACTCTCCACGAACCAGTGCAAAATAATCTTTCTGCATCTTCTTATAACGCAACTGATCATGCAGATGTTTTAACGCGCTACGCTTCTTCGCAATAAGCAGTACACCCGATGTATCTTTATCTAAACGGTGCACTAATTCGAGAAACTTCTGCTGAGGACGCAACGAACGCATCGCTTCGATCACTCCAAAGTCGACACCACTGCCGCCATGTACCGCGATACCCGCTGGCTTGTTGAGCACAATAATTGACTTATCTTCGAATACGATACGGTCTTCTAATTGAGACACCTTGGTCAATTTAGCACTCGGTCCAGGCTTATCGTCGCTAGCTGAAACCCTAACAGGGGGAATTCGCACAACGTCACCATCTTGTAGCTTATATTCTGGCTTTATTCGTTTTTTATTCACCCGAACTTCACCCTTACGCACGATACGATAGATCATGCTTTTAGGTACGCCTTTTAATTTGGTGACAAGAAAGTTATCGATTCGCTGGCCTAAATGGTCCTCATCAATGGTGACCAATTCGACTTTATTTAGAGATTGTTGATTATTCATGCTACGCCTTGTATCGTTCAAGCTGCTTATTGTACACAACTAACATCTTTTATGCCTTTCCATTTGCTGATTTTCTGGTTTGTTGCTATATTTGCCACGCCTATGGGGATAAATAGTGAATAAAGTGTTCACAAATCCCCCAAAGCATGCGCGAAGAGCGGAAACTAAAAGACATTTTTACTGAGTAGCAACTCATTGATTTGCAAGTCGTTGCATCAAAATAAACCGAGAAAACGAGTTTGAACGACTAAACACAGCATTAATGCCACATTTCAACGTGGTTTTTCCAAGAATAGCGCCCCAAATTCGAAGTTTAATTTTAACTTGTCGTCAGACGAACGCTTATCGATTTTGGCATTACCGGAAAGTACATTAGAATTTATGGGGTTGGTTGACGTTTTACAACGAATTCCTTGTTTTTAGAAATATTAAAAAATAAGCCATAAATAGGTAGCGACACGCAGTGATTGCGTCTTACAGAAATTGCGCACCTTAGCCTAGACTCAAGCCGCGAGGCTTCATGCCTACCTCTGGGCCCGTAATGCATCGAAAAAAGCTTGGTTTGATGACCCTATTTTAAGAAGAAATACGTCATCATGAAACGGATGTTAATTAATGCGACTCAATCTGAAGAGTTGCGCGTTGCCCTAGTTGATGGGCAACAACTGTATGATCTAGATATTGAAAGCCCAGGTCATGAGCAGAAAAAAGCTAACATCTACAAGGGTAAAATTACCCGTGTAGAACCTTCTCTAGAAGCCGCATTTGTCGATTATGGCGCTGACCGCCACGGTTTCTTACCGCTAAAAGAAATTGCTCGCGAATACTTTCCTAAAGGTTACTCTTTCCAAGGTCGTCCTAACATTAAGGAAGTGATCAAAGAAGGTCAGGAAGTTATCGTTCAAATAGACAAGGAAGAACGTGGCAACAAAGGTGCAGCACTAACGACCTTTATTAGCCTTGCAGGCTCTTATCTTGTCTTAATGCCAAATAACCCCCGCGCCGGTGGTATTTCTCGCCGTATCGAAGGCGACGAACGTACCGAGCTAAAAGCTGCATTATCTGAGCTTGAAGTCCCACAAGGTATGGGGCTCATCGTGCGTACGGCCGGTGTTGGTAAAGAAGCCACTGAATTAAAATGGGACTTAAAAGTACTTCAGCATCACTGGACAGCTATTGAAGAAGCGGCGAAAACCCGCCCTGCACCATTCTTAATCCATCAAGAAAGTAACGTGATTGTTCGCGCAATCCGTGACTACCTGCGTCGCGATGTGGGTGAAGTACTAATCGATCATCCTCGTATTTATGAACAAGCCAAAGAACATGTTTCTTTAGTACGTCCGGATTTTGTTGATCGTATTAAGCGCTATGAAGCTGAAGTACCACTATTTACTCACTTCCAGATCGAAACTCAAATTGAATCGGCTTTCCAGCGTGAAGTTCGTTTGCCATCTGGCGGGTCAATTGTCATCGATCCTACAGAAGCCTTGACCTCGATAGACATTAACTCTGCCCGCGCAACTAAAGGCGGCGATATCGAAGAAACGGCGCTAAATACCAACTTAGAAGCAGCCGATGAAATTGCCCGTCAACTTCGTCTTCGGGATCTAGGTGGCCTGGTTGTTATTGACTTTATTGACATGACCCCAGTTAGACATCAGCGTGAAGTTGAAAACAGAATGCGTGATGCCGTACACCACGATAGAGCACGCGTTCAACTTGGGCGTATCTCACGTTTCGGTCTAATGGAGATGTCACGTCAACGCCTACGCCCTTCTCTAGAAGAGTCGGCAGCCCACCTTTGCCCACGTTGTCATGGCCAAGGCACAATTCGCGGCACCGAATCATTAGCGCTATCTATTCTGCGTTTAATGGAAGAGGAAGCGATTAAAGAGAACACTTCACAAATTGAAGCCGTTGTGCCAGTTGATGTGGCCGCCTTCTTGCTCAATGAAAAACGCAAAGCTATTCGCATCACCGAAGAGCGCCACGATGTAGAAGTGTATGTGATCCCTGATCCAAACATGACCACACCAGATTATCGCGTTTCAAGACATCGCAAAGATGACCAAATCAGCGAATCAAGCTATAAACTGCTTGAGAAGCAAGAAGCTAAGCTCTATGAACCGCGTAAGCTTGAGCGTGCGGCATCACCAGAGCCAGCACTAAAAGGCTATGCTGCGCCAAAGCAAACAGCAGCTCCAGCACCAACTGCGCCAACACCAAAAGTCGTTGAGAAAGCGTCGACGCCTGGTATACTGTCTAAGCTACTTTCGGCTATCGGAAATCTATTTAGTTCCGATGAACCAAAGAGCGAAGAGAAAACCAAAGAGCAGCCGCGTCGTAACACACAGAGCCGCAACACTGGTCGCCGTAACACTCGTCGTAATGACAATCGTCGTGGTCGTGATGAGAGTGAAACGAAAGAGACTGAAAATAAACGCACTCGCGGACCTAAAGCTGATAACAATGAGTCTCGTCCAGCTAAAGGACGTAATGACAATAAACGTGGCAAACGTGACGATGCTAAAGCCGTAAATCAACAAACAACGGCAGAAGAGACGAAAGAAGAGCAGCAACCTAAACAGGAAGCAGCAAGAGAACGTCGTCAACGCCGTAATATGCGCCGTAAAGTTCGTGTGCAAACAGAGCAACAGAAAGAGCAAGAAGCCGCTCTAGCGTTAGAAGCACAAGATAAAGTGGTATCGGTAGAAACGAAAGAAACCGAATCGACAGCTAAGAACGAAGACAAAGCACCACGCACTAAGCGTCAGCCACGCAAAGCTAAGCCAAAGCAAGAGCAAACGGCAACGCAAGAGGCTGATGTCTCACAAGAAGTTGTGGCGAATAGCAAAACTGAAGTGGCCGAAACTGCAGATAGCAGCGCTGTAGACACAGAGGTTAAGGTAGCCGTTGAAGCTAAAGCTGACAGCCAAGTGACTGAAGCTAATAGCCCAGCAATTGAAGCCGTAGATAGCAACAACGAAGCTGAAATCGATGCAGATGGCAAACGTGAACCTCGTGATGGACAGCGTCGTAGTCGTCGCAGCCCGCGCCATCTTCGCGCCGCCGGGCAACGCCGTCGTCGTGATGAGGATACAGGTAACGAGAGCAATAATGAAAATGTTCAACCTGCCTTTATTCCAAATGATGTTGAAACTGCGCCGATCCTAGATACTGACACTCAAGTTGTCGTTGAAGCTCAGTCAACAGAGAAAGACTTCGCTGCCAACGTTGAAGTAACCGCCACGGTTGACACCAAAGAGCAGGCAGAAGTTACTGTTGAAAGTGAAACAGTTCAATCTGCAGAGCCAGTAACCGAGCTCGTTGCAGAGGTTAGCGAGCAACCACTAGAAAATGATGAAATAAAAACTGAAGCAAAGCCTAAACCTAAAGCCAAGCGTCGTGTTTCATCTTCTTCAGCGGCGTCATCGACAACTAAAACGGCAAAGAGTGAAATAACACCAGATGCTGAAGCGACCCCTGTTGAAAGCGATGAACCCGCGGCAGTGAATGTACCAGTTCAACAAGCGGCCCCTGCGGTAGAAGCGACTGATAAAACAGATGCAGAAACTAACGTCGCAATCCAAACTGAAGCTAAGGTAACTGAAAGCGCTGATTCAGAAAGTGTAGACAAGACTGAATTAACCGCGCCAGAAGTGATCACCGAAGCGAGAACAAGTCACTCGGAAGAAGTTATAGCTTCTGAAGATAACGTTTCTAAAAATACAGTTTCTGAAGATGAAGCAGTTGAAAACAAGGTTACCAAGACTAACGTCAAAGTAGCTCAGCCTGCTGCATCAATTTCGGTTTCTGCACCTATGGCTAAACCAGCGGCTATCGCGATTCCAAGTTCATTAGCCCCTGTGCCAGCAAAACCTAAGGCAGAATCGACACCAGAAACTGAACCGACAAAAGTCGCTGCTAAACCAACCAGTCGTTTCGGTACTATGGTTAGCTCTACCATGGCTAAGCCAACAATAGAAGCTAGAGCAAATGTTGAGGTTCCAACAGGGCGTCAATACCAAGCGACTGAACACGAAGAAGGTAAAGAACCCACTTCGCGCGGTAACAGTGCGGCATCAGATATGGCCCGTCCATAAGCTGACTATAATTGAGCGATAGGTCTACAAGTGACTGTCGCTCAATGAACCCTAAAGCCATGCTAAGTAGCATGGCTTTTGTTTTATTACCGCGTGAATTTTGCTAGTATGCGCGGCCGCATTCCAATCAATCACAATTTTATAACAGAGGCTAAATGTTCGATCTTATTCGTCACAAAACCGCAAGCCATAGAGCAGACTTGCTCTCAGGACTAACCGTTGCGTTAGCCCTAGTTCCTGAAGCCGTTGCATTTGCATTTGTTGCTGGCGTAGAACCTATGGTAGGTCTGTATGCCGCCTTTATTATGGGTCTAGTGACAGCCCTCATTGGCGGTAGACCAGGTATGATCTCTGGTGCAACTGGCGCAATGGCTGTCGTCATGGTCGCACTAGTTGCTGAGCATGGCGTCCAATATCTCTTTGCCGCCGTAGTGCTAGCAGGCTTAATTCAAGTGAGTTTTGGACTGCTAAAATTAGGAAAGTTTATTCGTATCGTTCCCTATCCAGTAATGATAGGTTTCGTTAATGGCTTAGCTATTGTCATTTTTCTCGCCCAGCTTGGGCAGTTTAAGGCGCCTGACGCTAATGGTGTATTGAACTGGCTACCACAAGATCAGCTGTTATTGATGTTAGGTCTAGTGGCGCTGACAATGGCCATTATTCATTTTCTGCCTAAGTTGACTACCGCGTTCCCCTCTTCATTAGCGGCGATTTTATCGGTAACCGCCATTGTGGTGTACTTCCAACTCGATACTCGTAATGTATTGGACTTTTTAAAATCAATGAGTGGCAATGACAACGCGACTATCGCAGGAAGTCTGCCAAGCTTCTCTATCCCATCGGTTCCTTTTAATTTAGAAACCTTATATATCATTCTCCCCTACTCGTTTATTTTAGCCGCTGTTGGACTTATTGAATCCCTGTTAACGCTAACCGTGATAGATGAGATGACAAGTACCCGCGGTAAAGGGAACAAAGAATGTATAGGCCAAGGTATAGGTAACATCACCAGTGGTTTCTTCGGCGCCATGGGTGGCTGTGCCATGATTGGTCAATCCATGATTAACATTAATTCTGGTGGTCGAGGTCGCTTGTCGGGGATCACTGCTGCGGTTGCCTTATTAGCCTTTATCTTATTCGGTTCGTCTCTGATAGAGATGATCCCGCTAGCCGCATTGGTCGGCGTAATGTTTATGGTGGTGTTGGGTACCTTCGAGTGGGCAAGCTTCAATGTGATGCGTAAAGTTCCAAAGCATGATGCCTTTGTCATCATACTGGTGACTGTGGTTACCGTATTTACCGATCTAGCATTTGCTGTATTTGTGGGCGTTATCGTATCGGCGCTGGTATTTGCTTGGGAACATGCAAAACACATCAACGTTGAGATGAGTGAAGATGCCAACGGATGGAAGGTATATAAACTCAACGGTCCACTATTTTTTGGCTCTGTCGCTGAGTTTCTTGAACTGTTCCACTCTAAGACAGATCCTGAAGATGTGATTGTTGATTTCCAAAACTCTAGAGTATGTGATCATTCGGCGCTCGATGCTATCGATACACTTGCTGAGCGTTATGTCAGTGCAGGGAAAAAATTGCATCTGCGCCACCTAAGTCATGACTGTCAGCAGCTACTTCATAAGGCTGGTGATTTAGTCGAGGTTAACTTAATCGAAGATCCTCACTATAAAGTCGCCGACGATAAACTCGATTCATAATGCTTCAAATGAAAAAAGGCGCTATAAAGCGCCTTTTTTCAATAAGTTTATCTATTATCCCGAGTTCAGGTTAGCGACACGACAAAGCTTCTGCCTTGTATAAATCCCCAACAGTTCGCTGTAAAAAACAACCTTGAAAGTTCAACTGGCCTAACCTATCGCTTTAATTTCTCTTTAAACAGTGCCTTGAATTTATCGAGCTTAGGTTTTACCACCATTTGGCAATAAGGTTGTTGACCATTATTGGCAAAGTAGTCATCGTGATAAGACTCTGCGGGATAGAACACGTCAAAAGCAACCAGCTCGGTCACTATGGCCGAATCATATACTTCTGCTTTCATTAGCAGGTCAATCATCGCCGACGCAATCTTAATTTGTTCATCAGTATGAGCAAAAATTGCCGAGCGATACTGCGACCCAATATCATTTCCCTGTCGATTTAACGTGGTTGGATCGTGGCTTTTAAAAAAAACTTCAAGCAGATCTTCAAAGCTAATCATCTGGCGATCAAACTCAATATGAACCACTTCAGCATGGCCTGTAGTTCCGCTGCAAACATCTTTGTAATTGGCCCTGGTCTCGTCTCCGCCGCAGTAGCCCGATTGTACCGAAATAACCCCTTTCAATTGGGTATAAATAGCTTCAAGACACCAAAAGCAGCCACCCGCCAACGTCGCCCACTGGATCGAACTCTGAGCATCGACCTGAACCGGCTTAAACTGCATAGACACTGAATTGACACAGTGACGAATGTTTTTCTCAGTTAAATACTCGCCTTCAAACACATGGCCTAAATGTGCATCGCATTGACGGCATACAATTTCGGTTCGCTGACCATCGGCATCAGCTATCCGTTTAACGGCATCTTCAATTTCATCGTCAAATGCAGGCCATCCGCAATGGGCATTAAACTTGTGTTCCGAACGATACAAAGCCGCATCACAACGCTTACAGTGATAAATGCCTTGAGCGTCATGCTGATTATATTCACCACTGAAAGGCCGTTCAGTCCCCTTATCTTCAATCACATATTTTTCAAATTCAGTTAATTCACGCATAAACCACCACTCTACTTCCTTTTTATCAGCGCAATGATCACTGTGCACTGACTTGGTCCTAAGTCATAATATACCAGACAAAAGACCTACTAATTAACTCTGATATTATACCAATTTTCTTAATTCTTGTTGTTCTTAGTTTTTCTGTTGAAAACTAAACAAAAAGTTCCCCATTGATACGCGGTAAATCGACAATAGGAACACTTGCCTTGTGATTTTCATCACACTTAATTGCCCAATCAATGAGACGAATGTAAACTCAGGCCGGGGTCAATAACAACAAAAGAAAAAATATGAAATTAGAAACTATCGATTACCGCGCTCAAGATAGTGCCAAAAGATTCGTAGAGTCATTGCGCGAAACGGGCTTTGGTGTGTTATCTAACCATCCTATCAACAAAGAGTTAGTCGAAACCATTTACACACAGTGGCAAGCTTTTTTTAACAGTGCTGAAAAACAAGACTTTCTTTTTAAGGCTGAAACCCATGATGGTTTCTTCCCAGCCAGCATCTCTGAAACAGCAAAGGGCCATAGCGTTAAAGACATCAAAGAGTACTACCATGTATATCCTTGGGGACGGATCCCTGAGCACCTAAAAGAGAACATTCTAAAGTATTATCAAGAGGCTAATGCGCTGGCTGCTGAACTACTTGGCTGGGTTGAAGAACACACTCCCGCAAATGTCGCCGTCAACTACTCCATGGCGCTGCCGAAAATGATCGAAAATAGTCATAAAACCTTGCTGCGAATTCTACATTACCCTCCTATGTCAGGTAATGAAGAAATTGGCGCGATTAGGGCCGCTGCCCATGAAGATATTAACTTACTCACAGTATTACCAGCGGCAAGTGAGCCAGGTCTGCAGGTTAAAACCAAAACGGGTGAGTGGTTAGATGTGCCAAGTGACTTTGGTAATATCATCATCAACATCGGCGATATGCTTCAAGAAGCATCTGGTGGATATTTCCCATCGACCACCCACAGAGTCATTAATCCAGAAGGGATGGATAGAAGCCGCTCTCGCATCTCATTACCGCTATTTTTGCACCCCAAACCTGAAGTTGTACTTTCAGAGCGCTATACCGCGGACAGTTATCTTATGGAACGTTTACGCGAACTTGGCGTGATCTAACAAACTCAAGCAACAAAAGCGCCATTTGGCGCTTTTTAGTTATGATTTTTATATCGTATCAAGGTAAAATCCCCCTCATATTAGTTAAAAAGTAGAGCACAAACATGGCTATTCAGTGGTATCCCGGTCACATGCACAAGGCGCGTAAAGAGATTGAAGAGGTGATGCCTCAAATCGATCTCGTGATTGAGGTGCTCGATGCCCGCATCCCCTTCAGCAGTGAAAACCCCATGGTAAAAACACTGCGCGGTGACAGACCATGTATAAAGCTACTTAATAAATCCGATCTTGCCGATCCGGTAACAACCCAACTTTGGATCGATCACTTAGAACAGGAGCAAGGGGTTAAAGCAATGGCGGTGACCACCTTACAAGCCGCACAGGTCCGTAAAGTTCCCGATCTCTGTCGTAAACTGGTACCTAATCGAGATGTCACCGAAAAAGATATTCGGACCATGATCATGGGGATCCCAAACGTTGGTAAATCGACCATTATCAATATTTTGGCTGGTAAAGTCATCGCCAAAACAGGCAATGAGCCCGCCGTCACCAAAAGACAACAACGTATCAACCTCAAAAACGGTATTGTGCTATCCGATACTCCAGGTATTTTATGGCCAAAAGTCGACAACGAAGCGAGTAGTTATCGCCTTGCAGTGACTGGTGCAATTAAAGATACCGCGATGGAATATGAAGATGTGGCTATGTTTGCTGCTGAGTATTTCTTACAAGCCTACCCAGAGGCGATCGTTGAGCGTTATAAATTAAAAGAGTTACCTAAAGATGATATCGGCTTATTGGAAGCCATTGGCCGTAAACGTGGCGCACTTCGTCCTGGTGGACGTATCGACCTACATAAGGCATCAGAACTACTACTACACGAATTTCGCTCGGGTAAAATTGGCCAATTATCACTAGAGACGCCTACTATGGCCGAAGCCGAAAAAGCAGAAGTAGCGAGAATACTTGCAGAAAAAGAAGCTATCAAACAGCAAAAGCTAGAAGAGGAAAGGCTTAAACGTTCAGGCATTCGTCACAACAGTTAAGTTATCTGCCTAATCCTATGAAAGGGGCGCATTAGTGCCCTTTTTTGCTCATCTAAAGAAATTTGCGCAAGTATCCCGTCACAACTTTGCTCGATTAAATCTAATACCAGTTCGAACCCATTTTTGCCACCATAATAGGGATCGGGCACCTCGCTATATTCACTATTGCCGTAGGAGAGGATCAGATCGAGCTTATGCTGGTGTTCGGTGGGACATTGCTCTCTTAGCTCATGTAAGTTGGCCCTATCGGCGGCTAAGATCATGTCAAATTTAACAAAATCATTTCCACATACCCTTCTTGCCGTGATACCTGAAAAATCAATACCTCGCTTTTTCCCCGCATCCATCGCTCTCTCATCAGGTGTTTCCCCGCTGTGAGCAGCCGATGTTCCAGCCGAGTCACATTCAACTGAAAGCCCACGTTCTGCGGCCTTTGCCCTTAACACAGCTTCCGCAGTTGGTGAGCGACAGATGTTACCCAAACATACGAATAAAACTGATTTATTTTGTGTCATTCTCCCTCCAGAAAAATCAATGCTACAGCGCTAATCTTACTCTAACAAAACTCGCAAATCTTGGCACACCCGCCTTAGTTAACCCGTAATACTTGTAAGTCACTGAGCTACCAATCTGAGGCGGATTCTTCCGCTGTTCATCGCTAAAACCAGTCCCCAAACGAAAAATGATCCCTGCGGGGTTTTTTACTTCTAATGCACCAAGCATTCCCTGGTATTTCCCCTTTCCAGGATAGTGCCCAATAACAACCGCTTCAGCATCTTGATACTGCTTCAACTTGACTAAGTCACTATTACGCCCCTGGTGATACATTGCAGACCGTCGATGTAACATCAAGCCTTCGCCGCCGGCATCGACGACTGTGGTTAATCGTTGCTCCACTTCTTGTCGACTATCATATTGTTGCTGTGGAATGACGACGAGAAAGGGCGAAAGATGGCTAAAATGCGAAACCGCGTACTGATAGCGTAGTTCAAATGGCTGCTGACTTTCTGGGAGATCAAACACCATAAACTTCACTTGTCGCCAACGCTCCTCATCTGGATCCGCCTGTCGAACTAATGCTGAAATATCGTCAAATTTTCCTCTAGCAATCCACAACTCACCATCAAGGGCTTGATTTGGAAATTTATCAATGAACCAATCAGGCAACGAGATTTCCCGACCACTACGAGTGTACATAATCTTTCCACTCCAAAACCCACGCACACCGTCAAGCTTCTCACTAACAAGATATTCTGAAATAGGCAGTTGCGGAGTAGTAGCACCAGCATGTTGCAACTTTAAAGCTTGATATTGTTCAATTTTGATAGCATTCGTTTGTGACCATAACAAAGTAGGGGTCAAGCCAATAAACAGTAATGTAGCAAATATCGTCCGCCAAATAGAGATTCGCATACGCTCCTCCTTGAGCCATTAAACCAAAGTTCTGTAAGATAAGTTTAGACCAATGAATCCCAAAATATTAAAGGGTAATGTATTGGTGGTTATTTGAATGTTATACTTTCGCCACTTTTTTCAAGTCCCCTAGCCCATGGTTAACATTTAGTATTGGAATTTTATGAAACCGGAAAATAATTACGGCATTAAACGTATTTTTCGCGCGACTGGTTTTTCTATGCAAGGACTCAAACTTGCCTGGCAATCAGAAGCCGCCTTTAGACAAGAACTAATCTTGGCTATAGTAATGCTGCCAATAGCCTTGCTTGTCGATGTATCTACCGTAGAACGCATCTTATTGATAATGACGCTGCTTATTGTTCTCATCGTTGAATTACTTAATTCAGCAATTGAAGCAGTAGTCGATCGTATTGGTCACGAGATCCACCCATTAAGTGGCCAAGCAAAAGATATCGCATCAGCAGCGGTATTCATCAGTTTAGCTTTATGTAGCATAACCTGGCTGTTAATTATCTGGCCGCTGGTTATTTAGCACTCAACTTGGCCTCTAGGGACATCTGTGCACAGAGGCCATGATCTTTGCGATCGCTACCTTGTTTCAACAAAAAACAAGACTTTGTTGACATTTCTTGATACAAATCATTCACAATTCAATTAATCCTGCTAAAATGACTAGCCTATAAGTGCCCTAGTATATGGAAATCACTAACTTATAATCATAAGAAAATTGATGAGGCTTGATTTAGTGATTAAATATTCAACTCTATTAACACTTGGTTTACTTAGTAGTTCGGTGATTGCAGCCGAGGATACTCTTATCTCTTCAACTCCAATTGAAGAAAGTAAAACAATGATTAGAGTTGGGGGATTTTATTCCAATTCCAATTCCAGCATGGATGTCACAGATCCTCTTCGAGGAGACAATTTTAAACTTGATTTTGAAGAAGACCTTAACCTAGAAGAATCGCAGTTCCTTCCTTTCTTTGAGGTACAATATCAGTTCAATTCCAAGCACAGCATCTATTTTGACTGGAAACAACTTCATCGTAATGCCGAAGTCAAAAAGCTTACCGTCCCATTTCAAGTAACCCTTGATAATCAAATCTACGATATACAAGCAGGTGGCCGATTAGAAACAACACTCAATATTGATATTGCGCGTTTGGGCTATAAGTATAATTTTTATCAAGGCAATAACTATAATTTGGGACTGTCCCTTGGACTACACACCATGTTTATCAAAACAGCATTTGATGGTGATATCGGTGTTTGCATCGAAGGGGAAAGCATTCAACAATGTGGCGCGACTGCGACGCCAAAGTTTGTTGATGAAGAGGTCACAGCACCACTTCCTGATATAGGTTTATATGGTGATTATGAGTTTGTACCAGGCTTTACATTTAACGCTCATGCACAATATTTCTATATTAAACTCGATGATGTAGAAGGCAGCTTAATCGATGTCAAAGCGGGGATTGAAGCCGCTATCACAGAAAACTGGCATATGAGTGCGGCATTTAACTATTATAAAGTTGATGTCGACTTTAAACACAACATCACACAGGTTGATAGTAACGTCGCAGACTATAATCTTTACTACAGTTTTATCGGCCCTATGTTGTCTGTTAGCTACCGTTTTTAAATCACTTATTAGGGCCTGTTGATCTTTATTGGTTGAATTTTGTTAAAGATAAAAAGCATTTTAATCTAAGTTAATCATTTACTTCCTAACGTCATCAGCTTTTATATAGCATAACGACACCACAAATCTACCTTCCTTTATGAGTCCCCAGCAATTCGCTACAAAACAAATCACTACAAAACTTAGAAAAATCAACAAGCCCTAATCGCCATAAGAGGTTCGTAAAGCTCATCGAGAGTGATAAATAATTGATTAACCATAAAACTGATAACAAACCCAGATAGCAGCACAGATCCCCGCAATGTCAGCAGTTAATCCACACACTAACGCATGGCGCCCATTACGAATACCCACGGCACCGAAATACACCGCCAGTACATAAAAAGTGGTTTCAGTACTGCCTTGTACTATCGCCGCTAGCCTGCCGGCAAAAGAATCAACGCCATAATGCTGCATAGTTTCTAACATCATAGCTCTTGCCCCTGAACCACTAAAAGGCTTCATCAATGCGGTAGGCAATGCATCGATAAATCGCGTATCCCCGCCGATAAGCTTAACTACAGCTGCAATCAAATTTAACAGGTAATCGAGTGCTCCCGATGAACGCAGCAACGCAATAGCTAGGAGCATGGCTAACAGGTATGGGATCAGCTTCACAGCCTGCTCAAACCCCTCTTTCGCGCCAGCAATGAACTCATCATAGACAGCCACCCGTCGTATGCCCGCAACGAGAACAAAGCTAAAAATAAGCATAAGTAAAATGCCATTACCGAGGGAGGTTGATAGCGTGCCTATTGCACTCGCGGTTAAGGTTCCTAGATAAAAAACCAGTGCTGAGATGCCTCCCAAGATCACAGCGGCGTAGCCCATGATCACGCTATTAAAAAGAGATAGCCTCTGAAAACAAGCAACAACTAACACGCCCACTAATGTTGATGCCGTTGTCGCTAACAATATCGGTAAAAAGATGTCTGCTGGCGCAGCAGCGCCTTGTTGCGCTCGATACAGAAAAACGGTCACTGGAACCAGTGTGACCGAAGAGGTATTTAATACTAAAAACAGTATTTGCGCGTTGGTGGCTACCTCTTTATTCGGATTAAGCGATTGCAAATCTTGCATCGCTTTCAACCCAAGGGGTGTAGCCGCATTATCGAGCCCTAAGACATTAGCCGTTAAATTCATGGTTACGCTGCCAAATGCAGGGTGACCTTTAGGAACTTCAGGCATAAGTCGGCGTAGCAAAGGTTCAAATAGAAACGATACCGCCGCGACAACCCCGGCTTTTTCCCCGACTCGCATCAATCCCATCCACAGCGATAGTACTCCTATCAATCCAAGTGAGATCTCCGCAGCGAGCTTAGCACTGGCAAATATCGAATCAACGGCATCCGATAGTACATGCCACTCTCCCTGTGACAAGGAAATACCAATAGACAACAATGCAGCCCCAAAAAAAATCAACCAAATGCGATTAAGCACACATACTCCTTTAACCCCTGGTCTATTACCCGATAGCGTAACCACCTATGTGGTATACTGCTAGCTAACAATATCTGGTTTTTCTTTCTTATGGTTCAACTAAATCAAAATTTTATCAATAGCATAGCTCAAGAGATCCCCGAACATCTTTCGATGGATGATTTTATCGCCTATAGTGCGATGCCACTCAGACCATCGATTCGGGTTAATACACTCAAAATATCGACGGTGCATTTTATTGCGCTGATGCAAGCAAAAGGTTGGCAGTTTGAACCGATTCCATGGTGTGACGCTGGTTTTTGGGTCACGGTCGAAGATAAGGTGCAACTGGGCAATACCATAGAGCATATTCAAGGACTGTTTTATATTCAAGAAGCCAGTTCAATGCTACCTCCCCTTGCTCTGTTTCCAGATGCAATAGCAACTCCAGCTGACTTGACCCTGTTAGATATGGCTTCTGCACCGGGATCAAAAACAACTCAGCTTGCAGCAATGATGTACAACCAAGGCTTGCTTGTTGCTAATGAATACTCATCTAGTCGAGTCAAAGTACTGCACGCTAATGTATTACGAATGGGGGTAAAAAATACCGCATTAACCCATTTCGATGCTCGGGTCTTTGGTGAGTATCTCTATGATACTTTCGACGCTATTTTACTCGATGCACCTTGCAGTGGTGAAGGCACAATACGTAAAGACCCTGATGCGTTAAAGCATTGGGATTTTAGTGAGATTGAGTCGATTGCAAATACACAAATAGACCTGATAGAGTCTGCTTTCCTCGCCTTGAAAACCGGCGGCTCTTTAGTCTATTCAACCTGTACACTCAATCGCACAGAGAACCAACAAGTCTGCCTACACCTTAAGCAGCTTTATCCAGACGCAGTTGAGTTTGAGTCACTCGCCACGCTATTTCCTGATGCCGACAAAGCCTGTACCCCAGAGGGTTTTTTGCATGTTTGGCCACAGATTTATGATAGCGAAGGTTTCTTTATCGCAAAGATAAAAAAGATTGCCGATATTGAGCGCGCCGTTCCAGAGCCAAAACGACAGAAAAACTTCCCCTTTAGCGCCGCCAGTGACAAACAAATAACGGCGCTCGAAGAGTATGTTCAATCAAGTTTCGGCATCACGTTAACGGAACATGGGGTGATAATGCAGCGTGATGATGAATATTGGTTATTTCCGCATAACATCATGCCATTGATCGGTAAGATCCGCTTTCAGCGCATTGGTATTAAAATTGCTGACGCGCTCAAGAAGGGCTTTAAAGCCCGCCACGAAGCCATTATCGCATTGGCTACAACAACGAATAGTATTGAGTTAGATGAGCAACAAGCGATTAGCTACTTAATGGGTCGTGATATCATGCTCGATGCGAAAGTTAACCCCATGGGAGAGCAACTAGTCAGTTATCATCAAGCAAACCTTGGTATTATTAAGCACTTAGGGAATAAACTAAAAAATAGCCTTCCTAGGGAGTTGGTTAAAGACAAAATTTGTCCTTCGTTAAATGAAAAGCTGTAAGTCGCAGAAATTAGATGAGCAGGGATCGGCGGGGAAAGGCCATAGCAATAATAGTAGATCGCCAACCCCAAAGGAGTTGACACATTTTGTTACATTAAAGTGTGCTTAAAATTTATACTGAAGAAGCAGCTAGCTAAAGCTTGACTACAATAAAGGTCTGAGAGCAAATAGAGGCAATCTCAAACAGTAGCGCACGGCTCTGCAAAGAGCCATTCCCCTAGACCCAGAACAATTGGAATAGTTTTGGGTCTTTTTTTGTCTGTCTTTTCTTGCCTGTAATACCAACCCGTTAATTTATCGACCGACTAACTTCGCCGCATCTTTAAACAGACTAAAAAAGTTACTAGATGTGTAATCGGCTAACTCTTCAAATGACTCCCCTCTCAACTCTGCGACAAACTCAGCGACATCACGTACAAAAGCGGGTTGATTTTCTTGACCACGATGAGGAACGGGGGCTAAATACGGCGCGTCGGTTTCGACTAGAAGGCGATCTTTCGGGACTTTGCGAATCACAGTACGCAGCTCACCAGCATTCTTAAAGGTAACAATTCCCGAAACCGAGATATAAAAACCGAGATCGATAGCCGCTTTAGCCATTTCCCAGTTTTCGGTAAAGCAATGTAATACGCCTCCCACTTTATCCGCATGACCCGCCTTAAGTAACGCTATGGTATCTTCTCTCGCATCTCGAGTGTGGACAATCAGTGGCTTATTGACCTCAACCGCTAATTCGATTTGTTGCTCGAAACAAGATTGTTGTAATGCCTTAGTATCATCGGCATAGAAATAATCTAAACCCGTTTCACCAATAGCGACAACTTTTGGATCTTTGATATATGAATGTAACTCAAGGGTATCTAACCCCTCTTTCACATCCAGAGGATGAACACCAGCCGATAGAAACACTTGCTCAAATTCAGCCATTTTGGCCTGCATGGCCGCAAAACCTTTTTGGCGTACATTCACGCAAAGGAAATAGTCGACGCCACGTGATTTAGCTTGAGCGAGGATCTGGGTTAACGAGGCATGATCGGGCGCTATTTTGAGGCGATCTAAGTGACAGTGTGAATCGATAAGCACGCTTATTTCCAACTAAACAACGAAAAAGGAGGCAAGCATACCTAGCTACATAGTACAGGTCAAATCACTGGACGCCAGCTCGCGAGACAACAGATTCTCTATATGATGTTTGTGGGTTGTCGCATCGGACGTTATTTTTACCCCGATTCCAGCAGGTCGACCACCCGATGCGCCTAGAGGATTGATCCACACCACAACTCCTTGAAACTCGTGCTTCACAGTAGAACCAGGTAATTGGTAGACAATCGACAACTCTTGGCCTAAATAATGGCTTTCAGTCGTCGCAACGAAAAGGCCCGCAGGCTGAATAAACGGCATGTAAGCACGGTATAGCTGATGTAAAGTATCAAAATTAACTACGAGATCGACCATATTTATTTTTAACTTGTTGTTAGCGACTGATACTCTAAGATAAACGATTGAAATATAGCCATAAAATTTATATTCGGCATCATATTTAACTCATGATATGTTGCCATTACCTTGGCTGCAAAAGTGGTTATCTTAACGTTAATTAATGCATCGGCACTTTTCTGCTTAATCAGTTTTTGTCTTAAAACGAGATACAAAACCTTAAGCGCATCAGAAACTTGCTTTTGATCTATACTAGTTAAATTAGCACACAGGTGTCCAGACGACAAACTTTGTATCCAGTCTTTTCTGAATTGAATTAGCTGGGTATAGCGATCCGATTGCAACGCCGCAAGCAATTCGATAGGCCCGCCCATTACTGGTAGACACCAAGTGACATCACTTTTAAGTTCAACGTGCTCTAATATCCACTTTTGAACTTCACTCGCCACCGGCAGAGTAAAATGTAAACGCTGACAACGACTGCTGATGGTCGCCATCAAACGACCTGGCGTATCTGTTTGCAGTAAAAGAAGCGTCTCTTTGCCCGGCTCCTCTAATGTCTTAAGCAGTGCATTTGCAGCAGCGACATTTAAGCGTTCACAGTTTTTTATTACAGCTACACGTCTACCGCCCTGCTGTGCAGTAGACGTCAAACGCTGGCAAAGATCTCTTATTTGATCAACTTTAATCTGATTACCATCGGCTTCTACCTGATAAAAATCGGGATGATTTCCAGCAAGAAAGAGCTGACACGCTTTACAGTGACCACATGGCCCGCTCGGCGTTGGCTGTTGGCACAAGGCAATTTGCCCTAGGGTTAACGACAGTTCGAGGCCGCCATACCCTTGATGCATCCCCACTAAATAGGCATGTCCTTGAAGACCTGCGCTCACCTGCAGACTAAACTGTTCAATAACCGTCTTGTGCCAAAGGATCGCGTTCATCACTACCAACCTTGCTGTTGCAGCGCGGTCAAAATGTCGTGATGAACTTCAGCCATACTCTGACTGGCATCAATCACGATGATTGAGTCATCTTCGTCTGCGAGTGATAGATAAGTCGCTCTAGCACGTTCAAAAAAACTGATCGCCTGTTGCTCGATTCGATCTAATGCGCCGCGTTCAGCCGCTCTTTGAAGACCAAGCACGGGATCAATATCAAGGTAGAGAGTTAAATCAGGTTTAAACCCCTTCAATGTTGCTTCACTCACCGTCGCCACCAAAGGCATCAAATTACGTCCACCGCCTTGATAGGCTAACGAAGATAAATTGTGCCTATCCCCTAGCACCCATTGGCCATTCGCGAGCGCAGGCTTAATCACATTAGCAACAAGTTGTGCCCGCGCGGCATAGATAAGCAAACACTCAGCTTCATCACATAGCGGATCGCTAGGATCGGCTATTTTAACCAGATCACGTATGCGCTCCGCGAGCGGCGTACCACCAGGCTCGCGAGTGCACACAGGCGCTGCACCATTGTGCTGCTCGATAAAATCTTTGACTAAAGCGATAGCACTCGATTTACCCGCTCCCTCTAATCCTTCTATGACGATAAATTTAGCGCTATTTTTGTTCATCGGTTTCTCTGATATTTATCTACGGCACGATTGTGCTCTGTTAATGTTCTAGAAAAAATATGGCTACCATCATTTTTGGAGACAAAATAGAGATAATCCACTTGTGCAGGATGAGCTGCTGCCAGCAAAGAGGCTCCACTTGGCGCGGCGATAGGTGTTGGAGTTAATCCATTAATACGATAAGTGTTATAAGGTGTCATTTCACGTAAATCCTTACGTGTAATGTTGCCCTGATACTTGTCCCCCATACCGTAAATCACCGTGGGATCGGTTTGAAGGCGCATTTTTTTACGTAATCGATTAGTAAATACCGCAGATATCCACGGACGTTCACTGGCTTTGCCCGTCTCTTTTTCAATAATCGACGCCATAATAAGCAACTCATAAGGCGAAGATAATGGAATACTTGCGTCCCTTTCCTGCCAAGCTTTGTCTAATTCACTTTGCATCTTTAGGTAACTTTGTTCGACAATAATCTTAATGTCATCCCCTGCACCATAATGATAAGTATCGGGATAAAACTTCCCTTCTGGCAAACCAGAAGTATCACCGTGATCAAGTAGTACTTGATCAAATATATCGTTTTGCCACTTTATCCGGGGTAATTGCTGCAAAACAGCACTCCACTCCTTAATCGTTTGACCTTCAATGAGCGTGACACTAAAGACCATCTCTCGGCCCTGAGTTAACTTATCGAGTAAACTGGTTATCGTATCTTCTGGCGTCATCAGATATAAACCTGAGCGGATTTGCGCGAGCTCTGGATTAAGCTTAATTAGCACCTTTAACTTCCAAGTATCGGCAATCACCCCACGCTGCTCTAAAGCGCTAGCCATTTGCATAAAAGAGGTGCCTCTTTTGATTTCAAGTTCCTGTGCAGAATCCAGAGCAAGAGGGCTTTGGCTATAACTTAACACCGACTGGTAACACCAAAAGAGTCCAACACTAGCAATGCAGAGTAATGATAAGAGTACAGCGATAAGACTAATAAAGCGTTTTTTCATAATGATAAGGGTAGCGTTTTAATAATTTTTTGAGTTAATTCACTTGGCGAAAAAGCCAATTGGTCAATACGATTGACACCGATGACACCAAAGAGACTATTTGACAATAATACATGCTCGAACTCGCCTAATTCGCTGTAGGTGACGGGCCTAATATCGACATTGAAGCCTGACTCAATAAACCAGTAAATCAGTTGCTCTCGCATCACGCCAGCGACTCCAGACAAGTGCAAGCTAGGTGTCACTACTTGGCTATTTTTAATCAAAAATAGATTCGCCATTGATGATTCAATAATGGTGTCTTGGGTATCTAACACCAACCAATCATCGAAGCCCTCTTCCAGCGTCTGGGCTTTAATGAGCACTTGTTCTAGCCGATTAAGGTGCTTCATGCCAGCGAGGCGTGTTTGTAAGGCCAAGCGCATATTGCTCGTTTGCAGCGCGATCCCTGTTGATTGCCACCGTCGATAATGAGTCGGAATAGGATGAAGCGAAATAACCTCGGTAGTCGCTGCTTTTTCTGGCGGTTGATATCCACGCCCACCAACACCTCGACTCAGCAAAAGCTTAAGGCAAAAGTCACCATTAAACGACTTGTGCTCTTGTTGCACTATCGATGCAATTAGACCTTTAAGTTCGATAGAAGGTTGCCACTGTATTCCCAATCGTTTTGCACTTTGGGTTAAACGCGCCATGTGGGTATCGATAAATAACACCCCCTCTTTGGTGCAGCGCATAGTAGCAAAAAGGCCATCGCCATAAGCGAGGCCTCTATCAAACGCAGATACTGTCTCTTGACGAGCGCTATTGACCCATAGCAATCCTGACATGATTAGTCCTGACTGATCCGACTTGCGACGGCTTCTTGTTGATCTCTATACTTAGCGCTTTTACGCTGGTTGTACGGACGTGCAACCGGCGAATTTAATCGCTCAAAGTTAAGCGCGCCAATCGTCATTAAAGGACGAAGCGCCAATGGCAGCTTTCCGCTGTTATAAAACTCGAGCACTATCTTGCCTTGCCAACCTGGGTCGATACGGTGTGCAGTGACATGCACCATCAAACCGAGACGCGCAAGTGAAGAGCGTCCATCAAGCCAGCCAACGATATCTGCAGGTAAAGTGACATTTTCATGGGTAATAGCCAACGCAAGTTCACCTGGGTGCAAAAAAAATGCTCCCCCTTCGGGGATCACGATTTTGTCGCTCATCACACTATCGAGCGCTGCCTGCATTTCGGCACTTGGACCACTTAAGTCAATAAAAGGAGCCGTATGATCTTGAAATACGCGAAACTGATTGCCCAATTTGACATCAACACTGACACCACTAATCGCGTCGGCATCAGGACGGGGCTCGATAATAATCGTGCCGTCATCTAAACATGCTTCAATCTCTAAATCAGTCAAACGCATCTCAACTAAACTCCTAAATTGAACCTGCTATCTTACCAAGAGGTGTTGAATTCTCGCTTTCAAAATGTCGGTTGCAATACGGTTTTTACCGCCGCGAGGAACAATAATGTCAGCGTATTGCTTAGATGGATCGATAAACTGTAAAAACATGGGTCTCACCGTTTGAGTATATTGCTGCATAACGGACTCCATCGTTCTGCCACGTTCAGCAACATCACGAGATAAACGACGCATAAAGCAGATATCAAGCGGTGTATCCATAAACACGCTGGCGTCCATCTTCTCTCTCAGTGTTGGGTCTGTTAGCAGTAAAATCCCCTCAAGAATAATCACTTTCTTGGGCGTCATCTTAACGGTTTCTGCAATACGCGTATGTTCGGTATAGCTGTATTGAGGAATATCCACCGCTTGACCGTTTTTAAGGGCTTCTAGATGCTCACACAACAGTGGATGGTCTAGCGCCTTAGGGTGGTCGTAATTGGTCAATACTCGCTGATCCATCGATAGATGGCTCTGATCTTTATAGTAAGCATCCTCCGCAATCACACCTATTTCATCGGTGCCTAAATCGCGACATAACTCTTCATAAATCGTCTTCGCGATTAGACTCTTACCCGATGCTGATGCCCCAGCAATACCAATAATGACACATTGCGATTTCATGCTTTAAACCTTACTCATCTTCTGAAATTGAAATTGAAACGACACTTTGTGCCTGAGTTAACGCCAGTTGCGCGCCAACTTTTCTTGCGATAGCTAAATAAAGCTGTGCAACCTGACCTTCACTATCTGCTACCACAGTCGGCACGCCGTTATCAACATCTTCCCGAATATTGAGTTTAAGCGGCAACTGGCCTAACAGAGGTACATTGTAGCGCTGCGCCATTTTAGCGCCACCATCTTGACCAAACGGATGCTCTTTATGACCACATTCACTGCAGAGGTGAAAACTCATGTTTTCAACAATCCCCAGCACAGGAATATTCACTTTCTGGAACATACTGACGCCTTTCTTAGCGTCAGCAAGCGCGATATCTTGTGGTGTTGTCACTATAACCGTGCCACTTACAGGGACTTTTTGTGACAAGGTCAATTGAATATCGCCCGTTCCTGGTGGCATATCGATAACCAGATAATCGAGTTCAGGCCACAGCGTTTCGTTTAGCAACTGAGCTAACGCGCCTGCTGCCATTGGACCACGCCAAACTGCCGCTTCATCACCGCCTAACATAAAACCAATAGACTGTGCGGCAATTCCATGAGCACTCGCCGCGGTCATCATTTTGCCATCTGGGGATACCGGATTGAAATCTGGGACGCCTAGCATGATAGGAATTGAAGGACCGTAAATATCAGCATCGAGAATACCCACTTTGGCGCCTTCAGCTGCTAATGCTAACGCCAAATTAACCGCCGTCGTCGACTTCCCTACACCACCTTTACCCGATGCTACGGCAATAACTTGCTTTACATTCGGCAATGGCTCTACTGCACCAGAGGCGATGGTCGCAGGTTGAAAGTCAATTTCACATTCCACTTCATCAATGGCGTCGAGTACGGCTAGCTTGTTGGTGATTGCCATTACAGTGTCACGATATTGTGTCTGACAGGGATAGGGATAGCACAATCCAAGTTGCAAACGCTTGCCTTCAATATCTAGCTTAGTAACACAACCCGCGGTCACTAAACCTTGCTGTAAATTTGGATCTTGATATGCGTCTAAAATGGCCAAAACTGGCCCGAGAAGATCATCACTAAGGTGATAATTATGAGAAGCTGAAGACAAAACGACTACCCCCTAAATTTAATTTGGCTAAGTGTATCAGAAATTCTGACAATATTCGGATAGATTTAGCTCAGTTAAAGCAGCTTTTGGTGAAACTTATGCAATGATCGGTTAGTATCTATGCCATTCTTTTTGGGCACTTACTGATTTTGAGACAAGATGACAACTTCACAACGTAAAATTCTCGTGACTAGCGCACTTCCTTATGCCAATGGACCGATCCATTTAGGTCACATGTTGGAATATATTCAAACCGATATTTGGGCTCGCTTCCAAAAGCTGCGTGGACACGAGTGTCATTATATTTGCGCCGACGATGCCCACGGCACACCGATTATGTTGAAGGCGCAACAATTAGGTATTGCGCCAGAAGAGATGATTGCTCAAGTACAAAAAGAGCATCAACAAGACTTTGCTGACTTCAATATTGAATTCGATAACTTCCACAGTACTCACAGCGATGAGAACCGCGCACTAGCCACTGAAATTTATCTAAAGCTACGCGACGGTGGTTACATTAAGTCGAGAACAATTTCACAACTATTCGATCCAGAAAAGTCGATGTTCCTTCCCGATCGTTTTGTCAAAGGTACTTGCCCTAAGTGTAAGTCCGTCGACCAATATGGCGATAACTGTGATAGCTGTGGCGCAACCTACAGCCCAACAGATCTAATCGATCCTAAATCTGCCGTATCGGGCGCAACTCCGATAATGAAAGACAGTGAGCACTTCTTTTTTGACCTTCCTGCGTTTGAAGACATGCTTAAAGAGTGGACACGTTCTGGCTCGCTGCAACAAGAGATGGCGAATAAATTAGGCGAATGGTTCGACCAAGGTCTACAGCAGTGGGATATTAGTCGTGACGCTCCGTACTTCGGCTTCGAGATCCCGGATGCGCCAGGTAAGTTTTTCTACGTGTGGCTAGATGCGCCTATTGGCTACATGGGTTCATTTAAAAACCTTTGCAACAAGCGTGAAGGCCTAAACTTCGACGAGTTTTGGGGTAAAGACTCTACTGCTGAGGTTTATCACTTTATCGGTAAAGATATTGTCTATTTCCATAGCCTATTCTGGCCAGCGATGCTTGAAGGTGCAGGTTTCCGCAAGCCTAACAGTGTTTATGCTCATGGTTATGTCACTGTCAATGGCGCAAAGATGTCTAAATCTAAAGGTACCTTTATTAAGGCGCGTACTTATTTAGATAATTTAGATCCTGAATATCTTCGTTATTACTACGCAGCAAAGTTGAGTAGCCGTATTGATGATTTAGATCTGAACTTGGAAGATTTTGCACAGCGAGTAAACTCAGACCTTGTTGGCAAATTAGTTAACTTAGCCTCTCGTACCGCTGGATTCATCAGCAAACGCTTTGATGGCAAGTTGGCCAAAGTGGCCGATCAGTCATTAACTGAAGCCTTCTTAGCCAAACAGGAAACAATCGCTCAATTTTACGAAACTCGCGAGTTTGGTAAGGCGATGCGCGAAATCATGGCGCTAGCCGACATCGCCAATGGTTTTGTCGCCGATGCAGCACCTTGGCAGCTAGTTAAGCAAGAAGACAAACAAGATGAAGCACATCAGGTTTGCAGTAATGCACTTAACCTGTTCCGAATTTTGGTCACTTACCTTAAACCAGTACTACCTAAACTGGCTAAAGACGTAGAAGGCTTCCTGCTATTAGACCTAACTTGGGACGACTTAGGCCGTGACCTAGCAGGGCATCAAATTGCGCCATTCAAGGCACTAATGCAGCGCGTTGAGATGAAAAACATCGAAGCGATCATCGAAGCCTCTACCGAAAACTTACAAGTTAGCGAGGCACCAAAGAGTCAGCTAGATCTTGACCCAATAAGCGAAGAGATAAGTTTTGATGATTTCGCCAAACTCGACTTACGTATTGCACGTATCGCAAAAGCTGAGCATGTGCCTGAAGCGAACAAGTTACTGAAACTGCAACTTGATCTAGGCGGTGAAACCAAGCAAGTCTTTGCTGGGATAAAGTCAGCTTATGCACCAGAAGAGCTTGAAGGTAAACTGACCGTGATGGTCGCAAACCTTGCGCCGCGTAAGATGCGTTTTGGCATGTCAGAAGGTATGGTACTTGCCGCGGGTCCTGGAAAGAAAGATTTGTGGATTCTAGAGCCACACGAAGGTGCTCAGCCAGGTATGCGTGTTAAGTAACAAATTACACTTATTCAAATAAAAGGCCGTTCAGCGGCCTTTTTACTATCTCTAAATCAACTTAGTAAAATACTCGCTTATACTGGATTAGTGATATCGACAAAGTGATGATCCAAATCAAACTTACGCGCTAAGTGTTCACCTAATGCCTGAATACCAAAACGCTCTGTGGCGTGATGACCCGCAGCAAAATAATGAATATCTTGCTCGACAGCGCTATGGAAGGTCCGCTCTGACACTTCACCACTGATAAATGCATCAAGGCCCAACTCAACCGCGATATCGATATAATCTTGAGCCCCACCGCTACACCAGGCTAAGTGACTTATGCCTCTATCGCTTTCCCCTAAACGTAGGGCCTCTCGGCCCAATACGCGACTGAGATGGAGAGAAAAGTCATCCACCGACATAGGCTCATCGAGACGACCCTGCCAAACTAGTCCCTGGGGGGAATCGGCTATCGGCTCAGCGTCTATAATGCCTAGCGCCCTAGCAAGCTCAGCATTATTACCAAGCATAGGATGCGCATCAAGCGGTAAATGGTAACCATACAAATTGATCCCATTATTGATTAATGCTTTGATTCGCTTATATTTCATCCCTGTTATCACGTCACTCTCACCCTTCCAAAAAAAACCATGATGCACAAGTAACGCATCGGCATTGAGTTCGATAGCGCGATCGATCAATGCCTGACAGGCTGTCACTCCAGTCACTATAGTTTTAATCTTATTGCGCCCCTCTACCTGCAATCCATTCGGCGCATAATCTTTATAAGTTGCAACTTGTAAAAACTCGGCAAGATATTGAGTTAACTCTAAGCGATTCATTCAAACTCCTCATCATTTCCCTAAATAAACAACCAAGCACAATCAATTAATGTCGCAAACACTAGGCTGTCATTATTGCGCTTAGTGTAGCCATAACTGAGGGGCAGTTCATAGAAATACGTTGAATTTCTGTGAAAATTGGACTTTTAAACCCTTTAAACTATAAAATTACTTCAAACCTTCAATTAAACATTAAAAGAAATAGGTTAAGACTATGTCAAAGTTGACCAAAGAAGAGGTGATTAGCGCGTTAGAGTCTGCACTAAGCAAAACACAAGGGCAGACAGTTTCTATCGAGCAGAAAGGAAGTTGGTATAAAATCGATGGTGGTAAATCTCTTCGTTTTAGCGAACTAGAAGCAATGCTTGCCGAGCAATGTGGCAATGTTGAAACATCTAAGCCTGCTAACAAGGTAAAAAAAACGCCTGCAGCAGCTAAAAAGTCTGCACCAACAAAAGCGGCGAAAGAAGTACAAGCTAATCAGAGTTCAGGCTCTGGTATGACACCTAAAGAGCTATGGCGTGCAAAATTAGCCAATAAAGATCAACTTCCTCGCGGATTCTAATCTTTACTCTAACAAAGGAGCCTTATGGCTCCTTTGTTTTAAAGCTCACGCCAAAAAACTGCTGACTTAGATTCTGTTTACACCGAGTAGACGGCACAACTCTCCCGATACTCACCTCCAATCTGTCTCACAATTCAATCCATCGCTCTTGGTTATAACGATACTAGATCACAGACTATTGTTTACACCGTTGATACCTAACCGAAAAGTCACTATAAGCTCAAGCTGAGTTAGCCAAATGATGGATCTCCCAATGTCATCATACTTAACCTGAACTCACATGAAGAGACTGAATCATTCTCGACTAATTTACTGTTCTACAGCCAAGTATTCTTAAGCTTGTCACCACTTTTTCGACTAAGGCGTATTCACGTGCCAGCAGTCAGTTGAATGCAAGGCTGCTAGAAAAATTAAAGGCTATTTGAAACATGTTTATTACTCCAGTTCAGGTGAGTTAGGTTTTCCCAAACAAATCATCAGCAACAATCTCAACATATAAGGTAATCGTTAGGTGAAAGGAATTATTTCAATCCAATCGCATGTCGTATTCGGCCATGCCGGTAATAGTTCAGCAGTTTTCCCGCTACAACGCATGGGAATGGAGGTTTGGCCTATCCACACGGTACAATTTTCAAACCACACTCAATATCAACAAGGTTGGACCGGACGCGCATTTTCGGCCGACCACATTGATGAATTAATCAGTGGTATCGACAACATAGGTAAACTTAGTGATTGTGAAGCAATACTGTCCGGTTATCAGGGCAGCGCTGAGCAGTGCCAAGCCATTATTAACACCGTCAGCAAAGTGAAGGCGAAAAACATAAACGCGATTTATGTATGTGACCCGGTCATGGGCGATCCAGAAAAAGGCTGCATTCTCGCCGAAGGGATCACAGAACAACTCATCAACCAAGTGATGCCTATCGCCGATGTGATTGTGCCCAATCAATTTGAGTTAAGCCAGTTTACTAAGATGGAGATCACTAACCTAGAACAGGCCAAAGCCGCCTGTGAAAAGGCGTTAGCATTAGGCCCTAAAATGGTACTGGTTAAGCATCTGCATTCTAGTTTAGCTAACACCTTCACTATGATGTTAGCGACACATTCAGCTTGCTATATCTGCCAACGCCCACAACTGGCATTCGATAAACAACCTGTCGGAGTTGGCGATCTGATCTCCGCGCTGTTTACTGGGGGATTACTCAAAGGAATGAGCCCTGTTGCTGCATTTGAACATGCAGCCAACGCTAGCTATGGTGTACTCAAGGTCACTCAACAAAATCGCCACTGGGAGTTACAAACGATCAAGGCGCAGGATGAGTTGGTGTCACCCACTGAGCAGTTTAAAGCCCAAGTCGTTTAAAAATAATCCAATAAAAGCGCTAATCTTTATCCGATAACCCCTTGGTCCTGCTTTAAGGGCCAAGTGGATTAACGAAAGAGCCGACAAAAGCCCAGCCAGCAGTTCCAGATAGCGCTAACTTACTATCCCACTAACTACATCGCGATATCGACTCGTACTCGGCCTTTTAGATAGACAACTCTCACCTCATCATCGGCACTAAACACCATTCCAGGGTCATAATCCTGAATAACCATCACTTGCTCACCATCTTCGAACGTTATCATCAACTCCACGAGTTTCAGTTCTTGGTAATAATCACTGCTATAGCGATTACCTACCCCGGCACCGATCATGGCGCCAAGAACGGTTGCCACATCTTTTCCTGAGCCGCCGCCAAACTGATGACCAATAACACCACCTAACAACGCCCCGCCAAATGTTTTCCAGCCTTGATTACGATCTTCAACTAACTGGGTTTGGGTTATGTTTCGCACTGAAGTCACATAACCATAAACAACTTTCTCAACCGGTACCGCTTGGTCACGTTCATAAGCAGCTATAGCATGTGATGGCAGACCCAATGTGCTGGTCGCGACAAAAACAATACAAACAAGACTAAAGAAACGGCTTATAGGTTTCAACATGGCAGGTTTTCCGCTAACTTATAGAGAGGCTATCAACTAATTTTACTCAATTGTGAACTCACTGTCCTATTTAAATCATGAGCTGGCCAAGTTCCCATCGCCAGAATACGCATTGACCGATCCCAATGGTTTATTGGCTATCGGCGGAGATCTACACCCTAAACGCCTGCTAAGCGCTTATTATGACGGGATCTTTCCATGGTTTAACGAAAATGACCCTATCTTATGGTGGTCGCCAGATCCCCGCGCAGTCTTTGTGCCGGGATCGATGAAAATTAGCCGCAGCCTAAAACGCCATGTTAAAAAGAGTCATTGGCACTTTAGTGTCAATAGGGCCTTTGCTCAAGTTATCGAAAACTGCGCAAAAACCAGAGAAGGACAAGATGGTACCTGGATAACCCAAGAGATACAGGATGCATACAAAGCACTGCATATTCAAGGTAAGGCGCATTCAATCGAGGTTTGGGAGAACGACGAGTTGGTAGGAGGATTATATGGTCTTGCTATTGGGCAGGTATTTTGTGGAGAATCTATGTTTCATCACAAAACAAACGCCTCAAAAGCAGCAATGATGATGTTACATCAACACTTACTAACCCATAAGTTTCGCCTTATTGATGCCCAAGTAATGAATCCTCATCTTCAGTCTTTAGGTGCCAAAGCATTAAAACGTAGTGATTTTATCAACCTGTTAAAACGTTTCAGAGATATCGAAGTCGCCAGTGATACTTGGCACTCTGCCGAGGTCTATCTTGAGCTCTAAGTCAGACACGATTCAAGTTGGTATGACCAACACGTTTATATGTAGTTATCTACCCGAACAACAAGAGCAGCTACTCGTTCTGCAAGAAAATACCATTAATGTGGAACTGTTTGAGCAGTTATTGAGTCTAGGATTTCGACGTAGCGGAGAGATGCTATATAAACCGCACTGTCCCCATTGCCAAGCATGTCAGCCAATAAGGATACCGGTAAAGCAATTTACTCCCTCTCGGCGACAGAAACGTACCTTAAAAAATAACCGAGATTTAAGTTGGTCCATCGTCAAGGCAACATCAGATGAGCATTATCAGCTTTATCAACAATATATCGAACAACGTCATCATGATGGTCCCATGTTCCCGCCATCGAGAGAACAATACGATAACTTTATTCAATGCGCATGGCATCAACCACTCTTGATTGAAATCAGAAGCTGCAACGCATTGATTGGCGTCGCCATAACCGACATGCTGCCCAATAGTCTATCAGCCATTTATAGCTTTTTCTCTCCAACGCAAGATAAGCGTTCGATGGGCGCATTGATGATCCTTGTTCAATGTCGTATTGCTAAATTAATGGGAAAAGATTTTTTATATTTGGGTTATCAAATCGATGCATCGAGAAAAATGAACTACAAAAAAGCATACCAACCCTACCAGATCCTTACTGCAAACGGTTGGCAGCAAAGTGAATAATCCCCTGATTGTAGAAAAAATAATGCAAACAGTTATTTCGGGATAACTAACCACCTCTTTACAGCAAGCGTATTTTGCGGCATGATACGCCCGTTTTTAATATTTGAAGGCTAACAGGATAACTGATTAATGGCGAAAGAAGACAACATTGAGATGCAAGGCACTATTCTTGAAACCTTGCCAAATACAATGTTTCGAGTAGAGCTAGAGAATGGACACGTAGTAATCGCCCATATCTCAGGCAAAATGCGTAAAAACTACATCCGTATTCTTACGGGTGACAAGGTCACAGTTCAGCTGACCCCTTATGATTTGAGCAAAGGGCGCATCGTCTTCCGTTCACGCTAAAGTTAGCTAACGATTTAATTAAAAACCGGCAGAGCCGGTTTTTTTGTTTACTAAATTTAGTTTCATATTGTATTTCAACGCAACTAAAGTCAGTAGACTCTGCATCAAAGATGCATTTTTTACCGATCGATAGAAACAAAAAGGGCTGCAATTGCAGCCCTTTTATATGCTTATTTTTTATAGACTAATGAGTGACCTTCTCTGGACTCTCGACATTAATGGTTAATTTGTCACCTTCAACATCGACATGAGCTGTACCACCTTTCTCCAGTTTGCCAAACAAGATTTCATCAGCCAGTGGACGTTTAATCAACTCAGTGACCACTCTCGCCATTGGACGAGCGCCCATCGACTTATCGTACCCTTTTTCGGCTAATAGGGTTCTGGCCTCATCGCTCACTTCGAGTACCACAGCTTTATCATCAAGTTGCGCTTGAAGTTCAACAAGGAACTTATCAACGACCTTAGCGATAACCGTCATATCTAAGTGATTAAACCAGATGATCTCGTCTAATCGGTTTCTAAACTCTGGCGAGAACACACGATTGATTTCAGATAAGGCATCCTGAGTATGATCTTGCTGCTTAAACCCTATCGATTTACGCACCGTTTCCTGCACGCCGGCATTAGTTGTCATCACTAAGGTTACATGCCTAAAGTCGGCTTTACGGCCATTATTATCAGTCAAGGTACCATGATCCATCACCTGTAATAGCAGGTTATAGACATCGGGATGTGCCTTTTCTATCTCATCGAGTAACACAACGCAGTGTGGATTCTTAATCACAGCATCGGTTAACAACCCTCCTTGATCGTAACCAACATACCCAGGAGGTGCACCAATCAAACGTGACACTGTATGGCTTTCCATGTACTCAGACATATCAAAACGAACAAGATTAAGTCCCAGACACGATGCTAATTGACTAGTGACCTCGGTTTTACCGACACCCGTAGGGCCTGCAAATAAGAAACTGCCGACAGGCTTACCTTCGCCACTAAGCCCACTGCGTGACAAGCGTATTGCCGCACTAAGCGCTTCAATCGCCTTATCTTGACCAAATACAACCATTTTAAGATTACGCTCTAGGTTCTTGAGCATATCCTTGTCAGTGGTCGATACCGACTTCTCAGGTATACGAGCCATTTTAGCGATAATGGCCTCAATTTCACTCTGACCAATGGTCTTCTTACGTTTGCTTACAGGCAACATCGCCATTCTTGCACCCGCTTCATCAATCACATCAATGGCTTTATCGGGGAGATGCCTGTCATTGATGTGTTTATCAGAAAGACGCGCCGCAACACTCAGCGCGGCTAAGGTATAACGAACACCGTGATGTTCTTCATACTTAGACTTAAGCCCTTGCAAAATTTTAGTCGTTTCGGCTACAGAAGGTTCATTGATATCGACTTTTTGAAAGCGTCGCGCCAAGGCACGATCTTTCTCAAAAATACTTTGATATTCTTGGAACGTAGTCGATCCCATACAACGTAAGTTACCACTAGATAACAAGGGTTTTAGCAAGTTAGATGCATCCATGACTCCACCAGATGCCGCACCTGCGCCGATAATCGTATGAATTTCATCAATAAACAAAATTGCATGCTTGTCTTCGGTTAATTCTTTGAGCAGACTCTTGAAACGCTTCTCAAAATCACCGCGATATTTAGTACCCGCTAGCAAGGCACCAAGGTCGAGCGAATACACAGTGGCATTCTGCATCACTTCTGGCACTTCTTCGTTGACGATACGGTAGGCTAATCCTTCCGCTATGGCCGTTTTACCAACGCCAGCTTCACCCACTAACAGGGGATTATTCTTACGACGACGGCATAAGATTTGAATTGAGCGCTCAATCTCATCGGTGCGTCCAATAAGTGGGTCAATATTGCCCTTACGAGCCTCTTCGTTAAGATTAGCCGCGAACTGAGATAACTTACTCCGCTCCTCCGCCTCACTGTGGTCTTCGATCTGTTCGGGCTCTTGGCTGCTATCCGCATCGTCTCGTCCAACACCGTGAGAGATATAGTTGACCACATCTAAACGAGTAATTTCTCCATTTCGAAGCAGATACACCGCTTGTGACTCTTGTTCACTAAAAATAGCCACCAGCACGTTGGCCCCAGTCACTTCATTGCGCCCTGAAGATTGCACGTGAAATACGGCGCGCTGAAGCACTCGCTGGAAACCCAGAGTTGGTTGAGTTTCTCGCTCGTCGTTGGGGTCGGCAATGATTGGCGTGGTTTGTTCAATAAAACTAGCGACCTCTTCTCTCAGCTTGTCGAGATTGGCCCCACATGCGATTAATGCCTCTTGCGCCGCGGGATTATCGATCAAAGCCAATAGCAGATGCTCTACGGTCATATATTCATGACGCGCGTCTCTGGCTTGCTGAAAAGCCAGATTCAAGGTGACCTCAAGATCTTTATTTAACATAAGCACCCCCTAAAATTAATCACAACAAGTCGAGATTAGGCTTTCTCTAATGAACACAGTAACGGATGTTGGTTTTGTCTTGCAAACTGATTTACTTGAGCAACCTTAGTTTCTGCAATGCCAAAAGGAAAAATACCGCATATTCCCTTCCCCTGATGATGAATCGCTAACATGATATCTGTCGCTTCTTGCTCATTTTTTTTGAAAAACAGTTGCAATACCTCAATGACAAAATCCATTGGGGTGTAGTCATCATTATTTAATATCACTTTATACATTGAAGGCGGAGCGATTTCGGATTCTACGCGCTCTTCAATATGTTCAATATTTCCTGCTTTAGCCATCTTTAAATATTAGCCTCTAGTTTTGGCTTCTACCAAATGTTGATCTTCACTACAGTTAAACATACCAGTCATCGGACCAATAAAACACTTGATCGTAATATTCGCCTCAAATGTTGCCTTTTTGTTAAATTACCCTTGACATCCGCTTTTACTGGTTTCATTCTGTTCGTTGAGCGGTGAATTTTCCCCGCATCATTAGTTTTACTATCTTACTGGTCAGTAAACAACAGAAGGAAGTGGAAGTATGGCAAACGGAACTGTTAAATGGTTCAACAACGCCAAAGGATTCGGGTTTATCTGCCCTGAAGCTGGTGGTGAAGACGTTTTCGCACACTATTCTACCATCGAAATGGAAGGCTATCGAACTCTAAAAGCAGGCCAACCAGTCCAATTCGAGGTCGAACAAGGGCCAAAAGGAATGCACGCATCGGCAATATCACCCACTAAATAGTGAGTGATAAAATAAAAAAGGCAGGGAATCCTGCCTTTTTTTATGTCTGAAATAAATAGCCTGTAAAAAAGGGAAACCGACTGGCTTCCCTTTGATTAATCTCGGTTAACCCGATTAATTCAGTAAGGCATTTAGGGTTGCACTTGGACGCATAGCGGCTTCAGCTTTAGCCGCATCTAAACGATAATAGCCACCAAGATCGACTGCAGGTCCCTGAGCACCATTTAACTCTGCAACAATTTTATCTTCGTTATCGCTAAATGCTTTAGCCAAAGGAGCAAAATACCCTTGCAACTCTGAGTCACTTTCTTGAGCCGCTAACGCTTGTGCCCAGTACATTGCCAAGTAAAAATGACTACCGCGGTTATCTAACTCACCGACACGACGTGAAGGTGAGCGGTTTTCATCTAAGAATTGACCGATAGCGATATCTAACGCATCTGCTAATACTTGAGCCTTAGGATTATTGTAGTTAAGACTTAGGTGCTCTAATGAAGCCGCTAACGCCAAAAACTCACCTAAAGAATCCCAACGTAAGTGGCCCTCTTTCTCAACCTGCTGAACATGCTTAGGCGCACTGCCACCCGCGCCAGTTTCAAACAGTCCACCACCGCTCATTAGCGGAACGATAGATAGCATCTTAGCACTGGTGCCTAGCTCTAAAATTGGGAACAGATCGGTAAGATAATCACGCAACACGTTGCCTGTCACAGAGATAGTGTCGAGTCCCTCTTTGGTACGCTTCAATGTGAAACGCGTCGCTTCAACTGGCGACATGATATGCAACTCAAGGCCATCGGTGTCATGCTCTAACAAATACTGATTCACTTTGGTGATCAACTGTGCATCATGAGCACGCTCAGCGTCTAACCAAAAAACCGCTGGTGTAGAAGAGAGACGTGAACGATTTACAGCCAACTTCACCCAATCACGGATAGGCGCATCTTTAACCTGACACATTCTCCAAACATCGCCCGCTTCAACAGCATGAGATAGTAAGGCATTACCGTTGGCGTCGATCACGTTTACAACACCGTCAGCGACAATTTCGAAGGTCTTATCATGGCTACCGTACTCTTCGGCTTTCTGCGCCATCAAACCAACATTGGGAACACTCCCCATGGTGGTTGGATCAAAGGCGCCATTCTCTTTACAAAATTGAATGGTCTCTTGATATACGCCCGCATAACAACGATCAGGGATAAGAGCTTTGGTATCTTTAAGCTTACCATCTGGGCCCCACATTTGACCCGATGATCGAATGGCTGCTGGCATAGAGGCATCGATGATAACATCGCTAGGTACATGTAAATTGGTAATACCGCGATCTGAATCCACCATTGCAAGCGCAGGACGGCTAGCATAAATAGCAGCGATATCCGCTTCAATTTCCGCTTTCTTGTCCGCAGGTAGGGTTGCAATCTTGGCGTATACGTCACCAAAACCGTTGTTCACATCAACACCTAACTCATCAAACAATTGGCCATATTTAACAAACAGCTCTTTGTAGAAAACCTTAACTGCGTGACCGAAAAGGATCGGATCAGAGACCTTCATCATCGTCGCTTTAAGGTGAAGAGATAGCAACACATCCTCATTTTTTGCCGCTTCGATTTCGCGCTCAAAATAAGACACTAGCGCCTTTTTACTCATAGTCGACGCATCAATCACTTCGCCTGCCAGCAATGCCAGACCCGACTTTAACACAGTTTTTGAACCGTCTTTAGCTTCAAATACAATATCAACAGTGGTTGCATCGGCAAGCGTGACCGACTTTTCTGTGCCATAAAAATCACCCGCTTCCATGTGAGCAACGTGAGATTTTGACTCACTACTCCACGCACCCATTGAGTGAGGGTTTTTCTTGGCGTAGTTCTTAACCGATGTTGGCGCGCGGCGGTCTGAATTACCTTCACGTAGAACTGGGTTTACCGCACTACCTTTGATCTTGTCATAACGTGATTTTGCGTCAACTTCAGCATCAGTTTTAGGCTCATCAGGATAATTAGGTAGCGCATAACCTTTATCCTGCAGCTCTTTTATACACGCCTTTAACTGCGGAATAGATGCGCTGATATTTGGCAATTTAATAATGTTGGCTTCAGGCTTTGTCGCCAATTCGCCTAATTCAGCTAACGCATCGGCTATCTGTTGCTCTGGAGCCAAATAGTCTGCAAAATTAGCAATGATACGGCCCGATAGTGAGATATCGCGAGTTTCAACACCGACACCCGCTGCTGCGGTAAAATTCTTAATAATAGGGAGTAGAGATAGGGTCGCGAGCGCCGGGGCTTCATCAGTCTCGGTATAAATAATCGTTGGATTGTCGTTCATTTTATGTCCTACGTTTTTGTAAAATAAAGCGTTAATGAATCAAGTTACTATTATAATTTTTATCGTTATCGGGCGAATTAATCGCGCCTTTATGGAGACATTATCAGAGGTATACAAAGCAGTCCGTTGGCAAGTTAACTACATAGCTTTCTTGATAACTTAAAGCTGAATCAATGCTATACATCCTAGATCTAACATCCCAAAAACCATTCACGATTTGCTATCGATCACATTTTAATGGCCGACATCATAAATCATTCACAGCAATATTCAAATTCCACTAATGGCCAATGCACAGTACAATGTCACGAATCGAATACACTATGCCAGAAGTTTACCTTGTGAGTTCATCAAAACCTGCAAAACCAAAATCTTATTCTCAAACACCTGCATTTAAAGGGCGAACATCGACTGTGGCTAACAAACGTGTCGGCGTTGTAAACCAAGGTGCTAAGCCAAGCTATCGTCCAAAAACGCGGTCGAATAAACCACGCGCTGCCAATCCAGTTATTGTGTTATTTAATAAGCCGTTTGATGTGTTATGCCAGTTCACCGATGAGCAAGGTCGAAAGACACTAAAAGACTTTGTTCCGATAAAAGATGTTTATGCGGCAGGTAGATTAGATAGAGACAGCGAAGGCTTGCTACTACTGACAAATGATGGCCATCTGCAGGCGCAAATCACCCAACCTAAGAAGAAGACCTATAAAACCTATTGGGTTCAAGTCGAAGGTGAACCTAGCACAGACTCACTGCAGGCATTGAGGCAAGGCGTTGAACTTAAAGATGGTTTAACCTTGCCAGCAAAAGTTAGCGTGATTGAGTCACCTAATGTCTGGCCACGTAATCCTCCCATAAGAGAGCGACAAAATATTCCAACGACCTGGCTATCTATTGAGATTTGTGAAGGCCGTAACCGACAAGTTCGTCGCATGACAGCACATATTGGCTATCCGACACTCAGATTAATTCGTTATAAAATAGGTCAATGGAGCCTAGACGATATCGCCAATGGCGAATATCGAATCGTTGAACCATAAATAATCGCAAGTGATTACTGAACAATTAAAGGGGTTAAATGCAACGTTATAAACCCAACGTCACCGTTGCCTGTGTGATTAAATGCCAAGATAAATACCTTATGGTAGAAGAGTTGATCGAAGGCGAGCTGAGATACAACCAGCCAGCGGGACATCTTGAGGCCAATGAGTCATTGCTCGATGCCTGTATCCGAGAGGTATATGAGGAAACGGGCGTTAACGTCAATCCCACCTCCCTTATCGGCATTTATCAATTTGCTGCCACGAACGAGCTTACATTTCTGCGCTTTAGTTATTTCGCTGAGCTCGCCACACAGCTAACTCCCTTACCTCAAGATCCTGCCATAAACCGCGCCTTATGGCTGAGCCTAACCGAAATCAAAGCATTAAAATTACAACTAAGAAGCCCATTAGTACTTCAATGCATCGAAGATCAACTATCGGGAAAACAATTTTCGACTGACGTGGTTAATAGTCAGTTTCTCTAGTTAGCTACCACGCATAATGCATGATAGAATATGCCCCCGCATATACGGCGTTAACGACCTAGTTTAGTGCTCCTTAATATGAGTTGAGCAGAATTGGCAGGTTAACTTCGGCTAACACTCAAGATTGACTAAGGTTAGCCACCCCGTAGCAACATTATTTTAACGGTTTTAGGATCTATGGCATTAATCGAACCCAATCCAAACGGAAAAAAAGTCATCGTCGGCATGTCTGGCGGTGTTGATTCATCTGTTTCAGCATACTTGCTGATAAAACAGGGCTATCAAGTAGAAGGCCTGTTTATGAAAAACTGGGAAGAGGACGATACCGATGAGTATTGCGCCGCTGCTGATGATTTGAAAGATGCTCAGGCCGTTTGCGACAAATTAGGCATCCCCCTTCATACCGTTAACTTCGCCGCCGAATATTGGGACAATGTATTTGAGTACTTCCTTGCCGAATACAAAGCGGGACGTACCCCGAATCCCGATATCATGTGCAACAAAGAGATCAAATTCAAAGCGTTTTTAGAATTCGCCGATGAGATCTTAGATGCCGATTATATTGCCATGGGGCACTATGTTCGCCGCAGCGATGCCTCGGGTCAAAGCCAGATGCTACGTGGCGTCGATGGCAATAAAGATCAAAGCTATTTCTTATACACATTAAGCCATGAGCAAGTGGCCCGCTCATTGTTCCCTGTAGGTGAACTTGAAAAAAGCGAAGTACGTGAAATCGCCAAAGAGATGGGGCTTATCACCCATGATAAGAAAGACAGCACAGGGATCTGTTTTATTGGTGAGCGTAAGTTCACCGACTTCCTGCAAACCTTCCTGCCAGCACAGCCAGGTAATATAGAGACAGCGGAAGGCGAAGTGATTGGCCAGCACCAAGGCTTGATGTACCACACCTTAGGCCAACGTAAAGGTCTTGGTATTGGTGGCATGAAAAACAGTAACGATGATCCTTGGTATGTGGTTGATAAAGATCTCGACCGTAATGTGTTAGTCGTTGGACAAGGTGGGAATCACCCTCGCTTAATGTCGGTTGGCTTCTATGCTGATCAGCTTCATTGGGTAGATAGAAAGGGCCCTCTAGATGGCGCAAACATTACCGTAAAAACCCGTTATCGCCAGCGCGATGTCGCCTGTACCCTCACCTATGAAGGCGAAGATCGTATCAAGGTCATTTTCGATGAACCGGTCGCGGCAGTCACCCCTGGACAATCGGCCGTCTTTTACGATGGTGAAGTCTGTCTCGGTGGCGGGATCATCGATTCGTTAATAAGAGAGTAATACGTGAGCGAGCCTATTTTCGATAGAACTATGGCATTTGCCGGCATCTTACAAGCTATCGGCCAAGTGCAGCGTGTCGCCAGACATGGACAAGCAGACAGCGATGGTTTAGCCGCAAGCCTCAACAGTATTTTGGTGACTAACCCTGACAACACCAGCGACGTATACGCAGATAAAATCGCATTAAAACAAGGTTATCAACTAATCCTGAATCAACTCAGTGATGACAAGCAAAAAGATGTCGAGATCACCCGTTACCTGATTGGGATCTTAGCCCTCGAGCGCAAACTATCGCGTTCATCGAGCGCGCTCGGCATGTTAGCCGAACGGATTAACCAAGTGCATCGTCAGTTGCATCATTTCTCGATTACGGACGATCAAGTGGTTGGCAATTTTGCTGGGATCTACAGCGATATTATTAGTAACTTAGGGCCCAAAATTCAGATCTCGGGTAATCCAGAGTTTTTAAAGCAGCCTCTTGTGCAACAAAGAATACGTGCCCTACTGCTCGCCGCCATGCGCAGCGCAGTGTTATGGCGCCAATTAGGAGGCAAGCGCAGGCACCTTGTCTTCTCAAGAAAAGCAATAGTAGATATCGCTAATAAAAGCCTCACCCTATAAATAATAAGCTAAGTTCATTCAAGGAGCTTCTAATGGAACTTTCCGCACTAACTGCTATCTCTCCGGTAGACGGTCGTTATGGTAGTAAAACCGCCTCATTAAGAGGGATTTTCAGCGAGTACGGCCTGACCAAATACCGTGTTCAAGTCGAAATAAACTGGCTAAAGCTGCTCTCTAGCTGTCCAGAAATTGAAGAAGTTCCACCTTTTAGCGAAACTGCGTTAGCACTTCTCGATCAAATCAAAGACAACTTCAGTGAAGAAGACGCCCTGCGCGTTAAAGCCATTGAAGCCACCACCAACCATGACGTAAAAGCGGTTGAGTACTTTATCAAAGAGAAAATTGCCGACAATGCTGAATTAGTCGCGATCGACGAGTTTGTTCACTTTGCCTGTACCTCTGAAGATATTAACAATCTTTCTCACGGTTTAATGCTTACCGACGCTCGCGAGCAAGTACTTGTGCCTTACTGTCAGCAAATCGTAGACAGTATCAAGAAACTAGCAACAGAATACCGCTCAGTGCCTTTAATGTCGCGTACCCACGGCCAACCAGCTTCGCCTTCAACATTGGGTAAAGAGATGGCTAACGTTGCAGTACGTCTTGAGCGTCAAGTAAAGCAGATCCAAGCTGTTGAGATCATGGGTAAGATTAATGGCGCCGTAGGTAACTATAACGCTCACCTATCTGCTTACCCAGAAGTTGATTGGCACACGCTGTCAGAGCGCTTCGTCACCAGCCTTGGCCTTACTTGGAATCCTTATACGACTCAAATAGAGCCACACGATTACATCGCAGAGCTATTCGATGCAGTAGCGCGCTTTAATACCGTGCTAATCGATTTTGACCGTGATATCTGGGGTTATATCGCCCTTGGTCACTTCAAGCAAAAAACCATTGCAGGTGAGATTGGTTCATCGACCATGCCACATAAAGTTAACCCAATCGACTTTGAAAACTCAGAGGGTAACTTAGGTATTGCTAATGCGATTATGCAACACTTAGCGGCAAAACTACCTGTATCAAGATGGCAACGAGATCTAACTGACTCGACAGTTTTGCGTAACTTAGGCGTTGGTATGGCCCATGCGCTAATTGCATATCAAGCAACCTTAAAAGGGATCAGTAAGCTTGAAGTCAATGAAGCACACCTACGCGATGAACTAAACCAAAACTGGGAAGTACTAGCAGAGCCAGTACAAACAGTAATGCGTCGCTACGGTATCGAAAAGCCATATGAAAAGCTAAAAGAGCTCACCCGCGGTAAGCGTATCGACGGAGAGCAGCTAGCTCAGTTTATCGACAACCTCGATCTACCCGCAGAGGTTAAAGTTGAGCTGAAGAAGATGACTCCGGCTAACTATATTGGTCGTGCGGAAGCATTTGTCGACGAACTAAAGTAATCTTATTACATTAGTCTAATAAAGGCGGTGGGCTGATGCTTACCGCCTTTATTGTTTTCTATCTATTATTTTAGATCTCCTAACTTAGGATCACATCACGCCATGTATACTCTCAACTTCGACCAACAAGCATTTTTAGAGACCTATTGGCAAAAGCAGCCATTAGTGATCAAGGCAGCCTTTAGAGACTTTGTCGATCCCATCGCCGCCGATGAACTTGCAGGACTGGCCTGTGAAGAGGAAATTGCATCGCGGATAATCTTAACCAAGCAAAACAATTGGGAGATCATCCAAGGTCCCATCGAAGATTATGCCCCATTTGGTGAAGATAACTGGCAACTGTTAGTTCAAGCTGTTAACCATTGGTATCCAGATTCTCAGCCACTCGTCGATGCATTTCGTTTTATTCCAGACTGGCGCTTTGATGATTTAATGGTGTCATTCGCGACTCCTGGTGGTGGCGTCGGGCCTCATATTGATAACTATGATGTCTTCTTACTCCAAGGTGAAGGTAAACGTCGTTGGAAAGTCGGCCCAATCGGTGACTACTCTCCACGAGGAGGTGACACTCACACGGCGCTGATAGATGATTTCGAACCAATAATTGATGTGGTTCTCGAAGCGGGTGATATGCTCTATATTCCGCCAGGGTTTCCTCATCGTGGCGAGACCATCGAAACCGCATTAAGTTATTCGATTGGTTTTCGAGCGCCAAGTCAGCAAGAGTTGATCAGTGGCATTGCGGATCATCTCATCGACACCAATAGCGGCGTCAAACGCTTTACCTCTAGCCAAGAACCGACAGAACCTGGATTGCTTCCCCTTACCCAGCAAAACGGTATGGTGGAGCTACTAAGAGAGCTATTAACAAAGCCTGAATATTATCAACCCGTGCTTGGGCAGTTACTCAGTCAAAACCGATTTGAACTCGATTTATGTGAGCCAGATGGTGAACACAGTTCAGAGGAGTTACTTGAGGCCTTAGAAGATGGTGCCGAGATCCAGCGCATTGGCGGTCTCAAGGTTATCCGTGTTGAAGGTGACGCTCAACAGAGGCTATTTATTAACGGTGAAATATACGGCTTAGATGAGGTTAAGGACGATACTCTCACAACCTTAGCCAATCAGATTTGTTTCGATAGCGATACCGCTTTAACTTTGTGTAAGCAACCTGGCGTCACCCAGTATTTTTTATGGCTGCTTGATCAAGGTTACGCATACCTAGCCTGATACGGCACTAACCAATAGTCGACAAAAAAGCCGCTAACATGATTGTTAAAGCGGCTTTTTTATCACTTGTGTTTTTAAATCACTTTTATTCAGTGATTGAACACTTACCTAATCTTCATACTTAACGCTTAACGATGATTTATGACTCTTTCCATAACTTATCGTCATTATGAATTTGGTATAGGCTCTCTGCTCGAGAAACTAAAAGCTTGGCAAATTTAGCTTGAGTCGCATCTGCAGTTGCACCTGATTTTATTAGATTTTCGGCTTTTAATTGCCACATCATCGAAAAGTGACGGATCGCATCTCGCGCCGTTTTAGCCACACCCACATCGACATAATCAGAAGGTAAATCACCAGACATCACCCAAAAGGTTTGCGCTTTAGGCTGTTTTGACTCCATTTTCCACACGGCTAGAAACGGCGCGAGGTAGCGACTCTCATCGGCAATAACCTTACTTGGGATCACACCCTTTTCAGCCAGAAAGCGATTAGCCTTCTGAAAATGCTCTTTAATCCACTGTTGAGTGAGTGCTTCTTGTTGTTCTGGACTCAAAGGTTGAGTTTGGTCGACTGCTTGTTCCGTCATACTACTTCCTATTTCTTATAATTATTTTGTGAGCTCTTGGTTTAGCTTAAATATCTATCGAAAGAAAATTTCTAACTATAGAAGTTAGCGGACAAAAACAACCTACAACTTTACGTTAACGTAAAGTGGAAAGCAAAATTGCCACAGAGATCACAATTAATACCAATCTTTACTTTGTTGAGAGTATCGCTAAATGCTATCGTTCTGCAATAAATATAACAAGCCGTCGAACTAGCTAATTTCGCAGCTCGGCGTTTTAATTCCCAAGCGGAGAACTCGTAAAGTGGCAGTATTCAATCACATCTCATTTGACGACCACGAACAGGTCGTATTTTGTCATGACAAAGAAAGTGGCTTGCGCGCAATTATTGCAATCCACAATACAAATCTCGGCCCTGCTGTCGGCGGCTGTAGAATGTGGAACTATGAATCAGATGACGAAGCGCTGACGGACGTACTGCGTCTTTCGCGCGGTATGACTTATAAGAATGCCCTTGCAGGTTTATCTATGGGCGGCGGAAAATCAGTCATTATTGCCGATCCTAAAATTGAAGACCGCGAAGCACTCTTTAGAGCTTTTGGCCGTTGTATCCACACATTAGGCGGCAAATATTATTCAGCTGAAGATGTAGGCGTGTCGACTGCCGATATCATGATCGCACATCAAGAAACGCCTTATATGGCGGGTCTTGAAGGTCAGAGTGGCGACCCATCGCCTTACACTGCCCTAGGCACCTATCTAGGCATTAAAGCAGCTGTTAAGCATCAACGTGGAATAGATAGCCTTAAAGGGCTTAAAATTTCAGTACAAGGTGTTGGACATGTGGGTTACTACCTATGTCGTCATCTACATGAAGAAGGCGCTGAATTGATCGTTACTGATATTCATCAATCATCGCTAGATAGAGTGGCGACTGAATTTGGTGCAACCGTTGTGGCACCACAAGATATCTACCATCAAGATGTTGATGTGTATGCTCCATGTGCATTAGGTGCGACAATCAACGACACTACGATTCCATTATTGAAAGCGACCATAGTCGCAGGTTGTGCCAACAACCAGCTTGCTGAAGCACGTCATGGTGAAAAACTAAAAGAGCTCGGCATTCTCTATGCACCAGACTATGTGATTAATGCTGGCGGTATCATCAATGTATCTTTCGAAAAAGATTACGACTCACAAAAATCGACAGCGAAAGTTGAAGAAATTTATAATACGCTGCTGAAGGTATTTGAATTATCTGATGCACAAAATCGCACCACTGCCGATGTTGCAGACGAGCTTGCTCGCGCCATCATCAATGGCGGAAAATAACGTTTCATAGTTAACGCCAAGCGATGAAAAGCCACTGCATTAATGCAGTGGCTTTTTACTTACTATCCCCTTAAAAACAAAACTCCTATTGTCTGAACCAGTTACAACCATTCATCGTTTTACAGTCTAAATACTCGCTTTTAGCAAGCAAAAAAAGATAAAAATAAATTTCCGTTTAACGCCAACAAGATAAATTTTTTACACAGATTATTCATAAAAGCGTACTGGAAAATGTCATATTCCTCTGCTTGAATTAGAAGCTCATTATCGGAGTAGGGATACCAAAATGATAAGTTTTAAGTACGATTTCAATCAGGACTTAGTTGAACTACAAGCAAGTAACTGGTGTGGTTTAGAGCAAGTTTTTGTTAACGGTAAGCGAGTCTCTAGAAAACTCAATTTTGGCCCTAAGAGTGAACATCAGATCAAGCTACACGATGGAAACCCCTGTAAGTTCCAGTTATTTATCGATCCTAACAGTGACCAGATGATTTGCCGAATTTACAAAAAAAACCGACTCATCACGAGTATAAAACAGGGAAAAGAAAACTTAATGCACAGTCGTCAGTTGCTGCAAACGGTGATCATTTTCACCGCTGTATCAAGTTTGGGAATGCTATTAATGGTATAACCAACATCCTTCTCAATCAGATCTGAGCAACACTAACCTAGGTAAGACGATTTATTTTGTTCAACAATTGAATAAAAGTTATCGATTCTTCATCCGTTAAGTTGGCTAAAAATCGTTCATTAATCCATTCCGCTTCTCGAGTGAGATCTTGCTCTAACGCTTTAGCGGTATCGGTGAGAAATATTTGAAAGGCGCGGCGATTATCCGCTTCTTGATGACGAGTGATAAGACCTTGTACTTGCAACTGGTCAAGGAGCCTGGTCATAGTGTAATTTGCCACATCGCAACGCTTGGACAATTCGGTCTGAGTAATGCCCTCCTCTTGCCATAAAGCAAACAGTACAGGCCATAACTTTATGTCAAGTTCATAGCGCTTAAGACGCTCATCAAACGCCTTTTGTAACTCGATATTGAGGTGAGATACCAAGTATCCCAAACTTTCATAATGTTTCAATTAGCACCTCCCAAAAACAGTGGCCTTGCTATTAATACTACCACTTGGTCTTAAAGAAACTAGGTATGAACTCAACTAAATTAGTAACGAAAAACCATTCGCTTTATCAAATAATGACTTATACCTGATAAACATTGGCTCTGATTTACGAAATATCATCGTCATCAAGTAAAAACTGTTCGATAAAACGATAATAACAAGCTCTTCCTAGTTTGGCAGACAAGCCTCTTGCTAGTAATACGAAGATATCTTGTTCATGGATCTCAAAACACTGGTAATTATCGACACAATATTGAGTACCGATAGAAGTGCTCACCTTGAACGCCCCATCTTGCTCAAGCTCATAATCGACAATCAACAAGGGATAGGCCTCAACCTCAACCCTCACTTTCTCCACTGGAGTGATAAGGTAATAGTGGCCATCGATGCCATGCAGAATCGTTGTAAACAGACGACAAAATTTATCGGGCAAAGCCTCTTGCTGGTAGAACCAACGTCCTTGCTGGTCGATATCAAACAACGCCTTGTCATCGCACAAACTTACACCGTCAGTGAGTTTGTGCAAGCGATGACAAGCGGCTTCTTTATCACTCATTATTAAAGCAGCGCCAACAAAGCTTGTATCGGATGTTTCGGCTTAAAACCACCAAAGCGTTTTACCTGACTACGACATGAATATCCCGATACCAAAATTTGTTCTTGAGGTATTTGCTTTATCGCTTTGTCCCATGACATCTCAAATAATGCCTTAGTACGCTGCTGATTCTCACCTTCGTGACCATAAGTCCCCGCCATACCGCAGCAACCTAAATTCACGGTATTAAGCGTCACACCAAACTTATTAAAAATGGCCTGCCACTCATTTGCGGTATTAGGCTTGGCAGTAGACTCTGTACAATGGCTAAACCAGGTGAACTCTTTGTCGCTTACCTTAATGTCAGGAGTTTGCTCTAAAATACTCAGTAGCCATTCATTAGCAAGCAGCACGGTAAAGTCGCCACGCTCATCGCCTAGCACCTCTTTATACTCATCTCGATAACAGAGCACCATAGCCGGATCGACACCAATCATCGGCATTCCAAGGGCGAAAACCTGATTTAAGAAGTCGGCGCTCGATTGTGCCGTTTTGGCAAACTTATCGAGGAAGCCCTTAATATGGATTGGCTTGCCGTTGGGTTTAAAAGGCAGCAGCACGGGTTTAAATCCAAGCTTTTCGATAAGTTGAATTAGGTGATATACCGTATCTGCCTCATAGAAGCTATTAAAGGGATCTTGAACCACTAACACATGCTGGCTACGCTCTTCCTCTGGGATCCTTTTTAGCGCATCAAGATCGTAACCTCGGCAACTATGGTTCTCTAACCTTTGTTTCAACGTCGGCACTGATAACGCAGGCGCATCGACATAGCCTAAGGATTTCTTAATCACCCATTGGCTAACAGGGTTCTGTGATACCGCATTAGTGACTCTTGGCATCATGGCCATCAGCGGCAGCGAGTCTTCAATTCCAGCAACGAGATAGTCCTTTGCAGGACGAAGATAGCGTTGATAATAGATATTAAAGAACTGCGCTCTAAACTTGGGCACATCGACTTTTACTGGGCACTGAGATGAACACGCCTTACAGGCAAGGCAGCCTTTTAATGATTCCATCACCTCGTGAGAGTAATCGTACTCTCTGTCCATCTTCAGGGTATTTTGGGTACGCTGCAGCCAACCTAGCGGCTTGGCCTTGGCTAACGCTTCGACGTCAACCCCTTCAGCTTCTAACAAGCGTAGCCATTCACGCATGAGACCAGCACGCCCTTTAGGTGATTGCACTCTATCGCCTGTGACTTTAAATGACGGACACATGGGCGAATAGACGCTGTAGTTAAAACATAAACCATTGCCATTACAGTTCATGACATCAGGGAAGGCCTCTCGGGTATTCACTGGAATTTGTCTATCAAAGGCGCCACGTTTAGCACTATCGACATTATATTGCAGTGGTCCACTGTTTTTCGGCGCCACCAGCTTGCCAGGATTGAGCTTGTTGAGCGGGTCGAACAGCCCCTTAACCTCTTCAAGCAGACCAAATAGAGTTTCGCCAAACACAGAGGGACCATATTCTCCCCTCACCCCTTTACCGTGTTCGCCCCACATTAGTCCGCCATATTTAAGCGTTAGCGCGGCCACTTCATCTGATACGGTTTTCAATAAACGTTCGTCATTAGGATCGCACATATCGAGCGCTGGGCGCACATGCAGTACGCCCGCATCTACATGGCCAAACATGCCATATTGGAGTTCGTGGCTATCGAGTAGCGCCCTGAACTCCATAATATAATCGGCTAACTTCTCTGGTGGTACAGCGGTATCTTCGGCAAAGGCGATAGGTTTACGGCTGCCTTTAGTTGCACCTAACAAACCAACGGCTTTCTTGCGCATAGCATAAATCGTATTGATAGAGGCTTTATCTGCGGTCACTTGATAACCGAGCAAACCGTCTTTTTGTGACGCTATCTGCGTATCGAGCATTTCACATAACAAGTTAACTTTATGCTCGACCTCATCGGTCTCCCCAGCAAACTCGACCATGTTTAAACCATCGATAGACTTACCAGGGATCTCTTCTATTAGCGACGACACCGAATGCCAAATAATATCCTGCTTGGCAAGATTAAGTACCTTAGAATCGACCGTTTCAACAACAGTTGCCTTAGCCTTCACCAAATCTGGCGCATGACGCAACGCCGATTGAAATGAGTCATATTTGATATTGACCATCATGCGAGTGGTCGGCAGCGGCGTGATATCCAACTTTGCTTCGGTGATCACCGCAAGCGTACCTTCAGAGCCGGTCAAGATGCGTGATAAATTGAACTCATTTAATGATGCATTCCAAACATTTTTTAAATCATAACCAGTTAAAAAACGATTAAGCTTGGGAAAACGGGCATCCACTTCATCGCGATGCTCGCGGGTCATCTTAGCGATATCACGCTGCAGCACTTGGCCTAAATCAGGGGATTCCTCTTGCTCAAGAGCCTGCAGTTGAGCGCAAGTCAATGAGCCTGTTTCCAACACGCTGCCATCATATAGCACGCTTGAAAGCTCCAATACGTGATCGGATGTTTTACCGTACACGAGCGAGCCCGCACCAGAAGCATCAGTGTTAATCATGCCCCCTAAGGTCGCGCGATTTGACGTGGAGAGATCAGGACTAAAGAAATAGCCATGTGGGCGCAGCGCATCATTAAGCGCATCTTTTATCACCCCAGCCTCGACTCTTACCCATCCCTCCTCGGCATTAACCTCTAACACTCGGTTCATATAACGAGAAAGATCCATTATCAAGCCATGGGTTAACGACTGACCATTGGTGCCAGTACCACCCCCACGAGCACTAAATACCACCTTTTCAAACTCAGCGCTTGCCGCAAGCTTTAGTGCTATGCGTATATCGGTTTGATTTCTTGGATAGAGTACCGCTTGAGGCAAAAATTGATAAACAGAATTATCCGTAGCTTGAGCGAGTCGTGCACTGTATCGCTTATCGATATCACCGGTAAAACCGCTTTCGGCTAACGCATCGAGAAAAGCTAAGTACACGGGCTCAAGCGTTTGTTTATGGGATAACTTCGGTAGCATGATGGTTTCTGTCTTTATCGTTATTAAAATATTGCAGCCATTATAAACAAAAAAAAGCCGCTAAAAAGCGGCTTTTTTTAATAGAAATCACAAGTTGTGAATATTTATGCGTGATTGTTACCTAAATATAACCAAGTGTCGATCACAGTATCTGGGTTTAGCGATACTGTATCGATTCCCTGCTCAACCAACCAAGCGGCAAAATCAGCGTGATCTGATGGTCCTTGACCACAGATACCAACGTAAGCACCTTTCGCTTTAGCCGATTTAATAGCCATAGCGAGTAATGCTTTAACCGCAGGATCACGCTCATCAAATAGATGGCTGATAATACCTGAATCACGGTCAAGACCTAGCGTTAGCTGAGTTAAATCGTTCGAACCGATTGAGAAGCCATCGAAATACTCAAGGAACTGATCGGCAAGTAGCGCATTTGAAGGAAGCTCACACATCATGATGACGCGAAGACCATCTTTACCGCGCTCAAGACCTTGCTCTTTAAGTAGCTCAATGACCTGCGCCCCTTCTTCAAGGGTACGTACGAATGGGATCATGATCTCAACGTTAGTTAGTCCCATCTCACCACGGACACGCTTAATGGCTTCACACTCAAGGGCGAAACAATCACGGAACGACTCAGAGATATAACGGCTTGCACCGCGGAAGCCCAACATTGGGTTCTCTTCTTCTGGCTCGTAACGGTCACCACCGACTAAGTTTGCGTACTCGTTAGACTTAAAGTCTGACATACGTACGATCACTTTCTTTGGATGGAAAGCCGATGCGATAGTCGAAATACCTTCCACAAGACGCGCCACATAGAACTCAACAGGTGATTCATAACCTGCGATCATCTCATGGATCTCTTGTTGTAGCTCAGCGGTTTGGTCGTTGAACTCAAGCAAAGCTTTCGGGTGAATACCGATCATGCGGTTGATGATGAACTCAAGACGCGCAAGGCCTACACCTTCATTAGGCAGACGAGCAAAGTCGAACGCTCTATCAGGATTACCCACGTTCATCATGATCTTCATTGGCAGATCCGGCATAGAATCGACACGTGATGACATCACTTCGAAATCTAGGATACCGTCAAAGATAAAGCCAGTGTCACCTTCGGCACAAGATACCGTCACTTGCTGACCATGCTTAATCTTGTCGGTAATATCGCCACAACCAACAACCGCAGGAACACCAAGCTCACGAGCGATAATCGCCGCGTGACAAGTACGGCCGCCACGGTTAGTCACGATAGCACTTGCGCGCTTCATGATAGGTTCCCAATCTGGATCTGTCATGTCGGTAACAAGTACATCACCTTCTTGGATCTGGTCCATATCTTCGATAGAAGCCAGTACCTTAGCAGTACCATTACCTATCTTATGACCAATCGCACGACCTTCACCAATGACGTCGCCCTTAGTCTTAAGACTATAGCGTTCGATCAGTTGTACATCTTCACGTGAGCGTACGGTTTCAGGACGAGCCTGAACAATATAAAGCTTGCCATCGTTACCATCTTTAGCCCACTCGATGTCCATAGGACGACCATAGTGCTTTTCGATGACCATAGCTTGCTTAGCAAGCTCCATCACTTCTTCGTCATTAATTGAGAACTGACGACGTTTATCTGCAGCAACATCTTCAATCTTAACTTGTTTACCGTGATTTAGATCATCAGAGTAAACCATCTGGATAAGCTTGCTACCGATGTTACGACGAACAACAGCCTTGTGACCGGCGGTTAAACTTGGCTTATGTACATAGAACTCATCAGGGTTAACCGCGCCTTGTACCACCATTTCACCAAGGCCAAATGATGAAGTAATGAATACCACGTCGTTGTTGCCCGACTCAGTATCCATAGTGAACATCACACCCGATGCTGCGGTATCAGAGCGAACCATACGCTGTACACCGGCAGAAAGTGCTACGCCTTTATGATCGTAACCTTGGTGCACACGGTATGAGATAGCTCGGTCGTTAAATAACGATGCAAATACATGCTTAATCGCTACTAACACAGAATCAAATCCTTTAACGTTTAGGAAAGTTTCTTGTTGGCCCGCAAAGGAAGCATCTGGCATATCTTCGGCAGTAGCAGAAGAACGCACCGCGAAAGACGCATCTTGAGTTTCAGAGGAAAGCTTGTCATACGATTCACGTACAACCTGCTCAAATTCGGTATGGAATGGGGTATCGATAACCCACTGTCTGATCTGTGCACCGGCGGCAGCGAGTGCATTCACGTCATCTACATCTAGAGAATCTAGAGTGTCGTATATCTTCTGGTTAAGTCCACTTTGTTCAAGAAATTCATTGAACGCAAAAGAGGTGGTCGCAAATCCACCAGGCACTTGAACACCTGCATTAGCTAGATTGCTGATCATCTCCCCAAGAGAAGCGTTTTTACCGCCGACCTTGTTGACGTCACCCATGCCTAATTCTTGATACCAGAGTACATATTGCTGCACAGTTCTATCTCCGCAAGTTTATTTCAGTGTGGCCCCTTCACAGGAGGGCAGCGGCATTTTACACTCCACAGCAAGCAGCGTAAATGTATAATTTTATTTGTAATTTTATTACTACAAGAGGTCGGAATGTTACGTAAAGTCTTTTATATCTCAGATGGGACGGCGATCACAGCCGAAGTGTTTGGTCATGCAGTACTGTCTCAGTTTCCTGTTGAATTTGATGCACTTACTATTCCATTCGTAGAAACAACTCAGAAAGCGCAAGCAGTAAAGAAGCAAATAAATGATTGTTTTATTACAACAGGCGAAAGACCACTTGTGTTCCATTCTATCGTCAAATCAGAAATTCGAGACATCATATATAGCAGCGAATGTATCGATTATGACTTTTTGAACACTTTCGTTGCGCCATTAGAGGAGCAATTAGGGATAAAAGCGAGCCCTGTGGTCCACCGAACCCACGGTAAAACCAATCACAGTTATGAGGCACGTATTGATGCGATCAATTACGCCATGGAAAACGATGACGGCCAAACACTCAAGCATATAGATAAAGCCGATATCGTTTTATTAGGTGTTTCTCGCTGCGGCAAGACTCCCAGTAGCCTCTACTTATCAATGCAGTTTGGTATAAAGGCAGCGAACTACCCTTTCATTGAAGATGATATGGATAATCTCAAGCTGCCAGAGATGCTTAAAAAGAATAAGCATAAGCTATTTGGTCTAACCATCGATCCGGTGCGTTTACATGAGATCCGTCAGAGCCGAATGGAAAATAGCCGCTACTCTTCGCTCAGACAATGCCGCATCGAAGTCAAAGAGGTTGAGATGATGTACAAACGTGAACGTATCCCCTTCGTTAACACCACAAATCACTCTGTTGAAGAGATAGCCACAAAGATATTAGAGAAAACAGGTCTCGAGCGTCATATGTTTTAAGCTGGGCCAATATTGCCGATATAGCGGCACATTTAGTCGCTCATATCACGACAATTTTAAGATCTTTTCAGCCATCGAACTGCACAGTCTGCGATAATTCGCGAAATTTTCACGATTTAGGCGCTGTGCAGCTAGCAACTATTCGTTATAATCCGAGGCAATAAGGCGAAATGCCAAGACAAACGCTCGGTATATTGAATGACCATTAAAACAGACGAATTACGCACAACACTATTATGCAAGGCCATTTCACCTGCTAAACTCGCATCTGAATACCCGCTTACTCAAGACGCTGCCGATTACTTGGTACAACAACGACGTGAAGTTGAAGCCATTCTTACTGGCGAAGATCAACGTCTGTTGGTGATCATAGGTCCCTGCTCTATTCATGACACTGAGGCCGCTATCGACTATGCAAAACGCCTAACGGTATTACATCAAGAGCTAAAAGACGATCTCTGCATCTTAATGCGAGTCTATTTTGAGAAGCCGCGCACCACTGTAGGTTGGAAAGGCTTAATCTCTGATCCCGATCTTGATGGCAGCTTTAATGCCAACAAAGGCCTACGCCTCGCACGCCATCTATTGCAGCAGATCACCGAACTCAAGTTGCCTATCGCGACCGAATTCCTCGATATGGTTAATGGTCAATATATCGCCGACCTTATTACCTGGGGCGCCGTAGGTGCTCGCACCACAGAAAGCCAAATTCACCGCGAGATGGCCTCGGCACTGTCATGCCCTGTCGGCTTCAAAAATGGTACCGACGGTAACATCAACATCGCTATCGATGCGGTGCGCGCAGCAAAAGAGCCACACATCTTCTATTCACCCGATAAAGACGGCGCAATGGCGGTTTACCGCACCAGCGGTAATCCCTATGGTCATATTATTCTGCGTGGCGGAAAACAACCTAACTATCATGCCGATGACGTTTATGCGGCTGCAGAGCAATTAACCAAGGTCGGTTTGTCTCACCGCATGGTGGTTGATTTTAGTCACGGTAATAGCCAAAAGCAGCACCAAAACCAGTTGGTCGTCGCCAAAGATATTATTCAGCAGCTAGAACAAGGCTCGACAGCGGTTGCAGGCATTATGGCTGAAAGCTTTCTCGAAGAGGGCAATCAAAAGGTCGTTGCAGGTGAGCCACTCACTTATGGCAAGAGTATCACAGATGCCTGTTTACACTGGGAAGACTCAGAGCAACTGCTGCGTGATTTAGCCAAAGCTTCACGAGCACGTATCAATAAATTAGCCTGATCTGCGCTAGTTTAACCCACAAACTTTAGACAATTTTTACTTAATAAAGGCTTCAGCAATGGAGCCTTTATGTTTTTTAATGCATAACCTTAAGGTTGCCGTATGCCGCTAACTAACATTCAATCCCCCTATTCTGACGCGATTCTAGCGCGAATAGATCAATCTGAAGCTCGCGTAATTAAAGCGATATTCCCGTCAATCACCAACCACCACAACACCCTGTTTGGTGGTGAAGCATTAGCTTGGATGGATGAAACAGCCTTTATCGCCGCCACACGCTTCTGCCGTAAGCCTTTAGTGACCGTCAGTTCTGACAGAATTGATTTCAACAAAGCCATTCCAGCGGGAACCCTTGCTGAAATCATTGCCAAAGTGATCCACGTAGGCAATACATCACTCAAAGTCGAAGTTAATATTTTTGTTGAAGACATGTACCAAGATAAGCGTGAGCACGCTATTCGAGGTGTATTCACCTTTGTTGCTGTCGATGATGATCGCAAACCCACAAAAGTCTGGACACAAGAGTAAGCATCTATTTCTAAGTAATATTTTACTCTTAGGCCAATCTGAAAGGCTTGCAAACTACCTATAAGATAAGAGGTAAGGACACCTCTTTCATCCCGTTAAATTCGTCATCCTACAAGCAAGCGCCTTAGACTAAAGTCTAACCCGAACGATAATTAATCAGAAAAGCAACGGCTGGGGCATAAAATTCATAGAATAATACGCCAGTTATCTGTTACATTGAGTCTATCTTCAAGTGCAACAAAGATAATCAAAAAGCAATGAAGCTAGAAAATTTGAATATCATCATAGCTGATGATCACCCCCTATTTAGAAATGCCCTACGTCAGGCACTCAGTGGCTCTTTTGCCAATACCAATTGGTTTGAAGCAGATAGCGCTGATGCATTACAAGCATTACTAGAAAAAACTGAAACCAGTTACGACATGGTATTGCTTGATTTGCAAATGCCTGGCTCACATGGTTATTCAACCCTTATTCATTTGCGTACTCATTTTCCTGAACTGCCAGTCGTGGTGATCTCTGCCCATGAAGATGCAATGACCATTAGCCGAGCGGTACATTATGGCAGTGCCGGATTTATTCCTAAATCTGCGTCGATGGAAACCTTAGCTGATGCCCTTACTGCGGTGCTTTATGGGGATATGTGGCTGCCAGCTAACATAGAACTACAAGAGATAGATGAAGATGCCACCGATCAGATGGCGAGTAAACTTGCCGATCTTACCCCGCAGCAATACAAGGTGTTACAGATGTTTGCCGAAGGGCTGCTTAATAAGCAGATCGCCTACGACTTAGGGGTGTCTGAGGCAACGATTAAAGCCCATGCGACGGCAATTTTTAGAAAGCTTGGGGTACGCAATCGTACTCAAGCGGTTATCGCGCTTCAGCAGCTGGAAATGGACAAAGTTGAAATTTAATCGACTTGATCTCGATGTTTATCAAGAATAATAAATACAAAAGCCGAATTCACATTCGGCTTTTTAATGCGCTTTTTATCTACTTCAAATGCTTGGCATGAAAACGCAGATGATCTTCGATAAAACTGGCGATAAAATAATAGCTATGATCGTACCCCTCCTGCATTCGCAGAATTAGCGGATAATCATTCACCGCAGCGGCCTCGACTAACGCATGAGGCTTAAGCTGCTCTTCAACAAAGTTATCACTTGTGCCTTGATCCACCATCACAGGTAGATCGCAGCTTGCGACTTTCATCAACTCACAGGCATCGTATTGCATCCAATCATCACGGTTTTTACCTAAGTAGTTTGCAAATGCCTGTTGTCCCCACGGACAGTTTATCGGATTGACTATCGGGCTAAATGCCGATATCGACTGATAACGCTCACAATTACGCAAACCTATGGTTAACGCGCCGTGACCCCCCATAGAATGCCCAGCAATTGCACGGCTATCATTCACAGGAAAATGTTGCTCAATGAGGTCTGGTAACTCACTAACCACATAGTCATACATCTGATAATGCTCACGCCATGGCTCTTGGGTGGCATTCACATAGAAGCCTGCGCCTAACCCTAAGTCATAGCTGGCATCGGGATCGTCTGCAACCTCCTCACCTCTAGGGCTGGTATCTGGGGCAACAATTGCGATACCTAACTCAGCGGCGATGCGCATAGCCCCCGCTTTTTGCATAAAGTTTTCATCGGTGCAGGTAAGGCCTGACAACCAATAAAGTACAGGAACTTTTTGCTCGCTGGCCTGAGGCGGCAGATAAATGGCAAAGCGCATCTGACAATTAAGCACACGCGATTGATGTTGATATTGCTTATGCCACCCGTCAAAACTCTTGTTACTGCTTATGTTTTCTATCGTCATTATCTGTCCTTTACCTTACGCGACCGACATCTCGTCGGTCGCGCTCAGGATTAACGCTTATCTGTTATTTATCAAAGTGCACAACCGAGCGAATACTCTTGCCTTCATGCATCAGTTCAAAAGCGCTGTTAATCTCTTCAAGTGGCATAGTATGAGTAATGAAGTCGCTCAACTTAAAATCACCACGCAGGTATTTCTCAACAATTTCTGGTAACTCTGAACGCCCTTTGACGCCGCCAAACGCGCTACCGCGCCATACACGACCTGTCACTAACTGGAACGGGCGCGTCGAGATCTCTTGTCCTGCACCGGCAACGCCAATGATCACAGATTCGCCCCAGCCTTTATGACAACACTCGAGCGCCGAGCGCATCACATCGACATTACCAATACACTCAAATGAGTAATCAACGCCGCCATCGGTGAGCTCAACTATCACCTCTTGAATAGGCTTGTCATAATCTTTCGGATTGATGCAATCTGTCGCGCCAAGTTGACGTGCCAGCGCAAACTTACTGTCATTAATATCAACGGCAATAATGCGTGTAGCACCTGCCATGGTCGCCCCAATAATGGCTGACAGCCCAATGCCACCAATGCCAAATATCGCCACGCTCGCACCTGGCTCCACCTTAGCGGTATTCAGTACCGCGCCCATGCCGGTTGTTACGCCACAACCTAGCAAACACACCTCTTCAAGCGGGGCTTCAGGGTTCACTTTTGCTAATGAGATCTCTGGTAAAACCGTGTATTCAGAGAACGTAGAGCAACCCATGTAATGGAAAATAGGCTCACCATCTTTGTAGAAACGAGTGGTGCCATCGGGCATTAACCCCTTACCTTGGGTTTCACGGATCTTCTGACAAAGGTTAGTCTTACCCGACTTGCAGAACTTACACTCACCACATTCTGGAGTGTAAAGCGGAATGACGTGATCGCCTACTTTCACGCTAGTCACACCTTCACCAACCATCTCGACGATTCCGCCACCCTCATGGCCTAAAATGGCAGGGAAAACGCCCTCAGGATCATCACCAGATAGGGTAAATGCATCGGTATGACAAACACCTGTTGCCACTATCTTCACTAACACTTCACCGGCACGAGGCAGCATCACATCCACCTCTTCTATAGATAACGGTTGACCTGCGCCCCACGCAACGGCCGCTTTCGACTTGATAAATTTATCTGACATGCTTCTAACTCCCTCGATGATTTAGATGAGCCACCTACAATTTAGTCGCTTTCAGGGCAACGGGGGTGGCAATTGGCTCAATTTTTCTGGCCTAACGATAGCAACATTGTATTTATTTCTATATGAATGATAATCTAGCTAATCTGCAAATGATTTTTACGAGATAGTAATAATGCAAAGTTGGGAAGGGATTTGCGAATTTGTTGCCGTGGCAGAAACAGACAGCTTTACCGCTGCGGCTAGGCGTCTGGGGATCTCCACCGCCCAAGTAAGCCGCCAAGTCGGCGCGTTGGAGCGTAGACTCGACACCAAATTGCTGTACCGTACAACCCGTAAAGTATCCCTAACCGAGGAAGGCACACTTTACTACCGCCATTGCCGCCAAGTACTCGACGGCTTAGATGAAGCCGAACGAGCCCTCAGCAGCTTAAAAGGCACGCCTCAAGGGTTACTCAAAATCACCGCGCCTGTAGCTTATGGGGAAAAGTACATACTGCCTATCGTCAACGACTTCATGCTCAACTACCCCAGTGTTGAAATCAATGTGGAGCTGACAAACCGGCAGGTTAATTTGATTGATGCGGGTATCGACCTTGCAATTAGAATTGGAAAACTGGCTGATTCAACCCTAATGGCAAAACGCATTAGTCAGCGAATAAACTTTATTTGCGCCTCTCCCGCCTACCTTAAACGTTTTGGCGAACCTCATACCCTGTCAGAGCTGAGTCAGCACAACTGTTTAATGGGCAATTATGACTACTGGCGATTCATTGACCAAGGGCGTGAACGACAGATAAAAGTCGTGGGTACACTGCAATGCAATACAGGCCACGGCCTGCGAGACGCGGCGCTGAAAGGCTTAGGCTTAGCACAGTTACCCAACTACTACATCAGCCACGATCTTGAAACGGGCGCCCTTGTTCCTGTGCTGAATTCATACCAGGAACCCAACGAAGGCGTATGGGCGCTTTACCCTCATAATCGTCATTTATCGCCCAAAGTACGATTAATGGTGGATTTTCTTGCGGCACAATTACCCTAATAGTGACGCTCATATAAGAGTGCCGCACGTAAAGGTATCTGATTTAGGCCAGAGGGGTGTTTACAACGGTAAAATAAGGATGGTTATTCAAGTAAAAGTTGGCGTTCTATCACCCTCCTCTCTGCCGCCTTTATGATAGTAGCCAGTTCAGATGCGTCTTCAAGGCGCTTAAATTCAGCATCAATTACAGGCAGTAATCTAGCATGTTTAGGATGTAAATAGTGGTAAAGCACACGGTGTCCCAAATGAGTTGGCATCGCCATAATATTCTCGAAATGATAGCGTTTCATCATGATCTGGCCATCGAGGTGATTGGTAAGCGCTACATCAGCGTGATGATTGCGCAATAGCTCGAACATCATCTTAGTACTGTCAACGTCTCGAACCCGTGGCAGTCCAGCAGTAATATTATTGGTATGCTTGACGCCTCTAACCCTTACCACCCTATATGGCTGCAAATCTTTGGGCTCGCGGATAACAATGCCACTATCAGCGCGAACAAAAGCCATGGTTTCAAGATAATAGTAAGGTGTAGGCACACGTAACATCGTTGGATTATCGTCACCATAGCGCCATATTCGCAGCACTTCACCATCCAGTTGCCCCGACACCGCAGCATGTTGAGCCCGATTACCAGGCAAAGGCAGTACTTCAACATTTAGCCCTAGACCTTGGTAAATCTGTGGTATCACTTCTCGCGCCACTTCTTGTTCAAGTAAATACTCAATAGACGCAAATCGATAGCTCGGCTGCAACGGCCCATCTGCCGCAGAGGCGGTGCTAAGTAACAGAGCGAGCAATAAATAACAGTGACATATAATGATTTTCAAACCTTCTCCTTAATTCATGGCAATAGGTTAAGTCTAGATAAAGGAGTACCTGCTAGCAAAAAGCTTGTGGGTAGATGAGCAACCAGCTACATAAACAAAGTTTAGCCAATAACAACCATGGTGATATGACTTATCTGTCTTTTCGTACGGATACGCGCCGCGAGCAGGATAGGACTCGGATCAAATTTAACTTTGGATTGGTATTAATAGGGCTTGGAATGAAGGGATGGCATTTTCTGGATTAGCTTATGTAGCGTTTGGCTGCATCTAATTTGTTAAGTGTGCCTGAAGGTCATACCTTTATCGCCACCTAACGCCTGCCCGGCGAGGGATGTGCAGATACGCCTGTGAGACGCCGTGAATAAGTCCCTTTAGGCTCTGCCGAAACATCCCTGTTTCGGAAGCTCACCGGCGTATCTACACTCGGTATCTCAACGTCTCTTCGATTTGGCGGATGTCAGAAGGGAATAAAAAACTGACTTGATTTTGCCCCAAAGTGGGTTGGCCTTGGAATGAAGGTTTGGCATTTTTTTGCTTTGTCTGGGTAGTGGTTGGCGAAGTCTTTTTTGGAAAGTGTGTTTGAAGGTCTAACCTTCACCATTTGAAATTGCCTGCCGCAGGCCTTATGTGCAAGCACTCTTTTGGATTAGCCTTAGTAGCGTTTGGCTGTATCTTATTTGTTAAGGGTATTTGAAGGTCGTACCTTCAATGGGAGTTAATTGCTTGCAGCAGGCTTATGTGCAGATACTGCTTCGGGACGCTTTGCGCCATCCTTGGCCGCTTAACGAAAACATCCATGTTTTCGATACCCTCAGCTGCATCTACACTAGGTTATTTTCTCTCTTCGATTTTGCTTCATTTGGTGTGAGGGGCGAGTAAAAAGCTAACGCGCTTTTGCCCCAAAGTTTGGTGGCCTTGGAATGAAGGTTTGGCATTTTCTGGATTAGCTTATGTAGCATTTGGCTGGGTGGGAATGGGTTAAGTGAGCTTGAAGGTCGTACCTTCAATGGGAGTTAATTGCCTGCGGCAGGCTCATGTGCAGATACTGCTTCGGGACGCTTTGCGCCATCCTTGGCCGCTTAACGAAAACATCCATGTTTTCGATACCCTCAGCTGCATCTACACTAGGTTATTTTCTCTCTTCGATTTAGCTTCATTTGGTATGAGTGGCGAGTAAAAAGCTAAGAAGGTTTTGCCCCAAAGCTAGTTAGAGTCAAAGTTTGTTCATGTCCTATTTAGTAGCTTTTGTCATACCTCATCTAATGTGAGGTGCAAAATACAAGACCTGATCCCATCGCTTTTTTTAGTTCTGTAATGATTGAAAGAATTAATGCTTAGAGGTCTCTTTTTTAACAATGTAATTATTGTTCAGCTACTTACTCACATCTGGCGCATAAGGATAGGTTAGTTGGTAGTGGTTATAATTGACCGAAATTGTTGCTAGTCATCCCACTCAAGAGCAGAAGCTAACTCTATTAAATTTTGATAATAGGTAATATCGACATCTTCGAGTTTGTACAGACTATGGTAGAAATCTAACCACGCATTTGAAGTATCTTCATCTTCATGTGAGTTCCTGTTAGCTGGATAAGTGCATACCTTTTGAGCTAACTTCTCTTTAAGTGGTATGTTTGTCGAAAGGTGACGCCCCATCCCCCCACTACCGTTATAATCGGGTTCCACAGATTTTAAATATATGCTGAAAATATCTTTCATATAATGCGACAAATTAGCTTTATATACAGCATCAGGGTACTGAGTTAGGCTTTGATCAAGTGGAGAGTCGTAAGGCACATTAGAATCCACATTAAACATGATATTTCTATTTTTAAAGTCATAGTTCTGAGTTAAATATCTATTTAGCTTAACCCTATTACCATCTGACCATTCGCTACGTCCAAACTTATAAGAGATTACTGCTTCATACACATCTTCATTCTTTTCTCTAAGGCTCATAAGTGCTGTCAACATCAATAAGTCAACCTTACTACCGCTTTTCATATGGCCTAAAATAGCAATAATCCTGTCTGTTATCTGAATTATGGTTCTAGCTGGAAGACCAAAACATGAAATTACAGAATTGATATTACTTATATTATGCTCGTAGCTCTCACACTCAGGCCATACAACAATACGGTTTTGTTTTATGTATTGTCCTGAAAGTTTTTCACAATCACAGTGGGCATAAATCAGACTATCTATAGTAGGCTGCTTTAGAGTAAACCTGCTATTAAAGAAACGACTTAAATATGTTCTAGCATCAAATCCTTCTCCGTAGATGGCTTTAACTGCATGCTGTAATTGCGCAGTATCTGTGGCGACGATAAAAACAACACCTGCAATATCAAATATATGCTTAATAACTTCCAGCATTTCTACCGCATAACTAGGTCTACAGCGGTCTAACTCATCAATAAATACAAATGCTGGATACTTTCTATTGTAATCATCTCTAGCCGTGTCCAATCCAACTACTGCTTCAACCCAGTTTTCTACATTAAGTTTAATGCTTTCAATCGCCTCAGATTTATCCTCATGTTGGCGAAGTAGTTCCTTAACCATTTGAGAAGCTGTTGCACTGATATCCACTTCGTTCGAACCAGCATCAGCAGTAGATTTTGGTGGCACGTCCTCAGTTTCACTATTCTCCCAAAGCTCAATAGGATCAAATCCGCCATACCTTTTTACAAAAGCCCCTACAATACTGGGTGCAGCAGCTTTCAATAGCCCTAATAGCTTTTTAGGGGCTTCAAATGTGTTTTCATCGACACCAGTTAATCTTGCTTGGCTTTTGAGTTGGCTAATCATTGAAGAAACAACTGTCATCAATGGATCTTCTGAATAGTCTTGCTTCCAAGCATCCAAATAAACAACAGGGTGATGTACCTTTAAGTCTTCAGATAGCCTACGAAGAAAGTACGTTTTTCCAGAACCCCATTCCGCATTAAGATTTAGTACATAGTTTTTCATATCTCCAGATGCTTCTTCGAACCCTTGCTTTGAAAGAAAGTCAGCAATGAAATCTGCATACTCCTGACGCTGTAGTTTATCGGCTGGCAAGGATTCAAACTTACCATCGCCCAGCTCAATCTTCTTCGGCTCTGACCAATCAAGCTTAACTTCCGATGTCATACAAACCTCTATTCAATTCAAAAAGCAATTTCTATGACACAATACTACCAACTGCTTATTTGAGTTACAAAAAACAATCACTTAATTATTGTTGCGAATCAAAGTATGTACTTGGCTGTCAAAGTTTTTAAAGTCATAAGATAAAGGGGTCGGAGCGAATTAGATAAATTGAGATATTTTTTCTCATCTAAGTGACTCGTGATAGAGGGGATACTCTAACGTGTTTTTGTCCAAAAGCTTCTCACAAGGTCAAATCGAAGAAATAGATAACTCGGTGTAGGTGCGGCTGTGACCTTTCGTGACATGGATGTCACGGCAGAGCCTACAGGGAACGTACTTGCGGCGTGTCACAGAAGTACCTGCACGAATAGCCTGCTGCAAGCGATTCAAAACAATGAAGGTTAACGCTACCATCAGCCATACCAAAAACCAATTCAGCCAAATGTTATCAGCCAAAAATGCCAACACCTTCATTCGAAGGTTAACGCTACAAGCCAAAAATACCAACACCTTCATTCGAAGATCGAGCTATCGCGTCAATTAGCGAAAATTCTCCATCATGCGGTAATACAGCATACCGATTGCCATCCCTTGATTACCCAACCACTCGCCGACGGGTAAACGGATCTGTTTCATATTGGCAAATAGATCAAACTCTTTGTGTTGACCAATCACAGCAGCGGCCATGATCTCGCCCATAATATGCGAGGTCGCCACGCCGTGACCCGAATAACCTTGGCAGTAAAATACATTGTTAGACACTTTACCCAGCTGGGGAATGCGGTTGACCACAATACCCGCCATACCGGTCCAATCAAACTCAATTTCAACCCCCTTAAGCTGCGGGAAGGTGCGCTCAAGCGCCGGGCGAAGCTCTGCCGCCACATCTTTTGAATCGCGACCAGAATAATTGGTACCACCACCAAACATTAAGCGGTTATCGGCGGTCATGCGGTAGTAATCGAGTACAAAACGGCTGTCATACACGGCGACATCATGAGGATTGAGTTGCTTAGCAAGTGCGGGATCAAGCTTAATCGTAGCGCAGTTACCCAGAGAGGCAGGAAACAGCAAACCACTTAATTTTTTACGCGCTAATTTATGGTAAGCGTTACCAGCGAGTACCACACTGTTAGCGATAATTTGCCCTTGCGCGGTTTTCACCACTGGTCGTTCGCCGTCGATAATATCCAGCACTGGCGAATACTCAAAAATCAGGGCACCATTGGCCTCAGCCGCCCTCGCCTCACCAATACACAGATTGACCGAGTGCAGATGCATATTGCGTTTATTGAGTAAGCCACCATGATAAAGCGGCGTGTCTAAATATTGAGGAATATCGGCTTTTGACAACAGTTTAAGCTCATCGCCCATGCCACGGCGCACTCCTTCATCAAAGGTCGCCTGCATTTCACTCATATGAGCGGGCTTATAGGCGGTATGTAGGTGTCCAAACTTCAAATCACAATCGATACCATATTTAGCCACCCGATTTTTAATGATCTCATGACCGCGCCAGCGCAGGTTCCACACAAAATCCTCTGCTTCAGCGCCAATTTGATTACGCAGTTGTTTAATCATCGCCCCGTCGCCAGAGAGACTACCCGTAACTTGACCGCCATTACGCCCCGTTGCGCCCCAAGCAATTTTATTCGCCTCGACGATGGCGACTTTGTAACCTCGCTCCGATAACTCTACTGCGGTGGCAACACCAGTAAAACCGCCGCCGATAATCACCACATCGACATCTACCTCGCCTTGTAGTGCCTCATAATCGGTTTCTTGGTTGATGGTGGCGTTATAGTAGGAATTGCAGCGCGGTAGTGACATGAAGGCTCCTAAGTTGCTCGACTAAAGCTTTGTTTTATATTTTTTACAAAGGTGTGTGTTATTCGAGTATATAGAAGTTCAAACATGGGTCAACAACAAAGAAATGATTCAAACGCATCGTTAAAATTAGATGCCCTTTCTAAGATAAGTGTCTATAAAATCATCTGGCTAACGCAGAAATCGAAACTTGGCAATGTGACAGAGGCTCAGACTCAAATTCAGGCTCAGACTGAGCGTTAAAATTACTGAGCCTGCCAACGAGACTCAATACGCATACAGTCTCCTTGTTGCATCTGCAGCGTGAACACCTCTTTAGCATTAATCACTCCAACCCCTTTTGGGGTACCGGTCATCACAATATCGCCATCATTGAGTGTCATAAAATCGCTGATCTCGCGATAGATCGCATCGGGTTTATGGATCATCAACCCAATATCGCCCTGTTGGCGCAGCGTTCCATCCACATGCAGAGTGAAGGAAAGTTTATCTCTATTTGATGCAATACTGACAAACTCGCTAAACAGCGCAGAACCATCAAACGCCTTGGCGCGCTCCCACGGCAGACCTTTTGCTTTTAGCTCACTTTGCAATTGCCTTTTAGTGAGATCTAGCCCCACGCCCACGGCTGCAAAACCGCCATCTGCCACCATGAAACAGAGTTCGGCCTCGTAGTGCAATGGTTCTTGATGATAACTCTTGAGTACCGAGGAAATAGCCGAATTAGGTTTAACAAACAGCACCATCTGCTCGGGAACGTCATTATTGAGTTCCTGAATATGTTCGACATAATTGCGACCAACACAGACGATTTTACTTGGGGTAACAGGCTTCCCCTCACACATCACTCGATTCAAACGATGCTCTCCTATATACAAGAATGATACTAGTTCGGTTATTTAACTAAGCTTGAGATTAATGCTCGCAGCGCGGCAGGTTTTACCATCTTCGCCATGTAGTGATAACCACGTTGCTGCACATCATCGACAATCTCCTTACGAGTGTTAGCCGTGATCAAGATGCCAGGAAGATGCTCACCATAAAGCGCACGGATGGCGTCCATCGCATCGACCCCATTTTGATCATTATCTAAGTGATAGTCCGCTAACACAATATCGGGAGCAACGCCTTTAAGCCCCAGTTTTATGCGCGCATCGGCTAAGTCACCGGCACAAATGACCTCACATTGCCAACGGCTCAATAGACTCTCAAGCCCTGCCAGAATAGCTTCCTCGTTATCGATACACAGGACCTTCACTCCTGCTAGAGGCTGCATGATCAAGTTTGATTTCTTTGGCGCGGCGACATTGGTTTTATCGCCTAACGGCACAGAAATCGAGAACATCGACCCCTGCCCCAACTTAGACACCACTTTGATATCATGCTCTAACACCCGCGCGATTCGATCGGCGATCGCTAGACCGAGCCCTAGTCCACTGACACTTTTACTTTGAGGATTATCAAGACGCTTAAACTCTTTAAAGATCTCAGAAACCTCGCGATCGTCAATACCACAGCCTGTATCAATAACCTGGATCTCCAGCACGCCGGGGCGGTGACGACAACCCAATAACACCCGGCTTCCTTTGGCATAACGATAGGCATTGGTGAGAAAGTTTTGCAGCACCCGGCGTAATAAGCTGAGATCTGAGCTAATGGTGACGCTGCTCGGCACCATTGAGAACTTGATCGCATAATCTTTTGCCATGGCATCGAACTCAACGGCAAGCCCGTCTAATAACTCTGATACCGAAAAGTCTCGGCGATTAACATCAACCATACCAGAATCGAGCTTCGAAATATCGAGTAGATCCGTCAACAGTTCCCCCGCAATTTTGAGCGAACTGTTGACATGAGACAGGGTCGTTCGCCCCTCTTGGTCGAGGTTAGGATATTGTGCCAGAGAGGCGGTAAATAGGCGCGCGGCGTTCAGAGGTTGCATTAAATCATGACCCACTGCCGCTAAGAAGCGGCTCTTTGAGGCATTGGCATTCTCCTCTTGCGCCTTAGCTTCGAGTAATTGGCTATTAAGCAACGCCAGTTCATAGGTACGCTCTTTTACTCTGGCCTCTAAGGTTTCATTCACTTCTTGTAGCTCACGAGCTTGTTCTCGATACTGAGTAATATCGGTAAAGGTCATCACAAAACCGCCACTTGGCATGGGATTACCCTGGATCTTGATCACCTTGCCATCTTTTCTTTCTCGCTCAGAGACATGGGGAGAGCCATTTCGCATATGTTGAACGCGCTTAGCCACTTGATCTTCAATATCACCTTCACCGCAGTAGCCTCGCTCGGCGTTGAAGCGCACCACATCAGCAATCGGCATACCTTGCTGGAGAAAGTCTTCTGGATAATCATACAGCTCTGCGTATTTATAGTTCCATGCCACCAGATTAAGATCTTTATCGACGACGCTCATCCCTTCGTAGGCGTGCTCAATGGCGCCGCGCAGCATATCCTGGCTGAGGATAATTTTAGATGAAGCCTCATCGACTAAGTTAAACACCTCATCGAGGGCTAAATCTCGCCCCTGTAACACAGAATCCATAACCAAGGACGCGCTTGAACCACCTAACACCCCTGCGAGCATATGTTCGGTATGAGCAATGAGTTCAGGCGATGCGACCTTATGCCAACTATCGCTCCTGACCGCTTCTTCCGAGAAGCGAGAAAAGCTCTCATATGCGCGAGTGGGACTGACAAAACGACTCGCTAAAATCAGTAGATCTTGCTGAGATATGGGGGAGGCTTTCCGACTAGAGGTCTTTTTTAGCTGACCGGGCGTCACAAATGCACTGGCCTGAATACGCTCAGCTACGCCCGCCCTAAACCAGATAGAGCCAAGCACATAACAACCTAGGTTAGCCATTAGCGCCGTCAACACATCACGTACATTGGGATTAATCGAATCGAGTAGGGTCAGTTCACCACCAAACACCCCATGAGAATCGCTCATCCCTTGCGCCAAGATATAGCACCATAAGCCAAAGCCCACGATTAAGCCTAAATATACGCCGCCGCGATTACCATGTTTCCAGTACATGCCACCGACCAAGGCAGGTGCCAGTTGCGCAAATGCACCAAAGGAGAGCATACCGAGCGCCGATAGCGAATCGCTGTCCATAAAGGTTAAATAGCTAAAATAGCCCATACCCAAAATCACGATGATCGCTATACGACGGGCATTGAGTAAAAACTGGGAGAACTGACTGAAATTTTTCTGGCGAATTTTCCCTGAGCGCAACAGCAGTGGCACTAACCACTCATTACTCACCATGACACTAATCGTCACCACCGCCACAATCACCATACCTGTCGCAGCAGATAAGGTGCCAAGCAGTGCAATAACGGCGACTACGGGTTGCTCTAGTGCTAATGGCAGATTGATCACATAGGTATCGGCGGCAACGCTATCACCTAATACAACCTTGCCAGCCAGCGCCAGCGGCGCGACAAATAGACCAAACAATATGAGGTAGAGTGGAAACAGCCATCTCGCCTTGAGCAGTGTTTTTTCATCGACGCATTCCACCATCATCACGTGAAATTGGCGTGGCATACATAAAAATGCCGCCATGCCCACGAGTAGCTGAGGCATTAAATTCTCGAGACGTAAATTGGGATTACTAATCAAATCACCGGCTTTCGCCTGTTGCCAAATATCGCCAAAGCCATCGAAAAAACCAAAGCTGACCACTATGCCAACCAGCAAAAATGCCGCCAGTTTAACTAGAGACTCAAAGGCAATAGCTAACATCATCCCAGGATTATGTTCGGTGGCATCGAGCTTTCGGGTACCAAATAAGATGGCAAACATCGCCAATAAGGCGGTAACGATCAGAGATACCCGCGCGCCATCATAAGGCGAGTCATCGGGCTGAAACAGGTTTAAACTAAAGACCATCGCCTTTAGCTGCAATGCGATATAAGGCATGATGCCAAATAGGGCGATAAGGGTAACAATGGCGGCTATTGTCTGTGATTTACCATAACGGGCAGCGATAAAATCGGCCACTGAGGTAATGTTCTGCGCTTTGGAGACGATGACCATCTTACGCAACAAGCCAAAACCTAAGGTAAAAATTAAGATAGGGCCAATGAAAATAGGTAAAAACGACCACAGATCTTGGGCCGACTGACCAACTGTGCCAAGAAAGCTCCAAGATGAACAATAAACAGCTAGGCTCAAACCATAGATCCAGCTTTGCATCTTCTTGGTAATACGGCCAAACCAACGCTCCGCTCCCCAAGCCAACAGGAAGAGCAGCGAGACATATAAAATGGCTATGACGCCCACAACAATGGTCAGATTCATCAATTTCCCAACATTTTAATTCTTATGGGCTAAATAGTAGCCTAAATCTCGCTCAAATATAATCACAACATTCTAAAAATAAAGGATATTTTTTTACTAGACCAATGTCTAATAGAGCTAGGTGACCGAAGCATTCCATACTTCAACTACGCACAATCAGATATTAAAGGAAATCAGATGAGCACGCAGTCTCTCTATAAAGTTCCAAGCGAAATCGCTAACAAAGCCCACATTAACGAAGAACAATACAAAAAAATGTATCAGGAGTCAGTTGTTAATCCTGAAGGTTTCTGGAGAGAGCATGGTCAGCGTATCGATTGGATAAAGCCTTTCACTAAGGTAAAGAAAACTTCTTTTGATGATCATAACCTCTCTATTAACTGGTTTTATGACGGTACGCTTAACGCATCGGCCAACTGTTTAGATAGACACTTGGAAAAAAGTGCCGATAAGGTCGCAATCATCTGGGAAGGCGATGACGCAGCAGAGCAGCGCACACTAACTTACGGTGAATTACATAAAGAAGTGTGTAAGTTTGCCAATGCCCTTCGTAGCCAAGGGGTCCGTCGTGGTGATGTCGTCACCGTATATATGCCTATGGTGCCCGAAGCCGCTATCGTCATGCTTGCTTGTGCCCGTATTGGCGCGGTTCATTCTGTTGTATTTGGTGGTTTCTCACCAGACTCTATCGCATCGCGAGTTATCGATGGTAAATCAAAAGTGGTTATCACTGCCGATGAAGGCATTCGTGGCGGCCGTATTATTCCGCTTAAAGCCAATATCGATGAAGCCCTGTCTCATCCTGATGTTACTTGTGTCGAAAAAGTGATTGTTTATGAGCGCACAGGCAACAAAATCAACTGGGTAGAAGGCCGAGATATTAAATGGCAATCGCTCATGGATACCGCTTCTGAGCACTGCGTGCCTGAAGAGATGGGCGCGGAAGACCCACTATTTCTACTCTATACCTCTGGATCTACGGGTAACCCTAAAGGTGTTTTACACACCACTGGCGGGTACATGGTTTATGCCTCTATGACCCATGAGTATGTGTTTGACTATAAAGATGGCGAAGTCTACTGGTGTACCGCCGATGTCGGTTGGATCACTGGGCACTCCTATATGGTATACGGCCCGCTAGCAAACGGCGCGACGGTGCTTATTCACGAAGGTGTACCTAACTACCCAACGCCAGCTCGCCTTGGTGAAATGGTGGACCGTCATAAGGTCAATATTCTCTATACCGCACCGACACTCATCCGCGCCTTAATGGCTGAAGGTAAAGAGCAGTTTGACAAATTCGACGGTAGTTCGCTGCGGATAATGGGATCGGTCGGTGAGCCGATTAATCCAGAGGCGTGGCGCTGGTATCACGAAGTCATTGGCCACGAGCAGTGCCCAATCGTGGACACCTGGTGGCAAACTGAAACGGGCGGTATCTTGATCAGCCCTCTGCCAGGGGCTACCGATACTAAGCCTGGCTCTGCCACTCGCCCCTTCTTCGGTGTACAACCTGCGCTAGTCGATAACATGGGTAACATTGTTGACGGTGCGACAGAGGGCAACTTAGTTATTCTCGACTCTTGGCCTGGACAGATGCGCACGGTTTATGGCGACCATGATCGCTTCGCATTGACTTACTTCAAGACATTCCGAGGAATGTACTTTACTGGCGATGGCGCGCGACGTGATGAAGATGGTTACTACTGGATCACTGGGCGTGTTGATGACGTGATTAACGTCTCTGGCCATCGCTTAGGTACAGCAGAAGTTGAAAGCGCCCTCGTCGCCCATGAGCAAGTCGCAGAGGCCGCGGTTGTGGGTTATCCCCACGACATTAAGGGCCAAGGCATCTACGCCTATGTGACACTCACCAAAGGCACGGCTGAAAGTGAAGAGCTTCGCCAAGAGCTGCGTCAATGGGTCCGTAAGGAGATTGGTGCGCTTGCAACACCTGATCTTATCCAATGGGCTGGAGGCTTGCCAAAGACGCGTTCGGGTAAGATTATGCGCCGCTTCTTACGTAAGATCGCTGCCAACGAAGTGACCAACTTAGGTGACTCTTCAACCCTAGCCGATCCAGCGGTTATCGATACTCTTATCGAAAGTCGCCTTAACCGCAGCGAATAACTGCGGAGTTAAGTTTAATAGTTCTCTCTTCTAGCCCCTCTTTGAGGGGCTTTTTTTAGCTGTTTTTTTGCCTTTTTAATGACAAAACTGGCCGCCGACTAGGGTGCACTGGTATCCTGTTCCTTCGATACCTTCAGCAACACGATTACCCTTGCAACTACGAGATTACCAACAACAAGCCGTTGACGCCGCGGTGCGTCATTTTAAAGCAAGCCAAGACTCTGCGGTGTTAGTACTTCCTACCGGCGCAGGTAAAAGTATTGTTATCGCGGAATTAGCCCGTATCGCCCGTGGCCGCATCTTAGTGCTGACCCATGTTAAAGAGTTAGTGGCGCAAAACGCTGAAAAAGTCGGTCTACTAACTGATGCGGCCAGTATCTACTCTGCTGGGCTAAAACAAAAATCGACGGCGAATAAAACGGTTGTTGCCAGTATTCAATCAGCGGTTAAGAGTCCATCGCAATTTAAAGAGCCCTACTCTTTAGTGATTATTGATGAGTGTCACCGTGTTAGTGCAGATAAAGAGAGCCAATATCAGAAATTGCTTAACCATCTGCAAAAGCAAAACCCCAAACTTAAATTATTAGGCCTAACAGCAACCCCCTATCGACTCGATTCAGGTTGGATTTATCGTTACCACTATCACGGTAAAATGGGAAACAGCCAACATCCAGCATTTGAGCAGTGCATTTTTGAGTTGCCAATGAGGCCGCTAATAAAACAGGGATTCTTAACCTCACCAAAACTGTTTGATGGCCTGTCCGCACAATATGATTTCAGTACTCTTCAAGCCTCGACGACTGGTGAGTACCGAGAGCAAGAGGTCAATGCCTTGCTCAATATTGCAGGTCGAGCGACTCAAGCTATCGTTGAGCAGATCATTGCACTATCGAAGCACAAACAGGGCACCATTATTTTTGCCGCAACGGTAAGACATGCACAAGAGATCATGGCCCTTCTCAGTGATGAGCAAGCGGGACTTATCACAGCCTCAACGCCGTCAGATGAACGTGATGAGATCATTGATACCTTTAAGCGGCGGCAGCTTAAATACTTGGTCAATGTTGCAGTGCTAACCACTGGCTTCGACGCCCCCCATGTAGACCTTATCGCCATCTTAAGACCCACTGCATCGGTTAGCCTATTTCAGCAGATGGTAGGTCGTGGCCTGCGGATCTGCGAGGGAAAGACAGATTGTCTGGTGATTGATTATGCCGCCAACGGTTTTGACCTGTTTTTCCCTGAAGTTGGCCACGCAAAACCCGATAGCAAGAGTGTTCCGGTTCAAGTCCACTGCCCGGTCTGTCACTTCGCCAATATTTTTTGGGGACTGGTCGATGATGATGGAGATTTAATCGAGCACTTTGGACGCCGATGCCAAGCTGTGCTCGAAACCAAAGATGGTAAGCAACAATGTGATTTTCGCTTTCGCTCTAAATCCTGCCCTTATTGTGGTGAAGAAAACGATATTGCAGCAAAGATATGTCAGCACTGCGATCAGGTGTTAGTTGATCCAGATAAACGCCTTAAAGAGGTACTACAGCAAAAACATCATCACCTATTTCGTTGCCAAGAGATGCTGTTAGAGCACCATCAGGATAAGCTACGAGTCCGCTATATCGATATTGAGGGAAACGACTTTAGTTGTTATTTCAATTTTCAGACTCCGGCACAAATAAAGGCCTTCTACGCGATATTTGTTCATCAACACACTCGAACACCAGGCTGTAAACACCCCAAATTAAATAGTGTCGAACAGGTTATCGCCGCAAAAGATGCCTTCAGACACCCAGATCTATTACTGCTTAAGAAAGGTAAAAAAGGGTGGGAATTGTTAGAGCGATTTTTCGACTATCAGGGTCGATTTCACACCGAGAATAAGTTTGTCTAATTGAGAATATGCAATCGGTTCATCGCTATGGTATAAAGTGTCGAATCATTTTTTCAGGAGCGTATATGTTTGTTGTAATTTTTGGCCGTCCTGGCTGTCCTTACTGCGTTAGAGCTGTCCAGTTATCAGAGCAACTAGTAGAAGCTCGTGATGACTTCAAATTCAAGTATGTGGATATCCATGCAGAAGGGATCAGTAAAGCCGATCTTGAAAAGACAGTTGGTAAGCCAGTAGAAACAGTGCCACAAATCTTCGTTGATCAAGTTCATGTTGGTGGCTGTACTGAATTTGAACAATATGTACGCGACAATAACTTGCTATAAGCAGTAAATGTGCTGTAGATAAATAATAAAAAAGGAGGCTAAGCCTCCTTTTTTCTTTACTAACATTTTTACAAAACGTACTTAAGTGAGAACATCACACGATTTAACTCACCTTTATCACCATTCTGTTTCTTGTTTTCTGCATACATATATTCGACGCCAACAGTGATAGGTTTCACCGGGGAGTAAAGTAAATTTACATAGCCAGAATATGACTCTTCATTTACGGCGCCTCCGGTCAGAGCGACATCGTTGTCAGCTTTAAAACCTGAGAGTGTAAAGCTTGAACGCCATTTATCATTCCACCAATGTCGATAAGATGCAAAACCACCATAAGAGCTGATCGTCTGAATATCGCCATCGGCATCTAGCACACCAGCATTAGCATAGTTAAGCGCCATATAACGTCCCATACCGTCACCAGCTGTCGCAGATAGCTTGATATCATCATCACCTACAGGGATCACGCCTGTGAAGCTCACACCGTAACCCATGGTCTGTGAGTCAATATTCCCTTTTTCAATGTTGAGCTGCCTTGCTAAACCAGCGACCGTAAACTTAGCGCCACCTTCGGTCTTAAAGTTATAGCGAGCAACGAAATCGGGCACCATACCGCTACCGCTAACGATACGAGCTCCTCCGCCGTTTGGTGTTACCGTTGTCTCAGGATTTTCAATGGCAAATTGGAAGCCCCCATTGGTATAGCGCACCTGCGTCTGACGAACGAACGGCGTGCCCTCTGCCGCACCGACAAAATCTAAGTTCTCAGGTAGTGCGCCAGGATTTTGAAACGTCGACCATGTTTGACCCACGGTCCAATTATCGAAACTAACAAAAGCGTGACGAATACGTGGCGAATAACTGTTTGATACTCGCTCATTACCATCGGGATGAGTCATAAAATCAAGTTCAATGAAGCCACTTAGCTTATGTCCATCAAGATCGGTGGTACTCTTAAAATTAAAACGCGATTCACGTGCTTGAAAATCGACAACCTGCTCACCATTGCCAGCAGTACCGTAAATAGTCCCTGGCACATAAAACTGACGAGATAGATTTCCTGAGTCTGGTGCGCCGTTACTGTAGTCACTAAACATCACGTCAGCTTTGACATATCCACCAAACTTAAATTCGGTTTCCGCTACAGCAATGGTTGAACTCATCGCAAGCATGGTTGCTACAGCGGTTAAAGATAGTTTTAATTTTGTCATTTTTCTCTCCCTTATCATTATTATCAGCATGAATATGACTGAGTTAACAAAGTTACAACATTAGCAATACGTCTATCAGACAAAGGTCGAATAGTGATGTCTAATTAAGGGGTTGCGCATAGTGAATTGGTCTAACCAAACTCTCTGGACATGAGGTTGCGATGAATTTTAATTGCCCACGACACCGAGCTCTACGCATCTAAGATCATCGACTAAGCTAACAATAGGGATCAAACAGGCATATCAATCGAAAGGGGACTAAACAAAGAAGTTGTGGGTTGTGAAGGATTCGAACCTTCGACCAATGTGGATTAAAAAGTAAAGCCAACAGCCTCTTTGCATTAACTGCATCGACTGACCTAACAATAGCGTTCAAACAGGGATATTAATCGAAATGGGGAGTAAACAAAGAAGTGGTGGGTCGTGAAAGATTCGAACCTTCGACCAATGTGGAGTAAAGCCAACTGCCTCTTTGCATTAACTGCATCAACTGACCTAACACTAGGGATCAAACAGGGATATTTAATCAAACAGGGATATTTAATCAAAAAGGGGAATAGACAAAGAAGTGGTGGGTCGTGAAGGATTCGAACCTTCGACCAATTGGTTAAAAGCCAACTGCTCTACCGACTGAGCTAACGACCCATCTAACTGATAACGATGTGAATTAACCTTCATCAATGGTTAAAAGCCAACTGCCCTTTCTCTATACAATAGCGACTGAGCTAACGACCCATCTGGTACCTACTTCTTTAACCACTTGCAGAAAAGTGGTGGGTCGTGAAGGATTCGAACCTTCGACCAATTGGTTAAAAGCCAACTGCTCTACCGACTGAGCTAACGACCCATCTAACTGATAACGATGTGAATTAACCTTCATCAATGGTTAAAAGCCAACTGCCCTTTCTCTATACAATAGCGACTGAGCTAACGACCCATCTGGTACCTACTTCTTTAACCACTTGCAGAAAAGTGGTGGGTCGTGAAGGATTCGAACCTTCGACCAATTGGTTAAAAGCCAACTGCTCTACCGACTGAGCTAACGACCCATCTAACTGATAACGATGTGAATTAACCTTCATCAATGGTTAAAAGCCAACTGCCCTTTCTCTATACAATAGCGACTGAGCTAACGACCCATCTGGTACCTACTTCTTTAACCACTTGCAGAAAAGTGGTGGGTCGTGAAGGATTCGAACCTTCGACCAATTGGTTAAAAGCCAACTGCTCTACCGACTGAGCTAACGACCCATCTAACTGATAACGATGTGAATTAACCTTCATCAATGGTTAAAAGCCAACTGCCCTTTCTCTATACAATAGCGACTGAGCTAACGACCCATCTGGTACCTACTTCTTTAACCACTTGCAGAAAAGTGGTGGGTCGTGAAGGATTCGAACCTTCGACCAATTGGTTAAAAGCCAACTGCTCTACCGACTGAGCTAACGACCCATCTAACTGATAACGATGTGAATTAACCTTCATCAATGGTTAAAAGCCAACTGCCCTTTCTCTATACAATAGCGACTGAGCTAACGACCCATCTGGTACCTACTTCTTTAACCACTTGCAGAAAAGTGGTGGGTCGTGAAGGATTCGAACCTTCGACCAATTGGTTAAAAGCCAACTGCTCTACCGACTGAGCTAACGACCCATCTAACTGATAACGATGTGAATTAACCTTCATCAATGGTTAAAAGCCAACTGCCCTTTCTCTATACAATAGCGACTGAGCTAACGACCCATCTGGTACCTACTTCTTTAACCACTTGCAGAAAAGTGGTGGGTCGTGAAGGATTCGAACCTTCGACCAATTGGTTAAAAGCCAACTGCTCTACCGACTGAGCTAACGACCCATCTAACTGATAACGATGTGAATTAACCTTCAGCAATGGTTAAAAGCCAACTGCCCTTTCTCTATACAATAGCGACTGAGCTAACGACCCATCTAACATCTAAACCTTGCTGATTTAGCGCCCTAGCGACTACGCCGCTTTGAGGGCGCCTATAATACCTTTTTCATCTTCTCATGCAAGTGCAAATTTCCCATTTTTTATCGTTTGCATGAAAAACAGACTAAGAGTATGTTTTTTAGTTACATAGAGATCACAGACCTGCCAGCTGTTGTTTTGCTATCCGCGCGGCAGCACTATTCTCATATTCTTTCAGAACTTGCTGATAAAAACGCTTAGCACCTACAAGATCAGAACTTTTCTGGGCGATCATTCCCAGTTTAACTAAGCTATCTGCACGCTTATTCGAATCCTTAAACTTGTTAACTACAGTATTAAACGCTTGAGTCGCTTCGGCAAACTCACCTTTATTGTAAAGTAGCTGACCTAACCAGTAATTAGCATTAGCGGCATAGGTTGACTCCGGATAGGATTGAATAAAGTTTCTAAATGCAGGGATAGCTTCGTCATATTTGCGCTCTTTCAGCACTAAATTCACAGCACCTTCATAACTTGCCGTTTCTCCAAGAGAAGAAGAGACACTTGGCTCTGATGCGACAGTTGCTGAAACGGCGTTTGAGCTTTTAGCACTACTTAAGTTGGCAATATCTTCGTATAGCTGACGCTGACGTTGCAACATCTGATTAATCTGATAATTTTGCTGCTCAGTTAAACCGCGAAGATCTAACACCTCTTGTTGCAGCGTATCTAATCGTTGCTGAGTTTCAAACTCGGACGCTTGCTTAGCTTTGAGCATTCGCTCTAGTCGAGCGATTCTATCATCGGAAGAACCACCAGCAATATCTTCTACGGGTGCAGGTGCGGCTGTCGCCACACCAACACTCATCAGAATTGCCGCGGTGAGAACGGCTTTGTTCATATTTAGCCCTATCAAACTGTTTTTAATAAACTAAAACTGCACGACGGTTCTTGGCAAAGCCGTCATCGGTGCGAGAAAAATCTAGCGGTTTCTCTTCGCCATAGCTAACAATACTCATCTGGCTAGGTAATACACCCATACTTTGTAAGTACTTAGCCACCGCTTTAGCACGACGCTCGCCTAGTGCGATGTTGTATTCAGGGGTACCGCGTTCATCAGCGTGTCCTTCAATCATCACTCGAACATTTGGATGTTCAACCAAATAGTCACCGTGAGCATTGAGCACTTCAGAAAACTCAGAAGACACTGAACTACGATCAAAGTCGAAATAGATAATATGCTCTTTACGCAACTCTTGATACTTAATGCGCTGTTGCTCTTCAGGGGTCAAGATTGGTGCTACGCCCCCCGTTTCTACACCACTACCAGATGTCATTTCGCTGCTTTCACTACCACCCATTGAGCTAGTTGCATCGGTTTCTGATTCAGATGTTGAGCTACATGCACTGATAGCCATTATTGGAAGTGCGACTAACATAGCTTTAAACAGCTTATTAAGATCCATTTTAAAATCCTTAATCTTGTTTTACGTGAGAATTAATTATAAGAACGGTGACCAAGCAGGAGATTTAACCTCCCCTTGCCCCACTGGCAATCGAGCCTTAAATCGCCCATCCATAGAGACTGCCGCGAGAACTTGTTTTCCTTGATAAGTCGTGCCGTAAATCACCATGGTACCATTTGGCGCAATACTCGGCGATTCATCTAAACGTGTGCTTGTCAGCACCTGCATAAAGCGAGTTTCCAAATCCATTCTGGCGATATTGAATTTACCATTGGTACGATTAACAAATACCATGCTGCGGCCATCTGGTGAAATTGAACCACCTAAGTTCCATTCACCTTCAAATGTTAAACGAGCGACTTTACCTGAGGCTAGTGTCACTTGATACAACTGTGGACGACCGCCACGCTCAGAGGTAAAAATTAACGATTTACCATCTGGGGTCCAAGACGCCTCGGTATCAATAGCATAGTGATTAGTCACTCGCTTAATCGCTTTTGTTTCAATATCAACGACATACACCTCTGGTTGACCATCTTTAGACAGAGTAACCGCTAACTTCTTACCATCAGGTGAAAACGAGGGCGCGCCATTAATTCCAGAAAAACTAGTGACTTTAGTACGTTGCTGGGTATAGATATCTTGAACAAAAATTTCCGCTTTCTTGTTCTCAAAACTCACATAAGCCAATCTGCGTGCATCTGGCGACCAAGCTGGCGACATTAATGGCTCAGGAGAACGCAGCAACATCTGCTCGTTGTAACCGTCATAGTCAGCAATCATCAATTTATAGGGCGATTTATCTTGATGATCAACCACTACATACGCAATACGGGTTAAGAATGCGCCGCGAATACCGGTTAATTTCTCATAAACAATATCACTGATCCTGTGACCATATTGTCTAAACTGGGCGGCGGTGATGACAGTTTCGCGGCTATCTATCAGATATTCTGATTTTGATGTGGGTCCACTTGACTGCATCTGAGCTTTCACTAAGTCAATCAGTTCAAAGTTAACCAGATATTGATCGGGTCCAAACGGTTTGACCGACCCCATCACAACCGCTTCTGCAGCAACACTGGACCACGCTTTAACATCAAAATTAGCTACTGAGCTAATATTGCGTTGTGGTAATCCCAGCTCTTCAATCGGTTTAAAGGTACCGCTGCGCGCCAAATCAGACATGACAACGTCAGAGATCTGTTGTGGCATTGGCGTCGCGCCTTGCCAAACAAACGGAATAACCGCTATCGGACGAGCGGCATCAACCCCTTCGGTGATCACAATATCCAACGCAGCCTTGGCTGGTACTGTGCAAAACATCAGCCCTAAAATGAGCCATTTCCCCAAAGTTTTCATGACACTCCTTTAATTAAATTCCGGTTGAACGGTTAAGTTAATCTCTTTTAGCTTATTATAAACATCAGCTTCTTGTGAGACAGGTAATCGACCCGCTTTGTTAATTGCCGCTTTAGTCGCTCGGCAGACCACAGGGTCTCCAGATAAAATTTCATTACCTGTAACGAAACCATCTTTGGCCAACCGGATAAAGATACGACAGCTTTTACCTCGCATAGATTCGTCTACAACTAAGTTACGCTGAATCGTCGCGCGGATCATCGACGTATAACGCTGCACTTCGCTCACCACTTGTTTATTGCGAGTCTGCGATAAAGCTGCTTGCTCTGCGGCTAATGCTTCTTGCATCATACGCTCTTGCTCTAAACGCGCCTGCTCTTCCGCTTTACGTTTACGCTCAGCTTCCTCTTTACGTTTGCGTTCGTCCGCCGCCTTTTTCGCTGCTGCCTCCTCTTGCTTGCGCTTAGCTTCAGCTTTGGCGGCTGCTTCTTCAGAGGCTTTACGCTCAGCTTCTTTCTTCTTACGCTGTGCTTCCGCCTGCGCGGCTTTCTCTTTTTCTTGCTTCTCTTTCAACTTGGCAGCCTTAGCGGCTGCGGCTGCATTTTGAGTTTCTATCTCTTTTTGCTTACGCTGTTGTTCGAGTTTCTTTATTTGTGCCTGCTCACGCTCACGGGCTTGTTTAGCTTCATTCGCTCTGCGTTCGAGTTCATCTTGACGCGCTTTCTCTTTACGCTCGGCTTCTCGCTTATCGGCCTTAAGCTTTTCAGCATATTCCGTCACTTTTTTTTGGTCGACGACGACAGCCTGTACCGCAGGGGCACTGACTTGCGGAACCACTTTAGGTTTCTCATCGAAGTTGACGCCCATCGCCACTATAACTATCACGCCAATGTGAATACTGGCTGAAACTATGAGCGGTATTTTAAAATCTGATTTAGCTGCCACCTACTACTCCTCTGGTGAATCTGTCATCAGCCCAACAGACGGCACCCCAGCCTTTTGCAACGAAACCATCAACTGAATCACTTTTTCATAGGCGATGCTGCGATCCGCTTTAACCACCACAGGGCGCTCAGGCTCAAGCTGAATGATGGCACTCACTCTGATCGCCAGCTCTTCTAAATCCAATGTTTCTTTTGAGCTGCTATTGCCTACATCTAGGTAATAATCGCCATCGGCATCGATGGATGCCACAACGGGCGGTTTACTGTCGGCAGGAAGCGACTCTGCAGCCCCTTGAGGTAAATCAACTTTTACCCCTTGAGTCACGATCGGCGCCGTAACCATAAAGATGATCAATAACACCAACATCACGTCGATATAGGGAACAACGTTGATTTCCGCTACTGGCCTGCGTCTTTTACGTTGATAACCTTGTTGCATTACACCATTTCCTTTTCGCTGTAAGCTTGGCGATGTAAAATGCTGGAAAACTCTTCCATAAAGTTGGCATAAGACATCTCTATCTTATCCACTTGAGTCGAAAACCGGTTGTAGGCTATAACAGCGGGAATTGCCGCAAATAGGCCCATGGCTGTCGCGATAAGCGCCTCGGCAATACCTGGGGCAACCATAGCCAAGGTCGCATTTTCTACCGCGCCTAAGGCGATAAAGGAGTTCATAATCCCCCACACAGTGCCAAACAGACCGATATAGGGACTGGTTGAGCCAATGGTAGCGAGTAGTGGCAAATGGGTTTCGAGTTTTTCGAGTTCACGAGACAGCGATACTCGCATCGCGCGGTAACTGCCATCCATCACTGCGCTTGGCACTTTGCCGCTAAGATTATTTAAACGAGCGTACTCCTTGAAACCAGTATAAAACAGGGTTTCTAGGCCTGTATTACTCTCCTGTCTGGCTGACAGCTCTTTGTAGAGCTTATTGAGATCGACCCCAGACCAAAACTTATCTTCAAATTTAAGGGAGCGTTCTCGCGCTACAGCCAAAAGCCTTCGGCGTTGGATGATCACAGCCCATGAGACGACAGATAACGCGAGCAGCGTCAGCATGACAAACTTAACCAGCAAACTAGCCTGTAAAAACAGACCGATAAAAGAAATATCAGCTTCCACCCTTAAACTCCTGAACAATATTTTGGGGAATGGCCCTTGGTCTCATACGTGACAAGGCAACACATGCAACGAGAATCGTGCCTTCGCAATACAGCTTGCCAGAATCATCTAACAAACGCTGCCGAAACAGTAGCGAGGCCTTCTTCATCTCTATGACCTCTGATTCGACAAAAAGGTCCTGCTCAAAACGAGCGGCTACCTTGAAGTCCAGTTCCGCTTTTTTTACAACAAACGCAATATCATCAGCTAACAACTGAGTCTGCCTAATCCCCATGTTTTTAAGCCACTCTGTGCGAGCACGCTCAAAAAAATTAAGGTAGTTAGAGTGATAAACCACTCCTCCAGCGTCTGTATCTTCGTAATAAACAGAAATAGGCCAACGAAACATAGATTCTAATTGCCAAACATTAGATAAATAGAGGCCTACTATACCTATCGCATCATCAATTGTGAATGGTTCAAACCGCAACTGTTACCACTAACTTCATAAAATTTTGTTAATAAAAAAGGGAAGTTAATCACTTCCCTTTTACCGCCAACTTTTAAACAGCGGAGTTACAGCCCCAAGTTACAGACCTAAGTTACAAACCTAAGTTACTCGGTTACAAACCTAAGTTACTCGCCAATCTTAGCCGGTACCGTTAAACCAAAGCTGTGCCACAAGAAACTATAGATATCGGCAAATTCATCAATCTTCATTGCCGTAGGCTTACCTGCTCCATGACCCGCCTTCGATTCGATACGCATAATCACAGGTGCATCACCTGTTTGTCTATCTTGCAATAGGGCACCAAACTTAAAGCTGTGCAGCGGCACAACCCGGTCATCATGATCCGCCGTCATCACCATAGTAGCAGGATAGTCACGCTCGTTAATATTATGATAAGGCGAATAAGCTAATAGTGCTGGGAACTGCTCAGCGACATCGGCACTGCCATATTCACTGGTCCATGCCCATCCAATCGTAAACTTATGGAACCTGAGCATATCGAGAACACCAACGGCGGGTAGTACCGCAGCAAAAAGATCGGGACGTTGGGTTAACGCAGCTCCCATCAACAAACCACCGTTACTACGCCCATAGGCACCAAGCTTACGAGTATTGGTATAATTGTTATCGATTAGATACTGCGCAGCCGCATAATAATCGTCAAATACGTTTTGCTTCTTATCGAACATGCCCGCTTGATGCCAGCTTTCGCCATACTCTGCCCCACCACGTAGATTAGGCACAGCATAAATACCGCCCATATCCATCCAAGCAATATTGGCAGGGCTAAAACGAGGTGTCAGTGATATCGCGAATCCACCGTAGGCATATAACAAGGTTGGATTGTTACCATCAAGTTTTAAGCCCTTTTTATAGGACACCATCATAGGCACACGAGTGCCATCCTTACTGGTATAGAAAACCTGATCTGACACATAGTCACTTGGATTAAATGAGATATCTGGCTTGGCATACAAGCTAGACTCACCCGTTTTGAAATCAAACTTATAGGTCGTCTGTGGCTGAACATAACTATTAAAGGTGTAATAGAAGTAATCTTTGCTGCGCTTACCATAAGGGCCAGCAATCTTACCCTTACCCGGTAACTCAACATCTTGGCGTTTGACACCATCCATACTGAATATTGACAACTGTCCTAAAACGTCATGCAGATAACTAACTACCAAATGGTCGTTAATAATCGCCACGCTAGCGATAGGATCGCTCGACTCAGCAATAATTGTCTCCCAGTGAGCTTTCGCTGGGCGGTTAATATCTATCGCAATAACTTTGCCATTAGGCGCATCTAAATCCGTCTTAAAATAAAATACTGACTTATCATTGCCGAGGAAGCTATATTCCGCTTCAAGGTCGACAATTAATTCAACCACTGACGCATTTTCTTCAGTTAACGATTTATAGAAAAAACGATTTCGGCTGTCGGTACCCTGTGAAATGGAGATCAGCAGATAGTCACCTTGTTCCGATACTTCAGCGCCAAAACCCCAATCTTTATTCTGTGGACGCTCGTAAACCAGCGTATCTTGAGATTGATCTGTGCCTAACTTATGAAAATATACTTTTTGATTAAAATTAACATCCGCGAGTAGATTACCGCCTTCTGGAGCGTCATAGCGTGAATAGTAAACCCCTTGGTTATCTTTACTCCACTGTGCACTAGAAAATTTAATCCAATTAAGTTCATCAAGGAGTTTTTCCCCCGTCGCTACATCCACAAATTGCCACTGCTGCCAATCAGAGCCTGATTTAGATACACCATAGGCAATCGTTTTACCGTCGCCACTGACCGACACACCGCTTAATGCCACCGTACCATCGGTTGAAAATGCATTCGGATCTAAGGCAACTTTCTCTTGCCCAGCCTTATCTTTTACATATAAAACCGACTGAGCTTGTAAGCCATCATTACGATAGTAAAACGTATTACTGCCGTGTTCAGCTGGAGCGGTGACTTTTTCAAAATTCCACAATTGAGTAATGCGTTCGACAATAGCTTGTTTATTTTCTATCTGAGCCAGGTAATCATGCCCGGCTTGTTGCTGCTGCTTAACCCAAGCATGGGTCGCATCAGTTTCCTCTTCAAGAAAGCGATATGGATCGGCAACCTCTACACCATGAATGGTTTCAGTCACGCCAGTTGGCGTACTTATTGTTTGTTGAACATCGACTTGCGATGCATTGTACTGACAACCAACGAGCGTAAGCCCGAGTCCAGCAATAAAAAGGTGTTGCTTAGATAATATCGTTTTAAGAAACATCTGTAGCCATCCTGGGAATCTAGTTATTATTTGACATCAAAGTGTGAGCAAACGCCCATAACCTCGTACTATACAAGCAAAATAAAACTGTGCAATGGGCTCGAAACATTCAATTTAAAACTAATCCATCCCAATTGTTAATAAAAAACCAACATAGATAGATTTATTAAATCGTAGAGTTATGCACTAAATATGACTAATTCCGCGCAAAGGCGGAAAATTAGTGAATTCAGCATAAAAATGCCCACCGCACCGGATTAGTTTTACTAATCTAAATAGGTAATTTTTTTAGTTTGTTGGTTTAAAAATCTGGTCCTATAATTCACCTCGTTTTCAGGAAGTGTCTACTCCAGGTAGATTTGAAAACAAGAACTCCGAAGTCATGTGCCGCGCACGTGAATTCATCCCTGGTTCTTATGCTTGACTTCCTTCCTTCAATTTGTTGATTGCAATATATTATTTGCGGCCCACTTAATTATTAAGTGGGCTTTTTTTTATCTGAATTTTAGTACCCACAAATTTCTCACAGAAACAGTTATACCAATGCTTAAAACAATAAACCCAGCATTCGCTGGGTTTATGTGAGATAAGTAACGGACACTTAAAGAGGCTTACTGAGCCTAATGACGACTCGCCTATTTCTTGAACGCTCATCTATGGTGGCATTGGATGCGACATGGCGTTTTTCACCATGACCAAGCGTGTGAATCCGCTCTTGGGGGATACCAGCCGAAACAAATAACTCTTTCACAGAATCGGCTCGCTTTTCAGAGACCTTCTTATTAACGGACCGCCCACCATAACTATCGGTATAAGCGTCAATCAATACTAACTCCACCTCTGGATCATAGGACAGATATTCCTGTACCTTAGCAATTTGCGCCTTAGAGTAGCGAGTTAGCTCTGCACCACCAAACTCATAAGTCAGTACAGTAAAGGCAATATCTTCGAAACTATAGGGGAGTAAATTAGCAAGACAGGAGCGGAAATCACTATACTTACGAGCAAAATTAGCCGCCGACAATCCCACTGCAACTTTACTTGAGCGGTTATACCAATCGGCGTAATAGAAAGTCGGCTGCATGCCTCTCTCTAATTCATTAAGCATCGACCAAGCCGCATTTTTGGGCACTTCACCACTAAAATATTTTTGATAGGTCAGATCGGTTATCGGTTTCGATGAAACACCTGGGCGCCAGGCTGGTGCCATACTCATCAATTTGGCGTTAGTGACTTCGTCAGGTTTCACCCACATATCAAGGGTAAAATTAAGATCATGATCCTTCCCTGCACGGCTAGTAAATACCGCCTTACCATATGAAGGAATATCATGCTCAAGTCGGCAAACAATCGGAGTATTGTCGCTTAAGCGCCATTGCGACTGTTCCAGTGATGCCACATAATGGCGTAGTTCACCATGAGCTGTCATCGACACTCCCAAGCTCAAGCATAATGTTACAGCAAGCAGCACCCTAGCCCACATAGACAATCACCCATATTAATCTTGTTACTAAACCCTATCGGCCTGTTTTAATATTCCTTTAGCTTATATATTAGCCAATCAAACATGACAAGTTAACACTAGATACTTCATAATAGCCCCTTGCTAACTATTTGGATATTTTGATGAGTGATTTGGGCGACGCGAATAAACTTAACCACCGTTTTAGGGGCTACTTCCCCGTGGTTATTGATGTAGAAACTGCAGGCTTTAATGCCCAGACCGATGCGTTGCTTGAAATTGCAGTGACCATGTTAAAAATGGATGAGCAGGGAGTGTTAGTACTAGATAAAACCCTTCACTATCACATAGAACCGTTTGAAGGTGCTAACTTAGAGCCAGAAGCTCTGGCATTTAATGGTATAGATCCAACCAACCCTCTGCGTGGAGCGGTATCGGAAAAAGAAGCCTTTTTAGAAATATTTAAAGAGGTTAAGAAAGCACAAAAAGCCTCTGACTGCCATCGGAGTATTATTGTTGCCCATAACGCCGCCTTTGATCACGGCTTTGTGACAAAAGCGATTGAACGTAATGGCCTTAAGCGGACACCATTTCATCCCTTTGCCACTTTTGATACTGCAGCACTATCGGGGCTCGCACTTGGGCATACGGTACTTGCTAAAGCCTGCTCTATCGCTGGTATCGATTTCGATAACAAGGAAGCACATTCAGCGCTTTATGATACAGAGCGTACCGCTGAACTGTTTTGCCATATTGTGAACAAATGGAAGGCCTTAGGCGGTTGGCCGCTTGGCTCTGATAATGCCGACGATTCAACACAAGAGCAAAGCGAAAGCCTTGATGGCAGTTCAAGTTAGACAGATGATCAAATCCAGTTAATGCACTCTAGATAGAGCCACTTTAACGGTTTCCCCGCTAACACAATAAGAGAGGATGCTGCGCAATAGCGCTGTATCCCCTCTCTTATTTATCAGTAATGATCCGCGGTTTACAATCCTGTGTATTGATTTAACTTTAGCGTTTCAATTAGCGCAAAGATCTCCCTTCATGCTTTAAACAGTTGTCCAATATCATCTTGAAAACTTAGCTCTTTTGGGATATCTAATTTGGATTGAAAGTAATTAAGAGTACTGGCGATTTTGAGTAATAACTTGCCATCTTTAAAGCAAGCTTCCTGTTTAGAATTATAAAAGCGTCCTATAACGTAATTGATCGGTCTTTCAGACACACAAAAGCCGCGATTATCGCGGCTTTTTTTACTTACAAGCTATTATCCTAAGATTATAGCGAATCAGCGTTATCAGTTAGGTAAGAAGCAACACCTTCAGGACTTGCGTCCATACCTTTGTCACCTTTTTCCCAACCAGCAGGACAAACATCACCGTGCTCTTCATGGAACTGAAGCGCGTCTACCATACGGATCATTTCATCTACGTTACGACCTAGTGGAAGATCGTTAACCACTTGGTGACGAACTTGACCTTCTTTGTCGATAAGGAAAGACCCGCGGAAAGCCACACCCGCTTCTGGATGCTCAACATCATATGCTTTACAGATTTCGTGCTTAACGTCAGCAACAAGTGTGTATTGAACTTGACCAATACCACCCTTATCAACTGGGGTGTTACGCCACGCATTGTGAGTGAACTGAGAATCGATAGAAACACCGATAACTTCTACGCCACGCTTTTTGAATTCGTCCATACGATGATCGAATGCGATCAGTTCAGATGGGCAAACGAAAGTGAAATCAAGTGGGTAGAAGAATACTACAGCTGTCTTACCTTTGATCGCTTCGCTTAGGTTAAAGCTATCTACTATTTCGCCATTACCAAGAACGGCTGCAGCAGTAAAATCAGGAGCCGGACGGCCTACTAATACACTCATTTTATATCTCCATCAATGGATTGAAAAAAGCTTTATAACTATGAACTAAAAAGCATTATAGGCAGTCGTCAGCGGGACACAAGCTATTTGGGATCATTGTCACCTTTTTTAATAAATTTTCATCTGGTTGCCCAATAACTGTGCTCTATATCCTTGCCTACTGTATTGGTATTTACACTTAAGCATTACACTTGAATACAGACTCGTTACATCTGTTCCTTTTTTTAAGATAAAACGCCGATTGGCTGGACAAGTGAAACGATGCAGTCAAAAATAGCCTCAATCACACGATAGTTAATCAGAAAGAATCAATATGAATGCAGTTGTTATCGCCGTTTGCCTAATGCTGGGCCTCAGTCTCGCAAGGGTGAATGTTGTTATCGCCCTCACCATTAGTGCGCTCGCCGCAGGTCTTGTTGGTGGAATGGATCTACAAACCACGGTAGACGCCTTTAATACCGGTCTTGGTGGCGGTGCTCAAATAGCACTAAGTTATGCACTGCTTGGCGCATTTGCCGTAGCACTTTCGCACTCAGGACTAACAACCCTTATTTCTCAGAAAGTAATATCTCAGTTAGGTAAAGAGCAAAGCAGTACCAATATCAACCGTGTTCGTTGGTCGCTATTAATTGCCATTTTAACCATGGCGGTATCATCGCAAAACATTTTACCTATCCATATCGCCTTTATTCCTATTCTGATCCCGCCTCTTTTGCATGTTATGTCTAAATTGCGAATGGATCGCCGTTTAGTCGCTTGCGTACTGACTTTTGGCCTAGTGACAACCTACATGATTTTACCGATTGGCTTTGGGGGGATTTTTCTTAATGATATTTTGCTCGCCAATCTCAATAGCAATAATCTCAATGCGGTACGTGAGCAAATCCCATCTGCAATGTTAATCCCTGCTTTGGGCATGATATTAGGCCTCTTTATTGCGGTGTTTATTAGTTACCGCAAACCACGTGACTACAAAGAGCAAATGATTTTAGCTGCGGAGCCTGAAGAGACCATTAATCGCCGCAATATACTGGTGGCCATCTTGGCAATTGTGGCAACCTTAATCGTACAGCTCTATACCGACTCGATGATATTTGGTGCCCTGATAGGTTTTATTATTTTCAGTTTTTCTGGCGCGCTTAAACATGTCGCCGATCAGGATATTTTCAACCAAGGGGTACGCATGATGGCCAATATTGGCTTTATCATGATATCAGCAGCAGGATTTGCAGCCGTGGTAAAAGAAACCGGTGATGTCGCCAGTTTAGTGGCCTCCTTATCTGATCTGATTGGCGACAATAAAGCATTGGCCGCGTTCTTAATGCTGCTCGTGGGCCTGCTTATCACTATGGGCATTGGCTCATCGTTCTCAACGATACCTATTATTGCCACTATCTATGTTCCGTTAGCCATCAGCTTCGGTTTCTCTGTGCCGGCCACTATTGCTTTAGTCGGCACGGCAGCGGCACTAGGCGACGCTGGATCTCCGGCTTCAGATTCAACTCTTGGTCCTACGGCAGGTCTTAATGCCGATGGCCAGCACGACCATATTAGAGACAGTGTTATTCCAACCTTTATCCATTACAACATTCCCTTGTTGGTATTTGGTTGGATAGCGGCCATGGTTCTATAGAGAGCGGGCTATAAAAAACCTACAATCACAAAAAAGGGAGCCATCGGCTCCCTTTCCTATTTAGATATAAGATTAGTTTAAAACTAACCACTTAGTCTCTAATTACTTAGTACCAAATATTTTATCGCCAGCATCACCAAGGCCAGGCAGAATATAACCTTGTTCGTTTAAACACTTATCAATTGATGCCGTATATAGCTCGATGTCAGGGTGGGCTTTTTCAAGCGCAGCAACCCCTTCTGGCGCTGCAACCAACACAAGGGCTTTAATCGCAGTACAGCCACGTTCTTTTAACAGATCGATAGTTGAAATCATTGATCCACCAGTCGCTAACATAGGGTCAACAACCAGTGCGATACGCTCATGCATATTACTTGCAAGCTTCTCAAAATAAGGAACAGGCTCTAGTGTCTCTTCGTCACGATAGATACCGACAACTGAGATACGCGCACTCGGTACATGCTCTAACACGCCATCCATCATACCAAGACCTGCACGCAGGATCGGTACCACTGTCACTTTTTTACCCTTGATTTGTTCGACTTCTACTGGACCGTTCCAACCTTCAATAGTCACTTTTTCAGTTTCAAAATCGGCAGTCGCCTCATAAGTAAGTAGACTACCAACTTCAGCAGCTAGCTCACGAAAACGTTTAGTACTGATATCTCCTTCACGCATTAATCCAATTTTATGACGTACTAGAGGATGCTTAACTTCGACCACTTTCATCGTTTTCTCCTGATGCTATGTTTTGTGTTTTTTCCAGCAAATTGCACCGATTCTAGTAGATTTGTCCACAATGGAAAACATAAAGTTTTACAGACACGGCAAATCGTGACCTAAGTCCGTTTGAATATTCAAAATCATCACTTTCGAGGCTGCCCACAAGCTGATAGAATAGCGCCGCATAAAAATCCAATAACGATGTACCCGAGAGGATCCTCCGTGAGCACTCCTACCCAGCTAAGCTATAAAGACGCAGGTGTTGATATCGACGCAGGCAATGCCCTTGTAGACAATATCAAATCTGCAGTAAAACGTACCCACCGCCCAGAAGTTATGGGTAACCTTGGTGGTTTTGGTGCCCTTTGTGAGCTACCAACTAAGTACAAACATCCAGTTCTTGTTTCTGGCACCGATGGTGTTGGTACCAAGCTTAGACTGGCCATCGATTACAAAAAACACGACAGTGTTGGTGTTGATTTAGTTGCCATGTGCGTTAACGATTTAATCGTTGCCGGTGCAGAGCCACTATTTTTCCTCGACTACTACGCCACAGGCAAACTCGACGTTGCAACGGCAACCTCAGTGGTCAACGGTATTGCCGAAGGTTGTGCTCAATCAGGTTGTGCATTGATCGGTGGTGAAACTGCTGAGATGCCAGGCATGTATGAAGGCGAAGATTACGATCTTGCTGGCTTCTGTGTCGGCGTGGTTGAAAAAGAAGACGTGCTAGATGGCTCTAAAGTGGTCGCTGGCGACGCACTGATCGCCCTTGGTTCTAGTGGTCCTCACTCAAATGGTTACTCGCTTATTCGCAAGGTACTTGAGGTAAGTAAAGCCGATCCGCAGCAGGACCTAGAAGGCAAACCGCTGATCGACCATCTACTCGAACCAACCAAAATCTATGTTAAGCCGCTGCTTAAGCTGCTTGAACAAAATGATATCCACGCCATGGCACACATTACTGGTGGTGGATTCTGGGAAAATATCCCACGTGTACTCCCTGATACTGCAAAAGCGGTAGTGCAAGGTGACTCTTGGCAATGGCCAACCGTCTTCAACTGGTTAATGGAAAATGGCAACATCGCAGAATTTGAGATGTACCGTACCTTTAACTGTGGTGTAGGTATGATTATCGCCCTGCCTCAGGACCAAGTTGAAAGTGCATTAACACTGCTTAAGAGCGAAGGTGAAAACGCTTGGCTTATCGGCAACATTGCTAGCCGCAATGGTGACGAAGAGCAAGTGGAGATTTTATAATGCCAAAGTGCTGTCGCGTATTAGTTTTAATCTCAGGTAATGGCAGTAATTTACAAGCCATTATCGATGGTTGTGACGACAATGTACAAGCTGAGGTCGTTGGGGTGATTAGTAATAAACCCGATGCTTATGGCCTTGTTCGTGCTCATCACAGTGAGATAGATACCAGTTGCGTGATAGCGCACCAAGGTGAAACTCGTAGCGATTATGATGTTCGACTCAAAGCCGCCATCGATGAATATCAACCCGATCTTATCGTGCTAGCAGGCTTTATGCGAATATTAACCGATGAATTTGTTCAGCAATTCGAGGGACGTATGATTAACATTCATCCCTCTTTGCTGCCCAAATACACCGGATTACACACTCATCAGCGTGCTATCGACGCTGGTGACAGTGAGCACGGTGCCAGCGTGCACTTTGTGACTCCAGAGCTTGATTCTGGACCAATCATATTACAAGCCAAGGTGCCCGTTTACCCAGAAGATGATGCAACAATTCTCGCTGAACGGGTACATGAGCAAGAGCATGCTATCTATCCACTGGTCGTAAAATGGTTTAGCCAAGATCGTTTAAAGATGAGCAATGGCATCGCCTATTTAGATAATAATCCGCTCGATATCATGGGATATGCCGCTGATTAACTATCACGGTTCACCAATAGAAAGAGACCACCTGGTCTCTTTTTTTTTATAAAATTTCAGATCTTTGCCCCACGCTCTAAATAATTCATCAAATGACGTTGTTTTTACAACACAATTGGTTTTAGATGGAAACAGTAGATTTTCTGTTCGCAATAAGAGACCAAATATGAAAAACGTGATTTGTGATATTGATGGTGTACTGCTGCATAACAATAAACTCATTCCTGGCAGTGATAAATTTATTCACCGTATTGTAGAGCAAGGTAACCCACTCGTTATCCTCACTAACTATCCGGTTCAAACTGGCAAAGACTTACAAAACCGTCTAGGCGCTGCGGGGATCAAGGTGCCAGAAGAGTGTTTCTACACCTCAGCCATGGCCACGGCTGATTTTCTAAAGCATCAAACCGGTGATAAAGCCTTTGTCATTGGTGAAGGCGCGCTCACCCATGAACTCTATAAAGCCGGTTTTACTATTACCGATATCAATCCCGATTTCGTTATTGTCGGCGAAACTCGCTCTTATAATTGGGATATGATCCATAAGGCTGCACAGTTCGTGGCTAATGGCGCTCGATTTATCGCCACAAATCCTGATACCCACGGACCAGCACACAGCCCTGCTTGTGGCGCATTATGTGCTCCAATCGAGCGCATTAGTGGGCGTATGCCATTTTATGTCGGTAAACCTAGCTCTTGGATTGTCCGCAGTGCACTTAACCACATTAATGGTCACTCCGAAAATACCGTTATTATTGGCGATAATATGCGCACCGATATTTTAGCTGGCTTCCAAGCCGGTCTTGAAACCATCTTAGTGACTAGCGGTGTCAGCCAAGAAAAAGATGTTGAAAAAGAGCCGTTTAGACCAAACCATATCTTCAATTGCGCCGGCGATATCGACGTTGTTTAGTATTATCGTCATAGGGTAATAAAGCGTAACATTTTAATAAGATGGCTCACTTGATAAATTGCGCCATCTTATTCATCATAGCTGTCCTAAAAATACAATTTATAACAAAAATAAATAACGATAATAGGACACTCCATGCGATTACTTCTGTCCGCATGCGCGCTGGCCACACTCAGCGCCTGCAGCCAACATCCAACACAAACAATTGATAGCGTTCCTGAATTCAACGAAGCAAGATTTAGACAAGACATTCAAAACCTGTCATCAGATAAATTTGAAGGCCGAGCACCAACCACCCAAGGCGAAACCTTAACACTCGATTACCTAAGCAAAGCATTTGCCGCTGCTGGACTCGAAGGTGCAAATGGCGGTAGTTACCTGCAAGCAGTACCAATGGTGAGCTACACAGCTAGTGAAGACCAACAGATCAATCTAGGTGGACTAACGCTAAACTACCGCGAGGATATTGTCTTAAGCAGTCGTCATGACAGCCAACAAATCAATATCAGCAACGCCCCACTGGTGTTTGTCGGTTACGGAGTTAATGCACCAGAGTATGACTGGAACGACTACCAAGGCGTAGATATGACAGGCAAAATCGCGGTCATCTTAGTCAATGATCCAGGCTTTGCTTTGCCTAATTCAGGTAAATTTAATGGAAAAGCCATGACCTACTATGGCCGCTGGACCTATAAATATGAAGAGGCGAGTCGTCAAGGAGCATTGGGCGCGATCATTGTTCATGATACCAAACCCGCCGCTTATCCTTGGTCTGTAGTACAAAACAGTTGGACAGGTCCGCAACAAGATTTAGTTGTCGATAAAAACAGTCAAGAAAGTCGCGTCCAAGTTGAAGGCTGGATCACCAAGGAAAAAGCCAGCGAACTTTTTGACAAAGCTGGATTATCGCTGGCCACCTTGAGCGATCGCGCAGCGAGCAGTCCACTTAATGTCGCCTTAGAGACAACCGCAAATATCGCGTTTGCGAATAAAGCAGAATATGCCAATAGCTATAATGTGGTGGCGACACTGCCCGGCGACAAAGCAAGCGATGAACACCTGCTATTTACCGCTCACTGGGATCACCTAGGTATAGATCCAACTAAAGAAGGCGATCAAATCTTTAATGGTGCCCTAGATAATGCATCGGGTACTGCTGGTATCTTGGAGATTGCGCGCCAGTTTGCAACGCAAGCCAAAAATGGTTCACCACTAAAGCGTTCTATCACTTTTGTGGCGACCACAGGCGAAGAGCAAGGACTGTTAGGCTCACGCTATTACGCCGAAAACCCCATCTATCCACTCGATAACACAGTTGCTGTATTTAACTTAGATAGCACCAATATCTACGGCCGTACCAGTGATTACACTATCGTAGGTAAAGGTAAGTCTGAACTAGAAACCTACCTCAGTCAGGCCGCAAGTTCACAGCAACGCATGGCCGTAAGTGAAAACCATCCTGAATCGGGTGGATTTTTCCGCTCAGATCATTTCAGCTTCGCCAAATACGGGGTTCCAGCTGTCTTTGCCGGTGGCGGCAATGAACCCGCTGATGAAGCTTCTGCCAAATATAAGGCGGATATGAAACAAAAGATGAATGGCTGTTATCACAACGTCTGCGATGAATATCGTGCTGATTGGGATCTGTCTGGCGCCCTGCAAGATATGAGCATCTACTATCAAGCGGCCCAAACACTTGCAAATAGTAAGGATTGGCCGGGTTATTACCCAGGCACTGAATTTCATCATTTACGCCCGGCCAAAACGGTTCAACCTTAAACCACCTATCTAGGTTCAGTTCTGAACAAAAGGCTTCACGGAGAAGCCTTTTGTTTATAAAACCACCAAACAACTGCTTATCCTCTATTTTGCTAAAATCAGCACCACCATTTCCGATTATCAAAATCTTAGCAGGATAACGCACTCAAAATTATGAGATCTACACTTTTTATAACCAATAATTACATAACCAAAATTTCAAACCCCCACAAAACAGGGAAAACAACAATAAAAAGCCGCTTTTATGGAGGTTTTATCAAAAAATAGGTTTGGCAAATAAAGAAAATGCTGTCAAAGTAACTAGCAATTGAGATTTAGTTAGTTTTTGGGAGCTTTAGTTATGTGTTCAATATTCGCGATTTTAGATATCCAGTCTGACGCCATGCCACTGCGTCAAGTTGCTCTTGAAATGTCCAAGTTACTCCGCCATCGAGGTCCTGATTGGTCGGGTATCTACAGCAGTGATAAAGCCATTCTTGCCCATGAACGTTTGGCTATTGTCGATATCGAACATGGTGCTCAACCACTACTATCGAGCGATGAAACCCTGATCCTAGCGGTAAACGGTGAGATCTATAACCATAAAGAGCTAAAAGCCGAACTTGGTGATAAATACAGCTACCAAACTAACTCCGATTGCGAAGTGATCTTAGCCCTATATCAAGAATATGGCGTCGATTTCCTCGATAAACTTAATGGCATTTTTGCCTTTGTCCTCTATGACAAAGCTCAAGATACTTATCTCATCGGTCGTGACCATATGGGCATAATCCCTCTGTATACAGGTCACGACACCGAAGGCAACTTCTATATTGCCTCTGAGATGAAAGCGCTGATGCCTGTGTGCAAAACCGTTGAAGAGTTTAAACCAGGGCACTACTTAACAGCCGACGGTTATGAGCAGTATTATCAACGTGAGTGGCAGGATTTTTATGCGGTTAAAGATAACGAAGCCAGCGTCGATGAACTACGTGAAGCGCTTGAAGCCGCGGTTAAACGTCAGCTTATGTCTGATGTCCCCTACGGCGTATTGTTATCTGGCGGATTGGATTCATCGGTGATCTCAGCCATTACACAAACCTATGCCAAGCGTCGTATCGAAGATGATGGCGCGACTGACGCTTGGTGGCCACAATTACACTCTTTTGCGGTCGGTCTTGAAGGCGCACCAGATCTAGCCGCAGCGCAGAAGGTAGCCGATGCCATTGGCACGATTCATCATGAGATCACTTTTACCTTCCAAGATGGTTTAGATGCAATTAAAGATGTGATTTATCACCTTGAAACCTATGACGTCACGACCATCAGGGCTGCGACGCCTATGTACCTAATGGCACGTAAAATTAAAGCTATGGGGATCAAGATGGTGCTATCGGGCGAAGGGGCCGATGAGTTATTTGGTGGTTATCTCTATTTCCATAAGGCACCCAACGCGCAAGCATTCCACGAAGAGCTTGTTCGTAAACTCGATAAACTGCATCTTTTTGATTGTCTGCGCGCTAACAAAGCCATGGCGGCTTGGGGACTGGAGGCCCGTGTTCCCTTCCTCGATAAAGAGTTTATCGACACTGCAATGCGCATCAACCCTGAAGCTAAGATGTCGAAAGATGGCCGTATCGAAAAGCATATTTTACGTAAAGCATTTGAGCATAAGTTACCTAAAGAGGTGGCTTGGCGTCAGAAAGAGCAATTTAGTGATGGCGTAGGCTACTCTTGGATCGACGGACTTAAAGACCATGCGGCGCAAGAGGTTGACGATCTACAATTGGCTAACGCCAAGTTTAGATTCCCATACAACACACCAGAGACCAAAGAGGCTTACTTTTACCGCTGCTTCTTTGAAGCACACTTCCCGTTACCGTCGGCAGCGGAGACGGTACCAGGAGGAAAATCGGTAGCCTGCTCCACACCCGAGGCGTTAGCATGGGATGCGAGTCTGCAAGGTATCATTGACCCCTCAGGCCGAGCAGTTCAATCGGTGCACGAAAGCGCTTATTAACACGATAGAATATCGCTTAATCAAAAAGAGACCCTAGGGTCTCTTTTTTAATAGTATTCAATATGCTCTGAAATAAACTTATCTATCTCTTGCATAAAAAGTCCCTGCTCATATGCCTTGGTGACAATGGACTCTATTTGCTCAATTGGCAAATCAAGCTGATGCTTCTTACTCAAGCCAAAATAGATGATTCTATCTTCTTTAAAACTATAAGGATGAACTATTAATTGTTGCTCAAACTGAGGAAATCGTCGCTTTAAACTCGGTAATACTGTGGTCGGAACAATCAATACCTGAAAACGTTCCTTGAGTAACATGTTGGTGGCCACATTCACGTCATTGGTCACCAGCTTCCGTAGATTCTTATCTTGATCAAAACGCTCAAAATATTGCGTATCTCGTGATATCCCAATTGAATATTGCTTTAGTTCCTCATAGTGTGTAATTGCTGGCAACGAAAGCTGACTAATAAAGGAGTAGCTGCTATCGGGTCTGTAGGGCAAAAAGTAGCTATATCGCTCTCGCTCTGGTTTGGCAATCAGACCCGCGACGATATCCGTACTTCCCATTTCTAACATATGTAAACACCGAGCAAAATTGGGGCTTTCTGCGAAGGTTAGCTCAACATCGAGAAGTTTCGCGATTAACCGTAGCGATGAAATATTCTCTCCAATAGGCTCAGCGTCAGTGCCTAATATTTAAAAAGGAGGATAATGATCGACACATACCCTCATCTCCCCAGCGCTATAGGCTGAGAAACTCACAGTTAATGAGCTGAGTGCGAGCGCGCCTAGGGCGGCTAACCCTAGGGTATTCATTCTCAACCTTAATTTGAACCCATTCACTCGTGTCACAGCCTAACCTTTCAATCCCATAAAAAATTTACCTTGCCGTCGCAACAGGCCTTAGCCCTCTAAAGATCTTAGTATCGCTGTAGATAGTGATTGGTTAAATAACTCTTATTAGCTAAGTCTTACTCGCTACGCCTTATTAGCTCAGTAGCTTAAAGTAATGCGCACTCTCTAATTCAAGTACTTCCATCGTAAGGCTGCTAATCCCTAGAGTAAGATTGCTAATCTGTTGATAAACCACCTCAGTCAGATGTTTCTTCTGCCCATCGGTGCGTCCAGGCATGATCTTAAATATGATATGAATAAAACTACCATCAGCCAACAGCCCGACTTGACTGTTCTGACTCGCATAACCTCGAGTCTTCACCGCCGAAGGCTCAAACAATTCTGATGCCAATGCACCTTGGTGCACCGACTGGAGCAGTTCATTTATGTCAATTTGCGCAGCTAATGGTGCTGAATATTCGATGATACAATGGGGCATATTATAGTGACCAAACAGCAAACTCATTGCCATTTGGATCCTTAAAATGAAAACGACGGCCACCAGGAAAACTAAATATCGCTTTCACTATCTGGCCTCCTGCTTGCTCAATTTCTGCCATGGTTTGCTCTAATTGCTCTGAGTAGATAACAATCAATGGCGCACCTTTAACAAGATCAAAATGTTGCTCGCTCAGATAGAAGCCACCAGCGATACCGGCATCGACAAAACAGCTATAACTATCACCATAATCGACAAAGTCCCAACCAAATACTTGGGTAAAAAACAGCTTAGTTTTAACGATATCTAGAACTGGGATCTCAAGATAATTGATATTTAAGTGTTTATTCATCACGCAATCCTTTTACTGACTTTGTATTAGTCCAGAAAGCTGAACTGGAGTTAAGAACGCCGATTAACCGACAACGCACGCATTTTAAATTAATCTGATATCGATCACATCAAGGATTTGCTCATGCTCAATGGCTTAAACCTGTTTCTATAGTGCAGAAAACCTTTAATATAAAAACAATCACTTATTGAGCTCAACCATGATGAAACCAAATAGGGAACTAAGCTCCCTTTTCATTATGTGATTAATGCTGCAAATAGGCCAATTAAACCGCCAAACACGCCCCCCCAAACAACCAACCAACCGAGATGTTTTTTAATCATCTCTTGCACTATTTCTTTAACCAATTGCGGAGTCAGTTCTTCGAGGCGTTGATGAACGATAGATGCAACTTGTGCTCGTAGATCAGCCATCACATCAGGCTGCTCAATCTCTTGTTTAATCAGCTCGTAGAATGCGTCGCTCTGAGATATCTCGATTAACGAGCTTTTCATCTTCTCAATAAAGGGGTCTTTAAGCGGTGTTATCGCCTCTGAACCACCAAACATTGCCAACATACCGCCAAAAGAAGATTGCTCGACCGTAGTCACGAGTGCGTTAAAGGCTGGCGTCATATCTACATTTTCGATAACAGGCTGTAAATTGATATGAGCGGCACCTTTGCCTTGTTGAGAAAGGAATTTATCGATATTTTCTTCAGTAAAAAATTGCTCCATCATTAGATGAGCAATAGCCGCTTTAAACTCTTCAAAGCGTGCCGGAATAACGCCACTACCATAAAGACCTGGCACCTTCTCAAATAACATATGAATGGCAAGCCAATTGGTGATCGCACCTGAAAGGGCGAACAAACCAATACTCAATACAATAGGTAAAGAGAATAGAAAGCCACAGATCATAACCACTGCAGCGAGTAAATTAGTGATAACGCTTTTGTTCAACTCAGATCTCCACTTGTGCCCATACACCAAAACCGCAGTATCTTACCACAATGAAGATCTATGCTTACAACTTATAAGCTCACAAGACTTGTATCGCTAAAGCCTGTCAATTTAGTGCCGACCGATTCCAGCAGTAAAAATCCATCCTGCCCTAGATGTTCACGACAAACAGCCAATACATTGGTTTCATCGGCTAATTCTTTGGCCTTTTCAACTAAACTTGTGGCAATCCCTTTTTGACGATAAGGCTCTACCACATAAAGATCATCAAAATACCAAAGCGGTTTTAAAAAACGAGAAGAAAGAGAGGGGTAAAGCTGAATAAAACCAACGACTTGCTTTGCTACTATTGCAACAAAGATAACCGAGTCATTCTCCAGTAGACGAGAGCGCATAAATTCATGGCTATCTTCTATTGCAGCGGCCTGCCCTAAACTCTGTCGATATTCATCAAACAAAGTCGACAACGTAGATAAATCTTCATCTATTGCAATTCTTATCAGCATATCTCATCCTTGATACTTGGCTATTCGCTCTCAAAAAAGCCTTAAAGCTACACATCCTCATGATTTAAATAAGGTTATCATAACGTAAAAAAAAAGATACTGGTATTTACGACACGGGTATTATTTAGCTCAACGACAGAAAATCAGTGGCTCACTCTCGTGTTCTGGCGCGCAAATCTTTATATTCAAATGAGAGCGCATGTACTCGTGCTATCGGATAGCCATTAAGAAATGCTCTCTCTCGGCTCTGATTGACCGCCGTCGGTTCGCCACAAATAAACAGCTGCTGCTGACGGTCAAACTGATGTAGTTTAATCGCCTCGCTAAATGGATCGCCTAACATGACACGACGCCCTAGCCTAGGAGTACTGGCCTGCCCCGTAATACAGGCTTGATAGGAGAATTGTTTATACTCGAGCATCATCTTCAACAGCTGTGCGTGCAGATAGAGATCGGTTTCATTTTGAGCCCCAACATAAAGGAAAATGTCACCTTTATGTCCTCCAACCAAGGCTTGATTGATGATCCCATGGGCAACACCTAAGCCACTACCAAAAGCGATAATAATCAGTTTATCTTCAGCATACTCTTGCTTATAGTAGTGACTCCCTAGAGGACCTTGTAGCAGCAGTTGCTCACCAAGTCCTGCATGATGATATAACCAATCGCTAAATTGACCATTATATTTTCGCTTCACATGCAGTTCGATTAAAGAGGCCCCTGAAATATTGGTCGGCGAATAACTGCGAGTTAGTCCGTCGAAACGTCTCAGATTGATATATTGCCCAGGTTGATGACAGATCCCTTCATCGAGCTTTAATCCAATGCGAACAATAGAATCACTTAACAGTTTTTTCTCTTGAATTACTGCGCTCACAAACAGATCTTGAGACAAAATAGACTTAAGCGCTAACGCCTCAAATGGCCTACATTGGCAAGCACAAATATAATTCCGCTTTTTGAGTGCCCGAGTTAAGCCTCGCTGTGAACCCACTAGGATATCGCCTTTTACCTGTTGTACTAAACAGGTCTTACAAACTCCCTTCTTACAAGAGTAATTGAGGCGTTGCCCATGACGGATCAGCGCATCTAAGACAGTTTCTTGAGCTTCAGACTCAAAAGCCTGCCCATCTAGGTAAAATACTGTCATGTCAGTCAATTTTTCTCATCTATTTTAGGCAATTTACAATTTAACCATTCAATATTGGCAACAATACAACTAAAATTATAGCGACTGATTTAACGATTGTACTGGTGAGATGCTCGCCGGCACCAATAAGCAATGCAATATCGCCGTTTCCTATATACTTCTAACTCAAAGGTCATTATGTCTTCCGTCCCCTCATTATTTACTCGCCTAGGACAAAAATACAAACGACTGCCTCAATATCAACGCTATCTAGGTATCAGCTTATCTCTGTATTTAACATGGACCCTGTTACTGGGTCTAGTGGTTCCTTACCTTTTAGTTAAGCAAACCCCTAAACAGTTGTCTTTACTGCTAAATAGACCCGTAATACTCCAAGATGTGCGTATCAATCCCTTTACGTTAGCCGTTAAAGTTGACGGCTTTGGCATAGCAGAAAAGGACAATAGTGCTTTTGTGGGCTTTGAACAGTTAGCATTTCAATACCAATTTTGGCACTCAATATTTGATTGGGGATTTAGTTTTACCGATGTCTCGCTAGCAGCGCCTTATGCCAATGTGAGGAGAGTGGTGAGCGATAAGCCATTGAAATTCAATTTCTCTGACATCATAGACACTCTCAACGCTAAATCTGCAGATACGCCAGCGCAAGAACAAAAGAACCAATCAATTCCTCATTTTATGGTGACAAATCTAGCCATAATCGATGCGACGCTAGATCTGGCTGATGATGTTACCCAAAGCGAAGTGAGCTACCATAAAGTAAACCTTCATGTTAACGCCTTTGACTCACTCAATCCGCTAGCCGTTAGTGGCAAAGAGACATTACAAGAAGTAAACCACTACGACATCGAGTTTCATGGTCGGAATGGCGGAGCAATAGCGCTAAAAGGGCAGATACAGTTGTCTCCTTTAGATGTACGCGGCGACATCACATTGTCGGATATCCCATTACCCCAATTTTGGAGCTTAGTAGCAAAAGACTTTAATGTGTCGCTAGATGGAGGTTATCTCGATTTATCAACCAACTACCGATTAGCAATAGACAATGAACAACTTATTGCCAAAACAAACCGAGGTGAGCTTGCATTCAAGCAACTGGCGGTTAACCACCAGCAACAATCGGTACTGACGCTGGATGCCATTGCACTGCACAATATCGACTTCGATCTGGTTAATAAACAAGTCACGATCGATGCGTTAAGCTCGCAAAATTTATTACTCAATGCTGGTGTAGATAAAGAGGGGCTCGATCTAGTTCATTTGTTCACTCCAAAATCGATGCAAGCAGCGAAAGTAGAAGCAGATGAACAACCCCAAACTGCAGAGCGCAGCGATTCCCAAACAGTAGCAGCGCCCAGCGACATCAATCTAGTGTCCCCTGACGCAAGCAGTGGCGATACATTAACGGCTGACAATCAAAGCCAGCGAGCAAACACACCAGTGACCCCAGAATCACAATGGCGCGCAGTTTTAAAATCGATCGACATAAGTGGATATCAGCTTGCGCTCAAAGAGCAGATCTTGAACGAGGAGAACCTGTGGAATATTGGCGACATTAAACTGACTACCGGTAGCATTGATGCCGCGCTGAGTTCGCCAATTGACTTTGAGTTAGCACTTAACCTCAATCAACAGGGTCAACTAGCCACAAGCGGGCAAATCGATGCTAAGCGCCAGCAAGTACAAGCACAATTCGCCTTGACTAAACTAGCACTAAATCAGTTCCAAAACTTCCTTACTCCTTACCTTAATATCGAACTTGAACAAGGGTGGTTAAGTACTCAGGGCGAGCTAATCGCAGATGCCCAGGCGCAATTAGGTGTTAACGCAGCCGTTCAAATTGACGACCTATCGATCAAGGACAAGCTACAGCAACAAGCATTGTTAAAATGGCATAGCTTTGACATTAACAAAATGGAATTTAATAAACAAACCAATGAATTAGCTATAGATCAAGTGACCTTGACCCAACCTTTTGGTCGGATCTTAATTGCCGAAGATAGAAGCACTAACTTTCAAGGATTAGTAAAAGAGTCTGAGGCACAAACAGGAGCTACACCTAAAAAGACACCCGCTAATACAGATAAAGCGCAACCAGCTATGGCTTTGTCGATCAACAATGTGATTATAAAAGATGGTTCAACCTTCTTCGCCGATAAGTCGCTCACCCCTAATTTTGCTGCGGGTATTGAGCAGCTCTCAGGTAGCATCTCAAACTTGTCATCTAGCAGTAAAAAAGCCGCTGGTGTCGACATAAACGGCAAAATTGACCGATATGCTCCTGTCACGCTCAAAGGTGAAATAAATCCTTTGCTAGCGCAGCCTTATTTAGATCTAGACCTTAGCTTTAAACATGTTGAGTTAACCTCGGTTAATCCCTACTCGGGCACCTATGCAGGCTACTATATCGACAAGGGCTTAATGTCATTAGATCTCACTTATCAACTGGAGAACAATCAACTAGTGGGAGATAACCACCTGGTCGTAGACCAGCTAAAGCTAGGTAAAAAAAGTGAAAGCAGTTTAGCAACCTCCCTGCCAGTAACCTTAGCCATTGCATTATTACAGGACAGAAATGGTGTTATCGATCTCGGTCTACAGGTGTCCGGCGATCTCAATGAGCCTAGTTTCAGCTTTGGCAGCATTATCATGACGGCTTTTTCCAACGTGATAACCAAAGCGGTCACCGCCCCATTTAGTTTATTAGCGGGGCTACTCGGCTCCGACGATGAGTTAGACAAGGTCGCCTTTACTCCTGGATTAGCAACACTCAGCGGCGATAGTCGATCCTTACTCGATAAGCTGGCAAAAGGCCTAAAAGATAGACCTAAACTGCGCCTTAGCGCAAAAGGAGCTGTCAACGTAACCCAAGATAGTCAAGCCCTGATGACGGCGCAATTACAGCAAAAATTGTCACAAACCGCGAACATAGACATTGCCAGTTTTCCAGCAGGGCTGACCCCAAGTACCTATCCCACATCAGGCGTATTATCTGATGCGTTGAAACGCCTTTACGAAGCGGAACTCGGTAAACCTGCCGATGACATTAAACAGCTGATAGAAGCCCAGCAAGAGCAGAAGCTGCCTGAAGATGAGCTGTTAACTCGCTGGCATATGGCGTTATATAATTCACTAGTCTCGCAACAAGACATTGGCGACTCGGCATTGGCAGCGCTCGCTCAGCAGCGCGCGGTAACCGTAAAACACTATCTTATTGAGCAGGCACAAATTGACCCAGCAAGAGTGTTTGTGCTCGATAGTCAAGCCGAACTCAATACCAGCGCAAGCCAAGCATTACTCACCCTTAGCGCAGATTAATACCTCTCTGTATAAGTTAAGCAGGAGCGATCATAGTATCGCTCCTGCCCTAATTTCGTTAACCTAAGTCAATATGCCCCACAGCACGCATGCCTCTTTTGCGGTGATGATTGATTGTGATGCCATTTTGTCCAAATCAAAACTTTGATCCTAGTCACGCTTAAGTTAAAATCGCGGCCATCAAATCATATGAGGAAGTTGTTAATGTTTATTGTTCGTTGGGTATTAGGCCGCATCATCCTGTTTTTTAATTTTATTTTTGCTCCGAAAAAACGCCAACGCCCGATCGCCGAACAGGTTAAGATCGATGAGCTGACGCGCCAAATTCAGTTGTACCAATATCCAGCTTGTCCGTTTTGCGTCAAAGTTCGCCGCGCGATTCGCCGTCAAGGTTTAAACATCACAACGGTTGATGCCAAGCAGGCCGAGCATCAACAGACTCTGGTCGAGCAAGGTGGCAAGGCAATGGTTCCTTGCCTGCGCATCGAAGACAATGGTCAAGTTCAGTGGATGTATGAGTCGTCAGATATCATTAGTTATCTGAATCAACGTTTCGCCTAAAAAAAATGCGCGTTAATAACGAGCAGCTATTAACGCGCATCATATTGATATACCAAGTTTTTACTCAGTCTCGCTTTGCCATCATTCCTTTCAATACGATGTCGTGATAAGTCACCACACCTAAAATTTTGCCAGCTTCAATCACTGGTGCCTTATTGATACCAAAACGCTCAAATAATCTTGCGGTATAACGAATATCCATATCGGCATGGACAGACAATACTGGCTTAATCATGATCTCATAGACGTTGACCCGCTCAGGCGATTTATCTTTCGCAAGTACCTTACGCGCTATATCACTCATGAGCACCATGCCAAACTCATCATGTTCGTGACGCTTATTGACCAACAACATACTGACGTTGCCAGAGACCGCTAATCGAATCGCTTCAGATACAGTATGCAGCCCATCGATCATGGCATAATCACCTGTCATCACATCGCTATTTTTTATTGGCGTCGATGGTTTCATATTTGATCCTCAATCTCTTTGCTGAGTATTTCCACTTGATGAGCAATGCCGACGGCGTCCTCAACATCGATCTGAATCGCAATCCCTTGCCCAGGATTAGTTTCAAACTCGCCCACCTTGCAGATAGTTTCTAAAATTGTCCGGCTCATATGTTCCTCAACCAACCATAAAATGACATCCCGTTGAATATCGAGTCCGAGCCCCATAAAGGTTTTCTTTTTCTCTAGACCTTCACCTCGAGCATGATTAATTACCGTCGCACCAGTGGCACCAGCCTCTCTTGCGGCATCAAGCACGACATCGGTGCAGGTTTCGTCGACAAACGCGACAATAAGTTTAAAGCGCATGTTATCGCTCCTTAGCGGATTTTCGCTTAATCATAAATTCAACTAACTGGGCATAACCCATAACTGTGATCATGGGGAATAGACTCGCAAAAGCGATCAAACCAAAGCCATCAATTAAGGGGTCGCGACCATCAACATTGGTGGCTAAGCCTAAGCCAAGCGCCGCCACCAATGGCACTGTGACGGTTGATGTCGTTACCCCACCAGAGTCATAAGCTAGTGGCACAATCATCTTTGGGGCAAAAAATGTTTGTATCACCACCAAAACATAACCCGCCATAATGTAATAGTGAATGGGGTCACCTACCACTATTCTAAAACAGCCAAGCGCGATCCCCATTGCAACACCTATCGCAACAGAGATCCTTAATCCTTGTATCCCTATGGTTCCCCCTGAAACCTCATTGGCTTTAATCGCAACCGCAATCAGTGACGGCTCCGCGATGGTGGTACTAAAACCTATTGCAGCGGCAAAGATATAGACCCAGAGATAATCTTGCCAAACAAAAGGGGACAAATCGCCATCAGGATGCAGAAAGCTGGGCGAGGTCAGTTGATCTGCCATGCTCGCTCCGATTGGAAATAGCGCTAATTCCAATCCAACGAGAAAAAAGGTCAATCCCAAAATGACATAGACAAAACCAAGAAGCACTTTCTGCCAATGAACTATGGGCCGCCTTAACACACCAAGCTGAAAGCCAAATAAGATCACCGCAATAGGTACCACATCACGAGCTGTCAGCAATAAGGTATTAAAGATGTCACTCACCATCGCCATTAGAGTACCACCATGCCGTAAAGCAGTACGAAAATCATTGGGGTTAAACTGGCAAAAGCAATGAGCCCAAAACCATCGAGCATCGGATTACGCCCCTTAATGACGGTCGCCAGACCCACACCTAGCGCCGTGACTAAGGGCACAGTGATCGTCGATGTCGTCACCCCTCCTGAGTCGTACGCGATACCTATGATATTAGCGGGGGCAAAACTGGTGAGGATCATCACTAATAAATAACCACCAATGATCAAATAGTGAATTGGCCAGCCTTTGAGTATTCTGATCACCCCAAGCAAAATAGCTAATCCAACTGCAATCGCGACGGTTAGTCGCAATCCCATTGCATAGCTATCCATAGCCTCGGTTGAATTGACTATGGCCCCTGAGCGAGCCGCCACCTCGGCGGCCTCATTAGCGACCGCCGTTAATGCGGGTTCAGCCAGTGTCGTACCAAACCCTAATGAAAACGAAAACACCACCAGCCAAAAAATACTGCCCTTTCGCGCCAATGCTTGTGCCAATGACTCACCAATAGGAAATAAGCCCATCTCTAAGCCAAAGACAAAGAAAGTTAAACCTAAGACAATAAACAGCAAACCGATGAGAATAGAAGCAAGATCCGCGGGGGCTTGTTGTAAGACAACAATTTCAAAAAATCCGACGACAAAAATAATGGGGAGTAGATCCCTAAAGCTGCCTAACAACGAGGTCAAAAGCTTCATTATTGCCGACATTCTCTCTCCTAAGAATTGAATTTTCCATACACTTTTTAGTTTGCCAACCCCTAACCAAATAACAACAACAAATCTACATTAGTATTCATTAGCGTGATTTACATCAAATTGTTTGCCATATCTGAGCTGAGAACAGGAATGACTTAACCTAACACTTATCAAACTGGATAACGGTTGTGTGTGTTGACGATAGAAACAAACTACTTACTACTTACACAGCACTTCTAGTAAGGCTTAACGGTAACGCTGAAGCTAAGTTGGATATGCTTAAATGAGCTGATAAGTCGTGTATCGCAAGGATGCGATAAGCGAGTCTCCATGGAAGGAACCAAGACGTGCTTATAAGCCATTAAACAATGCCGACTCCATGACTTTCATTGGTTTTATTTCAGGCAAAGCATAGTTGATGATAACGACTAAAGTAGCCGGTTAAGCCTGAAACAGTGCAAATCAGCGTTCTATTGATGATATAGGCTGTTAATTACGTTATGCTCAACGTACGCCACCATTTTATCCCGAATAAACTGCATAGAATGACAATAAAATCATGCAAATAAAAAATATTATTTTACTATTTTTACTTTTCTGTCTCACCGCGTGCGCCAGGAGCAATCCACAAGTAGATGACTTCGAAATCAAAGTCGAAGATAAATTCCAAACCGCGATCAAAGGAGACGGCATTAAGCTCTTTACCTACAAGGTAAAGTACGCCCAATTGCCAACACTTGAGCAGCCGCATATGGCACGAGTAAGAGAGCTTGAAAAGATGAAGCGCTCTAGCAATAAAAAGCAATCGAGAAATGGCCTTGATTTATCACGCTGGACACAGCAGATTGAGTTAGGTTTAGATAAAACCATCAATATGACAGGATATTGTCGAGACGGTTACATCGAACTGAGCCGAATTATCGAGCTTGGCCGTGGTGAGATCCGTGGTGAATGTAACGATGGCGCTTCAGAGGGTGATATTAAAAAATTCGCATCTTGAACATCACATTCGCCCTCTTTTGTGATTGCGAATATTTAGTTGTGATTAAACACTCCATACTTTAAAAAATGTACGGTTTGTTCTATCACCAGCGCGTTATTCATCATCAAAGGATGGGTAACAGGCAGGGCGATATGATCCTTCATCCCCGCTAATTTTGTTCGCTCAACTGACACCTTACCATCATTAGGTCCAGGCAACATGGTAGACAAGAGCAGATTAATACTGCGCGTGCCTGCAATAATACCTAACTCAAAATTAGCACGCCCAAGACTGTTAGGAACGCTCATCTCTTCGGTACCAAGCTGCGTTCCTGCCGGGCCATTAATTAACTTAAATCCGGGCACGTTTCGCAGGGTATCTACCACCTCACTACCTCGATTCGGTGGTCCCAACATAACGACTCGCGCTAAATTTTTAATGGGGCGCCGACTCAAATATTGCCGCACCAAAATCCCGCCCATTGAATGGGTGACAAAATGGATCTTGGTCGCATCTCCACATAAGGACAGCGCCTCTGCCACGGCTACCTCGGCAAGCGTTGCAATATCGTGCTTAGTTGAGGGATAGGAGTGATTGATACAGCGATAGCCATGTTTTTCAATAGCGATAGCCAATTTACTCAAAGAACGTTCGGTGCGCGCTAGGCCATGAAGTAAAATCACATATTCTTGCATATTGGTATCAGCCGTAGAACATTCCTCCATAAAAACACCTTTATTAGTCGTGGTAAAGATCCACATTCTATCAAGGTTATTTCTAAAAAAGATACGAGAACTACCAGAAAAACGCGAGGTAATACAATACGATGAAATGTACACCAATCAGTGTAAGAATGTGAGCTACTCAGGGTGTTTTTTGGCAACTAATGCAAGGCGAATAGAGGATAGAATGGTTCCACGCCATACGAATAAACTGTGGGCGGTAGTGACCAAAATCTGCTGGCTACCACGCTTGAGAATCGGTCATCAGATCGCGTAAGTCTTGCTATACTCCTGCTAAGTTCAGGCTATTAAACGCTGCCGCATAATTGAACTCATTATCCATCGGATTTAATTTTGCACAGTCACAGTGTTGATGTAAAAGATCGACTCTAAGCTGATTGGGCCACCAATCGTTATTGGTTTTACCGCTTCCAGCGCTGTGATGCATTGGGCATTCACTATCAGAGATGTGTGTTATCTCCTCCCTGATTAATCACGGCTTTGGTTTCATACAAGGTCCATTAGCTATAGTTGCTTAACATCACTCTATGCCAATTGAGCTTATCTATCATCAAAATAGCTTTTTCCAATTAGTCATCGATCAATAGCTTAAAGCAGTATAGAGAGAGTCGGCCCATTCAAACAAAACCTGCAAGACTGGGCAGTTTACTGGAGAGATGAGTCTAAGTTACGACTTGATCACAGAAAAACCGATAAGATAGAGGGTATCTATCGCGCCATAAATGTCGATAATGACTTTTTTAAGCTCAGATAGAGTCATATTTTCTTGCTGAGCATGAAGATCATTAAGTTCCCCAAAAGCGAGCTTTTCAACCCGTTCAATCAGGATGTCGCAAAACCAGCGATGATCTTCAAACGTCGCTACTTGTAGGCGTTGCCCAACAGTGAAATGAGACTCAGATTGATCTCTTAAGGTGATATTTTTAGCGCCAGAGAGAATATCGGCCTCGAAACGCTGGAAAAAGGTGATCTCACCATCGATGGAATATGTCATAAATCCTCACTATTAAAATATTTGCCTATAGCCGCCTGACTAAGATTAAGTTAAAATCCGCCTCCGGTTTACGCTATCTCGAAGCTAGGCCCTATTTTGAGTTAACTAAACACTTAGGTGGAGCGTATGAACAGAAAACAGAAAATCATCAAAAAGACGGCCAAACGAGCTAAGGCACGTCTAAATAAGCACACTCCACCCAGTGTTAAAAAGTATGTGTCTAAAGGTGATCGCGCCAAAGAACTCGCTCGAGAACAAGCCGAGATGGCAGCAAAAGCCAATGAATTAGCCAAAGAGAAACCTGCTGTTGATACTGATGCTGCAATAGAAACCCCAGCCACAGACGACACAAATGACAAAAGCGAAGCTTAATCGAATTTAAGTAAACGGCTCAAATACCTAACGCAATTACAATATCGACTAACAAGATCAAATGTCGACGGGCGCCGCGAAGAGAAAAATCATCGGATAACGCGCCCAGCACACAATTAAATCGGCTTCACTTTGCTCTACAGATTGCGAGTACTCAGTCTCGTCGCTCGCCCACAACCAATTCGGTGATTCTAGTACTGTCCTCACAATCTTGCTCTTCACTGAGTTGGGCCATTTGTGCACAAGATGATGACAAAGGGTTGGAGCTAGAGACGCTAAGCTCCTCATTTAAATCGTCAAATTCATCTTTTTCGCGACCAGTAAAAAACCTAGTACTTTGCACTTTATCCACCAAATGAAAGGCAGTCCACACCCCAAGAATACCGAAAACAATCGACCCCATGACTTGGCCAATCAATACCCCCTGAACCCCGCCCCACTGAGCACCATAGTAAACAAAAGGAATCGTACCCAATGTGGCCTTGCCCACATTAAACAAGGTTGAATACTTGGCTTTACCTAAGTTATTAAATGAGGCATTAGCGACAAACAGAGCCCCAGAAAACACAAAAAACACGGCGATGTAGCTACAGAAGAAGCGAATTAATTCTGCGCCATCCCCCTGCATGCCAAACACGACAATGATCTGTTCTTGTAATAAAAACAGCAGTAATGAGAGCGATACCACATAGATCCCGCAAAAGAGCAGTGCTTTAGTCAAGATCTCTTTTACCCGCTCAAATTCCCGCGCACCAAAATTTTGTCCAACGATAGGCCCAACCGCACCCGATAACGCAAATATCATCCCAAAGGCGACTGGTGTTAAGCGCCCTAGTACCGCCCAGGCCGCAACATAACTATCACCAAAATCGGCAATGGCTCGGGTTACGACCGCATTACCGATCGGCGTGGCGATATTGGTCACCATGGCGGGACCTGCAATGGCAAAAATAGGTCGAATATCTTCTTTAAGCCATGACAGATCGAATCGTCCAATCAAGTTATGCTTAATGAATACGCCTCTGGCAGCAACGATTAATACGGCAATACGCGCAAGCACCGAAGCGATAGCTGCACCTTCGATCCCCATGGCCAGCAAAAAAATAAAAATAGGATCGAACACTAAATTGACGCCACCACCAATAAGGGTCGAAACCATCGACAGTTTTGCATCGCCAACCGCGCGTAGTGCAGCGCCCAACGCCATGGCTAAGCAGATCAGCGGCATCGAGGGCACCAAGATATAAAGATAGTCAGCAGCAAGATCGGCCGTATGACCAGAGGCTCCAACAAGAGCTAACAGATCCGGAATAAAGATGGTCACAATAATAGCGACAAGAACCGCAACCAGTAGGGTGACAACCGCACTATTGAGCAATAACCGCTTAGCGAGTTCAAACTGTTTCGCCCCTATCGCCCGCGAAACCAAGGCTCCTAATGCGATAGATAAACCAATGCCGATTGATGTAGTAAAAAATGAAATTGTGCCAGCATAGCCAACTGCAGCGGCGAGCTCCTGCTCACCTAACATGCTCAAGAAAAAGATGTCGATAAGATCAACGACAAACAGCGCGGATATGCCAATGGCAGCCGTGGAGCTCATCACCAAAATATGCCGCATGATGGAGCCTTCAACAAACTTAGCTTTGGTCATCTTAATCCTTAAGCAATTGGGGGAAATAACACACCGTCTGACTACAGCTCCTTCTCAAGTTCGCTGCCGCACTTATCACAATAGAGTGCTTCGACCTCATGACCCATTTTTAGGCAGTTACTGCAACGCCTTAAATCTTTCTTGCGCACAATTTCTTGTGAGATCTCAGCGGTTAAAATACCAGTAGGGATGGCAATAATAGAGTAACCAATTAGCATCGTCAGCGCGGCTATCGCTTGTCCCAATGTGGTTTGAGGCGTGATATCGCCATAGCCAACCGTAGTAATAGTAACTATGGTCCAATAGATAGACTTTGGCATTGAGGTAAAACCATGCTCTGGCCCTTCAACGACATACATAACGGCGCTCAATACCATCACGATAAGGCTCACTGAAAAGAAAAACAGAAACACCTTGCGACTGGACTGCATCATAGCGCGCAATAAAATATTGCCCTCGCTAAGATACCGCAGCAGCTTCAATACCCTAAAAATACGAAACAAGCGTAATACTCTGATCACTAAGGTAAAGTTCGCCCCAGGGAACACCAACGCCAAATAACTAGGTAAGATAGAAAGCAGATCGACTACGCCATAAAAACTGCGCGCATATTTCACTGGCTGTGCGGAACAGTACAACCTGAGTAGGTACTCGAGGGTAAATATTCCAGTAAAAAACCACTCAACAATGCGGATCAAGTCGCCATACTGGCTATGCACACTGTCTATGGTATCGAGAAACACCAGCGAAACACTGAGCACAATACAGACTATCAGGGCTAAATCGAAATAGCGGCCCGCCTTAGTCTCTGTACCAAAAATGATCTGCCGCAGTTTTAATCTTAATGTATCGTCGCTCGCATCCATCGAAAAGTGTGATCCTTATGAAGAGTTGACGTGTTCAGGCTGCTTATAATAGAGAATCTAATAAACCGATCCAGCTTAATCTAAAATTAAGGTATGATGAACACCCAAGTAGCACCTTTATTCTAGCTAATATGATAATGCGGATATTATTTAAACCACTCCTGCTAATAATTTTACTTTTAAGCACAAGCCTCACTTGGGCCGCTTCCAGCGTGCAACACTCTCCTCAAAGTGGCAGTCACAGTAATATTGGCAAGGTTGATCTCGTGGTTGTCGATAAATCAAACGCCAGCATGATGTTAATGCGAAAAGGTAAAGTCCTTCGCCGTTATAAGATTGCCATGGGTGATAGGCCTCAAGGCCATAAGCTACAGGAGGGAGATCAACGCACTCCCGAAGGGCGTTACATTCTCGACTATAAAAAATCGGATAGCGCATACTACCGAGCAATTCATATCTCCTACCCCAATGAGGAAGATAGGTTAAGAGCCGAGGCCCTTGGCATCGATCCTGGTGGTCAAATAATGATCCACGGCCAAAACCCTAACTCCTCGCTCACGCCAGATGAAGCGCAAACACTTAATTGGACCGATGGTTGCATCGCCCTTAAAAACAACGAAATAGATGAGCTTTGGCGCGCCGTCGATATGGGGACACCCATTGAAATATGGCCCTAAGCGCTTCAATCGTTAGCACCATTAGCATAGATAATCCATTAATAGGTTCACGAGTACTCACCATGACCAAATGCACTATCACATCGAGTCAACTCTCATCGAAACAACTCTCACCGCATCAAGAGTCATCGCATCAAAAGTCACCGAATCAACTGACAAACGAACAACTTGAGCATTCTTGGCCAGCATTTAGCGAGCAGATCTTAGACTTCATGGCCGAACTCAATCTCGACACACTCAAGCTCAACTGTGACCATGTGGCCCTAAGAGTCAACTCGGTTGCTGCCGCCGATAGCTTATCGACCTATTTTGCAAAGCAAGGCAATGTTATCTCTAACAACATAATCAATGGTCGTCCCATCCTGATTATTGAACTAGATACACCTATGAGATTGGGCGAGATGCTTATCGAGTGCGTCGAGTTGCCCTATCCAAGTGATAAGCCTTATCCCGTTGAAGGATGGGAGCATATTGAACTTGTGTTACCAAGCGAAGCCCAAACCTGCGAGCAACTGCAGCATGAGTTACTTGCTGTCGTACCACAACTTGGGCCGATTTTGGCGGGACAAACGACAATAAAAGTAAAGCAGAGTTCTCCCAAAGGAGAGCATGAGCGTCTAGCCAACCCCACCATCGCCTTTAAGCGTGACAACCTCTGCATTAAGATACATTCTCACGGCATCAAGGCGGTCATAGCCTCAGAAGCGAAATAATCAGAAACTAAATAGTCAAAGGCGCGAGAACTTCGACATCTTAAATAGGGTTAGCGCTAAAAATCGCAGATGAGGCAGTCATGGTTAATCCTCTCGCTTCTCAATATAGAGAATGACTTCACCGACCTTGAACCCAAATTTAGTCATCTCTGTTTTATTAAACAGGCGTTTTTCATCGAGAAGAAACATCCAATCATCTAAGGTGACTCGATAGGTCTCGCCGTCGACAACAATATCCAAATCATACTGCCAAAATAACGCCGCGCCCTCGGTGTTCCCTGTTGCGATCCCAATGACATCGTCAGCTTGTCCCTGATATTGGTTATCAGCGACTTTGCTGAGCCGCCAAATTCGCGTCGACTTTTCACCGTCATCAAACAAAAACCACTCTTTAATCTCACCTTGGTCGCCATCCCAGCTCGCAACAAGATCAACATCGAAGCGGCGCAATAACTTGCCAGACCTGTCTAGGACTATGCCATAGGCCTTTAACTTGCCATCAAAAAACTGCTCTAATTTAAGTTCTGGCCTGGTGTTGCTGTAATCATCTAAGCTGGCAGCCCCGCATCCACTGAGTAGCAAAAAAAGTACAATAAAGCTGAGTTTTCTCATTACTTTAGTCCTAATAATTGTTTTCTAAGCCTTGGTTCAGAGGTGTGTTCCGAAAGCCATATAGACAAGAAGGCCTCACCAAAACGTCGATCTTCAATAACGCCTATCAGCGCATTATCAAAATAGAAATGGCTCTCGCAGTCTTGGGTCACTAACAGCGTTAATACGTCCCCAGGAGCGACATCGGGCCATATTTTTGCAAGCGGTGTTAACCACAGCTCAATCTCAGCGGCATCATAACCAAGCTGCAGCCACTGCTCGCCGGTAGCATCGATAAGCGCCTGTCTGTCGATCTCTTTGTAATACTCAATTCTAAGGGCTTTAGGCTTCATCTCGGTTACATCAAAAGGAATATCACTGGCAAACAGCTCGGCGCGATATAAGGTCCAAAACAGGTAGTTCATCTCACCAGCACCGACCTTTTGCAATTGATTCAAAGGTGAAGCATAAGCATTGACGCTGAACAGCAACACCATTAGCCATCGGTACATATCACACCTCATCTTACTGGGTTAGAAAGCTGCAACTGTCGATAACAAATAACAAATATAGGCATCAACAATGACCAAACCAGCATCAGCGATAGCACTAACCAAGTATCAGACCAAACAGCCTTAAAGCTACCAAATTGAATACCAGCCCAATAACTACTGGCGCCCCCCATGGCACCAAACAGTGATATGACAGCTAGGCTGCGCTCAGTGAGCCACTTTAAACTATGGTTTAAACTGATAATGAAAATGCACCACAACAGCAGCAACCAAACAGGAAAGCCTTGATTCACACTCTCGAAACCGCCCACCTCAAGCTGTAACTTATCGACGGCGATCCCGATTGGCACCAAGAGCAATACCTTTATATCTTGTTTCCGAGTAGGAGATAATCCAAAGTGAATCGCGATTAATCCTGCCATGATTATTGCGGCATACTGGGGCAATAATGCGGCAGAAAACCAGCAAAGCTGAAACAGTAATAGATTAATAATCCAAAATAGTTTCATCTACCTGACCCATAAAGCGGGGCTTTCTCGCAACGATGTGATGAGTGCTTATCACTCGCTCCTTAAATGCACCTTCACAGTAACAAAAATAGAATAACCACAGACGCTTAAACTCCTCTCTGTAACCAAGTTTAACTAGCTCAGGCCAACGCAGCTCAAAGGCTTGTCGCCAATCATTTAAGGTTCTAGCGTAATGTAAGCCAATATCATCGATATCGCTGATGACCATATCAGTTTGCTCACTTAAGTGTGTGCTCATTACCGCAACAGAGGGTAAGCAACCACCAGGAAAGATATATTTCTGAATAAAATCGACACTCTTGCGATACTTCTCATAACGTGCATCGGCAATGGTGATCGCTTGAATAAGCATTTTCCCATCGTCCTTAAGCAGTCCCGAACAAGTTGCGAAGAAAGTACTGAGATACTCATGACCGACGGCCTCAATCATCTCAATAGAAACCAGCTTGTCGTATTTCCCCTCAAGCGAGCGGTAATCCTTTTTAAGCAGGGTAATTTTATCGCTCAATCCGGCCTGCTCGATACGGGCTTTAGCAAACTCATACTGAGCATCTGATATCGTGGTGGTCGTCACCTTACAAGCATAATTTTGCGCCATATAGACAGCCAGACCACCCCATCCAGTCCCAATTTCAATCACATGATCGCTATGCTTAAGTTCAAGTTTTTCGCAAATAGTGCGCATCTTATTTTGCTGAGCATCGCTTAGGCTGGTCGCTGTATCACTATATAGCGCGCAGGAATAGAGCATGCTTGAGTCGAGAAAACGCTCATAGAGATCGTTGCCGATATCATAATGCGCCAAAATATTACGTTTTGAACCTTGCTCAGTATTGATGTTTTTACGTCTTAAGAAGAGGTTTTTAATTTTTGACAACCATGCCATCTTGCTCTCTATGGCATCGAGCTTAGACTGGTTTCTGGCCATGACTTGAATCAAAGCGGTTAAATTGGGGCTAGTCCATTTGCCGTCGAGATACGCTTCTGCCGCACCTATGCTCCCACCCTGAATGACATCTTTAAAAAAGCTCGCGTCGTGTATCACTATTTGCCCACAAAGGCGGGCGTTTCTATCCCCGAGCACATTGTGATTGTCGCCTTCGATAAGCTCAATACTGGCATCGTTAAGCTGGGCTAATAACTTGATAATCAAGGTGCGATATTTGGCATTCGCGCCAATGCCAACCGAATATTCACGAGGGCTAAGAGTTTGATTTTGTTTTACAAGCTGTTCCATTTCAACCTCGCTAATTAGACAATACTGTCTTTTATGTTTTTGAATCCGATTCTGGGTGCGCAACAAACGGCACACGCTTTAGATATAACTTCAATGCTTGCCAATAGATCCCTGCGACCAGTTTGAAGGTCATTGCGGGAGTGGCCAGTAGTGTCTTTAATAACCCTTTAGCACTTAATTCGCGTTTAGATAACGCCAAAGTTGCATCAAATACTTTTTCACTCTTATGGTTCTCAATATGCACCATGGTCTTGTTAGACGGCGGCGTGATACGCCAATGATAGGTCATATCCATCTCCATAAAGGGCGATACATGAAACGCCTTCTTAACCGTCAACTCACCATCTAAACGCAACAGATAATAGTGACGTTGCTGCCAAGGCGTGTTACTTACCTCAGCCAACATATACTTGCACTCTTGCTCTTGGTCATAGCAGAAGTAGAAGTTAATCGGGCTGAAATAAACCCCAATACACCGACACTGAGCCAGCATGAGTACCCGTCCAGACTGTTGCCAATCACCACCTAATGCCCTGACTTTCTCACCAATACGCTGCTTGAGGCTGCCAGGTTCATTTTTTAAGTAATCTTTTTCATTAAAACGAATAGGATTAAACCAATTGCGGCCAAATAGTCGACTGCGGCTAACTAGCCTTGGTAGTTCATCGAGATCTAGCCCCATCATATACATCTGATAACTAAAGGCATGGGGAATCGCGCCAAAGCGACGATGCCGAACTTGACCGTGATAGATACCACTTTTTTCTACAGCATTAGATGCTTGAATGGGGAGATGGCTCATAGTGTGAGCCCAAATCTATTAGTGACATCGAGTGCACTACGCACCCCATCCTCATGGAAACCGTTGTACCAATAGGCGCCAACAAAGTGAGTACCTCTTTGACCACAGATTAATGAGCGCTGTTTCTGTGCTGCGACACTGTCATCGTTAAGCACTGGATGGTGGTAGACAAAGCGACGTAACACTTTATCAGGGTCGATCTCATCACTTTGATTTAAGGTGACGCAGAAGGTCGTATCACTTTTTATCCCTTGGAGGATATTCATGTTGTAGGTGACGCAAGCGGGACGACTAAAATTGTCATCCAACATATAATTCCAGCTTGCCCACGCCAGAGGACGTTTAGGCAATAAGCTAATATCTGTGTGCAGCACCACCTCATTGCGGCTGTATGGAATACCGTCTAATACCGTTTTTTCATTCTCAGTTGCATCACCCAGAAGCGCTAGCGCCTGATCAGAATGGCAAGCGAAGATCACCTCATCAAACACCAACCCATCACCATTGGCTAGCTTAACAACAACGCCATCGTCACCACGAGTAACCGAGTCTATGTCAGACTCAGTCAATACGGGTTTTGAAAGCTGTGACAAAATAGCATCGACATACACCCTTGAGCCACCAGGAACGACCTGCCATTGAGGGCGGTCGCTAATATTGAGCAAACCATGGTGATAAAAGAACTGGATAAAAAACTTAAGTTCAAACTGACGCATTTCGGCAAGACTCGTCGACCAAATAGCGGCGCCCATGGGAAGAATATAGTGCTGACAGAAAAAGTCAGAGAACCCATGTTGTTCTAAGAAATCACCAAGTTTATGACCTGCTGTTATATTTTTCTCGTGAAATGCTTGTTTACATAACTTATTAAACTTAAGGATCTGCTGGATCAACGCCCAAAACTGCGGACGAAAAATATTTCTACGCTGAGCGAAGAGTGAATTCAACCCATGACCATTATATTCAAAACCCGTTTGTCGGTTATGGACACTAAAGCTCATCTCCGTCGGTTGCCCAACAATCCCCAGCATATCCAGTAGGCGATTAAAATGAGGGTAAGTTCTATCGTTAAATACAATAAAACCAGTATCAATGGCATAGGTTTGGTTTTGATGAGTAATGTCGACTGTTGCAGTATGGCCACCGACATAGCTATTTTTCTCAAACACGGTAACATCATACTGCTTGTCTAGAAGATAAGCGCAGGTTAATCCAGAAATACCCGACCCAATTACAGCTATCCGTCTCATGCCTAATTCATCCTTATCGCTAAGCGACGCCACAAGGAAAATGGCAGCCAACTTAAACATTTCATCAAAAATATAAAGACCCCTGGAAAGCTAATATCGCGCTTTCCCTTAGCGATCCCTTGAATAATCTTCTGCGCCGCTTGCTCTGATGAGACGATCATCGGCATGGCAAAGGTATTGCGTGACGTTAACTGTGTATCGACAAAACCGGGATGTACACAAGTTACCGCTATACCATCCTTAGTCAGATCGATTGATAGCGTCTGGGCTAAATAGCTCAACGCCGCTTTTGAAGCGCCATAGGCTTCCGCTCTTGGTAACGCTAATAACTGGGCGCTAGAGCTAATCAGCACTAAACGACCACCGCTCCGCAGCGATTTAAGCCAGACATCAAGAGCATAACCTATTGAAATTAAATTAATATTGATCACTCTTTCGAAGAGCTTCCCATCAAAATTAATGGGATCATCTATATATTCGCAATCCCCAGCATTCAAAATAAGCAGATCGAGTTTCCCTATGCCGTTGGGGAGTGGTGGGTAGGAATCAAACTGAGTTAAGTCGAAACATAAGGTTGAAATATTGAGGTGCAATTGAGTTAACTCATCGAGCTTTTGCTGGCTACGTCCACAGGCAATAACCTTGTGGCCCGCTTTTGCGTATGAGAGTGCGAGCGCTTTACCTATGCCCGATGTGGCACCGGTGATCATAATACTCATTTTATTATCCATCACTTGGCCGCTCGGCGTTTAATTGCGCTCACTATGCCACCCAGCAGAGGGATGTGTTCATAAAGCATAGCGCCAACATCAAGGTAGTCTCTGTGATAAACCACCTTATTGTCCTTGGAATGTAAGCGAGAATGGCCCTGCACTGAGATAGGCGCTGCGCCGTTTAGCCGCTTGTGGCAAAATGTCATGGTCCAATAAACCGCGGCTTCCCGTTCGCCTTCTAACACATGTTCAATCACAAAGTCGCAGCTGAGAAGTTGCTGATACAGGTGAGTAAAATAATCAAGCAGCGCCGTCAGTCCATGGACTCTGTGTATGGGATCGACAAACTCAATATCTGGATGGTATATCTTCTCCAGCGACATCAAATTGTCAGTCGATAACTCACTGTATACGGCGATAAAATTTTGTAACCACAACGCCTGCGCCATAATAGATAAATCCTAATAAGATTGGTAAAAATCTAACGCCCTCAACCGTGCAGCCTTATGGTCAACTATCGGCTTACAGTAATCAGTTTCAATCCCATGTTTGTTAAAATAATCATGGGGAAAATGAATCTGTTTATCGGGCACGTTTTCAAGCTCTGGTAAATACTTACGAATGAAAACGCCTTGTGGATCAAATTTTTGGCTCTGAGTTATCGGATTAAATATTCGAAAATAGGGTTGCGCATCACATCCTGTACTCGCAGCCCATTGCCAACCACCATTATTGGCACTGAAATCACCATCAATAAGGTGCTGCATAAAGAAACGCTCCCCCTTGCGCCAATCAACAAGCAGATGTTTAGTCAAAAAGCTGGCCACAATCATACGTAATCGATTGTGCATCCAGCCTGTGTGCAGCAGCTGTTTCATCGCAGCATCGACGATAGGATAACCGGTTCGACCTTCACACCATGCTGTAAAGTCTTTATCACTGCCCCGCCACTGCGCCAATTGATACTTAACCTGAAAGCTCTCGCCTTTGATTAAATTGGGGGAGTGAAATAGCAAATGCTTATAAAAGTCTCGCCAAATCAGCTCATTTAGCCAAGAAAATGCCCCGTGCGCCTGATCATAAATCACCTCGGGCTGAGCCTGGATCAGTTGAACGGCAAGCCAGCGGGGACTTATCGCCCCTATCGCCAAATAGGGAGACAAACCTGATGTGCCCTTGATACTCGGAATATCGCGAGTATTCGCATAATCAAGTAACTTCTGTTGCCAAAATCTGGGGATAACAAGCTCCATGACTCGATCACTTTGAGGCCATACAGATGAGTCCACTAAGGGATAATCGAAAAGGATATCATTGCTTTGGCCAACCTTTTGACCTGGCTCTAAACGCTCTGCATTATTGTGGTCAATGACAACAGCAGGCGTAGGAACACATGCAATGCCAACCTCCTGAACCCGTTTTAGCCACGCTTTTTTAAAAGGGGTAAAAACCTTGAACATGGTCCCCTGCTGATTAAGCACAGTGCCTGGCGGTAGAATCGTATCGCACTGAAATAGTTTCAGCTCGATGCCACGACGAGCAATATGATTGTCACGCTCAACTTCATCAAGCTCAGGTTCTGCATTGGCAAAAACGGTATTGATGTTGTGCTCTTGACAAAAACGAAGCAAAACCTGCTGCTGATCGATAAAATCTGTCGCCTGTAGATGAACAGACTCGATACCTAAGGCATCGAGTTGTTTGGCCAATAATACTAAGTGTCTTCTGAGCAAATCCGCCTTAATGGGCGCTAAATCATGTTGTTGCCACTGCGATGGAGTGGAGATGAAAACAGCGGTTTTAACGCCTTGGGCAATAGCCTCCACCAAGGCGGGATTATCATGGACTCTTACATCACGACGGATCCAATAAATACAACTCAATATCCGTACCTCAGCCTTAACTCTTTGGGATGGGGATTAAGGTACACTTGATCCTCTAAATAGGCATTTGGGTATTCAATCAAGTAATGCTTAATCAGGGTCAAAGGCACTAAAAGTGGCGATAAGCCTTGATGATAAGCGGCAATTTCATCGGTCAATTCTTTACGTTTGGCTTCATCAAGTTGACGCTTAAAGTAGCCTTGAAGATGTTGCAAGGTATTGGTATGACTGCGTCGAGACGCTTTATTTTTCAGCGCTTCCATCAAACCACTAATGTATTGTTCGGCCATCTCCTCTAAGGGCATATCGGCTCTGGCCAATAATTTCCCCAACGCACGGTAACTCTCAATATGATGGCTCATCACCAAATACTTGTGCGTGCTGTGGAAAGTGATCAACTTATGTTTAGTGATGCCTGCGGCCGTAAGATCTAACCATTTTTGATAAGTAAAAATTCGCGTAATAAAATTCTCACGAATAACGGGATCATTTAAGCGACCATTTTCTTCACAAGGTAAGAGTGGATTTCCTTTCATAACTTGTTCGGCAAAAACACCAATTCCTGTCGATTCAGACCCCTTGCCATGGTGATGGTACACCTTGACGCGTTCCATACCGCAACTTGGGCTCTTGGCGCAAAATACAAATCCCGATAGCTCACCATATTTCTTTGCCGCTTGTTCGCCAAAATCTTTCAGCTTAGCGGTGACATCCCCAGTTCCATCGGGTCGAGAAACGGTGATGATATTGTCACGAATGATCTGTCTTATCGTTGGACGAGGCACGGGTAAACCTATCGCCATTTCCGGGCAGACAGGTTTAAACTCTGCGAAATCACTCAATTGATCCACACAAAAATTCGACTTTTTATGACCTCTATCATAGCGAACGTGTTCGCCCATGACACAAGCGCTGATGCCAATCTTAAGTTTTTTATTCATCATCTGCCCCAACTTAATACTCTCAGTAGATAAAGACTATCAATCGCCAAATACTAGTAGATAAAACGGCCAATTGGATTTAATAGCTGACTCATACCTTGGGTAAAATGAATGGCATCACTCGATACTGTCAGACAAACACAGCCCTCTTTCGTTACTGGCTGATGGGTATGATCGCCATCGAGCCACATAAAGTCACCCTCGCGATATGACCCCATTTCATCTTCAAAGCTGCCTCGCAATATTAAGGTGATCTCAAACCCTTTGTGGGTATGGCACGGCACGCTGCCGCCCTTGTCGATATGAAGTAGACTGGCTCTGAGTTCCTGATCTTCTAGCGCTAAACGAGCGCGAGACAGTTTACCCAGTCCCTGCCATTCTCTCAGCGCTATCGATTTAATCGCTCGTGGCAACTTGATCCGCGTACCTGAGATCTCAATTTCGTTAACGGTTTGAGCTAACGCCGAATTAATCAGGGCTGACTGCTCAGTAATAGATTCAATCATGTTTGCAGCATCGCTGCCGGTGATATCACTAACAGTGGCGGCATCAAAATCAAACGCCTTAAAAAACTCATCGTCTTCTATCGGAGTATCGCTTTGCAGTCCAGAAAGTGCTTCACCCATGACGGTGTCATCGAAGGCTTGCGCCGCAGCCTGTTCTGTAAGCAATTGAACTGCTGCACGACACTCGTCACACAGCTCAACATGGCTCGCGACGATCACGGCTACCGATACAGGAAGTTCGCCTGCAACAAAATGCCTTAATACACTTGATGTTGGATGATGTTTAATCATGATAGTCTTCCCCCATTTGCAACTTAAGCTTGCTCAGCGCTAATCTTAATCTCGATTTTATTGTGCCTATCGGCACACCTAACTGCTGAGCCAGTTGCTCTTGCGAAAGCTCTTGATAATAAACTCCTTTGACTACCGCCTGCTGCGCTTCTGGCAGAGTATTTACATAAACTAGCATCTGTTTTTCCATCAGATGATCGCCAAAGTTATCTTCTTCACCTTGCAATTCATCTTGAGCCATATCGATAGGCCAGATGTCATCACCAAGATTTTGTTCATTTTTGGCTTTTATTCGGCGAAGAATATCGAAAGAGGCGTTGCGCATCACCGTATAGACCCAAGTCGTTGCAGCGCCCTTATCTATGTTATACAGATGGGACTTACGCCAAACATTGGTCATAGTTTCTTGTACTAACTCGTTGGCTTGAGCATCGCTTCCTAACTGCTTAATACCAAAACGTTTAATTTTAGGCGCAAAAAACTCAAACAGCGCAGTAAACGCCTGCTTGTCTCTCTGCTCTGCAACCAACGTCAGCCAATGAGACAACTCGGCTGGCACCTGAGTCTTGATATTATTGGCAATAATCTTGCTCTCCCTCTTTGGGTAGCTTTTGCTCACTATTTGCTGCATCTCAAACCAACCATTGCTGAAGTATAGAAACCATTACGCAAGTCAGAAGCAAAAGGATCAATTTATATTTTCGTTGCCAAAAATAAATGTATGGAGAAACACCTTAAGCGAATCAAACATCGAAGGCTCGATGAACTTCTCCTTTTCATTCAAAGATAAAGGTAATATTTCTAAAAGGCGAGCACAGACCCAATCAAGATTTTCAAATTTTGGATTTGGGTAAAGATTTGCCAAAGCGGCATTTTTCTCAAACAGTTTTTCCAACAAACGTCCCATGTCAGATAAACCAGGCTCAACGGTAGCAACTGACCAGAACGGTCGATAATGACTATCGGCCAAGAGTAATCTATCGTCTCGATAACGCATGGTTTGAAGGTCAACTAAATTGAGCCCCTTAACATCAACCACTAAAATCCCACCTTCATCAGAATGGAAGTCGATAATTTCGACTCTAGTTCCCCATTTAGGCACATTGAACGCTAGGTTGCTATCATAACGAGCAATGACAAAACCACCGCGCTCGCCAGCCTCGACAACCATAGAAAGATAACGCGCCTCAAAGATACGTAATCGCTGAATACCATCGGGTAAAATAAATAACGGCAAAGGAAATACCGCCATTTCACGGGCAGCTTCGTGTGCTTGTATCTCATGCGTAGGCTTGTCTATATCCTGTTCTATCACGGTATTTCTCTTGTTGAAGCAATACCAGCTATACGTCAAGCAACCGTAATGGGATCACCAAAAGCACGTTAAAAACCTAAGCTGAAAAATAAAAAAAGCGACCTTGATGGTCGCTTAAAAAGACGGAGCAATCGCGTTATTTATCTAACACACTCGCCATTGAAGGGACGATAGTGACAGGGTCGAGTCGCATCTGATACCAGTTAACACGCCAATCTAAATGGGGGCCAGTCACCCTACCTGTGGCACCGACTTCGGCAATGGGTTGACCTTGCTTGATCTCATCACCTTGTTTGACATACAGCTTACTTAAGTGCAAAAAGCTCGAACTCACCCCGTAACCATGATCGAGAATAATTGTCCCGCCAGAGTAAAACATATCAGGCACCGAGAGACTGATCACCCCATCTGCGGGCGCCACAACAACTGTGCCCGTTTTAGCGGCGACATCGACGCCATAATGCGGGTTACCTGGCTTGCCATTATAAACACGTTGACTACCGTAAACCCCAGAGATACGTCCCGTTAATGGCCAGATAAACTCTTGGGTAAATGCTTCACTTGTTGTAAATTGACTTCTTGCCGCCTTAACTTGTTTGCTGTCTTTGGCCGCTCTGACTTGCGCCTTGGGATCGGGTTTCATGATCTTCTTTGCGATCCCAGTGAGTTTGTCGATTTTGTACTCTTTTGCGTTAATCGTCAGCGGTTTAATTTGGGTCAGTCCATCGGGATAGACCAACTTTAACTCTTGGTTAAGCGCACCATCGCGTTCAAAACCAAAAGCAAAATGACCTTGTGGAGTCACTTTTATCGCGTCTCCGTTAAGGTAAACTTCCGTTCCTGGCGTCGTATGGGCACGAATTAATGCGCCCTGCTCCATCTTGCCCTGCAAGGTCACTTGTGCAACTGCAGTTCCACTTACGCCTATAGCACCCATAGAGAGTGCGCTAACTAATACAGCAAAATAGTTCAAAACAACTCCAACATGATTTTATGTTTAATGGTTCATTAAGCCACTTAGCTTGACTATTCAGGCGCTAGCCTTTAACCGAAATAGCCCCTTTGCCCACTCCTTCATAGGCGATGACCTTAAATGTCGAGCCTGGCACCTCGCTCACTAAGGTGTTGGCAATAAACTCGGCAAGTAGTTCAACCGTGGTATCGTGGGGAATGATCTCACAACGCTTTTTCGGCATCGCCAACTGAAAGTCACCTTGAGGCGCAACATAATGAAATCCGTAGTGGGTCTCATCGGTCACCATGGTCTGCGGCGACAATTCGAGTTCATCGATATCAGCAAGATCATCTTCAGACCCCAAATAAATATCTTTCCAACGGCGACTCCAGTACTCATCCCATTGCGGCGCTGAGACACCATTCTCAAACACATTTATTGGGCTTCTATGACCATGGGCGATCCGCTGACAATTACCGTCATGTTTCTTAAGTCCATGTGAGTAATGATAGAAAGGTGTCTCATGCATCTCATTGCGCAGCGTTAAGGCAATACCGTTAACATTGTCAGGCAGTACCTCTTTCAAGGCTTTTTGCAAGAAGGCATTAACACTTTCAAAATCGATAATTTCTGTTGGGATCAAGGCAAATGCTTGCGCTGGACACGCCAGATGAATATCACCTTGGAGGCTATTAAAATCCATCCATACACGATCGCCCTGTTGTTGCCACCTAACCTCAGAACATGCAGTAGGGATCAGTAATCGATGATCGGCAACATCATCAATGGTGTTTTTAATGGTACGTTTGACCTTAGCAAAATCGAGCACCATATTTTGATCGTCTAAACCACCATCGAGCAGAACATCCACGATCCAGCTTTCCCCCACCATGCCTCTGATCGGGCATAAGTAAGAAAAATCGATAACGGTTAAATCTCTAACAAAAAGTTGCATTTAATCTCCTAGGCAGAAATACAGTCTGCCCTGTTTCGTCCCATCGGCAAGCGGCCAACGAACACAATAGCTATCAACAGATGATTTCACATCATCTGCGACATTTTAGCAAGCGATGACGACCGAGGTCGCCAATTAATTACAATAAAAAACGCCCATAAATAGGCGCCTTCATTATACTAGGGTCTATTCGGGTGAACAGCTTGACTACTGACCACCTTTAAGGCGGCGATCTAATTGGTCTTTCAAGTTGGCTGGAACCCCTTTAATTAAAATGGAATCCGAAATAGGGTCATAAATCACCCGCTCACCTAGATGCTGACCATCAAAACTCAGGGTCACCCCACCACCAGTACCCGAAAACTTCTTTAACTGACGTAACGTTGGTTTATCACCAGGGAATTCATCTTCAAGCTCATACTCTCCCCCTTGGGCGAAATCATAAAAAGAGTCCATACCTGAATCAGCTAGTTCATCTGCCAGATCTTTCAGCTGAATATCAGCCCCAGAATCACAACGCTCAGAGCAATATTCAAATACCTTTTCACGACACTGTTGACGTTCATCTTTAGTCAGTTCGCTACTGGCCACAAAATCCTCAACCGCATTCATCAGCTGTTTGTTTTGCGCCTTGGTATTAACACCCTCGACACATCCCATAAAATCGAGGAAAAAGTCAGCGACTTTACGACCCGCTCTTCCGCGAATAAAAGAGATATATTTAAGCGAATCGGGATCGGCCTGCCACTCGGTTAAATCAATACGTGCAGCAAGTTGCACATTATTGAGATCAAGATGAGTATTTTGCGACAGCTCCATATCATCGAGTACCGTCATCGACGACTTAGCATTGAGTAGTGATACATATAGATAGTCGCTAGTCATGTGGGTATAACATGACATTAATAGGAAGCCGCCCTGACTAAAATCGTACTTGGCTAACTCTTCCTGCAGTAACTTACCAGCCAATGCCGAAAATTCGACAAAACCTAACTCACCGTTTCGATACTCGGTAAGTGCGTCCTTAAACTTAGGATTAGCTTCACCATCTTCACCGTGCGTTCCGAAATGACCAAACCCTTTACCTGCTTTTGTGGTGTAAGTCTGATGCAGCTCTTCGAGCATAGTTTCTACGGCTTGGCTATTTAAAAGAGGCTGTGGACGTAATCTACAGCTCAATTGGCCTTCGCCATCTTGGGAAATAGCGTGAATAATTGCTTGTTCGACGTGAATACTCATAAGCCTCGATAGTGATAATGGTAGAAATCCGTTATTATATGCTGCTATTTCAAATTAAAGTGAAAAAATTTTTAATATGGCTATCCAATCAAAATATTCAAATACGCAAGTTGAATCGATTATTGCAGAACTTCTTGCTGTACTAGACAAGCATCAAGCACCAACCGACTTAGGTTTAATGGTCCTTGGTAACTGCGTCACCGACTTGCTTATTCGTAAAGTGCCTGAAGAGGCCCGAGCTCAAGTTGCTGAGCAGTTCGCCAAAGCGTTAACCCAATCGGTAAAAGGCTAACTTCTGCTACACTTTTACGACTAAAAATCCTGTTTTTATTCGTAAAAAACTAGCAAAGTCGGCTAAAAAAAATTTAAGATTAGATTTGTATTTCAACCTATAGCGGATCCCTATGATCGAGCGAAAAAAAGAGATGGGTCGTGATCGCGTATCACGCTTAGTCAGTTGGGGGCATTGGTTTGCCTTTTTCAATGGCTTCTTAGCTATGATTATTGGCGTCCGTTATATTGAGACGGTCGGCGCGCCAGAGAGTTTGATCGGTTGGAGCTATTTAACGATAAGTACCTTGGGCCACTTTAGCTTTCTAGCGTTTATTGTCTATTTGGTTGTGCTGTTTCCCATCAGTTTAATCTTGCCCTATTCAAAAATTCTCAGGGGATTGGCGGCGGTTGCCGCAACGATCAGCCTGTGCATTTTATTATATGACACCATCATCTATGACGACTATGGGCTGCACCTGAGTCCATTCGTATTTGATATCGCTTGGGCCGACCTTAATAGCTTACTCCAAGGCACCTCCTATATTGTCACGCCTCTGGGTATTATTATTCTTGAACTCACCGCGGCAAACTTTCTGTGGAAACGTATCGAAAAAATTCGTAAATCCAATTATGGAAACAAGGTGGTGATTTTCATCGGTATCTGTTTTGTCAGCAGCCACCTGATCCACATTTGGGCCGATGCGGCAGATGTCACAGAAATCACCCGATTAGATGACGCCTACCCCTTATCTTATCCAGCTACAGCGCGTTCTTTTATGGAGCGTCATGGCATTGAAAAGGGAGAAATGAGCCATAACGATACTCGCACACAACCTACGCTCAACTACCCTATTTCGCCACTGCAATGTAGCGCTAATGATAGGGTCAACTTATTGCTAGTCACGGTTGACGGCTTTAGAGCAGACATGGTCGATGAAGTAACTATGCCATTTCTTTATCAATACGCTCGAAACAACCACCAATTTAGTCGACATCACAGCGGTGGCACCATACATGAAAGTGGCATGTTCTCCCTGTTATACGGCCTTCAAGGCAGCTATATTGCAGCCAGTGATCTCGATTATCGCTCACCAGTATTAACTCAAGAGTTAACACAGCAAGGATACGCCCTTGGCTTGTTTGCGCCTAAAATGGAAAGCGTGGTTCCCAATGCGATCTACCAAAATTTAGAAGACCACACACAAAGCCTGAGTGAGGGCATTGCCGATGCCGATATCCGCAGCATCGAAACATTCAAAACATGGCAAGCTGAGCAGGTCCAACCTTGGTTTGCATTAATAAACCTGCAAAGTCCTGACAGCTACGATACCCCAATTGGCTTTCTTGGTATCGAGACAGTAAAACCTAAACAAGCGTTAAAGCCAGCACAGAAAGTATTATTTAATCAATATCGCCAATCACTTAATTTTATCGATAAACAATTGCAGCAACTATTAACTCAAGTGCCTGAAGAAACCTTTGTACTCATCACAGGTGTTAACGGTAAGGTATTTACTAGCGATAACAACGAAGCCCGCACTAACTTGTCACCAGTGAATGTCAATGTGCCTTTAATCATCAACTGGCCAGGGCCTGCTAACGCGAAAACGGTTAATTACTCCACCAGCCACTACGGTATAGTGCCAACCTTAATGACACAGCTTTTAAACTGTAATAACAAGGCGCAAGACTACAGTTCTGGCCAAAGTTTACTCCAGCCAAACCCCAATAACTGGACCTATGTCGGTGACAATTTAGTCTTTGGTATTTATCAAGAAGATGAAATCACCGTGATTGACCGCCATGGTAAATATCGCATCTATGATAAAGATTACAGTCAACGATTACGCAAGAAGATCAGTGCACCTGAGTTTATTCAAGTGATGCGAGAAGGACGAAGATTCTACAACCACTAAGGTATAGATCAAATTAACGTCTATAAACTAAGCAATTAGTCTTCGATAGCATGCGAAACACTTGCATAGCCCTATTTGAGTTGATAAAGTTCGGCCTGTCCTAACAGACCCCAGAGTTAAACTGTTATGGATTAAATCGGTATGTAGCGCAGCCCGGTAGCGCACTGTCATGGGGTGTCAGGGGTCGGAGGTTCGAATCCTCTCATACCGACCAAATTATTAAAAGGGTTAGCTTAATAGCTAACCCTTTTTGCTATGTGTAATTCCCTTAATCTGTCATATCACTTTGTCGCTTTACACTCATTATACCAATCAGTATAAGAAAGTGATCTACTCAGCGTGTTTTAGCACTTTTGATGCAGTGTTAACGAGTTTGACCCTAGTTCAACTATGCTCTTCACTCGTTGCAAACAACAGGGTCTTGCATGTTCCCGACATACTTAAGACATTCCCCTCCATCCCTAGAGGTCAGATGTTGTGAATGTCTTAAATGCACGACTATATGGATATAAAAGGTAGGGCGAAGCACGACTAAAGGGATTTAGGAGGTAGGGTAACGTATGGAGCGGTTACCGAGGATGCTAGAACCGAGGAGCAATTAAAGACCTTGCCTCATAAGCGCTACATTCTCGCTGAGCGATCACATCTTGATACTGATTGGTATTACAACATTTGGTTAGCATTTAGCTATTGATTAACATAAACTTTCAATGAATAACCTCATCTCCAGTTAAAAGATGAGATAACACTAGGTTAGTTAACCGTTTTACTCCTATTTTATTGTAAACGTGCCATCTGTGTTGTTAACAAGGCATATTGAGAAGCTAATAGTCATGCTATTGCTGGTGAATAAACGCCTTCAGAGGATAAAGGGCTGTTTGAGATACGCTTTTAGTTCAGGTTAACGAGCACTTTACCATTGACTAAATATCTATAAGCATCAATTACAGACAGGGATTATGCAATTGATTAATATTCGCCATTTGGCATTCGCATTCGCTTTGGGCATTTTAGGTTTACTGGTAAACCTTGTCCCGATTCAACTGTTTGGCAACCAGCAGTTGGTCATTGGTAACATGTTCTTTGTTATTGTCGCCGTCTTTATTGGCCCTTGGTACGCCCTACTAACCGCACTTTTATGTGCAACGGGTCTCTATATCGCATGGGACAGTTGGCATATGTTCTTTTTATTTCCGCTCGAAGCGCTTTGGTTAGGTTATGCTCGCCGTAAAGAGTTCTATTCACTTTACGCAGATATTGTTTACTGGATCGTTGTCGGCATCCCACTGTTTTATATTTACTTAAACTCACTGTCAGAATTACCAAACAGTTATTTGACTTTTATTATATTAAAACAAGGAATTAATGGCTTACTCTATACTGCGCTAGCTTCAATCATTGTCACACTCATCCCAGTTCGATTTCATATTAAAGATAAGATAACCAATCAAAAACGTAAAAGCTTTAACCAACAGCTAACTTACACTTTCACCCAGATCCTAACTTTAGTGTTGCTAGTCTCAGCCCTTATTTTTAATAATCATTCTCTCAATCAACAGCAGTTAGCAGTAAAACATCGCCTTGAAGATTCAGCTAATCATCTAGGTAATGCAGCCCAAACCATTATTGATGATCATTTTCGCACCATAGATAATGCTGCTCGATGGCTTAGCTTTTCTGGCTCAGACCAAAGTCAATGGCAAGGGCTACTATCAAAACTACATCAGAGTTACCCTAACTTTATCTCAATGCTCATTACAGATGACCAAGGAGTCATTACCGCCGCAAGTCCCATTGCTCGTTTAAAAGAGTCAGATCGTAATAACAAAACCCTAAGCGTTATGGATAGGCATTACTTTCAAGAAGCATTTTTCAATCAGCTCACTTTTATTTCTCCAGCATTTCTGGGACGAGGATTTGGTAATGATCCCATTGTAGCGATCAGTGCACCTCTCTATCATGCCAACAATCAAATCAAACCAATTGGAATACTAGAGGGCTCACTAAACCTCACTCAATTTGCACAAATTGATCACCGAGATATGGACTATGAGACTCGCTCAATTATCTTAATCGATGAGAATAATTTAGTGATCTACGCATCTAAACCTCTCAAAATGCAGCCACTAGAGCCGCTATCATTCTCGATGAGTGGGCTCAACTATAAAACCAAGTTGAACATGATCAATTTTAATAATTTAGATAGCGAGAGCCCTGAGTACGCTTACTCTAAATACATACTCAATAATGGTTGGTCTCTCTATGTCGTCGTTCCCTTCGCGCCATTATTGGCCGAAGTAGAACAGCAATATTTGATGATGTTTACCGTGTTACTGTTTGCATTCATTACCACAATATTACTCATCCAAGTGATCAGTGGTAGATTAACCGCTCCACTTGAAGTGATAGCGACGAAGTTCAGCAGTTGGAATGTTAATGGAGGAGAACTGCTACTCAATGACACAACGCCCAAAGAGATCCACACCCTATCGACGAGTATTCAAAAGAGTAAACAGGAACTACTGAGTTACCAACTTGAACTAGAAGAGAAGGTGGCGTTGCGAACCGTAGAACTAGAAAAAGCCAATACCCAATTACAAGCGCTAAGTGAAATGGATGCACTCACAGGCCTTTATAATAGACGCTATACCGAAACGCATTTTCCAACACTACACGATATGTGTAAGCGTAACGGCTCTGCATTGGCATTTTGTATAGTCGATATTGACCACTTTAAACAGGTCAATGACACCTATGGCCATCAAGCGGGTGATAAGGCATTAATCACCATAGCCACATTGATGAAACAGTTTTTCAAGCGAGACACTGATATTGTCTCTCGATATGGCGGCGAAGAGTTTTTAATAATTTTACCCCAGTGTAATGCTCTACAAGTAGAAATTCATCTTAACCAATTTCGACAACTCATTGCCGATACAGAGATAGAGATGAGTCCGACCCAAAAGGCTAAGCTGACCGTCAGTATGGGGACTGTGGTTAGTAATGCAGGTGAATTCAACAACATAGACCACTGGTTTAAAATGGCAGATCTAAACCTCTATGAAGCCAAAGAAAGTGGCAGAGATAAAGTGATCTGTTCTCTGTTAGCTGAAGGTGAATATTAGGCTTATTGCTCAGATTGTTCTGCCTCTATATAGTTTTCAATTCGTTCAATCATATAGGGGAAAAAAGGGTTCCATTTTTGACGTAAGGTTTCGGCTGCCGGCACCCCAAATACGCCACGTTCACCACGAATAGCGGCGGCACCAATATGAACCCTATAGTTAGGCTCCCCCTTATAGGGTCCATAGATCTCATCAGATGCAGGAAACGGCAGTGCAACATGGGACAGGGAGTAAACTTCTGTAGGCCATGCTAAGGAAAGCGGCTCATGATATGGCTCTTGGTCGGCCCTATATCGAACAACCTCAACGTCCGGTATGATTTGGAGTGTGTGCTCATTTATTCGCTGATGCTGGTTTTGTACGATCGTTAATTCATATTGCATCTGCTTAGGTACAATTAAAGGTTTCAGTGCCTCCATAGGATCATTGGTAATCAATGCCATATTGACATCCATGCGATTAATATCAAAAAGCACTAACTGATTGTGTTTAAGAGCTAGACGCTGGTAAAGACCAATGATCACATCGGGTGTCGATACTGTGTCATCCGCCACCGATTGAAACGTTAACACATCGGCAAGCTGAGCTTTCTGCTCTAGTGACAGTTTGTTGAGTAATTGCTGGTTTCGCACCGCGAGCTGATAAACAACGTCGCCAGCATTAACGGCAAATGAGTTGTATTTAAAAGGGTCATACTCAGTTTGAATCGCATTCCAACTGAGCTTTTCTAAGCCTAAAAATCGCCCTAGTCTATCTTGCCATTTTGCTCCAGCCGCCACGGGCGTTAACCCTATGGCGGGTGATATAAAAATTAACCCCGCATACGAAGCGCCTTTATTACGGCTCAAGGCTTCTAATTCATGGTTGAGCGCTAATGCCGCTCCCGTTGAAAAAGCCACCACATAAAGCGGCTTCCCTGCTAACGTTTTGCGCATATGCTCGGTGGCTAATGCGACCACTTCAGCCATCTCTTGCCAGGTAACATCGACCAGACCAGAAGGTAGAGTGCCATGCCCTGGTAGGCGCAAGCCTAAAATATGCGCCTTGGGCTTAAAATGCTGAGCAAAATGAGACATCGAATAAGGTGAGTCAGACATTCCATGGATTAATAGCAGTCCAAATTCTGCTTGGGGTGATTGCCACTCAAAACTGCGATTCCAGTCATACGGCCACTTTTGGGGATCGGAATAGCTACCTGGTACATAACGATTCAGTGGTTGATGAGTCAACTCAGTCGTTTGGGTAAACACCTTAGACTCCATTTCGGCAAAGAGCTCATCCTCCAAAGCAATATACTGTTCAAAGTCAGTTAAGTGCATATCGTGATGGTATTGCGAACTTAATTGAGTCGTGTGCCATAGCGAAAGCTCGGGCCGGGAGTTAAGAAACCAAATGCCAGTAAAGAGTAAAGCGACAATTATCCCCAGGACACCATAGGTAATTGCCAGCATCAGATGTTTAGTTGATGAAATAAGCAGTGTTTTCATTGACTGATAATCATTGATTTCGGCGACATAAGATTACCCATTAACATACACGTTTTTAACGGCTAAACTCTAGTCAAACGAGAAGACATCTGCGCAATAATGAGAAAAAAACTAACACGGCTTGGTTCTGAGACTGCAAAAATCGGCTTTTATCTGCCTAATCCTCCCAATCTACCAGCTGATTGGGATGGAGCATCCAAGGTAAATATAGAAGAGTTGATCACCTTAAATGGTAACCATTGGCGCAAGATTTTTGTCATCATGGCAAAAATTGTTTGTCCAAATAACGACTGGCGAGATTATTTGCCACTGTTACTGCAACAAAATGAATCGATTCACTTTGGACAATCAACGCTTTGCCCCAACGCTAAAATTCATTTGGTGTGCGGTCAGCAAAGTGCCCTGGCCCTATCACTCGACATATTAACTGAGCCTCAATCATTTCGAGTAATAAACCAATCCAACCAACAGATCTACCTTCTGCCTTACCTAGATTATCGGCAATGTCCTAACCACACCATAGCGTCATTGCGCACGGCGTTAGCTGCATATAAAAAAGGCGCTTAAAGCGCCTTTTTATTAGAGAGATAAAGACTAACTACAACCCATAGTCTTCGCCTCAAATTCGTTCATTTAAAAACAGGTAGAGCAGATAACTCGCAGGTACCGTTAGGCATTAATCGTAAAGAGTCGGGATTGACTTGCGTTTATGTTGCGTCGCGTTATAGATAGCAATAAGACGCGCCTCAACCTTAGCATCCACCGCTTTACCCTCGAGAAAGTCATCGATTTGATCATAGGTCAACCCTAAAGCAACTTCATCTTCGAGCTGTGGTTTATCACACTCAAGGTCTGCCGTTGGCACTTTATTCACTAAAATACCGGGGGCACCTAACGCTGCAGCTAATTGTCTCACCTGACGTTTACTCAAACCAAATAGAGGAGCAAGGTCGCAGGCTCCGTCGCCCCATTTGGTGTAAAAGCCAGTAATGTTTTCTGCACTGTGATCAGTACCAACCACTAAACCGCCCGTTAAACCAGCTATCTCATATTGGGCAATCATACGCATTCTGGCTTTCACATTGCCCTTAACAAACTCAACATTGCCATGAGGGTGAGACATGATATCAGCTTGCTCTAGCCCCAAAAGCGTTTGATGATGGATCCCTTCGACCCCCTCACCTATGTTAACTGTAACCAATCTACTCGGCTGAATAAACTGACAAGCTAACTGAGCTTCATCTTCATCTTTTTGCACCTTAAAGGGCAGTCTCACTGCGATAAATTGATAACTCACTTCGCACTCACCTTCACGGTTGAGCTCGTCGACAGCCATTTGACATAGACGCCCAGCAAGAGACGAATCGACACCACCACTGATCCCAAGCACTAAACTAGTCCCATGGGCTTCCTTGAGCTTAGATTTAATAAAGGCAATACGTCGTTGTACTTCGTACTCAACCTCAATAACAGGTTGCACCTTCATTTCACGAATGATCTGTCCTTTCACTGGCCCGACTCCAATTATTTATCTGTCAGCAGAAATTTAGCGGCACTATTATGGGCTAATTACGAGCAGAATTCACGATCCAAACATCAACTTTGGAATGATTTGTCCCATTTCGATTGCAATTATTTACTAGTCTGCACAAAAGTCCCTCGGCTACACTGCTGGTTAAACTCACAACTAGGTATCTTTTTTATTGTCACAATCTATTGAAGTTATAGAGTATTGGCACCCTAACATCTTAAAAGAGATGGAGCTAAGCCGCGCACGTTTTACCTCTTTTGCTTTCGAAAAGCATGTACATTTAGACTATCATATTGGCGTCGTATCTCATGGTGCTCAGCAATACCTGCACAAAGGGCAACATTACCAACTGACGCCAAATTGCTTATCGACACTTAATCCTGATGAGAGTCATAACGGACAAAGTATTGATCCTTCTGGATATTGTGCACACGTCATGTCTCTTCCAGTCAATTTCATTAATGATATAGCTACTGAACTTAAACAAAAATCACTATTTTTTAATGCACCTATCGCAGAAGATCAGCAACTGAGGCAGCAGTTCCTACTCCTGCATCAGTTACTCACCGAACAACAGTATTGTGTTTCATCGCTGCAAACCGAAACACTACTAACCGCCTTCATTACCGAATTGTTTTGCCGCTATGCTGCTATAACAGGTGAAACAAGATCCTCTACAAAACTTTCCATAACTCAAATGGATATGATCAAGCAGCAACTGCATGAACAGCTTCATGGCAATATTGAACTCGCCTCATTAGCTAACAGTATCAATTTAAGTAAATTCCAATTTCTAAGGCAATTTAAGTCCGCAACAGGTATGACCCCACACGCATACCTCACTCGCCTAAGACTTGAATATGCTAAGAAGGCGCTTATTGGTGGGAACACTGCTATTGATACCGCCTATCTAGTCGGTTTTTTCGATCAAAGCCATTTCAACAAGGCATTCAAACGCGCCTTTTTAACGACCCCAGCTCAATTTCAGCGTAAGCTTTTGAGGTGTGATAAGCCATAGCAATAAAATCATCTAAGCGATTAACTGTGCAATAATTTACAAGCCAATAATCGCTGACTAAGGCATTCTAGTATCTATATCCTATTACCGAAGAGCCCATTTAATGACATTAGAGTATCAACTGCTATTTTCACTCGCCTTGATCCATACTGTCGCATTGGCAAGTCCAGGCCCTGATTTTGCGTTGGTGGTGAAACTCGCCACTCAAGCGCAGCGCAAAACAGCGTTAGCATCTGCATTCGGCTTGGCGGTGGCGATCACCTTACACACCCTGCTGAGCTTAACCGGAATTAGCCTCATCATAAAAAGCGCTGAAAACATATATATCGTTGTGCAACTGACCGGCGCGACCTATTTAGCTTGGATGGGATTAGGCGCTATACGCGAAGCCATCGCCCACTGGCGAGACCATAAACAACAAATAATCACCACATCAACTCGGGAACTCTCCGCGTTACAAGGCTTTATTCGAGGCTTATCGACAAATCTGCTTAACCCCAAAGCTATGGTGTTTTTCATCACGCTGTTTTCAACATTGATCTCGCCAACAGTTAACCTTGAAACGAAAGTCGCCATCACGCTATTGATGTTTTTGCTGTCGTTAATCTGGTTTAGCTTCATCGCTTTGGTACTGTCTAAACCTAAAATTCAGCAAAAAATGCAGCGTGCAACGCCAATGATCAACTTGATCACTGGGTTACTGTTCGTCAGTGTGAGCTTAGTGATTATTAACGGCCTGTTTTAGTGCTTGCCAAAATATAATCGAGCGCCGAAGTCACCGCCTCAACCTGAGCTAAAATACAATTTTCCTCATCCGACAACGGGCTATCTGGATAGACTTCGGTTGTGGTGTTAAACGTCGCATCACTAAATCCTGTACATAATCCTAGAGACTTAGTGGGATAGTTGATCACACCAAACTGAGTAACAGGAGCACCAATGAGCTGACCTTGTTCATCGGCTGGTGCGATATGAGTGACCTTAGCCACCGCATCTATGATCGCTTTTTGCATCTCATCACAGGGGTTCTCACTATCGCCGACCAGATAAAAGCCATCGGGAATATTCCAATTGGTATGCTCGACAGCATCCCTTGCCGCTAACGCAGGGCGAAACTCACTATTATCGGTATCTGTTGTTTCATGCAAGTCGATATGGGCCATAAGCTTGACGCCTAAGCCCGCAACTAAGGCCATTAACGCAGCAGATTCTTGCGCAGGGCTGTCAGGATAAAAGGAGCGATTTGGATCGATAGCCATGGGGTTCCAGCGGTTAATGGTTTCATATCCCCAGGGACTAACACAGGGAGCGACCACCAGATTCACCTTATCCTTATAGACAGATGCCGCCGTATCCAAAAATCGAAGCGCACCTTGCACACCACTGGTTTCATAACCGTGAACGCCACCTGTGACCAACACTGTGGGTAGCGACCGGTTCCAATTTCGACTTTTAAGCGCATACAAGGAGTAGTGCCCTTCTTCATAATGTAGAGCGCCATATTCTATGACATCAAACTGTTCTCGAAGAGCATCAATTTTAGCCACCACCTCAGTTTGATAAGAGCGCTTAATCACTTGAGCTTTGCGCCATTTAGCTTTCTCACTCTCGCCCCATTTCTGACCGGGTTTACCAATTGAATATACTTGCGCCATTGTCATAAATGCTCCTAAATCTTTGAATACGGTGCTCACAATAAGATGAGCAAAGATAACCTATTGATATCACCAATGACTCCAGCCGATAAGGTGAATCGTTTTTAATAGTGCGACGTTACATAATCTGAACTTTGATTAACAGAGGGGATAACGCTAGATGAATTAGCACGTAAAGCTACCAGAAGAACCTATTTGTGGCTAGCCTCCTTGAGGCTTGTCCTAACCAGCAATAGAAGATATGCATTAAGGTCAGTATTTGATAGGATCACGGCGAAGGAGAACTCATGAAAATTTTTACATATCAGCCCCCCTCGATCCCTTGGCTGGACATTCGCTATCAAGACCGCGACATCATCGTCATAAACAAACCTTCAGGTTTATTGTCTAATCCTGGGCGAGCTGAAAATACCTTCGACTCTGCTATTAACAGGCTATTGCAACGCTATCCAGAAGCCATCTTGGTCCACAGACTCGATTGTGCAACTTCAGGGATCATGGTATTTGCGTTAAATAAAAAAGCAGAATCAAATATCAAGACTCAATTTCAAAATCGAGTCACCGGAAAATATTATGTCGCATTAGTGCAAGGGGTTATTACTGATGATAGTGGCAAAATCGATCTCGCGATGAAAGCCGACATCAGCCAACCACCGCTGCAGCTAATTGCCGATGATGGAAAGAGTGCGACGACCTATTTTGAGGTACTTGAGAGAAGAGTTGACACAACTTTAGTAAAACTAAAACCTATTACCGGCAGAACTCACCAACTGCGTCTGCACATGAAAGCGATTGGCCACACCATACTAGGTGATGACTTTTATGGTGACGACAATATCATGACTGCATCTGATCGCTTATGCTTACATGCTGAGCATCTACAAATAAATCACCCCTTTAGTCACAAAGTCGTTAAATTTTATAGCAAGCATCCCTTCTAGTACTAAAGCCGCTTAGCACTTAAGCAACAGAGAGCTGATTTACATAATAGATTAGCCATGACCACAGAGAGCTTGTCTAAAGTCATGGCTAACATATATAGCGCTGCAATTCACTAATCTAGTAGGACAGACAAGTCAACTGACTAAAGCCTTACATCACACACTTATGCCGCTGCACGTTTTGCAGTATAAAAACATTCTGCACTGTTACAAAAATGGAGACTATTATCGTCACATAGCAGGAAGTACTCACCAAACAGGTTGCCGCCTAAATCTTCAAGTTTCAAACCATTCTCAACCACAGTCCCCTGCATCTCGTCTAAACTATGGCAGCCATCGGTATACCAAGTCTCTAAAAACAGCTTGTCACCTTGACGATAAAGAGTAATTTTATCCCCCAAAGAAGGACGTTCATCAATCCACTGACCAATAATTTCCCGTGTATCCATATCTCGCTCCTGCCAACTAAGGCGCTTACGCTTTTCGACGACTGACATCTCTATCACTTGAAGCAATGACTGCGAACCATTTGCGATGGCTTTATCTAACATTACTCGAAGCTTTGTATCCATATTTATCTAACCTCAACCGACCACAAATGTTGCAGCATTGTAAATGACGTAAACCCTAAACCAATCAATTACAACTAGTTTTTTTACTTTACAGGTGAAATTGTATCTTACAAGTGAAATAATAACGCGATCTAAATCACTTTTAATGCATTAGTTTAGTGAAATTTAATACAAATTACCTACTGCGTAAAACCCTCTTTCTTTTTAACAATTGACAAATTACGCTTAACGCCGCCGACAAGTATAAAAAAAGGAGCCATTGGCTCCTTATTTACGTCTCAGATATCACGCTAGCTGTTTTCAGATCTTTCAGCGGCTTCACATGCCGATGCCGTAAACAGAACATCTGTCGAACTATTCAATGCGGTTTCCGCTGAGTCTTGGATAACACCAATAATAAATCCAACGGCAACGACCTGCATTGCATCTTCATTACTGATCCCAAATAAGCTACACGCTAATGGGATTAATAATAGAGAACCACCAGCCACACCAGAGGCACCACATGCCGATACGGCTGCAACCACGCTAAGCAAAATTGCCGTCAATATATCAACCTGAACACCAAGGGTATGCGCTGCCGCCAAGGTAAGGACGGTAATAGTGATCGCAGCTCCGCCCATGTTAATAGTGGCTCCCAGCGGAATGGAAACTGAATAAGTGTCTTCATGTAATTTAAGCTTTTCACATAACGCCATATTGACTGGAATATTAGCTGCACTTGAACGCGTAAAGAATGCAGTAACACCACTTTCACGTAGGCAGGTAAAGACTAACGGATAAGGATTGCGTCTGATTTTAAACCAAACAATCAATGGATTAACGACTAGTGCAATAATCAACATCGTCCCTAACAGCACAATAAGTAGATGAGCATAACCAGCAATAGCTTCAAAGCCCGTTTCTGCAAACGTATTCGCCACCAAACCGAATATGCCAATTGGTGCCAAACGAATAACAAAACGAACCATTTGTGATACGCCATGGCTTATATCGGCAAATACTGTCTTGGTGGTCTCGCTCCCTTGATGAAGCACAATACCTAAACCGACACCCCATGCCAAAATACCAATATAGTTGCCTGTCATTAGCGCATGTACAGGGTTATCCACAATCTTAAATAGCAGTGTATTGATAACTTCAGCTATCCCTTCTGGGGGGGCAGTCCCGTCAGCCGCAGTGACCAAGGCCAATGTTGTCGGGAACATAAAACTCATAGTGACAGCCGTTATCGCCGCAGCAAAGGTACCAAATAGGTATAAAAAAATGATAGGACGCATGTTAGTTTTAGCGTTTTTCTTTTGATTAGCAATTGATGCGGCAACCAAAATAAATACCAAAATCGGCGCTATCGCCTTAAGGGCACCGACAAAAAGATCACCTAAAAACGCAATACTTTTCGCAGAAGAGGGAAAAAATGATGCTAACAATATCCCCGCAATAATCCCCAACATAATTTGTAGCACAAGGCTACCATCTGCCAATTTGGCAAATAAAGAACGGCTTTGATTCATTGATTGACCTATGATTGTTATTGTTAAAATTTAACCTTATATATCACGCTTTTTTAGAAGTTAAATTATCTGACTATCCTCCGATGCCGCTATTTAATATTGAATAGGCATAACGGAGAATAATTTAGCATTTAAAGGGCGACACGACTATCACCATCTCGCCAGTTGATCCAAGGTTAAACTTCCTTCATCTTGAAGTTTTATAGAAACAGAGTGACCTTGTCTAGCGATCAGGTCAATTTAGCAAGTGATATTACTCATTAGCATCATAACCATAACAAAATGCTAATGTTTCAGTTGTCTATGACTCTCTGCGCCTCTAAGCATAGCCTCGATCAACTCATGGGCATCAAATTTAGTTAACGCCTCATTTGCCCCCACTTGATGTGCCTGACTGACACTTATCTCGCTAGAGAGTGAGGTATGTAAGATGATATAAGCATTAGCAAGTGAAGGCGTATTTTTGACTTCAAACGCCAGTTCATAACCATCGAGCCCCGGCATTTCAATATCACTAACGAGAAGGTCGACAGGTCGCCCCTCTTGATAAGCATGCTCCATAATCGATAACGCCTCACGACCATCGGATGTCACTAAATAAGGAATATTAATACTGTCTAACGCGTCAGAGAGTTGCTTACGGGCGACCAGAGAATCATCCACTAATAGGATATTAAGCGGCTTTAAAATCTCACGTTGCACATCGGTCAAAATCGCACGAGTCGTTTCAGGGCTGGAGGGAAACACTTTTGACAGCAATAACTCGACATCAAGCAGTTGTACCAGCTTATCATCGACTCTAGTGACGCCTGTTAAATAGGCGTTCTTTCCTAAATTATTTGGCGGCGATTCGATATCGCGCCAATTACACTCAATAATTTTATCGATTGAACGCACCAAAAAACCCATCACCATTCGCTGACAATCGGTAATAATAATATAAGCGTTTGCCCTTTCCGCTTCGGCGATCGGAGGATATCCTACCGCTGCAGCCATATCGATAATGGGTATGGTATGCCCGCGAACAGTCGCAGCGCCAATGATAGTATGATGTGACTTAGGAATAGCACTTAATGTCGTATAGGGCACTAGCTCTCTTATTTTTAGTGTCCCCAAAGCAAATAATTGACTGTGTGATAGTCTAAACAACAATAATCCCTGAGATTGACTTGCCTTACTTTTCATAATCTTACCAACATTAATTTAGGCCTCGTCTTATAAGATTAACCCTAGCACATCAGTCCGATATTGACGATGCTCAACCTAAGATAATTTACCAACTACAACTGAGACTCTATAGGAAATAAGCCAATAAAATCTGCCATGAATTTTCGCCAAAAACTCGCTTGAGGCTCTGCATAATAGGTCTTTGACTGACACTGATCAAACCAAATAAGCTCACCCTCTTCTATCGCCACACGATAGCTATTATTGTGTAATGCCTTATCTATCGCATCTAACATGGACGACGCAAACCTTGGACTATCGAAAATGATGCCTAGCTCAGTATTAATCCACGCCGAACGCGGATCAAAATTAAAGGAGCCAACAAAAACAGCCTCAGAATCGAGCACAAATGTCTTCGCATGAAGGCTCGATCGAGAACTTCCCTTCCACGCTGATGGACGATGATTTATATCCACCTTCATTTCATAGATAGTGACACCATTTTCCACTAGTTGTTTACGGTATTTCTGATACCCCGCATGAACAGCCAACACATCGGTAGCGGCAAGACTATTGGTGATTATTGTCACCTTAATCCCTGATTTAACTGCCGCAATAAAGGCTTCTGTACCTGATGGTGTCGGCACAAAATAGGGCGAAACTAACAATACCTGCTGTTTAGCTTGAGACAGAAAGTGAGTAAGATCAGACATTAGCCATTGCTGACGACTATCCGACGTTGCTTTCTCAGGAGGATCATATACCACCTTTGCATCGCCCCAAAACCATTCAATGTCAGCTTTGCGGATCTCACTTAACAACTCACTAAACTCTAAACGGTCAAGATATTCATCGCCTTCAAAGTTGGCTTTTCGCTCAGCCATTTTTGCTTCGGCGTTAACTTGCATCTGTGGTGTAGTCGGCTCGACTAAACTTTCAATCTCATAGACAACAGACGCATTCCAATAAAGATCAAACTGATCTGAAACCTTATCTACAGCCGCACCTATGGTCAGCAGGTCAAAATCACCGAAATCAACTTCTTCATTTTTGGAAAAATACTCGTTGCCTATATTCCGTCCACCGACGACAGTGATGAGGTTATCGACCGTAAGGGATTTATTGTGCATCCGATGATTGAGCCTAGCGAAGCCGGTCAACATACCTAGACTACGAAACGTTCTGTCATACGAAGGATTAAATAAACGGATCGCAATGTTTGGATGGCTGGCTAATAACATTAACCCCTCATCAAGATTTTTAGTGGTTAAATCATCGAGCAGAATTCTAATTCGCACCCCTCTATCTGCAGCATCAAGGAGCTTCCACATTAGCATCCTGCCCGTTTCGTCATCATGATAGATGTAATATTGCAGATCGATACTTGAGCTGGCCGCTTTAACGACGGCCAAACGAGCAATAAAAGCATCAACGCCTGACCCTAATGGCAACACACCTGTTTTTTTAGGATGTTCGGCTAATGCTGGTTGAAGAAATGCGTAAAGAGAGGAATCAATCGGTGCATCAACTTTATAACTCGGGATTTTTGTTGCAACAGGAACAGTAGATGAACAACCCACTAAGATGAGAAGTAAACAAACGATAACTCCAGTCAGCGAGAACTTGTTAAACATAAGCCACTAATAGCCTCATGTTAATAATCCTAGATCAATAGCCTATGAGCTAACATAGGCTAATCAATTCAGTCTTGTAAAGTGTATAATACGTCAAACGCGAACTGATCCCACCCTTCGGCGCTAAACGCGATATCACGAATAGCACGAACTTGGCTCACCGCATGCAGCGGCGCGGCGCCATTACTCATCAAATAGTAAGCCATTAATAAACCGGTTCTATCTTTACCTGAGCGGCAATGAACCATCACAGCAATATCATCCGCTTCACACTGCTTTATGAACTCAAGCGCTTTAGGTAACTGCTCGGCGCATATTTCAACATCACCTTCAAGAGGAGGCACATTACTCGAAAAGGGGATACAGGCATAACGAATACCATGACGAGCAAACTCTTGTGGCTCACACATGTCGCCACGATTAACTGACAACACGGCACCGATACCACCTTGCTTCAAGTCGGCAATATCCCAATTTTCTTTATTAGGACCACACCGTCCTGCCACTCGTCCTTCTACCAACCAAAAAAGGTGTTGCATAACCCTTCCTTCTATTCACAAATTAACAGAGAAAACGAATGACACTATGACTTAGTTCCCCATAGCTGTTCATTGATCTTAGGTAACTTTTTACGCTTCTTCTTTCCCGAACCTTCTGGCTTAGCCATCGGCTTTTCCATCCGAGAAGCACAATCTTCAGGCGCTTCGTCGTCGGCTTCAAATCCAGGGTACTGCTCTCGTTCTAAGCGAAATTTGTTCTTCTTCTCTATAACCGTAAAGTGATGATAATCTTCATGGCTGATCAAAGAGATAGCCTCACCAGCGACGCCTGCACGACCACTACGCCCGATGCGATGCATATGATCAGCAGGACTTCTAGGTAACTCATAGTTTATGACGACTGGTAACTTGTCGATATCAATACCACGAGCGGCGATATCAGTGGCAATCAAAACCGTTATCTCACCGCGCTTAAACCCATCAAGCAGACGCGTTCTGGTCCCCTGAGCCTTATCGCTGTGAAATACTTCTGCTGTGATCCCCTGTTTCGCCAACTTTTGAGCCACTCGATTACAGCTATTTTTGGCACTGGCAAAAACGAGCACTTGCTGCCAAGCATTACGCTTTATCAGCTCAGCAAGCAATGCCGTTTTACGTTCTCGATTTACCGTAAATACGCGTTGAGTAATTGTTTGTTGCTCATCGTTTTGTAACAGGATCTCAACGGGCTGATGCAGCAACGCCGTTGTTAATTCACGCACCTCTTCAGGGAAGGTGGCAGAAAAGAGCAAAGTTTGTTTTTTCTCGGGCAATAGTGCCAAGATTTGATTCAACTCATCGGTAAAACCAAGATTAAGCATACGATCGGCTTCATCTAACACTAGGGTTTGTAGCTTACTGAGTTTTAACGCATTACTTGAGAGCAGATCTAATAGTCGTCCAGGTGTAGCCACTAAAACGTCAACACCACCGCGCAGCGCTAACATCTGGGTATTAACCGATACACCACCATATACCGCCAGTACCTTAGCTTTCGGCGCTAATGTCGCACCATAACTAACAAAACTATCGGCAACTTGCTGCGCCAACTCTCGCGTTGGCACTAACACTAATGCGCTAACATAGTTACCGCCAGAAGAACGCTGACCAGTGAGCTGCTGCAGCAAAGGGAGTGCAAAAGCAGCCGTTTTTCCCGATCCGGTATTGGCTCCTGCTAATAGGTCCCCCCCCGCTAGCACCACGGGGATAGCTTGCTGCTGTACCAGTGTTGGCTGGGTATACCCAAGCTCAACAAGACGAGATTGCAATGCTTCGCAGAGGTTAAGCTGACTAAAATGGCTCTGGCTTGGCATGTCAACATTGGAAAGGTTTTCTGAGGTCATAGCTAAAACGGAATACTCGAATTTTATATAGCCCAATATTGTACTGTAAAAGCATTCCAAAAGCTTACTATTTACCAGTTAGTCGTGCCAGTCTCTAACATGAGTAGCTGCTGTTTAATCCCAAGACCATAAGCGTAACCGGTTAATTTACCGCTCTTGCCGATGATTCGATGACAGGGGATAATAATTGCGATGTGATTAGCGCCATTAGCACTGCCGACAGCCCTCACCGCTTTGGGATTATCGATCAAGTTTGCAATATCACTGTAGCTACAGGATTGACCAAAAGGCTGGGCGAGTAATGCTTGCCAAACCTGATGCTGAAACACAGTGCCAACTGGCGCTAACGGCACGGTAAAATCGGTGAGTTGTCCTAACAGATACTGCTCGATCTCATTCTTGGCTCTATCTAAATGCGCTTTGGCTAGTAGCTTGTCCGCATCAGTAGCCGCAATTAAAGCGATACTCCTTGATGCCCAGCTGTCGGTCTCATTTGGGCTGAAGGTCAAATGAGACAGGCCAAATCGATTCGCAGCGATGACAATATTTCCAATTTTGGTCGTTAATTCTTGTCTTACGATTGGCGTAAAGTTAACTTCGCCATCATTTCTCGTCATTGCTCGATAGTTCTTTGCGCAAACCAAGGTCATTGTTGACTCCATAATTGAAAGGTTAAATAACTTCCCCAAGGTGAAATTTGGCCGCCCAAATACTCACTCATGGCTAAATAATGCTTCAGTTTTTCACTTTTAGAAGCTGTTACATCGAGAGAGTTAACTTGTCCAGTGGTCGATAAAGCGCCAAGCAACTGATTTCTAACAACGAGATCACTGGCTAACAAGATATTAGGCAAACTTAAGCCCCTTAGGCGCACATAATCTACCGTCCAGGGACCAATTCCCTTAATTGACAGCCATTCCTCAATCGAGGCTTGGGGGTTATCACGAATAAATCTTGCTAATGCGCATAACGCCTCCTTTCTAGCACCAGGCATTCGGAGACACTCAAGCGATGCGCCAGCAATCGCTTCTGCACTAGGAAATAATCTCACTTCATGACCCTCAAGCATCACTGTCTCACCATAATGATCAACTAATGCCTGTAACAGTTTTACCGATTGCGCGACGCTGACTTGTTGACCGAGAACCGCCCTACATGCCGCCTCAAATGGTGACCACACGCCGGGGATTCGAATACCGCTATTGATCTTGGGTAGATAATCCCCCAAGGCTAGGAGTCGGTTCTCCACTTCAATCAGATCGGCATCTAAATCCAGTATCCGCCGAATATTGGTGACCACAGCATTGAGATGAACAAGATCATCGGTGCAGTTCATCACAATCTTAACCTTGAAACAGCAGGACACTTCACAATGGGTCGCCTCGAAGTATCCGTGGACGCCATCGATTTGAAAACTGCGACCATAGTGATCCTCACCAGTCCACTCCATCCCGTCTACTGCCCGAAGGCGATAAAATTCTCGTTGATGTTGCCAATTAAAGGGCGGGCGATAAAAAAGTCGCAAATGAAGGCTCGTCGAATCTCCCCCTAATCGAGTTGGGGCATGATCACTTTTGCGTATCGCGCTGGGCGTCAGCTGTAACTGTTGCCGAAATAACTCGTTGAAACGCCGAACACTGTTAAAACCTGCCGCAAAAGCAACATCGGTGATCGGCAGGGCTGTTTCATGCAGTAACTGCTTGGCAAACATTAACTGTTGATACTGTGCATATTGTTTTGGCGATACCCCTAAATGCTGATGAAACAGAGAACGAAGATGTCGGCTAGTGATCCCCAATTTATCGGCGAGCGCTGTTATTGATATAGCATCTGGACCCGATAAGATCCCGTTGTTGATTAATGCGACAGCGCGATTTACCGTGGTTTGTGTCCCCATCCATGGATTGGACAGAGGTGCGCTATCGGGCCGACATCGCAAACAAGGTCTTAATCCTTTGTTAGCGGCGGCTAAAGCGGTATCAAAATAACCGACATTAGCCTCTTTCGCCGCTACTGCCGGACAAATGGGCCTGCAATAGATCCCAGTAGAGAAGACGCCAACGAAAAAAAGACCATCGAAACGTGAGTCTCGCGATAATCTTGCACGGCGAAAACTCTCTGTTGTAAATCGGTTGTCGCAATTCATTTGGGGCACTCGCTCCAAGGGCTATTCCATCGGGTTGAGCCAACTCTAATCCAAGCGGTCTGATGATACTAGCGGAAAACGGAACTCAACCAAATATGCCCAGCCCCAAACAGATCATTAGCGTACGAACGCCCCCATCTGTCAATTCCCCTTTCCAACAAGGGTTCTTTCAATAGTTTGGCTTTAGTTCAAGCTTGATAGACATTAATCATTAAGCTTCTGGTAATATGTGACATTCACAAAACTTATCCCTAGCTCTCAGTCTAAAAGGACATTAATGTTTAAGCTATTTGAATCATGGGTTGATGCACTGCCCGATGACGAGCCAATTCAGCCCCCTAAAGGGATCTACGCCTTTTGCAGGCATTACACCAAAGGTTTCGAAATCCCTCTGGTGATCATGTCAATTTTGACTGCAGCGTTGGCAATATTAGAAGTATCACTGTTTGCTTTTATGGGCGATCTAGTCGATCTGCTTGCTAGTCATACCCCTGAAACCCTGTTCGCCGAGCAAGGTGACAAGTTACTGACGATGGCTTTGTTGGTATTGGTTGTTATTCCCACATTAGTGCTGCTGCATGCCTTAGTGGTGTATCAAGGGCTATTGGGCAACTATCCCATGTCGATTCGTTGGCTAGCACATAGATACCTACTCAAACAAAGTGTCTCTTTTTATCAAAATGATTTTGCTGGACGCATAGCGACAAAAGTGATGCAAACCTCACTCGCAGTGCGTGAAACAGTGACTAAGCTGCTTGATGTCTTGGTCTATATTCTTGTTTATTTCCTATCCATGTTAGTGATCATCGCAGATGCTGATTTTAGATTAATGCTCCCCATGCTGATCTGGCTTGGCTTATACGCAGGTTTGCAGATCTATTTTTTACCCAAGCTCAAAAAGGTTTCTACAGAACAAGCCGATGCGCGCTCATCTATGACAGGGCGTATTGTCGATAGCTACACCAACATTGCTACGGTGAAATTGTTTTCTCACACCCAGAAAGAGGCCCAGTACGCCAAGGAGAGCATGACAGGATTCCTCGATACCGTCTATCGTCAGATGCGTCTGGTCACAGGGATAAACGTCAGCGTTCAAGTGATTAACTACCTGCTGGCCTTTACCATTGCTGCGGTCTCTATTTGGCTGTGGCGTGACAGTGCTATCACCATAGGTGCCATCGCCGTTGCGGTCAGCCTCTCTCTCAGGCTCAACGGTATGTCCCAATGGATCATGTGGGAGATAAGCTCACTGTTCGAAAATATTGGCACCGTGGCTGATGGCATGAACACACTCTCAAAGCCGACCACGATTCAAGATAGCGACAAAGCGACCACCTTAGAGGTTAGTGAAGGTAGAATTGACTTCGATGGGGTTAGTTTTCATTACGGTGAAGACACTGGCGTGATTGAAGCGCTTAATCTGAATATCAAAGCTGGCGAAAAAGTAGGCCTTGTTGGTCGCTCTGGTGCGGGGAAATCAACATTAGTTAACCTGTTAATGCGTTTTTACGACGTAGAGAAAGGCTCGGTGGCTATCGATGGTCAAGATATCAGAGAGGTCACCCAAGACTCTCTTCGTTCCTGTATAGGTATGGTAACCCAAGATACCTCACTCCTGCACCGCTCGATCCGCGACAATATACGTTACGGTAAGCCTGATGCGACAGAGCAGGAATTAGAGAATGCAATTAAACAAGCCCAAGCCTTTGACTTTATTCAAGCCTTAAGCGATCCAGAAGGAAATCACGGCTTAGATGCTCAAGTGGGTGAGCGCGGTGTTAAGCTCTCTGGTGGTCAACGTCAACGTATCGCTATTGCAAGGGTATTGCTGAAAAACGCACCGATTTTATTGCTTGATGAAGCCACATCGGCATTAGACTCTGAGATTGAAGCCGCAATCCAGGAGAGTTTGTATCAATTGATGGCAGGTAAAACCGTGATTGCGATTGCCCATCGCCTCTCCACTATCGCAGCGATGGACAGATTGATCGTATTGGATCAGGGAAAAATTGTGGAGCAAGGATCCCACAAAGAGTTGATTGCACAAGGTGGCATATACGCGCAGCTTTGGGCTCATCAAACTGGCGGTTTCTTAGGTATCGATTAGATCTCGCCCCCCCATTGCTTCCCTCTAAGATCAAAGAGAGGTCTTAGAGGGATATGACTATTTCGACGCTGGAAACTGAGCGGCCTCGGTAAACACCCAATCATGCTCTTTAACCGGAGTGTGACAAGAAATACAAACTTGCATTCCCCCAGCAAAAGGCATTTGCTGCATACCAACCCACCTTGCCCAGCCCCATCCATAAGTCTCTGAATATTTTTTAGAATCCTTAAACATAAACTCAGCATGGACAAACTCTTTCGGTCCAACAGCCGTTGGCCAGCTCCCCAACTGTGTCTCCTTCCACACCACCTTGCCAATAATACTACCGTCAGGCCATGGATTTATATGACCATTTCTAGCAGCTTCTACCGCAATGCTATTGCCTAAAATCGCCCTAACCGTCTTATTATCTGTGCGATGCGAAACCGCTATAGACGACCAATTTTGCCACCCTGCTGGATAAGCAATCCCATGAGAATCTGATGGTAGCTCATCTTGGGCACACACAAAGAACCCGATAAATGCCATGGATAAACACATAATTAAAATTCTAATATTCACTTTATATCCTCTTTGTCTGCTGCTTTAAGGCAGAAATGACAAATCATTCACCCAATTAGTCATCAAATTGTAGACTCAGTTACCTCTGGCTGCACAAGCGAGCTAATAGCAATTGCTATTTCACCAATGTAAGGACCAAACTTTTCTGCTTCTTCAAGCAACTAAAAAATATGCTTGATACCAATCAATATAGGAAAATGAACGATTCACGATGTTTTCGGCAACGAATTCGAGGCGAGTCCCGACTTCATGGATTTAGGATGATTTAGGAATTAGGATGATTTAGGAATTAGGAATTAGGATAACGTATGGAGGTGTTATTAAGGGTGCCAGAGCCGAGGATAAATTAAGGGCATTCCCCCTGAAAGGCTACGCTCTCGCTGACCGATCGGCTCTTTATACTGATTGGCATAACGAGCGGAAAGTAAATTTTAGATAAAAAAAACCACCTTGCGGTGGTTTTTATGCGTACTTAAACGCTTATATGGTGGAGCCTAGCGGGATCGAACCGCTGACCTCAACACTGCCAGTGTTGCGCTCTCCCAGCTGAGCTAAGGCCCCAATTTCATGTAGCAATAAAGATATCACAGTCGATATCGTAAAGCAGATAACACAAAATTAAAATGTGGTATCCCATAGGGGATTCGAACCCCTGTTACCGCCGTGAAAGGGCGGTGTCCTAGGCCTCTAGACGAATGGGACACTTTTGATACGTTATACTCTGTATCGAGTGAATACTCATCGATGCCTGTAGGCTAAACATCAATGCTAGCGAATCGTTAACTTTACAGTCAACCACTCAAAAAAGTGGTATCCCATAGGGGATTCGAACCCCTGTTACCGCCGTGAAAGGGCGGTGTCCTAGGCCTCTAGACGAATGGGACACTTTTGATACGTTATACTCTGTATCGAGTGAATACTCATCGATGCCTGTAGGCTAAACATCAATGCTAGCGAATCGTTAACTTTACAGTCAACCACTCAAAAAAGTGGTATCCCATAGGGGATTCGAACCCCTGTTACCGCCGTGAAAGGGCGGTGTCCTAGGCCTCTAGACGAATGGGACACTTTTGATACGTTATACTCTGTATCGAGTGAATACTCATCGATGCCTGTAGGCTAAACATCAATGCTAGCGAATCGTTAACTTTACAGTCAACCACTCAAAAAAGTGGTATCCCATAGGGGATTCGAACCCCTGTTACCGCCGTGAAAGGGCGGTGTCCTAGGCCTCTAGACGAATGGGACACTTTTGATACGTTATACTCTGTATCGAGTGAATACTCATCGATGCCTGTAGGCTAAACATCAATGCTAGCGAATCGTTAACTTTACAGTCAACCACTCAAAAAAGTGGTATCCCATAGGGGATTCGAACCCCTGTTACCGCCGTGAAAGGGCGGTGTCCTAGGCCTCTAGACGAATGGGACACTTTTGATACGTTATACTCTGTATCGAGTGAATACTCATCGATGCCTGTAGGCTAAACATCAATGCTAGCGAATCGTTAACTTTACAGTCAACCACTCAAAAAAGTGGTATCCCATAGGGGATTCGAACCCCTGTTACCGCCGTGAAAGGGCGGTGTCCTAGGCCTCTAGACGAATGGGACACTTTTGATACGTTATACTCTGTATCGAGTGAATACTCATCGATGCCTGTAGGCTAAACATCAATGCTAGCGAATCGTTAACTTTACAGTCAACCACTCAAAAAAGTGGTATCCCATAGGGGATTCGAACCCCTGTTACCGCCGTGAAAGGGCGGTGTCCTAGGCCTCTAGACGAATGGGACACTTTTGATACGTTATACTCTGTATCGAGTGAATACTCGTTAAAGCCAGTAGGCTATCGCTTCAACGCTTAAACGCTTAAACAAATTAGATGGTGGAGCCTAGCGGGATCGAACCGCTGACCTCAACACTGCCAGTGTTGCGCTCTCCCAGCTGAGCTAAGGCCCCTAACCTAACTTGTTGCTTTTGAGTGTACCGCAAGCATTTGCTACGCTGTGTCTCAACTGCGAGGCGCATTCTATGCAGCACACCCAAAAGTGTCAACTCGTTTTTTAGGAATTTATTCTATTTGCTACAAATTCAATCGCTTTGGAGATTCTTTGTTCACAACGAGCCTTACCAACGAGGAATAGGGTTAAATCGACAGCTGGTGACATACCTGCACCGGTAACCGCTACACGAAGTGGCATGCCAACTTTACCCATACCGACTTCTAATTCAGCCGCAGTATCTTCGATAGCTTGGTGAATCCCTTCCAATGACCACTCAGGTAACGCTGCTAATTTTTTCTGAACCAATTGAAGCGGCTCTAATGCAACACCACGTAGATGCTTCTTAGCCGCAGTTTCATCAAAATCGGCAAAATCTTCATAGAAGTAACGACTAGAAGCTGCCAACTCCTTAAGTGTTTTAGCACGCTCAGCCAACGCGGTAACCACTTCAGCTAATGCAGGGCCATTGGTCGTATCGATCTTTTGATCCGCCATATGCCATTCAAGATGCTTAGCAACATATTCAGGGGCAAGCTCTTTCATATAATGCTGATTTAACCAAATTAGCTTGTCGGTATTAAATGCAGAAGCCGCCTTATTGATATCATCTAGCTTAAAGAACTGCTTCATCTCATCTATCGAAAACACCTCTTGGTCGCCATGTGACCAACCGAGACGGACTAAATAGTTAAGCAGTGCTTCAGGTAGATAACCATCATCACGATATTGCATAACACCAACAGCACCATGACGTTTAGACAGCTTGGCACCATCATCACCTAAGATCATTGCAACGTGTGCATATTCAGGGATCGGCGCACCGAGTGCTTTTAATATGTTAATTTGACGTGGAGTATTATTGATATGGTCTTCACCACGCACGACACAGGTGATCCCCATATCCCAGTCATCAACTACGACACAAAAATTATAAGTTGGCGTGCCATCGGTGCGAGCGATGATCAAATCATCAAGCAGTTCATTTGAGATCTCAATGCGACCACGGACGTGATCATCAAATACCACACTGCCCTCTGTTGGGTTTTTAAAACGAATAACAAACGGCTCATCTGTGTCGCGAGGGGCTTTATCACGGCAGCAACCATCATATTTCTGCTGTTCGCCGTTAGCAGCCTGTTCTTCACGCATCAATTCAATACGCTCACGGCTGCAGTAACACTTATATGCTGTGCCCTGCTCCAACATCTGAGCAATAATCTCATTGTAACGATCAAAACGTTTAGTTTGATAATATGGACCTTCATCCCACGTCAGCCCTAGCCACTCCATGCCATCTAAAATCGCCTCACATGCTTCGGGTGTAGAACGTTCAAGATCGGTATCTTCAATACGTAAAACAAATTCACCTTGGTTAGCACGGGCGTATAGCCATGAATATAATGCAGTACGAGCACCACCTACGTGTAAAAAGCCAGTAGGACTTGGAGCGAAACGCGTCTTAGTCGTCATAATGGGACACAAACCTATTTTCGAAAGTCTAAATTGTAGACTGAACTATTAAATGTGGCGGCTATTCTAACAGCCAAACAGCATAAGAGAAAATACTCTCCACGATTATCTATTAAGAGTTGGAACTATCTTTTGCGATAGATAATCAACAGGCGGCAAAATAGACCTGTTCTTTGGTTCTCTTCGCCTTCATTAAGTTAAGAAAAAACGATATGCACCTTTACATACCTCAGAAAAGCATAGGTTTATCTACTCAAGGTTTATTGTTTAACGAGCTCCTTATCCAAATGTTCAGCCCTAATATAAGCAATAAAGATAATTTTTAGTCAGTCTTAGAACTTGCTTCACGCTGTTTTGTTTAACATTAAGCCAAACCGCACAAATTTGAACCGGACTCCATGTTTTATCAAAAAAAAGCGTTGACAGTAGATCGTTCCCCCCTATAATACGGCCCCACACAGCGAGGTCGATTAGCTCAGCTGGGAGAGCACCTCCCTTACAAGGAGGGGGTCACTGGTTCGAGCCCAGTATCGACCACCATATTCTGTATGGCTGTACAATTTGAAATATCCCAGGTCGATTAGCTCAGCTGGGAGAGCACCTCCCTTACAAGGAGGGGGTCACTGGTTCGAGCCCAGTATCGACCACCATATTTCAGCCATTGGTTGAGATATTAAGTAGTTCAAATTAACGTTGTTAGATATTCCCAGGTCGATTAGCTCAGCTGGGAGAGCACCTCCCTTACAAGGAGGGGGTCACTGGTTCGAGCCCAGTATCGACCACCATCTCATCTAATGAGAGAATATCGAATATAATAATGTCCCAGGTCGATTAGCTCAGCTGGGAGAGCACCTCCCTTACAAGGAGGGGGTCACTGGTTCGAGCCCAGTATCGACCACCATTGTTATCAAATTGTTAGCCTAGTAATTATCCCAGGTCGATTAGCTCAGCTGGGAGAGCACCTCCCTTACAAGGAGGGGGTCACTGGTTCGAGCCCAGTATCGACCACCATATCTTCTTTACAAGATACGATAAATTACTCACCATCCCAGGTCGATTAGCTCAGCTGGGAGAGCACCTCCCTTACAAGGAGGGGGTCACTGGTTCGAGCCCAGTATCGACCACCATATTTCTTCTTTATGACTAGCAGCAGTGTTTTATAGTTAAATAACCTATAAGCAAGCCCCCTCAAGTTATTTTAAGTATTGCTAAACCCTCATCCTCAACTATTCTTCAATTATTACTTAGCAAAAATGCCGTTTAACTGGTGATAAAATATGGCCGATGTCACTCAATCAGCTTCGCTTGCTAGTATTGCAGCCTACTTAAAACTGACACACGGGTGCAACGAAGAGCAGGCTCTCATTGAAGCACAAGAGGTAATGCAAAACCTTGTTGCTATGCGCCAAAAAGGCTTCATTACTGGTTGGTATTTTGATGCTCATGGCCACTTAGAACTACTGCCCTCTGAAGCCATTCTTAAACGTATTGACCCACTAAAATAATCCCGAAGCGTTATTATTACCATCGCCTCCTTGTATCCTCTCGATAATATGTAAATAAAAAAGTTTACATATCTAAGTTTATTTGGGAGAGTATAAATATCTCTGGGAAAATGTAATGGACAACAAGGGAAGATATGAATTCCACTCACATCGCGACGAACCAAGATATTACCTCTGCCAAACAAATTTTAGCGGTAACCCTTATCGTTACGCTCATTAGTGTCGCGGGAATCGCACTCCCTTATCCCGTCTTAGCGCCACTTTTCGCAAATGGAAATTCATTGCTAACACAATTTCTTAACTTACCCAGTGAGTTATTACTTGGCATTGTTTTAGGAATTTATCCATTAGGGATCATCATTGGAAGCAGTATGATTGGGAGCTTATCGGATCGACATGGACGTAAGCGCCTTCTCACCTTGACGCTAATGGGTAGCGCAATAGGTTATGGGCTAACCGCAATGGCTGCCATATCGGAACAATACCTACTCTTTTGTATCGCGCGTCTGCTCACCGGGTTCTGTGAAGGTAATATTGCGATAGCAAGGGCTATCGCAGCAGATCTTCACCCCACGATAGACAAGACGCGAAGCTTCTCATTGATTAGTGCTATGGGTTATGGCGGTTACCTTATTGGCCCTCTAGCTGGCGGCTACTTACTTTATTTGGGCGTTGATAGCGTGTTTTGGGTTGCTGCTGCAGCCTGTTTAGCTTGTGCGGTCTTTAGTCATTGCCTACTCCCAGAGAAGCTCAATACCCCCTGCCACAATGCAAGCAAAAGTTCGAGTCTAACGCTTCTTAAAGATCCAGCATTAAAGCAATTTTTTATCATCTATTTGTTGTTGACGATGGGGGTCAATCTTTATTATGAGTTTTATCCTCTCCATCTGGTGAGGTTATTTGAGTACACTTCTATCAAAATAAGCTGGGCAACCGTGCTACTTACAGCATCAATGATAACGACCAGTGTATGGATAAACCCATGTATCCAGAAGCGACTCTCTCACGCGAGTGCGAGCTTGATAGGGATCGGCATATTTATCATGTCACTATTAAGCTTTCCATTTCTAGGACAATCCGCATTTCTTATCACTTTTGTAACCACTGGAGCGGGGATCGCCATTTATAGCGGATTTCTACCCTCTTACCTTTCGACGGCGTATCAAGATCGGCCACAGGGACAGTTGATGGGCATGTTAGTCACCATATTTTGCCTAGGTAATCTATTGGCAGCATTAGTCGGCGGAGTGTTAGCGATAGTAGATGTCAAAATAGCTTTGCTCGCTGGCTCACTAACAACATTTGTTGCATTCTGGCTATTTTATGTGGGACACAACCGACACAAGCTCTGGCCTCAAAATTGATACGCATCACAAAACCACCAAAAATGGGTGGAAAACCACCCACGGCATACTAAGAAACGGGCGACATCTGCCCCAACCTCGCAGCAAAAAAAACATACACTAAAACACAACTTATTGATTTTTATTTGTTTACACAAATATAACATTCATGGCCTATTCCTTGCCTATACTTCTATTGAGTTAATCAGTTAGCTAACCTTCTTTGGCATTAAAAGCCCGAAGGATTAACAACATAAGGGATAATAAAATGACTTTACTCAACACCTGTACCAGTCTAAATGCACTAAAAAAATTGTTAAAATTAACTACACTGGCAACGCTATTTAGCGCCAGTTTTTCTGTTTTCGCCGAACCCGTTGTGATCAAATTCTCGCATGTGGTCGCCGAAAATACCCCTAAAGGCCAAATGGCCCTGAAATTTAAAGAACTGGTAGAGCAACGTCTACCTGGCGAATATCAAGTTAACGTCTTTCCAAACTCACAGCTATTTGGCGATAACAACGAGTTGTCGGCGCTGCTACTCAATGATGTGCAATTTGTAGCACCTTCTCTGTCGAAGTTTGAACGTTACACCAAAAAACTACAGCTTTTCGATCTCCCTTTCCTTTTTCAAGATATGGATGCAGTAAATCGCTTCCAGCAGAGTGAGTCGGGTCAAAATCTGCTTAATTCCATGAAGCGTAAAGGCCTTGTTGGGCTAGGTTATTTGCATAACGGTATGAAACAGTTTTCTGCTAGTAGTCCATTAGTTTTACCCACCGATGCTAACGGGAAAAAATTCCGCATCATGGCATCAGACGTACTTGCAGCACAGTTCCAAGCTGTTGATGCTATTCCCGTTAAAAAGCCTTTTTCAGAAGTTTTCACCTTACTGCAAACACGTGCTATCGACGGTCAAGAGAACACTTGGTCTAACATCTACTCGAAGAAGTTTTATGAGGTACAAAGCAATATTACTGAGAGTAATCACGGCGTCCTAGATTACATGGTGGTTACTTCAAACACCTTCTGGAAATCACTACCAGGTGACAAGCGTAAAGTGATCAAAGCAGCCTTGGATGAAGCTGTTGCCTACGGTAACGATATTGCAGCGGCTAAAGTAGATAAAGACAAACAAGCGATTATTGATTCGAATCGCTCTGAAATCACTTATTTGACTCCAGAGCAGCGTGCAGCTTGGGTTAGCGCGATGAAACCTGTATGGGCCCAGTTTGAAGACAAGATTGGTAAAAATCTTATTGATGCCGCAGTTGCTTCTAACAAATAATAACTATTCGCTAAATTAATAGGAAAGCATTGAGGCTGCATCACTAGCTGTCGGCCTCTTTCCTAGTTAAGGAGCATAAGAGATGATATCTCGTTTATTTTCATATTTCGAAGAAGGCATACTAAATGCCTTAATTACCATGATGACGGTATTGGTGTTTGCAGAAGTTATTGCTCGCTTCTTCTTCAATACTGGCTTTTTGTGGATTCAAGAACTAACGCTTACCCTATGTGGGTGGTTTGTTCTTTTCGGCATGTCCTACGGCGTAAAAGTAGGCGCCCACATAGGCGTCGATGCCTTTGTCACTAAGCTAAACAAAAAAAACCGAAAAATCACCGCATTGATTGCAGTCATTGTCTGCCTAATCTATTGCGCAATGTTTTTAATAGGTAGCTGGGACTATCTCGTAAAAATGTATCAAGTCGGTGTACCGATGGAAGATATTGACCTACCTCACTTCTTGATTAGCCAGCTTGATCCTGACAATGCGTGGGAGTATTTACGCATTGATGTAGAAGAACCCGCCGTACCACTTTGGATATCTCAGAGCATACTATTAATTGGTTTTTCACTACTGACATGGCGGTTTATTGAACTAGCTATTGCCATTATTCGCAATCAAACTGATGGGTTTAAATTTGCAGATGAAGCCAAGGAAAGTATGCACCTTATCGATCAAGAAGCTAACCAGAATTCATCTGACATTAAGGGAGATAAATAATGACCATTGCGACACTATTTATTAGCCTTTTCCTATGCATGCTCATCGGCATGCCAATTGCTATCGCGCTTGGCTTTTCAAGCATGTTGACCATCCTACTCTATTCGGATGACTCGCTAGCTTCTATCGCATTAAAGCTATATGAGTCAACATCAGAACATTACACCTTATTGGCGATCCCCTTCTTCATTCTCTCTTCAGCCTTTTTATCGACTGGCGGTGTAGCAAGACGGATCATCGATTTTGCCATGGACAGTGTTGGCCATATCCGTGGTGGTCTTGCTATGGCATCTGTCATGGCTTGTATGTTATTTGCTGCAGTATCAGGTTCGTCTCCCGCTACAGTAGCGGCAATCGGCTCTATTGTTATAGTGGGCATGGTGCGCGCAGGATATCCAGAGAAATTTGCAGCTGGCGTGATAACCACCTCAGGAACTTTAGGGATCTTAATCCCCCCTTCAATCGTGATGTTGGTCTACGCTGCAGCAACAGAAGTCTCCGCAGCCAGAATGTTCATGGCAGGTCTCATTCCAGGTTTAATGATGGGTCTTTTGTTAATGCTCGCCATCTACATAGTCGCGCGCGTTAAAAAGCTCCCTTCTCGCCCCTTTCCAGGAGTAAAGATACTCGCTATCTCTAGCGCAAAAGCCATGGGCGGATTAGCACTTATCTTTATCGTGTTAGGCTCTATTTACGGCGGCATTGCGAGTCCAACCGAAGCGGCAGCCGTTGCCTGTGTTTACGCTTATTTCATTGCAGTCTTTGGTTACAGAGATATAGGACCATTAAAAAATGTCAGCTGGAAAGAGAAAGGTGAATCTTTAATTAAAGCTGCAGCACGTAATATAGGGTTTATGTTGCTCGCAGTAATAAAAACCCCAGCGGATAAAGAGATACGTGATGTCGTCAGAGACGGGGCTAAAGTCAGCATCATGCTGCTGTTTATCATTGCCAATGCGATGTTGTTCGCCCATGTGTTAACCACTGAGCGGATCCCTCATCTTATTGCTGAAACCATAGTCGGCATGGGACTCCCCGTTTGGGGCTTCCTAATCATAGTCAACTTGCTGCTACTTGCTGCAGGTAACTTTATGGAACCCTCGGCTATCTTATTGATTATGGCGCCTATCTTATTTCCTATCGCGACCCAACTTGGTATCGACCCCATCCATCTAGGGATCATCATGGTGGTTAATATGGAGATAGGAATGTTAACCCCACCAGTAGGGCTCAATCTGTTTGTGACCGCGGGGATAACAGGACGCAGTATGGGTTGGGTGATCCACTCATGTTTGCCGTGGTTATTGCTGCTACTATTCTTCTTGGTACTCATCACTTACATTCCACAGATATCACTGTTCTTACCAGAGTACATTGATAAGTTAAATGGATATTAAATCGCTTGATTTTGAGTAACAATTGAGTGAGTCTGAAACAAGAGATCACCTAGGTGGTCTGTTTCAGGCTCGCTATTTCTCATTTGGACATGCATTTAATGTCAATAAATATAAAAACAAAAAAATACCTTAGTGTCATATTACTCATTACCTTAGGGCTGTTTGCCATTTTACGCCTTGCTTATTGGTTTCACTTAGAAAATGGCTATCACGACACCAAGCACCAATCTCGCGCCCAGTTAAAGGAGTTGGTTAGCTTCCTTTCGGGATCTTTATCTCGTTACCAAAGTATTCCCCATGTGTTATCGACCAATCCTCTACTTGCCAACGCATTGCTCAGGCAAGATGATCCCGATACCATCAAACCACTAAACCAATATTTACAAGAGATCCAAAGTATTACCGAATCTCTTGATATCTATTTAATTAACGCCGATGGCAAAGCGATTGCGGCAAGTAATTGGCATCAAAGTTACTCTTTTATCGGACAGAATTTTGCCTTTCGACCTTACTTTAAACAGGCAATAAAGGGGAAGTTGGGCCGTTATTTTGCGGTAGGCACCAGTTCAAATAAACGCGGATACTATTTTTCATATCCCATCTATGCCAATAGCTACCCCATTGAAGCCAACCAAGCAGATGCCAAAGTACTTGGGGTCATCGTCGTCAAAGTCGATGTATCGGAAATCGAGCAGCAAAGTACCGGTATGGCGAGAGCCAGCAGTTATGAATTTGCCATTACCGATCCCGATAACATTATTTTTCTCTCGAGTAGCACCAACTGGCGATTAAGGTCACTAACACCGATAACCGAAGAGAAAAATATTAGTATTCAAGAATCCAGACGATATGCAAATCGCGTTGTCTCACCTTTAGCGATAAAACCGCCCTATGACGAAACGCTAAACGAAAAGTTCCAAATTTATCAAATCAGTACAGACACAGCAGCTGCTATCGACTACATGGACAGTAAAGCCGTAATGACTGATGCGGGATGGAAAGTACATATTTTAGCCCCCATGACTCCTACCTATAATGCATTGCCACCGCTGCTAATGCTTTATGGCGCCATCTATTTACTATTTGCCGTTGCCTTCCTCTATGCCGTTGAGCGACGCAAAAACACCTTAAAACTACGTCAAGCTCATGAGCAGTTGGAACAACGAGTAAAAGAACGCACTCAAGCACTTGAAACCAGTAATAAACAACTAAAAGAAACTCAAGATGAACTGATCCAAGCGGCGAAACTCACCGTCATAGGTAGCTTGTCAGCCAGTATTAATCATGAAATAAATCAGCCGCTGGCGGCTATTCGCAGTTATGCACAAAATACCCAAACCTTGCTTTCTCGCGGCAAATGGGATGATGTATCAAGTAATATCATGACCATCATAGAGTTAACCGATCGACTTGCGGCTATCGTGTCACAATTTAAAAGTTTCACCCGTAAAAGTCGTGGCAATGATAAAGCGATCAGTATTGCACAATGCATTACCGATGCACTCACTATCATCCAGCCCGAGGTCGATAAACAAGGTGTTGAGCTTGTACTGCATAATCCTGACACTAAGGCACAAATATGGTGTGACTCCATTCGCCTTCAGCAAGTACTCATTAACTTGATGAGCAATGCGATCGTGGCGATGCATCAAAGTTCACCTAAAAAGCTGATTATTGGCGTGACGCAAAATGAACGCCTTCACATTACGATTGAAGATACGGGAACTGGGATCGAAGAGAGTCAGATGAAGAAGATTTTCGACCCCTATTATACCAGTTCACGACAAGGGCTTGGCCTAGGATTATCGATATCAAGACGGATCGTCGAGGCGATGCAGGGGCAAATCACCGTCGCAAATCGGTCAGAAGGTGGTGCCATTTTTAATATCTCCTTACCCATTCATGCATCGGAAAACATTAATGCTAAATCTAGAAAATAACCACTACGATATCATTATTGTCGATGATGAACCTTTGATTGGCTCGGCACTGGTGCAACTATTTGAGCTAGAATCGTATTGTGCGATGTCAATCACAGACCCCAGATTGTTAACCAATGCTCTGCCAGAAAACTGGCCTGGGATCATAATATCCGATGTTAACATGCCCAATATTGACGGCTTAAAGTTAATGCGAATCCTACAATCTCAAGACAAAGATATCCCCGTCATATTACTAACAGGTCATGGTGATATAGCCATGGCAGTTCAAGCCGTTAAGCAAGGCGCCTATGACTTTATTGAAAAGCCATTTAATAACGAACATATGCTCGATATTGCTAAACGCGCGTTGGAAAAACGTAGTCTCACTTTAGAAAATCGTAGCCTTAAACGGGAACTTGAATCACAAAGTACCCCGGGGCCTCGCATATTAGGTCACAGTGCAGGCATAAAGCAGATGCGCCACATCATACATCAAGTGATCGATATGCCAGCGGATGTATTAATTGAAGGCGAAACCGGTACAGGAAAAGAACTCGTGGCTCGCTACCTTCACGACCACAGCCCTCGAAGTGAAGCCAATTTTGTGGCCATTAACTGCGGTGCTATCCCTGAGACCATTATCGAAAGCGAACTTTTTGGCGCAGAATCGGGGGCGTTTACCGGTGCAGACAAGACCCGCATCGGTAAATTTGAATATGCGAATGGCGGCACACTTTTTCTCGATGAAATTGAGAGCACCCCCATGTCGCTCCAGGTTAAGTTACTGCGCGTGTTAGAAGACAGAAAAGTGGAGCGTTTAGGCTCCAATAAGAGTATTGAACTCGATATTCGCATTATTGCCGCCACTAAGGTCGACCTAAAATCATTATGTGATACCGGTGAATTCCGCCAAGATCTACTCTATCGCCTAAATCTGGTGACCGTGCCTATTCCTGCCCTACGCGAGCGACGTGAAGATATTGGCCTGTTGTTTTTGCATTTCGCTCGTGTGGCTTCAGCCCGTTATCATAAGGCGTTGATCCCATTAAGTACGGAGCATACAGCTCAGCTTGTGTCCCATGATTGGCCTGGTAACGTTAGAGAGTTAAGAAACCTAGCCGAGCGCTATGTTCTGCTTGGCGCCGATGCCGCTTTTGCCACATCTATGGGTCAAAACAACCAACTTAATACCAATATGTCACTGCAACAACGAGTGGAGTTTTTTGAACGCTTACTCATAGAAGAAGCGCTAAGCGTAAATAAAGGCAGTATCAAGCTCACCATGGAACAACTCGAACTGCCCAGAAAGACCTTATATGACAAGATGCAGAAGTTTGGCCTAAACCGAAAAACCTTTATCCAATAAGATCTTTTTATCTAATAAGGTCCTTTTATTTTATAAGATCCATGGCGGAATCTGGCATGCGTCGTTTAGCGCGTGCCATTAATCCCACCAGCACAACTACGCCCGACAGCGCTAATAAGCTGCCCAGTACAACGCCGTTCCAGCCCCATTGCTGCCAAAAGGGTAACAAGTAGGGACCACCAACGGCAGCACCAAGATAGTAACTGCATAGATATAAGGCCGTAGCTTTGGCTCTATGCTGCTGTGCACGCTGGGCAACCCAAGCGTTACAAACACTATGGAAGGTAAAGAAGCCGAAACTTGATAAAAGAAATCCTCCGATGATGGTGGCACTCGTATCAAACAAGGTGACTAGGCTGCCGATACACATCATCAAACTAGAGATCACAAATAGTGGCTGACGTCCGACTCTATTGACCCACTTAGCCGAACGAAAAGACGCATAGGTGCCACTTAAGTAACAGAGAAAAATCAAGGTCACTTGAAAACGCCCCCAGTTAAAAGGCGCTTGCATAAGGTGAAGCTGAATATAACTGAACTGATTGACCATCACCATAAATGCCAAGGCACCAAGCAGATAGAGCTTAATCATGGTCTTATCACTCAGGTGTAACCAGAACCCTTTCAGATCATGACGTTCAAGACGCAGGGCGATCTCTCCTCGCTCAGCTCGGACTCTATCGCGATTCGGCAGTAACCGAACGGCAACCAGCACCAGAATGGCTGTAAGGCCGCACAGCAGTAACATAGATTGTTGCCAGTCAAGATACTGAGTCATTAATCCACCTAACAATCGCCCTGCAATCCCCCCTAAACTATTGGCGCCAATATAGATGGCTCCAGCCTTAAGCAATACAGACTGATCCAGCATATCCTTAAAATACGCCATCGCGATAGCAGGAACCGAGGCGAGTAATGCCCCTTGAAACAATCGAACCGCAATAAGCGTGCTGAAATCATTAACAAAAATGAGCAGAAGATCAACGACGACTAAGAGCGCAAGGCTCCACAGCAAGGGGTTTCTACGGCCAATCTTGTCAGATAATGTGGCATAGAAGAGCAATGAAAATGCCATCGAAAAACTGGTCACCGACAGAAGTAAAGTCGCATGGGCAGGGAGCACATCAAAGCTTGAAGCAATAAGAGGCAGCATCCCCTGAACTAAATAGAGATTGATATAAACAACGATGGAAGCCAAGGAAAGCCCCCATATCAAACGCGTCTGTAATTGCTGGTCACTCATCTGTAACACACTTATATTCCCTACCGATACTAATAGGCTAGCATCGGCCTAAACATAACAAAAATAGATTATTACTATCACATCCATACATTTTAATTATGGATAAATCGACTATTTGAGTTTATCGTTAGCACACAGGTTAGATGCCCTGTGATCAGGATAATCATCAATCAGTATAGCCGCGCGATGTGGCATAAATGCAGGTTAAATAGGTAGAACGTCATGGATATAAAGCAGCTCAAACATTTCGATGCCTTAGCCACTAAAGGCAGCTTTACCCTAGCAGCCAAGCAGCTCAACATAGCACAACCCGCATTAAGCCAGAGCATTAAGCGTTTAGAAACTGACTTAGGGGTAACTCTAATCAACCGCAACCGGCATTACCGAGGTCAAGATGGCAGTCGTTTAACCCTCACTGCCGAAGGCGATGCCCTGCATCAACACGCAACCCTTATCATCAAGCAGGTCAAACAAGCCGAAGCCCATATAAAATCTATGGCCAACTTAACTAAGGGGGAAGTACGTATCGCAGTGCCCGGCATGCTCGGATCCTACTATCTGCCATCCCGGCTTATGGCTTTTCGTCACCATTATCCCGACTTAAAGTTATCATTATTTGAAGGGGGGACTCGCGATAGTCTACGCATGTTGCAAAACGAAGAGGTTGATATTGCGATTATTACCAGCCAAGACTTACAAGCAAACTTTGACAGCCATCTGTTACTTCGCGAGCAGATGGTGGTGGCAGTGGGTGAAGATCATCCACTTGCCGAGCAGGCAAACGTGACCCTGACACAGTTTTTTGAACATGAACTGGTGATGTTCAAGACTGGTTACTTTCATCGAGAATGGATGTTATCCCAAGCAAAAACCTTAGGGCTCGAGGTGAACATTGCATTTGAAACCAATTTAATTAACTTAATTAAACAAGTTGTTTCTCAAGGATATGCGATAACTAGCGTACTCGAAATGGTGATTGAACAGCGCGATAGCATATTGGCACTGCCCTTCTCGCCTGCGGTATATTTGGATCTGCATATCGCTTGGAATAAGGAACGCCCCGTCGGCCTAGCTGACAGGGCGTTTGTCGACTTTCTGATGGCCAACCGCTAAAGGGGCAAAACCATTAACGGTCTAAATTAACTTGCATCTGCTTGCTGTTCGGGTGCCGCTTTGATGAAGGCTTCGAGTCGATTACAGTTCTCACCAACACGTATAATATTGGGATATGACGACAGGTCGACATTAAAACGATTAGCGTTATAAATTTGTGGGATTAAACACAGATCGGCTAACGTCACATTATCGCCAAAACAATAAGTGCCAGAATATTTTGCGAGTTGCTTTTCTAATGCGGTAAATCCTTGCTCGATCCAATGCTGATACCACTCGGTTTTGGCCGTTTCATCTAACCCTAAAGGCCCACTAAGATATTGCAGTACTCTTAGATTATTTAATGGGTGAATCTCGCAAGCAACCGATAATGCCATCGCTCGCACCAATGCACGCTCTTTTGGTGTCGTCGGTAACATTTGATGCTGAGGGTATACCTCGTCTAAATATTCGATAATCGCTAAAGATTGCGACAACACGAATTCATCGTCCCCTTCAACCAAGGTCGGCACCAGCTCTTGTGGATTCAGCGAAGCATATTGAGCAGTATGCTGCTCACCGCCATCTTTAACTAAATGTACCGACTGCAACTCGGCGTCCAGGCCTTTCAAATTAAGGGCGATACGAACACGATATGCGGCGCTTGAACGCCAATAACCCAATAACTTCATCTCTGCTCCTTACAAAAACGGGGCAACCAAAGGCGCCCCGAATTATCTTAAACCCATCTATTTATGCTTTATATTCAACAACCTGCTGATCGATTGAACCAAAAATTGATTGTTCATTCTCATCAAGCATTTCGATGCGCACACGATCACCAAAATGCATAAACTCTGTCGAAGGCTTGCCATCGGCAATGGTCTCTAACATACGGGTTTCGGCTAAACAGCTTGAACCTGCACTACGATCGTAATTAGAGATAGTACCAGAGCCAACAATAGCTCCTGCGCCAAGAGGACGAGTCATTGCAAAATGCGAGATCAACTGGCTAAAGTTAAACGTCATATCGACGCCACAATTAGGACGACCAAATAGCTCGCCATTTAGATGGGTGATCAGAGGCAGATGCACCTTTGAATCTTGCCACTTATCACCTAACTCATCGGGCGTCACCGCCACTGGAGAAAAGCTGCTTGATGGCTTAGCCTGGAAAAAGCCAAAGCCTTTTGCCAATTCCCCTGGGATCAGGTTTCTCAGCGACACATCATTGACTAGCATCAACAGTTTAATATGCTTAGCGGCCGATGCCGTATCAATCCCCATTGGCACGTCATCGGTAATAACCGCCACTTCTGACTCAAAATCGATCCCCCATGCTTCACTAGCAAGTTCGATATCGGCTTTAGGGGCAATAAAACTGTCAGAGCCACCTTGATAAACCAAAGGATCGGTCCAGAAGGTCTCTGGCATTTCGGCGCCGCGAGCCTTACGCACTAACTCGACGTGATTAACATAAGCACTGCCATCGGCCCACTGATAAGCACGTGGCAATGGCGATAAGCACTTAGCTTCATCAAAATCGACACAGTTATCGAGTTGACCTGCATTTAATGCTTCATAAAGCTCTTGCAGTTGTGGTTGGAGCAGGTCCCATGCATCAATAAGTTGTTGCATAGTATTTGCAATTGCAGGTATCGCAACCGCCTTGGTCAAATCTTTACTCACAAGCATTAGCTGACCATCGCGACGGCCATTGTTATAACTTGCTAACTTCATACCTACTCCTATCGAATTCTTATTCTGCGGCGCCAGCCGCCTTTAACGGCCATGCGCCCAATAATCACTTTGGCATAGAAATACCCTATGCGCGCCAAGATAGAAATAGCGTGACCTAAATCACACTCCCTCTATCACAGCCTTTTTTTGTAAACAAATCATGACAACGAGTGAAACCTATTCAAGTTAGCGCCTCCCCTACCCAATACCTAGGGGAAAACAGCGCCGAACTGGAAATAAGCTTTTACATCCCTTTTTGTTTACTGATCTTGTACTCTCTGAGCTTATTGGCGATCGCCGTATGGGAAACCCCCAACTTTTTCGCTAACTGACGAGTACTTGGGTACGCGGGATACAAACGGCGTAATAAACTGGCCTCGAACTGTTTCATCGCTTGATCTAAGCTGCCCTCAAACTGATGATCAAAGTAACCAAATCCTTCCGCATAAGAGGGTAATTTTAGCTGTTCTACGGTTAACTCAGCCGAGCCATCCCACATAGAGACCGCTCTAAAAATCGCATTCTTCAACTGACGAACGTTTCCAGGCCACGCGTAACCAAGCAGATGTTCACGACAAGGCGCAGAGATCCGCCGGATCGGGATAGAAAGCTGCTGGCTGTAGTGTTCTAAAAACATCTCGGTTAAGGGGATCACATCGACTTTGCGATCTCGCAAGCTCGGCATATGGAAACTGAGCACATGAATACGATAATAGAGATCTTCGCGAAACTCGCCCGTTTGGCACAGTTCAGCAAGGTTCTTTTGCGTCGAGCAAATAATACGGATATCCGAGCGCACTTCGACATCGCCGCCGACACGCCTGAAGGTACCATCTTGCAATAAGCGCAATAATTTGACTTGGGCAGCTTTCGACATTTCGGCAATTTCATCTAAAAAGACGGTCCCGCCCTTGGCCTCTTCAAAGAAACCACGCTTAACCACTTCGCCGCCGCTGACATAACCGAACAGCTCCTCTTCGGCAGCACTGTCGGGCATAGCTGCACAGTTAATCGCGATAAAAGGATGTTCTCGGCGCATGCTGGCATCATGACATGCTCGCGCCATCAGCTCTTTACCTGTCCCCGTTTCACCAGTTATCAATAACGGCGCGTCAAGCTGCGCCATGCGTCTAGCCTGAACCAATACCTCTTTCATCTTATCGCTAACGGCAAGCACACTCTCAAAGCCGGTTGTCTGATTCTGCAGCGCGTTAAACTGCTTGCCGACTCTGGCGGGAGATTTAAGGGATACCACCGCACCCGCTAAAATACTCTTGTCATTCTCATCGGGTAAATAAATTGGCAGCATCTCGGCCAGATACTCACTTTGACCAATACTGACTCGTGTTGCTTGAGCAAGCACCAACGACTCGCTTAACCAACGAGAGAAGTTAAATCCTTGTACCCAATGGTTAAGTGGTTCATCTAAGACCTCATGCTCGCCCATACCTAAGGTCATAATGGCCGATTCGTTGATAATACGAATACGTCCCTTAACGTCGATAGAGAATACCGAGTCAGGCAGTGTTTTAAGCAGCGTCTTAAGTGCGTAGTGTTCTTGTTCAGACGGCATAAATGACACCGTCCTGACATCATTGACCCCCTCAACTTTTCGGATGAGTGGCAATAACTCACTGAGGACATCAAAGTTCACCTCAGCAAATTGTAAATAGAGAAACCCTTGATTACTGGCATCGATGGCGAGTAGGTTAATACCGTAACCTTCGAGGATCACCAGAATATCTTTTGCTAGACCCACACGGTCGATGCAACTTACTTCTAAGCGCATACTATTATCGTCCCTTTTTTATTCTAAACTGCATTATTTTTTGGGAATATCCATTGCAACCCTATGGAACTCATCAAACTGAGTTCATATACGGCGCCGATAAAACGCCTATACGTTAGAGCCTAATCTGAATTGTGGCAAGAGTTGTTTACAGCGGAGTGTGGTTTTAACAGGAATGACAGCGTCATAAATATCTTATGGCGCTGATTTATATTAATTTTATACTAATCGAGTAACTGGTCAGTCTTGGCAGCCATAATGAAGTCGTTACGATGAAGTCCCTTGATTGAGTGCGACCACCAAGTCACAGTCACTTTACCCCATTCGGTTAAAATGCCTGGATGATGAAACTCTTCCTCAGCAAGCTCGGCTAACTTATTGGTAAACACCATCGCTAACTTGAAGTTTTTAAACTTATAAACGCGCTCTAATTGCATAATTCCATCACGCACTTCAACGCCCCAATCCGGGATCATGCGTATCAGTTCAGCCAATTCGGTATCTGTCACTTTAGGGGCATCAGCCTGGCAGGCTTCACATTTCATTTCAGCTAGTTGAGTCATACTTTGTCCTTTTTTTGATTCTTTTTGGGTTAGCTAGCCTTGGATTTTGGCTCGAACATAGGCGGGTACAAACCAAGTTGGCGTGCTTTGTTTACCGCAGCCATTATATCCATCTTAACCACCTCATCTAGGTAATCAATTGAATCTATTGTGTAATACACTGGCTGCATAATATCTATTCGATATGGTGTGCGTAGTATATCAACCAAGTCAAACGGTTTAACCAAAGGCTTATCACTCATGGCATAGAGGGTTTCCCCTGGAGAGCTTAAGATCCCACCGCCATAAATTTTAAGTTGGTTGTTACTCGAACGAATAAGGCCAAACTCGACAGTAAACCAGTAGAGTCTCGCCAGAAATACTCGCTCCTCTTTTGAGGCTGCTAGCCCTAGTTTGCCATATTGATGAGAAAATCGGGCAAAGGATTCATTGGTCAACAATGGACAATGCCCAAAAATCTCGTGAAAAATATCAGGCTCTTGCAGATAATCAAACTCCTCCTTGCTGCGAATAAAAGTCGCTACGGGGAACTCTTGATTAGCAAGCAATTGGAAAAACTTCTCAAACGAGATTAACGCTGGCACAGCAGCAGTTTTCCAACCCGTCGAGTCACGCAAAACCTTGTCGATCTCGCTTAGCTGGGGAATGCGTTCCTTTGGCATAGCCAAATGATCTAACCCTTGCAAATACGCTTCACAGGCATATCGAGGGAGATTACCTTCCTGTCTGTTATAAAGAGCTTGCCAAATTTCATGCTCATTATCTGGATAAGCGATATAGCCATTACTATCTGGCATTCTCGCCTCGTACCTAGTTTGTTTACTCATGATCGTTACAACACCATTGACTGCTTTCTACCTCCATATTTGACCAAACAGCTCAATTTGTTAACAGGATCACACTTTATAGTTAGCCTCGAGCCACCTCAATTATGTAACCCTAAATTTACATTCTCATATCATGAAAAATTAAACCAAGTATTTTCAATAAGCTAACTTGTGTAACGAAATAAATGCATTCTGGGCAAATTTGCCAAAAATCACCGATTTTGTTTAGTTTAAAATGGCTTTTCAAAGGTTTTTTATTAGAATAGGACTACTTCGCATCCACATTAGGAATAGGATGAAACAGCATAAAGTGCGTAAAGCCGTGATCCCTGTTGCGGGTCTCGGTACCCGAATGCTTCCCGCGACAAAAGCGATCCCGAAAGAGATGTTACCCGTGGTCGATAAGCCTCTTATCCAATATGTGGTCAACGAGGCGATAGCGGCGGGTATTAAAGAGATAGTGCTCGTCACTCACGCCAGTAAAAACTCCATCGAAAACCATTTCGACTCCAGCTTCGAGCTCGAGGCACAACTAGAACGCCGGGTTAAGAGGCAGCTTTTAGATGAAGTGCAAGCCATCTGCCCTGCCGACGTGACAGTCATAAGTGTGCGTCAGTCCCAGGCTAAAGGCCTTGGTCATGCGATTTTATGTGCCCAAAAAGTCGTTGGAGATGAACCTTTTGCAGTACTGCTTCCCGATGTTATCGTCGACGAAGCGAGCTGCAATTTGCAAAGTGATAATCTTGCTGACATGGTTAAGTTATTCGATGATACCGAAATCGGCCAGATAATGGTCGAAGGCGTGCCTCATCACAGCGTCAACCAATATGGTATTGCCGATGTTAACGGCCACAAACTCAAACCGGGTCAATCTGAAGCGATCTGTGCATTAGTCGAAAAACCCGCCATCGATGAAGCGCCCTCAAACCTTGCAGTCGTTGGTCGCTATATTCTTCCCCGCGAGATTTGGGCATTACTATCCAAAACCCCAGCTGGCGCTGGTGACGAGATCCAATTAACCGATGCGATTGCAATGCTTATGGACAAATTACCCGTCAATGCTTACTACATGAAGGGGAAAAGCCATGATTGCGGCAATAAACAAGGCTACATGCAGGCCAGCGTCGAGCACGCCCTACGTCATCCAGAAGTGGGAGCTGAATTTAAGCAATACCTAATAGAACTAATCAAAGATTTACAACAGGAAAACAGTTAATGGCCATTTTAGTCACTGGTGGTGCCGGATATATCGGCAGTCATACCGTCGTTGAGTTACTCAATGATAACCAAGAGGTCGTCATTATCGACAATTTGTCGAATTCGAGTGTTGAGGCGCTAGCACGAGTAGAGGCAATCACAAGAAAGAAGGTCACCTTCTACCAAGGGGACGTACTCAACAAGGCTTTTTTACAAAAAGTCTTTACTGATCATACTATTGAGTCAGTGATCCATTTTGCCGGATTAAAAGCCGTTGGCGAATCGGTAGCACAGCCGCTGCGTTACTATGAAAACAATGTCACTGGCACCCTGATTTTATGTCAGGTCATGACTGAGTTTGATGTGAAAAACCTAGTTTTTAGTTCATCTGCGACCGTGTACGGCGACCCAGCAACACTGCCAATAACCGAAGACTTTCCCACGGGAGCAACTAACCCCTATGGTCAGTCTAAATTGATGGTAGAACATATTTTAAGTGATCTGCACAACTCAGACCCAAGCTGGAATATCGCTCGACTGCGTTATTTCAATCCAGTTGGCGCTCATGAGAGCGGCCTGATAGGTGAAGATCCAAACGATATACCTAACAATCTAATGCCATTCATTGCTCAAGTCGCTGTAGGCAAACGTGAAGCATTGAGTGTATTTGGTAATGATTACCATACCCATGATGGTACCGGAGTTCGCGATTATATCCATGTGGTGGATCTCGCCAAGGGCCATTTGAAAGCACTAGAGAAGCTCAATACAGGCTCAGGGCTGGTCACTTACAATCTAGGCACGGGTCAAGGCTACAGCGTACTCGATATGGTGAAAGCCTTTGAATTGGCCTGTGGACACAGGATCAAATACCAAGTGGCACCGCGTCGCCCTGGCGATATTGCCGCCTGCTATGCTAACCCAGATAAAGCGCAAACTGAGCTAAACTGGCAAGCTACTCACACCATTGAAGATATGGCCAGTAGCAGTTGGCACTGGCAATCTAGCAACCCTAATGGCTACAAGGAGTGATCTCAACAAAGATTAGCCATAAATGGATGTTGAGCGCGTTTGCGCTCAACAATTAAGCCAGCTCAACAATAGAAGCAAGTGAGCCTATGAGTAACACGATTAATCAAAGTCGCCGTAATCTATTTAGTCGCCGTAAAAATAGTGTAATACGCCCACCTTGGAGTAAAACAGATATCGAATTCACCGATATCTGTACTCGATGTGATAAGTGTATTCAAAGCTGTGAAACTCACATCTTAGTCAGAGGGGACGGTGGATTTCCTGAAGTTAATTTTAACCAAGATGAGTGCACCTTTTGCAAAAAATGTGTTGAGGTTTGCCCTGAGCCACTCTTTGACGACACCAACGAGGCGCCTTGGCAAATAAAGGCCGTCATTCACGACACTTGCCTCGCTAACAGTGGGATCTGGTGCCAAACCTGCAAAGACAGTTGCGATCCGCGAGCCATACAGTTCACACCCACGATCGGCGAAGCGCCTAAACCCAGTATCTCTCTCGACCTTTGTACCGGCTGCGGTGCTTGCGTCTCCCCTTGCCCGAATCAATCTATTAGAATAGTCCCTTAATCAAGGCGATAGCATTGCCAAAAATATGACGTTACCGCGCCAAATATTAGTGGTTTTGCTGCATCAATTTTAAGGGTAAGATCGGCTGAAACTAGCAAAGAAAGTTGATTATTATGTTTGGGAAAAAACGTAACAGTTCTGGGCTTACCTTCATTGCTCAAGGCACAAAATTATCCGGTGAAACCCATTTTGCAGGAGAAGCATTGATCGGTGGTGAACTGCACGGCAAGATAAGCGCCAACGACAAGTTAACCATCGAAGTGGATGGCTATATCGACGGCGAACTTCAATGCAAAGAATTAAAAGTATCGGGCGTGTTTAAAGGTAAGCTTAAGTGCGAAAAGCTTAATATAACCAGCACAGGAACGGTCGAAGGTGAAATCGCCTGTAATTCAATGGAAATATTTGAAGGTGGGCAATTTATCGGCATGCGTGTAAAAGAAGAGATCGCTCTATTATCGAGTGAGCATCATTACCCCGATGAGCTAGAGGTGAAAACGGATACAGCCGTTCTCAACTAACAAACAGAGCGATATATACTGACGTTAGTGGGTGCTAGTAGATGCTATTATTTTTCATTCAAACTTGCCACCAAAGCGCGCTGTTTATATTCCCGTATTAGGGTTAAAAACTCTCTGGGCGTTCTATCCAAACAATCCACAGGGATATAAACGTGGTAGCCCAAGTGCGCATTTAACTGCTCGCAACGACGGGAGAACATAGCTTGAACCCCACTATATGTTTTACCGTCTAGGCTCACAGGCGAAAATTCAGAGTTAAGATAACGCTCCAGATCCGCAAGTTCACCATCTAATCTCAAAGATGACATCAACAAGGGTCGTTGTTCGGTTAATAACCCAGTTGCTAGCCTCGGCGGAATATCATCGATCAGCAAAGACAGTTGATTCAGTCTTACACCGATATAAGGTAACTCATGACCATCAAAGCCTTGAATACTGCGAGGCATATCCATACGCAAGATATTATCCCATTCAAGATAGATGGTGCCTCGGTGATGGTGATAAACCAGCCCCTGTGCCCTAAGCTCGACGCTGATTTCTGGCTGGATCAGTTTCGCGATCCCAAGCACGGTAAATATGATGCCAAAGATAAAACTAACCATGCCTGGTCCCATTAGGGCCTTAGATGAGATAAACAACAATACAGCACAAACTAAGGTAACAGCACCGATAATAGTAAAGGTCCAGCCATTGCGTTTAGTGACTGCATGGATAATGATCGATTCTTGCAACTTTGACTCTCTCTAAAATAAGCAAAACAAGCTAACTCGAGCATAGATCATTTAATCTGAACTCTGGTTATTCAGGCGTGTTATGAGCCTAAGCTCACAGGATCATCAGTTGCAAAAGCAAATTTGATCTTGAGCCATAGTTGGCCAACATACTCATGAATGGAACGTTGAGATGCAAGCAAATTAGTCGCATCAAGCCGCCACCAATAACCCCTACGAGCAATAAAATCGCTTGGTGCACTCTGGGCCTGCATCCCCATATGCTCAAATATCATCATAGCCCGCGGCATGTGGGTGGCAGACGTCACCAAACGGAATGGTCTATCGCCAATTTCCCACTTCAAATATTGAGCCTCTTCTAGGGTATCCTTGGCCAACGGGAATTGGATAATACGACTGACATCAACACCGAGAGCCACTGCCGCCTTTGCCATCACCTCGGCTTGAGGACGTGCATCTCCCCCGCCCCAACCGCTTACAACTAACTGGCAGTCACTGCCCAAACTCATCTGACGCAAACCTTCTGTCAAGCGTGCCAATGCGATAGCCGAAAGCTGCTGCGTCGCCAAGTCAGCAACCGTAGAATCATGACCACTGCCCAACACCATCACGATACATTGCCCAGAGATGGGCTCATTATTGCTCGGATACTGAGATTCCAGTGGCGAAGTAAGAAAATAGCTCCCCCACTGACTACTCAATATCAGCAATATTGTAAACGAGCAAAGAATAAGCGACTTAACCAACTTACGCCGTCTAAGGATGAGTATGGCGATAAGCAACAGCAGCACCGAGAGCGGGATCGGCATAAGCAGTTGTGAAACAATTTTTTTTAACCAAAACATGGCTATCCTTGCCCCTAAATCTAACTGAACACACAAAAGAGGAGCAAGTTTACCCTAGGAGCAAAGCGAATACCAAGCGCCAATGCTAGGCGCTAATGTTAGGTATTTAGGCGTTAAGGGGGAGGGCCAAATGCAAAGAGCCCTTAGCGCCAAATTACCAAAGCCAAGCAGCGCCGCGAACCCCTGATGAGCCGCCATACATATTTTGTACTACAGGAGTTAGGCACTCGCCGCCTAATACATATTTGGGCAATACGTCTGGTAATAGTGGATAAATCGCCTCAATGTTGGAGACACCACCACCGAGAACAATCACATCGGGATCTAACACATTGATGATATGAGCCAAAGAGCGCGCCAATCTATCTATATATCGGTTAAAGGCTGCTGTTGCTAATGGTTCACCTTGGCCCATACGCTGTGCTATCTCTATACCACTACCTGCATCACCACCGGCAGCTTTATAATCACGCACAAAGCCAGTACCCGAAATAAAGGTTTCGATGCAATCCCTTTTACCACAGAAACACTCCGTCGAATTAAATTCATCCGCAGTCATCCACGGCAACGGGTTATGACCCCATTCACCACCAATACCGTTGCGACCGCCATGAACCTTGCCATTTATCGCCAAACCTGCACCGCACCCGGTGCCGATAATGACACCAAACACAATGGCTTTGCCCGCAGCAGCGCCATCTACGGCTTCAGACACTGCAAAGCAGTTGGCATCATTGGCAACGCGCACCTCTCGATTGAGTCGCTGACCTAAATCCACATCAAGTGGCTGACCATTTATCCAGGTGGAATTAGCATTTTTAACGAGACCAGAAAACGGTGAAATCACCCCCGGAATGCCTACCCCAACAGTGCCTGTCATCCCAAGCCGGGTTTCGGCCTCATTAACCAAAGATTCGATAGCATCGAGTGTCGCTTGATATTCACGTGGTGTAGGAATGCGTTTACGAAACAGTTCCTTCCCTTCGTCATTAAGCGCAACTAACTCAATCTTGGTTCCACCAAGGTCAACACCCATTCTCAACATACTCAACTCCAACGTGTTTATCTTTTTATTGTTTGCTTGGCCAATGCTTAGCCATGGCAATAAAGTAAGGATTTAAAATATTTTCTTTCTGGTTGTAATCAAGCGGCAAGCCCGTTTCATAGTTGATGACCGCACCACCAGCACTCTCAAGTACAGCTTGCGCCGCGGCGGTATCCCATTCGCTGGTCAACCCTAAACGCGGATAGATCTCGGCGGCGCCCTCTGCCAATAAACAGAACTTCAGCGAACTGCCGATACTGGTCATGCTGTGGGGCCCAAGCTTAGCGAGGTAACTCGCTAACCCCGGACTAACATGGGAACGACTCCCCACCACCCGAGGCTTTGCGGGTGCCTTGTGTTCACTCACGCTGAGATCGAAAACCAGATTATCCGTTGTTAACCAGGCTCCCATCGCTAACGCGCCGTAGTAGCACTTGTTTAGCACAGGGGCAAAAACCACCCCTGCGACCGCTTTGCCACAATCTATAAAGGCAATATTGACGGTAAACTCACCATTACGCTTAATAAACTCCTTGGTGCCATCAAGGGGATCAATAAGCCAATATTGTTGCCAATTTTTACGCTCATCCCAACTAATGTCTGCCGCTTCTTCTGACATAACTGGAATATCGGGCGTTAACTGCGCTAGCCTAGCAACAATAGCTTCGTGACTCGCTATATCGGCCGCAGTGACCGGACTGTCATCGGCTTTAGCTTCAACACCAAAATCTACCGAGCCATAGACGCCCATAATGGCATCGCCTGCCTCCTTGGCGATGTCGACCATTTCGGCCAGCCACTCAAACTTAAATTTATGATTCAATCTTATCTATCTCTCTTATTATTAACGGCAAAGTCAGTATGCCATCCCAATGAAAAAGCAGGTAATAACGATTTAATCATACTTTTAGCAAAAGATACTAAGCTAGGGCGTTATTCATTGACAGTAATACTCTTTGGCTGCATTCGTATTCAAACAGAGACAGTGGACACTCGCGAAATAGAACGATTAGTGCAGCATTCACACCTTTCACACTTAAAGCGCCGTTGAACCTTCTTTAAAAGGCGAGCATGCTGAATCAAAAATCGTCAGCATTGCCATTTAAATTAGGCGTTTGATGCCCCTCAACGACTGGCGCAGATTCATCTATCGCGCCGCAGCCAACCCCAGTGGCTGGCGAGATGCTGCATTGATACACCCTGACATAATCAATCAGCATCGCTTGGGGAAATACCCTGCCATCAATTCCAGTATCATTGACATTCCCTGCCCATGCACCGCCAACCGCTAGATTGAGAATTAAGTGAAAGACTTGATTGAAGGGCGCGTCATTGTCACCAGTGATCAACTGACCGTCGTGCATATATTGGCTATACCAACCAGATGATCGCTGGGTGGCATAATGCACTTTGTCCACATACCAGCGGATCTCTCCCGCTTGCCACTCAATGGCATAGGTGTGAAAATCATCGGCTGGATTAAGATCATTGGGTAAACGATATCCTTGACCGGAATAGACGTTTTCAGGCCAATTCCGTCCGTAATGTAAAGTCCCATACACTCGAGACTCAAGCGCATCGGCACCCGCTCCCTCCCTGTCACTGCGCGCCTTTAAATTTACCGCCTCCATAATGTCAATCTCACCAGACGCAGCCCAGTCGCCATAAACCCAATCAGTGGGTAGCATCCAGATAGCTGGCCAGGTGCCTTGCCCCTGAGGCAATTTGGCGCGGATCTCAAATCGTCCATATTGCCAGTCGCCCTTTTTGGCCGTTCGTAGCCGTGCCGAGGTATAAGGCAAGGTTTTACTCTTGTCTGATGCATCATAATTGGCATCATCATCCTGCAATGCAGGACCACTGTAACGCTCCGATTTTGCAACGATATTAAGTATACCGTTACGGACAAATGCGTTATCAGCTCTGTCGGTATAGCACTGCTGCTCTGCATTCCCGCCACCAAAGCAGTTCACTTCAAACTCCCAACGCGTGACATCGATATCTGGCGCGTCGAATTCATCACGCCACACCAAGTTCCACCCACCACTATGATAGGTAGTCGATGTATGCTGAGACGCTTCAATTGCAGACCCACCAGAGGCGCAGCCCACAAGGCCAAACATCAGCGACGTCAACAGCAGTCCCATCGCATTACGATTCAATATCATTGAGATGTTTCCTTTCAAAATAAACGCCACCTACAGCTGATACACGGTTTCAATTGGGCGTAACCAGATGCACCGAATAGATCGCGTAAGTTAACGAGGGTGGAGACCCATCATCGGAAAAATGGCAACAGGCTCAACACGCTGACTATCTTTAGTCCTAAAAGGAAGTCGCTGAACCACCCGCTGAAATTTAACCTATTGACAGCTCACCGTCGCCGCGTCGGCTTGAGAAGGTAAAATGGCAATATTCGCCAGTCCCATCGACAACCGACCTTTAGTCTTCAATGAAAAAGGCTCGATCACACGACTAAAATCAACCCCCTGCTCCGCAAAACAGTTTAGATCGACCGTGATAGTTGTCCACGATTTAACAGGTAACTGCGCCAAGACACTCGATAAGTCGATGCTGGTTGAGCAGCTCGGTTCACAATCCATACTCAACTGCACAGCTTGGGTTTGAGGCTCAAGCAGTTGCAGATCAAAACTTAACACTGACTGGGTTTCACTAAATCCTCTAAGATCGCGAGGAAAAGCGCCATAGATAGCGACAGCCCCCTCCGCTTTTCCATTAAAAGTAAATAGACGCGCATCCTCCTGCACCCTCTTATCGATAGTACGAGTGTAAACCACATCATTTTGTTGGATCGTATCTATGATAGCTTGATTGTCACCATCGGCAGCGATGCCCATCACCCAAGGCGTAACCGCAGTACGTTCAAACAAGTGTAACGCCACTAAATCATCACGATTTCGCTGCACCTCTACAGGTAAATCATTACTTAATTGACCAGACTCTCCCGCACGTAAACCAAAGCCATAGGGCAAGAGTGGCTGGTAATCGGTATCAAAACGATTTACCTGCGTTTGATCGACCCTCGCAGGCCAAGAGAAAGATAACCGACCTTTAAAATCATACTGCACCTTATCCTGGGCATCTAGTAACAACACTTGTGCTATGCCATCGCCTTCCGAACCCGGTAACCATGCCGCCACAAATGCATCCGATGCATTGAGCTCAGGATTAACCCACATAGGACGGCCGCTAATAAACACAGATACCACAGGAATACCTTGGTCCTTTAGCGATTGCAGCAGGGCTAAATCGCGTTTATTACCTCTTTGGTATTCCAAATCATCAATATCACCGTTGCCTTCGGCATAGGGCTCTTCACCAAAAACAACGATGGCAACATCGGGTCTATTGTTGAAACGACCATCTCGGCTCAACTCAATTTCCCCTCCTGCGGCGACAACTTGCTCAGCCAATCCCGCGTAGATAGAGCGACCACCAGGAAAATCGGCATTGGTATTGTTAGTGCCTTGCCAAGTGATTGTCCAGCCGCCAGATTGTTTACCGATATTGTCAGCCGCATCGCCAGCCACTAATATTCTTTGCTTAGGGGATAGTGGCACTATGCCTTGATTGTTTTTCAGCAATACAAGCGACTCTCTCACCGCTTGTCTGGCAATATCTCTGTGTGCTTTTGAGCCAATTAACTGGGTCTTACCCGCGAGTGGACGACTCTTAGGACTCGGTTTTTCAAATAAACCCGCGCGCAGTTTCACTCGTAAAATCCGGCTGACCGCATCATCGATACGACTCATGGGTATCTCACCCGATCTAGCCTGAGCTAAGGTATTATCATATAAGGGTTTCCATGCTGAAGTCGGTACCATATAGATATCAAGACCCGCATTCGCCACACGAGCACAACTCTCATTGCTGCAGCCGTCGATCTGTCCATGGCCATTCCAATCGCCAACCACTAAGCCATCGAATCCCATCTGCTGTTTTAGCACTTGGGTCATGAGGTAGTGATCACCGTGGATCTTCTCGCCATTCCAGCTATTAAATGAGGCCATCACAGTTTGCGCCCCCGCCGTTAATCCGCCAACATAGCCCTGTGCATGAATGTCAAAAAGCGCTTGCTCTGAGGCGGTATTGTTGCCCTGATCAACCCCGCCTTCCGTACCACCATCACCAAGAAAATGTTTCACCGTTGAGATGACATGTTGCTCATCTAAAAAGGTGTCTCCCACTCTACCTTGCAAACCTGTTACTATGGCTGCAGAGTAGGCTTTAACTATGTCAGGATCTTCAGAATAACCTTCATAGGTTCGTCCCCAACGATCATCACGCACCACGGCAACCGTAGGAGCAAACACCCAATCAATTCCCGTGACCATGACTTCACGGGCTGTAACTGCTGCCACCTGCTCTATCAATTGTGGGTTATTGGCAGCACCTAACCCAATATTGTGTGGAAACAAGGTTGCACCAACCACATTGTTATGACCATGCACCGCATCTGTGCCCCACATTGTGGGTATGTTAGCGCCATCTAACGAATCATCGACAGAGGCCTGATACATTGCCTCAGCCAAAGCAATCCAATCCGCTGGCGTTGCATGCTTGTCGTTATTAGGGAAAGCCCCGCCACCATTAAGGTAAGAACCAAAACCATAACGACGCATATCCTCAACGCTGATATCTCTGATCTCAGGTTGGATCATCTGGGCAATTTTTTGCTCTAAGGTCATCCCCTGCAAAATCGAGCTAATACGCTGATCTATTTCGCTTTGCTGCCCCAAAGGTAACTTGAGCTTCGGCCATACTAAGCTGGCATCGGGTGACAGTTCACTCCCAACAGGGGCCTGATTGGCTTTATCTATGGCAGCATTTACCCTAGCATTATCGGTCGAACACGCTGAAAATGCGGCAATGATGGCCAAAGGCAACACTATTTTTGAACCATGAAACATATGAAAAGTCCTTAATCGTCTTTTTTCTTATTAATGTCATCAACCGCGAGTTCAAACGACCGGTTGGCTGCCTTTAACGCCATAAAACACAATGTAGCTGTAGCAAAGCACGGGAAGGATAAAGGCGAGTTGAATACCAAAACTATCAGCCATTGCTCCCTGCAATAGCGGCACAATTGCGCCGCCCACAATCGCTAAACATAACCAACCCGAGCCTTGCGACGTATGCGGGCCTAGTTTTTGTATCGCTAAACTAAAGATGGTTGGAAACATAATCGAATTAAATAAACCCACGGCAAGAATCGCCAACATGGCTAACTTTCCGCTAGTCACCATGGCCAAAATGACGAGGCAACCCGCGACCAAGGCATTAACCCCTAACACTTTGCCAGCAGCAATTTTTTGCATAACCGCTGAGCCGATAAAACGCCCCACCATAGCGCCGCCCCAATAATAGGTAATGTACTTAGCTGCCTCAGCTTCCGCTAGCCCCGCGATATGAGATTCTCCAAGAAAATTTACTAAGAAACTACCAATAGAAACTTCAGCCCCAACATAGAGGAATATAGCTACAGTCCCCAAAGCAAGGTGGCGATGCTGCAACGCATTGGTTTTACCTAAGTGCTCAACTACATTGCTGTTACTGTTGCTGCCGCTTGAGTGCTCGGTAATCACAGGTAACTTAAGCTGATAAAAAATCACCGCTAGCATAGCTAACAGCGCAGATAAAATCAGATATGGCAGTTTTACTTGCTCAGCCTCTGCTTGCGCATGGCTTAACTCACTGCCCGCACCCACGGCTACAGAGAGGATCAACACGGCGCCAAAATAGGGCGCTACCGTGGTACCCAAAGCATTAAATGCTTGAGTCAAATTTAAGCGGCTTGATGCGGTTTCGGCTCTGCCTAGCGCGTTGACATAAGGATTAGCAGCCACCTGTAATACGGTGATCCCTGATGCCAACACAAATAAAGCCGCTAAAAAAAGACCGTAAATAGCCTGATCTGCTGCGGGATAGAAAAGTGCGCACCCAGCACTGCCAATGAGCAACCCAGTCACAATACCTTTTTGGTATCCCAACTTCTTTACCAGCTTACCCGCAGGAATAGACACCAAAAAGTAAGCCCCAAAGAAGCAAAACTGAATCAGCATCGCTTCGGTGTAACTCAGTGAAAAAACGGCTTTAAGGTGAGGAATAAGAATGTCGTTTAGGCAGGTAATAAATCCCCACATGAAAAAAAGAGAGGTCAAAGAAACCAACGCAAAGCGATGGTTATCGCCATTGCTTGCATCCAAAATAGTGCTATCCGACATCATTGGTGAACCTGCCATAATTACCTCTATATTATTGTGAAACAACCCTAACCAACATCGACTTACTCCAGACTTTACTCGCGGTTTGACTACTTTTCAGATCAACTCATGACGTAAATATATTGACCTTTACTCTTTTAGCCTCTAATCTCGATGTAAGCGCTTTCATTTATAGCACAGCAGCAACGAAATACAAGCATAGAGTCAATATTTAAGTAAGCGCTTACAAAAGAGTGATATGATGGATAAAATCCTTGAGGATTAGACAAGACACTCAAGATGTAACGCCATCATTGACACAGATTATTTATGATTAACCTTGGGTTGGTCGATTCGCTGATTTGGCATCACCAAGCCCATAAGCGAACAACACCAACAATAAAATGAATTATTTTAAGGGATTGATATAGCTTGTTATGAACATTTTACTGCCAGATAACTCACCTATGTTAACACCAGAATTTACCTACGGCGTTGCAACGGCTTCTTTTCAAATTGAGGGCGGCGCACAATATCGACTCCCCTCTATCTGGGATACTTTTTGCAATACTCCACATAAAATCCGCGATGGTTCAAATGGCGAAATAGCTTGTGACCACTTTCATCTATGGCGGCAAGATATTGATCTGATTGACTCACTCGAAGTAGACGCTTATCGCCTTTCTATCTCTTGGCCACGGGTGATGACCCAAACGGGCGAACTCAATCCTAGCGGGGTGGATTTTTACATTCAGATCCTCGATAGATTGATCGCCAAGGGCATTAAACCATACGTCACTCTATATCACTGGGATCTACCACAGTATTTAGAAGACCGCGGTGGTTGGCTCAACCGTGATACCGCATTCCAATTTAGGCACTATGCAGACCTTATCTCTGAAGCCTTTGGCGACAGAGTCTTTGCCTATGCGACGTTAAATGAGCCATTTTGCAGTGCCTATTTAGGCTATGAAGCGGGTATTCACGCCCCTGGTATTCAAGGTAAACAGTTTGGCAAGAAAGCCGCACATCACCTGCTGTTAGGCCATGGTTTAGCGCTTGAAGTTCTGCGAAAAAATGCCCCCGATGCCCAACATGGCATAGTGTTAAATTTTACCCCTTGCTATGCAGAAACCGACAACCACGAAGATAGAGAGGCCGCCAAACTGGCAGATGACCATTTTAACCAATGGTATATCAAGCCTATTTTTGACGGAGCCTATCCCGACCTACTCACCTCGTTACCCGCCGATGAATGCCCGGATATTAAAGAGGGAGATCTAGCCATTATTTCAGCTCCTGTCGATTACCTCGGCATCAACTTTTATACTCGCGCGGTCTATCGAAGCGATCCGGTTGCAGGGTTTAAAGATGTGCCACCAAAGAATGTCCCCATTACCGACATGGGTTGGGAGATCTACCCCAAAGCTTTTAGCGACCTACTGATCTCTCTTAACCAAACATACCGTCTGCCGCCAATATTTATCACTGAGAATGGTGCTGCGATGGCGGATAAACTGCTTGATGGCAAAGTTGATGATTATGATAGAGTCGCGTACTACCATGAGCATCTTAATGCCGTTAATGACGCCATTAGTGCCGGCGTTGATATTCGCGGTTATTTCGCCTGGAGCTTAATGGATAACTTTGAGTGGGCAGAAGGCTACCTTAAACGATTTGGTATCGTTTACGTGGATTACCACACACAAAAAAGAACCATCAAAGCCAGTGGTCATGCATTTAAAGAACTGATTAGTAAAAGATAATAATAACTAGGATAACTAATGAGTAAATTGCCTTTGTACGAAAAAGTAGGCTATGCGATGGGAGATGCCGCCGCCAACCTTGTTTGGCGCGGTGCCCTAGCCTACTTAGCAGTGTTTTACACCGACACCTTCGGTCTCACCGCCGCTGCAGCGGCTATGCTCTTCTTAGTTGTACGTCTCTCTGATGGCGTCACCGACATTATTATGGGAATGGTTGCCGATAGAACCGAGACTCGCTACGGCAAATTTCGTCCCTGGATCCTTTGGTCTACCCCCATGCTGGCACTGTTTATGGTGCTCTGCTTCACCACGCCAGACCTCAGCGCCGACGGCAAACTTATCTATGCGTATATTACCTATATTGGCCTGACACTGGCCTATACCTTTAATAATGTACCTTACTCTGCCCTGATGGGAGTAATGACACCAAGCGATACCCAACGAGCCAGTTTATCCGGCTACCGCTTTGCAGGTGCGTTTGCTGGCGGCTTGTTAGTCATGGGTTTTCTCCCCGACTTAGTAGCTTATTTGGGTAGCGGAGATGATGCTAAAGGTTACCAGTACACAATGTATCTCTTTGCCGCGCTGCTCTCGGTGTTAATGCTCATCACATTTATGACGACCAAGGAGCGGATTCGTCCAGCAAAACGCGATGAAATTAGCTTAAAAACAGAAATAAGCGATCTGGTTAAAAACCTCCCCTTTATCGTTGTTCCACTACTTGCTGCCACCCTTTTCTTCTATTTTCGCAACCTCATCACAGCGGCCTTTTTTGTGCTGGTTGCCCTTGTAATATGGTGGGCGATAAAACGGATCCTCAGCCAGCCCACCAACCATCTTGGTGGTACCCAAAGGGATATTGTTGATTTACTGACCAACAAGCCTTGGCTGATTTTGTTAGCTATTGGATTTCTAACCATGATGTTCAACGGCATAAAATATGGCGTTATTGCCTACTACTTTAAATATCAAGTGGGTGATGAGTTGATGGCAGGAAAATACTTCATAGCCCTGTTACTGGTGTCCATTCTCGGCGCGCTCGCCACAGGCCATCTATCGCAGATGTTTGACAAGCGACGCCTATTTATCGCCGCGCTGATCGCCAGTGGGATATTAACCGGAAGCTTTTATTGGGTCGACAGTGATAATCTTAGCGCAATATTTATCATGGGCTGCAGCGCTGAATTCTTCGCCGCCATGATGCCAACACTGTTTTTCACTATGCTGGGGGATAGTGCAGATTATTCTGAGTGGAAAAATGGTCGACGCGCCACTGGGCTTATCTATTCTGCCGGTACTTTTGTACAGAAAACTGGCGGTGGCTTTGCTGGCGCGCTCGTATTGGTAGTATTAGCCAGCTACGGTTACGATGGCATGGATAACACCACAGTCAAAGCCTCTCTTCCCGGTATGCAGCTATTAATGAGCTGGATACCTGCGATTTTTGCCTTCTTGGGCGCAGGGCTCATGCTATTTTACCCCTTGAGCCAACAACACAACCAGCAAATTGGTGAAACCTTAATTGCACGCAGAAATGCCATGGAGCCAGCACAATCATGAGCAATAAGAAAAAGCTTGCTTTAAGCAGAGGTAATTAAAAATGTCAGTGATCTCTGTAAAAGAAAAAATAGCTTATGGTTTAGGTGATACCGCCAGTAATATCATTTTTCAAACTGTGATGATGTTTCTGCTCATCTTTTATACCGACGTTGTTGGTCTATCGCCCGCAACCGTTGGCACCCTGTTCCTCGTTGTTAGGGTATTTGATGCCATAACAGATCCAATAATGGGGTCAATTGCCGACAGAACTCATACTCGCTGGGGACAATTTCGCCCCTACCTGATCTGGTTAGCCATTCCCTTTGGACTGCTCAGCGTGCTGGCCTTTACCACGCCAGACTTTAGTGACAGCAATAAGCTACTCTTCGCATTTGTAACCTACACCCTATTAATGATTGCTTATACCGCCATCAATATCCCCTATTGCGCCTTAGGAGGTGTGCTAACCGCAAACCCTAAGGAACGAGTCTCAGTACAATCTTTCCGCTTTGTCTGCGCCATGCTCGGTGGGGTGATTGTCGCATCATGCACCATGCCACTGGTGGAATGGTTTGGTAATGGCGACGCGGCAAAGGGTTATCAGCTCACCATGACAGCGATGAGCTTGGGCGGAGTGATCTTATTTCTGCTCTGTTTTGCCGGAACCAAAGAGCGAATTCACACCTGCGACACTCAGAAAACCCCATTTTTTGAGGGATTACGTCACCTATGGAATAACGATCAAGCTCGTTTATTGTGTCTGTCAGGTCTATTCCTGTTAACTGGGCAAGTATTGCGCATCACCTTGGCCGTCTACTATGTGAAATACTTCTTGCTGCGTGAAGATTTAATTACCGCCTTTATGACCACTGGCATGGTGGGCAGTATGTTAGGGTGTGCGCTGGCACAAAAATTGGCACAACATATGTGTAAGGTAAAAGCCTACATTGGTTTGCAGCTCATCGCCGCCATCATCTGCACAGTGAGCTTTTTCATTCAAGCAGATCAAATTGTCATCGCTTTTATCGCCTTCTTTCTGTGGAAATTTTTCCTCGACATGGCAAGTCCATTACTTTGGGCCAAAATGGCTGATACAATTGACTACGGTCAATGGAAAACCGGTATTCGTGTAACAGGTATGGTTTACTCTACAGTGATCTTTTTTATTAAACTTGGGGTTGCACTCGGTGGTGCTATCGCTGGATGGGCATTAGCGTATTACGGTTATATTGCAGATACCGCGCAAACTGACGCCACTAAAGGGGGAATATTACTCTCATTTACCCTCTATCCAGCAATGGGGTCACTCATTGTAGCTGGTATCATGCGCTGGTATATTTTAGACGACAACCGAGTCGCACAAATACAGCAGGAGTTACAACCTGCTACCGACTAAGTCGATTTACCCTAACTGTGGCGCTTTAAAGGAAGTTTATGGCAACGATTTACGATGTATCTGTACTCGCAGGAGTCTCTCTCGCCACCGTCTCAAGGGTGATGAACAAAAATGCTAAGGTGAGCGAGAAAACCACCCAAAAGGTGCTTGATGCGATGAAGCAGTTAGGATATCGACCTAACGCTATCGCACAATCTCTCGCGTCCAATCGCTCCAACAGTGTTGGTATTTTAGTGTCTGAGCTACATGGTCCCTTTTATGGCTCTATGATGAGTGGCATTGAAGCGGAACTCAGAACCGCAGAGAAGCACGTGATTATTGCTGCTGGTCACAGCGAAGAAGCATTAGAAAAAGATGGCATCGAATTTCTCATTAGCCGCCGATGCGATGCACTCATTTTGCACGTCGAAGCCGTATCAGATGAATACTTAATCGAACTGGTCAACGGCGATATCCCGATTGTGCTGATCAATCGATACATAGCAGAGATTGCCAACCACTGCATTAGCCTTAACAATGAACTAGGTGGTTACTATGCCACTAAAGCACTGCTAGAACAGGGTCATAGGGAGTTCGCTTATATCTCTGGCCCCTCATGGAAAATGGATGCTCAAGATCGTTTAAGCGGCCACCAACGAGCCTTAACAGAGTTTAATGTCCCCTACGATGCCACATTAACTTTTGAGGGTGACTATCAAGAAACTGGTGGCAGCAAAGGAATTAGCTATCTACTTAAGCAGTCTCGACCTTTCACTGCACTTATCTGTGCCAATGATGAGATGGCACTAGGTGCAATGACTGTTATACGAGAGAAAGGGATGATGATCCCTGAGGACATCTCCATCATGGGGTTCGATAACATTTTCTTATCGCAATTTATTCACCCTAAGTTGTCGACTATCGACTACCCCATCAAGCAGATGGGTAAGATGGCCGCAAGTTGGACGCTAAAAAACACCTTCAACCAAGCCGAACAAGAGATCACCCATATCTTTACCCCAAGCTTAGTGATGCGAGATTCTACTCGGCCAGTCTAATCGTAACCTGTATTAGCCTTATCCGAATGCGTAGTGGCCATGAACACACCATGAGCTTACTTTGCCAAGGCAACACACTGAACAAGTGGCTTTCATATACTGATTGATAGAGTGTAGGCATTAGCTTTTTCGATTAAAGCTAGCTGTAAGCGGCGGCTTTATACCAATTAGTATAAAGATGTGATCGCTCAGCGAGAATTTAGCGCTTATGAGGCAAGGGCCTTAATTGCTCCTCTGCTCTAGCATCCTCGGTAACCGCTCCATGCGTTACCTTATCTCCTATATCGATATAGTCGTGCATTAAGGGCATTCACAACATCTGACCTCCAGTGATGGAGGAAATGTCTAAAGTATGTCGGAAACATACAAGCCCCTGTTGATTGCAACAAGTGAAGAGCATAGTTGAACTAGGGTCAAACTCGTTAACACAGCATCAAAAGTGTTAAAACTCGCCTGTTAGTCGTGTTTTTTGGCTTCCTACTTCTGCGTTGAATGGCCTCACAAGGGAATCACCATTCCATCATCCACCCGCCTTGAATTAGGTGCCAAAAAACACGCTGAGTAGATCACTTTCTTATACTGATTGGTATTAACCCTGTTTGAGCAGATCTTCTATAGCGTGCTTATTAAGCCACAATTTAAAAATTTGCTGCCCACTTTCCGTGTTAAACAGCATTTCCAAAAGTTTAGCTAATCTGATGATGTAACCTTTGCAGCCTTCGTTAACGAAACCACCCTCTAAAGACCAAGATGCGACCTTAACTAACATGATGACAACATGGGTATATGCGTAGCCAACAAAAAAATAAAATCGCCTACATTTACATGTTTTAATTTAATAAATAATAGTCGCTTCTACGGTAGTCACTCCCCGTTTACACAACACCACACACTAACAAAGAGAGCGATCCTCTTGCAACCATCTGTTTAAATGGAGATTATTCAAGTTAACGTTCGGAAGCCACTCGGTATCATCCTTTTTAGTCCCCGCCTATTTCATAGCAATCATTCATTCGAAGTCCTCCATAGTACCACCAACAAAAACCAATCAATGCCCAATATCTAGGCTCATCAAAGCTTTTACCAATCAGCTTTTCATACTAATTAAAATCATTAAATGTTAATTTATGGTGAATTTATGTTGACGTAGTTCACAAATTACCCTAATTTTGTGTAAGCGCTTACAAATGGTTAACCTATTTTTTTTACACCAACTTGTAAGCGCTTACATTGCATGAATAAATAAAATTATGATTGAATGCCTCTGGGGGATGGAGATGAAACAACTACTATTTAAAAAGACAAGACTCGCTACAAGTCTATCGTTAGCGCTTAGTGCATCAACGTTAGCGCCAGTCTATGCCGCTGATACCCAAACTACTGAGAATGAAAACATTGAAGTTATTGCCGTAACGGGTATCCGTGGCAGTCTGATTAAATCAATGGATCTTAAGCGAAGTTCCGACGGTATAGTCGATGCGATTAACGCTGAAGATATTGGTAAGTTCCCAGATAGCAACCTTGCTGAATCACTACAACGAATTACCGGTGTTTCGATTGACCGCCAAAACGGTGAAGGAAGTCGTGTATCCGTCCGTGGCTTCGGTGCCGACCAAAACCTCGTCATGCTCAATGGTCGTCAAATGCCTGTGACCACGGGCTCACGCTCATTTGACTTCGCCAACATCGCCTCTGAAGCAATCAGCGCTGTTGAAGTACAAAAAACGAGCCAAGCGAAAAACTCAACCGGTGGTATTGGCGCGACCATTAATATTTTGACCCATAAGCCACTCAGCGCTCCAGGTCTAAAGGCGACGTTCGGCGCCAAAGCAGTAGATGACACTTCAACAGATCAAGGATCTATTACACCAGAATTATCAGGCCTCTACTCAAACACCTTTGCCGATGACAAATTTGGTATCTCTATTTCAGCTAGCTACCAAAAACGCGAAAGTGGTAACCAGCAAGCCCAAGTGGGCACAGGGTGGCGTAGTTTCCCTGGGATTGTCGATCAAGACTGGAGCGGTTCAAATGCTGAATGGGGTGGCGTACCTAAAGATGATAACCAGATCAATCGTCCTGGTGAAGGTGATATTTACTCAGTACCACAAACAACAATTTATCGTTTTGAAGAGCAACAGCGTACCCGCTTAAACGGTCAATTGGTTCTTCAATATCAGCCAACAGACACCATCCGCGCAACCCTTGATTACACCATGATGCAAAATGACATCGACACACAATCGCACGATGTTTCAGCATGGTTTAACTTTGTACCAACCCAAGAAAGCACATGGTCTGATGGCCCAATCTCTTCACCGCTGGTTTACTCAGAACTCTATCCGGATGGCGGCGCAGATCTATCAATGGCAGCTGGTGACTACGGAACGCGTGACAAAAGTGGATCGTTGGGATTCAATATTGAATGGGATGCCACAGAAAATCTTAATCTGGTCTTCGATTATCATAACTCTACAGCGGAACGCTCACCTAATAGCCCAAATGGTAGCAGTAGCAACCTCAGTACCGCAGCCTTTATTCGTACCAGTGCTGCCACAGACTTTACTGGCGATGTTCCGGTACTGGCCGTAGGCGGAGGGAATCAGGTTCGTCCTGAAGATATGCGTGTCACTGGCTCAGTATTTGGTAATGAACGTAATAAATCTGAAATTGAGCAGTTCCAACTTCAAGGTGAATTTATTCTCGAAGAAGCGGGCAGCATAGATTTTGGTATTGCCTTAACTAACGTAAACAATCACTCACAATCGATCAACGTTCAGCGCAATGATTGGGGCGGGGTGGGAGCTGCGGGCGATCTTGACCCAGCTTGGTTCCCAAGCAGTTCTGTACAAGATTTATTTGATGGCTCAAAAGGTGATTTCTCTGACTACCAAGGCAGTGCAGTAACCGATCCGCTTGATACAATTTTCCTTTGGAACTTTGAAGCCGTTCGTGCACGAGCGGCTGAGCTTTACGGTTCAACGGCTGTTGGCGACTGTGGCAATGGTTTCTGCCCATCAAGCAACTACCTTGCAGCTGGCGGAACCGATCGCTTTACTGAAGAAAAATCGAAGTCAGTCTATATCCAATACAACTACGAAGGTGAGATGGGTGAAATGCCATTCGATGTTCACCTTGGTCTACGCTATGAGCAAACAGATGTTGAATCAACCTCTGCGGTACCTTCATATAATAAAGCCAATTGGATAGCTGAAACAGAAATCGCCTTATCTGGCGATGGTGATCAAGTATTCCAGACTCAAGCGGGCGATTATGACTACTTCCTGCCGAATATCAGTTTTAATATTGAAGTAATAGAAGATGTCTATGTTCGAGCCGCATGGGGTGAAACGATTGGACGTCCAGACTATACCTCGATTCAAGGTGGTACCTCAGTAAGCGCACTCGCTAACCGTGGCGGCGGCTCAGGCTCCGCAGGTAATCCTGCACTATTACCGCTTGAATCAACTAACTTCGATTTAGCGACTGAGTGGTACTACGATGAAGCTAGCTATGTGTCTGTCGGGTATTTCCGCAAAGATGTGACTAACTTTATTTCATCAAATCCAATCAACTCAAACGTGTTTAACATCCCTAACCCATCTGCGGGTAAATATGTAGATGAAGCGATAGCGGCTGGTGCAACAACGGCTATTGAGCAGCGTCAGTGGATTTATGACAACTATGGTGCCACCGACCCTAACGTCACCATTAACCCTGATAACGGTAATATCGAGATCATCGGTAATCCAGGCGATCCTGATATGAACTTCATCATCACCTCACCAACAAACGGTGATGAAAGCTCTGTTATCGATGGTTGGGAGTTCGCTGTACAACACTTCTTCGGTGATTCAGGCTTCGGTTTACAAGCCAACTATACCTTAGTGGATGCAGGTGATAGTTTTGACAATGCCAACCTTGGCCGCCCAGGCGATGCCTCACAAAATGTGCTCACCAACATCAGTGATACTGCTAACGCGGTAGCTATCTATGAAAACTACGGTTTCCAAGCACGTTTAGCCTACAACTGGCGTGATGAGTTCCTTAATTCAACAGGTAACGATACTGGTGCTAACCCCACCTACACCGAAGCCTATTCACAGATTGATTTCAATGTGAGTTATGACATTGAAGCAGTTAAGGGCTTAACCGTATTCTTCGAAGGATTAAACATCACTAACGAATACACCCGAACTCATGGTCGTTCGAAATCAGAAGTGTTGAACTACACCCAGACTGGCGCACGATACAGTCTCGGGGCGCGATACACCTTTTAATTAAAAACTGGTGGTAGCGCCCCTCTCGGGGCGCTATGTTAACCAATGAAATGATTTTACTGAACGGTTTGCTTTTAACCGCTGACTAAAATCATTATGCCAACATCAATTCATTTTATCGGCAAATTATTTTTCACTTATAAAGGATAGTCAGATCAAGTCCTATGCATGACTCATTAAAACGCATCGTAATCATAGGTGGTGGTTCAGCAGGTTGGATAACCGCTGGCGTGATTGCCGCCCAGCACAAAACGAATGGTGCAGACGGAATCAATATCACGCTTATTGAGTCGGCAACAATAGCGCCTATTGGCGTTGGCGAAGGTACTTGGCCATCGATGAGAGCCACTTTGCAAAGAATAGGCATCAGCGAAACCGAGTTCATGCTTAGCTGTGACGCCAGTTTTAAACAAGGTTCACAATTTCATGGCTGGCGAAATGGCCGCGACAGTTACTGCCACCCTTTCACCCTCCCTACTGGAATGCAACAGATAAATCTTGCAGGTCATTGGCAACCCTATCGCAAGAAAGTCAGCTTTGCCGATGCCGTCAGTCCTCAAGGACGTGTCGCACAACTTGGCGCAGCCCCTAAACTTATCACCACCAAAGAGTACGATTACCTACTCAACTATGGTTACCACTTAGACGCCGGGAAATTTAGCCAGTTTCTCTCCCAACATTGCACCGAAAAATTGGGGGTGAAACAAATTATCGATGATGTGACCCAGCTCAATAGCCACCACAATGGTGATATTAAATCCGTCACTACCCAAACTCATGGTGATATTGAAGGCGACCTGTTTATCGATTGCAGTGGTTTGAATGCATTATTGATTGGTAAGCATTACCAGATCCCATTTATAGAGCAAAAACAGGTGCTGTTTAATGATTCTGCCTTAGCGGTGCAAGTACCTTATGCAGAAGATGATGCGGCCATCGCATCGTTTACTCACTCGACAGCACAAGGCGCTGGCTGGATTTGGGATATCGGCCTGCCCTCGCGCCGCGGCATTGGTTACACCTATTCCAGCTCTCATACCTCTAATGACGAGGCGGAGCGTGTATTAAGGGCATATATAGCCCCCGCGATTGGTACGGCTAAAGCCGAGCAGGCTTCATTACGAAAACTATCGATTCGCCCCGGTTATCGTGAAAAGTTTTGGCACCGAAATTGTGTGGCCATCGGCATGGCTGCAGGCTTTATTGAGCCACTAGAAGCATCGGCACTGGCCATGGTAGAGCTGTCCGCTAAAATGATCAGCGAACAGTTACCTGCAAACCGACGAGTGATGGATATCACGGCCAAACGCTTTAACCAACGTTTTAACCACCGCTGGCAACGTATTATCGACTTTTTAAAACTGCACTACATCTTAACCGAGCGCAGTGACAGCGACTATTGGATAGATAATTGCGAACGCAACACCATCCCAGAGTCTCTGCAAGAGCTAATGACCCTATGGCAACACCAACTGCCCGATAACTATGACTGCCTCCATACCGAAGCGCTATTTCCGGCGGCCAGCTTTCAATACATACTTTATGGGATGGACTTTAATACCCAAGTGCCCAATTGGCACCGCCAATCACAAACTAGGTTAGCTGAGCAGTTTTTTAATCAAAATGCGACGAAAACCAAACAACTCATTAGCCTGTTGCCAAGCAACAGAAACTTACTGAGCAAGATGGCCGAATATGGCCTCTCTAAAATATAATATTCCATAACCCACTGGTTTAAAAAATATAACGAACAAGAACTGGAGTTAACATGGCAAATACCGTCTTATTAAATAGCGTCGATCACAAAGACCTTAAAGTGATAACTGAACGCAGTGAGACTTATGGCGACAATGTCTGGTATGCACTCACCTTCCCAACCGAGTACCGCAGTGTCCAGGCGTACTACCCCATTTTTTATCAAAAAGACCCCAACACCGGTGAGTTCTACGCAGTGGCACTGTTTGGCTTTAAAGATAAAGAAAACCTATTTATTGACCAAGGACAGTGGACAGTTTCTTATATCCCACTCACAGTGCAGCGCCAACCATTCCTTATTGGAGTAAGGAAGAGCATGGAGAATGGCGTCGAGACGCAGCAAAGAATGTTGCATATTGATATGGATAACCCACGAGTTAACACCGAAAAAGGCGAGTCTTTGTTCCTCGAGTATGGCGGAAACTCCCCCTTCCTCGACAGTGCCGCAGATATGCTTGAAGCCATTCACCACGGCTTAGAAGACAGTAAAATGTTTACTGAGCTACTGATTGAACATCAACTCCTAGAGTCTTTTACCTTAGATGTGGAGCTCGACTCAGGCGCCAAACATCAGATGATCGGCTTTTACACCATCAATGAAGACACCTTAGCCGCCTTAAGCAGTGAGGTGTTAGCCCAACTGCACCATCATGGTTATCTGCAGGCGATTTATATGATGATCGCATCGCAAAATAATATCCGCGATCTACTTAATCGCAAAAATGCCATGCCAATTGCGCAGCAAAATTAGTCGGGCCGCGTTGAGGTAGCAAGATGTTAGCGATTAAACAGCAGGTTCAATGCATTACTACACTGACTCCAGGCGTATTACCCGCCAAGGTAGTTGCTGACAACCAGCCTGTAATTCTTAAAGGTTTTTGTGACCATTGGCCCATTGTCACAGCGGGAAAGCAATCGCTAACCCAAGCCTGTGACTACCTATGTAGCTTATACAGTGGCCGACCAGTAACAGGCTATATGGCGCCAAGCGAGGCCAACGGCCGGGTGTTTTACAACGCCGAGCAAAATGGCTTTAACTACAGCGCAGCTCGCATCGACCTGCCCCAAGTATTGGCGCGAATTTTGTCCCATCAAGACGATGACTGCCCACCAACCCTTTACGTGGGCTCAACCGATGTGACTCAGTTTTTCCCTGGCTTTAGTGAGCACAATACCATCAACGTTGCTGATCAATCGCCGCTGACCAATATCTGGCTTGGCAATCGCAGTAGAATCGCCGCGCATTACGACTTTCCTCATAATGTCGCTTGCTCCGCAGTGGGACGTCGCCGCTTTACCCTTTTCCCTCCGTCACAGGTCGCCAACCTTTATCCTGGACCGATGGAGTTTTCACCAGGTGGTCAAACTATCAGCATGGTGGATTTCGATGCGCCTGACTTTACCCAGTTTCCCAAATTTTCTCAAGCTATTGAGTGTGCGCAAGTTGCGCTACTCGAAGCGGGCGATGCCCTATTTCTCCCCAGTATGTGGTGGCATCATGTAGAGGGACTCGATCCGCTCAACGTATTAGTCACCCACTGGTGGCGTGACTCGCCCAGTTTTATGGGGCGTCCAGACAGCGCGCTACTGCATGCCATGTTAAGCCTCAGGAGCTTGCCAGAAGCACAACGCCAGGCCTGGAAGCACATTTTCAATCATTACATTTTTGACCATCAAGTCGGCGACAGCGACCATATTTTGCCAGAGGCTCAAGGCATGTTGACCACACCACAAAGTGAACACCATGCTCGTCAACTCAGGGCCGAGTTACTTAATCGATTAAAGCGGTAGTTGATAGCGCTGCTACCAACATCCAAATAAGAACAAAGAGGTATTACGGTGAACAATAACAAGCAGATAAAAAAAGTGGTTATCGCTGGCGGTGGCACTGCAGGATGGATGGCTGCGGCCGCATTATCAAAGCTATTAGGTAAAAACCTACAGATCACCTTAGTGGAATCTAACGCGATTCCAACCGTCGGCGTAGGCGAAGCAACCATTCCGACACTGCATATTTTTCACCGTTTACTAGGGATCAAAGAACAGGAGTTTATGGCGGCCACTAACGCCACCTTTAAACTCGGGATCTCGTTTGAAAACTGGAAAGATGGTAATGATGATTACATCCATTCGTTTGGATTTCTCGGTAAAGATTGCTGGGCTACGGGTTTCCCAAGCTTTTGGGTAAAGGGGCGCCAACAGGGGATTGCAAGCGACATTGGCGATTACTGCACCGAGCATGTAGCGGCCAGACGCGGGCGCTTTGCTGTGCTCCCCGATCGCGACTTAAATCATGCCTATCATCTTGATGCAGGCCTTTATGCTAAGTTTTTACAAAACATCGCTTTTAACCATGGATGTACCCGCGTTGAAGGCAAAATAGATACCGTGCAACTTGATGATGCGTCTGGGTATATTCAGTCGTTGCAGCTAGACAACGGAAAAACCGTTGAGGGGGATCTATTCTTAGATTGCACAGGCTTTAGCGGACTACTTATCGATAAGGCATTGCACACAGGTTTTGAAGATTGGGGCCACTGGCTACCCTGCGACAGAGCCATAGCAGTGCAAACCAGCTGCACAGACAAACAAGTGCCTTATACCCGTTCTATCGCACGTGATGCGGGTTGGCAGTGGCGCATTCCACTGCAAAACCGCACTGGCAATGGTCTCGTTTATTGCAGTCACTACATGAGCGAGGAGCAAGCAAAAGCCTTTTTACTTGCCAATGTTGAAGGTGACTTACTCACAGAGCCACGAGTTATTCGTTATCAAACTGGGACTCGCAAACAACATTGGAATAAAAACTGTGTGGCCATAGGACTGGCAAGTGGTTTTATCGAACCCTTAGAATCGACAGGTATTCACCTATTCCAGCGCGGCATTATCCGCTTGATGCAGATGTTCCCGCTCAGTGGCATCAACCAATCTGATGTGAATGAGTTTAACGCGCAGACCAAATTTGAGTGCGATAATATCCGTGATTTTATTATCTTGCATTACCACCTTACCGAACGCACCGATACGCCGTTTTGGCGTTACTGCAAAAATATGCAGATCCCCGAAACATTGCGCCATCGCATGCAACATTTTAAAGATGCTGCGCGAATGTTCAAAAAAGATGGCGAACTGTTTGGCGAAAGTTCTTGGGTGCAGGTGATGTTAGGCCAAGGGCTCATGCCGGAGCAGTATCATCCAATTGTCGATACCATGTCAGATGCTGAGCTAAAAAGCTTTCTCGACACACTTAAGGGAAATGTGGCGAAGCAGGTGGATAACTTCCCCGATCACTATGACTTTATCCAAAACTATTGCAAATCGACGTCGATGTAGCCCAACTCAGACAAGGGGTTGTATTGTCCCTTGTCCAGAAAGAAGAACAGAACCTATGGCCCAAGAAGATCAACTCATTAATCCAAGCATTCACCTAACGGTTAAAAAGGTTGGTCGAGAGCAAACCCCGATAATCATTGTTGATAATTTCTCGAATGATACCGAGCAGCTAATCAATTATGCCAAGTATCGTTGCGATTTTACTACGGATGACTCTTCATATTACCCTGGTGTTCGTTCAGCTCTGCCTAAAACCTATGTGAATGCTGTGCTCAATATGCTGTACCAGACTATTTATGATGTTTATCAAATCCCACCGGAGTTTCTCCTCAGGCCACGCAATTACTGTTTTTCATTGATCAGTCATCAACCAGAACAGTTAATGATGCTCCAGCGGATGCCTCATTTTGATACGCTAAGCCCCAACTATTTTGCCATTCTTCACTACCTTGGCCCACACAGCCACGGAGATACGGGTCTTTTTCGCCATCGCCCCACAAACTGGGAACGCATAGATCAAGCACGAAGTGAACACTATTTTAGCGCGGCCAATGCGCATATAAAGCAGCATGGTGAGCCACAAGCGGGGTATTTCGTCGCCAGTGATCACCATTTCGAACTCTTTGATCGTATCGAATATCGACCCAATCGGCTTGTTGTCTATCCTGGCAATCTCCTTCACTCGGTTTTAATTGAGCCCAATAAAGATATTGATAGCGATCCAACGACAGGAAGGCTTACTGCCAATATTTTTGTAGAGTTCACCAATCCATAACCCCCAGACATTGAGTCACTTTTACTAATACGGAATATCACAATGAAGAGATTGACGTTAACCTCATTGACGGTCTGCAGCTTACTCTCCAGCTGCAGCATGCCTCAGACAGTACAGCACAGCGATATGGGTATCGCGATGCTATCAACTCACGATGTTATCAACAACACGACCACCAAAAAGGCGCGACTAGATAGTGTCGAACAACGTATTCAAGCACTACTGCCACAATTGACCTTAGACGAAAAAATATCACTGGTTCATGCCAATGGTAAGTTTACGATTGCAGCGGTTGAGCGGCTGGGTATTCACGAAATGTGGCTCTCTGATGGCCCGCATGGAGTACGCCACGAAATTGAACGTGACAGCTGGAACTCCGCCAATTGGAGTAGCGACTATGCAACGTATCTGCCGGTATTAACCGCCGTTGCCGCCAGTTGGAATCCAGAGATGGCCACCCTACATGGCGATGTACTCGGTAGCGAAGCCCGCCACCGTAGTAAAGACTTAATTCTTGGCCCTGGGGTCAACTTAGCCCGCCTCCCCCTTTATGGTCGTAACTTCGAATATTTGGGCGAAGATCCTTATCTAGCAGCGACCTTAGTGGTACCACAAATTAAAGCGATTCAACAAAATGATGTCGCAGCAACCGTTAAGCACTATGCCCTTAATACCCAAGAGCTTAATCGCATCGGTGTCAATGCCACCCCTAGCGAACGCACTTTACGCGAAGTCTATCTGCCCGCATTTGAAGCAGCGGTTAAACAAGCCAATATTTACGCAGTGATGGGGTCTTACAATGAGTTTAGAGGCACTAACGCTAACCAGAGCAAACATTTAGTTAACGATATTCTCAAAGGCGAATGGGGCTATCAAGGCTTACTCGTGACCGACTGGAATGTCGACATCAATACTTATGACGCGGCGATGAATGGCTTAGATATCGAGATGGGGACCGATGTCGACAGCTACGATAAATATTTCATGGCCGAGCCACTCAAAGCGATGATCCAAGCAGGTACAGTACCAGAATCGGTGCTCGACGATAAGGTTGCCCGTATTTTGCGGGTCCAGCTCAGTATCGGCATGATGGATAAAAACCGTCTCGCAGGCGAGCGTAATACTCAAGCGCACCGGGATGCGGCTCGAAAAATCGCCCAAGAGGGTATCGTATTACTTAAAAATAGTCGCCAAGTACTGCCCCTCGACCAAAACAAAATAAGCAACATTCTTGTACTCGGACCTAATGCCGACACAAAACATGGACTCGGTGGCGGTTCGTCTGAAGTAAAATCCCTTTATGAGATAACGCCGCTAGCAGGCCTCAAGGCAAAACTTGGCAGTGATGTTAACATCACCGTAATGCGTGCTAAAAGTAGCAAGCTAGCACCTATCAGCAATGACTATGTCGCTACACGTCACTGGACAGGCACCCCTTCTTGGAACATCCTCTACTATCAAGATAAAGCCCGAACTCAACTGGTCAAAGAGTCTTGGGTTGCTGACTCCAAGTTTGCAGTCTCCCCCATGCAAACAGTTGATGTCGCCAGCCAACACATCACTATGAAAGCAGATCTCAAACCGCTAATGTCTGGCAAACATACCTTTAAACTTGAAGGGAAAGGCGAAACTCTTATTAAGCTTAATGGTGAGACGATTATCAAGACTAGCTCTAACCAATCGAACACGGCTACGTTTTCAGCAAACCTAATAGCCGATCAGGTCTACCAAGTATTCATTGAGTACGATGGTCAACAGGGATTTGTGCTGGGCTGGGATACCCCGAATAAACTGTTTAACAGTGAAGCTGAGTACCTCGACGCAGCAAAACACGCCGACGCGGTGATCTATTTCGGTGGCCTTAGTCACAGTGATGACCGAGAGTCTATTGACCGTAGCGATCTATCCCTTCCCAATCAACAAGATGAAATTATCGAAAAGCTACTGCAAGCAAACCCCAATACCATAGTGTCACTAACCGCTGGCTCAGCAGTGGAGATGCCTTGGGAAGCACAAGCTTCAACCATAGTGTGGAATTCCTATAGCGGTATGGAAGGGGGACATGCAATTGCGGATATGTTGTTTGGTGACGTAAATCCAAGTGGAAAGATGCCGTTCACCCTACCAAAAAAACTGGCAGATACGGCACCAATCGCACTCGATGACTACAACGCCATTAACGCGAAATACAGTGAAGGGGTATTTATTGGTTATCGCTGGTTTGAGCAGCAACACATTGCGCCGCTATTTAGTTTTGGCCATGGATTGTCATACAGTCAATTTGGCTATAGCGACCTCAACATCTCATCTCAATCAGCCGATGATGATGCGCTGTTTAGCGTCAGTTTTAACCTAAGTAACACCAGCCAAGTCGCAGGTGCTGAAGTAGCTCAACTCTATCTTCATGATCTCAAAGCGAGCGTGTCGCGACCGCTAAAAGAGTTAAAGGGCTTTAGTAAAGTGTTTCTGCAACCCAATGAAACACAACGCGTCACACTCAAGCTGTCAAAGAGAGACCTATCATTTTGGGACGAAACCAGTAATGACTGGTTGGCGCAACCCGGTGAGTTTTCACTGATGATTGGCAGCGCAGTGGATGACATCAGACTCAAAAAAACATTTATTCTGCGTTAAGAGACCTGTATTTCAGCGTGGCCTACTTTACCACGCTGAAATACAACCCTAACACCACACGGTAACAACCAAGATAAAACACATTTAAAGCAAGCCGTTCACACACTTTAAGTCTTCGTCCACTATCCCACTTTCCTCCTTGTTATCTCGACGATTCGGGTTAAAATGCGCTAGAAATCGTTAAGGGAATATCATGAAAAAACACTTATTAGCAGGGATAATTTTACTCTGTACAAGCTCGGCGCAAGCTGCCTGGTGGGTCGAGCCAACCGACTTACCACTTCGTGCAGACATCCAACTGCTGGCAGATACTGGCATTATTTTACAGCCTGTTACCACCTTTCCATTAATGTGGGCAGGCCTTAAGCACGATCTCGATAAAGCTGAAGTTGCATCACTGTCACGCATTCAAGCCGATGCCTACAGCAGAGTAATGAGCGCTTATGATAAAGATCATCAAGCCGTTAGCACCCAAGTAAAACTTGGCGCGGCGACTGATACTGCGCGCTTCTTAGGTTTTGGTCACGACTATCGCGATAAAGTGGAAGCCAAAGTCAGTGTCGATGTGACTCAATCTTGGTTTAGTGGCCGGGTTTCTGGCAGTTATCATACCGATCCCATCGACGGCAACAGCACTCGCCTCGATGACAGCTTTGCCGCAGTCATGCTAGGTAACTGGATAGTCAGTGCTGGCACACAGCAAAAGTACTGGGGGCCTGGCTGGGACAGCGGACTGATCCAAACCACTAATGCCCGCCCTATGCCAGGTATCACCTTTAGTCGCAACAACAGCCAGGCTTTTGAAACCCCTTGGCTTAATTGGGTAGGTCCTTGGACCTTTACCACCAGCTTTAGTCAGATGGAAAGCTCGCGCTATGTACCCGATACCCAACATTGGGGAGCCCGCGGCACGCTTAGACCTATCTCTAAACTAGAAGTCGGCTTTTCTTGGACCATGCAGTGGGGCGGCGAAGGTTACGGCAACAGTTTAAGTGACTGGTGGGATGGCCTCTTTAACGGGGGGCAATCTGAAAGCGAAATCGAAAACGGCCAAGAAAACATGCTCGCTGGTTATGATTTCCGCTGGTCTGATACCGCATTTGGTATTCCCTATGGCATCTACTATGAGCGAATCCATGAAGATTATCATCACGGCAAAAACAAGCTGATTAATGCTGCTAATATGGGCGGGATCGACTTGGTATTAAGCGATCTCAATACCCGCGTCTTTATCGAATATGCCGATACTAAAGTGTCTTGCGGCCTCGATTCACAGGTCTATAACTGTTTGTATGAACATGGATTTTACAAAAGTGGCTACCGTTATTATGGCAAAAGCTTAGGCAGCACCTATGACAACGACTCAGAAACCTTGGTTATAGGCGGTATTACTCAGCTCGGTAATAACCAAAACATCACCAACAAACTCCGTTGGCTGCGCCTGAACACCGATGGTATCGATACTGGCAACTCAGCAGGCGGCAATCCTGTTTCACCAGGTGAGTATGAGCGTGTGTATCAATTTGATACTAGTTATCATCGCCCATTTTATGAAGGCACATTAAAGATGGGTGGAACCGTCGGCTATAGCCAATATGTGAATCGAGGTGGCAGTGACTGGGATACCACAGTCTACGCAACTTGGGAGCGCAGTTTCTAGCACGCCCATTATAACCTAAAAGCCCTGAATCAATGATGGATCAGGGCTTTTGTTTTTGGGTTACTTTTAATTTTTACCGACTAACCATATATAATGCTCGACATCAATCGTGTTCCAATCAGTTAGTGCTTAAATCATTAGCCCAAAGTTGATCCCCATTTGAACAAGTTAGTGCAGTGATGCTAGCTTTGAGGAATAATCCCTTCCGCTCTAAGATACTCAATCACCTGTAGCGCGCATTGCTGCACATCTTGGTTTGCTGTTTTAACATGCACCTCTGGTGACACAGGGACATCATAGGCCGAGTCGATACCGGTAAAATGTTTAATCTCACCGGCGCGGGCTTTCTTGTATAAGCCTTTGGGATCACGCTGCTCACACACCTCAAGTGGGGTATCGACGAACACCTCAATAAATTGTTTGTCGCCCAGCAGAGCACGCACCATGGTTCTGTCTGCCGCAAATGGCGAAATAAACGCCGTCGAGACTAACAAGCCTGCATCGACAAACAGTTTAGATACTTCACCTATACGGCGAATATTTTCGATTCTGTCACTGTCTGAAAAACCCAAGTCACCATTAAGCCCATGACGCACATTGTCACCATCGAGCACGTAGGTTTTTGCACCTATGTCATGCAGCATTCTATCGACCGCGTTAGCGACGGTGGATTTACCTGAACCGCTTAAGCCAGTAAACCACAACACAGCGCCTTGGTGACCATTGGCAGCCACTCGAGCCTGATGGGAGACACTGGCCTGATGCCACACAACATCGGTAGATTTATCTTCGCTTTCTACGGTTTTATAGGGTGACATTTCCTATCCTTAACAGTAACTAAAGTTACATTTTAAATCAGTGTTAGCTTTAAACTAGTATTAGCTCACTTGTAGACCAATGTTGACCTCGCTCCACGCTCCGTTCCACTCTCCTCGCTTGCCTTCTCTTTATGCTAAAACGGGAAAAACAGCGGCACGGTTATCAGTACAATCGCACCATAGGTCAGACTCACCGGCACACCGACTTTCACAAAATCCATGAGTCGGTAACGACCCGCATTATAAACCATCAAATTAGTTTGATAGCCATAAGGGCTAATAAAGCTGCCACTGGCGGCGAAGGCCACAGTCATCACAAAAGGTAAAAAGTCGACCCCAAAACCCAGTGCAATACTGTACGCAATGGGGAACATTAACGCCGCCGCGGCATTATTGGTAATAAGCTCAGTCATTAACCAAGTCACTAGGTATACCAAAAATAGCGCCAACATCAGATGCTCTTTATCGGCAACCCCTTCTACCCAACTTGCGACAAAATCGGCTACGCCGCTATTGACTAAGGCATGAGAGAGTAAAATGGCCGATGCAACAATTAACCAGATGTCGACAGGGAAACGACGAACCACCTCATTCACATTTAAGCACTGACTAAAAATTAACACGCCAAGCAGCAATAACATCCCTTGCAGCATCTCAATCACACCAGTTGCAGCCAGTGCTAATGTCAGCACAAAACCACCAATTGAGATCCATGCCTTTTTGCCGTTAATTCGGGTTTCAGGCTCAACACCACTGATCACAATGAAGTTTTTAGCAATATTGTGGCGACTGAGAAAATCCTTGCCTACCGCTAACACTAAAAAGTCACCGGCTTTAATCTGCACTTCACCAAGCTTGCCAGAGATCTCTTCGCCATCACGACGAATCGCCACGGCTGCGGCATCGAACAAGGCCCTAAATCCAGCCTTTTTCATGGTTTTGCCCACCAGCACACTTTCTTGCTTGACCACCACTTCGGTCAGGTTTGAGTCCAATAGGCCATTTTTTTCGGCAAACATCTCCAGCCCTGAAAACTGACTGAGCTGCATCACCTTGGTGATATCGCCACTGAAAATAAGCCGATCGCCAAGCTCCAACACCTCTGTCGGCGTGACCGGGCTAATTAATCGCCCATTACGCACCACCTCGACTAAAAACAACGATTCAAGATGCCTAAGGCCGTTGTCCTCTACCGAGCGACCAATTAACTCTGAGCCCTCAACCACCTTAGCATCGATGAAGTAGCCTTTAGAGCAGGTTTCTTCATGGGCAATATTGGGTAAAAAACCAGACACAAGCCTGAGTACCAAACCACAGCCGAGCACCAACATGGCACCGATGGCAGTAAAAGAGAAAAACGATAATGACTGCCCCGATGCATCGATAACCATACTGTTGACGATAAGGTTGGTCGAGGTACCGACCAGCGTTAAGGTGCCGCCCAATATTGCCGCATAGGAGAGCGGCAGCAGCAGCTTGCTGGCAACATGATGTGGATTATTACGAATAGGCGAGAGTAAGGTGGCCACCACCGCTGTATTATTGAGCAGCGCCGAGCTCAGGGCCGTCATGCCAAAGAGCCTAAGCCACGTCGTACGATAACCACTGACAATCACCTTTGAAGCAATCACCCTAAGTAATCGAGTTTTCTCAAGCGCAAAGGAGCACAGAATAAGCAGCACTAACGTCACCAAGCCTGGGTTTGACATACTCGACAGCAGTTGCTCTTTGGTAACCAAATTAAAGGCCACCAGCACCAGCAGCGTTACGCCAAATACCAACGAAGGGCGATTTTGAAATCGCACCAAGCCCACGATAGTCGCGAGAAATATAGCTATGGTGAGATAAGCATTTAATGACATAAAAACCTGACACTTACACCTGATACTTAAAAGAGCAAAACCGCTCTACAATAAGATTATCCCCCTTATGCTAAGACACGCGATTTAAGCGGCCTTAACACAAGGGAATACAACCTTGATTAGGCTTTCGAAATATCTTTTACGCCCCAATGAGGGAAATGCTTACGCACTAAGGCATTCATCTCAAGTTCAAACTCGGAGATCTCACGCTTTTTGCCTTTGCCCGCATCAATAGTTTTACGTATCATCCCTGCGCCAACGGTCACATTGGTTAGCCTGTCGATAATAATAAATGCGCCGGTATCACGGTTGTCATCATAGGCATCAAACTGCAGTGGCTCAGTTACCGAAAAATGGCAATTACCCATCTCGTTCAACGCCAACTGCTGAGCGGGGTGCTGGGTCAAATGATTGATATCGACTTTATAATTGATGGCATCGGCATAACCATATACTGCTTTACTGCCATGTTTAATGGCGTATTCACGATCGACGCAGAGCGGCTCTTCGGTCATCCACACCACATCGGCTTCGAAATGTGCGCTAGAGTTTGGTTTATCATGAGGGCGCACCAACATGTCTCCGCGGCTGACATCAATTTCATCGGTTAAGGTTAAGGTTACCGCTTGGCCTGCAACGGCTTTTTCTAGCTCACCATCGAAAGTCACAATCGACTTAATTTTGCTCTCTTTGCCCGATGGCAATGCCGCTACCGTATCGCCCACTCTAATTTCACCCGACGCTAAGGTGCCACAAAAGCCTCTAAAATCGAGATTAGGACGATTAACATACTGCACCTGAAATCGGAATGACTCGCTTTTATCTTGCTCAACTGACACAGTATTAAGCAGCTTAAGCAGGGTTGAACCGGGATACCACGTCATATTAGCGCTTTCGTTTACCACGTTATCGCCCTTAAGCGCCGATATTGGCACAAAGCGCACATCACTAAAGGCTAAATCCTTGGCAAACTCACGATAATCTTTCTTAATACTCTGGTACACACCTTGGTCGTAATCCACCGCATCCATCTTATTGATCGCGATGATCACATGCTTAATACCCAGCTGCGAACAGATATAACTGTGACGTCGAGTCTGCACCTGCACACCGTGGCGCGCATCGATAAGAATAATGGCTAAATCAGAGGTCGACGCCCCCGTTGCCATGTTACGGGTATATTGTTCATGGCCAGGGGTATCGGCAATAATAAATTTACGTTGCTCGGTTGCAAAATAGCGATAGGCCACATCAATGGTGATCCCCTGCTCTCGCTCAGACTGCAAACCATCCACCAACAGCGCCAAATCAAACGCTTCATCTGTGGTGTTAAAGCGCTTAGAATCTTTCTCTATCGCCGCCATCTGATCTTCAAAAATCATCTTACTATCAAACAGCAAACGCCCGATGAGGGTCGATTTACCGTCATCCACACTGCCACAGGTCAAGATACGCAACATATCTTTGTTTTCATGGAGTTTTAGGTAAGACTCGATATCAGTTTGCAATAACGTGTTTTCAGTAGTCATGGTGTTTCTCATATTCTGTATAGTTAGCAGCGTACTTACGTCTTAGTATTCAAAGAAGTGATGATTTAGAAGTAACCTTCCATCTTCTTCTTTTCCATTGAGCCAGAGGAATCGTTATCGATCACTCGTCCCTGACGTTCTGACGTTGTGCACAGCAACATCTCTTGAATAATCTCGGGTAACGTTGTCGCTTGCGACTCTACCGCGCCCGTTAACGGGTAACAGCCTAAAGTTCTAAAGCGCACCATCTTGTGCTCAACCTCTTCACCTGGTTCGAGCTCCATACGTTCGTCATCAACCATAATTAATGTGCCATCCCGCTTCACCACAGGGCGCGACTGAGCCAAGTAAAGCGATGGAATTTCAATCCCTTCAAGATAGATATATTGCCAAATATCAAGCTCAGTCCAGTTTGACAACGGGAACACGCGAATGCTCTCACCTTTATCGACCTTGCCGTTATAAATGTTCCATAATTCAGGACGTTGATTCTTAGGGTCCCAGCGATGCTTGCTGTCACGGAAAGAGTAAACACGCTCTTTGGCACGAGACTTCTCTTCATCACGACGGGCACCACCAAAAGCGGCATCGAAACCATGCATATCAAGCGCTTGCTTGAGCCCTTCTGTCTTCATAATATCGGTGTGCTTAGCGCTACCATGAGTAAAGGGAGAGATATTCATTTCCAGACCACGTGGATTTTTATGAACGATGAGATCAAAGCCATATTTCTTGGCGGTCTCATCGCGAAACGCGATCATCTCTTTAAATTTCCAATTGGTATCGACATGCATTAATGGAAACGGGATCTTGCCTGGATAGAAGGCTTTTCGAGCCAAATGCAGCAATACAGAAGAGTCTTTGCCAACAGAATAGAGCATGACCGGATTATCAAACTCTGCGGCAACCTCACGCATAATTTGAATCGATTCAGCTTCGAGTTGTTTCAAGTGGGTGTGAACTGTAGACATATCGACTTCCGTATAATTCCAGTATTATCAAGCTTCTAATAACTAATTTTCGCTAATCAGCAATAGCATTCCGTTCAATCTTGATGCTAAAGTAACTAATTGCAAATGGTGTTAAATGGATAATACCAGCAGGAATTCAATTTAGAAGTTATAGATTAACGTTTTTTTATACCAAAAAGAGATATGAAGTAATCGAAATTAAGGATCGGGGTTCGGGTTCGGGTTCGGGTTCGGGTTCGGGTTCGGGTTCGGGTTCGGGTTCGGGTTCGGGTTCGGGTTCGGGTTCGGCAGAATGCCTTAAACATATCGCAGCACCAATAACTCTTTCGTTAATCTCCGCTGCCTACATCATTTGTCATAAAAGATTAGCTTATCGCACTAACTGATATGGATCTCGCTTGTTCCTTCGCTCACAGGTGCTTATAGTCTGCTTACTTCCTCGTGAGAAGTCACTTTCAGCTCACAACTAATCCCTTATTTATTACTTATCAAAGACATCAAATAGCGACCATAACTATTATTAAGCATCGGCGTTGCTAGGCGCTTAATTTCATCATCGCTCAACCAGCCATTGCGCCAAGCAATCTCTTCTAGACAAGCGACCTTTAGGCCTTGAACGGTTTCTATGGTTTGAACAAATGCGGATGCTTGTTGCAAACTATCAAACGTGCCGGTATCGAGCCAGGCAAAACCACGTCCCAGTAATTCGACGCGTAACTGCCTACGCTCAAGATAAGCTTGATTTATCTCTGTAATCTCTAACTCACCACGATTTGAAGGAACCAAAGCTTTTGCAATATTGATCACTCGACTATCATAAAAGTAGAGTCCAGTAACCGCCCAGTTAGACTTGGGGATTATGGGCTTCTCTTCAATTGACAATGCTTTAAAAGCAGAGTCAAACTCCACCACCCCAAAGCGCTCAGCCTGATCTACCTGATAGGCAAAGAGCGTGGCCCCCTTTGCATCTTTATCCTTCAACCCGGACACTGTGCGTTTTAATGTCCCACTGAACCCTTGGCCATAAAACACATTGTCACCAAGCACTAAACAAACACAGTCATCGCCTATGAACTCTTCAGCAATAATGAACGCTTGCGCTATCCCTTCAGGATTTGGCTGTATTTCATAAGATAGCGTGACACCAAAGTCACTACCATCCCCCAACAAACGCTGAAATAGATGTTGCTCTTCAGGTGTAGTAATAACAAGAATATCGCGAATCCCGGCAAGCATAAGTACCGATATCGAGTAATAGATCATCGGCTTGTCATAAACAGGTAACAACTGCTTAGATACCCCACGGGTAATTGGATATAGCCGCGTGCCAGTACCTCCAGCTAATACGATACCCTTCACATTCATCACCTTGTTTAAACCCCTCAATAACAGCTTAAACGAAAAATGCTCACGTTAGCGAACTAAAGTGAGCATTTATAGCGCTAAGCGGTACATATCAACTTAGCAGCGCTTGTAACTGCTTACGAAAATCATTACCCAGTTTTTCACTGCGAAGGCCATATTCAACGAAAGCAGTCATATAACCAAGTTTGTCACCACAGTCATGGGACTTGCCCGTCATGTTAAATGCTTCAACCGTATCAGACTCAATCAACATATCGATTGCATCGGTAAGCTGAATTTCATCCCCAGCTCCTGCTGGAGTTTTGGCCAATAACTCCCAGATTTTATCCGACAACACATAGCGACCGACGACAGCTAGACTCGATGGAGCTTCATCGACAGCCGGCTTTTCAACCATTGCCTTAATTTGGGCAGCTTCGCCTGGCGCAATACTGGCACCATTACAATCGGCAATACCATACTTATTGACTTCACATTCTGGCACTGGCGCGACCATAATTTGACTCACAAACGTCGCTTTATATCGGGCTATCATTGCCGCCAAATTTTCAGTTTTTTGGTTAGCGGTGTACTCATCTAAAATAACATCGGGTAACACCACTGCGAACGGATTGTTACCAATACAAGGTTTTGCACACAATACTGCATGACCCAGCCCTTTCGCTTCTCCTTGGCGCACATGCATGATCGTCACATCTTTCGGACAAATAGACTGCACTTCTTCGAGCAACTGACGTTTTACGCGCTTCTCTAACGTTGATTCAAGCTCATAGGAGGTATCAAAATGGTTTTCAATCGCGTTTTTACTGGCATGAGTAACAAGCACGATCTCTTTAACGCCAGCAGCAACGCACTCATTAACAATATATTGAATAAGCGGCTTATCCACAAGCGGTAACATCTCTTTAGGAATTGCTTTTGTCGCGGGGAGCATACGGGTCCCGAGACCTGCAACAGGAATAACAACTTTCATCTTAATCCTTAAGATAAGAAAGCCCAATCTTATTGGGCTTTCTTATTAATTAATAGCTAACCGAGTCAGCTACATATCATTTCCAAACAGATCTCGAGTATAAACTTTATCAGCAACATCGAGTATCTCTTCAACCATGCGATTTGACACAATGACATCCGACATACGTTTAAATTCAGCTAAGTCTTTAACAACCCTAGAATGGAAAAATTCTTCATCGTCAAGCACAGGCTCATAAACAACGACCTCGATACCTTTAGCCTTAATACGCTTCATAATTCCTTGAATCGACGACGCTCTAAAGTTATCCGAACCACTCTTCATAATTAAACGATAAATGCCAACTGTCATTGGGTTTCGTTTTAATATTGAATCGGCTACAAAGTCTTTGCGGGTAGTATTAGCATCGACAATAGCCCCTATCAAACAATTAGGTACATCGGCATAATTGGCCCTTAGTTGCTTGGTATCTTTCGGCAAACAATAGCCACCATAGCCGAATGAAGGATTATTATAGTGTCCACCTATACGCGGATCTAAACAAACACCATCAATTATTTGGCGCGTATCTAAACCATGGGTCTCTGCATACGTATCAAGCTCATTAAAATATGCAACTCGCATCGCTAAATAGGTATTAGAGAACAGCTTAACCGCTTCAGCTTCAGTTGATTCAGTAAATAACACCTCAATATCTTGCTTCACTGCCGCTTGTGTTAATAGCTTGGCAAACTCTTCAGCCCGCCCAGAGCGCTCGCCAACGATCACTCTTGAAGGATAAAGATTATCGTACAACGCTTTACCTTCTCGTAAAAACTCAGGTGAGAAAATAATATTGTTGCAAGCAAATTTATCACGAACACTTTCTGTATACCCAACAGGAACTGTAGACTTGATAACTAAAACCGCATTCGGGTTTATCGCCAACACATCAGCTATCACCCCTTCAACAGAGCGAGTATTAAAAAAATTAGTCTTAGGATCGTAATCAGTAGGTGTCGCGATGATCACAAAATCTGCATCTTGGTAAGCAAGTTGCTTATCCGTTGTAGCAAATAAATCAAGTTCGGTGTTGGCTAGAAAACGCTCAATCTCTTTATCGGATATTGGTGAGATCCTCCTATTGATTAAGTCCACCTTCTCTTGAACTATATCAATAGTCACAACTTTGTTTCTTTGCGCTAATAGTACTGCGTTCGACAAACCAACATAACCACTACCAGCAACAGCAATTTTTTTCATTTACAAACATCCAACGCCAAGCAACGCCAACAACAAAAATCGTCGCTAACGGCTTCGACCATAAACAGTAAAGATCCGCCAATCTTAAAGGAATCGTTATGTGATGAAAAGCAAAAAGCAGGGCTTATGCCCTGCTTTTGTGAGTACCCGCCACTATTTGGCTAGGATAGCCTCGATTTTTTCAATAAAGAAGGCACTGTCTTTGGCACCAGTGATCACTTCAAAATCGACTAGTTTACCATTTTCATTACGCCCTAATAGGAACGTCGGAGTCGACTTAATTCCCATATCACGACCGACTTTCACCGATGTATTCACTTTCGCCTGCATCGCTGGATCTTTCATGCAGCTTCTAAACTTTTCACTATCTAAACTATAATCTTGTTCAAGCTGCGCAAATTGCTCTTCCTGCGCGGCTTTCATCTCAAATAAACTCTGTTTAACTTTTGAATAATCGGCTTGCTCCGATGCACAGCGTAGCGCTAATGCAGCAAAGCCTGCTCTTGGGTGTAATGAAACCAAGGGGAAATCATGAGCGACAAGTACCATCTTACCCGTTGCTACGTATTGTTCCTCTAACTCTGGCCATATTGTGCCGTTAAACTCTTTGCAATAAGGGCAATGTAGATCAGTAAACTCCATGAGTACAACTGGTGCATCAACCTTACCTTCTATCGCGGCGTTATCAAAGCTCAGCGATGTCGGTCTAACCAACTCCCCTAAACCAATACGACGGGTCACTTCATGTAGCAACGCTTGGTCTTGTTGCTGCTGTGCTTCTAGTTTAGCGAGTCTGGTTTCAACTGAGCTATCAAAAGAGTGGCAACCTGCCAAAGTTGAAAACACCATAGAAGCGATAGCAAGCCTTTTAACGCTTTTGATTTTTAACATAATTTGTCCTTATAAAAACAAAAACCTCCGCTAAAGCGGAGGTTTTTTTTATTAGCGATTTATAACAAAGGGAGAACCCTTAAGTTATAAATTACTGTTGCCAAGTGTTCAAATCAAGAACAGGCATTACACGGTCGCTGCCACCAGCAACACGTTGAACAGAAACACCGTGAACAGTTTCACGAGGCGCTGTAACAGTGAAAGTCATTGTGTGACGGTTAGCACTAGAATTAGCGTTAGTACCTAAATCACCAGCAGCATAACCACTGTCTTGACCAACATAACCTTGGTCAGCTTCGGCTTTCGCAATTAGGTCTGGTACAAAGTAAACTACTGAAGATTTAGCAGGTACTTTACCTAAGCTAACAGCGATTGCTTCGCGGTTTGTTAGGTTACCGTCTACTGATTCACCGAAGATATCTACAGTCACTTCAGCTTCATCAGTATGTTCGTTAGTAACACGTACGAAGTTACCTGTACCATTTACAGTATAAGGAACTTTAAGTACTGCACCATTTACACCGATGTCGTGAGTGTTTTTAGCAGTTTCACAGTGATCAAGGTAAGTGCTGTCATCAAAGTTCAACGTGTAGTCAGTTGTAACTTTGTAGTTGAAGTTCATGATGTCAGCTGGTGAAGTGTTAGTTACAACATAATATAGCGCGTTGTAATCAGCACCATCTAGGTATGCTTTAGCTTCATCCGTAGTACCGGCATATGGGTTAGCTTCAGCGTCACCGCCAGTAGCTTCTGGAGTGAACACGTCAAGAGCTTCAGTTTGGTACATAGTAGCCAAAGCTAATGTTGAGCCAAATACACCATACTGAGTACCAGTTTCAACTTCTTCTTGAGTATCAAGAGTACCATCGGCAGCTGTGCGAGCGTTCCAAAGTGCCATTTTAACGTTAGCACGTGGGTCTGCACTTGCAACAAACTTAGTTTCTAGTTCGTCATCTGCATCTAGGGTAATTGCTTTATCTAGGGTTGCAGCGCGGTCATAGAATTGACCTTTGTAAACAACTTCAGACTTCTTAGCAATCAGTTGCTTATCAGCATTAGCAGCATCGTATACGAACTCAGTACGAGCAACGATTGCCGCGCCAGTGCTGTCAGCACTTTCAGCATTAACTTCAGCTTCTGAAGTTGAATGGTCGAAGAAAGTAACGAACTGTGGAGAGATATCTAATACAAGTTGCGCTTTTGATACCGCACCTTGGATATCGTAACCTGTGCCACCGTCAGTCTTAGCCGTAGTAGCAGTGATGCTCACTTGCTTAGTAGAGGTAGGATCGGTACAACCGTCGTTAGTGATTTTCACTTCAACTGGCGCGATATCTGCAGCTGCTGTTACAGTAGCAGTTTGAGAAAGCGCTAGACGAGTACCTGCACCAATAGTGATACCGGCTTTAGTGATAAACTTAACTTTGTTAGTACCATCAACAGTGCCATCAGAAGAACCTACAGCAGTGTAATTAGTACCATCAAATTTGATTAGGTGGATTTGGTTAGCGTTGCCAAAAAACTCAGCGCCAGACAGTTCCATCTCAATCAATGTCCCTGGTGGGATATCGGTAGTAGGTACGTAAACGATGTGCAAGTCATCAGCAGCGGTGTTGATTGCAGCGAATGGCACTTCAAGCGACTTAGTTAGCTCGTATGCAATCTTACCTTCAAGAGTTGATTCTAACTGGTCAACAGCTGCACCAGTACGGTCGGCTTCAGCCACACAAGAAGCATTACCATAGATAGCATCTTGAGCTGTAACACCTACACCAGTTCCTACTTTGTATACTTCGAAACACGCTTCGGTACCAGCGTATGCATTACTAGCAAGACCAGCAAGAACTGCTGAAGCTACTAGCGCTTTCTTTAAGTTTTTCATTCATTTTCTCCGTAAAAAAATTTTTAATGAACGGTAAATTTTTTAAAATCCGTTCATTTGGTCCACGTGTCCCAGAGGGCAAATAACTCTATTCAATTAGTTGTTAGATGCTTCCTCTTAAAATGTAAAATACGACTGCAACACATGTACAGCGGCCGGTGTTTGCATGCGTTCACTTGCCGCAAAAAGTGTCACCGTTTAATACTTTACGGCGGACATGATAATCAGATTGTATAAACATAGTCAACAGGATTATAACGAATTGAGACCTAGTTGTATGTTTTTCCTACGCCTCGTTATTTTTTACTGATAACCTGTTAATGAAAACGCTTATCAGTTTCCTATTGGATGCCATAATATCACCTAGCCGCTTAAATTTAAAAGCATTAAGATCACATAATTAGCGCTTATATACACCTCTTATAACAGCTGTTCGAATGGCTAAGTGTAGTCGTAGAAGACCACAAAAACAATTTCATCAAACTGAGTAAAATCAAGCACTGTGATAACGATCCATAAAGGTCAAATTAGTGGCGACATGAAATTAAATCACAATTTCGCAACATTACAAAAGGCAATATCACTCTTTCAAAGTGCAGAAGGAAAAATTACGAAGAAGATTAAGAAAGGATAAGGCAAGTAGTGTAACAAAAAACGCCCTATCGTTATGATAGGGCGTCGCAAAAAAGTAACCAACAGATATTAGTTGATATTAACAGGGAAACTATATAGCTCTGATAACTTTTTACCAAAATCATCTAGATCGACAGTATCTCTGATAATCCGTGGGGTAATAAGGATCATCAATTCACTGCGACTTTTCTCATTTCCTTTGTTTTGAAATAAGTTACCAAGTAGCGGAATGTCACCAAGTAATGGTACTTGGCTATCAGTAACTGTGGTATTTTCTTGAATCAATCCACCCAAGATAACTGTCTGCCCATCGGCCGCAAATACACTGGTGCTAATACTACGGCTCGTGATTGCCGGTGTGAGCTTATCTTCACCAGAAGATGATGCTGGTACATTTGAGGTCTCTGTAGAGATTTCTAAACTGACTAATCCGTCGGCATTTATGGTTGGCAACACAGATAATGAAATACCTGTAGAACGGTATTGCACAGAAGTTCGACTAACATCTGGGTTTGTATCACTACTTGTCGTTTCGGTTTGTACTGGTATTTGAACACCTGAGTTGATGCTAGCACTTTCACCATCTCTTACGACTAAATAGGGACGCGATAGCACTCTCACATCGGTTTTACTAGCCAATAAACTCAGTGCAACCTTCCAGTCGCCTCTGACGGCATCCATAACTAGGCTACTAGCGGAAGCATTGAGATCGACTGTACCCATATTGCCGCCTTTGATGCCCTTTTCGTTGTAAAACCAGTCAATACCACGCTGTGCATTGTTGCCCAATTCAACTTCTGCAACAATGACCTGTAATGCAATTTGACCAGGCAGCCTATCTAACTGCTCTAGCAAGTTCATAATTTCATGGTATTTATTTGGCGTAGCATGGATCACAATCGCATTTTGTGATTCATCGGCGGTCACTTTAATGCTGCCCTCCATATTGGCAGGGGCCACCGCAGCTGGCCCAGCTTTATCATCAACTCCACGACTGGACGCAACAGGAGTTGGAGTGCGGGGGAATAAGATATCAATACTCTTAATTAAGTCGACCGCTTTAGCAAATTGAGGACGATAGACATAAAAGCGCTCTGACTCGCCGCCCGTTGCCACATCAATTTTTCGCGCCCACATAGAAACACGCTTGCCCAGCACCGACGAACCAGAATAGACCACCACAGCATTGAGTCGATTAAGTGGCACCATGGCGATATCCTCACCAATAACCAGCCCTTCGGCTTGCATCAGCTCGGACAACTGCTCCATTAATTCATCCGGGGTTAAATACACCAAGCTTAATAAACGTATATCACGCCCTCGCGCATGGGGGACATCGAGCATAGCGATTACCTGTAGCGCACGTTCAACATCCGCGCGACTGCCTTCAACCACTAATAATCGGTTAGCCGTGTCAGGATAAGCTTTAGCATTGCTTAGCTTTTGTAAAATACTGATCACCGCTCTTGATGAATTATAGGTATAAGGGACTAACTGGACGATATCATCGCCTGTGGGCGGTAAATCTGCAGCTTCTCCACCGATACCAACAGAGCGGTTTGCCACGCTTGATCTGCTTTTATCTAAATAGACAATATTGTTTTTTGAGTACACCTCAATTTTATGTTGAGCCAATATCTTACGCGTGATTTCGTAAAGCTCATCGGGAGTGACTTCTTTTTGCAAATTTAACGCTGTTTTGTCACGCATACGTTCAACGTCAGATGACATAACATAGCTGATGGATAACACCTCACCAAAGACATAGTGTACAAGTTGAGGGATCTCCATCTCGTTAAGTGCGACCTTTAATGGTTCGCTAGAGGAAAATACCGGTGTTTGCGTCAATAGTGGTGAGCCCGTTTTCAACTCATCCATGGAGTTAATAACTTGCTCAGAAAAGGCCAACTCTGGCTTTTTATAGTCTTGCCTTTCTTTCTTTTGCTCTAGATTATTTCCATCTGTGTGCAAGAATGAACCATCAACTTCAAACGACTCATCAATAGGAGGGTTGATCGCTGGACTCAAAGACGCGCATGACGATAAGAAGCTCATCACACCGAATGCAAATAGACTTTTTGTTATAATGTGTACTGTTTTCATTGATTCTTTTCCCAAACGCCAATTACTTAGATGCGTCATTATCGATAAACATTTTTAATTCAAGCGTCGCTTCATCCGGTCCGTTAAACGACGCTGTACGCAATGTAAGTTGTGCTAACTTAAAGCCAAATAGTTCATCACCGATACTAAGGTTATGAAACTCGGTCTGCCCGTCTTTAACGGTCATCACTTTTGCCTTGAGGGTATCGGCAATCCTATAAACTGCAACTAACTTCGGTGAATAATCCAGCAAACTTTCAACTTTATCTTCTACCGCTTCACCAGTTTCATTACTCAAGGTTGGCGTTATGGCAAATGAACTACTAAACGCTCGTTTATTTTCAAGGCTACTGTTGTGCTCAATCAGTTCTATGGTTGGAACTTGGGTTAACTCACGTTCGTTGCGCTGTTTTTTATCGGGATATGAGCTAATGATCAATGATAGTCCGTGTAAAAAAAAGCTAATAAAAAGAATGAACAAAACGAATAAATCACCGCGTCTGAGCATTCCAAGCTTGAGCATCATTGATTTCATTCACTACCTCCCACATCCGACTGCGGTAAGCTTGCGATAACAACCAACTCAACATTTGCAGTGAGTATCTTAACCTTCATATTCTGTTTACGGACGGTTGTTTGCACTATTCTAAGCATAGGAGTGCCCGATTCGAGCGCTTCTAAATAACTCATCAACACTTCTGGTGTTCCTGACATATATAAGCTAACTGGATAGCCAGGAATAGTTGAATCCGTTCTTGGCTTTACGTTGGTATTTTTAAGTTCAACTCCCATTTTTTTAGCTTGCGACTGTAATGTGCGTAAAATTTCAACTGATGCCATGGAGTCTTTAGTTGTTATCCAATTAGTGTCCAACACTTGGTAACTTTTCTCTATGTTATCCGCTAACACTTCAAGCTGTTTGCTGCGATTTTTTGTCTGAGAAAAACGTTCAACATTTGCCGATAACCGCGCTATGTTATCCGTTTTTTCGTTTATCCATTGCACCCATGGTACGAAGACAAATTTAATAATCACTAGTAGTAATATGATTAACAAACTGTATTTATTACGAGAAGTTGTCATTTCGATACCTCCTCTATAATACTCTCAGGACGAAAAACCATACTGATCGTAAAATAATCAATCTCTTTTCTACGCTGAACCTGCCTGTCGAACCGCACTTCAGCCCAGTGAGGCGAAGCACTGAATTTTGCTAATACCTCTGTCGCTGATGCCGTTTGTCCGGTTAATTGGACCAACGCACCGCGGATTTGGATATTTTCCAAGGTAGCAATGTCACCAAGATCTTTAACAAATGTATGTATGATCTCGGTTTGTGATGGATACTTATCAAGAAAACTTTTATATGACTCTACAAGTTCTAGCTGTGTTTCTAACTGTTCTTGTCGCTGAAAAACCGCGTTTGCTTCACTCCTTAACTGAGTGACATCTTGTTCTAGCTGATACTCGCGCCATGATGCCCAAGAAGAAATAATAGCCATATAACAAGCCACTGCAGCAACACCAATGGCTGATAACTTTTTCCAATTAAGCGAAGGTAAACGATTATTTGCTTGATAGTGAAACAAGCCAAGCAACATTCGAGGTTTTACAGTAACTTCTTCAGATATCAATAGCTGTTCACGGTCAAGCACAATGGCTTCTTGCTGACTGGTCACGCCTAACGCATCTAAAAAGTTACGTGGATCAACCATTAATCCGGCTATGGACGTAATATTAAGATCACCGTCCTTGTGTAAAAACGCCCAATAGGGTTTGTTCCCACCAATTCGGTACAACTGTTCTGGGATTAACTTGGCATACATCAGCCATGTTTCAGGTAGCAATAAGCTGATACCGTCAGGTAAACTTTTGTAGACATCAGCTTTAATCACTGCAAAACAAACGGTGTAATCTTGGCTATTCGCGGACCGAATAAACCACAACACTTTATGACTTCCACCAGCCAGTAACTTAGACTCATTGCGAATCAATTTAATTAAATCAAGAAATCCGCATTTATAATTGCGGATTTCTTCTTGATAACTTCCTCGATTGAGTACGACAGTTTGGCATAGGCTATTTTTTGTTTTGTTGGTATCGGAAGATCTCAGCCATCTCATGTCTCCGAACGCAAAATTAAACCAATTCAATTTGATACAACCTTAGAATACTCAATTTTTCTCTCTGCTATTTGTGTTATCCGTTCTGTTCCATTAACTCTGATCAGCACAAACGAAATGTGATATGCAACATTATTGACTCGAGAGGTCATTTCGACCTTGAGCCTTTTAGATGGATAAAAGGTGCTCTGTTCTCCACTCTGACGCTCTATAGCCTCGTTAACATCTTGCCAGTTTTTACGAGCATCTCTTGCTAAACCTGCACGATATTCACCCATCATAACCTCAAGAGTTTCTTCAGGAACAAAATCAGCATTTAGTTGATCACCCGAGATGTATGCAAGATACGGCGAGATTTTTGCCCATACGGTCGGCGTCATCCCCTTAACCAATGCTAATTCGGCAATAGACTGAGGAAGGTCGTTGCGCGGTAATCCAGGCTGCTTATAATCCCTCTTTTCAGCACCGTTGAGATGTAAAAAATCATCCTCATCATACCAATCTTTCAACGCCGCAATAATATTATCAATGTTTGTCGCCCCACCATAAGCTAACAACCCCCTCCAAGTTGCTTCATTAAATGGCAAAACTGAAGTTAGACCTGAAAGGTCGGTCAGTTTAACGGTGACGCCACTATAATCAAATGATTTCCCATAAAAATTTGTTGCTTCGGGAAAACCTGATTTTACACTTAACTGAGGTGATGGCCCGTAAAGCCATAATAGACTCGTAGAAAGCCGATATATTAGTTCTTCCTTTGTGGACTCAAGTCTGCCTCTTGCTGCGACAAAATCTTTGGCTTGCTGTGCCAAATTCAGTGTTGAGCGAATAGTATATTGTTGTACCGTAATAACGACTGATATGATCGTGGTTATCATTAGCACTAACAACAATGCCATACCACGCTGTTTAAGCATCAAGGGCCCCCGTAAAGTACCTTAACTTATTAGGGTCGTTATCAAGAATATTACTCCAATATTCTAGATTTTCTTTAGCATTACGATCTTCGAAAATTTGGATTTTGACCCAATCGGGTAAAAGTTCCAGCTCTTTTCCTTGATATGTTTCAGACCAACTAGGTTGGGGACGCGATGCCAAAGGTAAAAACTCCGACATCGCATTATATTTATCCATTCGCGATTTATAACCGAAATAGGTTATTTTGATTGCCTCTGCGGGATAAAGCGGCAACTTGAAGTTTTCACAAAGTGCTTCGGCATCAAATACACCACTTTGAACCAGATCAACTGATAATGATTGTTCACAATAAGTGAATTGACCATCTAAGATTCCAAGCCACGACTGCGCAGCTTGGTCCTGTTGACTTAAGCCAGTCCGACTTACCCAAAAAATATCGGTATGGTTGCCTTTAAAAAAAGGAACAAATCGTCCATTAGGTGATTTGTATAGATAATAAAAAGCTGATGTTAACTGCTCCTGCCAACGAGATTCTTTAAATAATAGATCAAGTGACTTTTCAACCTGCTTTTGCTTATTTTGGAACCCAGCAATGTAATAAGAGTAAGCGCTACTCGATAACATCATCACAGACGACATGATCAACATAGCAATCAACATTTCGAGAAGTGTCATACCCTGTTGCTTAACCATACAGCCTGCTTAAATTCAAAATTATGTTGAGTGTTTTCATTCGTCACTTCGATACTAAAAAGATGTAGCTTACCGCTGCCACTCTCTGGCAAACCAGTTTCTGGGCTAACTGAATTAATCTCTGGTTTCGCTTCAATTAACTCTGCTTTCCAACTATATGGCATCCCCACCATATTCAATTTCCCTTCGGTATCCCCTTGTTGCAATGCAAAGCGAATCGCAGCCATCAGCGATTGCACGACTCTCGCTTCTTTTAAATACTGCTGCGTGCGCCGTTGGGTATCAAAATTTTGTTGATAGACAACGCCAACAAGTCCCAACGCCATAAACAAAATGATCGATGCTATTAACACCTCAATCAGGGTCATTCCAGACTGTTTTTTTCTCTTCAAAACTTAATTCCCATCGTCTGGAGTCTACTGCGGCAGCGACTTTTTCTGTCGGGCTTGCACCAGTCGGTTCAAATTGAACTCGAACATTATCAAACGCTATGTGTTCTGTCTTTAGCGTTTTATCATAATCTTTAGCAAGCGCGGTAATTTGTTTGCCAATAAATTTTACCTGTATAGGTTGCTGCAAAAAAAAGCTATCACGCCTCACCTCTTGAATAAACAAATCGATAAGTTGAATTTCACCCGATATTCGTGACTTTTCTACATTATCGACTGTTAACGGTAAAATAATGCTCATGCTCAATGATAACAACAGCATCACGACAAGCAGCTCGATAAGAGTGAAGCCATTTTTAGTTTTAAAGTGGTACATCTGACGTAGACACAATACTGAGCAACATGGTAACAACAACTGAGCCGACCATGCCTCCCATAACAATGATTAAAATGGGTTCTAACATACTGGTCAATTTGATAGCCCATTGCTCAAAACGCCATCGAGAACGTTCAGTTATCTCACCAAATACTCCTTCTAAATTACCACTTTCTTCACCGACTCTAATCAGTGACAACATCACAGGTTCTAAAATATCAGTTGATGCTAACGCATCAGAAAGCATCCACCCTTGTGAAACTTGTTCTTTCACCCGGCTGAGCTGCTTTTGCAATTTGACATCCGTAACTACCGGTACAGAAAAAGCGAGAGCTTGCGCTAACGGTAGTCCACTTTGCAACATCAAGTGCATCGCTGATATATAACGAATTCGTTCACTAAATAACAGTCCAGTGCGCAATAAAGGGAGCTTGCGCATCACTGCTAATGCCGTATTTTTAAACCAGGGTTTACGATATGAGAGCAGCGCAAATATACCCATTCCCGCTATAAAGATACCTAAGAAAAACTGATTTCTGCGCATCCATGCACTCGTGTCGATAAGAAACTGAGTGTAACTTGGAACATGCTTCATATTATGAAACAGCCCCTCCATACTAGGAACAATAAAGTTAAAAATAGCAAAAAGCGCGACCATACAAACCATAAAAATAAAGCCAGGATAGATCATAGCTTGGTTAACTTTTCCTTGTAGCTCGTTTTGGAATTTTAAGTTTTTCCCAAGTCGCTCTAGGGTAATTGCAAGTTTGCCTGACTCTTCACCAATACGAACCATCTGACAAAATAGATTGTTAAAATAACGAGGATATTTAGCAAAAGCGATATGGAGCGAATGGCCACCTCGCACCGACTCTGTTATCTCCGCCAGCATCGCAGCAGCAGTGCTATTTGCATTAGAATCGGACATCATCTCAAATGCCCTATCAAGCTGTACACCATTGCGCAACAGCAAGGACAACTCCATAACTAACTGTTCTAATTCACCATTACTTATTCGATTAAATAAACCACTTTCAACCTTTTTCTCGTGTACCGATAATGGATGTAACTCCTTTTCTTTTACTATTAGTAGCGCAGCGAATTCAGACTCAGCCCGAATTCGCCCTCTTACTTTTGCACCCGATTTATCTAACGCCTCGAATTCCCACGTTTGCATTAGCCAGCCACCCGCATCACTTCTTCATAGGTGGTCACACCATTCAAGACCTTAAGCAGCCCATCCTCTTTTAATGTTCGCAAATTATTTTCAATTCTAAACTCTCGAACTTTTTCTATAAAAGTGTGATCTTTAGGCATTGATTGTACTTCTATATTATTCGGTAAGTATTCAAGAATTGCCATCCGACCTTTAAAGCCACTACCACCGCAGCTTTCACAACCTTTTTGAATACAAATATGCGGATGAGAGACTCCATATTGCTTAGCAATATGGTTCACTTCAGGTAGCTCAAGTAGGTGCTGAACATTTGGGTCTGGCACTTTACAGTTTGGACACAATGTTCTGACTAGACGCTGCGCCATAATCGATATGACAGACGCATTCAATAGAAACTCTTCGACACCTAAGTCTAATAATCGAGTGAAGGTGGTTGGTGCGTCGTTAGTATGTACTGTACTGAAAACTAAATGCCCAGTTAAAGATGATTGCATTGCAATCCTTGCTGTTTCATGATCGCGAATTTCACCTATCATGATAATATCAGGATCCTGACGCACAATACTTCGTAGGCCTTTCGCAAAATCATATCCAATTTCAGTGTTTACTTGTACTTGATTAATGCCGTCAAGTTGATATTCGATAGGATCTTCAAGTGTAATAATTTTAACAGCCGGTTGATTTAACTTTGCCAAAAAAGAATACAAACTGGTTGTTTTGCCGGAGCCTGTTGGCCCTGTCATCAAGATAACACCAGTGGTTCTTGCTAAGTCTTTTTCAATTCGAGAAATCAAATCAAGCTCATAACCAATGGTATCTAAACCAAAGCTAACAGACTCCTTAAGCAGAAAACGCATAACCATACTTTCGCCTTCGCCTAAGGGCAGCGAAGAGACACGGATATCTAGCTCTTTTCCTGCGACACTGGTTTCAATCTTACCATCTTGCGGCTTTCGCCTTTCAGCAATATCCATTCCAGACAATATTTTTATACGAGATATAACCCCCAACTGCAGATCAATTGGGATATTCTCACTCAAGTGTAAAATACCATCTACTCGATATCTCACACGATATTGACCTTTATAAGGTTCAATATGCATATCTGAAGCACGAAGTTTAATGCCTTTTACGATTAAACTATTTACAAGATTAACCGTAGGAGCACCAAACGCCAGCTCACGTAGGCGTTCTAGTTCATTACCACCTTTTACACTTGTCAATTTTTGTTCGGAGCTACGCTCTGCCAATAACTTAATGCGTAATTCATCAAACTGCGATTGCGTCGCAAGATGGACATCTAAATCAAATTCAGAATCAATCCATAATTCATAAATTTGGATATTAAGAGGATCTAAAACGGCCACTGATAGCAAGCCGTCACGGCCTCCTTGAGCGAAAGGTAGAATACCTTCCTCAACACCTTTACTGACATCAAGTGACAATATAAATTCTGGTGTCAGTGATAGTTCGATATCGGAAGTGAATAAAGGTAGTGATAAGTAGTCGGCATACAAAGAGGTTAATTCATCTTTTTGTATAACGCCTAAGTTAATCAAAATCTTCTCTATTCGGCCACCTAACTCTTGTTGATAATCTAGTGCTCTTTGGAGTTGGTCGTGGGAAACAATTTCTTTCTCTTTTAAAAAACGAACAATACCACTACCTTGGTCTAAACTAGCCTGAGAAGTTGATGCCTCTTGATCGTTGGCTTTACTTATACTCGATATCGGCATTCTCGCCTTCTCCACCTTCACGACCATCGGCACCTAGGCTAATCATATCAAATGGACCATTATTACCAGGGAAACGGTAAACATAAGGATTACCCCACGGATCGAAAGGAACGTCTCGCGGCAAATAGGGACCATCCCATTTTTTATTAGTGCTCTGTCTCAATTCAGTTAGATTATCGGGATATTTACCAACATCCAATCGATAAGCATCAAGAGACGTCGCTAGCATTTGCATTTGTGCTGATGCCGTACCTCGACGCGAAGACTCCACTTTAGAAAACATCTGTGGCGCAACAAGAGATGCCAGAAGGCCAAGAATGACCATAACAATGAGTAGTTCAATTAACGTAAAACCCTGATTTAAAAATCTTTTACTTCTCATAATTCTTGATTACCTGATAATTATTATCGATTAAAAAAACAATAGTAAAAACATGATTCTCTAGCGAATCATAAAGCCTACAAAACCAAAGCTAATACCCTATATAAACCTATACAGTATCAAGCCTATAAGGAATGAAATGCATCTGGAAAAGAAAGGCTATTTATGATTAAACAACTGGCTTTGATGATGGTGATATCGGCGCCTATTATGACGGAAAGCTTTCACTAAAATCAAGTTACCACTAGGTGTTTGATGGAATGAATATGATTGAGTCATGTGAGTATTAAAAGTGGTCAAAATAACCGCGTTCTCTTGTGTTCACCTTGTTAAAGATTCAGCAATTATCGGTAATATTTGGCTGACTTAGTAAAATGCGTAATACGCGATCTCTTAGTGAAAACCTTTGCGACAAAATCCTTGCCAGATAGCTCCAAACAAAAGCACTGACTTCTTATCTATTTTCCTTTTGACAGCAACAAACGAATTAAACTATCAACTGTATTACTTGAGCCTACGCTAGCATCATCGTAAAATGCCCCCCTTTTATAGATAGGACAACGCTGTGAGACTGACAAAATGAACAATAAACGAGTACTAATTGCTGGAAATCATACTTGTGGAAGCCGAGGTGATTCAGCAATTCTCAGAGGGTTGATCTGTTGGATATCGAGAACAGCACCAAACATCAAATTGGTAGAAACAGCATTAAAGGAAATATTATGAAAGTCATCTATTTCCTAAGTGAGTTTCCATGCTACTCAGAAACATTTATCATTAATCAAATCAATGGACTAATTGAACGCGGTATTGATATTCAGATCATTACCCTGAAACAGGGTGAAGCCAAAGATATCGAAATCATTAAACGCCACGATCTAATATCTCGAACCACTTGCCTCACAGATGTATCTGACGGCAGTATTAACAAGCGCTATGTACAACTTAAAAACATTCTCTTTTCTCTGACTAATTCAAATTTCAGGAAAATAATGATGAGAAAGTTGAAAGATAAAAACTTTGGTTTTGTTAACTATGCCAATCTCATCAAAAAAAGAAGCCACTTTGAAGCCGATGCCATTGTTGCTCACTTTGGCCCTAGTGCCATTATTGCCGATGACTTAATTGAGCTTGGCTGCTTGTCTGGCAAACTCTATCCCGTTTTTCATGGGTATGACATTAGCCACAAAAATGTACTAAAAAAATATTTACCTGCATATCAACGTCTATTTAAAAAAGAGATTATAGCACTTCCTATCAGTGAGTTATGGCGACAAAAACTATTAGAATTTGGCTGTCCAGCAGAAAAAATTCTTGTTAATCGTATGGGGATCGATGCTGATTGTTTTACCTTCAACCCCCAAGTAAAACTCCACTCGCCTTTGCAATTGCTCACCGTCGCACGTCACTCAGAGAAAAAAGGATTAGAGTATTCGATACGAGCGATGAAACTTTTACAGGCTGCCAACATTGATTTCCAATATAATATTATTGGTACAGGTCCTTTATTCGACAATCATCTGCAATTAATTCGCGAGCTGGGGCTAAAAAATTCGGTGACATTACTGGGCTATCAAGATCCAAACGCAATTAACCAACATTTAGAAAATACAGATGTATTTATCCTACCAAGCGTTACCGCAGAATCTGGAGATATGGAAGGCATTCCAGTTGCGTTAATGGAGGCTATGGCCAAGGGCGTCATCTGTTTATCCACATTACACAGTGGAATTCCAGAACTGATTGAAAATAATCACAGTGGCTATTTAGTCCCCGAACGAGATCCTAACGCATTGGCGACCATATTAACTGAAATAGTTAATGGAAAACACAATCTTGCACAGATCAAGGCTACCGCGTTACAAACAATTTTAGATATTTACAACCAAAAACATATTTATGATCAACTAGCCGACTTGCTAAGGAATAATACAAAGTGAGTCAACTCAAAAAACAAGCGAGTTGGACCCTAATCTCCAGTGTCGTGACAGCTATCGTACAAATGACTCAAATGGTCATTCTAGCTAGATTAGTCACAGTAGATGAGATCGGACTGCTTGCAATAGCAAATATTGCTATTGCACTTGTACTGGTATTTCAAGATATGGGGCTTAGTAATTATCTTATACATCGGCAAAATACAACATCTAGCGAAAACTCTGCGCTACTATTTGTTAGTCTATGTATTGGTATTTCATTAGCTGTAATAACAGTTGTTATTTCCCCCTTCATCAGTCAATTTTATCAACAACCCAAACTTACACATCTTCTTTCTACTGCTTCAGTAAATTTTGCCATAATAGGTGTGTGTTCATTATTTCAAGCAAGCTTAGTCCGAAATTTCAAACAAAAATCACTTGCAAAAATTGAGATAGTTGCACGTATTATCAGCTTTTCATTTGTTATTTTTTATCTTTTTTTGTTCGAAATAAATATTATTGCCATAATATATGGAACCATTGTTAATGCCATCATAAAACTTATTCTTTTTTCTACCTTTAGATCTAATGATTTTAAATTTTCTTATAAACCAGAGTGGTCAATAGTCCTCCCTGCATGTAAGTTTGGTATATATCAAGTAGGCTCTCAAGTCATTAATCAATTAAGAACACAAGCAGATCAAATTATTTTAGGAAAATTACTGGGAATGGAGGTGTTAGGTTTTTACTCTATCGCTAAAGAACTTATAATGAAACCAATACGCTTCATTGGTCCATTGATTTCTAGACTATTGTTACCAAGATTTGCGATAAATCAACAAAACGATGCTAAGACGAGCCAATTACATATAAAGACTATACAAGTATTAAGCTGGTGCAATTGTTTGATTTACGCTTTTATCAGCCTACTTGCCTACCCGATCATTTTACTCTTATATGGCATTCGCTACCTAGAAAGTGCAACACTACTGGCCATTCTAGGACTATTTGGCATGATAAGACCATTAGGTGGTGTATTTGCAGCATTAGCTCAATCAAGAGGACGGAGTGATATCGAATTCGGGTGGAACATCATCGCTGGTATTATTATGACATTAGCCATTAGCATCGCAGCACTGAACGGCAGTGCATTAACGGTTGCGATAACTCTGTCTGCCATTCAAGTTTTTCTGACTCTTTTATCAAGTTTCTACTTTAGTTACACACTCAAACTTGATACTCAACGCACTTTCATAAAAACAATAGCTATACCATTACTTATATCAATCGCAGTTACTGTATTGACTTCTATCTTAGCGACAAATTTGACTACGTCATCATAATCAACAAGTAAGCCTATCTGAAGCCAGGGCGGGATCATACTTTGTTAATAGTAGGGAACTTCTTCGATCAATGAAAGGTGTTGAAGGCGTATTTACTCGGACGCTTACGAAATAGGAATAGGTACACTTACATTAATCCTGTTTGAGGTATTCCAGGGAGAACATCCGGTGTCATTACATGCGCGAACACGGTACTCAGATGTTCTGGCTGGTTGATTAGTATAGGTCACCGACGTTTGCGGGGCAGTATATGTCTTTCGATATGTCCAAGCCCAATTACTGGTAGCTGAACGATATTCCCTTTCGTAATAGTCCGCATTGCTGACACTACTCCAGGTAATGGTAATATCATTACCGTTAGAGACTGATGCATTCACTGGGTTGGGAGAAATAGGAATAGGTACACTTACATTAATCCTGTTTGAGGTATTCCAGGGAGAACATCCGGTGTCATTACATGCGCGAACACGGTACTCAGATGTTCTGGCTGGTTGATTGGTATAGGTCACCGACGTTTGCGGGGCAGTATATGTCTTTCGATATGTCCAAGCCCAATTACTGGTAGCTGAACGATATTCCCTTTCGTAATAGTCCGCATTGCTGACACTACTCCAGGTAATGGTAATATCATTACCGTTAGAGACTGATGCATTCACTGGGTTGGGAGAAGCAGGTAGAGGGATATCTGTAGATAAATCATCACCAGCAAACAATGCATATAACTTACCTTCAGTAAAGCTAACTTCTGTTGGTGCTGTTGCATAAACAACATCTAACCCTGTGTTTTTCGTTTGCACTCTGATTCGTTCAATATGTTTATTAGGCGCTATAGAATAATGGCTCCAAGAGCCATCACCATTTTTTTCCGCTACACGAATTTGTTTATCATCACTAACATAGTATGTTCTAACTCGATTACCAACAAGAGTATGGCCTAAAGCAGCAATAGTATCTTGTGTGCTGAATAAACTAGTTCTATCTACCCACGAGTCGCCATTCCAGCGAATATGGAAAACTTCATAATCACGGCTACCGTTACTTGTATTATTGGTACGATACCTATACACAACACTAGGTCTATTTCCCTCACCTAAAGCTAACTTAGCTGATTGCAGACCTTTACCTACATTGTTTGATGTGAAGCTTTCACCAGATTCTAGCCCTTGATAAAAAATCCCTTGTGTAGATAAGGTTACTGGGCTGGCAACTTCAGTCCCATCAGCAGTTCTAGTTTTGCCAGTGTCAGGCTCATATTTCACGTAACTACCATAATGGCGATCTGCTCTAGGGTGGTCATAAGACCATTCCCAAATTATATGAACATCGCCATTCTCATCGACAGCAACATCATCAGGATAAACACGAGTATTGGTTTGTGATGCAAAGGTGGTAAGCAAACTCCATATTTGAGTATTAGTATCCCAACGGAATAACAACCCTTTACCTATGTCCTCTCCACTAACATCGCGGACAATTACATAAACATCGCCATCTGGTGCTGTCGTAGCAACAGGGTATGTGTATTGACCTGAACTGAAGCCTATATCTGTATTACGTTTAATCTTAGCTACACTCTCAGGACTTTCAGAACGGAAATATCTAAAACCATCTGTGTCACTATGATGATCTGCAAACACATGAACATAACCATCGCCATCAACTGCAACTGTGGGTTGGTCATGACCAATATCATCATTATGTACCCAGTGACTGCCGTCAGCATTTTTTATGTAACCTTCAGTGTAGTCACCATTCTGATCACGTTTTGCAATTTTAACTTTGTGATTTCCATTAGATGTACCAATAGAATTAAAAGCAAAATAAGCATCATCTCCTTTTAAGGATAATGGCACCCACCAGCCAGCTTGGTTACTCGAATCAACATATGCCACCTCCTCAATTTTAACGTCAGCTTGCGCAAGGCTCATTGTCAATGATATAAATAATGAACAACCTAAGATCTTTCTTAATAACATAAATACCCCTTCATAGTATTATCTATTATCGAACTAGTGAATAAATTTGATTTAACATATCGCAAGTCGGTGTATTCAGGTGGTAATTACCGAGCAAATGGTCAATACGCTTGATACCATGTAGTATTGTAATGACGCGCATGGTGTTGTTCTAGTTTGTTTTGGCGAAATTGATTAGATCAAACAGCACCATGCGTGTCTACAAATTGGTTGTAAAAGAAATTATCTGGGGATTCCTTAGACAAGGACATCCACGCAATTTTTTGCTTTATAATTATAAATACTTTCCAATAACTTCTAATGCTACACGCTTAGTAAATTGTACTTCATCATTTACATGTTGAGCACATTTCTCCTTTACAGATTCAATATTATCAAGCACGTAAGATATTTTTTTAAAGGTATCATCAGCATCAACATCACGGATCCAAATAGAGCGATCATCGAAATTAAGCTGCTCTAAAACACCTTTTGATTTGTGTTCATAAAAAATGGCAAACGCAGGTGTGCCAAATCGCATAGAAATAATTGCACTATGTAGTCGGGTACCAATTGTCAATTGGCATTGACCTAAAACATTTCCAATTTCTAGATCATTTAGTTCATCTTGAATTATGTAGAACATTTCAGTATTACGAACATATTTGTTAATACATTGTTTAACAACACGATCATCATTATGATATGAATCAAGATTTGTACAAGTATTAACAGCAATGACTGGATGACCTCGTTCGTTTAACCAATTAACTAAATTTGCCATTTTTTGTTCAAATTGATCTTGCGTTATGCCTAATCGCTTATCAAATGGAGCTAGACTACGAGCAGTAATTGCAACGGTATTATGGCCTAATTGCTCTTGAATATGCGCAGGCAGTTTGACACGTTTAGGTTCCACTAACCACGCACAATCTCCACCATTTATAAGATTAAAGTTGGTAAAGCCAGCTTTCTCAATCATTTTTTTAGTTTCACTTTCTCGCAAAACAATCGCGTCAGTACGGGACAAAATTGATTGGGTAATCTTATTAAATCGATCGATAGAAAATGGTCCAATACTATGCCCAAGAACGATGACAGGAACATCTTTAGCTTTTGCTAACTGCATGATGTCATAGTTATTAGTACCATAATAATCAACAAAGTAAGAACCACCAACCATAACAACAAGATCATACTCCACGATCTTATTAAGTTGTAACCTAAACGCTTCAGGTAACATAAAGCTAAAACGCCCACGAAACCTAGATACCCAGTCTAAAATTTCTGGTAAAAAACGATGTTGAACTCGAGCAAAAAATTTACTGTTTGGGTTTAAATAGTACTCGAACATACGGTCTGTAAGAAAGGTATGCTCAGGCAGGTTAAACCTACCAGCTGAGGGGAAACGGGTTAACGTTTCAATATGAGCATTAGGGTAAGACGCAGAAATAGTATCCACTATACCACGTAAAATAGCTGCGTCCCCACGATTCGCACAGCTATGACAGCCCGCAAGCAGAATTTTTTGTTGTGACATATATACTCCCTAATTATTAGGATTGCCATTATAAGGAGTAGTTAAATTGCAAGCAAACGAAAAGTCACATTAATTCCATTAAGTCATCACTAACTATATGTGGTCTGTAATATCACCTATCCGACATAACAATTACTTACCTGCAAAAAAATTAATAACATTAATATCAATTCGGGAGGATACCATTCACTCGCTTATATATTTAATTTGGCACCTAGCATTTTTTGTTTATTGTGCTGCCCCCTTGCTTTTATAGAACTAGAGAAAACCAGGGAGTTTACAGAAATAGATCAAAACGCTTAAGCAGAATAGTACATTTCGAATAATTACTAAATCGTAATAGTTACTATCTTCGCCGTAAAACTGCTTTGTTTCCTAAATCGAACTAACTGTATATTCCGTCTTCTTTGACCAGTGTTCCGATTTTGGTTGGCTTTACCATGAGCGCGGTGGTGATTGCTAAATCACTAAACACAAGCGGCCGACCTTTTTTGCCGAATTTAGTTATGGCCTTCCAAGCAGAGATGACTTTCTCATCAATCCAGAAGGTCAGCGAACCACGGTTAATCAATGCTTGATTGTACTGTTTCCAGTTAGTTGTTTTATAGCGGGCTTCGACACGGTTGATTTATGAGTCTGTGAATGATGTCGATCTGATCATTAATTACAGATTTAGTTCAATCGATTTAAGAAACAAAACCCCGCAAAACTGCACTTTCATACCATAACTAGCATCAAATTCGATTGAAAAATCCATTTAACGCATAAAAGCAGAAATATCGAAACGAAGGTAGAAACGGTAACTTTTCTACTTCGCGGTATACTCTCCACTGATACTTAGCAGCAATTATTTTATTCGAAGAGACACTATTCGCGGCCACAGTATAGTCGGCTAGTACCTCTGTTAACCCATGAGCATCGCCAATCTGTCGCATAATTTTAAGCCAGAGCGCAAAATCTTGTCTCTTTGCTATATTTGGCATATACACTTTACCATTTAAGCGTTTCGTATCGTAAAGTGCTGTAAGACAACCAATGCGACAACACTTTAACAACTCTTCGTAAGTTAATTTTTCAGGGGGGATAATAAAACCTAACTCGCGACCAGATTCATCAACTCTGCGATACGCGGTATAAGACAAAGCAACTTTATGTTTATCCATAAATGTCAATTGTTTGCTTAGTTTTTTGGGATACCACATATCATCAGCATCAAGAAAAGCGATATAACGACCATTAGCATGACTAATTCCCCTATTACGGCTTACAGCTGGTCCTGCATTCCATTTACGAGTAATGAGTTTTATTCTATGGTCTTTATCAGCATAAGCTTGTACAACAGCTCTAGTATTATCAGTTGAACAATCATCGACAATGAGCATTTCCCAATGCTCATAATCCTGTTGTTGGACCGACTTTATCGTTGCACCAATACTTTCAGCGCAATTAAATGATGGAGTAATAACAGACACTAATTTATTTTTCATCGACGAACCCGTCATCACTTCGAAACGGGCATAAAATACCCCTTTAATAACAAAATAAACGAGAATTTCCCCTCAAGCTGAAACTTACTTCTATTTTTTAAATAAAAATAACAGATTGCTGGTATCCCCAAAAACACGCCGAAAATCTGTCGGAACGCAACTCCTCGGCAAAGCAGTGCTTCTTCTGTATTAAACACTTTTCCAGAAGAAAGTTTCGGGTGATAACCAATCACTTGAGGACAAGACTCCAAACGCAACTTCTTATCGATTAATCTCGATAAAAAAACCGGTTCCTCACAAGCAGGAAGGCTTGTTCCAGCCCCAAGATACTCAGGAAAACAGACTCGACTATTTCGCAGCGATTCAAGCTTACAGGCCATTTCAATAGAGCCAGTCTTCAGAATAGTTTTCCTATTATGAACAATAATGTCCTTCGGATAGTCTTTGAGTAAGGCTCCAGTATCCGTATCGGCAATTTGGAAGGTGATGAGATCTGCTTTTTCCTGCTTATCAAAGGCATTTATAACAAGCTGATAAATATCAGGTTTCAAGGTGACGTCATCATCCATAATCAAAATATAGTCGCCAACGGCATTCGCAATAGCCACATTGCGGCTCTTAGCTAAGCCCATCCCTTCAAGCGCAATATAATGTATATCAGGCCTGTCATGGCAGAGCTTTTGAACTTCATCTTGAAACAGTTCTGTTTCTACTTGATGCACAACAATATACGACAAACTAGGATGCTTGTGTTTTACAACATCTTTTACAGCAGATATTCGCTCTTTATAAGTAGATATCAGAATAGATAACTTATGCATGTTTGCCTTCAAAATGGGGATACCTCAGTTTAATCTCGAGCATTTAATTATGACTTTCTCAATCGTTTGGAGACACTTAGTCTAGTTCGCGTGATAAACGCGATTAGAATGCGAATGCCTAAGCTTTTGGCATTCAAGGTTTTATGCATAGCGTTTGCTCTAACCAACCTTAAATACTCAATAAATAAATTACCACTTTGACTATTAAACAAGTGTTTAATGTCCCCACCAGATAATTCATAGTGCTCTATTATAGGAAATTGGCGTAAGGCCCTATAAGCTGCGTTTAACTGCTCATCGCCATACACACTCGACACACTCGAAGAGTGTACCCTATACATCAGTAACTTATCAGCTAAATTGACAACCTTTAACTGCTCTCGCCAACTAATTCTAAGCCAGAGTTCATAGTCCTCTGCGTGTTTGTATTCAGCATCGTAATTTAATATGTGCCCACAAACATCCACATTAAACATTACCGTAGGATGAGCAAAAGGAGAACCAAAGAGTAAAGATGCCTTCAACAACCCGTCATCACAAATAATTTTTCGGCTACCAATCTTGTTATCATTCTCATCAATATAATGGTATCCAGTTCCCACCAGGGCGACCGACTTATCATTTAGCAGATGCTGAACCTGTTTCTCAATTCTCTTCGGATGAGCAATATCATCGGCATCCATACGGGCAATAAACTTACCTTCAGCCATTTGTATAAGCTGATTAAGGGTATACACAAGCCCCCTATTTTCGCGACTAATAAACTTGACTCGATCATCGGCTTGTTGAAAAGCTTTGATAACATTTTCACTACTATCTTGAGAGCCATCATCAATTATCACTAACTCAAGATTTGGATAAGACTGGGTCAAAATGCTGTCTATAGCGGAAGTTAAAAATTTTCCTCCATTATAAACAGGCATAATGATAGACACTAAAGGAGAGTCGCTCATTGACGTACCAACTTTACAAGCATTCTTTTAATGTTATGAGTGTTAAATAGTCTGAATAGATCAAAAACCTTAATCTTGTTACCAGAGATAATAAGCAATTCACTTTCTATTGTTTTTAGGTGTTTTTTACTTAGAATATCCCTGTACTTAAACATAAACTGCTCGATACCCATTTTGGCCTTTTTTGAAGTGCTTATTCTCTCACTTTCATGGCTTATATCCATTATATAGTCAACCGAATCAAGCCCATATGCATCGCCAAACTTTTGCATGATTCTAATCCAGCAATCATAATCCTGCCAAGCGAGTAAATCTTCATCAAATAAACCAGCTTCAACAATTCGACTTCGCTCTACAAAAACCTGATTACCAACATAATTCTTATGTAATAGACGGTCGAGATCGAGTTGACCTTTTTGATTTTCACTATTTCTAGCATGAACCTTAGAAACTACTTTTCTTTGAGAATAATAGAATGAATATTGGCCATTATAGTTATTGATAAATGTGGAAATCCTTGTCGGCAAAAAAAAGTCGTCATCATCTAATCCCGTTACAAAGTGACCTGTACAGTTCTGTATTGCTAGGTTTCTCGCATGATTAGCGCCGAGAGGTTTATCAGAACGAATATATTTCACTCTATCATCGCGTAACATTAGATCTTTGCAGATATCAGGAGTGTCATCGCTTGAACCGTCATCGGAGATAATCACTTCGATATTTTTATAATCTTGATTCAAAACTGAATATACAGCCCTAAAAAGAAGACAGCTTCTGTTATGTGTTGGTATATATACAGATACCTTTCTATCATTATCTTTCATATCTTAATAACTCAAATTCTAAATAGATCTCGTAAACAGGTTATCTAAAAATTAATTAATTTTTCTTAACCTTAATATGCCCGAGTCGATAGCACACCAGAATCAAACTCAATACCCAAATAAAATGAGTACTTAAATATTCTGAGCGATACAATGAAGTTATAACCATATGTATTGTAAGAAGTAATCCTGCCTCAACATATCTATCATTCATATACCCCTTAAGCCCATGATAAAGCAATAGAGCGAAAAATATTATGATAAAGCTTAATCCTACAAAACCACCCTCCCACAACATATCGAGATAAAAATTATTGGTAATACGAAATATGAAATCTTCTTTAGGAAGCCCAAATTCGGTAAGTACCCCCATGGTCCCCATACCATGGCCAAACATAAGTTGGTTAAAACTACTGTTAGCTATCAGTTGAATTAGAGACGATAGAAATTGACTACGAGAAGATTGACCAGCGGTCTCACCTTGTACCTTGTAATAAAGAAACTCTAAAAGTATATCGCCAACAAAAATGATGAAAACAAAACAAAGAAACATGCCAAAGATAAAAACAAAATCATGCCCCTTTAACACACCTTTCATTAAACTACGAAAAAGAGACAAGATCCCATATACAAAAATGAGCAATAGTAAATTGATATACACGCCACCAGAAAATGAAAAAAGCACGACAAAGAGGCCTAACGCATAAAGAGTATACTTAATATCTCTCCTGGCTATAACTAAACCAGTAATAATTAAATACTCTATTAATAGCGGCGATAGAAAGTTAGGCTCTTCAGCGATTGAGGTTAATCGTTTAGGCACTACAGAGCGAATCGCACTTGGAACGCCATGCATCCAATCACGTGTTTCGATAAAAAATGGAACGCCAACTAAATTACCAATAAATTGCAAAATACCAAGAAGAATGAAAACTAACAAAACAAAGAAAGCAACTCGTAAGGCTTTTTCTAATTGTTTTACATCACTAGATGCGAGCCATATATTCACCAAGTAGACCATCATCAAAACCGTAACAAAGGTAAATAATCGTCCAATTATGACAGAGTCAATATATTCACCCGTTAGATGCTCCCTCGTGAGCAATATAGCAAAAAGGGAAATGACAAAGGCTGCGACATAACACAGGTTAGAATAGAGAGCTAGAGACCAAAATCTATTTTTCTTTGACAGTAAGCTACTAAGAAAAATTACCATTAAAGCTAATAAAAAAATAGAAACAATAACAACTTTATTCCATTGTGTTGTGGATAGTGGCCCCACTATAAGAAATAAGAACATAAATATAGACAACAATCTATATTGGGTCATTTTCCAAAACATCTGTAGTTACTTTCTCGCCAGAATATGACGAATCAAAGCAATCAAAAGTGCTAAGAATCCCCCGATAAACGTCCCCAAAATACATATAATAGCTCTGCGAGGAGAGTCTTTCTCTTCGGGAACAACCGCAGGATCGATTACCTTGAACACATACTCCTCTTGAACCTCTGCAAGCATCAGCCTTTTAGTTTGCTCCTCTACCAACTGATAGAAAACCTTCTGCATTTCAGCCACTTGGGTGGAATTTATTTTTTCATTAATATAGGTAATATTTGCGGTAAACTCTTTTATATCGCCTTTCTTTATCCATTGATTCAAGTCATCCACCAACCAATCAGCCCATTGTTGTGCTAAATAGGGTGATTGTGACTCTACCGATAATTTGATAAAGCCGCCCATTTTCAACCGTTCATAATCAACTATCAGCTCAAATTCTTTATAAGCCTCCCATGCAGTCGGGATAACTGACTTGCCTTCAGCAACAGGACGAATCCACTTATGGGAGCTTTCATCATATAGATCAGACTTAATGACGACTTCTCCACTAAGTGCATCCCAGCGCTCCATAGCCATTAACGGGATAAGTATGTTTCGTTTGTCGATAAAGTGTTGTGTAAATTTGCGCGATTTCAGCGTCTCTAGTGCCAAATCCACTCTTGAAGCTCCCAGCTTTCCCCCCACATTTATCCCAGCCATAGCAGCTATCCCGCCCAGCTGATTAAGTGCACCAGACATCTGCGAGTCTTCAAGAGCTGGAGCCAACAAAACCTCCGCTTTGTATAGGTTGGGCAAAGAAAGAGCAAACAGCACTGAGGTTACTGCGAATATTGTAGTGATAATTATGATTAAAAATTTCTGACGCCACAAAGATGTGAGTAAGTCTTTTATATCAATCTCTATTTCTTGCTTTTGCATAATTATGTTCTATGAATACGTGAGCGATAAAAGCTCAGAAATTCTTAATTTCCTTGTAAAAATAAGCTCTAAATGAAAAATATAATGAAATTTAATACACTAAATATCATCATATTTCCATATTGCATTATCAACAGAGGATCCCATATATAACGAGTTTTAGTAAGCCCTGTTACAGCTAGCTTCATTGCATTGCGAAAACCGAAGTAAGTATAACCTATTCAAAATTAACGATAAAAACCTTAAAAAAATATCGAACTACGTTCTACGCATTAAATTTCTAAAGGTTGAAATAATTTGCCAAGCATGCTGAATCGCATAACTATAGAGTGCAAATATAACAAGAAAGCCGATAAACATAATGGCTTCAGGTACCAGATAGAGTTCAGATAAAACGCCTATAAAAGCAAATATACTAGCACAAACACTAATGATAGCTAACGACTGTAACGGACTAAATCCAGCTCTCATAAATATATGATGTAAGTGATCACGATCAGGCTTAAAGGGTGAGTCGCCTTTATTGATTCTTCTTAACATTATTGCAGCCATATCCATCAAAGGTATAGCGATAAGATAGAGTGCTGTGACAGGTCTGAATGCATTGACACCACTATCATCAACTCCAATGACAAGAAGCCAGACCACAGTCAGACCTATTAACATACTTCCAGCATCACCCATAAATACTTTTCTAAGTATCTTATTAGGCCAGCCTAAGTTAAACATTAAATACGCAACCAAAGCTGCAATAAACAACATAGGCAAAAGATACCAATCACTCCCAACTCGACTCAACAAAAAGGCTAAGCCAGCAAACGTTATTAGGCTAAGCATTCCGGCTAACCCATCTATACCGTCAACCATATTGAAGGCATTAATTGCTCCGATCACAGCAATAACAGTGATAAATACGCCAACAAAGCCAAGCGAAATGAAACCAAAGCCTAGCAAATCTCCGAGATCTTTCAAATACAACCCGGCACCAAAGATCATCATTGACGCGACTATCACCTGAGCAACCAAACGGTATCGTACAGGTATATCGTATTTATCGTCTAATATACCGATAAACAGGATTAACGAAGCTGAGACTAGATAGATATTAAGCGACTGATTATCAGGGATAAAAATTAAGCTAGTTGTCATAACACTAAGATATATTGCAAATCCGCCAATCAATGGCACCCTACCGTTATGCTGTTTTCGCCCTGTAGGGATATCAACTAAACCTACTTTCTCAGCCACGGGAATAATCCATCGTATGACTAAGAATGATACAAAAAAAGAGCAACTCAGGGGGATCAAATAATCCATGAACGCTTTCCTTATTTACTTACACGAATGGAACACTATACATCGGCGACAATTTGTATCGCTTCTTTTACATAAAGTATGTGCAAAAGCGTTACTATAACGCTTTTGCATAGAGTTAATGCTTACATTAAGATTTCCATCTTCTACTTAAAGATTAGCGATAGCGGCAAATGCGACAGCTGTGTTATAAACGATACTAGTAACCTGTGACCAAAGCGATAAGTTATCTTTATACTCGGTATCCAAGGGAACAATGATGGTATCCCCAGGTTGTAAACTATCCTCACTACTAAACCAAATTGAACGGCTAGGCAGTATAACGGAGCCATTAGCTTTAATAACATATGTTCGGCCATCATCAGCTCTTTCTCTTACACCACCTGACATACTAAGATATTCATCAACAGTTAACCCTTGTTTGTATCTATGAGTAGCAGCGTGCTGGACTTCGCCCATAACAGCAATAGTCTGCTTAGTTGACGGCACATAAAGCACATCAGAATCCTCTAGTTGAAGATCAGCTTGTTCAATACCAATTGATATAGCAGAAAGGTCTACAACTAAACGGCCTACAGCCTCAATATTCTCAAGGTCTGTTAGCATCATCTTGGCATCGCTATAATTAACGACATCACCATCTTTAGATACACCGCGTGTTGCAATATCTCTTCGCAACTGATCTGCTAACTTTTTAATCTCCAATTGTTCTTGGAGACGGACAGATTCTCGAACAAATACCGCTGAAGGTAGATAAGCATAACTTGTAAAGCCGCCGGCCCTCTCAATAACATCTTTTAATGTCTCACCCCTGCTTATATTATAAACTCCCGGAAAGCGAACTTCTCCACGAATTTCAACGGATTTATTTTCTTGCCATTCTGGCGTAGTCATCACTGTCAGAATATCTCTACCTTTCAGTTGTAAGTCTGAACTAGGTTCGCCATCTATAGCTTTTAGTAATTCAATATTCTCATGAGTGATACTTGAGCCATCTGATAACGTAATAGTTCTTGTCAACTCAGCCCTAGATGTATAAGCACCTTCTTTTAGGCCTCCGGCAGCTATAACCAAATCAGAAACCCTAGCATTAACAGCTAAAGGATACATGCCCTGATAATAAACTTGTCCCTTAACCGCAACAACTTGGACTCCTTCACCCGATCTACTTTGATAATTTAGCTTCATGATAATGGGATAAAGCAACTCTTTACGGTTCATTAGGCTACTAAGACGAATAAGTTCAGGGTCCTCAAATAGATTCGCCATCATTCTGTTAACTTCACCTTTGATTGCTAAAGTTTGATCATCTTCAACTTGCTCTTTGGCAACTACGACACCACCTAACTGGCTACGATCTGTCAACTTTTGAGTTTCTAATTGTACAAAACCCGCACTAAATAAGTCTTTTGACAACGAGTTATCGCCGACAAGTTGTACAACTTTCTCAACTCTTTCTCTAACAAGTTTATTCAACTCGAAACGATTTTGAGCACCATCTCTAAAGTTAAATACCATTACAATATCACGAGGACTTAGCTCAAGGTCTTGGTCTTCCGATTTATCAATAATTGCTTGAGATGGCGCAAATTGATGTACCTGAATGTCACCATATTTATTAATTTCGCGTACAACAATAGCATAGTCAAGGTCAGCAGAAGGTTGGAAATCTCCCCAGATAGATGGAAGTAGATCACTGATTTTTTGTCCTTGATACCATTGATACTTACCAGGACGGATTACAGCACCTATAACAGTTACAGCATTTTCAAACTGAGAGGTAGATGTTTTTACTTTAAGAATATCGCCAGCTTTAACTCTTGTCATTCGGCCAAAATCGGTAGTCAGATCAATATTTTTTATTGTTTTGAGACCTTGTTTATTGTAACGCTCGATGCTACTACTTTTTGGATAAGCTCCCTCTTTAAGTCCACCAGACATGGCAATGACCTCATCAATAGACTCATTACCCTTAAGCTCATAAATAGCTGGACGTCGAACTTCACCGTCTACAGATATCAATCCTCCAACTGACGGAATAAAGACGACATCCCCGGAACGCAATCGCATATCATTAGATGCATCCCCCCGCATTAGTAGGTCATAAAGATCCAACTTACCAATCAACTTCCCTTTGCGTTTCAACTGAATATTTCTTAAAGAACCTATTTCTGCGATACCTCCAGCTACAAACAGAGCTTGTGTGATCGTAGAAAGACTAGATACGGTATATGAACCTGGTTTATAGGCGTCTCCCGCAACAAAAATGCGAATAGAACGAAGTTCACCCATTGTAATATTCGTTTCAACACCTATCATCTGCTGCTTAATACGCGCAGAAACAGTTTGACGTAGATCGTCAAACTTTAAACCAGATACAGATATTGGGCCCAACTGAGGAAATTGAATAGTCCCATCTCGGCTAATAACTAAATCGTACTCTTTATTTTCCTTTCCATAGAGTTGGACCTTGATATTATCTCCTGGACCGACTAGGTACTCCCCTGGAATAGGAATATCTGACACAGGAGCAAAAGTCATCGGTTCGCCTTCAAACAAGTCATAACCATAAGGCTTCAGTTTCTTAGTTTCTTTGTCTTTTTGATCTTTTAAAAATTGATGCACTTCTTCGACAATAAGTTGCTGTTCTTTTAAAGCCTTGGTTTGTTCATCCTTAATTTCTCTAGGGTTAATTATTGATTGACTACCCAATTGCTGCTGAGAACTGTTCGAATCGGCACTTATCGCAGAAGGATCTAATCCATATTGCTTTGCCAATCGCTCCTGTTCGGCTTTAGGCAAGCTCTTGAATTTTTCCATCATTTGCAGTGATGGGGTTACAGCATGCGCCGACCCAATTGTTAAACATATAAGACCTATGCTTACTAGAATGAGTTTCTTAACTTTTAGTAACACCATATTCTCCGAGAATAAAACAACCTACACTTGTCTGATAATAAGGCCTTATCCATAAAGCAACCCTATAAATTCAATACGTTGAACCCACTTTATTTCAGCTCTATAACAACTCTTTACAGTCACTTACTAGCGAGCCTCTTTCTATAAATAAAGATATCGGCTAAAATTGTGCTTGATTATACGCTTTTAACAACATCAGTACAGTAGTCAGCGAAAAGAAACAAACTTTAGATGGATAAGTTGACACAAAAAAACAATTTACAAACAAATAGATAACACACAGCACCGTTAGTATGGCATTAAAAACATTTGTAGTAACAGCTATGTCATAGCCGATTTTACTGGCTTACTTTTATAACACCTTTATCAAAGCTTCTCCCATCTGCAATTTCATGCAAATATTCCCTCTAAAACCAATGGATAAAGATGTTATATGCTAAAACTCAACCTTCTTCAAACGACTCACTTTTGTTCATTCGCTATGAAGTACTATATAGATCGCCAGAGCTAACCAAGCAGAGAATGTTCTCTATGATTTAAGTCACATTGACGACCTTATTTTTAAACGATCTGTTACCGCTCCGAAAGCAAGTACGATAGCCCCACTCGTTAAGTGACACACATAGAGACTCAAAATAGATGAATAGGCGGCATTAGAACGGTGAAATTTGCTTCACCGTTGCTATACTCGCTCAGGAAAAGTCGGAAGCGAAGCTACAAGCTTTTGAAATTTAAGATTATTTATTGCTTTCGCTTCGCAGTTTACAACATAGAAGAATACCGAGACATCGTAACTTCCTTTACGTCTAATTTTAATCGTTAAAAACAACATTAACTACATCGGCGTTCACATTCGCACCATGTAGAACTTGCAAGACGCTCAGACTGATGCGTATGCAAACATAACGATAGTTTACGTGACGTCCTATTCACTGGCAGAATCATAACAAATATCCTAGGCATTTGAAAATATCCTTTTACGATGCGATTGCAATTTGCAACACAAATGCCACGGTAATTCCATCTCAACTTTTGCAACACTTAGTGAATGATTGATTCACGACCATATGTTCGGCACCTTTATTGACTCATTTGCCAGCGCCTTGAAGTAAATCAGAAACTTATCACCTTACCGCTACACTCGGCCTCAAATCCCTTCCTCAACTCAGAATCCAATAAGTTCGATTGGCAGTTTTCGTAATCCTTGGTTTTGAACTGTAGAACAACTCGATTGATATTGACTAGGTCTCGCCAAAGATTTGAGCGTATATCGGCCTTATCCCTTTAGGCGCTAATTCTCATTAAGAGAACGCTATCCGCAAGCCATATGGTCGGACAAAGCAGGTTGGCCTTACCGGTAAAAAACCTTGTTTGTCATAGGATTACCTAACAACCAATTGTAACCATTGGGCTCAATGAACTTATGCGCTTACTGCCAACGAACCTTGGACGTTGGTGCCTAGCTTAACCATAGAGGCAGGCCCACCCAGAAAGTTGGTTAATATTCATCAAACGCGGATGCTAATTGAACCAAACTTGGGGACAGGGGCGTTCACTACATCACTACACGATGACTGCTCAATGACTGTTAACATACGCCTAATAAGTGGCCGTTTAGGTTGATCAAATTGACTTTTAGCCTGCTAAAAGGGTATATAAGGTGGGTTTGAAACAATTTAGTGCTCTAAATATTAAATATAACAAAAATCTACAGCAGGCAGATCACATAAAAGCCACAAAGTTCCTAATGGATAAAGAGGTTGATCATTGCTTGTTAAGATATTGATAACACTCGCAACAACAAATTTTTCTACATATATTTTTATGTAGGCAATCACAAGCTGAAGGTGGAAGACTTACATGAGCGTAGCTAAACCCCAAGGTACGATGCTCGGGCATCCTAAGGGATTATTCCTGTTATTTACAACAGAATTATGGGAACGATTCAGTTATTACGCAATGCGTGCGATTTTGGTTTTATATCTTGTCGACGCAGTTCAATCGCAAGGTGGTCATGGATTGGGTTGGACCCAAGCCGATGCACTTTCGCTCTATGGTACATTTACAGGCCTTGTTTACTTAACCCCGCTTATCGGTGGTTGGTTAGCAGATACCTACCTAGGTCAACGTAAGGCTATTGTCATTGGCGGCGCATTAATGGCTGCGGGTCAATTTATTCTTGGTACGCCACACGCTTGGGTTCAGGGTATGGAAACTGAGGTTTTTTACGTTGGCTTAGGTGTACTTATCTTAGGTAACGGCTTATTTAAACCCAATATTTCCACCATGGTGGGTGATCTATATGAAGAAGGCGATCACCGCCGCGATGGTGCTTTCACTATCTTCTATATGGGTATCAACGTTGGTGCATTCCTCTCTGGTATTATCGTAGGCTCTGTCGTTGCCTATTTTGACGGTAACTTCCAAGCTGGTTTCCTATGTGCTGGTATTGGTATGGTGCTGTCATTAATCATTCAATTTGTATTTGCACAAAAGTTACTTGGCGACATTGGCCGCGTACCAGCAGCACAACTTGAAAAACAAAAGGCGGCCGAACGTGGCGAAGTACGTAAAGAGCCACTGACCAAAGTCGAACGCGATCGCATTAAAGTGATCATGATCATGGGTTTGTTCACTATCATTTTCTGGGCTGGCTTCGAACAAGCTGGCGGTTTGATGAACTTGTTTACCAATGACTTCACCGACCGAATGATAGGTTCATGGGAAGTACCAACAACTTGGTTCCAATCACTAAACGCTATGTTCATCGTTATTTTTGCGCCAGTGGTAGCTTCTATCTGGATCCGCTTAGGTAAAAATGAGCCTAACTCTCCAGTTAAATTCGCGTTAGGTCTTATCCTATTGGGTATTGGTTTCCTATTTATGATTGGCGCCGTGCTTGAAATGGGCGGCGACGCGAGTGCTAAGTCAAGCATGTGGTGGTTGGTCGGCGCATACTTCTTCCATACTATGGGCGAACTATGTCTATCGCCTATCGGCCTTTCTATGGTGACTAAGTTGGCTCCACTGCGTATTGCCTCATTAATGATGGGCGCATGGTTCCTGTTTGTGGCAGCGGCCAACAAAATTGGTGGTGTTGTTGGTTCATTCATTGGCCACGGTGGTGCCAAAGAAGAACAACTTGCAAACGCTATGTCTATCTTCGCTGGTATTGCCATTACGGCGGCGCTTTCGGGTGTCATTCTATATTTCATGTCAGACAAGCTAGTTGACTGGATGCATGGTGCTGAAGACGGTCACCATACTGAAGAAGAAGCCTTAGAAGAAGAGATCGCTGTGACTGCAGAGCATGAAGCGATTAAAAGATAAGTTGTAGTATTACAGAACTAAAAACGCCCCACTTGTCATAGTGGGGCGTTTTTATTTATGCTTTACTCTTAGCTCTTAGCTCTTAGCTCTTAGCTCTTAGCTCTTAGCTCTTAGCCATATCATCAAAAACTCATCTGCACATAACCACCAGGGGTAACCGTCGTTTGATATGCCAACCCTAGGAACTCATTGGTAAGTAGCATTTCCTTATGTTCAGGAATACTTGAAACAATGCACAAGCTCTCTCTTGGCATTAAGTTTCTAAATTGAATGCTAGGTTGTCCCCACTCTAAAATCCCAATTTGGAGTGAATCAGGCATTGCTAGGGGTAATAGTCCCTCTTCATTACGAATATAACAGCGAAGTCCTTTACCAGCTTGTGCAATAGACGCTCGGAAATGATTTAGCTCTACGACCACATAGACGATATCCACATAGATATCTAGACCCGATTTAGTCATGCGTTCATTGAGATAACTGAGCATATTGAATGGCTCTATCACCGTTTGCGTATTGCCGTTTCGAAATAACTTAAGCTTCTGATTAACAAAACTCTTGAGCAACACACTCGCAAATGCGCAGCGATTATCTTGTGGGTGAAAGTGTGCCATATACATAATTAAGTACTGGTCACCAACATTCGCACTATCAATAAAGTAAGCACTAACATCGTCATTCTTGAAAAGGCTGTAATCGATTTTTGCTTTGGGATAGTCTATTTCTGAAGGTGGGAAAAGCTGTTGCTGAACACTCTTGGCTGCTTCGGCATTTTGCTCTAGTAGTGCAAGGTGTTCTTCTAGCTCCTGATATGAGAGTTCTTCAAGTTCATCAATCTGAACATCTTGCTGATTTGTATCACCCAAACACTGATGTATGGCATTTTCTATTAGGCAGAGATCATTGACAGGTTTGACTAAATAATCGCACGCGCCGACCCGCAGAGCTTCAACGACATCGGCCATCACTTGATTGCCTGAAATGACGATAGACTGAGTGCTAGGTTTACGCTTAATCATCTGTTTAAGCATCTCTAAACCGCCCAAGATCGGCATACTCAAATCGGCAAGTACGATATCAAAATCTCGTTGGCAAAACCGCTCTAGCCCTTGCTGACCGTCATCGGCTTCGATAACCGTAGCGCCTCGGTTTGTTAAAAATGCCGCAACTATACTGCGAAAAACAGGATCGTCTTCGACCAACAATATTACTAGATCTTCTAACGCCATTAAGCTTCCTCATACCTTGCTCGTGAGGCAAAGCAAACTAATCTAGTACGTCCTTATACTATATAAGTAATATTGATCACCCATCTATTGTGGTTAATCAAATCCCCCAATTATCTCTAAAGCTAATCGAGCTCTTTCATGTATTCGTCAAGTAGTTCGTCATCATCTGTCGATATCGGTACGTCACCATCATAAACTTTATAATCGAGATGCTGGAAATATGCTTCCCTTACAAAAGTGTAGGGGTCTAGCGCATTATCGACAAGTCTCTCTTGATCGATAGCCGAAGCTCGTTTATGCAAATTTTTCAGTCCCCATTTCGCCAAAGACTGCCACATGGTTAAGTCTGACAATGGAAAATATAGACCATCAACCCAATCTGACGCTAATTCTCGAGTAACATAAGGCCCAAGAAATGGCGCCATGAAATAGGGACCATTTGGCACGCCGTAATAACCTAACACTTCATTGAACTCATCTTGCTTGCGTGACATGCCCATCATATCGGCAACATCAATGATCCCCAAAAGACCGATAGTGGTATTTATGGTGAATCGACCGCCAGCATTAGCTGCCCAGCCCCATTTGCCTTGTAAAGCGTTATTAACGAGTGAACTAGGCTCTTCAAAGTTCAAGACAAAATTATTGACGCCTGTTTTCACTGGACGAGGGAGAAAATCATTGTAAGTATGCGCGACTGGTCGATAGATATATCTGTCCATAAATTGATAGTTAAAATCCCACATGGCTCGGTTAAAGCCTTCTATCGGGTCGCGGGGATCATTATAAACGATAGTCACGTCCTTAGTGCTGTTATCCTTAGCAATCGCTTCGCCTTGGTTTACGGTTTGAGCTGCAACAGGGACACCCAAAATAAGCAGACTTAACGCAATCCATTTACACTTCATATACCTTTAGTTCCTAAATAGTATCACCCCAGTTAAAGTCAGAAGCATTTAATGACGATATAGGTAATACTAGACTACACAGTTTGATTTTCATTTTGAGACGGCTAAGGATACTCGCCCTATTGGCGAGGTCAAATTGAAATTTGTAAAATGTATTAATCAAACGCCCCCAAATGGAGCTAAGTTTTGAGTCAACAAAATCTAAATATCACCCAAGGAACTGTATCTGTAGGGCAGCCATCTCATTTGACTCAGGCTCCACAAATAGAAAAGTTAATTCCTGTTAATATTCAATTTTCAGAGGTTAAAGATGCAATCGTTCTAAACAAGCAGGCACTCGCTATCGAATACCAACAGACAGCTGAGCGACAACTGTTAAAAACCACTTCTGAGCAAGCCTCGTCAACTGTGCTACTTACCCCGCAATCGATTACAGCAAATGAAATTAAAGGATTATTGCAAGTACTGGGCTCCGCTAAAAACATAGACTTGCCCCGAACCTTGCTCGCCTACATTAAGGGCAATAACATTTCGATATCCCAACTAACCAATTTAGCAGAGAGAGCTCAAGGTTACCCAATTGGTGAAGCGAAAATTATCAACGATCTAGTCTCCATCCCCCCTTCTATACAATTTAAGCTGCCACAGGGACAACTGCCCAATGGAGATTACTCTGCAAGCTTAGTGAGTATAAAAGGCGAGTTACAGCTAGCATTAACGCCCAAGTTGGCTCAAATCTCTGTAACACTTACAGGTGAACGAGGCCAACTAGAGAAGGCCATCAACCAAGACGCTTTAACTGCATCCTCGTTAACACAAAAAACGTCTCTTGTTAGCGGATACGGACAACTCGTTCATAATCTTGGTAAACACTCGCTAACGCAGCAGCAGCTGGTTGCTCTCGCTAAACCATTAGCAGCCACGGACGATATCATGTTTCCCGCTTCTCAACGCCTAGTGTCCAAACAGCTGTTAAGCTTAACCACACAATCGCCACCAACAAGTCTGTTTGAGACGAAAATATCGGACCCAATAATCAAACACATCAGTAATTCAACGACTTATACGGCGCAGGTCGCTTCGCTATCTTCAACAGGGCAGGCGATGTTGGATAATCGATCTACGGCACCTCAAATAACACCACTATCAACCACGCTACTGTTTAAAATAATAAACAATATCAATACACAAGTCTTATCAATATCGGCTTCAAAGGCACTAATGCCCCCCTTACCATCAGTGACAACGCAACCTAATCTGCTACTGCCTACTAGTGCACAGCAGGTAAATACAGCGGCAGTGCAATCTCCATTAAGCCTATCTGGGACAGGAAGCATTGATTCGAGCGTTACTGCTAACGCTCGTGACGTTAAAGCTATGCATAGAGGGCTCAATCAAGCGCTAAACCTAATCGCTGATAAAAGCTTGCTAAATAGCGACAATGACCAACTTATAAGTAAGCGATCACTACTGACATTAATTCAGCAAATTCAGCCTCTAGCTTTCCCAAGAGCCTTAGGGGAACTGGCGACTCCGACAATATTACGTCAAGAGCTCTTAGACAGTGTTTCTGCATCCATAGTCTCCCCCTTGCTACCTAAGTTAGCGAGTAGTAGTCACAGCAGTACCATAGGCATTTTATTTCAGCTGCTTTTAGGGAGACAACATCAGCAATCTAATTCGAATCAATTAAATCAGTATCTTAACCAGTTGCAACAGAAATTGGGGATGCGTTCTTCCCTGCTCAATCTATTAGACAAAGCCAATACTGGCGATGCGATGGGAAAGTTAATTTCCGGTCTAACCCTATATCAACAGGCGAGCAGTGATACCTCTCAAGCCACTAACTGGTATTTCACTCTGCCCTATATGCTGGACAACCGCCAGGAAGAGCTCGAAGGGCACTTCGAACAGAACAAAGAAGATGACTCTATAAGTCAACGCTGGCGTTTACAGTTGAAGTTTAACTTAACCCTCGGCGCCATCTTAGTTAATGCAGAAGTCAGCCAAAATAGACTAAAACTCGGATTTACTTCAGATAGTGACAAACTATTGTCTCTGGTTAACGATAAACTCACGCCACTCTCTCAGAAAATTTCCGCTATCGGCCTTGTCGCCGATCATATTATCACCCATAGAGCAAAGGTGCCGGGAAGCTTGCTCCCTGGTGAGCATTACCTCGTGAAGATAAAAGCCTAATACAGCGATAGGATCAGATAATGTCAGACGATCAACATTTAAAAAATGACTCAAACAGTAACACAGACAAGGACAGACCCAAGCAGGCTGCAGCGCTGCGATATAATGGTAGCTCTGCGCCTACAATCACGGCGAAAGGAGAAAGTTTAGTTGCGGAGGAGATCATCGCCTTAGCAAAAGAGGCTGGGATCTATATTCATCAAGATACAAACTTAAGCAATTTTCTACAGAAACTAGAGATCGGCGAAGAGATCCCTAAAGAGCTCTATTTGTTGATCGCAGAGCTGATCGCATTCGCCTACATGCTAGATGGAAAGTTTCCTGAAAGATGGGACAACATGCATAACAAGATTATGGAAGAGGTCTGATCTAACATGATATTCTGTATGCAGCTGCCTTAAACTCAATAATCTAAAGCTCTGGAATTTAAGCTTTACGATGTAATCTAAGTAACAGTTCGGCTTCTGCCTTTGGCAGTTCGCACTCTTTAACTAACTCATCGACACCAGCCCCTAGTTCGACCATCTTCATGGCTCTGGAATAGAGTCGTGCCTGCGGATCTTGTTGGCTAGTCTCATCAATACGGGCATCTTGTTTCGCCACGCGTTTTTCTAATTCCAACATCCGACGGCCAACACCTATGGTACCCGTTCGAAGTTCCTGCAGTTCTCGCTTAACAACTTCACGTTGACGGTCACTCTCTTTAACGAGTAGCGTCAATGCATCGATCTTGGTTCTTAATTTACTCATCTGCTTTTGTTGGTATAGCACAAGCCCTAAACAGGCAATCACGTACAGCAATGCTGCAATTAACATTTCATCGCCAATCATAGACTTCCCTACTCTATTTTAAACCGCAAAATTCGCTCAAATATCACAACTAAAAAGCCATCGATAAATACCGACGGCTTTTAAACACAGCAATCAAACTCAAATCAGATCAGGCTATATCTGAGATAATTCCATCCACTCTTCATCAGATAATAACTTATCTAAATCGACCAGAATAAGTAGCTCATTGTCACGGTTACTAACGCCTTGGATAAATTTAGCGCTTTCTTCGGTACCTACGTTTGGTGCATTATCGATCTCTGAACCACGCAGATAAACCACCTCAGCAACACTATCAACCAGAATGCCGATCACCTGCTTTTCAGCTTCGATAATCACGATCCGTGTAGAATCATCGACATCAGAAGGTGCTAAACCAAAACGAGAGCGTGTATCAATAACTGTAACAACATTACCCCGCAGGTTAATGATCCCTAAGACATAATGGGGTGCGCCTGGTACTGGAGCAATTTCGGTATAGCGTAGAACCTCCTGAACCTGCATTACATTAATGCCATAAGTTTCATTATCTAAACGAAACGTTACCCATTGCAACACTTCATCGTCTTTACTCGCAGCTACTGCCGCAACGTTTTTTGCATCTGCCATAAAAACCTCAGTCAATAGAGTCCTGACTACCCAATCCTAAATTTAATAACTCAATCAATGCTTGTACATGAAGTATGCCACACATCTGTTGTTTTACTACCCCAGCGAGCCAAGGACGTTTCCCCGCTTTGGTACGCCAGTTAACTTCTGATTTCAATATTTTTACTGAATTAACTAAGGATTCACAAGCTAATCCCCAATTACTATCCTCTAACAATACAATATATTGGTAATCAACAGATTGCGCCAGTTTATCATCATATTTTTCGGGCATCACCCAAGCACAAGTATCGACGATGTTAAGTTGTGAATCCCTATGAGTTTGAACGCCATGGTACCAAGCCGGTCGTCCCATAATGTGATTGACCCGCTCCAACTGAACAATGCCACCAAGACTTACTAACGGCACTGCCAGTGTCAAGCCTGCAACCTTAAAAAACAACACCTGAAACTCATCATCCAATGTATCAATAAGCGCCTCGGTCACACTTGGAGGCGTTGCACCAGTTTGTGTTTGGCGCTTAACATCAGTTTCTAATTCCGACTTTTCAATGTTTTGGCTATCAAGTTTAATACTAGCTGAAGTTTCAATCTTTTCATTAATTTGAGCATCAACAACTGTTTGTTTTGTCGTTGAAATCACAACTTTTTCGTCGGAGTCCGAAGTTACACTCGTAGCGTTATCAATAACCGCTTTGGTTTCAATGCTAACACTGGGGTCATTCATTACCAATGTCGCTTCAGCAACTGGCGCTAAAAGCTGTTCTAAGGCTCTCTTATTAAGCTGATGCTCCGCTTGATGTTTCACCATTGACGGTAAATCAACACTCGGTTTAACCGTGCTTTGCATCTGAGTTTTTGGCAACTCATCTATCGCAAAGTTATGAACCCCATCGGTAACTTGCACATTAGCAGCACTAGATTTTAGATTGCCACCTACTGCGACTTTGGTGACATCATGCTCTTCTTCGCTTAGTGGCTCAGATAACAGCAAGGCGAAATAATCGAATACGGCTTCATCAACTGAGTTTGACATGAGCAAACTCCTTAGAAAGCAAGAAATCTAATAATCGATCGTAGGCTTTAACGCCGCGAGTATTACCTGCATAATGCGATGCTGGAAGATGGGCTAAACTCGCATCCCTAAATTTGGTATCGACAGGAATAACATCTGGCCATAACACATCACCGTAATCTTCACCTAACTGAGTAAGCGCCGAGGGTGAGGCTTTAGTTCTTCTATCATACATGGTTGGTACTATGGTGTAGCTGTATGTAGTATTTTTTGAACGCCCCATAAGCGTCATAGTCTTAACCATTCGATCGAGCCCCTTAATGGCTAAAAACTCAGTCTGTACCGGGACTATAATATGCTGACTGGCAGCCAATGCATTGACCATTAGCACACCCAGCACTGGAGGACAGTCGATCAGCGCGATATCATAATCAGCTTCAAGTAGAGCAAGTAGTTTCTTTAATATCAAGCCCATCCCCCCTTGGTGACCAAGGGAGCGATCTAATGTTGCCAATGCCATAGTTGCAGGAAGTAGATCTATCCCTTCAACTTTTGTCTGCACAATATGAGTTAATACGGTATCGCGAGTAAATGATTTATGATTTAAAAAAAGGTCATAAAGAGAAACGGGCACCTCTTCTGAATCGATACCAAGGTAGTAGCCCAAAGATGCATGGGGATCGGTATCAATCATTAATACCCGCTTACCACGTTTGGCCAGAGCACCAGCCAAACTTGCAACCGTCGTGGTTTTACCTACGCCACCTTTTTGGTTAGCTATGGTCCAGATCTTCAACAAAAACCCCTTAAATAGTCCAAGCTACCGCTTGTCATTCTAATTATCTTCGCGTGTTGTCACTCTAATGCCACCATGAGGCAGGCTGATCACTTTAACACCATCTTTATCTTCAGACAGTTTAATTACTTCTATCTTGCTATGCTCGTCGACTTTTAACCCATCCGCAGCTAAATCCGATTGATCTATTTGGGCACTATCTACTACATCGTCACTAACAGAGGCTCTCATTGGAATAACGATATCGTTTACATTTTGCTTATCATCTGATGTGGCCCTATTGATATCACTGCTTATTGAAACATTAAGATTCTCATCAGCATGACTTTCTATTTGTATCTCATTACTAACCACACCAGGCCCTATTTCAACGCTGGTTTGCACGCCAGGCTTTGCTTGCTTAATTAGTGTTTGAGTTACCTCTGGATTTTTCGCCATCCAATCGGCTAAAGCCTGGGCTTGATCATCTGATACCATTAACAACACTTGGCTTTTCTCTAGCTGATCGATTCTCGCCTCAAGCAAACTATTTTTATGGCGCATATCCAGATAAAGAGAACCAGCTACTATGGTCGAAATTAGCAGCAAAAAAAGTACCAGCACCATATAAATGCTGCTACTTTTGCCTAAACTAGCCACGACCGCTCTCTCTAATAATCGCCTCAGCCATATCTTCCAGCGCAATCGACTGACTAGATAGGCCTGCCGCAGCGACAGCTTGTGGCATACCGTAAACAACACAGCTCGCTTCATCCTGAGCCCAAATAGTCGCTCCGGTCGCCTTTAACATTCTAGCGCCTTCTCGACCATCGGCCCCCATACCGGTAAGAACAACGGCCAAGGTATCACCACCGACTAACTTTGATGCCGAAGCAAAGGTGATATCGACACAAGGCTTGTAGTTCATATCTGCGGTGCCAGGAATAATCTTAATTCTTCCATGTACACCACCACGCTCAAGCATCATCTGCATACCGCCAGGGGCTAAATAGGCACAACCTGAGCGTAATTGATCCCCATTTTGCGCTTCTTTTACTTCTATCGCACACAGGCCATTAAGACGCGCGGCAAATGCAGGCGTAAATGCCGCAGGCATATGTTGGATCAACAGTATTGGATGCGGATAATTAGCTGGAAACTTAGTTAAAATCTTTTGCAGCGCTACGGGGCCACCAGTCGAGGTTCCGATGAGCAGCATTTTGTAATTTTTCCCACTCGCTCTTTGAGGAGGAGCGCTTCTAATCGGCTGCCTAACGGGTTGAGAAATTTCTCTTACGGGTTGCGTCGCCGTGCGGCTACTTGTTAGTGGCTGAGTTCTTGGCGTGATGGGTCGATAGACTCGACGACGCCCTAAAGCTTTTATGCGTTGCTGCAATAATAAAATCGCATCATCTTTATTGGTCGCAATATCTTCAAAGCGTTTAGGTAAGAAGTCCAAAGCCCCAGCTTCTAACGCGTCCAATGTGGCTTTAGCGCCATCATGTGTCAATGAGGAGAACATCAATATCGGTGTAGGGCATTTAGCCATGATCTCGCGGACAGCCGTAATACCGTCCATCACAGGCATCTCAATATCCATAGTGATAACCTGAGGTTTTAATTGCTGTGCAAGTTTTACCGCTTCCGCTCCATTTGTCGCGGCACCAATGACCTCTAAATCAGGATCCTTCGCAACGATTTCACTAACTCTTCGACGAAAAAAACTCGAATCATCAACTACTAATACTTTAATGGCCATTCAATTTCCTATCGACAGCAAAACTTCATTATAAACAGAGCGTGGTGCCAACTTGACACACACGCTCAGCTGTCATGCAACTATATCTTGAAAGCGACTATCTCTTATTCTTAGCGTAGTGCTTTAACAAACCAGGGACATCTAATATTAACGCGATACCGCCATCAGAAGTAATGGTTGCACCCGCCATACCTGGCGTTCCGTGAAGTAGCGTGCCAAGTGGCTTTATCACAACTTCTTCTTGCCCAATTAATGCGTCAACCACAAAGCCTATCTGCATCGTTCCAAGTTGGACAATAACCACATGTCCATGTTTTTTATCACCATGCTTAAAACTGACTACTTTGCGGCTTAACCAATACTCGAGATAGAACAGAGGCACCGCTTTATCTCGCACTATGACGGTGAGTTGACCATCAACGATGTTGGTTTTAGTTAAGTCAAGATGGAAGATCTCGCTCACACTCGACAATGGCAAAGCAAATACTTGCTTGGCCACTTCAACCATCAAAGTAGGCATAATCGCCAAGGTTAACGGTACTTTAATTTCGAGAATGGTTCCCTTACCTTTAAGGGAATCGATATGCACGGTACCATTGAGTTGTGTGATACGGGTTTTCACCACGTCCATCCCAACACCACGTCCCGATATATCAGAGATTTCGACTTTAGTTGAAAAACCAGGAGCGAAGATCAAGTTATAAGCTTCACTATCTGACATACGCGCGGCAGCATCTTCATCGAGAACGCCACGGCTTATCGCTATCTGCTTAAGTTTATCGGGATCCATACCCGCACCATCATCCTCAATTTTTAGCAGGATATGGTCACCCTCTTGGCTGGCTGATAATGTAATCGTACCTGTGCGAGATTTACCATTAGCTTCTCGCTCATCTGGCATCTCAATACCATGATCTACCGAATTACGCACCAAGTGAACTAATGGATCGGCCAATGCTTCAACTAAGTTTTTATCGAGATCGGTATCTTCACCGATCATCCTCAAATCGATCTCTTTATTTAGAGTTCGAGCTAAATCACGAACAACCCGAGGAAAACGTCCAAATACTTTTTTGATCGGTTGCATGCGCGTTTTCATCACCGCGCCTTGCAAGTCTGCGGTCACTAAATCAAGGTTCGCCAGCGCTTTTGACATATCTTCGTCATCGCGAGAAATGCCAAGGCTAAGCAAACGATTCCGAACCAATACTAACTCTCCGACCATATTCATGATCTGATCTAATCTAGCAGTGTCAACCCTGACCGTCGTTTCAGCTTGGGGCATATTGGCAGCAGGAGGCTTAACAGCGGCTTTTTCCTTGACCACAGCTTGGGCTTTAGCTACCGGCGCAGGGACTTGGGCTTTCGGCTCAGCTTTAGGGCTTGTTGGTGTTACTGATGTTGCAGAAGCCGATGGAGCAATAGAGTCTTTAACACCAGGACCCGCGCCAGAACCATGCAGTTCATCTAGTAACTTTTCAAACTCATCGTCGCTAATTTCATCGGCATCAACGGGAGGTGCAGTAGGTTCAGGTATCTTCGCAACAGGGGCTACTGGGGTCGTTGCCGCTTTAAACGAGCCAGAACCATGAAGCTCATCGAGTAGCGATTCAAATTCATCATCTGTAATGTCATCACCGTTACTCGCTGCAACATTGCCACTATCCTTATCCGCAATAGACGGGCTTTTACCCGTTCCGTGTAAGGCATCGAGCAAAGCTTCAAACTCTGATTCATCTATATCATCAATATCACCTTCTGCACTAATTGAAGTGACGGCAGGCGTCTCAACTTCAACAACAGCAGGCTCAGGCGCTTCAGGCACAGGTAACTCAACAGATGCACCACCTTCTGACGGTAGAGGAGCACCAGAACTTAATAACTTTAAGTTGGCGAGTAAATCCTCATCAGCGGGGCTTTGCTGCTGACCTGCTTGCGTTTCTGCAAACATTGAATTGATAGAATCAACGGCTTGAAGAATGATGTCCATCAGCTCGGCATTAACGCTTCGCTTACCAGTACGCAAAAGGTCAAAGGTATTCTCTGCCTCATGACATACATCAACCATAGGGCTAAGACTTAAAAATCCAGCCCCTCCCTTAACCGTATGAAATCCACGAAAAATAGCATTGAGCAATTCTGTATCATCTGGATTATTTTCCAGCATAACAAGTTGTTCAGATAAGAGTTCGAGTATTTCACCCGCCTCAATCAAAAAGTCCTGCAGTATCTCTTCATCAACATCAAAGGACATTAATATGACTCCTACTTAGAAACCCAGACTCGACAATAAGTCATCGACTTCATCTTGTCCCGTCACGACATCATCACGCAATTCTGCGTTCATAATAGGACCTTCTGCTTCTACGCTTTTGTTTTCATTAATCGGCTTCTCTGATGCGGGTTGCTCACCAAATACCGTTAACATAGAGACTAAATTACTCTCAACTTCGCGCACCAATTCAATCACTCGACGAATCATCTGCCCTGTAAGATCTTGGAAATCCTGTGCTAATAATATGTTATTTAACAATTCTCTTAAGCGATTTGAATCAGATTCACTACGCTCAATAAATTGCTGCACATCATGACAAAGGGTTTTGAATTCATGGAGCTCTATATCTCGCTTCATTAATCGCTCCCAAGACGGCTTAACGGCTTTTACATTCGACGTTAAGGCATCGGCAAGAGGCAGAGACTCTTCAACAGCGTCCATGGTCTTATTGGCGGCTTGCTCAGTCATGTCGATAACATAATTTAGACGTTCTTTTGCATCTGGAATCTCACTATTTGCGAGCTCAACCAAACGACCATCTACCTGAAAGTCCACAATAGCGCTGTGAAGTTGACGCGTTAAACGTCCCACTTCGTCAAACAGCTCTTTTTGAATTGGACTGGCAATCTCTCTAATTATCTCATCAGCTTGCGCTTGTTCATTGGCTTCGAGCAACTCAACGAGTTGCTTAGCCTGCGCCAAACTGATCAGCCCTGAAGTATCTGCCTGCATAGCTAAACCTTGATTAACCGAGTCGTTCGAAAATTTTGTCTAACTTCTCTTTCAATGTCGCAGCAGTAAAAGGCTTCACCACGTAACCATTAACACCGGCCTGAGCCGCTGCAATGATCTGTTCCCTTTTTGCTTCCGCAGTTACCATCAATACCGGAATATGCTTAAGCTCATCGTCGGCACGAATCGCCTTCAACAAATCAATCCCTTGCATACCGGGCATATTCCAATCGGTAACGACAAAGTCAAAATCACCTTTTTGTAGCATAGGCAATGCCGTCGAACCATCATCTGCTTCCTGAGTGTTGTTAAAACCCAAGTCTCTTAACAAGTTCTTGATGATACGCCTCATTGTTGAAAAATCGTCAACGACGAGAATCTTCATATTCTTGTCCAAGGTTTCCTCCGCGGAGCTGCTTTTATATTGCTCATGTAATCGTTATATTTTGGTCCAGTGCTTAAGTTTAGCTTTCAGTCTAAGCATTGCCTGACTAAGTATCTGGCTAACACGAGACTCACTAACATCAAGAACGGCACCAATCTCTTTTAAATTTAACGCTTCGTCATAATATAACGACAAAACTAAACCATCTCTTTCTGGTAATAATTTGATGGCTTCAACTAAGGCGGCATGAAATTGATCTTCAGCTAACGCCTCAAAAGCATCATCCTGATGTCCATCATCTTGGCTAACGACATCGACCGATACACCAAGATCTTCAATTCCAACTACTTTTCCAACTGATACATCATTAAGAATATGATGGTACTCATCGAGCGACATATCAAGTCGATCTGCAATTTCATTATCTTTTGCATCTCGTCCTAGCTCTTGTTCTAGCTCATCAATCACCTGAGCGACTCGTCTTTGATTGCGATGAACAGAGCGGGGAACCCAGTCTCCGCGCCGTATTTCATCAAGCATTGAGCCTCTAATTCTAATGCCAGCAAAGGTTTCAAACTTCGCCCCCTTACTGCCATCAAATTTGGTTGACGCCTCTAACAATCCCATCATACCGGCTTGAATTAGATCATCTAATTGAACGGAAGCTGGCAAACGAGCTAATAAATGGTGAGCAATCCTTTTAACCAACGGTGCATACTGTTCAACGATAGACGTCTTATTATCTAAACAAGTATACGCAGCGGCTTTACTCACTCGCACGATCCTCTTGATATTCAGGACGTTGCACTAGACGTTCAACAAAGAACTCCAAGTGCCCACCAGGCTGTTGTGGTACGGGCCAACTAATGATTTTATTAGCTAATCCGTGATATGCAATTGATGCAGGCGATTTAGGAAATGCTTCTACAATCAATTTTTGTTTACGAACGGATTTACGAAGATTTTCATCAAATGGAATCGTTGCTACCAACTCTAAAGCAACATCGAGGAAGCGATCCGTTACTTTGCTAAGTTTAGCAAATAACTCCATTCCTTCGCGTAAACTTCTAACCATATTAGCAACAATTTTAAATCTAAATACACCATGTTCACGACTTAAAATCTTAATTAGCGCATAGGCATCTGTGATCGACGTGGGCTCATCGCACACAACAATTAACACATCCTGTGCGGCACGCGAAAAGCTAAGCACCATATCTGAAATCCCGGCCGCAGTATCAACCACTAAGATATCAAATTGTGTCCTCATCTCGCTAAAAGCACGAATAAGACCAGCGTGTTGCGCCGCGGTTAACTCGACCATAGCCTGAGTACCAGAAGTAGCAGGAATGATACCTATACCTTTAGGGCCTCTCACGATAATATCATCGAGATCTGCATCACCGGAAAGCACATGGGACAGATTACGTTCGGCCCTAAGGCCCAACATCACGTCAACGTTCGCCAATCCAAGGTCAGCATCAAGCACAAGCACACGCTTGCCTTTCTCTGCCAACGAAACCGCGGTGTTAATGGATACGCTAGTTTTACCTACGCCACCTTTACCACCGGTCACGGCGATTACTTTTACTTTTTCGTTATATGGTTGATTCATCATACGTAAACCGCTTGCTTGATCCCGACTCATTGTTTTACTCAAATGCATAGGCCTGCTCATGAGACCTTTCAATGTTTCTTATTGGTTGCTCTTTCTTATCTAGTACTGAAAGCGCTTGATTTGCCAATGCTAGTGTATCTGCAACCTGCATATCTTCTGGAACTCTTTGCCCATCAGTAACATAACTTAATGGTAACCCACTTTGGATCAATACACTTAATGCAGGTGCTAATGCGACAGACTCATCCAGCTTGGTTAATATCGCTCCCGATAACGGGATTCTAGCGAACTGTTTTACCGAATCTTCAAGCACTCTTCTTTGACTTGTTGATGACAGTACCAGATAACTGCGTATAGGTAATCTGCTATTTGCAGTTAAATTATCTAGTTGCTGAAACAATCGCACATCTCGCTGCCCCATTCCTGCCGTATCTATCAATACTAGCTTGCGATTACGAAACTGATAAAGTATTTGTTCCAATTCATTTAAATCATGAGCCTGCTTTACCGGACACCCCATTATTTTGCCATAGGTTGCCAATTGCTCAAAGGCTCCAATGCGATAATGATCGGTTGTTATCAATGCAACTTGATCTGAACCATGATGTGCGGCAAATCTTGCGGCTAATTTTGCGACACTGGTCGTCTTTCCAACCCCAGTTGGACCGACGAATGCTACGACACCTCCCTGACGCACAATATCATCCCCTTGATTATCTAACATGTTTGCTAGACTTCTTGGCAATGTTTTGATGAGTTCGGCAGGGGAATAATGTTCACTCAGATTTGAAAGCTTACTCGCGACTTCCGGTGAAAACTCCGCATCAAGCAAACGACTCTCTAACATAGCCCCCACAGGGTCAAGACGACTCTTCTGCTCAGTGATAAGTGAAGTCACCTGATGGGTTAACAAATTTCGCAAAGATGCCAACTCCTCACGCATTAAGTCTAATTCTGCACTAACTGGCGCCGTCTTCTCTTTCTTATGATTAAAGCTCGTTTTGGCTTCATCTAAACGAGGCATCTTAGGTTCATCATGAGGGGCTTGTAATCCCTTCGCCCATGCTGGCATGTCTAATTCTTCATTACTGCGATTTATCTGCTGATTAACGCGGCTTTGTTGACGCTCAAGCAAGGCTTGCAGGGAATCGGCTACTGGAGCAGGTTGTTTTTTTGACTCGGTTTTTACCGGTTGACGACCGATAGACACTTTCTCTTCGGCGAGATCTAAAAAGGTCGAGGCAGCATTAGCTGAAGCAGGCTTAGTTGCCGCGGGCTTGGGTTCGTCGTAATCGACTGCAGCTACAATTTCGATGCCACCGGTGACTTTTTTATTTGACATAATAACGGCATCTGAACCTAACACTTCTTTGACTTGGGCCAGAGCCGAGCGCATATCTTTTGCTAAAAAACGTTTAATTTTCACCTAAATACCCTCTACTGGCCTACCGCAGACACGATGCGGATTTGTTTTTCATCAGGCACCTCTTGGTAAGAGATCACCCGTAAATTTGGAATGGTATGTTTAACAAATCGTGACAGTGTCGAACGTAACATACCAGAGGTCAGTAATATCGCTGGCTGACCAACCATCTCCTGGCGCTGGGATGCATCGAGTAGCGATTTTTGCATCCGTTCTGCGAGGCTAGGTTCAATATTTGGCCCTTCACCCCCCGTAGCCTGCATTGACTGATGCAACATCTGTTCCAATTCTGGCGCCAAAGTAATGACAGGTATTTCAAGCTCTGGGCCGCTTATTTCTTGTACGATCATACGTTTCAAGGCAATACGCACAGCGGCGGTCAATACTTCGGTGTCGTTACTCTTAGGACCGTACTCTAACAAGGTTTGTACGATTGTCTTAAGGTCGCGTATCGATACCCCTTCATTAAGCAGGTTCTGCATCACTTTCACCACAGTACCAAGCGACATCACATCAGGAATAAAGCCTGTCACTAGCTTAGGTGAATGCTTAGCCAGCATATCCATAAGCTGTTGAACCTCTTCATAACCAAGTAGTTTAGATGCATTATTGGTCAGTAATTGGCTCAAATGTGTTGCAACTACCGTGGCAGCATCGACTACCGTGTAGCCTAAGGTTTGCGCGTGCTCCCTTAACTCTGGCGCAATCCACACCGCCTCTAACCCAAACGCAGGATCGGTTGTCTCAACACCATCGAGCTTACCGTAGACTTGACCAGGGTTAATCGCCAATTCACAATCATGACGGATCTCCGCTTCACCCGATGCAACGCCCATTAAGGAAATGCGATAGGTGTTTGGCGATAGGTCTAAGTTGTCACGAATATGCACAGCAGGCACTAAGAAACCCAGCTCCTGCGACAGCTTTTTACGTACGCCCTTAATTCGACCTAACAACTCTCCACCCTGCCCTTTATCTACCAGAGGAATAAGTCGATAACCGACCTCTAAACCTATGGTATCGACATGCTGTACATCATCCCAACTAAGCTCTTTAGGTTTAGCGTCCCCCGCTGGTGCGGTCGACGTTTTGGCGAGCTCTAGCGCTTTTTGACGGTCCTTATTTTGCTTGTTATGAATAAAATATGCGCCGCCAGCGGTCGCTAAACCGAAGGTGAGAAATGCAAAATGAGGCATGCCGGGTACTATGCCCATAATAAGCAAAACGCCGGCGGCAATAGATAGAGACTTTGGACTATCGAACATTTGGCTCATCACCATTTGCCCCATATCGCCAGATTCATTCTGGCGTGTGACCATCAAGGCTGCCGCTATTGATAACAATAAGCCAGGGATCTGCGCGACAAGACCATCACCAATCGTCAATAGGGTATAAATCTCTACTGCGGTTGAAAAATCCAACCCATGTTGGGCCATACCGATAACAAAGCCGCCCAATATATTGATGACCAAGATCATAATACCGGCGATCGCATCACCCTTAACAAACTTAGAAGCACCGTCCATTGCGCCATAGAAATCGGCTTCTTTGGTCACCTCTGCACGGCGAATACGGGCTTGATCTTGATTAAGTACACCTGCATTTAAATCGGCATCAATTGCCATTTGCTTACCAGGCATAGCATCCAAGGTAAAACGCGCACTCACTTCCGAGATACGCCCAGCACCCTTAGTCACTACGGCAAAGTTAATGATGATCAAGATCAGGAATACCACTAGACCAACAGCATAGTTGCCCCCGATAACCACAGAGCCAAACGCCTCGATCACTTTACCTGCAGCATCCCCACCGTTGTGGCCTTCGAGCAGTACAATTCGCGTAGAGGCGACGTTAAGCGCCAAACGCAGTAGGGTAGCGACTAAGAGTACGGTAGGAAACGCAGCAAAATCGAGGGGACGATCGGAGTAGATAGCAACCAATAACACCACAAGCGCTAGCGCAATATTGAATGAAAACAGAATATCGAGCAAGAATGCAGGCATGGGCAAAATGATCATGGCAAGTGCTGCCAATACTAATACTGGTGTGCCGACACCTTTAAAATCAGCAGGTTTAACCTGCTTAATCTGACCAAGAGTTGCTTTAAAATCCATCAATTTCGCGCCTAAACTTTGACATCTAGATCTCTAAAAGCAAAAACTGAGCCAATTTAAGTTGATAATTGATCTATATCTAATCACATAGGCATAAAAGAAATAAATGATTGAAATGACGCAATGTGCATGGCTTGAGAAGCCAAATTAATATTTCAATTCATCGGGAATAGGCTGATTTTGCGGGATCGGGGTCGGGCGTTTGCCCCCCTTTTGCTGATATTGTCTTAATTGGAACACATAAGCGAGTACCTGAGCGACCGCAGTAAACAGACCTTCAGGGATCTCTTGCTCTATCTTAGTCGTATGATATATCGCTCTTGCTAGCGGCGGCGCCGATACAATGGCGACATCATGCTCTCTGGCGATTTCTCTGATCTTAAACGCCACCTCATCAACGCCTTTGGCTAACACATAAGGTGCTGCGGCCTTTGTAGAGTCATACTTAACAGCAACGGCATAATGCTCGGGGTTAACCACGATGACATCAGCATTAGGCACCTCAGTCATCATACGGCGCTGAGCCATTTCCCGCTGCATTTGACGCACCCGACCTTTAACCTCAGGTTGGCCCTCAGTATCTTTATATTCGTCTTTAATTTCTTGTTTGGTCATACGTAATTGTTTGTTATGGTTCCAAATTTGAAAGGGAACATCGATAACGACAATGATAACTGTGGATGAACAAAGAATAATAAACATCCAAACTAATAGGTCTAGCGCATTATAAACATTGCTCGGAAGATGACCTTGAGACAGAGTTAAAATATCGAAAAAATAGTAACGTAGAAGAAGGTATGCCATGATAGCAACCACTGAAAACTTAGCGATCCCTTTAGTCAACTCGACTAAGGCTTGAACACCAAACATACGTTTAAAGCCACTCATAGGGTTCATCTTACTTCCCTTAGGCATAAAAGCCTTAACAGAGAAAGTGATCCCACCAATAACTACATTGCCTAAAAATGCAACAAGCGCTAAGAAGCCGATAAAACTGGCCATCGGAATAGCAAGCTCACTGCCCACGACCTGCCATACATTAAACATGCTGTTAGTATCAAAAATGGCAGCCCTATCCATAGTGAATAGCTTTTCCATCAGCCTGACTAGCGCAGCCCCAAGATCGGGACCAAGCATGGCAAAGCCGACTGCCGCCGACATCAATACCGCAGAAGTGCCTAGCTCTTTGGAACGAGCAACCTGACCTTTCTCTCGCGCTTGTTCACGCCTCCTGGGGGTGGCCTCTTCGGTTTTTTCTTGACTAGAATCATTCTCAGCCATCAGAAACTCCCATCCGTACTGCACTGCAACTCAAGAATATTACAGAGCAATAATTGTGCCGAATGCCAAACCTCATCAAAATGCGCCATGATTGGTGTCAATGTTAACCATAAGATGATCAAACCGCTGACCATGGTTACCGGGAAACCGATAGCAAAAATATTCAACTGTGGTGAAGCTCTCGTCATAACACCGAAGGAGAGGTTAATTAGCAGCAAGGCAACGATAGCCGAGATAGACATAGTCAATGCCGCGCCAAACATATACGCGCCCCATTCAGCCAGCATACGATAACTCGCGATAGAGATGCCCTGAGTCGATACGGGAATGGTATCGAAGCTTGCGACTAGCATACGGATCAATACAAGGTGACCATCGACAGCAAGAAAGATCATCGTCGTCAATAACAGAAAAAAGTTACCAATAACCGGCGTTTGTTGGCCCGAGCTAGGATCGACCATAGAGGCAAAACCTAAACTAGTCTGCATACCAATAATCTGCCCTGTCAGCACAAATGTTTGCATGATAAGCAGGGTCACAAAACCCATTGTCACACCGATCAAGATCTGTTGCGCAGTAACAAAAACCGCCGACAATGAGAACAAGTCAACATCGGTATTGACGGGTAAAACTGGGGCTATCGCAAATGTGATGGCAACGGCAAGTAACAGTCGAACCCTTACAGGCGTAGTATTGGCGCCAAACACCGCCATCACCATGAGCATGCTCGAGACGCGGTAAAGGGGCCACATATATGCTGACAATGTCTGCATTATGGTGGACATCAAGATTTCCATATCAGCCCCCTATCAGCTGAGGTAAGCAGAGTGACATTGCTACCCCAAGCATCATGACTAGCCTATGACCATAGGGATCATGTTCACCATTTCGAAGAAAAACTCCATCATGGTTTGGACCAATAAGTGGCCTAAGAACATCAATGCAAATAATGTAGTAAGCAGGCGCGGCAGGAAGCTCAATGTCTGTTCGTTAATCGATGTCGCCGCCTGAAAAACCGCAACAACGAGACCGATAACCAAACCCGGCACAATGATCATCGACACTATGGTCACGATAACCGATAGGGCTTCACGAAAAATATCAATGAGGGCTTCGGGTGACATTGCCGCTCCTAAATCCCAAAACTGTTTGCTAAGGTGCCCATGACTAAACTCCAACCATCAACCAGTACAAACAGCATGATTTTAAAGGGCAATGACACAATCATAGGTGACAACATCATCATACCCATGGCCATCAGAATACTCGCCACGACGAGATCGAGTACTAAAAATGGGACGAATAACATAAAACCAATTTGGAAGGCTGTTTTTAATTCACTCGTTATAAATGCAGGGATCAACACACTCATGGGCGCCTCTTCTGGCGATTGAATATTCTTATAGCCAGAGATCTCGACAAAGGTTTGTAGATCGGTGATCCGCGTTTGAGCCAACATAAACTCTCGCAGAGGCCCTTTTCCGGTATCGAAGGCCTGATCTATGGTCAATGTCTCGTCGATATAGGGCTTAACTGCATTATCATAAATTTTGTCAAATACCGGTGCCATGATGAAGAAAGTCATAAATAGACTCATGCCGATCAGCACTTGATTAGACGGCGTCTGCTGCAAGCCAATGGCTTGGCGCAAGATTGATAACACCACAATGATTCGGGTAAATGATGTCAACATAATGACCATCGCAGGCAAGAAGCTCAGTGCCGTCATCAGCAATAAGATCTGCATGGTCACAGAGTACTGAGTCGAGCCATCTGGCCCTGTTGTCACGGTCACAGCCGGTAAGATGCCATCTTGTGCCCAGGCAAACTCCGGAGTTAAAAATGCAATAAATAAACTCGCTAAGATTATAATCCACTTCATGATTGTGATGACTTTGCTTGACGTAGACGGCTCGCAAAGGAGTCTTGTTCTACTTTAATAGGATTATCGAGTTTATCGATAAGTGTGACTTGTTGACTGGTAACACCGAGCAGATACTGTTGACCATCGACCTCGACTAAGACCATCTTCTCTCGCTGGCCGAGTGGTGTTACCGCTAAGGTTTTTAGCACCCCGTGGCTAGTAGGCACCAGCTTTAACCGCTTAACTAGATAGGCAAGTAAAAAGATCAGCCCAAGTACGATAATCAAACCACCCAACATATTAGACATAGTTGTTAGGGCGGGTTCACGCTCTACTGTCGCCTGTGTAGCGCTACTGCTTAGCGCAGTTGCCATCAAGGATGACATTCCCATGAGCCTTACCTCTACTTGAGCTTTTTAATTCGCTCAGTTTGGCTAATTACATCCGTTAGGCGAATACCAAACTTATCGTTTACCACAACCACTTCGCCATGGGCTATTAGAGTACCGTTTACCATCACATCTAATGGTTCACCGGCAACGCGATCAAGCTCGACCACAGAGCCTTGATTCAATTGCAACAAGTTACGAATATTGATAAAACTGCGCCCGACTTCCATCGAAATAGTGACAGGAATATCCATAATCGTATCTAACTTAGCGGCTTCCTCTTCGGTCAAAGGTTTTGAACTATCAGCAAGTTCATCTAATTCTACCGCCTGAGCTTCTTCGATCGCTTGCTCAGCCATTGCAGCAGCCCAATCATCACCAGTATCTTCTGTGCTCATTATTTTTACCTTTAAAACTTATCAATTAATAGCGAACTAAATATTGCTAATCTCTTTCGCCTTGCTTTTTTTCCTGACCAGCTGTAGTTCCGACTTCACCGTTTCAGGTCGTGGAATTTTCTCTCTGATATTCAACGCTAGATTCTCTCGTGAGCGACCTAACTTACAGCGGTATGTTGGTAAATCTTCAACACGCAACACAATATATTCAGGCATTTCGATAGGGATTATATCGCCCGCTTTAAAGCCCAGCACATCTTTTAAAGATATTTTCTTCTCAACAATAGTGGCATCCATCCCGACTTCCACATCCATGATCTCATCTTTCAACGCCTGCGACCAACGCATATCGGTATCTTGAGTATCACTCTGCACACCAGCGTCGAGCAGTTCACGGATTGGCTCAATCATCGAATAGGGCATGGTGATATGAAAATCACCACCACCACCATCGACTTCAATATGAAATGAGCTAACGACGACCACTTCCGTAGGACTAACAATATTGGCCATTGCTGGGTTAACTTCTGAGTCTAAATAATCAAACTCAACGTCCATTACTGGCGCCCAAGCTTCTTTATAATCTTCAAAAATGATCTTTAGTAGCAACTGTACTATACGACGCTCTGTCGGAGTAAATTCACGCCCTTCGATCTTGGCATGAAAGCGACCATCGCCACCAAAAAAGTTATCCACTAAAATAAATACCAAGCGCGCTTCCATGGTGATCAGCGCAGTCCCTTTTAACGGACTAAAGCGCACCATATTCAAACTTGTTGGTACAAATAGCGTGTGTACGTACTCACCAAATTTAAGCATCTGCACGCCGTTAATCGACACTTCGGCGCTGCGGCGCATCATGTTAAACATGCTAATTCGCAAATGCCGCGCAAATCGCTCATTCACAATCTCGAGTGTCGGCATCCGTCCGCGGACGATACGATCTTGCGAAGAGAAGTCATAAGAGCGCGCATCTAGCCCTGCGTCACCAATATCATCCTCTTCAACGTCATCGACACCATGCAACAACGCATCAATTTCGTCTTGGCTTAATAGATCACTCACAATATCGCCCTATTTGGTTAAAGGTTACTGATCTTAGCATCATTGCATTACAAACCCAGTAAATAGCACCTTTTCAACAACCTTACGTCCAGTAACTGGCTGTAAGGTGTTTTGCACATTCAGCAGTGCTAATTGCCGTAATTCATCTTTGCCAGCTAACGAACTCATTTTTTGCACATCTGCACTACTAAAAGTAGTTAATAATGCATCTTCAATCAGCGGGATATGTTTCTTTATCAATACGTCATCATCTGAGCCACGAACCATTAATTGCACTTTAATTTCAACGATGCGTGAACGACTTTGACCAGGAAGATTAAACAAAAATGGCCTTGGCATACCAACATAGAAGGCTTCTCTGCTGTTAACAGGTTCCGTTTGCTCAGTCTGAGACTCACCATTCATGTCTTCGGTTTGTGGTTCACTTGACCCAAGAAAGAACCATAATGCTCCCACTACGACCAGAATCACCACAAGACCGATAGCGCCAAATATGATCAATTTCTTCTTGCTTTTGGGTGCCACGTTTTCTTCAAGTTCTAACGATTCTTCTTCAGCCATCTCAATTCCCTATCACAACTCAATATCATTATGATTTTTAGTACTTATTACCATACTTAGTATACAGCTAACTCTATAGGTTACCTGCTTATGCATAATAATCTATACCTGAACGATAACTTGTTGTGCTATTAGAGGCGAATACGCTTTCTTCTGCTGATATTTCATCCATATCAGAGCCCAAACTGTGCCCATGACCATGATTGCCTTCAGACTCTCCCTGCTGATGATTACTTCCCTCTTGTGAAACATGACTATCACTGAGCTGCATACCTTGCTCTGCTAACAACTCTCGCAAACGGGGGATCGCCTGTTCAACAAGATCTTTGGTTTGATGCTGCATGACTTGAAATTGAACCTGAGTTTGATCGCCCTGCACCTGAATTCGCACCATCATATGGCCAAGCTCAGGTGGATCAAGACGAATTTCGGCATGTTGCACGCCTTGTTTTACCATGGTCAACAGCTGCTGTTGCATAACAGGGGAAAACTTCTGAATCATCTCTTGTATATGTTGGGCAGGCTCGCCATTAGGCTTTATGGAAACTTGGTATTGCGCTGGCGTTTCAGTTCTAATATTGGTCGCAACATTCATCCCTTGATTTGTAGGCTTAGGGTCACTCAATTGGGTTCCTATCGCATCGATACCATCTGCGTCAGCGGCCATAGTAACCGAAAGCTTAGCACTATTAAGATCAACGCCATTAGTCACTGTGTTTGCTTGCGCGGCTTGAGCAGTTTTCCCAGTTTGAGCAAGACTCTGCTCTGGCGATAACGCTGATTTCACAGCCAAATCACTGTTAACATCGCCAAGAATAGCTTTACCTTCAGTCGATGTTCCAAGCACAGATGCGGGATCTCGAGCCTTACTTATTGGCAATACCGGATCACTTGTCACTTTCTCTGCAGCCAAAGGCTTATCAGTAACCGAAGCGTTGATGGCTAAATTGAGATCAATTTGCTCTCTGCCTTTTTCAACTCCAGGAGCCTTCGCATCAAGCTCACTAATCAGCTTATTTGCTTGCTCGATAAGAGATTTCAGCTCTGTAGGCATAGATTTTTGATCGAATCCTTGCAGCGCAAACTTATCTACTTCGACCAACAATGCTTGTAGCATTTGCGGTGGAAGCTCAATCAGTTGGTCCTTGTCTAACCCTGTCTGCTTGACAAGGCTATCAAGTTGAGTTGGTGTTAGCTGATCAATTAAATTTTTATTCGGGAATCTGTTGGTCTCATCATCAAGTGGAACGTCTTCAAGTGGAACGTCATCAGATAGCGATATGCCATCGGTCTCATCGGGCAGCGTGATCTTGATTAAGCCAACTTTGTCACTCGCATACTGTTGTGAAGCGGCCTGCCCTAAATCCTCTTGATCAACTTCAAATTCTGGCTCGATTAGCTCAGCATTGGCCAGCGGCAATTGTCCGCCGTCGGCGGCAACAGACTCATCTTCGGCAAACTGTGCTGCAAGATTTATTTGCGCCAAAACATTGGAAACATCATCACTCTCTTCCTGAGCGTCATCTACTGGTTCATTAGAAATGACATCAAGCTTATCGAGATCACTGCCAGCTTTCTCGTTCGTACTAACTGATCGTTTGGGAGAAGATGCCTCAGCCAAGGCTAAAGAAAAGTCTTTATTTTCAGAGGAGTTAGAATCCGACTTATTTGACTGCACCATTTGCTTTTCGGTACTAGCCTCGACTGTAGGTAACAGTACAGTATTCATTTGTGGCATAAATCCTCCAACACTCAACATGATAATCAATCGATATAATCATGCTCTCAGCGTCAATAATTCGCTATTGCAATAGTCTAGATTCAGAAATAAAAGCAAATAAAGTGCCAACTATGTTGTTAACATGATACTCAAAGAAGATCGCAACAGTGCGACAAGCTGCACCTCAAGGCTAGACTGAAACGATCATCTTCGCTTTCTAAAGAACTGCTGTGAAGCAAACTCGTCTGTTAGCTTCTGCTCCTGTTTTAATTCGACTAATTGACGTTTTACTGCTTTTTTTTCCAGTAGCAATTCCACTGCTTTACGCTTTTGTTGTTTGCCTTGCCAATACTGCTGTCCTTTCAAACGTTGCTTATCAGACTCAGCGACGGCAAACAGTTGCTTAGTAATTGCCTCATCGATTTGACGGATGAACTGATGAAATTGATGATAATTACTGGCGCTAATCACATGACCCTGTTGCTGCTCCATCTGTTTCATGTAATCAAGGCGATATTGCTGCAATGCGGTAAGTTGATCTTGGCATTTCTTGTGGATGAGCTGTGCGGACTTGAGCTGCAGAGCCGCCTGCTCTTCAGCCTCTAAGGCTAACTTAAGCACTGTATCTAATGGGTCATGCTTTGCCATTCAATCCTCTACACTCTCTTTGAAAAAACGAAAATGATACTATGAAGTTGATTATACCTGACACTGAGCACTCAATTGACCGAGCATCTGCGCGCTAGAGTCAAAACTAATGGCATCTTTCATCGTTTGACGTAAAAATGCATTCATTGCCGGTTGTAACCTGATTGCGTTATCGATTCGCGGATCGCTGCCTTGGGTATAAGCACCGATTGAGATGAGATCGCGATTCTGCTGATAAAGAGAATACATCTGCTTGACGCGCCGAGTCGCTTCTAGGTGTGCTTCAGATATCACCATAGGTGCCACACGACTAATAGATGCCTCGACATCTATAGCTGGATAATGACCTGAGTCGGCCAACGTCCGAGACAGCACGATATGACCATCTAAAATGGCTCGAGCGGCATCGGCTATCGGATCTTGTAGATCATCACCTTCGGTTAATACCGTATAAAAGGCAGTAATTGAGCCTTGGCCAGCCCCACCGTTACCAGCTCGTTCAACTAACTTGGGTAGCTTGGCAAACACCGAAGGCGGATAACCTTTGGTAGCAGGAGGTTCTCCCACCGCCAATGCAATTTCACGCTGCGCCTGAGCATAGCGTGTCAAACTATCCATCAGCAGCAGGACGTTGTAACCCAAATCGCGAAAATATTCAGCGATACGAGTGGATGTCTCACAGGCTCGAAGACGCATTAACGGTGACGTATCAGCAGGCGCGGCAACAACAACAGAACGAGCACGCCCCTCTTCACCTAAAATTTCTTCGATAAACTCTTTCACTTCTCGGCCACGCTCACCCACCAGTCCGACCACGATAACATCGGCTGTGGTGCCACGAGTCATCATTCCCAGCAGCACACTTTTACCGACACCAGAGCCCGCAAACAAGCCCATACGCTGACCTTTACCAACGGTCAGCATGGCATTAATAGCGCGAACCCCAACATCCAATGGTTCCGTGATCGCTCGCCTTGCAAGCGGGTTTATCATCGCGGCATGGCGCGGCGCCTTCTGATCGGTATGAAGTTGTCCAAGTCCATCTAGTGGTACGCCGTTACCATCAAGCACTCTACCAAGCAAACCTAAACCGACATTCAGCCCTGTTTGCTCCCCTAATGGCGTAACACGAGCGCCAGGCATGACACCTCTTAGCTCTTCAATCGGCATAAGATAGAGCAGCTCATCATCAAACCCAACGACTTCGGCAATCAAATCACCAGCCATGGTGGCAATGCTACATAAACTGCCTACAGGAGCTCGACATCCAGTCGCTTCAAGCGTTAGGCCAACCACACGCACCAGCTGCCCACTGGCATCAGGTATAAAGGGATGAACTTTCTGGGTATGCTGCTTAAGCTTACTCAGCAGTTGGTGTTGTCGGCTCTGCATCTTGCGGACCTTCGGCATCGGATGACATATCTTCGCTAGGCTCATCGCCAGCAAGGGATGGGTTCTCTATAGGATCGGTATTAGCAGGATCGGACTCGGATGCCAGCGCTTCTGTTTGCTTAGCCTTGCTTGACTGCTGCGCCAACTCCTGTTGCTGCTGTATTTTTTGCTGTTCGAGGTGATTGTCGCTTTGAACTAAGTTTTCAAAAACCGCTTTGATTCGAGTTTCTAACCCCATATCAACCCTACTACGAGTATTGTTGATGATACATTCGCCAGGATTAATCGAAGGGTCTGATTCCAACTCCCAACGATTTTTTTGTAATTGCTGGGCATCATACAAGTGTTCAACAATCAGCAAATCATCAGGATGCAGTCGTACATGCACACCCTGCTCTTTCAATGGCAGGGCATCGATGCCCTGACGAAGCGCCGCCAAAATATGTTCAGGATGAGTTTTAAGCTCGTGACCAATAACCGCTTTAGCTAAGGTCATACTTAGGTTTAGTAGTGATTGTTCTATTTCGGTGTCGACAAGTGCAAGTGGGGCAACCAATTGTTGCATTAGTAATTCAAACTGCTTCACACTTTGCTGAGCATCAAGTAATCCTTGTTGATAACCTTGCTCTTTTCCTTGAGCATAGCCCTCTTCGTGCCCTTGCTCTAACCCCGTAAGTCGCCCTTTTTCTAGCCCCTCTTGATAGCCTTGCTGCTGACCTTGCTCAAATCCCTCGGCCTCGGCTTCGGCTCTAATAGCCTCGATCTCAGCTAACGTAGGTGGCAAGATCTGTTGTTCAACTTCGGTGACTTCTCTTTGGGGCACAGTACGACCAAACATATTCTGCTTTGGCGATTCATCAACCACAGTTACATCGGGAAGCTGCCAATGGCTAAAGTCAGCATTTTGCGAGTCGCTCGGTGTATGGTCGTCCGCTGGTTTACCCATTATAAGAACTCATCTCCACCGCTACCGCCGAGGATAATTTCACCCGCATCACTTAAGCGTCTAGCAATCGATAAAATCTCTTTCTGAGCCACTTCCACTTCACTGATGCGAATTGGCCCCATGGCTTCTAAATCATCTTTAAGCAGCTCTGCTGCACGCTTAGACATATTGCGCAGGATCTTCTCTTTGAGTTGTTCATCTGCGCCTTTAAGTGCCTTCATTAATACATCTTGTTGGACTTCACGCAGTAAGGTTTGAATTCCCATATCATCGACATCTACCAGATTTTCAAACACAAACATCAAGTCTTGGATCTGCTGCGCCATCTCTTCATCAGATTCGCGCATGGTCTCCATTAGCTGACTCTCAACACCGGTATCGAGATAGTTCATGATGCTCGCAGCGGCTTTTAAGCCGCCCATTTTGGCAGCTTGTGCACCACCTTGGCCTGCGAACTGTTTCTCCATGATATCATTTAGCTCTTGCAATGCAGCTGGCTGCACCTCTTCAAGATTTGCGATACGCATCATCAAATCTAAGCGGGTGTTTTCTGGCGCTTGAGCAAAGATCTCTGCAGCTTGATCGGGTTCTAAATATGACAATACGATCGTTTGGATCTGCGGATGCTCATTTTGAATAATGGTCGCCACTTGCCTTGCGTCCATCCATTTAAGCGACTCGAGACCTTTAGCCCCGCCGCCCATAATGATCTGCTCGATAAGATTGCCGGCTTTATCTTCGCCAAGTGCTGCTGTCAGGGCCTTTCTGACAAACTCTTCACTATTGAAACCAATCGAAGAATACTTTTGTACCTCTTCGAGGAACAGCTTGTGCACACCAATGACTTTACTTTGACCAAAGTCCTTCATCGCAGCCATTGACATACCGACCTTTTGAACTTGCTTAGGCTCGAGATGCTTTAATATTGAGGCCGCATCGGCTTCACTCAGACTAAGGAGCAAAATAGCGGTCTTCTCGATGCCCGTTAAGTCATCGACATTAAATTCACTTGAAGCGCCAGCGGCGGCTACCTTCTTATCATCACTCATTGTCTTGTAACCACCCTTTAACTACCTGTGTTGACAATTCAGGCTCATTGGCAACCAATGCGCGTATAGCCTTAATCATATCATCATCTTTATGTAGATCGGGGATCAAAATAGAGCCATCGTCAGCATAACTGTACTCCGCATCGGGACGATTTAACATGCCCAGAGTATCTGCTGCATACTGATCTTCAATTTCTGCTAGTTCACCGCCTAAAGAGGGTTCATCAGGCATATTGTTGGCATCAGGATAAATGAGTCGCTTGAGCATTGGGCGTACAACAAAGATGATTAACGCCAATATAATAATGCCACCCATGACTAATTTGATTGCGCGCCAGAACCAAGGTTCCTCCCACATTTCAATGGCAGGGGCTTCCTCTACCAGTTGATCCATAAATGGCACGGTAACCACCTCAATCATGTCACCTCTCTGAGTATTAAAACCAACCGCGCCCTCAAGTAAACGTCTGATATTTGTCAGCTCTTGCTCGGTTCTGGCAACCCGAGAAACTTGACCGTCATCCCCCGCAGCGCCTGTCTTAAAGTCGACTGCGACAGAGACACTAACGCGTCTTACCACACCAATTTGCTGGCGTGTATGGCTAATCGTCGTATCGAGTTCGTAGTTGCGCGTCGCCTCTTTGTGGCTCGAGCCTGGATTAGTTGTCGACTCTTGCGCATCCGTCGCATTTTGAGGAATATTCGCTTCCATTGGCGGTTGGTTACTTAAGGCTCCTGGAATTCCGCCTGTTGATGACCCTGTAGAATTATTCTCTACCGTCATCTCACTGCGCACAGCGGGGAGATCGGGGTTGTAACGCTTAGCGGTTTGTTCAACGGCAGTAAAGTCCATATTTACATCGACTTGAGCGGTGAAATTCTCAGGCCCAAGAATTGGCATTAATATAGAATCTATCTTGTTGCGATATTCTGTTTCTTTCTGCTGAACAAGTTCGAGCTCACGTCGTGCTCTTGCCGATACTGCGTCTTGGCTGCCTGAATTGAGCAAACGTCCATTAGAATCGGTAACCGTAACCCGAGTCGGTTCCAAACCATGAACCGCAGAAGCTACGATATCAACAATCGAATCCACCTCTTCTTGCCCGAGTCCGCTACGACGAGTATTAACCACGACGGTTGCACTTGGCTTAGAGCGATTTCTCGCAAATACATTTTCTTTAGGAATGGCTAAGATAACTTTAGCGCGACTAACACTGTTGAGCTCTTCAATGGTTCTGGCTAAGTTTTGCTCTTGGCTATGTTTAAGGCGAGCTTGCTCCATCCTCTGACTCACGCCAAAACCGCTGTCTTGAGAAAGGTAATCACTTTGAGCGGCGGTATTGTCCACACCAGCTCTGCTTAGCATCATTTTGACTTGTTGATATTGATCTTCTGGCACCTTTAATACATCAACATCAATTTGATATTTAACTTTATTTTTATCTAAAACATCCAGTACCTGCACCATCTCGTCGGTACTCATCTTCCCGAGAGGACGGTATTCTGGTTCTTGGGCCCATAACATAACAAACACGGCCAATGCCAAGCAGATGGCTAACGCTAAGATCATAGTGACCTGGCGTAGCATGTCGACGCCGCCAAAAGCACCGCCACTTGGCTTATGCTCTTCTTGGACTCCACCGGCTAACATATCACCTGTCGAGTTTGTTCCCACTACCATATCTGTGCTCACTATAGATACCTGCTGTTTTGAGTCGTCATATTATATTGATCATTAAAGAGAGACATTACTAAGAACCAAGCCTATTAAACAGGCATGCTCATGATCTCTTTATAAGCTTCTACCAGTTTGTTTCGTACCTGCACGGTTGCTTCAAACGCGACACTGGATTTCTCTCGAGCGATCACGGTATCAGACAGGGTCACTCGGGTGTCCCCCATATCGAGGCGGCTTTGTAATGAAGACGAGTTGGCTTGAAGAGAGTTAACACTGCCAACGGCTTGAGAAAGCAGATCTCCAAAATCGCTGCCACTGGTATTGGCTACTTGTTGACTAATGCCAGAAGTAATTGCCCCAGGCTTAATTTCGCCTGAAAGCGATTGCATCTCTTGTAATAGTGAATTGGCACTTATCTGCATATTAACCTCGCACTCGCCGTTAATTTGACGAAAAATCAATGTTACTTAGGTCTATGCAATATTTTTGCCAAACTGAATTTGTGACAAAATTTTGTATTAGAAAGGAAACGAAAATAAGGTGAGATACCAAGTAAATCACCTTATTTTAATATGAATCTAGCGTCGTTTACGCGGGGATTTGGATACCAGCATCTCTCATTCTCGCCATCTTATACCTGAGGGTTCGAGCACTGATCCCTAGCTTTTCAGCAACCAACTTTCGACTGCCTTTACATTGAGACAATGTTTCTAAAATAATGACATGTTCCTGCGCTTTTAATTCATCCCCAAGCCCTTCTGGCTCGCTCAGCTTGTCGGCAGTAGCATTTAAAAATGCTGGATCTATCACCACATCTTGGGTATCGATAATAATATCGTTTGCTGTAATTAGCTCACCAGACTGTAAAATCATCGCCCGCTGAACCACATTATCTAATTCACGCACATTACCAGGCCATCGATAGGCAAGTAATCGCCGACTAGCAGCCTCATCAAGCTCAGGGGCTTGAGCAAGCCCAGCTTGCTTGGCATGCCTCAGCACTAGATGCCGCGCCAAAGGCAATATATCGGCAGGCCTTTGATGAAGCGCGGGCCATGTTAATGGGAATACATTGATACGATAATAGAGGTCTTCGCGAAACTCTCCCTTATCAGCATAGGCTTTTAGATCTCGGTTTGAGGTGGCTAACACTCTCACATCGAGCTTGATCGTTTTTCGACCGCCTAACCTTTCAACTTCACGTTCTTGTAGTACGCGCAGTAGCTTAGCTTGTAACCCCAAATCCATTTCGGAAATCTCATCAAGCAGTAAGGTACCGCCTTGAGCTTGCTCAAACTTCCCTGGACACGCTTGGTACGCTCCGGTAAACGCCCCTTTCTCATATCCAAAAAGCGTTGCCTCAAGCATATTTTCAGGTATAGCTGCGCAGTTTATTGCAACAAAAGGACTATCACGACGGCTACTATGTTGATGTATATACCTAGCCAATACCTCTTTACCCGATCCACTCGGCCCTAAAATCATGACTGAAGCTTCAGAATTAGCCACCTTTTGTGCTAATGCCAATAATGCTAAACTTTTCTCATCGGCAACAACGGGCTGGTTCTCAACCAATTTCGGCTTAAGGTAACGAGATACTTGATTTAGCAATACCTCTGGAGCAAATGGTTTGGCAAGGTAGTCAACAGCGCCAAGTTTTATCGCGCTAACGGCATTATCTATTGTCGCAAACGCCGTCATTAATAAAATGGGCAGTTGGCTACAATGTTGTTGTAAATAATTGAGTAACCCTAAGCCACCAATACCCTCCATCTGCACATCGCTGATCACCATGTCAAAATGATGCGATTTTAGCGCCACTATAGCTTCTTCGGCAGACTCAACATCGACGCACTCATATTGAGCTAATAGTAAGGTATCCACCAATGCTTCTCTTAATGAAGCATCATCTTCTACCAGTAGGATTTTTGCTTCAGCCATGATCAAGCTCCTCATTGGACTTAGGAGTTATTGCAGGCAAGACAAATGATGCAATGCAGCCTTGTCCTTTTATACAATTTAATTGCAGGCGCCCGTGATGATTGGCAACCACTGTCTGCACCACTGCCAAACCTAAACCCGTACCTTGTGCTTTGGTGGTAAAGAAGGGTTCCAACACTTGCTCCTGCATCGATTTATCTAGCCCTTTACCATTATCGATAACTTCAAATTTTATTTGCTCCTCAACATCGACGGCTTTAATAATGATGTGGCTTGCTCCAGCCTCGACACTGTTCATCACCAGATTATTAATTGCTGAACTTAACGCCGATCGATTAGCCATAAAAGCTAATGTTGAGCCAACCTCTAACTGCAGCTGACACCCTTTACGCTGTGCGATTGGCTCACAATTAGCGATCACGGCATCAATAACATCATGCATAGTCGTGATATCCGTCAGTTCCTGCTGCTTTCCTTTCGCCATCAGCAACATATCATCCACTTGCTGAGAAAGTTCATTAAGTCGATCAATAAGCTTCGATTGGAAACGCTGCCTCGCATCCAACCCTAATTTGGGGCTGCCTAGATTAGAAGCATAGAGCAATGCGGCTGACAGTGGCGTTCTGACTTGATGCGCGAGGCTCGCCACCATTTTGCCTAAAGCTGAAAGACGCTGCAGATGAGACAAGTTTTTTTGTAGTAAGCGGGTTTCGGTGAGATCCGTCAATACGATCAGCTGACCTGGTTCTGGTGCCAATGGCGTAATCGCTAACTTTACCCGGCGACCATTTTTGAGCGACACTTCATGACCATCGTCATGTTGCGGCGAAAATGCTCGGGTGATTATTTGTAGCCAGCGCATACCAATTAACGGATGACCAAGGAGTTGAACTGCAACTGGATTAGCTTCAGTAACAAAGCCATCTCCATTAATAATGACAACGCCAGATGGCATTGCCTGCAGTATATGTTCCATTCTACTCGACATAGCATCGTTCGCGACGGGAGCTATCGCTAAAGGAGTCGCCTGATTAAGGGGGTCAAAGTGTAGTTTGGGGATAGCGGACATAACCACTCCGTCAATAAATTGCTGCTAACGGAACAAATGCAGTTATTATGCCAATAAAAATACGTTTTAAAACAAAGGTTAATATTAACTAAAACAAAAAAGGCCCTAGAGTGGGCCTTAACGGAGATGTGGCTAAAGTAAAACTAACAGCACAAAAATGGGCTGAAATCAGTCTTTGCTCATACCATATTTACGCATTTTCTCAACCAGCGTCGTACGGCGGATCCCGAGCATTTCTGCCGCCCGAGCAACCACGCTATCTTGTTGATCCAATGCCTGTCTTATCATATCGATTTCAAGTTCTGCTAGCAGGTCCTTAAGATTGACCCCTTCAGGTGGTAATTCACTTGGGAATCGACTTTCTGGAATATCGACAGTAACCTCATCGCTAAAAATTGAAGCTAACGCGTCTCGCTCCAACTCTTCTTCACTCAGCTGAACTTGATATTCGGGCACGTCAATATGTCGATACTTAAGTGGCAAATCATTAACATCGACTAACCCACCTGGATAAAGAATCGTCAAACGCTCAACCAAATTCGATAATTCTCTCACGTTGCCAGACCAAGAATGTTCCTTTAACGATTCTATTGCACGTTGAGTAAAACGTACTCGACCTCGTCCTTCATTGTAAACCCGGCTAACCAGTTCTTGTAACAGCAAAGGAATATCGTCTTTACGTTCACATAATGCAGGCATTTCAACTGGAAAAACATTTAAACGATAAAAGAGATCTTCTCTAAACTCTCCATTAGCGATCATCGTTTCGAGCTCTCTATGAGTCGCGGCGATCACCCGAACATCAGTGTTGATGGCTTTGCTACCACCAACGCGTTCAAACACTTTTTCTTGCAATACACGCAGCAACTTAACTTGCATTTGCAGTGGCATATCGCCAATTTCATCAAGAAACAGAGTGCCACCTTCGGCTAATTCAAATCGACCTTTACGGGCGCTAATCGCACCAGTGAAAGAACCTTTTTCATGACCAAAAAGCTCACTCTCCAACAATTCAGCAGGAATGGCACCGCAGTTAACCGGAATGAAAGGTCCATCTCGTCGATCTGAAATATAATGAATATTGCGCGCCACGACCTCTTTGCCCGTCCCAGACTGACCAAGCACGAGTACAGTAGCATCCGATTTAGCAACTTGGCTGATCAAATGACGAACTTGGGCGATGCCTTCGCTGCGGCCAACGAGGCTTCTAAATAACTTGGTTTGATTTACACTCGTAGGAACGTCAGCACGTTTTGCTTGCACAAAAACCTGACTAAAATGCAAAAGCTCTGTCAGTTGGGGATAACTAAGAGGTTCTTCGATACAGCCCAAGATATTAGATGCTGACACTCCTGCACTCTGACCCAAGAGCAATATAGGCTGCCATGGCAAGGATGCTGCGATTGACTGCAACAACTCCTTTGATTGTGATTCTTGGGCAATAACTAATGCCCTAAAACGGGTATTAGCAACACGTGCTTCTAGTTTATCAACGGCAAGCAGTTCGACTTGTTCACCAAGAAACTCAAAAACACACGATAAGCGATTAATTCGCTCAGACTGATTACCGACAAGTAGAATTCGTTGATCTGTTTGCATCATTTAAGAAGGCCGTAAAGCGCTTAGTGTTATTCGCATTAATTATTAGTGTTAGTTGCTTAGAAAGCGAGATAATCGTTTTAATACCATTATCATAAAAATAGATATTAAAATGAATAGTGTATTATCAGCAGCACATTAGCAAGTATCAGATTCACTTTCTGACAAACTCATCTGATTTTAGAACAAATTCTCTACGTATCAAGCATTAGGCGCCAAATATTTGACGCGTGACAAAAAAATATCACAAAAATCACAGCAAATAGAGAGAATTAGATTGCTTCAGTATGAGAGACATTATGATGCTCATTTTGCGGAATAGCATCCCAACCCTCTTTGATTGTGCGAATGATTTCACATACATCATCAATAGCTTGAACATCGTTATTCAAGTTAGCTTCTGAAATTTTTCGCAACATAAAATCATATAAATCACTTAAATTATTAGCGATATCTCCACCAGCGTCCATGTTTAAACTGTTGTTTAAACCAGTAATAATACCTATCGCTTTACTGATATAAATGCCTTTATTTTGAATATCATTATTTTCGATAGCATAACGACTCTGGGCAAGGCGTTGGAGCGCACCCTCAAACATCATCTGAATAATGCGATGTGGCGAGGCCACAGAGATTTCACTTTCCACTGACACTTTGCGATATGATTGAAGTGACTTTCTCATAAATACCTACCTATTCGAATCTATAGACTTATATAAATTAAGTTGACGCTGACTTTTATTTCCCACATGAAGCAACTCTTGACGATGTTCTAACAACGAAACTGCCGCTTGGGTAAACTGATTGGTAAGCGCTAATTGTGCCTCTAAAAATGATTTATCTTCATCATTAGGGGCTTTAAGTACGTCATCGAGTAAAAGTTGACGCTGCGTCACCAACTCAAGCAAGTTTGATACCAATTCATCAGCTTCTAACTCTTCAGCAGGTACTTTCTGAAGATGTTCAAGCGCATTAATAATTTTTTGATTCAAGCTATCCAATGATTGCAACTTGGTTTCACCTCTCTATCTATAGACATCTCTAATTTTGTTGCCTAACGACGCCAGGTAGCGAGTTTAAACCACCTATAATGCCTGATGATTGTTGATTCAATTTTCCAACCACTAAATCCATAGCATTGAATTGTTTAAACAACCTTGCTTGCAATTGTTCCATCTTAAGCGAAAAAGCTTCTCGCTGATCTTCTAAACGTTGCTTATCATTCGTATAAGCATTATTACGCGAATCGATTAAGCCGCCAGACTTAACATAACCTTCGACTAGGGTACCTAGTCTAGTCGCAAGACCTGTCGATTCTGTAGCAAAAAGAGTCTCGATACTGCCCATGTCTTCGCTAATGGCCTTATCTAGTTTAGTGCTATTTACACTAAGCTTACCGTAACGGTCCGCTTCGATACCGATATCATATAATGCAACTGAGCCACTGCCATCATCTACGCGAGTAGAGACCATACTACGCATTTGAGACTCGATAGAGCGAATCATAGAGTCCCCCTGTAATGCTGCAGCCTTCTTTTTATCGGCATCATAGGACGATAGAGACTCAATGGTTCCTATAAGACTGTTATAGGCATCAACGAATCCCTGAACATTTTCTTTTACGGCTTCTTCATCAAGCTCAATCTTAAGTACCGATGTTTTATTGAGATCTGCATCAGAAAGATTTAATGTCACGCCGGCAATCGCGTTCTTGATCTCGTTGGTTTCAGATTGCAGCTTCTGGCCATCAATATAAACTATCGACTGCTTTGCAGCTTGAACTTCACTCAGATTCCCAGCACCAAACATATCATTCAAACCAGTACCTGCTGTATCTGACGCAGTTACGCTAACATTGCTCGCGGGTCCCTCGGTATCAGAGCTAATAACCAAGCGACTTCCACCATCTGTCGTCACAACGGTCGCAGTTACGCCGACATTATCATCAGCATTATTAATGCTATCAGCTATTGCGGTTAACGAATCACCTGCGGCAACATCTACGGAGAAACTATTACCATTAACGGTAAAGTCTAAACTCCCTTCTCCTACAGGCGAGCTGGCGTCGGCAGCAAAGGTTCCAGCCACTTTATGTCTCTGGGCCAATTGTTCAACGATAATATTGTAACTACCAGTTTGGGCATTTTTATCAGCGGACGCAGTAAAATAATTGCTATCCCCCGTCGAAACGCTACGTTGGTTTAAAGAATCACCATCTTTTAATTTATCTAAGGCATCTTGGAATGTAGACAAAGCGCTCTTAAGTGAACCTATCGCTGACACCTTTGCATCGATACTATCTTCTGTTTTGTTGAAGATCGCTTCTTTAGGCACTTTCTCCGCATCAACTAGCACGCCGACAATAGTGTTGATATCGAGCCCTGAGCCTATTCCAGTTGCTGTTAATGCCATAAATACCTCTACTTACTTTACAATTTTCAAAAGCACTAATATTAAAGAACTATGCTTCTGTCTTCATCAATAACCCTGTTACTTCAGATAACTTCTGGGCTAACTCTAGTGCTTCTTCATTCGGAATTTGACGGATAATATCACCCGAATCAACATCCATTACACTAACAATATTTGTGCCAGAATCCTCATCTATCTTAAACGCGAGTCCTTTACGCATAACTGACATCATATCTGAAAGCTCAGCGACTAACTTTTGCATCTCTTCAGGACTCTGCTGGGGCTTATCACCCTTTGCATCTTCAGCTTTTTGACTTTCATCGACCGCTTGAATGATAGCGTTAGGATTAAGCTCTGAATCCTGCTCAGTGCGAAACTTTATCGCAGATGCGCCTATATCAATTTTAGCAGTTGTGGCATTAGATGCGTTGACTGTGTTGATATCCATCACGTTCACCTCTACTCTGATTTCTATTTATCCTTAAAACCACGAAAGGGAGATTCGTCACCGAACCTCCCTCATTAGTATCCATACTTAGACTAACCCATTACTAATTATAGTAATGATAGTGCTACCTGAGGAAGCTGGTTAGCCTGGGCTAACATCGCTGAACCTGTTTGTTGTAGAACTTGGTTCTTAGTCATCGTAGAGGTTTCTTTCGCGAAATCCACATCAACGATACGGCTCTTAGCATCTGCCACGTTAGCTTGTGTGTTAGCACTATTACTAATGTTGTGTGATAGACGGTTTTGAATCGCACCTAAGTCTGCACGTTGAGTATCAATAGTCTTAATCGCTTTATCAATTGCACCTAGTGCAGAAGCTCGGTTCGCTGAAGTTGCTAGAGCCAAAGAGGCTACCGAAAGAGTTGTCTTATCAGTCTTCTTAACTGTTACTTTGATATCTTCGCCATCTTGGTGACCAACTTGGAAACTCTTACCTGCAGAGAAATCACCTGTTAACAACTTAGTGTTACCAAACGCTGTGGTAGTACCAATCGCGTCGATTTCATTAGCTAACTGATCCATTTCAGCTTTAAGCGCGGCAATATCATCAGTACTGTTCGCACCGTTTTCGGCCTGAATTGTCAAATCACGCATACGCTGAAGCATGTTTGTTTGTTCTTGCATCGCACCTTCAGAAATCTGCGCGATTGAAATTGCATCGTTAGCGTTACGCATACCCACTTCTAGACCACGAACCTGAGAGTTCAAACGGTTAGAAATTGCTAAACCTGCCGCATCGTCCTTTGCACTGTTAATGCGAAGACCACTTGATAGACGCTCCATAGAGGTAGCTAGGTTACCACTAGAATGATTCAAGTTCTTTTGAGCTTTCATCGATGTAACGTTGGTGTTTACTGTAATAGCCATAATCGTTTCCTCTTTATACCTGACTTAATCACTTGCCTGTCTGATTAAGCCAGGCTGAGCTTATTGGTTACAGTATATTTAACGGCTGAGGCTTTTCGATCTTTAGGATATTTTTAAAAAAAATAATAGAAAATATTTATTTTCAATTATTTCAACACCTTAATCTTGGCGAAAACAAAAAGTGATGCACCATAGAGTTGATACATCACTTTATTGTCTAGCCAAAATGCCAATAATTAACCCAATAGTGAAAGAGCAACTTGAGGCAACTGGTTGGCCTGAGCCAACATTGCAGAACCCGTTTGCTGTAGTACCTGATTCTTAGTCATGGTCGAGGTTTCTTTGGCAAAATCCACATCTACAATACGGCTCTTCGCATCTGCAACGTTTGCCTGTGTGTTTGCACTGTTACTAATATTATGTGCTAGACGGTTTTGAACCGCACCTAAATCAGCTCTTTGGGTATCAATCGTCTTAATCGCTTTATCAATAGCAGCTAAGGCTGATGCCCGATTGGCAGAGGTAACATTAGTTAGTGATGCCACTGATAAAGTGGTCTTGTCCGTCTTCTTCACTTTAATAGTGACATCTTCACCATCTTGATGGCCGACTTGGAACGCTTTACCTGCTGAGAACCCACCTTGTAATAACTTGGTATTACCAAATGCGGTACTGGTACCAATATTATCAATTTCAGTGGCCAATTGGTCCATTTCAGCCTTAATAGCCGCTAAATCCTCTGTACTGTTAGCACCGTTTTCAGATTGAATAGTCAGATCACGCATACGCTGGAGCATGTTAGTTTGCTCTTGCATCGCACCTTCTGCGATCTGGGCAATCGAAATAGCATCGTTAGCGTTACGCATACCCACTTCAAGACCACGTACCTGAGAGTTCAAACGGTTAGAAATTGCCAAACCTGCCGCATCATCTTTCGCGCTGTTAATTTTCAAACCACTGGACAAACGCTCCATAGATTGGGCCAAGCCACCACTAGATACGTTTAAGTTCTTCTGAGCTTTCATTGATGTCACGTTAGTATTAACGGTAATAGCCATTGTGTTTTCCTCTTCTTGGTTGCACTGCCAAGACGTTGAGCTTGGCTAAAAATTCGTATTGGTTGACCCATCCTGGATCACATTAGTTAGATGTAATCAAATAGTGTTGTTGAGCCAACTTTACTAAAGACACTAGAGACTGCATTTAACGCAAGTTGCTGCTTCTCTAATTCTGTTATAGCAGAGGCATAATCTAAATCCTCTAGCATTGATAAGGCCGAACTGTTCACTAGCTTTTCTTCTGTATGGGTAGCGCTATGACTATCCAAACTTTTTAAACTGTTGCCAGCTTGGCCGCGCGCAATACTTGTTTGATTGACGCCACTATCTAAATTATTCAATATCTGTGCCAACTCAGACATACCCTGTGGAGTGTCCACCCTACTGGAATCTTCAACTAAGGATATTGCTTGATTTATCGTATCGAAAATACTCACTTCACTTTGCGGAGTAATACTGAAACTGTCACCCGCGGCAAGCTGGCCCTGAAGTTTGACTTCAATACCATTAAAGCTAACTGGATTAGTGGCATCAAAAGCGGGGACGGTCGTCACTAGCGCTGCACTGGAATCCCTTACTTCGAGGTTGGCTCCAACCATAGTAAATGTATAACTATCTTCCACATACGTGAGTGGATCTGTTATCGAAGCACTTTGAACATTAAAGTCGCCTACCTGTGTCGCCAGATAATTGGCGCTAAAATCACCAAGCCCTGAAGGCGCATTCATAAAAGCGTTATCGCCTGGTATATTAGTCGCAACTGTGACCCCAGACGCAACAATGGCATTACGTACACCACTGTCGCCGCTGTAAACCACGTTACCTGATGCATCAAACGCAAAGGGTTGCTTACCCGTTTCATATCCAGCAAACATGAAATTACCTGATTCATCCTTGGTATTAGCCACAGCAACCAATTCTTCCAGAGTTCCCCTGAGTTCATCGGCAATCATTTGCCGCTCAGAGTCGGATAAACCACCATTAATTGCACGAAGGACTTGCTCTCTTACCGAACCTGTCAATGTTTCTGCACTACCTAGCTTGCTTTCGGTCAACGACAAACGATTATTGGCGTAATCGATATTTTTCATAAACTGATCAACCAAAGCATTTTGCTGATTAAGATTATCAATACCAATAGCGGCAACGGGGTCATCACCTGCGGTGTTAACGCGCTTACCGCTAGAGAGCTGTTCCAAAATTTTACTGGTAGATGTTTGCTTATCTAACACACTGGTAATGCTTTGATTGAACATCTGCGCCGTTGAGATTCTCATATCTTGTTACTCCTATCTCACCGAACTGAATAAGGTGTCGAAAATTTCATTGGCTGTTGTCATGATCCGAGCCGATGCTTGATATGCTTGCTGAAAGCGCATGAGATTTGCCGCCTCTTCATCTAAATTCACTCCAGACTCACTTTGCACTCTGGCATAGGCTTGAGAATGGACCGCTTCAGCTGTTCCAAGTGCCACCTCAGCCGCTTTCGCCTTACCACCTACCTCTAACTTAGTATTTTCGTAAACATCACTTAACGTTGAACTACCACCAGCCATTAATTTAGCTTCATTCAATTTGGCCATGGCAACGGCATTACTGTTATTGCCCTCAGCAGCGGAAAGGTCAAAGGTAAAACGGTCTGCCAAAGCACCTGCGCTACTTTGCACATCAAAGTTCATTCCAAATGCATCGATCGTTGGCGCTGTATAGGTTCCAGTTCCTAATGAAGTACCTGCTGCATCAAATGCTTCATAACTATTGGTCGTCGTATCGATTTCAAAGGTAATTTGAGCACCAACGCCTGGAAATCCTGGCGCAGATGCATCCATTGCGTTCAATGCAATCGCCGTGTTGCCTGAATTAGCCGAATCAGCAGTAATAGTAGGACCCGCCGCCGCAATTCCCTTGGGGTCAGTCATCACCACTTTTATACCCGCTGCGGCTCCAGAAGAAGGGCGAATTTCAAAGCGATCTCCCGATGCAAAGGCTCCCGAATCTATATTGATGCTAAAACCATCGCCACCAGTTAGCTGCGAACCCGTTAATGTCAACGGCGTAGTCGTTCCCGTATCGCTATCTTTCAGCTCATAGGTCGCAGGAGCGGTAAATGTCAGCTCATAACTACCACCAGTAAGCGCACTGACATCATCAATATTGACACGCAGTGCTGCATTCCCGGTATTAGTCTCAAAACCGCCTACACGTCCCACTGACATCTTCGAATCGTTGATATCCAGAAAAATATCGCTACCGACATTGCCATTAAGATCGAAACCTTGTGACTGAGCCTTATTAAACGTATCAGCAATACCTAGCGCCAATTGGCCCATCTCCAATTGCGCAGGGATCAGCGTTTCATCACGATATTGGAACAATGCACCTAAACTTCCCCCCATCTTGGCAGGATCAACCGCTACACTCTGATCACCAGTTGTTGCGGTGATCCGCAGCTCTCCAGGGTAGGGATTACCTGCAGTTGATCCCATCTGCATCGATATTTGCCCAGAAACTAACATCGCGGCACTACCAAGCATAATGCTCTTTGCTCCCGACTCAAGCGGGATAACATTGACTTGAGCGTATTGGCTTAGCTCTTGGATCAAGGCATCTTGCTTGTCCAATAATTGCGAATCAGAGCCTTGAGACTTCATCAGCTCTTGGTTGAGATGGCCAAGCTCTTTACTTATTTCATTAATTCTATCTGTGACAGCAGATATCTGGTCATTGGTCTGGCTCATCTGTCCATCCAGATGAGATTGCATCTGGTTAAGTGCTTTTGCTATCTGATCTGCATTTCCCAGTAGGGAGCCACGAATTCCTAAATCATCAGGAAGATCAGCTAGGCTATTCAATCCCGCAAATAAATCATTTAAACCTTGAGGCACTGACTTACCAATTTGAGAAAATAGCTGATCCAGTTCGCTCATTTTCACTTGTGTGGTCTCAGCTTGACTCATCGCAGTTTGGCCGATACGTAGTTCTCTTGCTGCGTAATCGTTATATATACGCTTTACATCTGTGACATATGTTCCTGCACCATAAAAGCTGTTGCCGAACCGCTGGGATTCAAGGCTCGATTGCTCTGCCACCTGACGATGGTAACCTTGGGTGTTGGCATTGGTAATGTTATTACTGGTGACGGCGAGTTGTGACTGCGAAGCTAGCACACCAGTACGGGCGATATTGAGTAAGTCCATCGACATCAGCGCTTACCTCGTATGTGAACGACGACTATTGTTAATTCGCTCATGGTGTTACTCCCGATATAACCGAGCCAAAATCTTTACTGACCGATTGCATGACTTTAATCACTTTCTCTGCGTATTTTGGATCAGTTGCATAACCCGCATCTTGCAGTGCTTGAATAAAAGAGCCTGGATTACTAGCCTCTTTTAACGCCTCTTGATAACGAGGTCCTTCGGAAATAAATGACACAAAATCATCAAAACTCTGCTTAATGTCATCATATACCCGAAAATCTGCTCGCTGCTTAACCGCGACCCCTTGCTCAAACTCCAGAGTACTCACTCCGGCTTTATCGCCCTGCCAGCGTTTATCCGCTTTAATATTGAACAAGTTATTACTTGGTTCGCCATTAGCTTGACGCACCATTTTCTGTCCCCAGCCAGTTTCTAATGCCGATTGCGCAATCAAAACTTCTGGCGTCGTACCTAGTGCTTTAGCCGCTTGTTGAGCATGTGGATATACCGCAGCCACAAACTGATCGCGGCTACTAAAGCCATCAATTGGCGCACTAGATGGCAATACTTTGCCGCCAACCACATCGTCGATAACATCGGTTATTGATTGTTGTGGATTTGGAGATACTTGCTTTAGTTGATTAAGGCTTTTTATATCAGACAGCTTGGATTGACTTAACTGTTGCGCCGTCAAATTGACGTTTGCAGCAGTAGGTTGAGTCATTCCCCCCCTAAGCACTGATGCTGGCGTGTAAGCGCTGCCAGCGGGGTCTAGTTGCTGCACCATAAGATCGGCTAGCCCCAGCATCCCTTTATCTGACAAGTTTACTGACATCTGCTGATCATGCATCTGCTCATAAAACTTTGTATATTGGCTGTTCATCGGACTATCAGACTCAAACACGGCATTAGCGTCACGCATGCTCTTCATTAGCATTTGTACGAAGATACCTTCGAACTGCTGCGCAACTTCTTTAAGCGCTGCCTTATCATCCTTCTGCGCTTTAGCACGAAGGGAGTCTAGTCCCCCGATGTCTAAGAAATGCGATGAATTTGACAGCTTTTCCATGTTCAATCCGACAATATTTAGATGATAATAAGTTCACCATGCAAAGCACCTGCCACCTTTAACGCTTCAAGGATTGCAAGTACATCGGATGGTGCTGCACCAACGAGGTTCACCGCTCGAACAAGTTCGTCTAGAGAGGTACCAGGATTAAACAGGAACATGCGATTATCGGCTTCGGATACGTCAATAGTGCTGTCAGAGGTCACCACGGTATTACCACCCGCTAATGGATTGGGTTGTGATACTTGTGTTGCCTCGGCAATCGTTACCGTCAATCCACCATGAGTAACTGCAGCAGGCAGCAGGCGCACATCCTTACCAACGACTATGGTACCAGTGCGAGAGTTAACGATGACTTTGGCTGATTCTGATGCGGGTTCTACTTCTATGTTTTCAAGCGTCGCTAGAAATGAGACTCGCTGAGAGACATCGCGGGGCGCACTCACTTGAACAGATGCGGCATCTAATGGACGAGCCATTCCAGGACCAAGTAACTCATTAATGGCATCGGCTAAACGCTTGGCGGTAGAGAAATCGGCCCTACGCAGGTTAAAAGTAAGATGATCCCCAGTTGAAAATGGGGTCGCGACTGTGCGCTCAACGATGGCGCCATTAGGGATACGCCCAACCGTTGGGGTATTCTGAATAACTTTAGAACCATCTAATCCATCAGCACTAAAACCACTGACAACCATACTGCCCTGCGCAATAGCATATACGTTACCGTCAACCCCTTTTAAGAAGGTTTGCAACAAGGTACCACCACGAAGGCTCTTGGCCTCACCTAAGCTCGACACTGTTACATCTAAAGTTTGCCCTGGCTTAATAAAAGCAGGCATATCGGTATGAACGGCAACCACCGCGACGTTTTTGACTTTTGGTCTAAAATTGTCAGGCAGATTAATACCAAAGTTTTTCAACATGGTTTTAAAGGTCTGCTCGGTATAACGCGTCTTTTCGCCAGTACCAGGTAAGCCAACAACTAAACCATAGCCTATGAGTTGATTACTTCTAACCCCTTGGACATTGGCAATATCTTTAATGCGTTGTGCAAAACCAGCCGTAGAGATGACCATTAATGCACAAGCTAATATGATTTTTAATTTCATGACATCACTCCTAGAAAGGCCACCAGTCACTCATGAAAAATTGACTCAACCAACCTACTTTTTGGGCATTGGCGAATGTTCCAGTACCGCTATATTGGATGCGAGCATTCGCTACCCGTTGAGAATCAATCGTGTTATCTGGGCGAATATCTTGAGAGCGAACAATTCCGGTCACGCGAACGAACTCATCACCGTTGTTGATGGTTATCCACTTTTCACCGCGAATCACTAAGTTGCCATTGTTTAACACTTGCATTACATTCGCCGAGATACTGCCCGATAAACTATTGCTTTGATCGGCGTCAGACTCTCGCTTGGTGTTCATACTATCTTTGTAACGTAAATCGATTGGCGAGCCACTAATAGTCACATTGCCTCCACCCGCATAAATTGGGTCGAGAGTCATATCCGAGCCTTTCTTTATCTCGTTGGTCGCACTCTTTTTAGCCTGGGTCGACTCCTCAAGAATAACGGTAATAATGTCACCGACTTTTAACGCCTTGATGTCCGAGTACAGACTCGATGCCTGACTATCTTGATACATTGAGCCAGTCGCGGCGATTTTAGTTGGCGGCGCCTCCGGATAAACAGGCGCGAAATAGGGATCATCCGCTATCGGTTTATTGTTAGTTGAGTTACATCCAACCAACGTAATGGCTGCTGCGAGAATGAGATACTTAGTCATGATAAGCCTCTACAAATTCTGGTTCACGTAAGACAACATCTGATCGACCGCCGAAATAACTTTGGAATTCATTTCATAAATACGTTGGCTTTCAATAAGGTTAACTAACTCTTCTGTGACGTTAACATTTGATGTTTCAAGTGCTCCCTGACGAATAGCCCCCATACCATCGAGTGAAGCAGTCCCTTGAATGGGTGTACCACTAGCGCCAGTCTCGGTATAGAGGTTTTGCCCCATAGGATCGAGTCCGCTCGGATTGATGAAATCAGACATAGTCAACTGGCCGACAACTTGGTTTTCTGCTGTGCCAGGGGTTTTAACCGACACTTCACCTTCTGACGAAACAGTAATACTCGTGGCATTATCAGGAATAGTGATCGAAGGCTGTAACACATATCCAGAGCCTGGCGTGACGATTTGCCCGGTATCATCTAAGGTAAACTGACCATTTCGCGTATAGGCGGCTGTGCCATCGGGCATCTGTACTTCAAAAAATCCGGGACCTTCAATCATTAAATCCAATGAGTTATCGGTGGTTAGCATATTGCCTTGCGTAAACACCTTTTGCGTAGCAACAACCTTGGTACCGGCACCAATATTGAGACCGTTCGGCAGTTTGGTATTAGATGCACTAATCCCTCCCGCCTGATTAACGGTTTGATAAAGCAAATCTTCAAATACCGCTCGACCTTTCTTGTAGCCAACGGTGCTCGCATTAGCCACATTGTTAGAAATCACCGAGATATCTGTCTGCTGGGCATCTAAGCCAGTCTTACTAATCCATAACGCAGGATGCATAATCTATCTCCTAACTAATGCGCATTAATGACGAAGAGGCTTGATCCATCTCTTCGGCGGTTTTCATCATTTTGACTTGCATCTCAAATTGACGCTGCAAATCGATTAACGACACCATCTCATCGACAGCATTAACATTGCTCCCTTCGACGGCACCACTCTCAACAAATACAAAAGGATCGGCTGCGGCGACTTCGCCAGACATTTGACGAAATAAGCCATCCTCTCCTCGCATCAGATTTTGATTACCTGGATTAACCAGCTTGATTCGCCCCACCTCTTCAATGACCTCTGCGGTGGCCCCTAACGGCCTTACTGAAATCACCCCATCTTGAGCAATTTCAATTTTCTCAATAGGCAGAGGTAATACGATGGGACCAGCATCACCCATAATAGGGTTGCCACGATCGTTACGAAGTAATCCTGTGGTGTCAAAACTTAAGCTTCCAGAGCGAGTATAGGCTTCGCCGCCATCAGCCCCCTGCACGGCAATCCAACCATTACCCTTTACGGCAATATCCAGATCGCGGCCAGTGGTCTTTATTGGACCATTAGAGAAGTCTGCCGAAGGATTCTCTGTCATCGAAAATACCCGTGTCGGCAAACCTTCACCAAAGGCTTGCATTGAGCGTGCTTGCTCTAAATCTGACTTAAAGCCGTCAGTATTGGCATTGGCAAGATTGTTCGCTCGTACGGCCAGCGAATTCATATTCTGCTTGGCACCGCTCATGGCGACATAGAGTAATTTATCCACTTGCTGCTCCGTCAATGTTTCAACTAAAAACTGTCTAATAACAGTACGAAGCAAACATCATGCCAAGAGATAGTGAATGGCTAGAGCCTAGAATCAATGAGATAGGAGAACGGGAGTGAACGCTAGAGACTAAAATAACCAAGAACGGAAGAGTGTTGCCGCATCGGCAACACTCTTTAATGCAAGTAAACTATCGGATCTGTAACACTGTTTGCTGAAGTGTGTTATTCACCTCTAACGTTCGAGAGTTTGCCTGGAAGTTACGCTGAGCGGAAATCAGATCCACCAGCTCAGTGGTTAAATCGACATTCGATTGTTCTAATGCCGACGATCGGATACTACCAAAAGTACCGCTATTAGCCTCACCAGCAAGCGCTGCACCAGAATCTAAACTCGCCTTCCATGAAGTATTACCCACTTGAGTCAAACCCTGTTCGTTGGCAAAACGTGCCAAAGCAACTCTAGCCAAGGCGACAGTCGCTCCATTACTATAGCTAGCATTGATCTGTCCATCAGCGCCAACCTCGACATTTGTCAGACGGCCAACCGTAGTACCATCTTGGGTCAACTCAGTCACTTCAAAGGTAGATGCATACTGAGTTGGGTTTTCAAAGTCTATGGTCAAGGTTTGAGAGCCATCAGTACCTGGCCCCAGCACGTCGGCACCGCCATTGCCCAATGACTCTGTAACGATCGTTGCGGGGTCAGTCGACGTATGAGAGCCTAACTCATCAAACTTAATTACCGCTCCCTTCCAACCGCCGGCTGTAACAGCGGGAACATCGAGCGTATCAGCTAACCCATCTCCAGTAGTATCCCTATCGTAAACCCCTGCGGCACCAGCCACATTTACTTGCTTACCGTCAACCGCATAGAAGGCAACCCAATTGCTTTCGCCATTATAGGCGGCATCCTGTGGACGAACGAAGTAGGTGGTCATCACATGCGGCTCTCCCAGAGAATCATACATGGTAATAGCAGTAGAGTTATTATAAGTATCTCGATCACTTGGATCGAAAAGCGCTGGATCATGAGTTGAATCGCCAGCATTGAGGTTCATCTGTATACCTATGTTCTCCGTCTTCTTCGGGCTACCAGCAGTGTCAGGGATTCTAACAGGTTTAGTCTCGGTTAAGCTCACTGAAGTTGAATTCCCCTCTTTATCCACCTCAAATGTCTGCAAAAAATTCCCTTGTGAATCTACAAGGTAGCTGTTTGCATCAACTTTAAACGCACCAGCTCTTGTATAGGTTAAGTCTTGAGACCCCACACTTGATGAGGTAACAAAAAAACCACTGCCGTTAATGGCCATGTCCAGTGCATTGTTAGTAAATTGCAGACTCCCCTGATGAAACTGCTGCGCAACTTGGCTGGTAGTGGCACCACCACCGACAGCCGTTTTACCATTAGCAAAAATAGAGTTTGCATATACATCTGCAAATTCAGCTCTCGACTCTTTAAAGCCGATACTATTGACATTAGCAATGTTATTTGCGGTGGTATTCAAATCTTTCTGCGCTGCCGCTATACCACTCAATGCAATGTTAAATGACATAATTCACCTCATTAAATATCAATTTTTCGTCTTGGACCTTATGCCCTAACTCTCTGCTTCATCTATGTTTCAGAAACGGCAAGTACATCACCTAACTTAATACCGCCAATGCCTCTAAGGTTCAAAATTGCCCCCGTACTAGCCGTTCCTAAAGACACGCTAGTGACATGCGCATAAGTTGAAACAGCCAAATCTTGACTTTCACCATCGACCAGTCCACTCGCTTTAATCGAGTAATTACCACTGGTCACAGGTTCACCATTTTTATCTAGGCCATCCCAAGCGACATCAATATTGCCACCTGCGCTGCCATCAATCGTAAAGGTTTTAACCAGCTGTCCTTTCTCATCTTCGATACGAACAGTAATTTTTTCAATTGCTTCTGGCGTACTAACAATCCCTTTCAACGTTGGGTCTTCAGCAGATATATGCCCAGTATCCGATGGGATCAATACCTTCTGTCCTACCAATCCAGATGCCTGCAGCGCTTGGCTTGATGTCATCACCGTATTGAGATTAACAATCTCTTCATTCAACTTGGTAATACCATCAACCGTCGAAAATGAAGCCATTTGTGCAATCATCTGATCATTGTCCACAGGCTTAAACGGGTCTTGCATCGACAACTGTTGACTGAGCAAAGAGAAAAAGTCTTCTTGGGTTAACTCCTGACTTTTTGCTTCTGGAATATTGGACTCTTGGGGTAAACGAATACCGTCAAGAAACGGGTTTCCGGTTGTTTCCGTTTGCGACGAAGTTTGAGTACTCGTCGACTGCGGCGCAATCGACTGACCACTTTGCGCTTGAGCGCTGAGTGGAGATTGACTGCTTAAAGGATTAATGAGGCTCACTGCTTACCTCCTAGGAATTGCCAATACGTAATGTTTGCTGCAGCATAGATTTTGCCGCCTCAGCAACTTGTACGTTCATTTGATAAGAGCGTGATGCCGAGATCATATTTGCCATCTCTTCCATCACATTTACATTCGGTTTATAGATATAGCCATCGGCATCCGCTAACGGATGATCCGGAGAGTATTCCTTCTGTAATGGTTTATCACTTTCCACAATCCCTGAGACTTTTACGCCCTGAGAGGTTTGTTGCTGATGAGACGCTTTGGCCATCTCGGCTTCGAATACAGGATGACGCGCACGATAAGTCTGATCGATACTGCTCGAAACGGAATCAGCGTTTGCAATATTACTCGCGGTTGTATTCAACCGAATTGACTGAGCCGACATGCCTGAGCCTGCTACATCAAAGATATTAAATAAGCTCATAATTAATTTCCTTTAAGTGCCTTTTTTAGACCAGAAAACTTACTGTCTAAAAAACCGAGTGACATCTGATATTCCAGCGCATTTTGCATAAACTCAGACTGCTCTTGCTGTATATCTACCGTATTACCATCACCTGTATCGGGCTGGTTCGGCACTCTATAACTAATGTGTTGTTGACTAAGAGCTGCCAAATCAAAGTGTTTTTCATTACTGCGACTCATAGCCAGTCCACTTTGAGTGGTTCGTGCCGCCTGCAATGCCTTATCAAAATCGAGATCTTTAGCTTTGTAATGAGGAGTATCGGCATTGGCAATATTGGAGGAGATAACTTGAGCACGCGCCGAGCGTATCCCCAAAGTATACTGATGCACCCCCAGTGCCTTATCAAAACTAATCGCCATAAAATTGCCTCCTCATACAGATGCAATAATCAAAGCAATAGTCGTGCCAAATAAAGTTGGTAAGCGCTAATTAGATTAACAATGAAGCAGGCATAAAAAATGCCAGCCTTGGCTGACATTATTATTACTGTAATTTCAAACGTAAAGATGACTAGGTACGCTTTTGATAGTAGATCCCAGGATTACAACGGACCATATCAAACTCTTCCGTCAACCCTGCGATAGACTCTGATGCACCTAAAAAAAGGATTCCCTTAGGATTTAATGCGGCAGCAAATTGCCGCAAGATTTTAGCCTTTGCCTCTGGGGCAAAATAGATCAGTACATTACGACAGAAGATTATGTCGAATTTACCGAGCAAGGTATAACTATCTAATAAATTATGCGCTCTAAAATTGACTAAACGTTTAACGTTCGCCTTTATCGTCATGGAACTCGTACCTGAAGACTCAAAAAACTGACGCTTACGCTCATCCGACAACCCTCTACCTAGCGCCAAATTATCGTACTCAGCATTTTTGCAACGCTCCAACATAGATGGTGATAGATCTGTCGCTAAAATTGACGCACTTCCAGGCAATGCTCCAGGTTTACGTTGTTGATATTCTAATATGGTCATCGCCAGAGAATAAGGTTCTTGGCCTGAAGAGCAGGCTGCTGACCAGATTTTTAACGGGCGTCCCAAGCGAGAGTATTCGGGCAATAAACTATTAGCAAGCAATTCAAAAGGGTAGCGGTCACGGAACCATAACGTTTCGTTAGTGGTCATCGCATCGATCACCTCAGCCCGTAACTGACGCTCGGCGGGCTTCATAGAATGCTTAACCACTTCTGACAACGATGGTAGGTTATGTTTCCCCATCAAGGGCGCTAAGCGACTACGTACTAAATATTGCTTATTATCGCCCAACACTATACCGCTGTGTTGTTCCAGAAATAATCTAAATTGGTTGTACTCAGCTTCTGCAAGTGATTTATTCGGCACCTTGATATCCCAATATCAAAAAAGAAAACAGGCTACAACATACACTATAGCAAGCTTTAAACAGCTCAGCGTTATACATGAGCCTTCTAGTTGAAACAAGTATAAACTTATCAAATTTAGGCGCTTGCAATACTTACGCTCAAATAAAAAGCCAACTCCAATTACAAACTCAAATGCTTATTCACCGCAGCGGCTAACTCATCGGGATTAAACTTCGCAATAAAGTCATTCGCGCCAACTTTCTCGACCATTGCCTGATTAAACACGCCACTTAACGAGGTATGCAAAACCACTTTGATGTCTTTCAATTTAGGATTATTGCGGATCTCTGCAGTTAGCGTATAACCATCCATCTCTGGCATCTCGATATCAGAGATGATCAAAGGGATCTCTATGGCAACATTATCCATCTCAGCCGCAACACTCACTAACTTATCCAATGCCTCCCGGCCATCTTTGGCGGTATCGATCTGTAAGTTGAGTGACTCCAATGCTCTGACAATTTGCTTCCTCGCTACAGCTGAATCATCAATCACCATAATATGATAATGACGCTCCCGATCTATGGTGAGTTTTTCGTCGACTTCATGACTGATCTGAGTTTTAACAGGTGAAATTTCATCGAGGATCTTCTCTACATCCAAAATTTCAACCAATTCCCCCTCGATCTCTGTCACCGCAGTAAGATAGGAATAGCGTCCAGCCCCCTGTGGTGGTGGCAAAATAGCTTCCCAGTTCATATTAATGATCCGCTCAACAGACTTAACTAGAAAGCCCTGAACACTGCGATTATATTCGGAGATAATAATAAAGCAATCTGACGTATCTTCGATTGGACGCCCGCCCGTTGCCGCGCTTAAATCGATCACTGAAATGGTTTGCCCGCGAATATGAGCAACACCTCGAACGACAGAGTTTAACTTAGGTAAAGCCGTCAATGGAGGGCATTGAAGCACCTCTTTAACCTTAAATACGTTGATCCCAAACCGCTGGCGACCATTTAACTTAAATAACAACAACTCTAAGCGGTTTTGTCCTACAAGTTGGGTTCTTTTATTAACTGAATCAAGAATACTCGACATAATGCCTTTGCCCTGTTGTCGGGTGAATGCGAAGCCACCTCATGTTTATCATGAGTATAGGCATACTAATTGCTTTATCTAACTATATGACAACCAGACCTTAATTTTGTCAAATTTATGACTCTAATTTTCATAATAAATGTCAAAATTTTCGGCCACAAACAGAAGTATAGGTGCAATCTGGCAGTTCAAGCTAGTCTATTCAATATGAAAAACAAAATTTGGTATTTTTTAGCCGCTGTAGTCTGTTCTAACCCTGTCTTGGGGTCGGAAACTGCAACTGTGCCCTCTTTAACGACAATTTCAAACTTAGCGATAGATGTGATTCAGTCAAAAATAACGGTACCAAATAATGCTAAAGTAGAGATCAGTCCACAAAGCCTAGACACTCGTTTATCACCGCCAGCTTGCAGTTCTGAGATTAAAGCGGAAATCGCTAGCGATAGAGAAGTTGGGCGTAACAACACGGTTAAAATAAGTTGTGAAACACCTAGTCTGCAATATCCTTGGCAAATATTTATCTCTGTTCGTGTTGATATTCTTTACCCCGTAGTTGTAGCGACTCAGACCTTAGGTCCAGGTGATATCATCGCCACAGATCAAGTAAAGATTGAGTATATTGACCAAACCAACCTACGTGGACAGCAATTTGATCAGCTAGCTCAGGTGACGGGCACCAGAGTTAAACGCAGAATTGCCTCCAACCAACCTATTTTTAATAATAACCTTTGTTTTGTTTGCAAAGGCGATATGGTGTCAATCTTTGCTCGCTCTGCAAGTTTTGAGATAAAGACTATAGGTGAAGCCTTAACTGACGGCAATTTAGGTGACCGAATACAAGTAAAGAACAGTAAATCCCATAAAACAATAGAGGCTGCAGTGATCAACATAGGTGAAGTAGAAGTTAGAATGTAAATTAGATAAACTCATAACAGTAAAAATTTGCCCAAAGTTGGACAAAATTGACTAAAGCTATAAAAGTAAGTGCCGATACACAAGTATGTTGATCTCATTTTAAAAAGTTGGAACCCACAATGGCTATTAATATAAAGCAAGTAAATACAGGCACTAATAACCGAATCGCAACACCGTCGGCCAGCACATCATCGCAAAGTGCGAGTACTTCTTCGCAGGCGAAAGCCCCCGCTCAAAGCGTAAAAAGTGATTCAGTGTCAATTACATCTCAGGCTCAGCAATTGCAAAGCGTACAAGCAAAGCTAAGTAATATACCTGAAATTGACCTCAAAAAAGTTGAAGAAATCAAAACTGCTATTGCCGAAGGTCGATATAAAGTTGACGCAGATAAGCTAGCGAGTAATATTGCGCAATTTGAAAATGAACTGCAGGACTTGAATTAACCTTTTATGGATTCGATAACCGATATAGTCACCAATCAACATAAGCTATTAAGCAGCTTAAAAGCGATTATTGAAGCAGAAAAAGCGGCACTGATTGCTCAAAACGCTGATCAATTATTAGCGCTAGCTAATGATAAAGCAAAGTTGTTAGATGAGATCAAATCTGGTGATGAGATGTTATCGTTACATCCTGAAAACGCGATGCTCAAAAGTGATGAGATACTACTTAAACTTGTTAACCTCACAAAGCAAACGTTAGATGAGTGCAAACAGTTAAATGCACAAAATGAGACATTGATTGAACATAGTATGGCAAGCATCAACCGATTCTCGCAAGCACTCCAAGCCAGCAGAAACGCCTCTAGCCTCACCTATGACGGCAAAGGAAGAACCTCTACCATATCAACACTTGGTAATGACTTAAAAGCGTAAAACTACGTAGTAGAACTACGTTTATCCGTAACGACTCAAAAATAGGTAACGTCTTTGACTTTTTGAGGTCGATTCTGTTGTTGATATAGCGCCCAAACTTGAGAGAAATCTAATTCTAACTCTGTCACATAATGATCTCCCGCGGGATAACTCTTAATGACTTTCGCTCCACGAATCACCCCACTTACCGACGCTTGAATATTGTCATCAGATAACATCCAATCTCGTACTTGGCTTGATGCATTAAGTTGCTGACCATACACTTGCTCAGCCAATTCTCGATATGCGGCAATTTTAGACGCTTGCATTGCCATTAACACTCGCTGTGATTGTTCTTTCGCGGGTTGAGTATCCAGCGGGGCATAACCGATAGCAGTTAATGTTGGAAACGATTCTGGACTTTCTGTTTCCCACTGAATATATCTATCTTGAGAGGCACAGCCTGCCAATATCAATACCATTGCAATAACCATGTTCTTCATTGTACTTCTCCGCCTATCTTTATTTTGCCTTGTCCCGCAGATTGATTACGAAATAATAAACCATCTTGCGACACCACAGCATCTGACATGCTTAAATAACCTGGTAAATCTGACACGCCGACGCTAGCAGAAGCGACGGATACCACTCGATTGTTGGTTACATTAACAATACGGCTATTAATTAATACCGCGTCTACAGACGGGCTCATGGTAGTGACCAGTACATGCTCTACTGGTAGATCTGAAGGCAATTGTCGCCAATCTCGTGTCAGTAAAAAATCACCTTTGTCTGTAACTCTGACGTTATCACCAACATTAAGATCGATTAGATTAAATTGATGATCATGCAGAGCAGCAATTAACCCTTGCTGAATTTGTAGACCTAAACTGTTAGTTACCATCAGCGTCTCTATTAACACTGGCGTTGCAACCAATAAAGGTTGTTTTGGTGTTAATTGATCATTTTGCCTCACCAGTTCATTAGCCAGTTGCTGAGTTAAGTGTATTACCGCCGAAGTAGACGGCAAATGATTGCCGCTAACCAAAGCTTGCGAATCACGGTCGTCGGTGGTCGAGCACGCGCCTAACATCAACATAACCGAAGTTAAAAGTACTTTCCGCATAATAATTCCTAAATAATATAAATATTAACGTCATTCCTACGGGCCATTTAACTAAAAGAGATTCGAGAGGAATTGCAATCTTAACGTCAAAATTAGGCTCACAGTAAAGAGTACTGCAATTTTCAAGCCGTTACTTATAAAGATAATCTACTATTGATGTCATCCCATCGGCAAAACAACGAAATACTTTAATGCAATACCTTAATGCCATGCAGTAGGCATAATATTTGCTTCAACACATCATTAGTTCACTTTTGTCATATAAATGTCGCTAGTCCTATTTTTATGACATATCCATGAATTTAGGAAGCTCTTATGCAAAGAAAAAGAACACCCTATAACAACAGAGATGAAAATTTTTTTTGGCGCAGTGGCGTTGCTTCTATCAACCTTGGTCATCAGACATTCGATAAATTACATAGAATAAATTTACCGATTGAAAACCCGAAAATTTCATCAGCAGGTTCTTGTTTTGCACAGCATGTTGGGCGTTGGCTTAATAAAGAAGGTTATTTATTTAATCAAAGCACAATTGAAACTAATCAAGTTTCAAGTTTTGCTTTCGGCAACATATACACCCCGCGATGCTTTCTTCAGTGGTTTGATATTATTGATGAGAATAAAGGTTTTGATATTGCTTGCGCTATTAATAATGAAAACAACCGCTACTATGACCTCTTAAGACCTAGTGTTTATCCCTCTGGTTTCAATACAAAAGATGAGTTAGTTAAGGCGAGAATGTTAGCCGCAAAAGAGATGTATCAAACCCTTAAAAATACAGACTTGCTTATTTTTACACTTGGTTTAACAGAGTCTTGGAAAGATCAAAACAATATTTTCTATCCTAGTTGTCCAGGTGTCATATCTGGACAATTTAACGAGGAAGCACATCAATTTCATAACTTTTCATATGATGAAATTTGCTCAGATTTAAAACAACTAGAATCACGGCTTACATCAATCAATTCGCACATCAAAGTTATACTAACCGTATCCCCTGTGCCACTGACGGCAACAATGACCAACAAGCACGTACTAGTCGCAAATCAACACTCTAAATCACTACTGCGCACTGCTGCCAGCTACATTTGTGATAACTATGACAATTTCGAATATTTCCCCTCCTTCGAACTCATTACCGTTTCTACAGATAGCGATTTTAGGTTTGAAACGAATCGAAGAACTGTTACTCCCGAGGCCGTAAACTATGTAATGGAACACTTTAGAATGGTGCTAGATAACACTAACAATATGACTTCAAACTCCAATCAGAATAAGCTTTCAAATGTTAAGCACAGAACAGCAGATACTGAAGAAGTTGTATGCGACGAAGAACTCATCGAGTCCGCAGCCAAGCTGACAAAACAATCACTAGACAATCCAAGATGCGATCTTACCCTATTTGGTGACAGCCATATGGGTAAATTATCAACAGCACTTGACAGAATGAATATTACACACTGTGGCGGTATGGTGATGAATGGCTCAGGTTTCTCTCAAAAGAAATTTGCGCTGTGTGACACCGAATACTTTGTTCCTCTAGAGAATGCCATATCGAGAAAGTTATGGTCAGTAATATTTAACAACTTAAATAGTCATGAACAAAAACGCCCCCCTCTAACTTCAACTATTATTACAAACTTAGGGCTACAAACTCATCAAAATATATCTAGATTTACAACATGGATACAAAATTCTTACCCACAAGGAATAGCGGAAATAACACTTAAAGAGTTCGTTGATTACTTTAATGACGATCTCACAGAACAGCTTTCCATCTTACTTAAGCTTCACGAAAATGGTCACAAAGTCATCGTGATATCAGATCCACCATTTAGTCAGTATTTTGAAGAATCTAAAAACATGAAAAATATCATTTATGCCTATTTTAATGCGATGGAATATATATGGACTGAATTTGGCGTTACCTTCTTCAATGCAGCACGAGCATTCGATGAAGAAGTAACAGATCCAGAAAATTATCTATCGACTATAGAATACGCAGACCAGCAACAAGATTGGATTCACGGTAATGACAAATATTATTCTTGGCTAGCAAAAAAACTGTTAACGCTCATAAACCAGTCGAACAAAGCGTAAACACTATTCAGTAAGAGGTAACGTCAGAGTATCTGTCATTACACTAATTGAGTTCACTAGGCACATTTATTGCTTATTCACTGTAATAACAGAGTTTAGGTTCAATTATCGGCATTAAATAGTCATCATTTTGGCACTACCGGTAGAGCTTAAGGCAAGAGTATCAACCAGAGAACGAGTAATGAAAAAAATTAATTTATTGATTTTCCTTGTTTCCTTAATCCATTTAAATGCTTTCGCACAATGGATAGAAACGTCTGGAGAAGCAAAAATTATCAATGGCAATGTTACTCAAGCTAGAGAAGATGCCATACAGCAAGCGCTAAGTTATGTAACACTTAAGTCTGGAGGCAACTTTAGCAGTGAGCAACAAGTACAAAATGGCCTGCTGGCTAAAGATAACTTTACAATCACGCAATTGACACATGCGTCACAGGTCGAGCTATTGAGTGAGCAAATCGATCAACAAATACTTACAGTCAATCTTCGTGTCGATGTGTTAAATACCTCAGAACAGCAGTGTCAAACTGAAAACCTAAAAGCAGCAATATTAGTTACTCAGGCACAAATTAACGACAGAGCTCAATTAAGATACGGCAACATTGGTAACTTTCAAAAAGAACTTTCTCAGCGACTGGGAAATATTATACGTCAGCACGGCAAAGCCAGTTTCCCAAATATCCATGCGGATGAGCGCTTAGACATAACCCAGTCATTAGTTGATATACGCGGTTATCGCCTGCCGAGCTGGTTAAGTGAAATCACCGATAGCCAATATGTACTATTACCCGAAATCATAGACATCTCAACCAGCCCAGCGGCAAGCAGCTTACTCGGTTTATGGGATAGCTCACCAGAAAGGCAGTTTCAAATTCGCTTGTCTCTCTACCATGGCATTAGTGGAGAGCAAATTTGGAGTGAATCCTATAACTCACCTGCTCAATGGGAATTTGAAAAACAAGAAACTGTATCATCCCAAAGTAATCGCTTTTGGGATTCAAGCTATGGCAAGAATATTGACACTGTGTTAACTCAAGCAAGTGTAGATATCGATAAAGTGCTCAGTTGTCGGCCTCTACTTGGACAGATAGTCTCCCGGCAGCACAATCGAGTCATTATTAATCTCGGCCGTAACAATGGCATAAAAGTAGGTGATAGTTTCCAGTTGGTACTCCAACAAAACATGCCAGATAGACTTGAGAACATGCGAGCGGTGGCAAGTAAAAGCAGCGCAACAATCACCATAGACCAAGTCACACAAGAGAGTGCAACAGCAATACTCGAAGGTGCCAATGCAGCGCTGAATATTCAAATTAATGATATCGCGATAAAAATATAGACGGATTTAGAACACTATTTAAGCAACTAAATCTAAAGCCTTTTCATCGAGATGAAAAACAGTATAATCACTGACGTCTCCCTATAGCTCAACAGGATAGAGCAGTCGCCTCCTAAGCGATCGATCGGGGTTCGAGTCCCTGTGGGGAGACCAGTTAGTGAATTTATCTTTTACATTGAAGTAAAACTTCTAGGATAGCGTCATGACTGAGCTTTTTGCTGAAAACCTTAATATCATCAACCAGCGTTGGCCCGATATCGCCTCAAGCCTCCAAGAAGTTTCTTTCGATCATCTCAACGCAACATTCGTCACCAGCCAAAACCAAACCATTAGCGTTAACGGCATTCAGCTCTGTAGTCGTCATGATAGACCCAGATCCAAACCATTATTGAGCAACGCCCCAAAGACTGCAGATAAGTCACTGTATACGGTATTGTCATAGGCGATGTACCGATACTATTATCGCGCCCCCAAAAATGCACCGTTATCGATATTTGTCCATTAAGCTTACCTTTGTTAGCCTTGGTTATATCGTATACAGACCAAAATGAATGGTTAATTGACAACCATGTAGACATCCGATTAGCGCTAAAATTAAAGGTACCCAATATAGAAAGTGTATTGCATGACAACCCAAGCAATTGATACGTTAGTAACACAACTTATAAGAGCAGCCCATGAGTTACTGATTGGAAAGAAGCTGAAGGCTCATCACAACTACGACAATGTTTAATTCAGCTAGAGTTGTTGTTGCCGTAACTAAGCCATCAACAATCGATTTTAAACATGCTGCCTAGCATGCTCAATGCTCAATGCTCAATGCTCAACAGAAACATGATTGGCAGGGACTTACAGACTATCTAGAATATAAGTTATCTCAAATTAAAAAAGCGAACAATAGGAACATTATGAAATTCAAAACTGAACAAGAAGCATTTTGGGCTGGAGAGTTTGGCAATAACTACATTGAGCGTAATAAGAGTGATACCATAGTCGCCGCCAATATCTCTATGCTGTCAGCAATTCTAAAACGCACCCGAAATGTGCAAAAAATAATCGAGTTTGGCTCTAATATTGGTTTAAATCTTGAAGCGTTAAAGGTATTAGTTCCAAACGCTGCTCTATCAGCTATTGAAATCAATGACAACGCTGTTAAGAAATTGGCCAGATTTAGTGATTTAACCGTACACCATACTTCTATTTTAGAGTTTATTCCTAAAGAGCAGCATGACTTAGCCTTAATAAAGGGGGTTCTGATCCACATAAATCCTGATGAACTAGATCATGTTTATCAATTACTTTATCAATCTAGCAGTCGTTATATTTGCTTGTCTGAATACTATAACCCAACCCCTGTTGAAGTTAATTACCGTGGCCATCAGTCTCGATTGTTTAAGCGTGATTTTGCCGGTGAAATGTTAGATAAATTCCCTGATCTAAAATTGGTTGATTACGGCTTTGTTTATCACAGAGACAATCGTTTTCCGCAAGATGATATGACTTGGTTTTTATTAGAAAAAATATCGTAAAAACATCAAGGCGTCACGAACAGCTGGCGCCTTAAACTATGTTGACTGATGTCGCTTTACAAATGACAACGTTGTAAGCAAGCTTTTAAAAATACGTTGATTTACAGAAAAGCCGGTGCCAAATCTTGGCTTATCAGCTCTATACCTAATTTCTACATCAAGAGTTTTATAACATTTACCTTGAAGTATTATCCACGTCATCAACTCAGTGCCTATCGAGTCATAAGTTTCAAATGCCCCATACTTAGCGAACATCGATAATCGGTAAAGACGTAAACCACACAGTGGATCTTTTACCGAAAACTTTGCATTAAAATACAGACCGAAGAGCCATTCAGACCATCTTGCAGCTCGTGTTCGTTGACCAATAATCAGATCATCAGTATTCTGCGCCAGCTCTATCATCGCTTTGACAGATTTAGGGTGGTGTTGACCATCAGCATCCACAGTAACCACATATTGATAGCAACCTTGGTTAAGCGCCTGTATAAAGCCCTGTTCTATGGCGTTAGCATACCCTTGATTAGTGGTCAAAGTAACCACTGTCGCTCCAGCGGTCTCAGCTTCTTTGGCCGTATTGTCACCAGATCCATCGTCTACCACAATAATATTCACACCAGGCATATAATCATTGAGTTCTGCAATAACTGAACCGATTGAAGTCGCTTCGTTGTATGCAGGAATAATTACCGCTACTTTAGATAATTCCACTTTATATGTGCCCCTGCGGGTAATGCCTGAATGAGTTTTTTACCAATCACAAGGTTAACTTCATATGGCGCTAATGCGTCTTTTGGGCAAGGTCTTAAAAATTCTACATCCTGCGCAGCTATAGTATGTCCTTGCTTAAGCGAATGCTTTAATCGAATTGAACGGCGCTGCAGCACCACTGTTTCACGTTCATTATCTTCAACTTTTTTAATCCCATTGCCTAGGGCTAAATGTAACTCTTGTGATACATCTACCATCGTACGCCATGCGCTTGGGTTCATGGCAAACTTATGATCAGGACCTTCTAGATCATTATTGTCAGTAAAGTGTTTTTCAATAACATTGGCACCCAATGCAATTGCTCCTAACACCGTAGCGTGTCCAGGAGTGTGATCGCTTAATCCCAAAATCGCATCAGGATACATGGCTCCTAGAGTCTTAAGTACATTGAGATTAATATACTTAAAATTCTCTATTGAGGCGGTGTAGTTGGTGTTGCACTGCATTATGGCAAGTTGGCCTTGGTGTAATAGTACCGCGTCGACAGCTGCAACCACTTCATCCATAGAAGACGCCCCGCATGCGAGTAACATAGGCTTATTTTTCTTGGCCATGTATTCGATGATTTCCAACCAGGTAATATCACCAGATCCGACTTTATAACAAGAGACATACTGATCGATATAGTCAACCAAATCTAACGAGTAAGGGCTCGTGAAGAAATCTACACCTGCATCTTGACATGCTGCCACCAACTCCGCAGTCCAATCAGTAGAAATTGAGGCATCTTTATACACTTCATAGACTGACTTCTTCCATTTAGCTTGATGAGAGGACTGCCCGTTAAGTGCTTCAAAGCCCACCTTACTAACAATAGTGTCAGCTTTGAAATGTTGAAACTTAGCGGCATCAGCACCAGCTTCTGCTGCGAGATAAATCAACTCTTTTGCACGCTGCAAATCACCGTTATGGTTAGCCCCGATATCGGCAATAAAATAAGGAGAAGATTCACGAGTAATAACTCGCTTTCCGATTTCAATCACACTTGATATCTGACGTTTTATACTCATCTGCTATTTCTCTAATTTCATCGTTTAAATTTGGCAATATATAATTATAGGCCTTTTCAAAAGCATTAACATCCATTCTCATATCTTTAGGCCTAACTGTAAGCTGAGGCAAGCTATCTATAGATATGCTTTCATATTTAAAATCTTTAATACCTAACCATCTAAAAAAATTGATAACTATAGCTTCTTTACTTGTGCCTTCTTTCGAGCCTACATTATATGTTCCAGGAATCTTTTTCTGTAAACACACTAAAATTACATTACATAATCTCTTTATCGATAATGGTGAGATAAAAACATCATTAAAAAGTTTAATATCGCTACCTGAAAGATATCTTGCATACATACTATCGGTTAAACTTGGCGTTGAGCTAACATGTGAACGCCCTAAAAAATTAGTTCTTAAAATAACAGACTGTTTAATAGGAAGTGATTTTTCCGCACAATATTTTGTTATTGCATAGTTATTTAGCATAACAATATTACTTTCTTTCGAATCACCCTCTTCATCATAAAAATGATCAGTAGAGATATGAATTATAAATACAGGTTTTTTAGAAAACCTCACAGCATACAAAGATAAATTTTCAGCAATTTTACAATTAACTCTATATGCTAAATTTAAATTTCTTTGACATGCTTCCACATCAGTTATAGCAGCCAAATTAACAATATAATCCGGTTCTAACTCCGCCAAAAAAACCAATGCGTCTGCAGTGTTGCTAATATCCAATTGAATATCAGCATTAGCTGATTGTCGGCTCAATCCGTAAACATCATATTGATAAAATGATTTAAGATAAGCAGACAAAGCACTACCTAGCAACCCTGTACTACCGATTAATAATACCTTTTCCACTTAATTAACCATATAGCTATATTTAAGCTCAGCAAGCGCCCAGTCAACTTCGCTATCTATGTCCTGAGTCCGGCTTTCATCTAGCTCCAGTGGCAAACACTTATCGGTAATTAACCTTTTGCTTTGTAAAACAACATCTGGTTTAAATAGGTATAACTGACCAGCATCTGAATAGTTTTTAGGCAAATCTTGGGATCGTGTATTATAAAACTCAGGATGATTGGATTGAAGATATCCATCCTTACAAGATAACGAACGTTGAATTGGATTAGAATAAGCAACACAAGTAACAATACTAGTAGCACTAGGGTTTGTATTTAGTGCAGTAAGCGCATCTCTAATTAAATCACTGGTTACAAATACCGATGTTGGATAGACACAGTATACGTAATCATATTTTTCTTCTAATTGTGTAATAACCTCTTCAACGACATCAAAAGTAGTTGCAAAATCATCCGCATTTTGAGCACTTCTCATGAAGGGGACATCTGCGCCAAACTTCTTGGCGGCACAAGCTATCTCTTTATCATCTGTAGAAACAACTAATCTATTTACCACACCAGACTCCAAAATAGCCTTAATAGGATAAGCAATAATTTCTTGCCCTAAAAACGGCTTAATATTCTTTCGTTTTATTCGTTTGCTACCTCCTCTTGCAGGAATAATAGCGAGTACCTTAGGTTTCATAAGCAAATCCTTATAAATCTAAAAACGAACTAAAACTACAGTTCTGCTAACTTATCAAACGCTAAAATTTGCTCAACAGAAAGAAAATCTGGGTTCTTACCTGAATGGTACTCTGTACCTTGGTCAACAGGTGTACCAACCTCATCAATTAAATTACGCGTATAAGAATGTTCATCGTTATAAAATTTAATACTAGGACAGATCACAAAATGATCTTCAAATTCAAGCGTTAAATGAGAGTCATCTGCTGGACACATAATTTCATGCAACTTTTCACCTGGACGGATTCCAATGATCTTAGTCTCTAAATCCGGAGCATAGGCTTTAGCTAGGTCTTTAATATGTACAGAAGGTATTTTGGGTACAAAAATCTCTCCACCATACATACGTGCAAAATTCTTTAATACAAAATCGACTCCCTGTTGAAGCGTTATCCAAAAACGAGTCATCTCTTCATGAGTTATTGGTAAGTAATCAGCCCCATCATTAACTAGCTTCTTAAAGAATGGCACAACAGAACCGCGAGAGCCTACGACGTTACCATAACGCACAACAGCAAAACGTGTTTTGCCTTTACCCACCATATTATTGGCAGCAACAAATAGTTTATCCGATGCTAATTTAGTTGCTCCATATAAATTAATAGGAGATGCAGCCTTATCAGTAGATAACGCGATAACTTTAGTCACATTGTTCGCGATGGCCGCTTTAATGACATTTTCAGCGCCATAAATATTCGTTTTGATGCACTCCATAGGATTATATTCAGCAGCAGGAACCTGTTTGATTGCTGCCGCATGAATGACATAATCGACCCCATTTAACGCTTGCATCATGCGGTCAGCATCTCTGACGTCACCTAAAAAATATCGCATACAAGGCGCATTATAAATCTGTTGCATCTCATACTGCTTGAGCTCATCACGAGATAAAATAATCAATCGCTTTGGTTTATAGCGCTCCAATATAGTCTTAGTATATTTCTGGCCAAATGAACCAGTACCGCCTGTAATAAGAATCGATTTATTGTCAAACATACTATCTCCAGTTGCCACTGTAGCGCCTACGGAATAATGAGAACAAACTCAAAGTTACCACACTAAGAAATTTAACGTCATAATGCAAAATACGCACCAAATGTAAAAAAGTCGAGCCGCAGAACAAAAAACATCGCCGAAGCAATATTGGGACGATAAGCGGTCTATTGTATATGTCGTAAACGACGATATCCTCTAAGTTTTTGCTAACCTAATGACTATATAGCAATATAGTCATAATCATCGATATTGATGGCACATTTTTAGCTATGCTATGCAATAACGATCAATTTGCAGGCACATCAAACGCTACTAATGGCTAAAATGCCAAAATCTTGACGCCAAATGAAAGTGCCAATAGCCACAAAGGAAAACATATACCTATGTTTGACTCAACATTTGAAGTATCAAAAGTTTTTGCTCTCAGTAAGTTCAATGAAACCTACTTACCAAGCGTAAATAGGAATACCTTTGAGCGCCTGGACTCAACTAGCTTATATAACAAACAATTTAAAGAATCGTTTTCACAAGTAGATGTACTGCAAATTGTCATTGGTCTTGATTCTGGTTTACTTGCAAATTACGTAATAAACAACACTATACCAGAGGGAAGTAAATTTCTCTTTGTAGAACTCAATAGTATTCTGAACTTATTAAACATCGACATTCCCAGTCACCAAAAAGATAAAATAGCAGTATGTGACTTAGCATCATTGCCAGACCTTCTAAAAGGAGAGCTTTACAATCTTTTTATCGTCAAACAACAATTTTTAATTCATCAATCGCTTGCGGTATCTGGTCATTACATCGATGATTATACCATTTTAAATCAAGAAGTTGAAAAGATCATTGAACACGAGTTTTTTGAGCGAAGTATCGGATTTAATCAAAAAATTTTTATAAAAAAACAACTTGAGAATGTTGCCGAAAATCTGGTGCCTGCTTCAAGGTTACGCAACAGTTTTAAAGGGAAAACATGTATAATATTGGGAGGTGGTCCCTCACTAGATACTAACCTTAAATGGATTAAAAAAAATCAAGATAAATTCATCATATTCTCAGTATCTCGCCTAGCAGGTAAACTTACAGAAGAAGGTATTCATTCCGATATTTTAGTGTCAGTCGACCCACAAGATCACGCATTCGAAGTATATAGAGAGATGATGCCTCTAGCAGGTAAACATCTATTAATTTGTTCACATCATGTAAGTCCTCAGATCATAGGTCAATGGAATGGTAGCGTAATGTACACATCTAAACGTTTTCCTTGGACGCCAGATGATAAGTGTGACAACTTTTTAAACGCTGGTCCTACAGTAACAAATAGTGCTATTCAGATAGCTGATGAAATGGGATTTAATCGGATACTTTTATGTGGGGTTGATTTTTGTCACTCGCAAACTGGGGTGACACACGCTCAAGGAACATATGATGCAGAGTTACCCCCCAATATTGGAAAAATGTTTGAATGGGTAGAAACATACTCTGGTGAAATGGCCGAAACCCCAATTCAACTTCTTCATGCCGCACGATCACTACAAGATAAAGTAGCAGAGTCACCACAAATCGACTTCATTAACTTATCTGAAAACGCAGCCAAAGTAGCAGGTGTGAGCTATTGTGATGCTAACTCAATTAGCTTAACACCGATTGACTACGAATTTAGCAATATACTTTCGCCTGATTCATACCTAATAACTACATCAGAAAAAGAACTGGACCTCAAGCATTGCATCAAAGAATTAACCCACGCGAATGAAAGGTTGGTTAAATTAGAATCATTATTAAAAGACGCTGAAAAATTAACAAATGATATCAGTAACTCTCCTAGTGACTCGCACAAAATAGGCCCACTATCGGAACAGCTCGAAAAAATTGAAAAAAGGATTAATAACAGTTTCTCTGCAGAATCTACGTTAATAAAATTTTATGGTTACTATGAATTTTCTAAATTTCTATCAACCAAAAACAGCTCTGATTGGACTCAATCACAGATCAATCAGATGTCAAAAACATACTACAATGCATATTTAACGATTTGTGTTGAACTACAAGCTTTAATTGATGCTGCTATGTCACGCACACACTCAAGGCTGGAAGAGTTGCATCCTCGTGGCGATATAGTAGCTCTTGTAAAACAATGGACAAAAGACAACCAATCTGGACGCGCGCTAATTTGGCAGACAATTCATCAAGAGAAAGTTCCATTATTATCTAGCGAAGAAAGCAGCCTTTTAAATAGAACAATCACAAGTTATCAGCAACGGCTTAATGATAAAAAACCTAATAACAACGTTGAGGATATCAACAACATTCAACAAGCACATGGAAAGCTTGAAATTTTATTTAGAAACAAACACTTACTAGGTATTTCTAAAATGGTGCAATATTTGCACCCCCATAGAGACAGTAACAAGCCAGAAATAAAAGCATTATACTGTCTCGCATTGAGTTACAAATTGACGCTAGAGGGCGATGACGAGGAAGCCTTAAATACATTACTTTCCATTGCACCAAAACAAAGGAAAGAGAATGAATTAAAACACTTTATAAAATTATCTTTAAAACTAAATAAACTCGATTTTACATTAGATTATTTTAAGCAAATAATCCAATACAGCGATGAATACCTCCCTCAATATGCCCATGCGTTAAGGCTCAATGATAAACCACAGGAAGCCCTAAACATTTATCTTGATTACTTGGATAAGTACCCTGAGGATATCCCTGTCCTCCTAAAACTCGGTATTTTCTTAGCCGAGTTTGGTCAAATTGATGAAGCTAAATCGTGCTTTCAAAATGCACTAGACTTAGATCCAAACAACCAAGCCGCAATGAGTTACCTACAACAGATTGGTTACTAATTCTGACTATTCTGTGCCAGTACGGTAATTTATCGGCTGGCGCCGTTTCCTTTGTTGCCTATCAAACCGTATAATAATCGCCGAATAAATCATACATTCCAATAGCGAGGCTCTGTGGCACATACTTACATCCCACTCGAACAATACAAACGTAAATGGATCTTTAATCATAAAGATCTGCCTGTTACCGATGAAGATAAGGCGGGTATCAAGCCGCTAGATCAGAAATCGTCAATGGAAGTGTGGAACAAGTGGATCAGTAATAAAAGTAGCCGTACAGAACAGTTTACCAAAGGCGATTGGGCAGCCAAAGTAGATGCGTGGATCGAAACCGATCATTGGCAAAGCGCTTGGGATAGCGAGGCAGTCGAGCTACCTGAATTGCTGCGTAACCATATCGATTGGTCAGATGATACCCTAGTCTATTTTTGCTATGAAAAATATCAAGTTATTGAAACCCGCTGGGATCTGTTTGTCCGTAATTGGAAGAGTTTCCTATTTTTCGATGATGGCCCACTATTGATCTCCCCTAAGAAAAAGCAAGCGGTGATTTTTCATCAAAGCGGCCAATATCAGATTGGTCATCGCGGCTAATACACACTCTCCAACATCACACAAAAATAACAAAGAGGTTTTATGAAGTTCCTCGTAACATTTGCGTTAGTAGCAACTTGGTTTCTCACATTTAACGTAAGTGCTAAAACCGTCGCCGATATCGACATTGCAGACGACATCGATATTGCAGGACAAACACTGCAACTTAATGGCGCTGGTGTACGCAGTAAATTTTTTATGGATCTCTATGTCGGTAGTCTTTATACACCCAGCGTAGTGAGCGATACTCAAGCGGTATTAGATGCGCCAGTTGCAGTAATACGCCTCAATATTACCTCAGGCATGATCACTTCAGATAAGATGCACAATGCCATCATCGAAGGCTTTGAAGATGCAACCGATGATAAAGTTGAACCAATACAATCGCAAATTGATGCTTTTATGGCGCTGTTTTCTGATGACATTGTTGAGGGAGATCAATTTACATTCGAAGCAAAAAAAATGTTCGGTGTTACCGCCTATAAAAATGGCAAGCCACAAGCGACGATAGGGGGAGAACCATTTAGACAGGCCCTATTGATGATATGGTTAGGTGATAAACCTGCTCAAAAAAGCCTGAAAAAGGCGATGCTGGATAACTAAATATTGTCGAAAATCCCATGATTAAAAGAAAGACCAAGTCTAATTGACTTGGTCTTTCTCACATTTCTGTTTTAAAACTGGTTAAAATTTATATTCTGCAGCTAACGCACAGGCTAGCTGAGCATCGATCTCTTCAGTACTACGAGGTTCACTCAGCTCAAGCTCACTATTAAAATAATAACCAAGATACGCGTTTAGCGACAATGATTGAGAAGCTGCCCATCCCGCTCGAACAAAACCCACTAACTCATCTATCTCCATGGTGGTGTCTTCGTCCCTAACCAAAAATCTTTGTGTCCGTTTAGAAGTTCCAAGACCAAAATCAACAGCGTCGCTCAAGCGGTAACTTAACTCTAATCCCGCAGGACCACTAAAGCCGGTCGAAAAAGGATTACCCAATTTTAGCTTGTCCGTTATCTGCCAGTTAACCGCCAAATAGGGAACGGTGCGTACTTCTGAGATATCGTTAAGATAAGCGACCCCGAGCCCCAGCATATTGCCATTTTCAAATCGATACATACCTGACGCTACCATACCGTAACTCTGGGCATTGGAAAATGAGGTGCCATCGGCATAAGCATATTGAATTTTAGGCGAAAATATAAACATCCAATGTTTATCAGGACGGTAGCTCAAGCCAACACTCGCACTATAGCGATCAACCGACGGCCATGTCTGAATCTTGTTCCCCAATATAGTCCCTGCTCGGCTTCCCCAATCATAATCGAGCCGGTCATAGTTCACGCCAAAACTCATCGACCACTGCTTATTTAATGGGATTGCCGTTTTAGCACCAAATAACCATGCGTCTCGCTGTAGTTGTAAATTACCGTTACCCACATCGGCATCACCAGTTCCAATACGTGAAACACTAAGACTAAGGGGGGAGTAAGGCTTAGCTGCAGCGTGTGAAACTGGCATACAAGCACACCAGCCGAGCATTAATGACAAGATGACTATCTTCGATTTCTGTGCAGAGTCCATGCGATCTCCATTAGTGCACAAGAAAAACCAACTATCTCATGCCAAACAAAATGCCGATTTAAATATCGTTGACTGACTTATACGATATTAAGCCCATTTGAGATCATTAGTTTAAACTAATTTTCAACACGATAAGCACGTAAAAACATATTGACTGACGACTTAATATACTCACTGCGACCCGCGCTAATATCGTCAACGGGTAACCCAAGCTCTAACCTTAATCGCATCTCACCAAAAAGCATCATACAGAGCTGTACCGCGGCGTTACGAAGATGACCAAATCGATATTCACCGATCGCCTCTACTTGGTCAAAATAGGTTTCCAACAACTTGAGCAAATGTTGCGGCCCTGCATTAAAAAAGAGCTTTGATAGTTCTGGATGAGAATCTGACTGGGCTACACAAGTTTTAAACACATCGAGTGCTTCGGGTGAGATAATCATCTCACCAAAATAGACGCCAAACTGCATCAGTGCCGTTTGCGGTTGTTTAGGATCGACAAACAGCTCATGTGTGACTTGATGAACAACACATTTAGACTCTATTGAGGCAACAAATAGATCGTCTTTGCTACCGAAGTGAGAGTAAACGGTTTGCTTAGAAACGCCCGCCTTCTTAGCCACTTCGTCCATACTGGTATTGGGAAATCCTTGCCCACAAAATAGCGCTATCGCAGCTTCTAATATCTGAGATCGCTTTTGCTCACTGCGGCTAAGGGATGAATGAACCATTACAACTCCATACTCTGGTTATTAAAATAAACGACATATTCGACAAAAAAACTAGACTAGACAGTCTAGTTTGCTTGAATTAGACTGCCAAGTCTAGATTAACGTTTTATTAACCTGAAGTTAACCATGGAAGCGTGTCAGAATGAAAATTTTTAATCGCAAAGACTCTGCATCTGCCCTGCTGTTTTTTACCGCTGCGCTCTTACTCGGTGGTTGCCAGCAGCAAAATGACAGCCCGACTGAAACGCCACACTATCCAAAGGTTTCGAGTCATATATTGGTTCAATCTGACACTTACGATATCTCGCAACAATTCACAGGCATTATCCGCTCGGGTAACACTACCGCTATCGGATTTGAATTGGCAGGTAAAGTTAATCATTTAGCAGTTGATAGCGGCAACACGGTTGTAGCAGGACAAATGTTGGCCACGCTAGACACCTCTTTACTCGAAGCGGAAAGCCAAGAGTTACACGCCAATCTTGCACAAAACAGCGCAAACCTACAGCTGGCTAAAAACACCTTGAATCGCAGCCTAGAACTGAAAAAACAGGGATATACTTCAGAGCAGCAACTCGATGAACTTAAAGGCCAACTCAACAGCTTGCAAGCGGCCAGACAACGACTCATCGCTGCTCTTGATGCCAATAAGCTCAGAATCAGCAAATCAAGATTAACGGCACCATTCGATGGTGTTGTCGCAAAGCGAAATCATAATCTTGGCGAGGTCGTAACCATAGGTTCGCCACTATTCACCCTTATCGAGCACAATAATCCACAGGCAATGGTTGGCGTGCCAGTGAATATTGCTCAGGTTCTAACCCCAGAGCAAAAGCTCACGCTGATTGTCAATGACCTAGCATATCAGGCTACTGTAGCGGGTGTCGGCGCAGAAGTGAATCCTGTGACTCGAACGGTTCCGGTCCGCTTTACCCTGCCAAATGATGCGCCAGTGCTAAACGGTGAACTCGCCTATTTACAATACGGCAAGTCGGTCGCTACAAAAGGATATTGGATCCCCATATCGTCACTAACCGATGGCTTAAGAGGATTATGGAACATCTATGTTTTAACAAAGCATGATAACGATCAGTATCTTATCGAACGCAGGGACATTGAGATCATCTACACCAAGGGGCAACAAGCCTATGTCACTGGCGCGATTTCCGCCGGAGAGCAATACGTGACCCAAGGCCTACACAAACTCGTCGTTGGTGAACTCGTCACTCTCAATGCCAATGTTGCAACGAGGTAGATGATGATAAAATCGCTAGTTGAAAACGGACGCCTAGCAAGCCTTGCTATTGCACTGCTAATTGTCGCTGGATTGGGGGCGATAAGCAGTCTTCCTCGTATGGAAGATCCTAATATCACCAATAGATTTGCCTCTGTCGTTACTCAGTATCCAGGCGCCTCCGCTGAGCGCGTCGAAGCCTTAGTCACCGAAGTGTTAGAGAACCAACTCAGACGATTAGAGGAACTCAAACTTACTCAATCGACGTCACGGCCTGGGATCTCAGTGATTCAGCTGGAACTCAAAGACAGCATCACAGAAACCGATCCCGTCTGGTCTCGAGCGCGAGATCTACTTAACGACGCCAAAAACACCCTGCCAGCCAATGCGCAAAACGCCCTACTCGATGACCAATTGGGTTACGCCAACACGGCCATTTTGGGACTGGTTTGGACAGGTTCTGGAGAGCCTCGGCTCGATATCATCAATCGCTATGCCAAAGAACTACAAAGCCAGCTGCGTCTAGTCAGCGGTACAGACTTCGTTAAACTCTATGGAGCCCCGACCGAGGAGATCCTAGTTCAGCTTGACGGTAACAGAGTCAATCAGATAGGTCTTAGCCCTGCCAGCATTGCTCAAATTCTTGCCAACGCCGATACCAAGGTGTCTGCTGGTGAGATCAATAACGACAATTTTCGCGCCTTAGTCGAGGTCTCTGGCGAACTAGATTCCCTCACTCGAATTAAACAAGTACCGCTTAAGATCGATGCCAATGGTCAAATCATTCGCTTATCTGAAGTGGCAGAAGTCGTCAGACATCCTAAGACGCCTGAACGAAATATAGCCTTGATCGAACAGCAGCAAGGCGTCATGATTTCGGCGCGAATGCTGAGCAATACTCGGGTCGATCTTTGGTTGCAACGAGTACATAAAGTTGTTGACCAGATGCAGTCGGAGCTATCGGCCAATGTCGAAGTTCAATGGTTATTTGACCAAGAGGGATATACAACTCAACGGCTCAGTGACTTAATTGGCAGCCTATTATTGGGCTTCATTATTATTCTTTTAGTATTAATGCTCACTCTAGGGCTTAGAAACGCGGTGATCGTCTCCATTTCACTGCCCCTTACCGCCCTATTCACCCTTGCTTGCATGAAGTATATTGGCCTGCCGATCCATCAAATGTCGGTAACTGGGCTTGTTGTTGCCCTTGGGATCATGGTCGACAACGCCATTGTGATTGTTGATGCGATCGCTCAGCGTCGCCAGCAGGGACTCGATAGACTCACAGCGGTTCGCGACACACTCAAACATTTATGGTTACCATTAGCTGGCTCAACCATAACCACCATGTTGGCTTTTGCTCCCATAGTATTGATGCCAGGCGCAGCTGGAGAGTTTGTCGGCGGCATCGCCATATCTGTAATGTTTGCCCTACTGGGTTCCTATATCATCTCCCATACCTTAATAGCCGGATTAGCAGGCCGTTTCGGCTCGAAAGGTGCATCGAATAAATGGTACCAACAAGGCATAAGCTTCCCGGCACTTAGCCGAACTTTTACCTTCACCCTTAATCATGCCCTGCAGCGGCCACTGCTTGCTGGTGTGCTAATCGGAATACTGCCCATCGGCGGATTTATTGCCGCAGGCCAAATGACCGAGCAGTTTTTTCCGCCATCAGATCGAGATATGTTTCAAATAGAGGTCCACTTACCACCACAATCGAGTATCAAGAATACTCGCACTGTCGTCACTCGTATTGACGCTAAGCTAAGAGAAACTGGGGAGATGCAACGGCTAGACTGGGTGATCGGCAGTAATGCGCCTTCATTTTATTACAACCTACTGCAGCGGCAGCAAGGCGCGAGCAACTATGCTCAGGCCATGGTTAAAGTCGCTAACTTTGACGCAGCTAATCGACTTATTCCCACGCTACAGAAAAGCCTGGATGACGATTTTCCTGAAGCACAGATTCTCGTGAGAAAACTCGAGCAGGGCCCGCCGTTTAACGCCCCTGTCGAATTTAGGATCTATGGACCTAACCTAGACAAACTAAGAGAGATAGGTGATGAGCTCCGGCGCATCTTGATCACCACAGATAATGTGATCCACACCCGGGCAACCCTGAGCGCTGGCGCCCCTAAGGTCTGGTTTCAAATCAATGAAGATGCCAGCATGATGAGTGGGCTCTCCCTGACAGAAATTGCCAATCAGATCCAGATGGCAACGACGGGTATTAATGGCGGTAGCATATTGGAACAAACCGAATCTTTGCCTATTCGGGTTCGAACCCAAGAGCTGACTCGAGAGCAACAAACCAAATTATCAGAGATCAATTTAATCTCGAAAAATGGTACAGGAATACCGTTAGCGGCTTTATCGACTAACCGTATCGATGTCAGTCTAGGCGCGATTCCAAGACGGAATGGGCAAAGGGTCAATAGTATCGAGGCTTATCTAGAGAGTGGTGTGTTGCCACAACAAGTACTCAATCACGCCAAAATCCGTATCGATAAACTGCAGCTTCCCGCAGGATACAAAATTGAAGTGGGCGGAGAGAGTGCCAAGCGCGACGAAGCGGTCGGTAATCTCCTGTCTAACATCGTCTTAGTTGTTACTTTGCTTCTGGCGACCGTAGTGCTCTCTTTTAACTCATTTAGGCTAACAGGCATCATTTTACTTAGCGCGGTTCAATCGGCAGGGCTTGGATTATTGGCCGTCTATCTATTTGGTTACCCCTTCGGGTTTACCGTGATCATAGGCCTCTTGGGGCTAATGGGGCTGGCAATTAATGCAGCAATCGTTATCTTGGCCGAACTAGAGGATATGCCCAATAAACGACATGAAACCACCGCAGAGATAGTCAAAATAGTGAGTAGTTGCGGTCGTCATATCGGCTCGACTACCATTACCACCATTGGTGGCTTTATCCCACTCATCATCTCTGGTGGCGGATTCTGGCCACCATTTGCTATCGCGATCGCCGGTGGAACCTTGCTCACCACCCTCCTTTCACTGATATGGGTGCCGACCATGTATCAGCTAGTAATGAAAAAAAATCAAGCTCAAATTCGATTAACGTCGACAATACAGCAATAGCATCAACCAATTCGACTATAACAATGAGGTAAGTTACAGACTTTGTGACTCACCTCATTTATTAGCTACTATTTTAGAAAAATGAAACGAGACTTTGCTAAAACACCCTAATTTTCAGAATGCTTGATTGAAATAGACCTACATCAAATCTTTTTTCATACCGTTCAGCTACATTACTCTCACGATATTGAAACTAACGGATTGTCGAGATGAACTATAAGAATTGGGCAATTGCAAAACAGATTGGTGTACTCGCCTTTGCCCTCACCCTCATTGTATTTAGCATTCTCGGAAGCATCTCATACATAACTGCGGCAAATGTGCTTAAAGATAAAGGCATGGACGCAATGAGAGCGCAAATGCATAGCACAGCAGATCTCATTGAACTTCAATATAGCAGCCTGCTATCACTGGCACGACGTAACGCCGATATATTACGTGAAATGTATCCGGGACAGTTTTTTAAACCCGATAAAACCGTTAAAGTCCTAGGTAAGGCCACGCCAGCATTAGTGCATGAAAAGGAGCAAATAAACGCCTCAAAAAGTAAGGTCGATCGTTATTCCAATCTCACCGGTGGCACAGCAACCGTATTTGTACGCGAGGGTGATGATTTTATTCGGATCTCAACCTCATTAAAAAAAGCCGATGGTAAACGAGCCTTAGGCACCTATTTAGGCCAATCTCATCCTGGTTATAAAGCGCTGATAAATGGCAAAGAATATGAAGGCTATGCCAAGCTATTTGGTAAGGATTACATGACCGTCTATCGCCCCATTATTGGCCCCAAGGGCGATATTATTGGCATTTTATACATAGGCTTTGATATTTCACAATCGCTGTCGGAACTGAAAACATCGATGAATCAGCTAAAGCTTGAAGAGTCGGGCTATTTCACCCTCATCCGAAATATTGACAATAGCATCATCGCCCAACCACATCAGTCATCTGGAAATGAGTTAACCACTGAAATAATTGATGGTTTAACCTTAGAGCAAGTCAAACTGAATGAGGGCTCATGGGAGTACCAAAATAGTCAGGGTGAAGCCATGTACGCCTATTCGTTAAATATTCCAGGGTGGGAATGGAGTTTACTCGGTCAAGCCAAAATGCGAGAGCTCAATGAAGAAAGCCTTCAACTGCTAGCTATAAATGCCATCGTGGCCTTTGCTGGTGTGCTAGTCATCACCCTATTGTTGTCTTTGGTGCTATTCAAAACCTTAAGACCCCTTAGAGAGCTACAAGAACAACTGACTAAGCTCGGTGAAGGGGACTTATCACAACGATTTTCCCCAGTATCAGATACCAGCGATAACGAGGTCGATAGAATTACCATAGGTGCCCAGCAGATGACCACCAGCCTAAGAACCTTGATCAATGCGCTGCAAACCTCAGTTAATACATTAGAAACTCAGGCACAAAGTGCCCAAGAGATAGCGAGGCTCAATGGTGACGAAGCTCAATCTCTAATGGCGCAAACGGACCAAATCGCCACCGCAATTGAAGAGATGTCCACCTCAATTCGCGATGTCGCAAGTCATGCCAGCGAAGGGGCAACTAAGAGCCAGCAAGTTGATAGTGCTTCACGCGATGGTCATCAACAATTAGAGCGGGTCGTTAAAGGACTTGCCAGCCTAAGTGAGCAACTCAGTGAAAGCCATGACAGTGTCGAAAATGTCAGTAAAGAGAGCGAGGCGATTAGCCAAGTCACCGAAGTGATCAACAGCATCGCAGAACAAACCAATCTATTAGCGCTTAATGCGGCAATTGAAGCTGCACGCGCAGGCGAACAAGGGAGAGGTTTTGCTGTGGTTGCCGATGAAGTGAGAACCCTAGCACAGCGAACTCAAACCTCGATATCGGAGATCAGCCAGACGATAAACCAATTGCAATCACAGATAAAAATGACGGCTGAGCAGATGGCACACAGCCATCAACTCGGTAACGTGTCGGCTAACCAAGGTGAGGAAGCGGCAGGACAACTTAACCAAATCACGGTACGCATTGGAGAACTCGCGATCTCATCGAGCAGTATTGCCAGTGCCACCGAACAGCAGAGTGCCGTTGCCGAGGAGATCACCCGTAATCTGCATCAAATTACCGAGTTAGCAAGAGAGGGTGAGCAGCGTGCAGGTGATACAGTCGATGCAGCCCAAAGCCTATCGGATCTCGCTCAAGAGATTAAACAGCAAATCAGCGTATTTAAGTCCTGATCTTATACTGGTATAACTCAGTTCTCAGTTAAAAAGCCGCAGTAGCGGCTTTTTAATTTTAAATAATACGGCAAAACTCGCCAAAATAGTAAGTACACTAACCATGCTGAAGCAGAGGATTTATTCAAAAGAACAACCTATCCTCACAAAACTGTTAACCAAACACCACCCATGTTACAATTTCGTCATCAAAATATGCACTTAACCCTCTAGTTGCGAAAAATTCTATAAAAAAACCATGAGCAGTCTGTAGCTAATTATCAATCATTAGTATCAGAACTAACTATATTCAATAATGACTGGCACGCAACAAACTCTCATTTCAAATAGTAAGCTCTGGTAAAAAGCGGCTAAGACGCGGAATGTAAACTAATATTGGTTGATGCAATTAAAGCAGATAAAACAGTGCTAACAGAAGTTTCTAGATTCATCGGATAGATGTACGTTCAGGATCATAGCAAGATGGTTCTGGCAACAACGACGCATAATTCAAACTAAATAAACAAGGATAAATGATGATTCGACATACACTTGTGGCCTCCTGTATCGCGCTAGCGCTTGCCGCTAATGCCTACGCAACGCCAGTTGATGAAGAGATCGCGGCACTTAAAGCTCGGATCGACCAATTGGAATCAGATAAGAAATCTGTGGAGCAAGACAAAGGCAACGACATTAAGTTTGGCGGTGCCGCTCGTTTCCAGTACACCTATGAAGACTACAACGATGATAATACGGATCGTGGTGGCGATTTTGACTTCGACTTATTTCGCCTCGATGTTAACGGTAATCTCGACGACATTATTTTTTCAGCCCAGTATCGCTGGTTCGAGTATATGAACGTGATTCATCATGCTTGGGTTGGCTACAACTTCAATGAAAAACACCAAGGTAAAATTGGTGTGACTCAGGTACCCTTCGGTATTTTGACTTATGCGTCAAACAGCTATTTCTTTAGCTCCAACTTCTACTTAGGCTTAGAAGATGATTATGATCTAGGTCTTAACTACACCTATAAAGGTGATAACAATCGACTCGATCTCGCTTTCTATAAGAATGATGAACAAGGCGGGCTTGATGGTTATGTCTCTGATAGAACCGACCGCTACGCCTACGATGTTGTTGGTATTCGGTTAGCTGGAGAAGGGATCTACGATGCACCAAGTGATGGCAACGCTGCTGCTGAGCTTAATACTTTCAATGGTCGCTACGCTCATAACCTGACATTTGATGAACTTAAAGTTGAACTCGGTGTGTCACTTCAGGCCGGTCAACTAGAGATCGAAAGCGGCGTCGATGGTGATAACGTCGCCGCCGCGCTGCATAGTGTGATCAACTATGATCGCTGGAACTTTAAGTTGCAGGTCACAGACTACAAATATGATGTCGATGGTATGGATCTCGAGCGTGTTGTGGTTGCGGCTTATCATTTCTACGACTCGATTCCTGCTGAAGCGACCACCTATGTGGCTAACGTAGCCTACAGCCTACCCGTTGACATTGGTCCAATATCCAACCTCACGTTCTACAATGATTACTCACTGATCACCGACAAACCATCGACTCAACCCGATACCTTCATGAATGTCACTGGCATGGCGATCACTGCAGGCGGACTGTACACCTACGTCGATTTTGTCGTTGCAGAGAATCAGCCATTTATCGGCGGAACTATGGTCGGTGACGGTGAAACGAACAAACGCCTGAATATTAACTTCGGTTACTATTTCTAATAGTGAATACCATCGGCTAAATGCTTGCTGTTTCCTCGATAACAAAAAACGAAAAAATCCGAGTGCGTAGACACTCGGATTTAATCAATTTCACAGATAGAACCAGCACCTGACGTACTCAATGAGAGTGTTCAAATGCCCCAAGAACTTAATCTTCTTTGCTCTCTGCGTCTCGGTCCATGTTTTCAGTATTTTCTAACCACAAGGCGTTAATAATACCAAAAGAACACGCTAGCAAAATGCCTAATATCCAAGCAAAATACCACATATTATCGGCTCCTATTTAGTAAAGTGACGTCTTGTTGTCTTCGATGTAGCTGCGACTTATACGGCCAAACATCTTAAAGTAAGTCCAAATGGTGTAGCTAAGTACAATAGGTACAAATATCGCTGCAGCCGCGGTCATTACGCCCAAGGTCATCTCGCTTGCGGTCGCATCCCACATAGTTAAGCTCACATTAGGCTCAAGTGATGATGGCATAACAAATGGGAACATAGCCGCACCACAAGTCAAAATGACCATTGCTATAGCCAGAGAGCTAAATAAGAACGCAAAACCTGAACGATTAAACTTACTCGCCAACAAGGCCAAAATCGGCAAGGCAATACCTAGGATTGGGAACAGCATAGTCACAGGATATTTATCATAGTTAACTAACCATGCACCTGCTTCTATCGCTACTGTTTTCAATGCTGGGTTTGATGCACCTTGTGTATCAATTGCCGAGGTCAACACATAACCGTCGATACCATTTGCTAACCATACGCCAGCCAAGGTGAACAGCACTGCCAATAGCGCTGCAAAAACTTGTGTGGCCTTAGCGGCGCGAACACGTAACTCACCTTCTGTCTTCATCTGCAACCAAGATGCACCTTGCATCATGAACATAGAGACACAGACAAGACCTGCTAATAATCCAAATGGGTTTAATAAACCAAACAGACCACCATGGTAAGTTGCACGCAGGTACTCATCAAAGTTAAACGGAACACCTTGCAGTAAGTTACCAAATGCCACACCTATGATGAGCGGTGGCACAAATCCGCCGACAAACAAGGCCCAGTCCCAAGTCTTACGCCATCTTGGATCTTCAATCTTAGAGCGATAATCGAAACCAATAGGACGCAGATATAAGGCGAATAACACCAACATCATAGCGACATAAAAGCCAGAGAAGGATACCGCGTAAACCATAGGCCAAGCAGCAAATAGTGCACCACCAGCGGTGATTAACCACACCTGGTTACCATCCCAGTGGGGGGCAATGGTGTTAATCATAATACGGCGCTCGGTGTCATCCTTACCAATAATAGGCAACAATGCACCAACCCCCATGTCGAAACCGTCGGTAACGGCAAACCCGATGAACAGCACACCAATCAGTGCCCACCAGATTAATCTTAATATCTCATAATCAAACATAATCAGATCTCCGGCTTAAGCATCTAGCTTTTCAAAGTGATAACGACCCGTTTTAAGGCTGCTAGGCCCTTTGCGAGCATATTTAATCATTAAGAACAGTTCGATAACTAAGAACACTGTATAGAACAGAGAGATAGAGATGATACTGAACCAAAGATCGCCAACCGTTAAACTCGATGCAGACATAAACGTTGGCAACACTTCAGAGATGGTCCAAGGTTGACGGCCATACTCAGCCACAAACCAACCACACTCGATAGCAATCCAAGGCAACGGTAAACTATATAACGCCGCTCTAAGTACCCAAGGTTTCTCCTCGATTTGATGGCGTGTGCTTTGCCAGAATGCGGCAGCAAATACCAGCAACATAATCACACCAAGACCCACCATCACACGGAAGCTCCAGAATATTGGGGCAACCGATGGAATAGAATCTTTAGCCGCAGCCTTAATCTGATCTTCAGTCGCATCAACAACCTTATCGGTATAACGCTTAAGCAATAAGCCATAACCTAGGTCGACTTTGGCCTCTTCAAATGCTGCACGAAGCGCCGGTGTTTCATTACCCGCACGAAGCTCGGTCAACATAGCATAGGCTTTCATCCCGTTGCGAATACGCTCTTCGTGTTCAACAATCAAATCACGAATACCTGTCACTTCTTCATCGAGTGAACGAGTGGCAATAATACCCATCGCATACGGGATCTTAATAGCATAATCGGTATGCATGGTTTCTTGATTTGGGAAACCTACCGCAGTAAATGCAGCTGGTGCAGGCTCAGTGTGCCATTCAGCTTCAATCGCGGCTAATTTAACGCGCTGCGCTTCACCAACCTTATAACCTGACTCATCACCAAGCACGATGACAGATAGGATAGAAGCCATACCAAAACTTGCTGCAATCGCAAACGAGCGACGAGCAAAAGGTAAATCACGTTTCTTCAGAATATAGTAAGCACTAATGGCTAACACAAACATCGCGCCCGCAACATAACCTGATGCGACGGTGTGAACGAATTTCACCTGGGCGACAGGGTTAAATATCACCTCTGCGAAGCTTGTCATCTCCATGCGCATGGTTTCGTAATTAAATACTGAACCCACAGGGTTCTGCATCCAACCGTTTGCAACCAAGATCCACAGTGCAGACATATTCGAACCAATGGCCACCAGCCATGTTACCGCTAAATGCTGACGCTTACTAAAGCGATCCCAGCCGAAGAAGAACATACCGACGAGCGTCGATTCAAGGAAGAAGGCCATCAAACCTTCGATAGCGAGTGGGGCGCCAAAAATATCCCCTACATAGTGTGAGTAATAAGACCAGTTGGTTCCGAACTGGAACTCCATCGCCAGACCTGTGGTAACACCAAGGGCGAAGTTAATACCAAACAACTTACCCCAGAACTTGGTCATATCTTTGTAGATCTGCTTATTGGTCATCACATAAAGTGATTCCATAATGGCTAGCAAGAATGCTAACCCCAAGGTCAAGGGAACAAATAGGAAGTGATACATAGCCGTCAGCGCAAACTGCAAACGCGAGAGCTCTACAACCTCTTCAACAATCATCAGTGACTCCTTAGGTGGTGCGATCATCTTTTTGGTTAGATCCCCATCAACCAAAAAAATGCCTAGTTAGGAATTTTATTATCAAAAGTGATTTGTAAACAGAAGGACTTACAAACCGCCAAAAAATTACATTTCAGTTAATTTGAGTTATACAGCGCCTCAAATAACCTGTTTACGACAATACTCGCGAGCTAGATCGCAAAAGCGATTACTTTTGCAACACACGTCACACCGTTGCCGCCAAAAATATCAATTTAAATGTTTTTTATCAGAAACTTACATAACGACACAGCAAGCATGCCATAGCTATTTTATACCACTCCAAATTGATGCAAATCAATCAATCAAAGCACGGATAACGGGTTTTGCGGACAACCACACACTTCACCCGCTAGCACCATTGCCAAAGTGTAAACATTGTGGTAGAAAAAACACTTTCAACCTAAAAAAATACTATTTAATACATTTTTAGCCAATATCAGCCTTAAGTAGGTATTTAACAAAATATAACAAATATATAGTTAAAAATACTAAACAAAAAACATCACACACTTAAACAAAAAAAACCATTAAAAACAACACATAAAAACAGTTAAACGCCAAAAAACCACATAGAAATCTATATACTCGATTATTTAAACTAATCCAACATATCAATTTTAATCGTTTGCTTGGATACCTGTTCATTATTAATATATGCCGTGTGTTAAGGAGACGGCTGACCAACCCGGTGAAGTAGCCCGGCAAAGTCCACCTCCGCTTACATCATCAATCACTGTGTGGAGATAGTAAAATGACCAAATTATTCGAACGTCTAGTTAACCGTTACAAGCGTACTTTTGTTGAACTGTATACCGCTAGAGAGCTGTAAACTGCTTTTAAACACCAAATTTACTTGAAGTTTTGTTAGCGCAAAACAGCCCTTGTTTCCCAATGGAAACAGGGGCTTTTTTCTTTTGATTCAGAAAATAGATACAGTCCGACATTAGTTTAGCACTTACTAATTAAAATACTCGAAATATTCCAGCAAAAGAGTTCATGATGATAAAGTGTCAGTTTATGGGGATATACGAAAAATAGCGCCATTAGCTAGTTTATAGAGTGGTTTAGCGTACCTTGATATAAAAATAGTTCACTAACCTTATGTATCTGCAGGTTTTTAAATTACCTATTTAGAGGTATAAAAAAAGGGCTTCGAATTTTCGAAGCCCTTTTTCACTCTTAAAAGAGTAAATTAATATTAACCTAATTTAGCCCTGACATTTCTAAACATCCTCATCCAAGGGCTATCTTCACCCCACTCGTCTGGATGCCAAGAATTAGCAACGGTTCTAAATACACGTTCAGGATGTGGCATCATGATAGTCACGCGGCCATCGCTGTTACAGATCCCCGTGAGTGCATTAGGTGAGCCATTAGGGTTTTCTGGATACTGAGTTGCAATATTGCCATGACCATCGACAAAACGCAGTGCGACAGTGCCAGAGGCTTCGGCTGCAAGCAACGCCTCTGGAGAAGCAAACTCCGCACGCCCTTCACCATGAGAGACAGCGATTGGCATACGTGAGCCTTCCATGCCTTCGAAAAATAGCGATGGACTCTTTTGTACTTCAACCAAACTGAAACGTGCTTCAAAACGCTCGGAGCGGTTACGCACAAAGTGCGGCCAGTGTTCAGTGCCAGGGATGATATCTTTTAAGTTCGATAGCATCTGACAACCGTTACACACACCGAGCGCAAAGCTGTCTTGACGCTCAAAGAAGCGGCTAAACTGCTCACGAGCACGGGCATTAAACAGAATCGATTTAGCCCAACCTTCACCCGCGCCCAGTACGTCACCATAAGAAAAACCACCACAAGCCGCTAAACCTTGGAACTCTTCTAGGCTAATACGACCCGAAAGGATATCCGACATATGAACGTCACGGCTTTCAAAACCAGCTCTGTCAAATGCGGCGGCCATCTCTAGATGAGAGTTAACACCTTGCTCACGCAAAATGGCCATCTTAGGTGCGGCGCCCTTAAGAATATAAGGCGCGGCAACATCTTCGCTTGGATCAAACTTCAAATCCACAGTCAGGCCTGGCGCATCGGCAACTTGCTTAAGTGTAAACTCTTCGAGTGCACACTCAGGGTTGTCACGCATTGCCTGCATACGGTAAGTGGTTTCACCCCAGATAGTTCTAAGTTCGGTACGCGACTCGACCAAAACCTCAGTATCACCATCTGTGATGCTAATAGTGTCACCAGCAACAGGTTTGGCGATACTATAACAGGCAACGCCTGCAGCTTGATATTGCGCTTTTATCGCACCTGCATCGGCCGCACTCACTTGGATCACGGCGCCAAGCTCTTCGTTAAATAGACGCTCTAAATAACTACCACTAAGCGCGCCGATATTGACGTTAAGGCCGGTATTGCCTGCAAATGCCATCTCAACTAAGGTAGTCAATAGGCCACCGTCACTGCGATCGTGATAGGCGATAACCGATTGCTCAGCCACTAGTTTTTGGGTCACGTCAAAGAAACCGCGAAGCAGCGCTGGATCATCAAGATCTGGCGCGCTATCACCTAGCTGACTATATACCTGTGCTAGACAAGAGCCACCAAGACGATTGTTACCACGGCTTAGGTCAACCAGCAATAACTCAGTTTCACCCTTATCGCTTCTCAGCTCTGGCGTCACTGTGTTACGGATATCTTGCACCACACCAAAGGCTGTGATCACCAATGACATTGGCGAGGTTACAGTCTTATCAACGCCATTGTCTTGCCATGCTGTCTTCATCGACATCGAGTCTTTACCGACAGGAATGGTCAGTTCAAGCTCGGGACACAACTCTTCACCTACGGCTTTAACCGCTTCATAAAGACCGGCGTCTTCGCCAGGGTGACCTGCGGCCGACATCCAGTTAGCCGATAACTTAATACGTTTAAATGAACCGATATCGGTTCCGGCGATATTCATAATAGATTCAGCAACCGCCATACGAGCCGATGCACCAAAATCTAATAATGCCAACGGTGTACGCTCACCCAATGACATTGCCTCACCGGAATAAGTATCAAAACTTGATGCGGTTACAGCACAATCGGCAACGGGCACCTGCCAAGGGCCCACCATCTGATCGCGATTAACCAGACCGGTTACACTGCGATCACCAATGGTGATAAGGAAGGTTTTTTCTGCCACTGTAGGTAAACGTAGCACGCGGCGCACCGCTTCTTGTAACTCGATACCCTCTTGCTTTAACGCTGGAGATTGTGCTTTTTTAGAGATCACATCTCGGCTCATCTTAGGCGCTTTACCTAACAGCACTTCAAGCGGCAGATCGATAGGTTTATTGTCAAAATGGGTATCAGACAAAGAAAGATGACGCTCTTCAGTCGCTTCACCCACTACCGCAAACGGGGCACGTTCGCGTTCACAGATCTTAGTGAAAATCTCAAGATTTTCTGGCGCAACCGACATCACATAACGCTCTTGTGACTCATTACACCAGATCTCTAATGGGCTCATGCCTGGCTCGTCAGACGGCACGTTACGTAGCTCAAACCTGCCGCCACGCTCGCCATCATTAACGAGTTCAGGAAACGCATTCGATAAACCACCCGCGCCCACGTCGTGAATAAATTGGATTGGGTTGTCTTCACCCATCTGCCAGCAGCGATCGATAACCTCTTGGCAACGACGTTCCATTTCAGGGTTTTCACGCTGAACCGAAGCAAAGTCTAAATCTTCGCTAGACTGACCCGAAGCCATTGATGAAGCAGCGCCACCACCAAGACCAATATTCATTGCAGGTCCACCAAGCACAATGAGCTTAGCGCCAACGGTGATCTCACCTTTTTGAACATGTTCTTCGCGGATATTTCCTAAACCACCAGCAAGCATGATCGGCTTATGGTAACCACGAACTTCTACACCGTTGTGGCTCGCCACTTCTTGCTCATAAGTACGGAAATAACCGACTAGCGCAGGGCGTCCAAACTCATTATTAAATGCCGCGCCACCTAGTGGGCCTTCGGTCATAATATCGAGGGCGTTTACGATACGCTCAGGTTTACCGTAATCTCCTTCCCAAGGCTGAACAAAGCCTGGAATTTTAAGGTTAGAGACACTAAACCCAGTTAAACCCGCTTTAGGCTTAGAACCGCGACCTGTAGCGCCTTCATCACGGATCTCACCACCAGAACCGGTAGCAGCACCTGGATAGGGACTAATCGCTGTCGGGTGGTTATGGGTTTCAACCTTCATCAAGATATGCATAGGTTCGGTATGGTAGGCATACACCCCACTTTTTTCTGGGAAAAACCGCCCTGCAACAGAACCTTCCATCACGGCGGCATTATCTTTATAGGCAGACAATACGTGATCTGGGGTCTTTTCGAAGGTGTTCTTAATCATTTTAAACAATGATTTAGGTTGAACCTCACCGTCGATAGTCCAATCGGCATTAAAGATTTTATGACGGCAATGTTCTGAGTTGGCCTGAGCAAACATCATGAGTTCAACGTCATTGGGATTACGATTAAGACGGACAAAGTTCTCGACTAAATAATCAATCTCGTCGGCAGCTAAGGCAAGGCCTAACTCAAGGTTGGCTAACTCTAGGGCGCGCTTACCTTCACCAAGAATGTTCACACTAGTGACTTTAGCTGGATCGGTACGGGTAAACAGTGCGATAGCCTGTTCAAACTCGGCTAAGATAACTTCAACCATGCGATCATGCAGCAAGCCTGCTAGCTGTTTTTGCTGTTCATCGTTTAACGGCTCACCTTGTACATAGTAGGCAATACCACGCTCTAAACGCTTAACTTTATTCAGTCCACAATTGTGGGCAATATCGGTGGCTTTGGATGACCATGGAGAGATGGTTCCAGGGCGAGGAGTGACAAAATACAGTGTGCCTTCTGGAGCATGTGCTTCGATAGCTGGTCCATAGGTTAACAATTTCGCTAGTTGTTCGGTCTCACTAACAGCTAAAGCATCAGTTAAATCGGCTAAATGAACAAATTCAGCATAGATATCTGTTATAGGAAGTGCTGCGTTTTCACAGGCTTCCATCAACTTTTGAACTCTAAATGCTGATAGTGCAGGGGCTCCGCGGATGATCTCCATCACGTCTATTCACCTTATATTTATAATTGCAGGGTCAGATCTGGCGCTATTATAGGGAAATGTCATACACAAATCATCCGTAGAGTCGCCTCAAAACAAAGTTTCCCGATATTTATTATCACCATAAACAGAAAACAGCTTTGTGTGATAAAGAAACTGACGCAGACGACAAAAATTGCTCCATAATTAAGGCATAGTGATGGGCAAAACCCTACCATGATCTCAATAACACAAGCATTGATGCTCAAGCGTTATCCCGTTTTAATCCCCTTGTGATATAATTGTCGACTGCCTTAAAAAAACAGATAAAAAATAGAGCTTTAATGAAAAAAATGTTGTTTATCCTTAGCTGCTTGATATTACTGACTGCCTGTCAGCAAGCGGCTGTGGAAGCAACAAAAGTCTCGCCCATTGTTAAACCTAAAACCGAATTAAATGTAGGTACCCTATACGGGGCACAAATCTATGTCACAACCGGACAAGGTTTGGCAGGGTTTGACTACGAGATGGCGGATCGATTTGCGCAGCACTTGGGACTAGACCTCAATATGCGGGCCTACGCCAATATTAATGAACTTTACCAAGCCCTGAAACAAGGCGAGATTGATCTCATTGCAGCAGGACTTGCCGATACTAACAATCGGCGCGAACAATTCCGATTAGGCCCACCGCTCTATTATGTCAATCAAGTGTTGGTATATAAACAAGGCGCCAAGTATCCAACCGATATCAGCCAGCTCGATGACAACGTTACCGTTATCGCCGATTCCTCGTTTATTGAAACCTTAGCCAATCTACAAAAGATGTATCCCGAACTGGTTTGGGATCAGCAGAGCGATAAAGACAGTGAAGAGCTATTAGCCATGATCGCTCGCGACGAAATCAGCTACACCTTGGCCGATTCGACAACGTTTGAGATCAATCGCCGTTATATGCCAGAGCTCAGAGCTGGACCCGTTTTGCGTGAAGATCAAGCCATTGTCTGGCTACTACCCGCCAACAATAGCGATCGCCTCATGAGCGAATTGTTAAGCTTTTGGCATGAGCAAAAGCGGATCGGTACCCTCGCCCATTTGAACGAAAAATATTTTGCTCACGTTAAACGATTCGACTACGTGGACACCCGCGCATTTCTGCGCGCTATCGATAGCAAGTTACCTAAGTATCGAGATCAATTTCAACAATATGCGGGCGATCTCGATTGGAGAAAACTCGCGGCGACCGCATATCAAGAGTCACATTGGAACCCCAACGCTCGCTCACCTACGGGAGTTCGTGGTTTGATGATGCTAACGCTCCCCACCGCTAAACAAATGGGCATTAGCAATCGTCTCGATCCAGTACAGAGCATCAGAGGCGGCGCTAAATATCTTAACGATATTTTAACGCGACTACCCGAATCCATTCCGGAAAATCAACGAATGTGGTTTGCCCTAGCCTCTTATAACATCGGCTACGGCCATGTTGAAGATGCGCGTAAGTTGGCGCAATCTATGGGACTCGATCCCAGTGCATGGCGGGATCTCAAACAGGTGCTTCCCTTATTACAAAAACGAAAATACTATAAGCAGACGCGTTATGGTTATGCCAGAGGTAGCGAAGCGGTACATTATGTCGATAACATTAGACGCTACTATGATACATTGGTGTGGATTGATAATCAGAACCAAGAATTACAACACGATTTGATGGATGACACTCAGCAGACCGCTGAGAAAAAAGAGGATGACCAGCTTGTTGGCGCGGCGCCTCAATAAAAGAGCATTGCAGCGTAAAGGGATGGCTGCCAAAACTTAAGGAGCGTGAATATGAAAAAAAGAACACTCAGTAATTTATCTTCAAGGCGCAGAACTCAGATAAAAGTACGCCACCAACAAACAATGAACCGACAGAAGCATTTTTTCACTTTTATCAAACAATCTGCCAACGAAACATTCTCATAAACCACAATCAACCAAGGGCTTAATTATCGAGCCCTTGCTGTTTCTCAGTCATTTTTAACGCTTTTTTCTCACGTCGACGTCGGCGAAAAAATGCACTTAACTGTTCGCCACACTCCAGTGCTAATACGCCGCTGGTCACCTCCAGTTGATGATTAAAACCACCAAAGCGCACCAGATCTAACACACTCCCTGCGGCGCCGGTTTTTTGATCGGCAGCGCCATAAACCAAACGCCCTATTCGAGCGTGCACCATAGCGCCAGCGCACATAGCGCATGGCTCTAACGTGACATAAATGGTGGTATCGAGTAGGCGATAATTGGTTAATGCCTGACCTGCTGTTCGAATACAGTTCATCTCAGCATGGGCACTCGCATCATGCTGACAGATATTAAGATTAAAACCTTCGGCAATAATTTGATCATCTTTAACCAGTACGGCGCCAACAGGAACTTCACCCGCTTCTTCTGCCTTTGCCGCCAATGCTATCGCTTGGCGCATAAAATAGATATCTCTCTCTTCTTGAGACAAATCACTCTCTCCATCTATGACGACAACACTGGTTGCCAGAACAGACTAAAACCAAACTCGGACCAAACTCGGACCAAACTCAAAGCAAAGCTAGGACAACTCGTTACACTCAATACTAGAACTAGTCACATCAACCACAAAAAAGGGGCATATTGCTATGCCCCTTTGTTCAAGCTATCACAGCAAGATTATTCCCACTCAATGGTCGCAGGCGGCTTACCTGAAATATCGTAAACCACACGAGAAATACCGTCGATTTCATTGATGATGCGGTTTGATACGCGGCCCAAGAAATCATAAGGTAGATGCGCCCAATGTGCAGTCATAAAGTCGATGGTTTCTACCGCACGTAGCGAGACAACCCAATCGTACTTACGACCATCACCCATAACGCCCACAGAGCGAACTGGTAGGAACACGGTAAACGCTTGGCTCACCTTGTTGTAAAGGTCCGCTTTATGCAGCTCTTCAATAAAGATAGCATCGGCGCGGCGCAGCAAGTCGCAATACTCTTTCTTCACTTCACCCAGCACGCGAACACCAAGACCTGGTCCAGGGAACGGATGACGATAAAGCATATTGTAAGGCAAGCCTAACTCGAGACCAATCTTACGCACTTCATCTTTAAACAACTCGCGAAGCGGCTCAACTAAGCCAAGTTCCATATCGTCTGGCAAACCGCCAACGTTATGGTGCGACTTAATCACGTGAGCCTTACCCGTCGCACTGCCCGCAGATTCAATCACATCAGGATAAATAGTCCCTTGTGCCAACCATTTAGCATTAACGCATTTTTTAGACTCTTCATCGAAAATATCGACAAACACTTTACCAATGATCTTACGCTTAGCTTCTGGTTCGGCTTCACTGGCAAGGGCATCGAGGAATCGATCTTCAGCATCGACATGAACGATATTAAGTCCGAAGTGATCGCCAAACATCTCTAACACTTGATCGGCTTCATTGAGACGCAATAAACCGTTATCAACAAACACACAAGTTAACTGTTTGCCGATAGCGCGGTGCAGTAGCATAGCCACAACCGATGAATCTACGCCACCAGACAGACCCAAGATAACTTCATCATCGCCAATCTGCTGCTTTAAACGCGCAATAGCATCTTCAATAATCGATGATGGTTTCCAGTTAGCTTCGCAGCCACAGATCCCCAGAGCAAAATGCTCTAACATACGTTGACCCTGACGAGTATGAGTCACTTCTGGGTGGAACTGAACGCCATAGAAACGCTTCTCTTCATTTGCCATCGCAGCAAATGGACAGGTTTCAGTGTTAGCAACCGTAATGAAGCCCTCTGGAATTTCAGAGACCTTATCACCGTGACTCATCCACACATCAAGTAACGCCTTGCCGCTGTCGCTCACCGCATCTTCAATGCTTTTAAATAGCTCTGATGGTGCTTGCACCTCAACTTGAGCATAACCAAACTCACCTTCACCGACACCTTGGATCACTTTACCGCCAAGTTGTTCAGACATGGTTTGCATGCCGTAACAGATCCCAAGTACAGGAACACCGGCGTTAAACACATATTCAGGTGCACGTGGCGAGTTTTCGGCAGTGACACTTTCAGGGCCACCAGCAAGAATAATACCGTTAGGTGCAAACTCTTTGATTTGCGCTTCAGACACATCCCATGCCCAAAGTTCACAGTAAACACCGATCTCGCGGATACGGCGGGCAATCAATTGCGTGTACTGAGATCCAAAATCGAGAATGAGGATCTTATGATCATGAATATTGCTCATGGTTTACCTTATATCTTTCAAATTATCGCTAGTGACCGATATCAATATCGGCAGATCAAATTAACAAAAGGCAGCGTCATTTTAACACTGCCTGATTTCAATCTTTATGACCGGCTACGGTAGTTAGGGGCTTCTTTACTGATGGTGACATCATGTACATGAGACTCACCCATGCCAGCCGATGTTACCTTCACAAATTCCGCCTGCTCGCTCAGATCTTTAATGGTAGGACAACCCGTTAGGCCCATACATGAACGCAAACCACCCATATACTGATGGATGATCTCTTTAAGCTTACCTTTGTAAGGTACGCGACCTTCGATGCCTTCTGGTACTAGCTTGTCAGCGGCGTTATCAGTTTGAAAGTAACGGTCTGATGACCCTTGCGTCATGGCGCCAAGTGAACCCATACCGCGGTATGACTTATAGGCACGGCCATTGTGCAGTTCAGTTTCACCAGGAGCTTCGTCAGTACCAGCGAACATAGAGCCAGCCATGATGCATGACGCGCCAGCGGCTAACGCCTTAGCTAAGTCACCAGAGAAACGAATACCACCATCGGCAATCACTGGAATATCTAGGTGCTTAACGGCAGCAGCAGCATCGGATACTGCGGTAATTTGTGGCACGCCCACACCCGTCACGATACGAGTAGTACAGATAGAGCCAGGACCAATACCCACCTTAACCGCGTTAACGCCAGCTTCCACTAAGGCTAGCGCACCTTCTGCCGTTGCGACGTTACCGCCAACAATTTGTAGATCAGGGTACTTAGCGCGAGTATCTCGAATACGTTGTAACACGCCCTCAGAGTGGCCGTGTGATGAATCGATTAGCAATACGTCGATACCAGCAGCAACAAGCGCATCAACACGCTCTTCATTACCGGCACCAGCGCCAACAGCGGCACCAACGCGTAGACGACCAAACTCATCTTTACAGGCGTTTGGCTTCTCTTCGGCTTTTTGGAAATCTTTGACAGTGATAAGACCTTTTAGTCGATAATTCCCATCGACCACTAGGACTTTCTCAACGCGGTGAGCATGCATCAGCTTTTGCACTTCGTCGAGTGGCGTCCCCTCTGGCACAGTGACAAGGCGCGCTTTCGGCGTCATCACTTGCTCAACGGTACGGCTCCAATCAGTGATAAAACGGACATCACGACCAGTAATTATACCCACCAATTCGTTCGCATCATCAACAACTGGATAGCCAGCAAAGCCATTCTTTTGTGTCAGTATTTTTAGATCTGCAAGTGTTGTCGAAGGCGTTACCGTTACAGGTTGCTGAACGATACCCGCCTCATAGATCTTCACTTGGCGAACTTGCTCGGCTTGCTGCTCTATACTCATGTTCTTATGAATAAAACCAAGGCCACCTTCTTGCGCCATCGCGATCGCAAGACGTGCTTCAGTCACGGTATCCATGGCTGCAGACACAATTGGCATATTGAGTTCTATTGTTTGGGTTAAACGAGTCTTAAGAACAGCAGTGTTAGGGAGTACAGTCGAATGTGCAGGAACAAGCAAAACATCGTCAAAGGTTAGTGCTTCTTTTTTTAAACGTAGCATGGCAACATCTCCCCATGTAGGTGATATAAGAGGTAAAATATTGCGGCGGGATTATACCTTGCATATTGGGCTTGGTAAATGGAAAATAGTAAAAAAGTCGCTTTAGTTGCAAAATTTCTATGAATATGCCGAAAAATAATGTTTACACCGTGTCTCGCCTCAATGGAGAGGTCAGACAACTTCTCGAAGGTGAACTGGGGAGGATCTGGCTAGAAGCTGAGATCTCCAACTTTTCGGCGCCCAGTTCTGGTCATTGGTATTTAACCCTAAAAGATAATTACGCCCAGATCCGCTCGGCGATGTTCAAGGGCAAAAATCGCAGTGTCACTTTTAGACCAGCCAATGGACAACAGGTCTTAGTTAAAGGTTCCATTAGCGTTTACGAGCCTAGAGGCGACTATCAACTGATCATCGATTCTATGCTCCCCGCAGGTGATGGTTTATTAGCCCAGCAGTATGAAGCGCTAAAAATGAAACTGGCTGCCGAAGGCCTATTTGCAGCAGACACTAAGCGACCACTGCCCGATAACATTCAACGTATCGGAGTGATCACCTCTGCAACGGGCGCTGCAATTAGAGATGTACTGCACGTACTCAAACGCCGCGATCCCTCGATAGAGGTGATCATCTATCCAGCGCCTGTCCAAGGCGAACATGCTGACCGCGCGATTTGTCACGCCATTATGCAAGCTAATGACCGCAATGAAGTCGACCTATTATTAGTCACCCGCGGCGGCGGTTCATTAGAAGATCTATGGTGCTTCAACAGTGAAGCGCTTGCCCATACAATCTACAACAGTGCGCTTCCTATTGTTTCAGCGGTCGGTCATGAGGTCGACACCACCATTAGCGACTACGTTGCCGACCTTCGCGCCCCGACGCCCTCAGCAGCGGCTGAGCTACTGTCACAAGATGCCTTAAGCAAAAGCGATAAGCTTATTATGGCAATGATCCGCCTAAAACAGGGCTGGCAACATTACCGTTTAAAGCAGCAGCAACGCTTTAGCATGATCGAGCATCGTTTACACCGGCAAGATCCCAAGCGCCAGTTACAACAATATGAACAGCGCTTCGATGAGATGCAGCTCAGACTCGAATCGGCGATCAATGCCAGACTGGCAAGATTGAATATGAGCAGTCAAGGGTTAGCCCACCGTTTAGCCCAGCAATCCCCAACTAACCGTTTAAAGCTAGAACACAATCGATTAAGTTTTTTAAGTCAAAAGCTCAACAAGGCGATGCAAACACGGTTATCTGATGCCAAAACGGCATTGACGCACACAGCCCATCAATTGGACACCGTCAGTCCACTTGCGACCCTTAGCCGAGGTTACAGTATTACCCTAGACATCAATGGAAAAGTGGTTCAGAAGGTTACCGATGTTAACGCAGGCGACAGACTAACCACTAAGCTCATCGATGGTGAAGTGCAATCGACAGTGTTATGACTGACGGCTAAGTTAGCCTAAAAAGTGTTCTGGCCTTGGAGTGAAGGGGCTAACATTTTTGGCTTGTAACATTTAGCTGTGTTGATTTTTACTTCGCTGATGGCAGAGTTGACCTTCATGGTTTTGAATTGCTTGCCGCAGGTGAAGCGCATGGATGCGCAAATGTCGTGATCACAGGATGTGAAAGAGCGACCAATTCATGCAGGTACTTCTTCTGCACGGTGAGTGAAGCGTAGCTTCGTGCTTACGAACGAGAGGCATGGACGCCGAACTGGCTTTTAGACATGGACGTTGTTCGAGCACTTCCATGTGAGCTCTACCTCGGCATATATGTCACGGAAGGTCACAGCCGCACCTACACCGACTTTTCTATCTCTTCGATTTAACCTTGTGAGAAGGTTTTGGACAAAAGAATACAGGCCTTCGAATGAAGGTGTTGGCATTTTTCTGGTTTAACATTTGGCTGAATTAGTGTTGGTGGAATATCTTTGAAATTTGTATCTTCACTGTAACTAATCGCCTGTCCGGCGAGGAGTGTGCAGATACTGCTGCTACACGCCGTCAATCCATCCGTGGAGGCTCGACGATGGCATCCCTGCCATCAACGTCCGCAGCCGCATCTACACGGGGTCATTTTATCTCTTCGATTTGGCCTTTCGGGTATCAGTCTGACAATCAAAAGTTAAATCATTTTTGGACAAAAGAATGCTGGCCTTCGAATGAAGGTGTTGGCATTTTTCTGGTTTAACATTTGGCTGAATTAGTGTTGGTGGAATGTCTTTGAAATTTGTATCTTCACTGTAACTAATCGCCTGTCCGGCGAGGAGTGTGCAGATACTGCTGCTACACGCCGTCAATCCATCCGTGGAGGCTCGACGATGGCATCCCTGCCATCAACGTCCGCAGCCGCATCTACACGGGGTCATTTTATCTCTTCGATTTAGCTTTATTTTGTATCCACAGGTCTGTCAATGGTGAATCATTTTTGGACATAAATGATTTAGGACTAAAGCTCTAAATTAGGGAGTATTGATTAGGAAAAGTATGGCAATCGGATGTACGGTAACGCTTTGCCGTTTGAGTAACTTGTTTTGCCTTAATTACAAACATCCATACTTTCAATCTCTTTCACAGACTTACCAGAAATGGAATCTTTACTATAGTGATATTTAACGTATTTAAGGACATCTACCTTGAACGAAGAGCCTTTGACGCAGAATCTCCATTGTTCACCATCTTTATATAAAATTGATTCTTCGTGATATCCAACATAACCGACATAACCATATCCAGTTTTCTCTAGCACAGAGCCGTCTACCAGTTTAAAAATATCATCGCTTTTTTTATCGATTTGGACTTCGTAGGCTTCAGTAGGTTGCCTTTTCGCAATCTCTAATTGAATCATCGCTTCTAGCTGTTCTGGATTTTTTAGCTCAGTTATAGCAAGAGTTACTAGCTCTTTCTTTTTCTCATCGAACATTGCAAGTATTGGTATACATACACCACTTATATTTGAGTCAGGGTAATCCTTGCTATAAATGGTGCTAGTTTTACATTCACCTTTATCATTTGGTAAATAAGCACCAACAAAATTCGCAATTTCTCCTGCTTGGCAAACTGGTGACACAATCAAAGCTATAGCAGCCAAAAAATATTTCATTCGATTCTCATAGGATATAATGCTTCAATTAGCTGGCGCGTCAGCGGTCGATTGGATTGACTGGTCAGTTTCAACTGGGCTATACAGCAACACGGAAACAAACACCAATGAAATAGCCATGATCATTGGCATAATCCAGTTCTTTGCAACGCGAAATGATTTTTCACCACGCTTTACCCTTTTCCATTCGCTTTTCAAAATTTCTTGCGAATAAGATGATGCGTTTTCAATTGCTATAAGAGCATCACTATAATCCAGCCCTTTCTCGACATTTATTTGATTCTGGGTAGAAGTAGCCAAATCCAATAGTCTGTTTAGCTCAGCGTGTTCATCTTCATTGGGGTTAAGCCTAAGTTTGACACGATACAGTGCTTCAGCTCCTTCGAATCGCATTTTACCAACTTGTTCTTTACTGAAGCGAAAGTTTAGAACATCTTCATCTGAGCGGTGCGGGCTTCGTGCCTCTTGCATAACTCTACATAAAGCTCTAGCCGACGAAAAGAATACTGCTAAGTCACCTCTTAACCCATCTATCCAAGCCTGCCTAAAGTCAGAAGTTTTTTGTTCCTTACTGAGAGTCAGGTTAATAAATGCAATTAACGATGTAATTAACGCGGCAACTACTGTAGCAATTGGCGCAAGCGGTACATTTGAAAAGTCGATTTTCATTCTCCTAAGAAACCAACAATATATTAGGCTGAATTCCGAATAAGAACAGGTCACCAGTAATGAAACTACTCTAGACTAACAGTAAACTAGCTTTTAAACAATGAGTTATAATATAAAAGAAATCAACCTCAGATTCTCTGCTGAACGAAACAAAGGGCCTCCATCATTGCATAAAGTGCAATGTTCACGCAGGAAGAGAAGTCACTTGGCTCCGGCCTACATGATAATTAGGGGCAGGTCTTGTTTGTTGCAGTTCACATTAGCTTAGTTATTGCAAAAGTTGGTAACAGGATGTAAACAAGGTTCTTCGCTAGCTAACTTTGGGGCAAAAGCTTCTTAGCTTTTAATTCTCAAGTCACACCAAACACTGTCAAATCGAAGAGATGAAATAACCCAGTGTAAGTGCGGTTTTGTCCTTCGAAATCATAGCCGAAAATGTTTTCGGCATTCCCTACTTCCATGTAAGTCAGATGATTTAGCAGAGCCCACATGGAAGTGCTCGAACAACGTCCATCTCTAAAAGCCAGTTCGACGTCCATGCCTCTCGTTCGTTAACCCAAAGCTACGCTTCACTCTCGGTCCTCTATTGATACCAATCAGTATAAGAAAATGATCTACTCAGCGTGTTTTTTGGCAACTAATTCAAGGCGAATGGACAATGGAATGGCTGCACCCTTGTGAGGCCGTTCAACGCAAAATTATCTCAATCAAATACTCAAGACAGATAATTAAGGTAGAGACTTAACCCGCAATCAACAAAAAGGCCAGCTATAGCGGCTGGCCTTCGATGAAATAATTCTAAATAGTTAGATTACTTCTTACTGTCTTTAATATGACTCATCATACGCTTACGGCGGCGCTCTTGGCTCACGGTCAGCTTCTTGCTGTTCATGCCCTCAAACGGGTTGCCACCCTCTTGGAAACGCACTTGAATAGGCGTGCCCATCACTTTGAGTGAACGACGATAGTAGTTCATCATAAAGCGCTTGTATGAATCTGGCAGCTTCTTAACCTGATTACCATGCACCACAACAATTGGTGGGTTGTAACCGCCTGCGTGGGCATATTTAAGCTTAACGCGACGGCCATTAACCAAAGGTGGCTGGTGATCGTCTTGTGCCATCTGCATGATACGAGTCAGCATTGAGGTGCTGACGCGGCGCGTTGCACTCTCGTAGGCTTCTTGCACCGATTCAAATAGATGACCAACACCCGTGCCATGTAGCGCCGAGATAAAGTGAATACGGGCAAAGTCGATAAAGCCTAGACGACGGTCGAGTTCGCTCTTAACTCTGTCTTTTATCTCTTGATCGATACCATCCCACTTGTTTACCGCAATAACCAAAGCTCGACCAGCATTAAGCGCAAAACCCAATAGGCCAAGATCTTGCTCGGCGATACCTTCACGGGCATCGACGATAAGCAGTACGACGTTAGCATCTTCTACCGCTTTCAAGGTTTTGATCACCGAGAATTTCTCGACGGTCTCATGTACTTTACTACGACGACGGACACCAGCGGTGTCGATAATCACATATTCTTGGCCATCACGCTCTAGCGGAATATAGATACTGTCTCGGGTGGTACCCGGCTCATCATAAACAACAACCCGCTCTTCACCTAAAATACGGTTAGTTAAGGTTGATTTACCCACGTTTGGCTTACCAATAATGGCTAGCTTAATTGGCAGATCTTGCAGACGCTTTTGCTCAGCTTCTGCTTCCTCTTCTGTATATTCACGCTCTTCTTCTGGCTCTTGCTCATCGCCATCTCGGGTTAGACCGAGTGCTTCGGCGTATGGCGCTAACGCATACTCGATCATGTTGGTCACGCCGCGGCCTTGAGATGCAGCCATCTGGTACACTTCACCTAAGCCAAGCGCCCAAAACTCACCACAGGCAGAGTCAGCATCAATACCATCAACCTTGTTGGCAACGACAAACGTGGTTTTTTCACGGCGACGCAGATGCGCTGCAATCGCTTCATCAGCCGATGTTAAGCCAGCACGGGCATCGGTTAAAAACAGCACTACGTCCGCTTCTTCGATAGCCGCAAGCGATTGCTCTGCCATACGGGTTTCGATACCCTCTTCGGTGCCGTCGATACCGCCGGTATCGACCACGATAAACTCATAACCCGATAGGTGAGCGCGGCCGTACTTACGATCCCGAGTCAGTCCAGGGTAGTCTGCTACCAAGGCATCTCTGGTGCGCGTAAGACGATTGAACAGGGTCGACTTACCTACGTTTGGTCGGCCTACTAGGGCCACAACTGGAATCATTTTCTTGCCTCTAATCTACAAATCTTTTTGAAAATCTTAAATAAAAAGCCCCCAGAACTAACGTCCAGGGGCCTTTAAAACTGTAAAGCTCGCCTTATGGAAGCGTTATTCTAGCAACCTTACCACCACGCGTCTGTACATAGATTTTATCATCTATTACTAGCGGCTGGCTAAATAAACCTGAACTATCCACTTCGACACGGCCAACTATTTTACCATTGGTACGATCGATAAAGTGCAAATAACCTTCGAAGTCACCGACAACGAGATAATCTTTAAACACGGCTGGTGATGTCAGATCGCGGTTACTCAACTCGCTATTAGACCAATTCTCAAGGCCGTTACGTTTATCTACTGCGTAGATACGACTATGATCATCAACCACAAACAGATTTAGTCCAGAAGACGCTAAGTCATTAAAGCTCGAATACTTACGGCTCCACACTATACGCCCACTGCGAAGCTCCATCGACACCAAGTTACCATTGTAACTTACCGCATACAGATTTTCGCCGCTAACAAGAGGTTTCATATCGACATCAGCCATACGAGAAAACTCATTGCCACCTTTAGGAGTGTAGATCGGTTGTTCCCATGCAGCTTGACCGTTGTTTTTCACAACAACCGCCACTTTACCATCGGCGGTACCAACGAAAAATCCGCCAGCTTCATAAGTCGCAGAACCCGTTCCGCGCAAGGTCAAAGTGGGAAGCTTACTCTCGTAAGTCCAAAGCTTTTCACCATCATCGACGTTAAAGGCTTCAAGGCTTCCCGAGCTAGTGCTCACAACAACAACATCTTCGCCGACCGTCGGCGCCGACAATAGCTCGCCACCGGCAACAACGTCCCACACAGGCTCACCGGTTTCTGCGTTTAATGCAGCAAAAAAGCCACTCTCACCGCCAACAAAGATTTTATCTCTAGCGGCGGTAACGCCAGCAGCTAAACGAGCCCCCTTATTTTTGGCAAGCGGTCTATCTCGGAAAGAGTCACTAATATCGACATTCCAAACCTGTTCGCCAGTCTCTTCGTTGAAAGCAATGATTTGCCCATAACGATCAACAACAAAAAGCTTTCCGTACCTTACTGCAGGTCGCAGACCTGAGTAATAGTCACCGACACCGCTGCCGATATTGGCACTCCAACTTACTTCAGGGAATACGCTAGCCTCGATTTCTGGTAAAGGACTAACGGGTTCCTCTTCGATATCACTTGAAGCACAAGCAGACAATAAGCCAATGCTTAGCCCGCATGCGAGTAACGTTTTGCACCAAGACTTCATGGGCTATCCTTATGCCTTATTCAGGTTATCAAGCTTCATTTGAAGCGCTGGGCTCGATGCTGCGCCGCCATTGTCTATGGCAGCTTGATAGGCACTCTTCGCTTTCTCTGATTCGCCTTGGCGTACTAGGAAATCACCTTTTAGTTCATTACGTTGCACCGAAAATGCTGGCGCTGAGACTTGTTCTAAAGTAGCTATAGCCGTCGCGAACTGCCCCTGCTCTGCTTGCACTCTAGCGAGTCGAAGTGTGGCAACCGCGACAAGCCCTTCATCGGCATTATCGGCAACCACTTGTTTTAGTGACTGTTCCGCTTTAGCTAGATCACCCACTTCGACAGCCGCTTTGGCGACAATCAGCTCGAGTAGTGCTTGATAGCCTTTTTGGCTTTGATGATCTTTAGCAAAGCTTTCAGCCGCAGCTAGCATAGTCGAATCCGATTTGACTGAATTGCTAACCGCTTGGAAGGTTTCCGACGCTTCTTCAGCTTGGGCCACCTTATAATCTGAGTAATAGTTCCAGCTATATAGGCCGCCTAAACCAACGACTGCACCGATGACAATCGAGCTGCCATAGTCTTTCCAGAACTGTTTGATAGCATCAACTTGTTGTTCTTCTGTGCTATAAATTTCCACTTTAATCTTCCCCTTTAAATCAGTTCTGCAATGTAAGTTGCTAACGAGTCACGCGCAACTAATTGTTGTTCTTTATCTTCACGCAGATATTTTACCGCTACTTGATTGTTAGCGAGTTCATTCTCTCCAATCACAATAGCAACGAGAGCACCGCTTTTATCGGCACGTTTCATCTGCTTCTTAAAGTTACCACCACCACAATGACTCATCACTTTAAGGCCTGCAATCTCTCTCAGTTGCTGAGCAATCTTGATCGCTTCAACCCGGCAGTTATCACCCATTGCGGTAACATAAACGTCAACAGCGCCGCGGACATCATCGGTCAGCTCAAGCGTTTCTAACATCAAAACGATGCGCTCTAAACCCATAGCAAATCCGACAGCCGGCGTATCTTTACCACCTAACTGGCCTACGAGTCCATCATAACGACCACCAGCAAGTACGGTACCTTGGGCACCTAAACTGTCTGTAACCCATTCAAATACTGTACGATTATAGTAATCTAAACCACGAACCAAGCGTGGGTTAATGGTGTATTTGATACCAACGGCGTCAAGTAGTTCACATAAATGTGAAAAATGCGCCTTGCTCTCTTCGCCAAGGTAATCCATCAGCTCTGGTGCATCGGCTAGCAATGCTTGAACATCTGGATTTTTAGTATCGAGCACGCGCAGCGGATTCGTGTACATACGGCGCTGGCTATCTTCATCAAGCTGCTCTTTATACTGCTCGAGAAAAGCGATTAATGCATCACGATATACGGCTCTTTCTGCTGCATCGCCGAGGGTATTAAGCTCAAGCTTAACATGTTCGCTAATGCCTAATTTCTGCCACAGACGCGCCGACATCATCAAGACTTCAGCATCAACATCTGCCGTTCCAATGCCATACACCTCGACACCGAATTGATTAAATTGACGATATCGTCCCTTTTGTGGGCGTTCGTGACGGAACATGGGACCCATGTACCACAAACGCTGCTCTTGGTTATACAACAGGCCGTGTTCGTTACCAGCACGAACCGTAGAAGCCGTGCCTTCTGGGCGCAATGTAAGATAGTCGCCATTACGATCGGCAAAGGTATACATCTCTTTTTCAACGATATCAGTGACTTCGCCGATTGAACGTTTGAAAAGGTCGGTACTTTCAACAATCGGCGTTCTAATTTCGCTGTATCCATAGGCCGCTACGGTATCACGCAGTACGGCTTCTAGTTTTTGCCATAAAGGGCTTTGTGTTGGCAGAATGTCATTCATGCCGCGTATCGCTTGGATCTGTTTTGCCACTGTGAACTCGTCCGAAATTAGCTATAAAAATAAAAAAGCGCCCCGCATTATAGGCGCATCAATAATAAACGCAAAACTGACACTTAACGTCAGTGACCTAGGACACAACCTCAATCATTCACCGGGTTGTAATCTAGGAATTTAATTACTAAAGGATAACGCTAACTGTCTTACGACTGGGTCACGTCAGTCGCTGGAATACGGGCATTAATCGTTGCCACTTTTGCACGTATCTTTGCTTCTAATTGATCGACAATATGCTCGTTATCGAAACGCTCTTTCTGACGCACACCATCGTCAAAGTATCCACTTTTACGATTGCCACCAGTGAGGCCAATATCAGACACTAATGCTTCACCCGGACCGTTAACAACACACCCGATAATCGACACATCCATAGGTGTGACAACATCTTCTAAGCGCTGTTCAAGCGCATTGACAGTTGCTATAACATCGAACTCTTGGCGAGAACATGAAGGGCAAGCAATAAAGTTAATACCACGAGAACGGATACGCAGTGACTTTAGAATATCGAAACCCACTTTAATCTCTTCCACCGGGTCGGCAGCTAATGAGATGCGCAGGGTGTCGCCAATCCCTTCAGCCAATAACATACCTAGGCCGACAGCGGATTTAACCGAGCCCGCTCGAGCACCACCCGCTTCGGTGATCCCAAGGTGCAGCGGTTGTTTAATCTGTTTAGCGAGCAATCGATAAGATTCGACCGCTAAGAACACATCAGAAGCTTTAACGCTGACCTTAAACTGATCGAAGTTAAGCCTGTCTAAAATATCTACATGACGCATGGCCGACTCGAGCAGCGCTTCTGGCGTTGGCTCTTTGTACTTATCCATGAGATCTTTCTCTAATGAACCACCATTGACGCCAATACGAATAGGAATATTCTTGTCTCTAGCACATTCAACGACGCTACGGATCCGCTCTTCGTTGCCGATATTACCTGGGTTAATACGCAAACAATCGACACCATATTCGGCCACTTTCAGGGCAATACGATAATCAAAATGGATATCGGCGATCAGAGGGATATTTGTCTGCTGCTTAATCAGCTTAAATGCTTCGGCGGCATCCATAGTAGGTACAGATACCCTGACCAAATCGGCACCCACTTTTTCTAATGCGCGGATCTGGGCGACGGTGGCTTCTACATCGGTAGTGCGAGTATTGGTCATCGACTGCACAGCAATAGGGGCGCCATCACCAATAGGTACATTACCCACATAAATTCGTGTCGATGGGCGTCTAATGATTGGGGACTCGTTGTACATCTTAATTTACTCTTCTACTTCAAAGATTGCTGGAGCTTGTTAGTGTTAACCGAGCAACTCTACCCTTTGGGTATTTTGCCAGATCAACATTTTCACCATTGATACTTAATTCGAGGGACTGTGGTGCACCGAGTACAATGTTAAACGGTTCCTGCCCAACAACATTAAGCTCACTTCCCGCGACTTTAAGCCCATCGATAAGCTTATTCCCTAGCGCGTCGGTCAATTGAATCCAGCAATCATCGGCAAGTGTCATCGCTACGGCAGAACTGCTGCTCTCTGTAGCACCATTTGCGGAAGATTGCTTAGCCAAAGTCCCTTGCTCATCGACCGTATTAGCTAAACTCACTTGGGGTTGGTTCAATCCGCTACTCTCGGTGAGGACTTGAGGCTCAACTCCTGTTTCGGCTTCTAACGAGCCATTAACGGCATCGATAGATTGTCCAAGCACGGCAGCGCGAGGTTGATCAGTCTCAATCTCTGCAACCTCTTCAACGGTCAATTTTGACAAATCGACACCAGACACCATCTCAGATTTTTGCAGCCACCATACAACTAACAATGCGAGCAGTGTAAAAATGATGAAATAGGTCACCATCATTAGCCGACCATCTCGAGCCTGACGCGTCGTTTTACGAGAAAAACTCTGCATTGTTGGTGAATTCGCCACGGGAAAACACTGCGCTAAAACTGTATCTATCACCTCTTTATCTAGGCCAACGATACGGGCATAGTTTTTTACATAGCCTTTGACATAAGTTGTTGAAGCGATATTTGAATAATCATCGGCTTCGATGTCAGACAAAATAGATGGCCGCAGATGCAGCTGCTCAGCGACCTGTTCGACGCTTAGGCCATGAGCCTCACGCGCCTCTTTTAGCAACAAACCCAATTTTGGGGTTGCATCCTTTATAGTCTCAGCTTCATCCTTGAGCATTTCGGTTTGATTATCAGTCATTAGTGCATACTTGCTCTATACTGCTTAGCCTCATAGGAAGCGGGAAATTTAGCGAGTAATAATATACCAAATTTTCTTACGGCTTCCGAATCATTGAGGCCTTGCTCAATTCTAATTCCTAGCGCTAAACTTTGCGCCGACTCGGGCACGACTCGATGATAACGCGCTAAGCCTCTCTTCGCTTCAGAGTAACGACCCAACTCTAGGTCAATTTCAGATAATTCTAATAGCGAGGTGCCTCGGCGAGGATCGTAGTTCAATGCCATTTCAAAATAACCTTGCGCCTTAGTCAGGTCACCCGATTTACGGGTACATACACCTAAGTTCTCATAACTGGATGCCGAACTGGTGTATTTGGGCATTTTAACCGCTTTGAGAAACATCTCTTCAGCTTGTTGATACTTCTCTTGCTGGCACAGAAATACGCCAAAGTTGTTCATTGAATCTCCAGTGGCATCACTGGTGTTGATCGCATCTCGATAAGACTTCTCAGTCAAATCCAATTCGCCAACTGATTGATAATAATAGGCTAGTGCGATATGCACATCTTCAAGATTAGGAGCAAACTCAAGCGCTTTATCCAAATTATATTTGGCTTGTTCACTATTACCTTTGCGCAGATAAGTCAGCCCCAGTTGAACACGCTGACGCGCTGCGGCAGCATTATCGAATACTTTCTCCGTCACAGGAACATCTGTGCCGCTATAGGTTCGTTCAGTCACACATCCTGACATCACCATAGATGTCAGGATGATCAATATCGAAATTTTTGGCTTTTTTAGCTTCATTAGCAAGCCTATCTGTTTGCAGATACAATAAGTTAGTTTATTGTGACTGAAATCTGACTATCTTGCATGCGTTTTTTCGCTAAACGTTTGGTTCTGTCTCGAATATCCCCAGCAAGCTGACCACAAGCCGCGTCAATATCGTCTCCGCGCGTCTTACGGACGATAACCGTTAAGCCATATTCCATTAGCACTTTAGAAAACCTGTCGATACGAGAGTTTGATGAACGACCATAAGGTGAACCTGGATAAGGATTAAACGGAATCAAGTTAATCTTACAAGGGGTATCTTTCATTAACTTAGCCAGCGCATGAGCCTGATCTGTACTGTCGTTAATATGATCTAGCATCACATATTCTACAGTTACGCGGCCACGATTGGCGTTTGACTTCGCTAAATAACGACGAATAGCCGCCAAAAAGTCTTCCAATGGGTACTTTTTATTAACAGGGACTAATACATCACGCAACTCGTCGTCTGGCGCATGAATACTTACCGCCAAGGCCACATCTAAGTTATCGCCCAAGATATCTAGCGCAGGCACGACACCAGATGTCGATACCGTGACCCGACGTTTAGATAGGCTAAATCCGAAATCATCGAGCATGATATCAATGGCAGGCATTACATTTTTAAGGTTAAGTAGGGGCTCACCCATACCCATCATAACGACGTTTGAGATTGGACGTTCGCCAGTTTCTTTTTGAAACCCTAGGAAATGAGAAACGCGCCAGATCTGACCAACAATTTCAGATACCGTTAGGTTACGGTTAAACCCCTGCTGAGCGGTCGAGCAGAAAGTACACTCAAGTGCACAACCGACTTGAGACGATACACAAAGAGTCGCCCGGTCTTCTTCTGGGATATAAACCGTTTCAACTTCCTGACCATTGCCGACGTTAATCGCAAACTTAATGGTGCCATCAGTTGATTTTTGATAGCTGGAAATTTCAGGGGCAACCACTTCACAGCGCTCGGCAAGTTTCGCCCGCAGCACTTTATTGATGTTAGTCATCTGTTCGAAGTCACTTATGCCAAAATGATACAACCATTTCATCAATTGATCGGCACGAAATGGCTTTTCACCCATTTCCGAAAATAACGCTCTTAATCCTTTACGATCAAGATCCAATAAATTGATCTTCTTTTCACTCATTTCGACTAACCTCAAACCAAACCTGCCACAGGGCGGCGAATTATACAGATACCAGCAAATTTTAGCCAGCAACGAAATAGACTATGATAGAATTACAGCCGGGCTAATATTGGCTCGTTACTCGGAGTTATTTTACCTCCCCCATGATAACCCTTATTGTTATTATTTTTCTCGCTATTGGGATCTCGTTTCTCTGTAGCGTGTTCGAAGCTGTGCTTCTATCTGTAACACCTAGTTATATTGCTAATTTAAAAGAGACTAATCCTGTTGCCGCCGCTCGTTTAAGCCGACAAAAGGCTAACGTTGAGTCGCCATTGGTATCAATTTTAACACTTAATACCATAGCACACACTGTCGGTGCCGCAGTGGCTGGCGCGCAAGCAGCTAAAGTCTTTGGCGATGAGATGTTAGGTGTATTTTCTGGTGTGCTAACCTTCCTTATTCTGTTCTTTTCAGAAATCATTCCAAAAACGTTAGGCGCAAACTACTGGCGTACATTGGCACCAAGCGTGTCACTGCTACTCGTATGGATGGAACGCCTGACCAAACCTTTAATCTGGATGTCGCAACAAGTCACACAGTTAATGGGTAAAGGGGATGACGGCTCTTATATCCGCCAAGAGATGAGTGCTATGGCGAAAATCGGGCACGAATCGGGCGAACTCGATGAACAAGAGTCGAAGATTTTGACTCAAATGTTGTCAGTTAAAGAGATGCCAGTTACAGCGATAATGACACCTAGAACCGTCATGTTTAGCTTAAATGCCGAGTTAACCCAGCAAGAGTTCTCAAAGCAACATCAAAAATGCCCATTTACTCGCATCCCTATCTTTGAGGACGATCGAGATAACATCATTGGGTATATCAATCGCAATGCGATTCTGCTCGCTGAACGTAACACGCCTACGGCTCCCATATCTGCGCTGAAGCGCAACTTATTAATTGTGCCAGAAACAGCGAAAATACTACCGTTATTTGAGCTGATGATTAAGCGCAGCACTAAGATAGCGATGATTGTTGATGAATACGGTAGTAACCAAGGCATTGTTACGCTTGAAGATATTATTGAATCTTTACTAGGGCTTGAGATTGTCGATAGTAACGATCCTGTGACAGATATGCAGCAGCTGGCTCGTAAACTGTGGCAAAGACGTATGACCCATAAAGGTATTCGCCTCTCCGATGACGGTGCCGACGGCAGTAATGATCACCTTGGTGATGACAAGCCTCAAGACATAGTCATAAAGTAATAGTGAAAAAGCAATTGATAGTAAATTACTTACTGAGTTTATGTTAAGCATCAAAACTTAAGTATAAAAGGGAAGCTAATGCTTCCCTTTTTCATTTAGGCCAATTGCGCTATAATCCGAGCCCCACAAAAGAGGCCTACATGACAGTTAGATATACCCTAAAGCTTGCACATATTAACGACACCCATTCACATTTTGACCCATCACGAGTGCAATTTCTACTAACTCAGGAAGATAAACAGTACGAGGTTTACTCTCATAGTGGCGGCTATGCGCGAATAGGGTATCAGGCCGAACAAGCAAGACAGCAGGCCAATGATGCACAGCAAAGTTTTCTGTTCCTCCATGGCGGCGATAGTTTTCAGGGAACCCTTTATTTTAGTCAGTTTAAAGGTGTGGCCAACGCCGATCTGTTAAATCGACTTAAGCCCGACGCCATGGTGCTCGGCAACCACGAAATCGATGCCGGAAATGAGCCGGTTAAAAATTTCTTGGACAATATCCAATTTCCTTTGTTGGCTGGCAATATGGATCTCAGCCAAGAAGATCGCAGCAAAAATGCGCCCCTATCAGGGCACTCACGTTTGTATGATTATGATCACCGCACCCAAACCGCAAAGGCGCTAATAAAGCCTCTTGGCGATAAACAACTAGCCGTTGTCGGGATCACCTTAGATCAGATGAAAGAGATCGCACGCCCCGACGACGACACCCTGTTTGCCAACGCCATTGAAACAACGGCCAATACGGTAAAACAACTCCATCAACAGGGGATAAGGCATATCGTTGTGCTGAGTCATCTTGGCTTCGATATGGACAAGCAGTTAGCTACTGAAGTCGATGGCATTAGCCTTATCATTGGCGGCCATTCACATACGCTACAAGGCGATTTTAAACAGCTCGGGATTAGCGCCCTTCCTTATGGTACATCGGTTAATAACACGCCTATTCTTCATGCAGGAAAATATGCTGAAACCATAGGGCTTTGTGATATTGAATTTGATCAAGATGGAAAGGTTATCTCGCTTGTGGGCGGCAACTATTTCATGCTCGATAAGCATTTGTTAATCGAATCCGATGAACAGATCTCCAAGGATGATTATCAACACTTGATGAGCCAGCTATCCGCTCACCCCTTTGTATTATGGGATGAAGAGAATCCATCAATTACTGAGGTAATTCAGTCACAATATCATCCAGCATTAACCGCACTTGAGCACCAAATACTCGGATTTATCCCCCAAAATTTGGTACACACTCGATTACCAAGCAAAGCCCTACCCCATGGCAGCGAGATTGCTCCCTGGGTATGTAAGAGTATCTATCACGAAACCCAGCGAATAACAGAACAGCTTGACTTCGTTCTTCACAACGCCGGAGGCGTAAGGCAGTCACTAAATAAGGGCGCCGTCACTATGGCCGATGTATTAGGCCGACTGCTCCCTTTTGCATTGCCACTAGTAAAATATCGCATTCAAGGTAAATATCTTTGTCAGGCTATCGAATCGGCGATTAACTCTGCGACCAACAACAGTATTAGCGGCACTGGAGCAGGCAGTTTTCCTTATACCTATGGGTTACGCTACTACTATGATGGTCGTAAAGAGAAAGGCTCTCGGGTGGTAAAATTGGAAGTTTTAGTTCATCAAGATGCCGAAGAGAGCTGGCACTCAATTGATATTGAAGCCTTCTACTACGGCGTCTCATCGGCATACACAGCCTCGGGGAAAGAGGGATATCAAGCGTTACTCAATGCAGAGTGGCAAGAAGAGATCACCGAGCTAACGCTACCAGAGGCCTTTATTCGCTTTATGTCTCGGGAACAGGGACTTAACGGCCAGCTTACACCGCATGTCGAATATACCAGCCACCTTTAAGCTGACAGATGAGAAGCTATTGGCTAAGTTGCTTCGACATATAAAATGCCAGAAAAATTTCACCACATTTCTCTTGATATCGATTGTGGTGAAACTTGAAACCTTGGGACAAAAATAGCGCCTTAGAGAGTTTTGACGCGTCGACACTCAGACGCTCAACGGCAGAAAATTTAGCCCATAGCTCCAACTCTTGATATAACGCACTGGCCACCCCCATGCCCTGATAACCAGGCAATACGTAGAGGCTATCGATATAGCCTCTACTATAAAAGTGGGTTTCCACATTGATAAAACCAATACAGAGATAACTGTTACCCACCATCTGCTTAGTATCGACCATTAGCCATGCTTTGCTGCGACTCAGCCGTTTATTCCAGTGATAAGCTGAACGCGGCGCTTTAGACCAGGCTTGTTTTTGTGACGCTGAATATGAGGATTCATCGATATTTTGTACCGTGCAATGATAAAGTTTGCTGACTTGCGCTGCATATTCAGGCGCATATGGGATCACTTGATACATTGAATCACTCTATACATAAAATTACTCGGTACATAAATCACTCGATACATCGAATAATTACTGTCCAAAATCGATAAGCCATAAGTATTGTACCAACAAAAAAATAGCGCTGATAACCTATTATCAGCGCTATTTAACAAACGAATACCGACCGGTATAAGCGTTATGTGGCGTTTTACTTCTTATCGATACGGCCCACAAATAACAACTCATCAAATGTACGGTTTAATGTTTTGCTAGTGAAGTCATTCATCCACATCTGCTCTTGGACAACAACAACATCACCTTTAACCAAGTCAACTTGAGGGCCAGCAGCCCAAAAAGTCTTATCTGACTCTTTAATCTGTACATAGGTGTAACCACCGGCATTCATGGTGTCTAAAACCTGACCTTCATGTACAACACCAGCAGCCCATGCACTAGAGATCCCAAGCGCCAAAGTAGCAACTGCGGCCAAGCGAACAAGTTTAGCTATCATTGTAATTCCTTATATATTCAACGTTACTTAAACATTAAACCACGAGCTCACTAATAAATCTCTACCGAACCTTGGTTATTAGGTTGGTAATGCTAGAGAGTTAGATCAAGCTCTCATTCCCGCCAATAAAGATTACTTTGTGGGAACTATTAACGGTTTTAGCATTCCCTCAAGCCCGTTTAGCTTTATCTCATACATCAACGCCAACTGCTGGCCCAATTTACCTTCAGGGAATCCTTTACTGTGAAACCACACTAAATAAGGTTCTGGTAATTCGATTAACTTACGTCCCGCATACTTACCAAATGGCATTTTTTGATTAATCGCTTCGATAAGCAACTTATCATCCATCACTTCAATTCCTATTCACTTTAACTAGGGTTATTGAAACATAAAGTAAAACCTAAACCTAGCCAGGGTTACAAACCGATCCAAACAGCAATCACATATATACCAAATTAACCTACACATTACGAAATTAATACCTAAAAGGAATAACTATAAATCAAAAGTATTAATTCAGGGGGAAACTATGAGAAGAAAGCATGCTAAACACCAAAGGATAAAAACTATAACCAACTGATTATTAACCAATACATAACAACTGAAGCCTTTGCCTCCCTCTAGTGTCAAGTTTCTGCCAAACAGCCGTTTTGGTCAAGAAAATGACAAGTGTCATTACCTAAAAAAACGTCAAAATTCATACAGTTGACCGATTGAAAACAAACACCTAAATTGAATCTTAAGCTGACATTTGGCGAGCCTATGTGTCTTGAGGTTGATAACCCAATCTCGAAACTGCGAGCTAATAATGCCAAAGCAATCGAACAACAAACATCGGCAATCACTGACAGTCGAGAGGAAAAATAATGATCATACTAGTTGGCGGTGAAAAAGGTGGTAGTGGCAAAAGTTGCCTCGCACAAAATATCGCGGTGTTTCTCACCGTTGAATGCGGTGCATCTGTCATTATGGTTGATTGTGATCCACAGCGGACCACCTCAGACTGGATCCAAGCGCGTAACAACAATACGGAGCTCGCCAGCATCAATTGCGTGCAGCTCTACGGTAAGATCCGTAACGACTTACTTAGCTTAGAACAGCATTATGACTTTGTTCTGGTGGACTGTGGTGGGCAAGATAACCTTGCACTACGTGCCACTATGTCGGTAGCTTCTCATGTATTAATGCCACTAAGACCTAAACGGCGGGACTTAAAAACCGTTAGCCATATGGATGATATCGTTGCAACATGTATGATGATAAATCCTAAAATGCGTGCGTCATTTGTTATCACTCAATGCCCTAGCTTACCCAATCAAGTCAATCGAATCATCGAAGCGAAAGAGGTCTGCAAAACATACGACATCAATGTGCTTGATGCGATCACCTATAGCCGAAACATCTACGACGATAGTGAAGAATCAGGTTTATCCGTGATGGAAACGCAGTCTAAAGGTAAAGCGGCTGAAGAGATCCGAGCTATCGCCTGCGAAATGCTTCAAGCTAGCAGTGCAACCGAAATTCGTAATCGTCTTGCCGAAAAACAGATGAACCAGCTAAGGGGTGGATATGGGACTGGCCGATCTCAAGAAAAACTCTACGCAGTCTAAAAGCGCCATGGCGCGCAGACAGCTGCAGATGTCACTAAACGAGTTAATCGATGACTTTATCGATGATGCGACCCATTACGCCGAAGGTAAACCTGAACAAGTTAAAAGATTGGCACAAGTGATTGAGCTTGATACTGGGTTTGCTGGAGCGATTAACGCAAAAGCACCACCGTTACCACAGCCGATAAAGGTGTTCCCCAGAGGAAATACCCCCTATCGCAAAGCAACATTTACGCTCAGCGAATCGGCTATAGCCCACTTAGCCGAGTTAGCCAGTGGTTGTGATGTCGCAAAATCAAAATTGATTCGATTTTTGATTGAGCATCATTACTCACTGACTGAATCAGAACGGCAGCAAAAGGAACAATCCATCACTGTCGATTAGGGCTAGACAGGTTAATCCATAAGTAAGCTGTATGACCACAGCGACCTTATCTAACACTGAGCAGTTCAACATATTTTAACGCGTTCCTCCCAACCCCTTTCTGGCAGCAGATTTCTCTCATCAGTTAACTCTAGGCTGCCAGCTTTTTTCTTCAAAAATCACCGCTAAACCTCCTGACTCTGTTACTCACCTTATTCTTATGCTTCGGTACGTTGAAAAGTCGATATGAAGCCGCATATTAATAATATTGAAGAAGGAGATTTAGATGCTGGCGATTTTCATTATATTTATGCTCAGTGCTGCAGGAATTAGCTACATCTGGTTTAAGCCTGCCTATATCAAACACAAACGCCAGCGTATCAGTAAAATACCTTTCCCCAATGAATGGCGTGCAATATTGAAACGTAGGATGCCTTACTTTAGATCGCTTCCTAGCGATCTCCAATTGCAGCTAAAACAACATATCAAGGTATTCATTGCAGAAAAGCAGTTCATTGGCTGCCAAGGGATCAACATAGACGATGAGATGCGAGTCACTATTGCCGCGCAAGCCTGTCTATTATTGCTTAATAGAGAAACGGACTACTACCCCAAACTCAAGCAAATATTGGTCTATCCCAGCCTATTTATTGTTAATAATCAGCAGCAAGACACCAATGGCATCATCTGGGAAAAACAAAATATCCTCTCGGGGGAGTCCTGGGAGTTTGGTAAGGTGATACTCTCTTGGCACACAGCTGTAGAGGACGCTGCACAACCTTTTGATGGTCATAATGTCGTCATTCATGAGTTTGCCCATCAGCTCGATCAGGAAGATGGACACTCAAATGGCGCTCCCATCTTGGCAAGCTCAAAAGACTATGCCCAATGGTCGTCTATCATGGCCCAAGAATATGCAAGCTTGCAATATCAAGCCAATCATCAAGAATTTTCAATTTTCAATTATTATGGTGCAACGAATCCGGCAGAGTTTTTTGCAGTGGTAACAGAGACTTTTTTGAAAAGCCACTGGAGTTTAGCCAGCAACATCCTAAGTTATACCAACAGATGAGTCACTTTTTTAAGTTAGATCCAGTAAACTGGCATTAATACCATCCTTAACAGGAATACTTATGTTTAATCATTTCTCTCCCATCAAATTAGGTCGATTACTTAAGCTTAACCTTGTGTGCTTAATATTACTGTTTTCAGCACCAAACCAAGCTGATGATAATAAACAAGCCTCGGTGGTACTCGATAATCTGCATCACTTCGCCGCTAACGCCGATTGGGATAACTATTTTTCACTCTACAGTGATGATGCGATCTTTATCGGCACAGATGCGAGTGAGTATTGGAATATGACTCAGTTCTCACAATATGCTCGCCCAACGAAAGGTTGGAATTACACCTTGATTGAGCGAAAGATGGTTCGCCATGGTGACGCCATCGTGTTTGATGAGTTGCTTGATAGCAAATCTTACGGAGTGAGTCGCGGGACAGGAACCTTATTGCTAACAGCAAACGGTTGGAAGATTGCTCAGTATCATCTGAGTTTCCCTATTCCGAATAAGATAGCCAAGAAAATAACCAATCAAATCAAAGCAAGTACCGCTGACTAATACCAATCAGCATAAAGACAGGTTATCAATATAAAGTACGGCCCTCTGCAAGATGACTTGGCTAGACTCGCTTTATCTTGGTAAAACAAAACCAACAACACGCCTTGTTAGGCGAGTTGTTGGTTTTGTGAATCACCGTTTCATAGAGATTGGATAAGGGCAATTGAAAACAAAATGCTTTTTCGACGAAACAGCATTTTTTGAGTCCAAATTAATGCCCTATTGATGCAGATAAACACACATTGGTGAGTTGAGAAAAGTGGGTAAACAGCTCAAAATCATCCCCGGAAATCGCTCTATCTGAACAGTGCCTATCGGCATAAAGCAGACCTATCACTTTATTGTCAATAATCAATGGCGCCAACATGAAGCCTGTTTTTGACGTATGTTCAACCAGTTCCTTGTCCATGTATAAACGCCATTTTTCCGAAACGGGATTATCAACAAACAAGGCTTTCCTCAGCTCAACACTTTCTGAAAATACGGTTTTCGAGAGATGAAGCTCCACGATAAACTCATTCTTCATGACATCGGTATTATCGCCAATGACAACCCTAGGCTGTAACCTTTTTCGATTTGGCGACAATAACATCACTGCACAGCGATCCATCCCTATCCCGTTTAACACACCATCAATGGTAACAGTGATCACTTCATTGAAATTTGCTTTTGAGATAGCGCAATCGGTTAATTCACGCAATTTTTTTAGCTGCTGCGTTACATTAGGCTCTCTAACGACAGCTTTATTTGTGTCTTCTTCATAGGCTAATGTGAGCTGCTCTGTGCTTGGTAAAAATTCCACTAACACCTTAGCACCATAGCTGGTAGCAAGCTTTTTAGTCGCATAACTGCAGCGTATCATCTGTCCTTTAAACTCATCGACTTCAATGCCTAACATATCTGCGGCTTGCTTGATTCTATGATGTAATGCAACAGGGTCCTTCGGCTCTGCCACCATAAGCTCACTGATCTTATTGGCCAGAAAAATAGAACGTATCTCAGGAGTCCGCTCGTCAGGATTTGACAATGACTTAACCAACACCTCGCCCAAGCCCCAGCTGCGAGCAATCCCTACCGATAGTTGGGCAAACGATGTGCCCAAATATTCTCGAACAATGGCATTTGCATCTTTACTGTCGCTATCAGATAAACGGCGATCCAATTGCTCTGTTATCTCTCCTCCCATACTCCAAAATGCGCTTTCGCCAATGTGGTACAACAATGCGGCGATAAAAACTTCTTCTTGTAGTTCTTCATCATGATCTTTCAGCATCATTTTAGCTAGCATAGCCGCTTGAAATGCCCGTCCCATTAGTGTCAATAAGCGATGATAAACAGGTTCGGATAGACCTTTATTCTCGAGCAAACTGCTCAGTAGTTTGGCGGTAATGCAGATATTACGAATGGTGTCGAAGCCCAGTACGACAGCGGCTCGACTCACAGTGGTAACCAGTGATGTACCTTTATTATATATAGCGCTGTTTGCAACCTTTAAAATACGTGATGTTAATGCGTTATCATGCATCACACTACGCCCTAAAATAGCCAAGGATGACACATCATCTTTGGCTAACTTCTCCAGAGATTTAACGGTCGAGCATAACGCCGGCATCTCTTGTTCGCTGATACGCTTGGTCCAGTAATCTGCACCTTTTACTTGATTTGCAGCCTTCAAATGTTTATCTACTCTTTAGGATCTGTTGTTCTTTTATGATTGTTTTTCAGGCAGTTTATTGGCTATTTTTATTATTTCGTCAAAAACTCACCTCTAATTCATGAAGTATAGGCATAAAAACTGACAACATAACAGTTACATCTGTAGCCATGGATAAATAGATTCATTTTCGACATATCAATGAGATGATTGGGTTAACAATGATGTCACCAGAACTATTTATATCATATCGACCTAAAATTCACTTTGTTGAGATTAAGAGCAAAAAATGCGGCCCAAGGTAGGCCGCCAACACAAGCAAGTTTGATAATCAATTTTGAAGGGAATAAAAACCTCGCACTGCACGTAGGACGCAGTGCGAGGAACAACCGCTACAAACGCAGCAAGTCGAAAGGGTTAAACTAACTCAAGTATTAAAAGCGACGCTTTTAAAACTGATCTTCCTCTGTTGAACCAGTAAGCGCGGTGACAGAAGATTGACCACCTTGGATAACATTGGTCACTTTATCAAAGTAACCTGTACCCACTTCTTGCTGATGTGCTACGAAGGTATAACCCTTCTTCGCTGCCGCAAATTCAACTTCCTGAACTTTCTCTACATAATGCTTCATGCCTTCACCACGCGCATAGTCATAAGCAAGATCGAACATGTTGTACCACATGTTATGAATACCCGCCAAAGTGATGAACTGGTACTTATAGCCCATGTCTGAAAGCTCTTGCTGGAACTTGGCAATTGTTGCGTCATCCAAGTTTTTCTTCCAGTTAAACGAAGGCGAGCAGTTATAAGCAAGGAGCTGATCAGGGTACTGGGCGTGAATTGCCTCAGCAAAACGGCGCGCTTCATCCAGATCGGGCTTAGCGGTTTCACACCAAATAAGGTCAGCATAAGGCGCATAGGCTAGACCACGAGAGATTGCCTGTTCGATACCAGCGTTAACGCGATAGAAACCTTCAGAGGTGCGCTCACCTGTTACGAAATCACCATCATAAGGATCACAATCTGACGTCAGAAGGTCTGCAGCATTAGCATCGGTACGCGCGATCACCAGCGTTTCTACACCGCTAACATCGGCAGCCAGTCGAGCAGAGATTAACTTCTGCACAGCTTCTTGAGTCGGCACTAATACTTTACCGCCCATATGACCACATTTCTTCACTGACGCTAGCTGATCTTCAAAGTGAACACCCGCTGCGCCCGCATCAATCATGTTCTTCATCAATTCATAAGCGTTTAGTACACCACCAAAACCCGCTTCAGCATCGGCAACGATGGGCAAGAAGTAATCAGTGTATCCCTCATCAGTTGGCTCAATCTCATTGCTCCACTGAATTTGATCGGCGCGGCGGAAAGAGTTATTAATACGTTGCACAACCGAAGGCACTGAGTTTGCTGGATAAAGAGACTGATCTGGATACATGGTACCAGCAAGGTTAGCGTCAGCCGCTACCTGCCATCCTGAAAGATAAATCGCTTCGATCCCCGCTTTAGCCTGCTGAACTGCTTGACCACCAGTCAATGCACCTAAAGAATTTACATAGCCTTTCTTAGCACCACCATTAACGAGTTCCCAAAGCTTTGCCGCACCACGACTCGCTATCGTATTCTCTGGCACAATAGAACCGCGTAAGGCCACTACGTCTTCCGCCGTGTAAGGACGACGAACACCTTCCCAGCGTGGGTTTTCAGCCCAATCTTTCTTGATCGCATCAATCTGCTCTTGACGTGAAATCTGTGTAGTTGCCTTAGTCATAATCATCTCCATCGGTATGTTAGGATTCAGTGCCAATCAATACTGCTTCATTCCAAAGGCGCTAAATTTTGCTATTTAGAGGTAAGGTCTACCTCAAAAAATTAATTAAATTTGTGTGTAAAACGATTTTGTTATTCAGATTGCGTTAGGATTTCGTAACCAGGTAAGGTTAAAAAGTCCACCAACTCATCCGATGTTGTGATCTCTTCTAGTAACACAGCGGCTTGGGTGTAGCTCCCACGAGTAAACCTATCTGGCCCAACTTCGAGTTTCACATTGGCCAGCTCTTCGACCAGCATCTCCTTAAACAATGCCTTGGTAACCAACTTTCCGTTGGACAGCTTTTGCTCGTGCTGTATCCACTGCCAAATGGAGGTCCGAGAGATCTCAGCAGTAGCCGCATCCTCCATCAAACCATAGATAGGCACACAACCATTGCCGTTGATCCAAGCCTCGATATATTGCAAAGCAATACGAATATTGAGTCTCATGCCCGCTTCAGTTCTCTCGCCTTCACAGGGCATAAGCAAATCACTGGCTAAAATGGGCGCGTCTACGTCACGAGTGATATGCAACTGGTTAGTATTACCCTCGCCGATATACTCATTGAATATCCCCATCGCGGTGTCAGCTAAACCAGGATGTGCCACCCAAGTACCATCATGACCGTTACGCGCCTCTAACTCTTTATCACCCCGTACTTTGGTTAACACGGCTTCGTTTTGCTCAGCATCCTTAGCAGGAATAAAGGCGGCCATCCCCCCCATAGCTAAGGCTCCACGCTTATGGCAAGTCTTGATAAGAAGACGCGAATAAGCGCTTAAGAATGGCTTATCCATGGTTACCGCTTGTCTGTCAGGTAAAACACGATCGCTATGCTTCTTTAATGTCTTGATATAACTAAAGATGTAATCCCAACGTCCACAATTGAGTGCAACGATATTGGAGCGAAGTTCATACAGAATCTCTTCCATTTCAAACACCGCAGGCAAGGTTTCGATGAGACAAGTACACTTAATCGTGCCAGGCGCTAAACAGAAGCGTTCTTCAACAAAAGCAAATACTTTCGCCCACCAACGCGCTTCAACATGACTCTCTAGTTTTGGAATATAAAAATAAGGACCGCTGCTTTTTGCCAATAGCTGGCGATAGTTGTGATAGAAATAAAGGCAGAAATCGAATAGTGCCCCCGGGATCGGCTCACCATCAAACTCAACATGCTTCTCTAATAGATGTAAACCTCGCACCCGAGCAATCAGTACCGCTGGATCGTCATTGAGCGAATAATGCTTACCCGTCTCCGGAGCGGTGAACTCAATCTCACCGCGTACCGCGTCACGAAGGTTAATCTGACCTTCGACCACCTTCTGCCAACTTGGTGAAAGTGAATCCTCAAAATCGGCCATAAACACTTTAACGTTGGCATTGAGCGCGTTAATGATCATCTTGCGATCTACGGGACCTGTGATTTCGACTCGTCTATCTTGAAGATCACTAGGAATACCACGGATCTGCCATTCACCGTCACGAATCGCTCTCGTTTGTGGTAGGAAGTCAGGCAACTGTCCTGCATCGATAAGCTCTTGTTTAGCCTTACGGCTGGATAGCAAAGATGGCACTTCCTCAGCAAACTCTCTACAAAGCACTTCGAGGAGGTTCAAAGCCCCTTCATTAAGCACAACTTCCTGTCCAGGGATATGTTCACCCACCATATGAATGGATGCCTCGGCTAGGTTTTTATTTAGTACTGGTTCAGTCATCCTGATATCTCCCAAGTGCTTAACGTCTAAAATATAGGTATTCAACTCTTGCTAGCAGTCTATGCACACAGACGCTTACTAGAAGGTCATCGATTAAAGCCATAGCTTGGCAATCATTTGGTATTGACAGTGAGACGATTTGCCAACAAACCACCCTGACCGCTAGCTATGTAAATACATCATTAAAATAACTATCAAATGTGCTTTCAAATGTACGTTTTGAACAAAACCTACTAACAAAAGGTTGTATTTGCAACAGTTAAGCCGAGACAGAATAGTGCATAAAAATAAAAATAAACCTGTATAAATTGGTCTTACCAAACACAAAAGTAAAGCATAAGCAGCTATAACTAAAGGATTTAATGAAATTCAAAAATAGTGTAAACATCATTGTTTGAAAATTGTCAGACAAATTTACCACTGCCAACAAGCTGTAATTTATTACGTAATAAAAAAACCAGAAGTATAGAAATATTTACAGAAAATTTAAGCTTATACGAGAGAAATAAACTCGATAGATGTTTTGGTTAACGTAGAAGGAAGGCTTACAAACAAACTTAAAATCAATATCTTAAGAGAAAACACCTCAAAGCAAAAATCAAACAGCTGTTTTATTGTTACGTTAACGTAAAGGTAAGCCCAGGATGTGCAATTAGAGTGCAACATAATGGTAACGTTTGTCGATCAACATCACAAAAAACATTGGTTAAGAGTGAAAATAATTTAAAAAAAAACAACTTTTATGAATAATTATTGAAGTAAAAGCCCCTAGTCTCCTTTGTCTTTTATCTCTGGAGTGGATGCTAATGGGGCAACTATACCAATCAGTATAAAGATATGATCGCTCAGCGAGAGTGTAGCGCTTCAGAGGCGAGGATCTTAATTGCTCGCATCCTCGGTAACCGCTCCATGCGTTACCCTGCCTCCTAAATCCCTTTAGTCGTGCATTAAGGACATTCACAACATCTGACCGCCAGGGATAGAGGGAATTTCTTAAGTAGGTCGGGAACATGCTAGACCCTGTTGATTGCAACGAATGAGGAACATAGTCGCTCTGTGTTTAAGCTCGTTAACACTGCATCAGATGTGCTAAAACTCGCCTTTTAGGCGTGTTTTTACCTTCCTACTTCTGCGTTGAATAGACTCACAAGGGACAACCATTCCATTGTCCATTCGCCTTGAATGAGGTGCCCAAAAACACGCTGAGTAGATCACCTTCTTATACTGATTGGTATGACACCAACATGGGCAGATGAGTAGTGAATTAAGGCTTAAAGAACGCCATTATGGAATTAAAACCATAAACTAAGGAGAGGATAATCAAGGTAGGTATTTTTCAAACATAACCAGGCTGGCGGGCATCGCTAATTAGACGACGTAAAAGCTAAGCAACCTAGCGTTATTCCATCTCTTAACCCGAGTTCAGGTTAAGTAATTAAACCGTAAACATATAACCTAACACATAAAATGCGAACCAATGCTTAAGAAGCTTCGCTAATCACCATATCAGCTTGATACTCTACCACACAATCACGACCACTGTGTTTCGCTTGATACATAGCAGCATCGGCCCGCTTCATCATTGGATCTAGACTAAGATCATTTTCTAGGCTTGTGCACACCCCAAAGCTAGCGGTAATACTGAGCTTACTATAGTGAGGTCTTGTCGATATATTATCGATAGCAACGCGACATTTTTCTGCTAGGTGAAGTGCTTCTTCTGCGCTCATGTAGGGCAAAAAGATGGCAAACTCCTCGCCTCCCATGCGCACAAACAGGTCTCGGCTCTTCAACAATGGATTGACGGCTTCAACAACCCGCTTTAACGCCCAATCACCTGCGCTATGGCCCAAAGTATCATTAATCGTTTTAAAATAATCGAGATCGAACATGATGACGCTAAAAACACCTCGATGGGCAAGCACATCGATAAATAAGTTTTCTGCAAAATCCTGGCCTGTGCCGCGATTAAAAATCCCGGTCAGCTGATCCAACTGGGAAATACGCTTATACTTACGCTGCTGAATGAACATTGTCATACCAAAAATAACAAAACCAACTGAACATCCAAGCAAGATCATCAAGGCTAAACTCTCGTTATACCGCTCCAGCTCAACCACTTTTTGTTGAGAAGTATATAACGCCCTATCTTGATTAAGCATCTTAATCTCACGAGTCTTCTCGGCATTCTCAAATTTCGCCATCTGGTAGGCATAAGCCTTGGCTTTGGTTTCATCAATTAAGCTATCACTTAACTTCAAGTAATCACCTAAATAATTATAAGCTTGTTCAAAGTCGCCACGTTTCTCAAGCGCAACAGCCATGACTTTTGTCGCACGTTTTTTAGCCTCAAAATGGCTTATTTCATCAGGTAGAGACATCACCATTTGCGCATAATTGATGGCGTTATCCAGATCGGATAGAGATAAATAAGTTTCGGCGAGCAAAGAATTTACGTCGTTAAGCTCTAATTGAAATTGAAATTTTTGGTATTGGTTAAGTGCGGACAAAAGGTGCTTCTTGGCCGTATCAAATTTACCCAACTTGAGTGCTGAATCGCCCAACCCCTTGTCAGACATAGCAACTATCAGTGGAATATGGTGTTCTGAGCAATATGACTTTGTCTTAGCAAACGCTTGCTCTGACTCTTGATAATGCGCTAATTTCAGCGCTGAGGCAGACAATAAGAGTTTTGCATAACACTGCTCTTTGCTGGATATGCCTTTACTAAGTTCTAATGCGAGCGAAGCATAGCGTTGAACTTCTTCAAATACTTCGAGATCAAGATATAGATTAGCCAGCCTTAAATATGAGGTCATCTTGATGGTTACATCGTCAATTTCCTCTATTCGGCTTAAATTCTTAGACATCGCTTCCAGCGCGCCTTGGTAGTTTCTAAGGGCTATCAAAGAGGTTGCTTGATACAGATGAATAGAGTTAAGCAGGCTGGCAGAGTGACTTAACTTCTCTGCCGACACAAGCAAACGATAAGCTTTATCATACATACCGTTATAGAGCTCTTTATTGCTTTCTAAAGTAAGAAATCTTGCCTGCTGTTCTTGTGTTAAAGAGCGAACATTCTCTTTTAAATATTGTATTAGTTCAGATGATTTAGACGGCTCAGCAATTAAAGACACTTTAAGCTCATCTAGAATTACTTCAAAATCGGTTTCAACGGCCATAACTTGACCACTCACCCATGTTAGCAATAATCCGTAAATGACCGTTTTGAAGTAATTCATGCTATATCGTTAATCGACTACTTACTGTCATTTGGATTTGTAATGAGAAGATAAGCTTTGGCATTCGTCATATCGCCAGACAATAGCTTGAGCTCCTCCATATCACCAGACATTACCGCTTGGATCTCTTGCTCATTAAGTCCACTGGCTTTCATTACACCTTCGGGGTCTTTTTTATAAGCCTCCATTAATGCCGCATCAGATCCTAGCTTTTCAAAAAAATCACTCAACGTAGACATATCATTCTCCATTTTTATATTCTAACTCTAGTTGTATTACAAAGCTCTGACCACTGTCGATAGCAATCAAAGCCGATTTAAACCAGATCATCCTAAATCAGCTTCGGTTATCCCAAGCTTCGCTAAAATATCATGATTTACCACCAATGGTTTTGACGGCGGAATAAGCAAGGTGGTAATGGCTGACAAGTGAGCAAACGGAAGTTCCTTTAAAGGCAGTTTATCTATCCGTGGTGATTGTATCGGCAGGTTAGCCGCTTCATAAAGGATTATTTCATGATCAAGGGGATACCACTGATTCAGCTGTTCAACTAACACCTGTAATCGCTCTGAACTGGTATGAAATTCGGTTAAGGTATGTTCCCCTGCAATCCCTATCTGCCACAGCAGCAAATGAGTGGTTGGATCGGGCGTATGGCAATAGAACATAAACTGACTGGCTTCAAAGCTCTGATGCCCAGAATTGCCTGGATCAATCCCCACATCCGCCCAGAGACAAGCTTCAGCTGAAATACCCGGCTCCATCTTGGCGCTATAACCCTCATTGCGGGCTCGTCTTATGGCAAAATGCGACACACAGGCAAACACCCCAGGGTGACCATAAAGGGCGCAAACGACTTTTTTATTAGCTCGAACTTCAGTTAAAATCGCTTCGACCATCTGCTCATAGGTATCACGCCGATTTTTAATCTCACCGGGCTGAGCATAATAACGCTGCAAGGAGCGCACATCACCATTAAGTTTTTCAAGCCAACTGAGTGCAAAGCCATCGGGAACCAGAGAAAAAACCACATCGGCATGCTCAATATAACTCTTACTAATAATACTAATTTGGCCCGCTAAATTAAGACCTGTACCAACACAGACCAAGCTACCTAAGTCACCCGCTTTACCCATAATGGATCGTACCTAATGATGATGAACCAACGTCTGCGCGAAAATTCCCTTTTCGGTTCATTAAGAGCATCGAATAAACCACTCGACAGATACCCTACCAAGGTAAACCCTCACCTAGATATTCCGATATAGTGCTTCAACACTAACTTATCACAATTTTTAATATTGCAAATACTTACAATCAATTAGTCGTCATTTTTTTGAACTAAAAAGATATATCAGCATAAATAACTGCACAATATCATTTCATTAATGGAACCTTCTCCCTCTTTCCCCTGTCTCAACACTCACATTATCATTCCAACCATCATTTATCTTTTGTGCCCGATATTGCGATTAACACACAGCCCTACCGATAAAATCACGATAGCGCTTGTCAGCATAGGGTTTGCTTGGGTATTATGGCCGACAGATTTTTAGGGAAGTAGCGCATTCAATGACCATAAGAAAACATAGTATTACTCTATTAGGCGCGGCTGCGCTTTCGCTTTCACTTAGTGCTTGTAGTGTTTTTGATTGGCTTATTTACAAGCCAGATATACCACAAGGCAACTACATGGAAACGCAACAAGTTGAAAAGCTGCGCGTTGAAATGACTAAAGAACAGGTCGAATATATCTTAGGTCGTCCGGTGTTACGCGACAGTTTTGCCGATAACACCTGGTACTATGTCTATCACTATAAGAGTGGTCGTGATGCGAGCATTATTCACAAAGAACTAATTCTGCACTTTAACAGCGATAAGCTAACAAAAGTTGATGGCGACTATGAACTTTCCGCAGAATTTGGTACGCCACTAGAGCAAAGTAGTTTGCCAGAAATTGGTTCTTTGACGGATGAGAAAGGCGACTTAGTCCCACTTAATCCAGAGGTGCGCCCTGATACTAAGCCTCTGGTTGAAGAGAAAAAAGCGCAAGAGTTGAACGAAATCAAAGAGTTCGAATAATTCAAACGAGACGCAAAAAAGGGCTAAAGTGAAGACTTTAGCCCTTTTTTAATGATAATAATAGCTTAACGAGATCGCCATTTTCTAAGCTATTAGATCAATATAAAAATAAGATGAGTATCAAGTTAACTTACTCGACCACCGGTCGTTTTATTAGCACGTCCTTCATCTTTCGCCTTTTCAGCTCGTTTACGACGAACATCTTTAGGGTCTGCAATCAGCGGACGATAAATTTCGACTCGTTGACCAGGCAGCAAGACCTCATCATGTTTAACCGAACGGCTGAAAATCCCAAGCTTAACCTTTTCAAGGTCAATATCTGGGAAAAACTGGCACATATCGCTTTGCTTAACCGCCTCAATACAGGTTGTACCAGGCTCAACTGTCACCGAGATGCGCTTTTGCTGATTCGGCAAGGCATAAATCACTTCGACGGCGAAGTTTTCTTGTTCACTCATTAACACTCAACTTCCTTAGTGGCACTTAAGACTTATAAACGACTTTAGCTCGGCTCGTAAAAGCAGAAACCATTGAAGACATTAACTCTTTAAATACGCGTCCGAACGCCATATCGGCAACGGGGCTAGAAAACTCAAAGTTAAGTTGAAAATCAACCTTACACGCATCTTCGGTTAACTCGGTAAAGATCCATGTGCCGTGTAGGTGCTTAAAGGGGCCATTTTCTAACGCGAGTTCAATAGACTTGCCAGGCTCTACTTGATTACGTGTGGTAAAAGTTTTGCTGATCCCCGCTTTAGACACATCGACAGACGCCAGCATGGTTTTGCCATCAAACTCAAGTACCTTGCCGCCAACACACCCAGGCAAAAACTCTTTATATGACTCAACATCGTTAACCAGTTCATACATCTGCATCGCACTAAAACGGACTAACACACTGCGGGATATCTGTGGCATCTATTTGTTTAACCTAAATCGTTTATAAAGACTACTTAACCTCTGATTAAGCGATTTTACCACGCTCCCAGCCACGGGTCACCTGTGGTGCATGGCAGACTAAGCTGGATAAAAAAACATCAAGTCGACAACTAAACCAAACAAAAACGCGAAATAATACCGCCAACCAATTCCAAATTGGCTAACCGCGCGTATAATAGCCCGCCTATGGCTAAGAAAAATGCAAAAAAATCAAAGAATCCACCAGCAACAATAGCGCGTAATAAACGTGCAACCTTCGATTATAAATTTGAAGAAAAATTTGAAGCTGGCTTATCCCTCATGGGATGGGAAGTGAAATCGATCCGAGTCGGTAAGGTTAACCTATCTGAGAGCTATGTGTTCTTACGAAACGGTGAAGCTTATCTATTTGGTTGTACTATCACACCACTCAACACCGCATCCACCCACGTAGTGTGCGACCCCATGCGCGACAGAAAGCTTTTGCTTAACCGCAAAGAGCTCGACAAGTTGCAAGGCTTGGTCGACCGTCAAGGCTACTCGATTGTGCCGATCTCAATGTACTGGCGCAAAGGCGCTTGGGTTAAAATTGAGATAGGTTTAGGTAAAGGTAAGAAAGAACACGATAAGCGCGACGATACCAAAGAGCGCGAGTGGAAGATTGAAAAATCTCGTACCATGAAAAAAGCCGTTCAACAGTAATCAGCGAAAGCTTGCTGTTTAAACGAGGAAAATGGTCGGATAACGAACAATCAATTGTAACAACATGATTTATCCTTGGTGTTAGAGGATTTCACGGGTTACAATCACATTGTACTTGGGGGCGATTCTGGATTCGACAAGATTCACGAAACCCTAGGAGCATGCCGAGGGGCGGTTGGCCTCGTAAAAAGCCGCACAGTTATAGTTGCAAACGACGATAACTACGCTCTAGCAGCTTAGGCTAGCTAGCCATCTTGCTCACGTTTCTCAAATGGGCAGAGTAATAAGATGGTCACCTTTACATTTGATAGCGAGGGAACCACGTTCAGGGGTGAACCGCGAAACAGTACTGAACTCGCCAATTGCAATCCTGTCTTTCGGAGTGTACTTGGTTAACCAAAAGAGAGACTAAGCATGTAGCGCCGAGGATGTAGGCTTTTTGGACGCGGGTTCGAGCCCCGCCGCCTCCACCAACACAAGGTTAGTAATAACCTTCAAAGGCCGCTAAACCCCTACCAGACGGGTTTAGCGGCTTTTTTGTATCTGAGATTTGCCTGAATCCACTAGAACTCTGAGCTTTGAATCGTACCCATGCGCTATGCGATGACCTGGCGATGACCTGGCGATGACCTGGCGATGATAGTTATTGCAGGTATAAGCATTAAGGCCTAGAACAGCGGATCGGTTTAGTCATGAATAAGATAGCCAGTATTGGCAGGCAATGCAGTGCACCATACTGGCTAAAAGAGGCAAGCGTTTAGCAACCAATCAATATAAGTGGGTTTCAGTGAGATCCATCTGTTGGTCGAGCGAGACATAATCGGCAGCGATAAAATTGATGTGGCCTAACTTACGGTTGGGTTTAGTCGCCTTGTTATACCAATGCAAACTTGAACTCGCACTTAGCGCTTTCATCGGCGGCACAGCAACACCAAGTAGATTTAACATACCGGTTTTGCTGGTTAACGTGGTTGCCCCGAGTGGCAAGCCAGCAACTGCGCGAATATGATTTTCAAACTGGCATGTTGTAGCCCCCATTTGGGTCCAGTGTCCGCTGTTATGAACACGTGGGGCGAGTTCATTGACCAGCAATTGGTCGCCTACTACAAATAGTTCCATCGCCAACACGCCAACATAATCCTCAGCTTCGAGTAATCGGCGCATATAGTCCTGGGTAGCAGCTTCCATTTCTGGGCTAATATGCTTAGCCGGCGCCGTTGAGCGGATAAGAATGCCTTTGCGGTGCACATTTTCGGTCAAGGGATAAAAGCGAATCTCGCCATCATGACCACGCGTGCCAATAAGTGACACCTCTTTATCGAAGGGGATCCACTGCTCTATCAAATGATCGCCAAAAGTTTCTGAGGCCGCGAGTGTATTGAGGCTATCATTGTCATGGACGACCCACTGATTTTTACCATCATAGCCCTCATCCAAGGACTTTATCACCATAGGCAAACCAAGGGTTGCTGCGCTTTGAGCTAGGTCCGCTTGATAGGTAAAAGGCGCACAAGGAATGCCTAGCTTGGCTAGCAATAGCTTCTCTTTGATACGACTTTTACACTGGGCAATGCTAGCGGCGCTAGGGCGAACCGTGCAATAGGTTTCAAGTTGCTGCACGAGATGCAGATCAACCTGCTCTTTTTCTACCGTGATCACATCGGGTTTACCAAGGGCGTGATAAAGAGCTTCTATACTTTGCCCTGGCTGCCAGGGCGCTATAATGCCCAAACCCTCAACACAACTGAGATCGGTATCAACACCGCTATCGGCAACAAAGCTAAATTTTATCCCCAGCGGTAATCCTGCAAGGGCCATCATTCTGGCTAGCTGACCGCAACCAATGATGCCAATACGCATTACTCAACCTCCAAGGGAACACTAGCAGTTTGACTCGCGCGCCAGTCACATAGACGCTGAGTCAATTCTTTATCTTTTAATGCCAAAATTTGCGCCGCCATCAAGCCTGCATTAAACGCCCCTGCCTCACCGATAGCTTGAGTGGCTACTGCGACGCCTTTTGGCATCTGCACAATAGAAAGTAGACTGTCCATCCCCTTTAACGCCTTACTCAGCACAGGCACAGCAATCACAGGCAGATGTGTCATAGCGGCGGTCATACCTGGCAGATGGGCGGCGCCACCGGCACCAGCAATAATCACCTCAACACCGTCTGCTGCAGCGCCATGGCTAAACTCGACTAAACGCTCTGGAGTGCGATGAGCCGACACAACCTGCGCTCTATAGGCGATCTCTAGTGCATCCAACACAGTGGTAGCATTTTTCATGGTTGGCCAATCACTTTGCGAACCCATAATAATAGCGACTTTAGCTTGATTCATATTTGCCTCTTAATTTGTTAACCAATGAGTGAACAGCGCATAGGTAGGTATTCCTACTAACACATTGAACGGGAATGTAATTGCTAAGGAGTATGTAATAGATAAACTGTGATTTGCGTTGGGGATAGCCACTCGCATTGCCGCCGGTACGGCGATATATGACGCACTTCCTCCCAGCACTGCCAGCAAGGTCGCGCCACCACTCGAAAGCCCCATCAGAATTCCGAAGAAACAACCCAGCAGGCCGCCAATCAGTGGCATTGCGACGCCAAAGGCCAACATGAAATTGCCCATCTGCTTCAGATCTTTGATGCGACTCGCCGCTACCATGCCCATCTCCAATAGGAACAGCGCCAACACGCCGCGGAACAGATCAATGAAGAGTGGCTTTATTGAGCCAATTTGGTCTGCCCCCCAGTAACCGATAAATAGCGCCCCAACAAGCAGCACCATACTTTGATTGCAGAACACTTCATGCAGTAACACTTTCCACTTCACTTTATCGCCAGTCTTTTTCGCTAGGGCAATACCGATGGCAATTGCGGGCACTTCGAGCAACACGACAAACAGCGGGAAGTAGGCTTCATAGGCGATATTCTGTGTCTCTAGAAATGCCAAAGCTACCGCATAGGTACCAATACTCACCGAGCCATAATGGGCCGCAATAGAAGCTGAGTCTTCACGATTAAGCTGACCGATGAAACGTAGGATTGGAAACGCGATGATCGGTATCATAAGTCCCAATAAGATAACTAGACCTGACTGAGGTAATAATTTGGGAGAACCATATTCGGCGAGCGCAACCCCCCCTTTTAAGCCGATAGCAATCAATAAGAATAACGTAAGACTTTGATAGAGCGCTTTAGGAAACTGCACATTAGCCTTCACCAAGGTGGCTAACGCTCCCAGAATGAAAAATGCGATAGTGATATCCATCTGATCTTAAGCTTCCTTAGCCTTAAGCTGATTGCTCGCTGGCCTAATCGCTTGCTTTGTTTTGTGTAAGCTCGCGGCAAGAGAGAAGCCCGCTAAAGAGAGAATACTCGCGCCAACCACCATTAAGCCAGTACCACTATGCCCTTGAGACGTTGCGCTCGTCCCTATAACGGAGACAACAAGGCCTGTAAATAAACTGAATAGAGATTGCTTATCTTGCAGTGCAACATGCATAAATCGTTTCATATAGACCTCTTTATTTAAGTAGGTAAGCCAAGCGTTAAAACTATGAGGCGATTCTGCCAAAAAAGATTGATATGTAAAAATAGATATTTTTGTGCTTATATATAGAGAAACATCTATATGTAGAGTTAGAGAACATTCAATGTCACTAAGATTACAAGCTCACCTTGGTACACTCAGGCAGATGGAGATCCTGCTCGCAGTGTATGACAGCGGCAGCGTTAGCGGTGCGGCAGAGATGCTCCACCTGACACAGCCCACCATCTCGATGCAGCTGAAGAAGCTCACCGATGTGGTCGGTTTACCCTTGTATAATATCGTCGGCAGAAAAGTGGTGTTCACCGAAGCGGGGCTAGAAGTTGTCAAGACGGCGACAGAGGTGTTAGACAGCTTTTCACGGCTTGAAATGGCACTGTCTGATATGGGCGAACTTAAATCCGGTACTCTAAGACTGGCGGTGGTGACGACCTCTAAGTACTTTATTCCCCACCTGTTGGGTCCCTTTTGTGAACGCTACCCTAATGTTGCAGTGCAACTCAATGTTGGCAACCGGCAGCAGATCATTGAGCGGCTCAAACAAGGTATCGATGATTTCTACGTGTTTAGCCACCCACCAGGGGATATCAATACCGACAGTATTGAGTTTTTCAACAATCCCTTGGTTGCTATCGCCCATGAAAACCACCCACTAGTAAAACAGCCTGACGTATCATTGGCTGAGTTATGTAATGCCCCATTTCTAATGCGTGAAAATGGCTCAGGTACGCGTTTGGCCATTGAAAACTTCATGAATAAACAGGGAGTGAGATTGAATGTGAAGATGACGATCGAGAGTAATGAAGCCATCAAGCACTCGGTGATGTCAGGCTTAGGAGTGAGTATTTTATCGGCACATACCTTGGCGTTTGGCGGCAATACCGGATTGGTCCAACTTAAGGTAAAAGAGTTGCCGATTAACTCGAACTGGTACTTTCTATGGCTAAAATCAAAGCGCCCTTCCGCGATAGCACAAGCATTTTTAACTCATGTGGAGAGTGATGGTCGTCAAATGCTACTGACGGAGCTGAGTAAACATAAATTTTAAAAGCCCCTTATAAGACTCACAAAAGGGGCTTGGTTGAGTGAGATAATATCGCTATTGGTAGATCCAAATCTACTCGATATCCGACTTACTGCCGCTATGTCCTGCTAATACTAATAACCCAGCTAAAATACCTAGATTTTTGACAAAATTTTGCATCTCATGGGCACCTTCTACACCACTGAAATTCCAAAAATCATGTAAGCTAAAGTTGATCACTATAACAAGACCGGCAAGCAACAATGCCATGATAAAAGTATATCGATTTAATATCAGCGCTATGGCTGCCACTATCTGAAATATCCCTGCGGCAGCTAACAACATGGGGATCATTATCATGTTGTGCTTTTCCATTAGAGCAACATGCATATCCCAGTTGATAAACTTCATTACGCCAGGTAACAGAAAATACAAAGCAAGCAGCACTCGCCCAATGGTCATCAATACAGGTGCTATTGTCTGATTCAAAATTACTCTCCCAACTATGATTTTTTGATTAGATGTTCGGTTTAAATTACCTGATGATTGACGCTCAAACTAACATCAATGTTATTACGTACGGCATTTGAGTATGGACATACTTGATGTGCGACCTTCACTAACTCAACCGCTTGATCCTGAGGCAGCGCTAACTCCACACTTAATGCTACGGTTAACGCAAACCCACCTTCTTCTCTGGCGCCAATTCCGACCTTAGCCGTTACAGGTGCAGTGGTTAAGGCAACTTTGGCCTCTCTGGCTACATGCAATATTGCGTTTGAAAAACAAGCGCTGTAACCCGCGGCAAACAGTTGCTCTGGGTTGGTTGCTTCGCCAGTTCCGCCCATCTCTTTTGGATAGCTCAGCATCACCGACAATTTGCCGTCATCGGTGGCTACCTGACCATTACGTCCTGCACTCGCTGTCGCCGTTGTTTGATAAAGTGGTTTCATAGAATTCTCCAACATATTAAAGATAAAAAGATTGCGCGCAATTAAGTTAGGGCTATTTATAGCAACAAAAACCAGACCATGCAATTAAATTGCGCGCAATTTAATAATTTAACAAACGATTGTGGTGATAGCAAAATCAGATTAACGCCCACTAACAACACTTGCCGATTGTCTCGCTTAATGCCATCCAATCCAGCGCAAGCGATTCAAAACGCTGACAGTCATGAATATTTTGCCGAAAACACACCAAACTTAAACTAAACTTGTAACACTCCTTGTCTTTTGGGCGGATTATTCCGCCCTTTTTTAAATACTTAAAAGGTTAGTCACCTATTGATGTTAAACCTGCTCAGATCCACACTACTCTTTGTATTAGTGATGCTCTTACCTGTAAAGGACACATTTGCAACGATGCAGCAACCTACCTGCCAAATAACAATCAACGATGTAGGCCATTTGACCTTCACACTCGACAATCAAACTGAGCAAGCCTGGTATCTACTCACCTGGCAAACTCCTTTTGATGCCTGGTTTAGTGAGTTTATAACTGTTAACCACCAACAAACTGACCAAAAAGCGACCTACCAAGGTAGTCCTAGCAAAGCGTGCTGCGATAGAGGCAACTGATTACCTCACATTGCCAGTAAATAGTCGTCAAACGATCAGCCTAGATCTCACTCAGGTCTACAGCCTTAGCGAAGGCTCTTACGATGTCCACTTGAAGCCACTACGACTCTTACCCCAAGACGCCGATATCGCTTTGCCATCACAGCTGGCGCAATTTGTACCTATTTACTGCCCCTCGACACCAATGACCATTCGATAATCCGCTGCAAGCCATCGAGGCACTGTTTGACAGCAAACAGATCAAATAGCTTCTAAAGGCTGAATCATTATATAAAACAGCCATGAAAACCTAAGGGTAATGCTCTTTCCATGGTGGCCTCAGCAATAGGTCCTGCCGCAATGTGCTGACAATCAAACAGCGACAAGCCACTTTGGTTGCATTGATAATCTAACCATGTCATCAACAGATACCCTTCACCCGCCTCTTCTTTGGGGATAAATAGCGGCTCTTCAATGATCTTGCTTTCACCAAAATAGTAGCTGCCGGTCATAACGCCTGATTGCAACTGATATAAGGTATCACTTAAGCCCGACTCACTTTGCTTCGAAGCCCCAATACCATAGACACTTGGCAACGTTTGGGTCACTCTAGCGTCAAACTGCGGAAATTCCATATTGACACCGCTTCGATGTATTTGAGCCAAGTTACTTGGGCTACCTTGTTGTGACGATGCTGATAGCCCTAGCGAAATGGTAACAAGCTCAGCATCACTGCTTCGCTCTTTTTGCTCACCAGTCATCAATGAAGACATGCCATTAAGCAATATACCAGCATCGGGATAAAGACAGATTTGTACGCTCAAGATATTGTCAACTTCAGTCGCTCCGCCAAAATGAAATGCAAAACCCGCAGGTAGATCCGCCCACTGGCGCTTTGTAAAGTCGGCTTTATCTATGATTAACAGTTTGGCACCCAACTCGGGCTGCCAGCGAAAAGAGTCAATATAACTCTGTCCTCGTTGATACACACAGGATGAAACATAGAAGATCAATTTGCTCTGGCTTTGAGTAAAGGCATGCAGATAACTTGCCTGAGGCAATTCGATAAGTTCGATGCGCTCCAATTGGTCGGCACCTGAAACCTGATATACCAATAGCGATGCACTACCATCCACATACCAACTACCAAAGTTCCACATTCCACCATTGCCGTCTGGTAGAGGGTGAGCAGAAAAGGGTAACTGTTTAAATTTTTCACCAAAGTCTTTAACACCGATAGTATCCAAGGTATTAAGATCGATTCGGTAAGGTGAACCCGCTTCCCACAACGCCAAAAGTTCGCCCTTCCATGGAATAACGCTAGTATTGGCGACATTCATATCATCGTTATTGCGAATAGGCAGCGCATCGGAGATCACTGTTCCTGCAGTGTTATAGCGAAACTTCCCCGCTTGCTGCTCAGTTTGGAATTTTTTGGTTCGAACAAACTTACCTTTATGACTAATTCCCTCTGCGCCAATAGAAAACTGTTGCACCATTCCATCACCATCAAACCAATGCTGATAACTGACATCGCCACGACGCATCATTGAGGGACCGTTACGATACAGGCTCCCTTGCAGCGCTTTAGGCCATAACCCTGAGACTTGCATCTCAAGTGGAGCAAAGTCTTGCTGGACGCCAGCGAAGGCTGAGGCCCAAGGTTGCTTGGCAAGCACAGACTGATTGTCGAGTGCGAGTACTGTATCGGCCATCTTCCCCCAAGCCGCTGTCGCCATTAACGCTAACGATGAGCCAATAAATTGTCGTCTGTTCAACATTTTCTTACTCCTAGCGCACGTGAATCGTAATTGTGGTATCACCATTCAGGGAAAACTTAGCTTGTTGATAACTTGCTGGCCCAAATTCCCCTGCATTGTTACTAAAGCCGTATCCCTCACTCGGCACGCCAAGGAAATTACTGTCTAACTTATTGTTATCATTTTCATCATGAATCACTTTGATGGCATACTCTCCTGGTTTTAAATCGGTAAAGACTAAAGCATGCTGATGTGCGGTCACAGGTTTCATCATCGATGCTATGGCGTGCTGGCCGCTGTTATACGACGCTTCGCCACTAAATAACGCCACCAGCAGTTTTCCCTGCTCCAAAGCGATGTTGTCAATCGTTAATGTCAGATCATCGGCATAAGCAGCGGGGCTTAAACTCATCGCAAGCATGAGTGCTGAAACAGTGCTGCATTGAATGATGTTTTTCATTGTTCTTTCCTTGTGTCATGATTGAATGCTCATTTTAGGAAAAGGTAAAACAATAAACAGGTGCCAAAAGTCATGTTTTAATTACCAAAGCGTTTTAACCTAGAACCACACAGTGCGAAGACAATAAAAGGAACATCAGTGTTGCAGGGAAGATTAACGAAAGAAAGCAAGATGTTACTGGTTGCAGGCGTTGCTACATGGGTATTAGTCGCTTGGTTATCCCTAATGCAAATAGATAGCCAGCAGCACAATACTCTGCTCATATCACTCTGTTTTTTGCTGTTTCTGCAGCTATTTCTGGTGGTGGCTTCCAAGCAGCTAACGCGATATCAGCCCAAATTAGTGATACCCGCACTGGCCTGTCAAGCAGGCCTCATCTTATTACTGTTTAGCCAGATGCCTAACGGTCTCATGCAGATCCTATTGGTCATCTGGGCCTCTTTATTGCCAGAGTATCTGTCTAAACGAGGTGCAATATCGAGCATGTTACTGATCAATGTGCTGGTTTTTGCTATCGATACCACACAGCATCAAAACTCCAGCGCCTTGTTCACAAGCTTGCTCTATTTGGCATTTCAATTTTTTGCCTACAGCAGCAGCCAAGCTCGTATCAATGAAGCCGAGGCAAGATTGCGACAAGAACAGCTTAATCAACAACTGCTCGCCACTCGCTCATTACTCAGTCAAGCGAGCCAGCAACAGGAAAGGCTGCGTATAGCGCGAGATCTGCATGATATTTTGGGTCATCAGCTCACTGCATTATCTCTTCAGCTTGAAGTACTTGGTCACATGGCATCGGGCGAACTACTACCTCATGTTGAGCAGTCTAAATCGGTGGCCAAGGAGTTACTGTACAGTGTTCGTAAAGTGGTGCGGGAGCAACGCGGCTTATCTCAGTTAGATTTACGTCAGCCATTGCAAAGCCTAATCACGCGCCTCCCTGGTGTATCATTAACGGTCCAGAGCAATCAGTTGATCGAATCGACCGCTCTGGCACAAGAGCTGTTATTGATATTACAAGAGGGGATCAGCAATGCCGTGCGCCACGGCATTGCCGATCAACTCTCGCTCGAAATGCTAAAACAAGGCACTAGCTTAACGGTAAAACTCGTTGATAATGGGCGCCATCAAACTGCTATCGTTCCAGGCTCAGGCCTTAAGGGGATGAATGAGCGTTTAATCGCGTTCGGCGGCACAGCCACATTAACCTCAAATAATGCCACATTGACCCAGGATAAAGTTAATCGTTCAGGCCGCTGTGGCTATACGCTAACCATCGAGTGTATTGATGCGTGAGCCTTCCTTAACCATAAAAGTCACTTCGCATGCACTTAAAAACTAGCGCTATTACCCTTGGATTAGTCGACGATCAAAAACTCATCAGGCAAGGCATTGCGAGCCTGCTCTCTTTGTCTGATAAGGTGAATATTGTGTGGCAGGCTGAAAATGGCCGAGACGCCATTAACGCACTTGAGCAACAGCCAGTCCAACTGATATTAAGCGATATTCGCATGCCCGTTTTGGATGGCATCGAAATGCTAAAAATCATCCGCGCAAAACCCTCAGCAGTTCCGATTATTATGCTGACCACCTTTGACGATAACGCGCTATTTGTTGCCAGTATTAAATATGGCGCTAATGGTTTTTTGCTTAAAGATGTCTCCTTAGACAAGCTTATTACGGCCATAATCCGAGTCGCTAATGGCGGCTACCTTATTGAAACAGATATTTTAAATCAGATAATCAAACAACCGGGTACTCAAATTGATACGGGTTCGCTTGGCAGTATGGATATCAGTGAGAGAGAAAAGGAGATTTTAACCTTAATGGCTGGCGGCTATGCCAATAAAGAGATTGCCACTGCGGTGTATCTTGCCGAAGGCACGGTTAAAAATCACATCTCAAACATTTTAATCAAACTAGGTAGTCGTGATAGGACTCAGGCGGTGGTCAAAGCCTTACAACTGGCGATTATATAAAGTGCCCAAGCCAAAAAAACCACCTAAAAAGGTGGTTTTTATTCAACGAATCACGCTATGACAATTTCATCTCTTGGATGATTTCATGGGCGATTTCAGGTGTGGTACTCACAGGCTTCTCATGGAGATCTGCTTTTAAATGACCTTTTCTGTGTTTAAGCGCCGCATCAAGCTTCTTGGCTGCGGTCGCAATAGCAGGATACATCACATCACCAGTACCTGATGCAGAAATCCGGCTACCTTCATAATTAGTTCGTAACTCGACTTGAAACTCCCCGTGCTCTTTAGAAATGATAATGTCGAGTGAAATTAGCGTTGGAAAATGTGTTGCGATCTTGGAAAACTTTTGATTCACATGCTCTTTTATTGAATCAGTAATATCAACGTGGTGACCAGAAAGATTTATTTTCATAGGTTTTCCTTTTAAGAATTACTTCAATAATGAACTTGGGGTAGGTAGAAGAAAAAACAAGGGACTCAAACGCTTTTTTTTCATTTGACGCCTATTAAGCATGGGCCAAAACCAAGTAAATATCCATTCAGTGTTCTATTAATATGTACCCTTGATACACCTTAAAAGCAAGGGAGTTTGCAGAGATAATCCCAACAAACAGACTGCAATGCCGATAATTCAGTCAAACTAAACAAAAATTAATCATTACTCATGAATCAATAGCCAAATTATCAACCATTTTTCCTATTCATATCATAGCTAGATGGCCAGAAAGCGCCCTCTGCCACTATTGATGACAAATAGCTCAACTATTATCCGACACATTCAAACGACCAAATCTGGCGGTATCCTTCCATACAAATGAACTTATGGCGATTTTATTCAGCTGGCTACTGATTGGTATAAACATACTTTCTCTCTATATTTCTTTGAACCAAAAGCGATAATGCGCGCATTTGAATGTCCCTTAAGCTTAGGATATGACAGATAGGGAAAAGCGTGAAAGTAGACAGATGCTGAAGCAGAAACGAAAAACGGAGGTTATCGACCTGGGAACTGCTCGGCCGATAACCTCCTAAAAAGGGTAAAGCTAATTACTTATTACTTAATATCCTGTGCCATACCGTTTGACGCCATAGGTTGTGCTTGTAACGGCTCCACACCCTGCTGAGTTAACTTATCTCGCAAATAACTGACCGCCGTATTTAACTGGGCATCGACGCCATTAAAGGTCGCTAAAGGTAAATTATCAACCTCGATATCGGGGCTAATACCACGCCCTTCGACAATCCAGCGACCATCCATCGCATACTGCGGATACTCGGCAACGCGCGCCATGCCCTTATCGGTTAACGAATTACGTCCCGACAACCATACACCTGCTCCAGCGGTCTGCTTACCAATCAAGGGCGCAAGCCCCAAGGCTTTTATCCCAGCCGAAAACGTTTCGCCATCGGAATACGTTAGCTGGTCTGTTAACACCACTAGATGCCCCCTAAACGCTTGTTGCATATTGGTATTAGGTGTCCCCTGCGTTGGTTGCCAAAACATCCACGCACGACGCAGTAACTTCTCAATGATCCAACTATCAATATTGCCACCTCGATTACGGCGCACGTCGATGATCAGACCTTTTTTATCAATATTGGCATAGAACTCTCTGGCAAAGCTGGCAATATCTCCCGAGCCCATTGCATAGAGGTGCAGATAACCAATATCGCCTTGGCTCGCATCGGTAACCTTGTTCACGTTATGGTTTACCCAGTCTAAATAACGTAATTTGGCGTCGGTTCTATTGTTGACTGGGACAACAAGGGTTTTAAGCGCTTTCTTGTCGCGCTTTAACGTCAGCAACACCTGCTTATCACTCTGATTACGCAGATACTTAGCTACATCGGCAACACTATTAATCGATTTGCCATTGACCGCGACTATGATGTCACCGACCCGAGCATTAACGTCAACGCGGGCCAAGGGCGATGCATGACTCGGTAGTTCAGCATCGGCCTGATAAATATGCCCAATCCGTACGCCATTATCGGTTTGCTCTAGTCTTGCCCCTAAGTTTGCTCCCTTTGCCATCTCGACGTCGACGGGTAAATCACCACCCCTCACTTGGGAATGCAGCGAGTCCAGCTCTCCCATCATCTGCTTAAAAATATCGTTCAGCTCATGCCGATCGGTCAATCTGTCCAACAGCGGCTGATACTTTGTCCGTGTTGCTTGCCAATCTAGGCCGCGCATCTTCTTGTCGAAAAATGAATCTCGGTGCATCAACCAAGCATCATCAAATATCTGTTGCCACTCGAGCTGAGGAGAAATAGCTAGTTGCCATTGCTGCGTCTGCACCTTTGCTAAGCTAAGATCTTTAGGCAGTGTATCGCCAGCATCGACGATCAATAGATTACTACCGCCGTCTTTGTAACTTCGAAGCATCAACTTGCTGTTGTCGGCAGACAGCGCAAAACTTGCCACGTCCTCGGCAAAGGTGTCGACCTTGGGGGCAAGTGCATCAAACTTAATCCATTTAAGGGACGGGGCACTATTGGCGCTGATCGCTCTGTCCAGCACATAGAGCCCTTTGCCAGTCACCTTGAGTGAGTCGTAGTTGCCCGCTTGTACAGGAACTTGCCACAAACGCTCACTGAGACCTTCCCATGTCACCTTAGTTTGCTTTGGCTCGTCCTCATCTTTACTGTCTGCTGCCTTGCTCGTTAGCTCATTGGGTTTATTAAACGGAAAGCGTGCCTCTGGCGTCAGTGCCAAGGCAAAGATCTCACCGCGTTTGTCGAAAACGGGTCCCATATTGCGATCGCCCCAGGGCGATGATGGCGTTGCTGTAAATGCTCGATTAGATAGGAAATATAGCCATTGGCCATCATCACTAAACGCGGGAGAAAATGACTCATATTTATCTGTGGTTAAGGCTTGTGACTTGTCATCCTTTAGGGAATAGAGCACCACTTGCGGGCGTAACTTACCTTGCTCACTCTTTGTCAGGGCGATAAAACGGCTATCCTTAGACCACACAAGGTCTGCATATGGTCCTAATCCTTCACCATTGGTGATGATTTTGCGGTTTTTGCCTTTTTTAAGATCCAACAACCACACATTACCGTCGTAGTCATCATGGGCTAAATAACGTCCATCGGGTGAGAGATGTAGACCCATTCGTAGCGTTTTGCCATCATCGGTGAGCTGGGTAGCCTCATTGCTACCGTTTGCCGCATAGCGCCATATTTCCTGCTCACCAGATGCATCACTAATGGCGTAAATCCACTGACTATCGGGGCTCATCAGGGCATTTCTGACACGATGTTCGCCCGCTAGATTGATTTCTACCAGACGCGAACCATCAATGCCTGCAACCGCAACATGACTGCGGGCGGTAATGATAGCCTTATCACCTGCTGGCGATAAGGTAGCGGACGTTGCATATTTCATCGGCTGGTTAACCCAATGCTCACGACGCTGTGAAAAATCTGAGGTCAACTGGATATCGAGTCGTTTTGTCGTATTCGCCGCAATATCATAAAGTTTAATATCTGCGCCCTGCTGAAATACGATGCGGCCACTATCTAAACGCGCCCCACGAACTTGCCAATCATTAAACTGGGTATGCTGTTGCAGCGATTCACCGTCAAGGGTCATCGACCAAATATTGTCGTTACCACTTTCGTCGCTAATAAAATACAGCCGACCTTGCCATAACATAGGCTGACGAACTGAACCTTGATGTGCCGTGGTTAATTTCTTTGCCTCTGTTTGAGTGCCGATTTGATAGCGCCATAACTCTCCTTTAGCGCCACCGCGATAAACTTTGGCGTTATCGCCCGTGGTTTGCAGACCAAAGCGAGTAAAGTAAAGGTACTCGCCGGCATCATCAATAACCCCTTCAATGGCATCGGCCAGCGGTAAATCTTGAGTGCGTAAACTCACAGGATCCACACTGCGCAGCACCCAGTAGTTAGCAGGGCCAAACGCATTGTCGGTGGCATAAAGTACTTGCCCCTCAGCAGTCCAACCTTGCACTCGTACTCGGCTGTTTTCATAGCTGACACGTTTAGCGACGCCGCCATTAATTGGCATCACATAGACTTCACTTGCACCTTCATAGTTGGCGACATACGCCACCCATTGACCGTCTTTTGAAATGGTCGCGCCAAGCTCCTCTGCAGGTAATGAAGTTAAGCGACGGGCGTGGGCATCATGGAGTTCTTGGGTCCACAAATCGCCCTCGGCAGTAAACACTAATGTGTCTCCACTTAAGGCGGGAGAGCGATAGTATCCCTGATTATCAAGAGTCTGGGCAGATATAGCGAAAGGTGAATTAACTGTGCCCAGTGCAAGTACGCAACAGGCAAACGCGTGGCGAAGTTTCATGTGCAGCTCATCTATTTGTTATTGAATTCTTTTTCTGAGGGCAACAAGGTAGCAAACTTTTCTTAAATCCACAGTAATTTATCAGCAAAGAAGTATTAGCAAATGTGTACGACATGAAACGAGCACGACCAAAAAACGGACGCCGTACATGAGTAACATAGCCGAGCACAACACGGATGAGGCGGGGTACCCATAGCGCAATATATAGCGGAACTTCATTTTACCCTTAATATTGATATTGGTTTTTCCCTTAGCCATCACTCCTACAAGCGGTAACACGTTGCAGACTAAGTACAAGGAAACGAGGCTCAATGGAACCACTTGCTATCACCTTAGTGACCAACATTAATTGTAAAACAGGTGTGCAGTGAGCCTTGACAGAAGTCCCAATGCGCCCATGATGAGGCGCATAGAGAAACGATGGCTTAGCTGGCGCATAAAGCTGCCATTGACTGGACTGACATTAGGACTACTATCGACACACTACTATCGATGCCCAACTATCAGTTCCAGACTAGCTGTGGTCGGCAATCTGTTTGAGCAGACTTGACCATTGCTGATGTTGAGGATGTTGCTTGTCGTCTAATTGAGGACGTTCTTTAGCCATCTTTTGAGACAACACGCTAGCCTGGGCCCACAACTGCCCCGCCACCAGTTGCGACAAATGATTCACGGCTTGAAGATCAGAGATCATGGCGCGAGGTTGCTGCTCATGCTCAGCAGATAACGTATCCATATTGTTGCTGAAGCTCTGAGCTGTGGAGCTTTCACGCTTATCCATGTTTTCACTACGTGCAGCACCCTCGGCACTTGGGCCTAAAGTTGGCTTAGCAACAGAGAGACGCGCTCCCTCCTCTGTACCAGTTCCACCGCCTGTCGGCGTAGCACTTTGCCTCAACTTGGGTTCATGCTGCATGAGCATAGGGGCGCTTTGCGGCATAATCGCATCATCTGTCAGCACCTCATCTTGCATGCTCGGGTTAATCAGCAACAAAGTAACCACCAGCATCACAGATGCTGCCGAAGAGATAGGCCAACGATATTGACGCCAAAAATTGGCATGAGGCTTAACCACGTTATCTGTCGGCTTTGATATTTGTGCCGAGGCTTGCGCTAACACTTTGTTATCGAGTTGCTGACTCGGCTGCTCTGTCGCTTGCATGTGATACAGCTTGCGTAAATAGCTATCACTGAGTTGTGTCTTGAGATTATCTTTCATCACTTTGATCCTGCCATTTAGCGCTAACACACTCTCTTAGCCCTTGGTTTGCGTAGCGAATTCGACTCTTGACCGCTTCAAGGCCGACTCCTGCGATCTCAGCAATAGCGGCCGCCGTAAAGCCCATTTCTATGTTCAGTAGGAAAGCCTCTTTCTGTACCTGGGGCAGCAATGCAATACAGCGTTTTAGCAAACTGGCTTTAATCTGCTCTTCGGCATAAGCATGTGGGGAGCTGTTGTCACTGGGTAACACGGCATCACTGTCTTGTCCCTCTGCAAACACATCACTAAAGTTATCGACAGGTTTTAGCGCCCGTACATGATCGATCAACAAGTTATGAGCTATTCGATACAGCCAAGTGGTAAATTTGGCCTGACTTTGATAACTAGATGCCGCCTTAATCACTCGCCCCCAAGTCTCTTGATAAAGGTCTTCTGCCAAGGTCTTATCACCAATCTGACGCACAAAATAGCGATACAGCGGTCCTTTGTGTTTACTATATAACTGCTCAAACGCTTTGTGGTCACCTTGGGCATATTGATGCATCAAGATTTGGTCAATATCATCAACCACTTCAATTTCCGCTACCTTAGTCACGCTCGACTCCCTGCTCAACCATTCTCTCTGTGGGTCAAAGTCTGCACCCAGCGATGGGATTTGTCTATGGTTGACAAGCGCTACCCATGTAAATTCAATGATATAATCCCACTTCCAACCATAGACACTCGTCTTTGACGTAAGCGGGATAGGTCACGCGGATAATGATATTAACGGGACAGATAAGCGAAAGGGTTAAAATGGCGTCATAAAAAAAGCCGCGAGAGTTAAGTCGCGGCTTTTTCACTAAAACTTTTGTAATTATGCGTTAGCAAGCTTTTCTTGTAGCTTAGCATCTTTTGCTTGAACGGCTTCAGCAGACTTAGCACGTTCCTCCTTAACTGCTACAGCCAAGGCATCATCACCAACAGCTAGCATCTGCGCTGCAAGGTAACCTGCGTTTTTAGCACCAGCACTACCAATAGCCACCGTTGCAACAGGCACGCCGCCAGGCATCATTACTGTTGATAATAGTGCGTCATGGCCTTGCAATGGACCGCAGTCAACTGGCACACCAATAACGGGACGAGTCGTGATCCCTGCAACAGCACCCGCTAGATGAGCCGCTAGACCCGCTGCACATATAAAGACTTTACAGCCACGTGCTTCAGCGTCAGTAACATAGGCATGCGTCGCCGCTGGAGTACGATGAGCTGACGTGACTTTTGCTTCAAATTGAATACCGAAGGTTTTGAGTACATCTAAGGTAGCTTGCATCGTGGGTAAATCAGAATCAGATCCCATTAATACAGCAACAAATGGCTTAGTCATCTTTTATCCTTTTTGTAGGGTATGGCTATTATTTTGCGCGCATTATAGTCATTTTATCGTGCTTAGAACAGTGCTCCAGTATCGATAAGTTAGCGACTAATTACAAAGACAAATAAAACATAACGTTACGTATGCAAATTATGTTTTCGCTCGTTCGCATTAGCAAACAGGCTAGTCAACACCACTACCCAAAAAATAGCCGCCATAACCAAGAAGAATCGAGATCCTCCTGACAAGTACGGTATTGCGCCGCATAGCGCTTAGCACGACTATCGACTTTATCAGCCACTTTGATCAACCAAGGTTTTTGCCGATAGGTTTTTCGCTTATATCCGCCCCAACCTTCATGATAATTAAGATATTGATTACGAGCATCCCACTTAGATACCCCATTAATTTTATGGGTTTTATAAACAAACCATCCCATAAAATCCATTGCATCATCAAAATCACTTCGGCTCGACCATGAGTTACCCGTCTCTTTAACGTAATCATCCCAAGTCATGGTTTTTGCTTGGGCATAACCATAGGCATCACTCGCACGGCCAATAGGGATAAAGCCTAAAAAGTACTCCATCGGCGGTGCGGCATTGTGTTTAAAAGAGCTCTCTTGATACATCATGGCTAAAGGCACGTGCACTGGCACGCCCCATTTTTCTCTGGTATTGACCGCAGCCTCGTACCAATCTCTGTTTTCTTGATAGATGGCACATAGGTTTTCAGGGTCTTCTGGAGGCGAAGTAGCGCACCCAGTCACCATGATGGTGAGCCCTGCTAATAGCATTGTGGCAAAATGTTTCATAATGAGGAGTACCGAAAAATTAGCCGAATCAAAGCCCTAGTGTCACATCGAACTCTTGGATAATCAATAAAATTAGCCCAAGACCTTGAGCATACCAAGTAACTATTTATTTTCTCTGGTTACTTATCATCTCGTTGTAACGAGAGCCATTCACATTGATCAGCTTCTTGTTTCCAAACAACAGGCTGCCAATAATCGCTATCTAAACCACGATAGATCTGATCTTGATTAAATTTAGCCGCGAGGTGATAACGTTGATCGGCTCTCACCTCGACAGATAGCGTCTTAGTTTGACGAGCGGCTAACTTTACTTTTAACCGTGGTGAATCGATAAGTTCAGCGAGTGTAAACTCATATTGACCTGGAGATAGTTGATAATTAGGGCGAGAGATCACCGCCTTGCCATTTAAATGGGTTACCACTACCCGATAAAGCCCCTCATCACTATCGGGCAGCAAATAGCCAGAAACCGTGCCACAGGTATTGCCCTCATCTGGCCCAGAAGCGCAGCCAGATAAGATGAATAATGCTATCAACAATACCTTAGAGACACTCATCCAACATGCTCTATTTCTGCAGCGTCTTTGGCAAAATAATCGACTAAATACTGCTCAAAACTTACCGTCGACTCCGCTTCCATTTGGGCTTGTGCTTGCAAGGAGTTGTCTGCGGCACGGACATAATCCTGCTCAACTTCAGGCGTTAGCGGGTAATCAAGCAGCTGCTCATAATAACGCTGGGCGAGATTTTTAACCCAATAACTATGATCAATCTGGCTTGATAATAGTTCAGCCAAGATTTTACCCGACAGTGTTTGAGACGGATCTTCAACTGCCACTCTCCAATGAGAAAGTGCCTGCTGATAGTCTCGCTGATCACCATCGAGCAATTTTGCAATTGCACTCAGCTCATCAAAAAGTTCATTTAACCATGTCTTAATCGATATAGAGTGGCCTTGGCGGCTCAAGCTCAACCCAGGCTTACGTCCTTCAATAATAACGGCGTTAAGGTTCTGGCTAATCTCTCGCTCACCTTGAGGATCGGTTTTTGCTGATGGACTGAGCAAGCAATGTAATAAAAACAGATCGAGAAAACGAACCTGATCGGCATCAATACCAACTGGACTAAATGGGTTAACATCTAATGCCCGAACCTCAATATATTCGACTCCAGCTCGCGCTAACGCTTCGGATGGTTTCTCGCCATTGAGACCTACTCGTTTAGCCCGGATGGGGGAGTAAAATTCGTTTTCAATTTGCAGCACATTAGCATTAAGCTGACGATATTCGCCATCGACCTTGACCCCGATCTGTTCAAAATGGGTTGAAGGCATGTTAATTGCTGCGTTTATCCCTTCGAGGTACTCAGCAAGGGAGTTATAGCTGATATTTAAGCGCTCTTGCTCTTTATTGGTATACCCCAAATCGCTCATACGAAGCGATGTGGCGTAGGGAAGATAAAGCGTCCCCTTACCTAGCTTTTCAAACGCTAAATCGGTTTTTTGATCCTTAATAAATGAGCCACAAAGTGCAGGTGACGCGCCAAAAAGATAGGGTAACACCCATACCAGGCGGCGATAGTTGCGAATCAAACCAAAATAGGATTCAGAGATAAAATCACAACGACTTAGACGTTTATCGGACGCTTCATATAAACGATCCCATAATGAATCAGACACCGAAAAGTTAAAATGCACACCTGAGATGATCTGCATCTGCGCGCCGTAACGGTAAGTCAATCCCTTGCGATATAAACGCTTTAACTGTCCCGTATTAGAACTGCCGTAGTCAGCAATAGGAATGTCGGCCACGTCGCCGACATAACAAGGCATGCTCACTGGCCACAACTGCTGTTTACCTAAGTTACGTACAGTAAACGCATGGGTCTGAGTCAAATCTGTCAACAAAGTATCAATATTTTGATGCACTGGCGTTATAAATTCTAACAACGACTCGCTGTAGTCTGTGGTGATGCGCGAATTCGTTAGCGCCGCACCTAAACTATCTGGATGCTTGTCCGTTGCAAGATGTCCTGATGGTTCGATGCGCAGTGCTTCACGCTCTATTCCTCTAAACATCCCATTTAGCGCATCTCGTCCCTGCTCGTTATCGAGTAGGCCAATAACTTCATTGAAAGAGTTCAATATCTGTGTCTCTCATTGCTTTTGTGTGATCATTTACAGGCTAGACCTGTAAAAAGCTTCATTGCTTTCACCATCACCACAAAATAGCCCTTGGACTAGATATATGGCAAGGAAAAAAATAAAGCGGCGATCCATATAAAGGATCACCGCAAGGTCTATATTGGGGCTAAGTCGTCAATTACAACTGTAAAGTTTTCACTGGATAACCCAAGGCTTTGATGTCAGCCTCTATTTTCGCTTTATCGCCAACAATTAACATTACCATTTCGTTAAGATTAAGCTCACTGTTCGCCAAACGATTAAGCTCCTGTTTCGAGATACTGTTAATGATCTTCGATTGGGCCGTCGTAAAGTTAGCATCGAGTCCAAAACGTTGAATGCGGCGCATAAACCCGGCCTTTTGGTAAGGCGTTTCATAGTCTAACGCCTGCGCTTGAGAGATAGAATTTCGCATAAAGACTAACTCCTTATCAGTAATGCCATTTGCCTGATAATCCTTCAGCTCTTTTACAAATTCAACTAAGGCTTTAGCTGTGACATCACTGCGCACACTCGCCGATGCTTCAAAAATCCCCGTTTCACTGCCGCCGTTAAAGTAACTTCTTGCGCCATAGGTATAACCTTTATCCTCACGTAGATTAAGATTGATACGGCTGTTAAACGCGCCGCCTAACGGGTAATTCATCAGATAAGATTTAAAGTAATCACCCGTAGCGTCATAGGGCATAGATCGCTTACCAATCTTAATGACAGACTGAGCAGCATCAGGCTTATCTATTATATATACAGTGCCAGTGGCTAATATCGGCAACTTAGCTAAAGCAGGGACCTGACTTGCCTCACCTTGCCACTGCGATAAGCCCTTTAACTTGCCAAGCATCTGAGTTTGATTAAGATCGCTGACCGCAATAACCTGAGCATTACCAGCCCGATATTGCTGTTGATAAAAGGCTTTAACATCATCAAGAGTTAACCCAGATACGCTCTCAAATGAACCTTGAGAACTCACACCTAATGGCGTATCGAGGCCAAATAGCAAGGCATCGAAACCACTGTCGGCAATATAGTTAGGATCTGACTGCATGTGTTGCAAGCTCTGCAAGTGTTGTTGCTTAACACGCTCAAAATCTGCTTCGTTAAACCCTGGTTTAAATAGCTTTTCTTGCACTATGGCCAATGTTTCATCGATATGAGATGTTAGGGTCGACACTTTAATATAACTTTGGTACGTACTCGCACCAAAACTGACCGAGCTGCCTAACATCTCTAATGCTTGAGCAAGCTCTTCGGTACTATGAAGCCTTGTAGACTCATTGAGTAACGAGGCCGTTAAGCTCGCAAGCCCTGCCTGATTAACATCCACGAGTCGATGACCGCCATTAAGGTAAATCAATAGCTCCACGGTTGGCGTTTCAGAGCTTGTCGTCCCCATGACCTCAATACCGTTACTCAGTTTAGTCGTCCATAAACTCGGAACCGTAATGACGGGAGCCGCCTGCGCACTCGGCATCACACTGCGATCGAATGAAGCCCTAGCCGTCTTAACCTCTTTAAGACCAGATACCGCGGTTTGTGCGACTTGCGGTGCGGGTGCAATGTAATTATCTTGATGGGCTATAAGCTGCTTTTGTCCCTCAGGCACAACGCTCATGACAACCATAGGCTTATCTTTAATATAGGTATTAAAAACCCGCATAACATCTTCTTTGGTCACATTGGCATAACGCTTAAGATCATAAGCAATCATGTCGGGGTTACCGAAGAAAGTTTGATTTAATGCTAGGGTCGACACCTTACCTTTAACACTTTGCAGCCCAAAAATTGTATTGGCTTCAAACTGTACTTTTACTTTTTGTAAATCATCGTCGGTCACACCACGCTGTTCAAACTCTGCGATTGACTCTCTAATGCGTTTTTCGATGTCACTCAGCTGTCCACCGCGGGCGGGGTTCGCTAAGGCATAAATCGAGAATTGGCAAGCTAACTCTTGGCAGGGATGACTTACACCCGCTTGTACGGCGTAACCATCTTTTACTAGATTTTTATAGACCAGCGACGTTGGACCGCCGCCAATAATATTTGATAACAGATCCAGCGCGGCTTCATCTTTGTGACTGGCATAGACGGTCGGAAACGCAATACGTAACAAAGGCAGGTGGACGCGATCTTCCATCGAGATGTAGCGAGTTCTGTCCAAGGTGACTAGCGTCTTTTGCTCAGCAGAGACCTCTGGGCCGCGGGGAATCTCACCAAAATATTTGTTTATCCAGGCTAAGGTCTGCTGTTCGTCAAAATCACCACCGATAGTTAATGTAGCGTTGTTGGGTCCATACCATCTTTGGAAAAAATGCTTAACATCTTCTACATCTGCGCGATCTAAATCTTCAGGCCAGCCAATCACAGGCCAAGAATACTGATGACCAGAGGGATAAAAGGCTTGATTGAAACGCTCATTCATTCTGCCATAAGGCTGATTATCGATACGCTGAGCTCGTTCATTCTTAACCGTCTCGCGCTGTACCTCAAATTTTTTGTCTGTTAATGCGGGTAAGAAGTAGCCCATGCGATCAGACTCTAGCCACAACATTTTCTCTAGCTGATTACTCGGGACCGTTTCAAAATAATTGGTGCGATCAGTGTTGGTGGTACCGTTCAGATTACCACCCGCTTCGGTAACGGCCTTGAAATGTTGTTCATCGGCAACGTTTTCAGATCCTTGAAACATCATATGTTCGAAAAGATGAGCAAATCCTGAACGACCAGGAAGCTCACGAGCACTGCCTACATGATAGGTCACATCCACATGAACTAATGGATCTGAGCTGTCTTGATGCAAGATAACCGTTAAGCCATTTGCTAACTGGTACTTCTTATAGGCAATACCAACACTCGAATCTGCAACATTAACGGTTTCAACAAGCGAAACCCCTTGAGGCAAAGCTGTGGGTAAACTCGATGAGACACATCCCGTTAACGCAGCGGAGATCGCCGCTGCCAATATCCATTTCTTCATTCCATTTTGCTCCTACATTTAACAGTAAACTGCTACAACCAATGTAACGCTATCGCTGCCACCAGCAGATAACGTATTCCTTTTCCAATTAATATCATCAGAGTCGACTTGACCACAGAAAGTTTCATCCAACCGGCGAGTAAACACAATAAGTCGCCGATTAAAGGCATCCAAGCCAGCAATAAACTCCAGTAACCATAACGTTGAATTAAGCTGATACTGTGCCGATATCGCCCTTTAGCCATCGCCTCTGGCGTAGTGGCAAACCGTCCCAAGGAACCCAAGTAATAACTGGTCACCGAGCCAAGTGTATTACCTATCGTCGCGGCAAGGACTAACGCAAGCCAACTATCGGCAGCCTCATTTATCAGAGCAACAAGTAAAACTTCTGATCCACCAGGTAACAAGGTGGCAGCAATAAATGCGGCACTGAACATCAACCATAATGAGCTCATATTGGCTTACCTAATGAAAAAACGTAATTTTTTATGTGCAAATTGACAGGCCTGACAATGTTACTTTAAAGTTAATATTTAAAGTTATTAGAACAACTGTTTTAATGACAATAAGTTATAACAAAATGGGTTTGGTAAGCAAGGTTAACCCTCTATAGAATGGCTGGCTAAAAAAGTGTAGGTTGAAAACCTTAAGTGGCTCTAAGTAAGAACGACTATTTTCTCGGTTCTGTTGAGCAATCAATTAAAGCAACATTAAATTGGAATTTATCCCATGTGGCAAACAATTAAACAGATCCCTTTTTGGCAAAAGGTACTCGCTGGCTTTATTCTCGGCGTAGGCCTAGGCGTCGTCTTAGGTGAGCAGGCGACGGCAGTGAAACCCTTAGGCGATCTGTTCATCGCAGCGATTAAGATGCTGGTCGCTCCACTTATCTTCTGCGCTATCGTGGTGAGTATTACCTCGCTAGGCAGTGGTACAAGCCTTAAAAGACTGAGCTTTAAAACGTTAGCCATGTTCATGCTAACAGGGACTATCGCCTCTTTAATTGGTTTAACCGTTGGTAGCCTTATCGATATGGGTGGCAGCCTAGAATTGGCCACGACAGAGGTTCGCGAACGTAACGTACCAGGCTTTGCACAAGTATTACTTGATATGATCCCTGTTAATCCTTTTGCTTCATTAGCCGAAGGTAAAGTGTTACAGATCATTGTCTTTGCTGCATTAGTTGGCATAGCAATAAACAAAATTGGTCAAAAAGCAGCACCACTCAAGCACACAATAGAAGCGGGTGCAGAGGTGATGTTTCAATTGACTCGCATGGTACTACAACTGACTCCTATCGGTGTTTTTGGTCTGATGGCCTGGGTAGTTGGTGAATATGGCTTGTCGATGTTACTCCCCTTAGGTAAATTTATTGGCGCCATCTATATTGCGGCATTAATTCACATCATTTTTGTCTATGGTGGTTTAGTCAAATTTGGTGCGAATCTGAGTCCGATTCAATTTTTCCGCAAAGCGATGCCGGCACAACTCGTGGCTTTTACCACAGCTTCTAGCTTCGGAACATTACCTGCAAGTACTCGCGCCACCGAGACCATGGGCGTATCAAAAAAATATGGCGCCTTCGTTTTACCACTTGGGGCGACCATGAACATGGACGGTTGCGGCGGGATCTATCCTGCTATAGCAGCTATCTTCATTGCGCAAATTTATGCCATCCCACTCGATATGACTGACTATATGTTGATCGCCGTAACTGCAACGGTTGCATCGGTTGGAACAGCTGGCGTCCCAGGTAGTGCCATGGTCATGTTATCCGTCACCTTAGGCGTGGTTGGCTTACCGCTAGAAGGGATTGCCTTTATCGCTGCTATTGACCGGGTTATCGACATGATGCGCACAGCGACAAATGTAACAGGCGACATGATGACCGCTGTGGTTGTGGGCAAATCAGAAGGTCAGTTAGATGAAGCGCAGTTCTATGCAAACGAGGAATTAGTCAGTAAAACGGCCAACGAATCTTAGTTCATTGCAGTGATCCACTCGAAATATCAAAGCCGCTGATGCGGCTTTTTTATTGCTAATATATTGTTCAAATTAAGATAATTTACATTATACTTGCCAAATCGTACTGTATTCTTAGAGGTAAGACATGGCTCGACTGTTTTTACTACCTATAGTGTTGTGCCTGTTCTGGACGCTATTTTTACACTTAACAGGTGTACCGTTAAAACAGGGGAAAAAAGGGTATATTTACATTATCGCCATCAGCGCAACCTTAATTTTATCCTTAGGTTTTTTGACGTGGATCACCGCGGGACAAAACCTTCGCAACTAATCTGATAAAACCAGTAGGACTAATATGATTTATCGCTAGCTCTGGCAATTAATTCTGCTAAGATAGCGCCCTTTTTCATCGCCATCATATGGCAAAACAGTGGATTTTCGATGTCAGACAAGTTCTTCTTTAAAGGTCGTAAGACGCCTAAGCCAAAACATGAAAGTTATGGCTACAACACTAAGCGCACAGCAAAACCAGGCAGCGAAGCTTTTCCACTACAACTGCTGGTAACCAGCGAAGCCAGAAAGCAAGAGATTGACGCTATAATTGCAGAACATCAACTGTTTGCTGATATTGTTATCGATGAAAAAGCGCAGGAAGATATTTTACAACTCGACGGCATTTTGAATCGGCCTAAAACCGCAACCGTTGCTAAACTGCCACAGCGTAACGAATCATGCCCATGCGGTAGTGGCCTCAAATACAAGAAATGTTGCGGCAAATAAACAGACTAGCGACGATCAATGATACAGATCGTCGCCCTTGCCAACGATTTATAATCGATAGAATAAAGTTCAATCACCTATCAAAGTAGCTGCGCTATCTGGCTAAGGCGCTGCTCTAACTCCTCTTCTGTTGCTGGTTGACGCTCCAATTCAAATGTTAAAGGCTCACTGCCATTAAGCATAAACACAGAGCTCTCTCCATGGTCGTAATGAAACCATTTACCATTCACACAAAGATCGGTATAACAATTCGGTAGTAATTCCATTGTAAAGCCCTCTACTTAGTATGCGCTAACGCAACAAATTATCGTGATTGCGATATAGGTCACACTTATAAGACACCAATTTCGATAGAGGCTTGTTGATCTATATCAACTTCATCAGCATTAGCTTGATTACTTTTTGGTAAACAGCCCACCCAATACCGATCGCTTTACGTAAAAAAACGGCGCACATCAAAGATGAACGCCGCTTTTTAATTTAGTGGTCAATTAATTACAAGATACTAATGACCTAACACCGCCAGTAATACCCCCGCCGCAACCGCTGAGCCTAATACACCGGCAACATTAGGCCCCATGGCATGCATTAACAAGAAGTTTTGCTGGTTCGCTTGCAAACCAACCTTATTGACGACTCGGGCAGCCATAGGCACCGCAGAAACGCCGGCAGCACCAATGAGAGGGTTGATTCTCCCACCAGACAATTTACTCATTAGTTTGGCCATTAACACCCCTGCTGCAGTGCCAATACCGAAAGCCACCGCGCCCAAGACCAAAATACCTAATGTTTCCAATTGCAGAAACTTATCCGCAGACAGCTTAGATCCAACGGCTAAACCTAAGAATATCGTGACAATATTAATCAGCTCGTTTTGCGCTGTGTTAGATAATCTGTCTACAACGCCCGATTCACGCATTAAGTTACCCAGACAGAACATGCCAACTAATGGCGTTGCCGCTGGCAAAAACAGAATGGTTAACCCTAAGACCATTAATGGAAAGAAGATCTTCTCTTTCTTGCTGACTTCTCGTAATTGCTCCATCTTGATCTGACGTTCAGATTCAGTGGTAAGTAGTTTCATGATAGGCGGCTGAATAATAGGCACCAGCGCCATATATGAATATGCAGCCACTGCAATAGCGCCCAGTAAATCAGGTGCCAACTTTGACGCTAAAAAGATAGCCGTTGGCCCATCAGCACCGCCAATGATGGCAATCGCTGCCGCATCTTGCATTGAAAACTCAAATCCAGGCACGGCATTTAACGCAATTGCGCCGATCAATGTCGCAAATATACCAAACTGAGCCGCAGCGCCGAGCAGTAACATTTTTGGATTAGCAATTAACGCCCCAAAATCAGTTAGTGCACCGACCCCCATAAAGATCAGCAAGGGAAATACACCGGTTTCAATACCTACATGGTAAGCAAAATAGAGCAGCCCGCCCTCTTCGGTGAATCCACCATTAGGAATGTTTGCTAATACGGCACCAAAGCCTATGGGTAACAGCAAAAGTGGCTCAAACCCCCGAGCGATAGCTAAATACAGCAACAAACCACCGACAGCCATCATCAGCAGCTGTCCACCAGTAAAGTTGGCGATGCCAGATTCGGCCCAAAAAGCCATTAATCCTTCCATGTTAACTCCTATGCTATAGCCAGCAATTGATTGCCAACGGCAACAGAGTCACCCTCTTTAACCCAAACCTGGCTGATCACGCCATCGGATTCAGCACGGATCTCAGTCTCCATCTTCATCGCCTCGAGAATAATCACCACATCCCCAGCTTTGACTTCATCCCCAGCAGCAACATTCACCTTAAAAATATTGCCAGATAACGGCGCACTCATCTTCGCTTTAATCGTCCCTGTTGATGCACTCACAACAGGTTCTGGCGCCGCAAAAGGCACCACATTATCACTGGCTACGATTTGGCTAATATCACCACCAGGGGTGACTTCAACTACAAACGACTGGCCTTGCACATTAACCGTGTATGTTTCTGCTCCGCCCGATGGTGCGCTGCTCATCTGCGCTTTAGCCTCAGTTTGGGCCGCTGAGGGAAGTTCAGGCTTAGGCTCAAAAGCATCAGGATTATTACGGTTCTTGAGGAACTTTAGACCAATTTGAGGGAATAAAGCATAGGTCAGTACATCGTCATCAACCTCTGATGCTAATGTTATTCCCTCTGCTTTAGCCTTAGCACTAACCTCGTCGCGTAATCTATCGAGTTCAGCTTCCAGTAGATCAGCTGGACGACAAGTGATCGCTTCGGCACCGTTTAGCACACGCGCCTGCAACGAGGTGTTAACTGCCGCAGGAGTTGCGCCATATTCGCCTTTTAGTACCCCTTCAGTCTCTTTGGTCAGCGACTTATAACGCTCTCCTGTCAACACGTTAATCACGGCCTGAGTACCAACAATCTGTGAGGTGGGGGTAACCAAAGGCAGAAAACCTAAGTCTTCACGCACTTTTGGGATCTCTTCTAATACCAAATCCAATTTGTCTGCCGCGCCTTGTTCACGCAGCTGATTTTCCATGTTAGTTAACATCCCGCCTGGGACCTGAGCGCGTAAAATACGTGAATCAATACCTTTAAGTTCGCCTTCGAACGCAGCATATTTTTTTCTTACTTCGCGGAAGTAAGCCGCGATCTCTTCGAGCAACACCATATCGTAGCCAGTGGCTCTATCGGTATCCTCAACCATTGCAACAAGGGTTTCTGTCGCGCTATGCCCATAGGTTTGACTCATAGATGATATAGCGGTGTCGAGTACATCGATCCCCGCCTCAATCGCCTTTTGGTAGGTTGCTGTACTCAGACCCGTTGTCGCATGGCATTGCATCGACACTATAAGATTCGTTTGAGACTTTAACTGGCTGATCAGATCAAAAGCGTCAAATGGCTTGAGTAGACCCGCCATATCCTTAATGCACAAAGAGTGACACCCCATATCTTCTAGACGCTTGGCCATATCAACCCAAGTATCTAGCGTATGAACGGGGCTTGTAGTATATGAAATAGTACCTTGAGCATGACCACCAACATCGACAACGGCCTTAACGGCAGTTTCTAAATTACGCACATCATTCATAGCGTCGAAAATACGGAACACATCTACGCCATTAAGATATGCTCGCTCAACGAATCTACAAACAAGATCGTCGGCATAATGGCGATAACCCAATAAGTTCTGCCCTCGCAGTAGCATCTGCTGTGGCGTATTTGGCATAACCTTCTTTAATTCTCTAATTCGCTCCCAAGGATCTTCCCCTAGATAGCGAATACAAGCATCAAACGTCGCTCCACCCCAAGACTCGAGTGACCAAAAACCAACTTCATCGAGTTTGGGCGCAATAGGAAGCATATCTTCAAGACGAAGACGAGTAGCCAGAATAGACTGGTGTGCATCGCGTAATACGACATCGGTTAACGCAAGTGGCTTGCTCATAAAAACTCCCTTCTCTTACTATGCTTTTGCACGATATTGATGAATAGCTGCGGTAATAGCGGCAACTACTTTTGGCTCAATGGTGTAATGCTGATTTGGTTCATCCACATCAACGCTAATCGGCACAGGTGTTGGGCCAAACTTCCACGCGACCAAATTAATGGCCAGAATGAGTATAGAAAGGAACATAAAAACCAACCCCATACCTAACACCATAATCATCAGCGCTTCTATTATCTGTTGAGCTATTGATTCCATATCGTCCTCTTTGCCTAAATCAGTATGTTAAGACTACTCCCCAAAGGATCTTAGCCACACTATTTATTCATTTTTAGAGCAAAAAAAATCACCTCCAGTAATAGAGATGGCTTTGCTAAAAGATGAAATATTTCCAAAAACAGGGAAAACCATAACTAATCTATAACAAAAACGCGAGCATTTTGTAAATTGGTCTTACCAAATTAAGCAAAACCAACTTGCTCTATCAAACAAATCTGCATAAAAAACTCAATAAACTGCAGATCATTCAATTTTATAACCAGGAAAAGCAAAAATACAAAAATGGGAGTGAATTCCCCTGAAAATTGAGTTCCCAAAAAGAGACCAATCATTGTTGGATGAAAAACTATGCAACAGATATAACGCGTGTCACCTAGGTCAAATAGGCCACATTTCAACAAGAAACGGATGCCATATACCCTGTAGTAATAGAAATGCTCTACTCAACCTGTTTTTTGCAACTAATTAAAGACGAATGAACGATGGAATGCTTGCAGCCGCGGAAGCCATTCAACGTAGGAGTAGGAAGCTCAAAACATGCCTGAAAGGCGAGTTTTAGCGCTCTTGATGCTGATTAGTATTATAGTGGCAGAGCGCTCACAACTAGAAATGTTAAATATCGCAGATATAAAAAAACCCATAACTATAAGTTACGGGTTTTAATAATGGCGGAGAAGGAGGGATTCGAACCCTCGATGGGATTTAAAGCCCATACTCCCTTAGCAGGGGAGCGCCTTCGGCCACTCGGCCACCTCTCCGCATAAAATGGTGCGCGTGGGAGGATTCGAACCTCCGACCGCCTGGTTCGTAGCCAGGTACTCTATCCAGCTGAGCTACACGCGCAAAACTTTGCGTAAAACATAAAAAAGACGGAATTGACCGTCCAATTTATTTGAATATGGTGCGCGTGGGAGGATTCGAACCTCCGACCGCCTGGTTCGTAGCCAGGTACTCTATCCAGCTGAGCTACACGCGCAAAACTAACACTTATTACACTTATAAATCATAGATGGTGCGCGTGGGAGGATTCGAACCTCCGACCGCCTGGTTCGTAGCCAGGTACTCTATCCAGCTGAGCTACACGCGCATCTTACTATCTACAATCTATTTTCCCGAAAAATAAAATGGTGCGCGTGGGAGGATTCGAACCTCCGACCGCCTGGTTCGTAGCCAGGTACTCTATCCAGCTGAGCTACACGCGCACTTTATTTTACAGTCAAGAAATGGCGGAGAAGGAGGGATTCGAACCCTCGATGGGATTTAAAGCCCATACTCCCTTAGCAGGGGAGCGCCTTCGGCCACTCGGCCACCTCTCCGTTTTCTTGGCGCACATATTACTGTTTGACGAAAATAAGTCAAACCATTTCTATGAAACAAATACCGTTTGAGCTGTTTTTAAGCAGTTATGACTCACAAAGACAAGCTACTGTGCGCTATATCGCCACAACGATTAAAAACCTAGCAATTGAAAACAAAAAAGTCAGCAACATGCTGACTCTTATAGATACTTCTAAACGAAAGAAGTCGCTTAAAAATTACCACTTTCAGAAGAACTACCTGACTTCTCAGATTGAATACGTTGATAGATCTCTTCACGATGAACTGAAACTTCTTTCGGTGCATTAACACCAATACGAACTTGATTGCCCTTAACGCCTAAAACGGTGACAGTAACTTCATCACCAATCATCAGTGTTTCACCAACACGACGAGTTAATATCAGCATGTTTTGCTCCTTTAGTTCCAAATTCTGCTTATACGGCATTATTCCGTTATAGCCTTATTATACGGTCAGCTTAGTACAAATTAATAGTGTTCTGATAAAAAACACTTTCTAATAGCCCCTTTAATTACTTAAATGTGCAGAATCTCGCTGTTTTTATGCAAGGAATCTTACCTAAGTGGACGATTATTACCCACAATAATTGATCGAATATTGATTTTATACAATATTAGAGCCTGTTGACTTTCAAGGTTGTTTTGGCAGCCAATTGGTAGGTATTTATACAAGGCAGAAGCTTTGTGGTGTAGTTATTCTACACAAAAAGCAGAGAACGCAGTAGAAATGACCAACAAACGCTGCCCGAAGGGTTCGGCTAAAAACATTTTACTCCTTGTTCAGTGAGTTTTGCTTAGATCACTAGACTGCAATCCACTCACCTCGATTAACACGTTTTTGTCTCGAACAAAATTCAACCAACAAAAATCAACAGGCCCTAATAACCTAAATAAGCTAGGAACTATCACCGCTCTGTTTTGAACACAAAAAAGCGCTCTATGAGCGCTTTTTCTTCGATAACCTAGCTTGCCTTAAATTTATAGACGTTCAGACAACCAAGGTAGTACTGACGCTAGCGCACTATCAAGGTTCGCTGGCTCGCTACCGCCCGCTTGTGCCATATCGGGACGTCCGCCACCTTTACCGCCAACTTGAGCCGCTATCATAGCAACTAGCTCACCAGCTTTAACTTTGCCGGTTAAGTCTTTAGTAACACCGACTATCAGATTAACTTTTTCATCACCTGCTATACCCAGTACAACAATACCTGACTGCAACTTCTGCTTAAGTTCATCTTGTAAACCTCTCAACGCACCGGCATCGATACCTTCAAGTTTTTTAACCAGCACCTTAGCACCAGCAACCTCTTGGGCCTCGCCCGCTAAGTCAGCACTGGTTGCCGCCGCTAGCTTATCTTTAAGCTGCGATAGCTCTTTTTCCAGTTGCTTACTCTTTTCAAGCTGCGCTTTAAGTTTTGCCACAACTGAAGCACTATCGCCCTTGAGTAGACCCGCGGCTTGTTCAAGCTGCGCTTGCTGCTCATTAACATAAGCGATAGCAGCAGAACCCGTTACCGCTTCGATACGACGAATACCTGCGGCAATACCCCCTTCAGAGGTGATTTTGAACAAGCCAATATCACCAGTGCGGCCAACGTGAGTTCCACCACACAATTCGATAGAGAAGTCACCCATGGTCACAACACGAACCTTAGAGTCATACTTTTCGCCAAATAGCGCCATAGCACCTTGGGCTTTGGCTTGCTCAATATCCATCTCCTGAGCCTTAAGCTCATGGTTACGACGAATTTGAGTGTTAACTAAATCTTCAACAGTCTTTAGCTCGGCAGTATTAACCGCCTCAAAGTGAGAAAAGTCGAAACGTAATCTTTCAGGATCGACAAGCGATCCCTTCTGGCTGACGTGAGTACCGAGCACTTGACGCAGAGCAGCATGCAGAAGATGAGTCACTGAGTGATTAAGTTGAGTACGATGTCTCAGCTTCTTATCAACCGCTGCCGATAATTGTTGGCCTACACGAATAGAACCCGACTTAAGCTTACCAATATGACCAACAGCCTGACCATATTTTTGGGTATCGCCAACAAGGAGCTCGACGCCATCGGCGCTTAACACACCTTTATCACCACACTGACCACCAGACTCGCCATAAAATGGTGTGCTATCTAGAACGATCACCGCTTCTTGATCGCCAGCCAGCTCTGTTACCTCTTCGCCACCTACGTAGATCGCAACCACTTTGGCTTCGCCGTTTAAGTTGCCGTATCCGCAGAAGTCTGTTTGCTCGTCAATCTTAAGGCTACTATTGTAATCGGCATCAAACTGCCCCGCAGCTTGAGCACGGCTACGCTGCTCGGCCATTGCAACCTCGAAACCAGCTTCATCGACAGTAATGTCACGTTCGCGACAAACATCGGCAGTCAAATCAACAGGGAAACCGTAAGTATCGTATAGCTTGAAAGCCGTTTCTCCATCGAGAACGTCCCCCTCTAGCTCGCTTAAGGCATTGTCTAAAATGCCAAGACCACGCTCAAGCGTACGAGCAAATTGCTCTTCTTCCGCTTTCAACGACTTCTCAACGATCGCTTGGGTTTCAACTAACCCTTTAGCGGCATCGCCCATTACATCAATTAACGCAGGAACTAACTTGTAGAAGAATGACTCGGTTGCGCCAAGCTTGTTACCGTGACGAACGGCGCGGCGAATAATACGACGTAATACATAACCTCGACCTTCGTTCGACGGCATGACACCATCGGCAATCAAAAACGCACAAGAACGAATATGATCGGCAATAACCCGTAGTGATTTATTTTCTAAATCAGTAACGCCAAGAATTTCAGCGGCTTTTTTGATTAATGCTTGAAAGATATCAATCTCGTAGTTTGAATGAACGCCTTGTAAAATAGCAGCAATGCGCTCAATTCCCATTCCTGTATCGACTGATGGCTTAGGGAGTGGGTCCATCGTTCCGTCGGCTTGACGGTTGTACTGCATAAATACGATGTTCCAGATCTCAATAAATCTATCACCATCTTCTTCAGGCGTCCCAGGGCGACCACCCCAAATATGATCGCCATGATCATAAAAAATTTCAGAACAAGGACCACAAGGGCCCGTGTCGCCCATTTGCCAGAAGTTATCTGACGCATACGCAGCGCCTTTGTTATCACCGATACGGATGATATTCTCCGCAGCGACGCCGATCTCTTTATTCCAGATCTCAAACGCTTCATCGTCGGTTTCATAGATAGTGACGCACAGACGTTCTTTCGGCAGCTTTAGCTCTTCAGTCAAAAAGGTCCAAGCAAAACGAATCGCATCTTGCTTAAAATAGTCACCGAAGCTGAAATTACCGAGCATTTCGAAAAAAGTATGGTGACGTGCGGTATAACCCACATTATCTAAGTCATTATGTTTACCGCCGGCGCGAACACAACGTTGCGAGGTTGTCGCTCTGGTATAATCACGCTTGTCTTCGCCAAGAAAGACATCTTTAAACTGGTTCATACCAGCGTTGGTGAACAACAAGGTTGGATCATTACCAGGTACCAGTGAACTGCTGTCCACGACCTGATGACTGTTTCTGCGGAAGAACTCCAAGAAAGCACTTCTCAGCGCTGCAGTGGTTTGATACATGAAATTATCCTGAATTAGATTATATTCTCAGTGACATTTAAGCGTTCACCGATACTCTAGTTAGCCCAACATTATAAGCAGTCTGTTGTTGAACAACCAGAGGTTTAGCCGAGGATAGTAAAAGAAACCGAAAAATAACGGGGAAAAATAAACAGGAATTAAATAGTTTAGTAAAACGAAGAGCCCATAGGCCAATGGATCTTAGTCGACTTCAACCTCTAATGCATAAGCCACTTGTTCGTAAGTAAAACCCTGAGCAAGTAAATAGCGAGTTCTGCGGGCCCTCTCTTTCTGATCCGCAATAGCACCGCTACTAGCAAACTTTTTATCGGCTTTTGACCTTGCCAACTCAAACCAATCACAGCCACTATTATTGAGCGCCGTTTCAATCGTCTCTTTGGATAATCCCTTCTGCGCCATCGACTGACGAATCCGATTATGTCCGTGCCCTTTGCTGATATGAGATCGCAATAAAAGCGCAGCAAAGCGCTGATCATCGAGATATCCATTATCAACACAGCGATCTAACACGGGGTCGATTTCAGTCAGCTCAAAGCCCTTCTGTATCAGCTTGGTTTTTATTTGATGGCGGGAATAGTCGCGGCGGGCAAGTAGCCCAACCGCGATATGCATAGCAGAAGTTGTCATAACAAGTTAAAACTTAAAACACTTCGCCTGTTTCTAGGTCGATATTTTCATCACTGACCGCTGATTCAACGGCAACTTTAGGTCCGCTCAACAACATGGTGCGTAACGCCGTATCAATTTCTGCAGCAATTTCTGGATTATCAGTTAAGAACTTACCAGCATTAGCACGACCTTGACCAATTTTGTCACCTTTATAGCTATACCAAGCACCCGCTTTTTCAATCAGCTTATGCGCGACACCTAAATCGACAAGCTCACCAGTACGGTTAATCCCCTGTCCATATAGTATTTGGAATTCCGCTTGTTTAAATGGTGCTGCAATCTTATTTTTAACTACTTTTACGCGAGTTTCGTTACCGATAACTTCTTCTCGGTCTTTAATCGCACCAGTACGGCGAATATCTAAACGAACAGAGGCATAGAATTTAAGCGCATTACCACCAGTGGTTGTTTCAGGGTTACCAAACATCACACCAATCTTCATACGAATCTGGTTAATGAAGATAAGCAATGTGTTCGATTGCTTAAGGTTACCCGCTAGCTTACGCATTGCTTGGCTCATCATACGCGCCGCTAAGCCCATGTGAGAATCACCAATTTCCCCTTCAATCTCTGCCTTTGGTGTCAACGCTGCAACAGAATCGACAATAATTACATCGACCGCACCGCTACGCGTTAGCGCATCACAAATCTCAAGCGCCTGTTCACCTGTATCTGGTTGAGAACAGAGAAGGTTATCAATATCAACGCCAAGCTTTTGCGCGTAAATAGGGTCAAGTGCATGCTCTGCATCGATAAAGGCACAGACTTTACCATCACGCTGGGCCGCTGCGATCACTTCAAGAGTTAGTGTGGTTTTACCCGACGACTCAGGGCCATAAATTTCAACAATACGTCCTAGTGGCAAACCACCAGCACCAAGTGCAACATCTAATGATAGAGAGCCAGTAGAGATAGTCTCAACATCCATAGAACGGTTTTCACCTAACTTCATGATGGATCCCTTACCAAATTGTTTCTCAATTTGACCAAGAACCGCGTTAAGGGCTTTCTCTTTATTTGCATCTATCTTCATTGTATTGTCCTCTCAATCACAGACGCTGCGCTGTGGTAAATCCGTTAGGATAAAGCGAGTCGTTTAAAATTCACGCAACGCCTTATGTCTCAATATGCAAACTAGTATACTGTACAATCATACAGTATCAAGTGCTGTTGATGATTATTTTTTATCAACTTTAAAACAAGCACTTACTCATAGGTTGAAATTGATCGTTGCTAAATCACACAATTAATAGCCATAAATCATTACCCAGGTTAAATTTATTGTTAATATTGGCGACATCATTTTTATCGTAATCTTGGCGTTATTACACTGAGAATTATTTTGCAGGATACCTTGGTCATTTCATGAACGCAGTTGATATTCAAAGTCTCGAGAAGCATACCCCAATGATGCGTCAATATTTGACGCTAAAAGCCGAAGCGCCCGATATGTTGCTGTTCTATCGCATGGGTGACTTTTACGAGCTATTCTACGATGATGCCAAGTTAGCATCAGAGTTACTGGGAATATCCTTAACGGCTCGTGGAAAAAGTGGTGGCAATCCTATCCCTATGGCTGGGATCCCTTACCACGCGGTAGAAGGCTATCTTGCCAAATTAGTGCAGCTAAGAACATCGGTAGCGATTTGTGAACAAATTGGCGATCCAGCTACATCAAAAGGGCCTGTTGAACGTAAAATAGTACGCATTGTTACGCCAGGGACACTAACTGACGAAGCCTTACTTCAAGAGCGTCAAGATAACCTTTTAGCAGCGGTTTATCACGGAAAAGTCGGCTTTGGCTACGCCACCTTAGACATTTCGTCAGGCCGATTTGTGGTAACAGAACTCGCCACAACTGAAACATTAGAGGCGGAGCTTCAACGCACGAATCCCGCTGAACTGCTGCATAGTGAAGATTTTAATGAGATGGCACTTATTAGTGCTTTTCGCGGCAAACGTCGTCGCCCTGAATGGGAGTTTGACTACGATACCAGCTACAAACTTCTGCTTGAGCAGTTCGGTACGAAAGATCTCTACGGATTTGGTTTAGGCGATGTTAGGCTGTCGATTCAAGCCGCTGGTTGCTTAATGCAATATGTGAAAGATACCCAGCGTACAGCCTTACCTCATATCAACTCCATCGTTAGATTTAATCAATGCGACAGCATCATTTTAGATGCTGCAACCCGCAGAAACCTCGAATTGACCAAAAATTTGCAAGGTGGTACCGATAATACCCTTGCTGCAGTGCTTGATAATACGGCGACCCCCATGGGAAGCCGTATGTTGCAGCGCTGGATCCATGAGCCGCTACGAAACCACAACACTATTAGAGCGCGTCATGATGCAGTTGAAGAACTACTTGATTCTGGTGAATTCGACCAACTACACGACCAATTAAAAGCGCTTGGAGACGTAGAGAGGATCACCGCTCGTTTGGCACTTCGCAGCGCTCGTCCACGAGATTTTGCAAGGCTTCGCCAAGCGCTATCTTTGTTGCCTTCAATTCAGCACTTATTGACCCATTACCAAAGTGCCCATCTGGCCGCCTTAGCCAAGAGCCTAGGCGACTTTCCCAGCGAACATGATCTATTGAGCCGTGCCATCGTCGATAATCCCCCCATGCTGATCCGCGATGGAGGGGTATTGAAGGAAGGCTATAATTCAGAGTTAGACGAATGGCGGGAACTGAGTCGAGGCGCGACAGATTATCTCGAAGACCTAGAAGCGAGAGAAAAACAAGCAACTGGCGCATCCACACTTAAAGTGGGTTATAACCGGGTTCATGGTTATTACATCGAAGTCAGCCGCAGAGAATCTCACTTGGTACCTATCAGCTACCAACGTAGACAAACTCTTAAAAATACCGAAAGATACATTATCGCTGAGCTAAAAGAGCATGAAGAGAAAGTGCTCTCGAGTCAGGGCAAAGCCCTTGCACTTGAAAAGCAGCTTTGGGAGGAGCTGTTTGATCTGTTAATGCCTAAACTTTTTGAGCTACAGCAATTTGCACGTGCCGCCGCCGAACTTGATGTCATTAGTAATTTTGCTGAGCGAGCCGAACTGCTTAATTATAGTCGCCCAGAACTAAGAGCCCAAAGTGGGATACAGATTGAAGCGGGCCGACATCCCGTCGTTGAACAGGTAAGCCAAACGCCTTTTATTGCCAACCCAGTGCAACTGAGTCCAGAGCGAAGAATGCTCATTGTAACTGGACCTAATATGGGCGGTAAATCAACCTACATGCGCCAAGTAGCATTGATTACCCTTATGGCACATATAGGATGTTTTGTTCCTGCTCAGCGAGCATTACTCGGACCAGTAGATCGCATCTTTACCCGTATTGGCGCCGCCGACGATCTCGCATCGGGACGCTCAACCTTCATGGTAGAGATGACCGAGACAGCAAATATTCTGCATAATGCAACACCTGAAAGCTTAGTTCTAATGGATGAAATTGGTCGTGGCACCTCAACTTATGATGGACTATCGCTCGCGTGGGCGGCCGCCGAACATCTGGCTAGTAGCCTTAAATCAATGACGCTATTTGCAACCCATTACTTTGAATTGACTCAACTGACTGAATCTATGCCTAACGTAGCCAACGTTCATCTAGATGCAATAGAACATGGCGACACTATCGCATTTATGCATGCAGTACAGGAGGGCGCGGCGAGTAAAAGCTATGGATTGCAAGTGGCAGCATTAGCAGGTGTCCCCCAAAAAGTCGTCAACGCGGCGAAACAGAAATTGCATCATTTAGAAAGTCGCGACAGAGATGGAACAGCAGACTCTTCAGGACAACAGATCCTGAGTTTTTCAGCGCCAGAAGAATCTGCCGTATTAGTGCGATTAGATCAAATAGACCCAGATCAATTAACGGCTAAGCAAGCTTTAGATCTGCTCTATCAGCTAAAACAGATCCGCTAGAAAGGAAAAAGCGCACTAACTAAGTGCGCTTTTAAAAATTTAATCGGGGTCGGCTATAATAACGCTGGCATTATTCCTTAACGCGCACGCTACCTCATCAATGCTAAGCCTACACCCCTAACTCTCTTACTATGCTCTCATTTACACGCGGAAAATGGCTTCTACCGATAGACCTTGTGCTCCCAACAGATCACGAAGACGTTTCAACGCTTCCACTTGGATCTGACGTACTCGCTCACGGGTAAGACCAATCTCTTTGCCCACATTCTCTAATGTAGATGGCTCGTATCCTAACAAACCAAAACGACGAGCTAATACTTCTCTTTGTTTACTATTTAATTCATCTAACCAACGTACAACCGACTTAGACATATCCTCGTCCTGAACCTTATAGTCAGGTCCGACGCTGTCGTCATCAGCTAAAACGTCCAGCAGTGCTTTGTCGTTATCGCCGCCAAGCGGTGTATCAACAGAGGTTATACGCTCGTTTAGCTTCAACATACGACTGACATCGCTGCTTGGTAGATCTAGCTGTTCGGCGATCTCTTCCGCTGTAGGCTCATGATCGAGTTTATGCGCCAATTCACGAGCAGTACGCAAATAGACATTTAACTCTTTAACTACATGAATAGGTAAACGAATCGTACGAGTTTGGTTCATTATTGCTCGTTCAATCGTTTGTCTAATCCACCAGGTCGCATAAGTAGAAAAACGGAAACCACGCTCAGGATCAAACTTCTCAACTGCACGAATTAGGCCCAAATTACCTTCTTCGATAAGATCTAACAGTGCTAGCCCACGATTGTTATAACGACGTGCAATTTTTACGACGAGCCTGAGATTACTCTCAATCATACGGTTTCGAGATTTAGCGCAGCCCTTGAGGGACTTGCGTGAAAAATAAACCTCTTCCTCCGCGCTCAATAGGGGGGAAAATCCAATCTCACCCAGATATAGCTGAGTGGCATCTAAGTTTTTTTGCAAATCTTCTTGTACTTGTTGTTCTAGTTCAGCCTCTTTTGCAATCTCTTTGCTATCCATTAATGAAACGTCAGACTCATTCTTTGATAAGTCCACCAAGGGCTCCGCAAAGGCGGTAGATTTTGTTCGACCCATAATAATATCTCCCAAATTTTACGTAATAATTTACTGCACTTTTCTATCCTCCAATTGCCAAATGGCTCCTAAAAAAATTATATTTTAGGTAAATATTTAAGTGGGTCTACAGATTTGCCATGATACCGAATCTCAAAATGCAGCATCACTTTATTGGTACCCGTTTGCCCCATACTCGCAACAGTTTGTCCTGCTGTAACGAATTGCTTTTCCTTAACTAAGATTTTATCTGCATGAGCATAAGCACTTAAATAATCATCGCTATGCTTAATGATCACTAGATTGCCATACCCTCGAAGCGCGTTACCAGCATAAACAACACGTCCATCTGCTGCAGCCTGAATACGATCTCCTCGAGAACCAGCTATCTTAATTCCTTTATTTCCCTGCTCGTTGGCAGAAAATTTACCAATCAACTTGCCTTTAACAGGCCAAAACCATCGATACACTTTAGGAGGTAAATTGGATTTCGGCTTGCGGATAACCTCGTTAACATTTTGTTGACCGTTTGTAACAGAGTACGCAGAATTGTGACCATGATCAAGCTGTTTTTTTGACGATGTCACTTTTTGTTCCTTTGGTACAGGAATATCTTTAACCGTATGTTTTTTAACTATATTTTCAGTTGCCCCCACAACTTTAGGCGTACTCTTTGCTGATGATTTGTTTGTAACAGAGCTTGTCGAATTAAGCTTCAACACCTGCCCAGGATAGATGGTATAAGGCTTCCTTAGCCCATTGCGCCTAGCAATATCAACGAAATCTTTATTTGCAGCCCAAGAGATCGAATATAAAGTATCGCCCTTTTTTACTTTATACTGGTCAGAGGTAAGACCTCCTCTTTTATAGGCTTTTTTTACAGGAGGGTTGATGCTAACAACAGGTGCTGGCGTATTAGCTTTAAAACTACAGCCCGCAAACGCTATTGTCATAAAAACAATAAATACTCGGGCTATCCGCACTCTTATAGTGAAAAGCTTAATCGTTTTACCTCTTTGATTGATAAATATATCTGCAATAGACAACTTATTATAACCACTGAGACATCAGGCAAGCTCACCGTTGACCAAGGGGACAAATTTGACCATCTCAATTGTATCGGTAAGATACCCAGAGTCGGATCGAGTCACGCGAAGTAGCTGTTGGACTTCCTCACCTACAGGAATGATTAACACTCCATTAGGCGCCAACTGTTCTAACAAGGCTTGAGGCAGGCTACTAGCAGCAGCCGTCACCATAATAGCATCGAAAGGCCCCTTATTAGCCCAGCCTTGCCAGCCGTCGCCATATTTGAATGAGACATTATGCAGATCTAGGCGCTTTAAACGTTGCCGAGCCTGAATCTGTAGGCTCTTAATCCGCTCTACGGTACATAGCTGATCAACCAATTGCGCTAATATAGCCGCTTGATATCCAGAGCCCGTGCCAATTTCTAATACCTTTCTAGGCTTAGACTCAAGCAACAACTCGGTCATTCTCGCCACTATATAGGGCTGAGATATGGTCTGGCCTTGCCCAATAGGTAGTGCGGTATTTTCGTAGGCTTTATGCCCCAATGCGGCATCAAGAAATAGCTCTCTAGGCGTCTTTGCTACCGCCGAAAGTACGTCTACATTGGCAATACCAGAGCCTTGTAGACTTCTTGCTAAATTTAATGCTGATGTGGTGGCAACACCGTTCATAGTTGTTCAATCCATTGTTTCATTGTTGAAAGCTGTTCATAAGCGGTCAAATCCACCGTTAGTGGGGTCACAGAAACATAACCATTGGCCACAGCATGAAAGTCGGTACCTTCGCTCGCATCTTGCTCTTCACCAGGAGGGCCGAGCCAAAAGATCTCTCTTCCTGCAGGGTCTAATGTTCGCACCATACCTTCTGCTCTATGCCTAGCACCAAGGCGAGTAACCTTGATCCCCTTAATCTCCTCAAAGGGCAAATCGGGAACATTAACATTCAATATTTGATCGTTAGCGATTGGTTTATCGATTAACCCAGCCACAACCTTACAGGCGATCTTCGCTGCGGTATCATAATGAAGCAGCTCTTTACCCACTAATGAGATGGCGATCGCAGGAAGCCCTAGAAATCGTCCCTCCATCGCGGCAGCCACGGTACCAGAATATAGTGTATCATCGCCCATATTCGCTCCAGCATTGATGCCTGAAACGACAATATTGGGTTCATCATGGTACAGTTCTCGAATTGCCAAATGGACACAATCAGTGGGTGTCCCACTGACTGAGACATAACCATTTCCTAACTTATTAATTCGCAAAGGATTAGTCAAGGTTAAAGAGTTACTGGCCCCAGAACAATTGCGATCAGGGCCTACCGTCATCACATCATAATGCTGCGCCAACGCTTCTGATAAAGCTGCAATACCTGGAGCCCCAACACCGTCGTCATTACTTACTAATATTCTAATCATTACCACTAACGCCTTGAGCTGATCGCCTAGCTTTAAACTCTCTGTCATTCACATCTTCATATTGAGCCAACTCTCTTAACACTGAAGTTGCAAAACACCCAGCAGGCAGAGCAAATTTAAGCACTAAGGTATCGCCTTCAACCTCATAGCACAAATTCTGAGGTTCAAGTAGTAGAGTGCGACGCTCTTGATTCAAGCCTGCTTGCTCAAGACCAATACAATCCTCATTTAATCTATCCGATATGGATGTCTCGAACGCTAATGCTTCCCCCTGAGACAGGGCTTGCCCCCTGCCCCACAGTGGCGCAGACAATTGAATATCTTTCTGCGCTAAACGTCCCAATAACTCTTCGTCCCAAGGATTGGCAACAAAATAACTTTTACTGCCCGCTAACATGACACAATCACCATCGAGCACTTGAGTACCAAACATAGCTAACCTTGTGGAGACCATTTCATTAAAAATATGCGAGCGAACTGCTGACAAGTACATACTGCGCTTATTGCGATCTTTAACGTTACGACCGGCGAGCATTTGACGCCCAAAAATCAAGTTTTTGCCATCGTGGCCAAAGCGTTGTTCGCCAAAGTAGTTGGGCACCCCTGTTTGCTTTACAAGCCCGATGCGCTTAATCATATCTTCAATATCAGATACCCCTCTCAAGGTGAGGGTAAATCGATTACCCGCTAACGCGCCTGTTCGCAATTTCTTACTGTGACGGCTACTACTAATAATCGTTAACTGTTCGCTATTAAGATCATCCCATTGAGGTGTTTCTTTCCCTGGAATTCGCACCCCAAACCATTGAGTCGTTATGGCGTTTTTATCTTTCTGTCCCGCAAACGTGACCTCTTTCGGGTGCACCCCAGCAAAGCTAGATAGCATTCTAGCCACATCGGCGGTATTTAACCCCTGTTTGCGAACATGGATCATATGGTGCTCACCTTCGCCTGTGGGCAAAAATGGTAAGATCTCCTCAACCATAAAATCACTGTGATGAGTACGTAAATCGGCACTCGATTGAGGTTGACCATGTAAATAGTGAAGTGAACTCATAAAATTCTCGTGTTAAATATCTTTAGTCATCAGCACAACGGCTTCGACTGCAATGCCTTCTTTGCGCCCGGTGAAACCAAGTTTTTCTGTCGTGGTTGCCTTGACGTTGATCGCGTCAATATCACAGAGTAAGTCTTCAGCTAAACAGACTCTTATCGCTTCTATATGTGGCAACATCTTTGGTGCCTGAGCTATCACAGTGACATCGAGATTGCCTAAACAATATCCTTTATCCACGGCCAGTTGATAGCAGTGACGCAGCAACACTCGGCTGTCGGCACCTTTAAACTCAGGATCGGTATCAGGAAAATGTTTACCAATGTCTCCCAATGCCATCGCACCAAGAATCGCATCAGAGATAGCATGCAATACCACGTCGCCATCAGAGTGGGCGACAAGCCCGGTATCATAAGGGACTTCGACACCACCTAGAATAAGTGGTAAATCACCACCAAATTTGTGTACGTCAAACCCATGGCCAATGCGAATATTCATATTATTCCCTGTATAACTAGCTCACGACTAAGCCTAATCGTTATGATTGAAATTGTGGTTCAAAATAAGTTTTGATGTAAAAACAACGCTGCCAGACGAAGGTCATCAGGGTGAGTCACCTTTATATTGTCTGCTCGCCCAGAAACCAATTGTGGTCTAAAACCAGCCCACTCCATAGCCGATGCCTCATCGGTAATGCTTATGCCATTTGCCAGTGCCTGAGTTAAATTATCCCTAAGACTCGCAACAGGAAAAAGCTGAGGAGTTAATGCATGCCACAAGTTATCACGACAAACCGTTTGCTCTATATCGCCTTGGCTGTTGCTACGCTTCATGGTATCTCGTACTGGCATAGCCAAAATAGCACCTTGAGGCGGTTCATCATCTTGGATCTGCCGCTCAGCGACAGCAATCAATTGATCGATATCACTCGGATGCAAACATGGCCGAGCAGCATCATGCACCAGCGCCCAAGCAGACTGAGGCGCACAAGATAAACCCGCTAAAACAGAATCGGCGCGCTCTTTGCCTCCCTCAACCACTTTCAGTTTTGGGTCATTTGCCTGAGGTAACTGAGCAAAATAGGAGTCGTTAGGGCTAAGAGCCACTATCACTTGGGCTATTTTAGGATGTTTAAGCAGAGCATCTAGGGTGTGAGCAATAATAGGCTGCTCATTTAACATCAAGTATTGCTTAGGAATTTCGGCGCCCATACGACTGCCGATCCCAGCTGCTGGTACTATAGCTACAAGATGTTCAATAATTTGATTCATTTATTTAAACTCATATCACGCCAAATCATCTAATGATTCAACGAGCCAGTTGCACAAGATGATTTACCGATTGATGTCCCCATTACGCTGAGGTTCGCCCACGACACGAAAAAAAGTTTCTCCTTGCTTAACCATACCAAGCTCATTTCTCGCGCGCTCTTCTAACGCTTCGGTGCCACGACGAAGATCAATGATCTCCTCTTTAAGCACTTGGTTTCGCTCTATCAATTTGGCGTTACTTTGACGTTGCAGCTTTATCTGCTCTTGCAGTTGAAATGATTCAGGCAGGCTATTTTCTCCCACCCAGAGTCTGTACTGAAGTAGGCAAAACAGAACTATTATGGCTATTAGAAGTCGCTTCATCCTTAATGGCTATATCACTATTAGAAAGTCTGAAGAGATATTACAACAAAAAAGGCCACCAAGTGGTGACCTTTTCATAAATTATTGGCTAATTAGCAAATTATGCTTTGCCTTTAATCTCACTACGACCGTTATAAGGCGCTTTTTCACCTAACTGCTCTTCGATACGAAGTAGTTGGTTGTACTTAGCAACACGATCACTACGACATAGTGAACCCGTCTTAATTTGGCCAGCAGCAGTTGCCACAGCGAGATCGGCAATCGTTGCATCTTCTGTCTCACCACTACGGTGTGAAATGACAACAGTATAGCCAGCATCTTTTGCCATACGGATAGCCGCTAGCGTCTCAGTTAGCGAACCAATCTGGTTAAACTTAATCAAGATTGAGTTAGCGATATTGTTGTCGATACCACGTTGTAGGATCTTAGTGTTAGTTACGAATAGATCGTCGCCCACTAACTGGATCTTGTCACCCATGATTTGAGTCTGGTATGCCCAACCTTCCCAATCTGACTCATCTAAGCCATCTTCGATAGACGCGATTGGATATTGCTCAGTCAAAGATTTAAGGAAGTCAGAGAATCCGTTTGAATCGAATACTTTGCCTTCACCAGACAGATCATACTTGCCATCTTTGTAGAATTCAGACGCGGCACAATCGAGTGCCAGAGTTACATCTTCACCTAGCTTGTAACCCGCCTTTTCTACAGCAACTTTAATCATAGCAAGTGCATCAGCGTTAGAGGCAAGGTTTGGTGCGAAACCACCTTCATCACCAACAGAGGTGCTCAAACCACCTTCTTGAAGTACTTTCTTCAAGCTGTGGAAGATCTCTGCGCCCATGCGCAATGCTTCACGGAAACTCTTTGCGCCAACAGGCTGAACCATAAACTCTTGGATATCAACGTTGTTATCGGCGTGCTCACCACCGTTAAGGATGTTCATCATAGGAACAGGCATAGAGTACTGACCAGGCGTACCGTTTAGATCTGCAATGTGAGCGTAAAGCGGGATGCCTTTGAAAGCAGCCGCCGCTTTAGCTGCAGCAAGAGAAACAGCAAGAATCGCGTTAGCGCCAAGCTTGTCTTTATTCTCAGTACCATCAAGATCGATCATGATTTGATCGAGCTCAGCTTGTGCAGTCGCATCTTTTCCCATTAGCGCATCACGGATCTCACCATTGATGTTAGCTACAGCAGTTAACACACCTTTACCCATGTAACGGCTCTTATCGCCATCGCGTAGTTCTAGTGCTTCACGACTACCAGTTGATGCACCGGATGGTGCAGCAGCCATACCCACAAATCCGCCATCTAAATGAACTTCCGCTTCAACCGTTGGGTTACCGCGTGAATCCATGATCTCACGACCAATGACATTGATAATTTTAGCCATAATTTCCTCGACTTTAAGTTTAAGATTTAAAAGTTAATGCAAAACTAAAATTGTTATCGCTAAATTTACATCATCTGAAACAAAAAAGCCGCCTCCGGCACTCGGAAGCGGCTCTTGTTTAAATATTAGCCCAAATCGCGTTTTTGGTACGCGGCGGCTGCTGCAACGAAACCTTCGAACAATGGCTGACCATCGCGAGGTGTTGATGTAAATTCAGGATGGAATTGACCTGCCACAAACCAAGGATGGTTAGGGAGCTCAATCATCTCTACAAGCTGACGGTCAGATGATAGACCACTAAATACTAGGCCAGCTTTTTCTAAACGTTCTCTGTACGTGTTGTTCACTTCGTAACGGTGACGGTGACGCTCTACACAGGTTAGCCCCTTGTAAGCTGCTGCCGCTTTGGTTCCTTCGATCAGATGACAAAGCTGCGCACCAAGGCGCATAGTGCCACCTAAATCAGATGCTTCATGACGTTGTTCGATATTACCTTCTTCGTCAATCCATTCTGTGATCAAACCCACAACTGGGTGAGGAGTCTCTTTGTTGAACTCGGTTGAATGCGCATTTTCTAACCCAGCAACATGGCGAGCAAACTCAATCAAAGCCACTTGCATACCTAAACAGATACCGAAATAAGGCAAATTGTTCTCGCGAGCAAACTTGGCAGCAAAGATCTTACCTTCTACGCCACGCTCACCAAAGCCACCAGGCACTAGGATACCGTCGAGTCCTTGCAGAACTTCTTCACCCTTAGCTTCAACCGTTTGAGAGTCGATATACTTGATGTTTACCGACACACGGTTAAATAAACCAGCATGTTTTAGGGCTTCGTTTACTGACTTATAAGCATCAGGCAGTTCAATATACTTACCGACCATACCAATAGTCACTTCACCGGTAGGATTCGCTTCTTGATAGATAACGTTTTCCCATTCAGACAGATCCGCTTCTTTGCACTCCAAACCAAAACGCTTGGTGACTAAATCATCGAGGCCTTGTGCTTTAAGCAACGCCGGGATCTTATAGATACTATCAACGTCTTTAAGTGAAATAACGGCGCGCTCTTCCACATTACAAAATAGCGAAATTTTCGCTTTCTCATTTGATGGAATCGCACGATCACCACGACAAACCAATACATCTGGCGCAATACCGATAGAACGAAGTTCTTTTACCGAATGCTGTGTAGGCTTAGTCTTCACTTCACCTGCTGCACCTAAGAAAGGTACTAAGGTCAAATGCATAAATAGGGTACGCTCACGTCCTAGCTCGACACCCAACTGACGAATCGACTCGAGAAATGGTAGTGATTCAATATCACCGACAGTGCCACCAATCTCTACGATTGCAACATCATGTCCTTCGCCGCCTTCAAGGACTTTCTCTTTGATCGCATTAGTAATATGCGGAATTACCTGAATAGTGGCACCTAAATAGTCGCCACGGCGCTCTTTACGCAACACTTCAGAGTAGATACGACCCGTTGTAAAGTTATTACGACGGTTCATCTTAGTACGAATGAAGCGTTCGTAATGACCCAAGTCGAGGTCAGTCTCAGCCCCATCTTCAGTCACGAAAACTTCACCGTGCTGGGTTGGGCTCATGGTACCTGGATCCAAGTTAATATAGGGATCCAGCTTCATAATGGTTACATTAAGGCCGCGAGCCTCTAAAATTGCTGCCAATGATGCTGCTGCAATGCCTTTACCTAGTGATGAAACCACGCCACCAGTAACGAAGATATACCTTGTAGTCATGCTGAACCTGAGAAAATGAGTTGGAAATATGTGCTTGTAAGAAAGCACTAGGACGGGGCAATATTATACCAAAGCTGTAGTGATTCGACAAACAACAAAGCGATATATTTTACGCTTTTGTCTTTTCATTCGCTTTAACTTGATCCCAATAACCATCTAACTCCGCTAATGAGTGATCTTTCATCGGCTTTTCAGTGGCATTAGCTAAGGCTTCAACACCACGAAAGCGGCGCTCAAACTTAGTATTCGCCTGACGAAGCGCCAGCTCGGCATCGACGCCTATATGGCGAGCAAGGTTGACCACTGCAAATAATAGGTCGCCCATCTCCTCCATAACTTTTTGAGGATCTTGCTCTGGCGCATTAACCTCAACAAGCACCTCTTCTATCTCTTCGTGAATTTTACCCACAACAGGTTCGAGTTCATCCCAATCGAATCCAACCGTGGCAACGCGGCGTTGTATTTTAGCTGCACGACTCAAGGCTGGCAGATTAAGCGGAATATCATCTAACACAGAATGTAATGAGCGCCCAACTCGTTCGCTTGCCTTAATCCCCTCCCAAGTTTGTTTAACCTCTTCGGTCGTCGTCTGAGATAACTGACCAAACACATGGGGGTGACGCTCGGTCAATTTAGTGCAAATTTTATCGACCACGACAGTGAAATCGAACACCCCTTGCTCTTTGCCAAGCTGACAATAGAAGATCACCTGAAACAACAAATCACCAAGTTCGCCGGGTAACTCATCGAGCGCATTACGCTCGATGGTATCGGCGACTTCATAAGCCTCTTCTAGGGTAAACGGCACAATTGTTTGGTAGTTTTGCGCTTTATCCCAAGGGCAACCCGTTTCTGGGTCCCTCAGCTTGCTCATGATCTGGAGCAGACGGTCAATATCCTTCGATGCACTCATATTTAGCTCTCAAAAAAGAGAAGGCGACTAACGCCGCCTTCTGAGTCACGATTATTAAACTTTATAGTCTTCTGGCTTCTAGCACGCCATCGACTTGCGATAGCTTAGAGATCACCCGAGATAATCCCTCTAGGTTATAAAGCTCCAATTCCAATTCGATTGCCGCCGTTTGAGTCTTCACATCTGATGATGAACTCATCGCAAGTACATTTGATTTTTCAGCCGCTAAGACCGAGGTTAGATCTCTTAAAAGCCCACTACGGTCATTAGCCAGTACTCTAATACGCAGTTTATAACCACCAGAGTAATTCTCGCCCCATACCACATCGACGCTGCGTTCAGGATGCACTCGCATTAACTCTTTAACTTGTTCGCAATCGGCCCTGTGCACAGAAATACCACGCCCTTTAGTAATAAAACCAAAGATTTCATCACCTGGTACAGGTTGACAACATTTAGCGATGTGGCTCATCAAATTGCCAACACCATTGACCTCAACCTGTCCCTTACTTCTTTTATCCGAACGGGCATGGTTTTTCTTCAGCAGATCTTCAAGCGCTTCCTCCTCTGACACTTGATTAATGCGCATTCGACTCTGAACATGGTTAACCACTTGGTTAAGGCGCACATCGCCACCACCGATACCGGCGAGTAGATCGTCCATCCCCACCATATTAAAACGCTCCACCGCACTTTGAGCATCTTTTAGGGTCAAGCCACTGCGAGATAACTCGTGTTCGAGCATCTCTCTACCCGCAATAATATTCTTATCGCGATCTTGCTGTTTAAACCAATGCTGGATCTTAGAACGTGCTCGAGAAGTACGAATATAACCCAAATTTGGATTTAACCAATCACGCTTAGGGTTTGGGTGTTTCGAGGTGATGATCTCAATACGCTCACCCGTCTCAACTTGGTAGGTGAATGGCACGATACGCCCATCCACTTTGGCACCAATACACTTATGGCCAACATGGGAATGAATGTAATAGGCAAAATCGAGCACAGTAGAACCCATTGGTAAATCAACGACTTCACCATTTGGGGTAAACACATAGACACGGTCTTCAAACACTTGGCTACGCACTTCGTCTACTAAATTACCGCTTTCAGCCACATCCTCTTGCCACTGCAAGATTTTACGCAACCAATTGATCTTCTCTTCGTAGCCGCTTTGCTTGCCGGTGGCGCCCTCTTTATATTTCCAGTGAGCCGCAACACCGAGTTCGGCATCTTCATGCATCTGCTCGGTGCGAATTTGAATTTCAACGGTTTTCCCTTCAGGTCCCACAACGATGGTGTGTATCGACTGATAGCCATTGGGTTTAGGGTTGGCCACATAATCGTCAAACTCTTTGGGGATATGGTGCCAAAGGGTATGCACAACCCCTAAGGCGCCGTAGCAGTCTTGCAGACGATCGGTGACGATACGCACCGCGCGCACATCAAACAGTTCATCAAACTTAAGATCTTTACCGCGCATCTTTTTCCAGATGCTATAGATATGTTTAGGCCTGCCGTACACTTTTGCACGGATATGATCTTCATCGAGGCGTTTTTGCAACTGACTAACAAAATTATCGATATAGATCTCACGATCAACCCGCTTACCGTCCAACTGCTTAGCAATATCTTTGTAAGTGGTTGGATGCAGATACCTAAAGGAGATATCTTCCAACTCCCACTTTAATTGACCAATTCCAAGACGGTTAGCGAGTGGCGCATAAATATCGGCAATTTCGCGTGCGATCAGGACGCGAGTCTCTTCATCGGCATTTTTAATCTCTCTGAGCAAACAGATCCGCTCGGCGAGTTTAATCACCACCGCGCGCACATCTTCGACCATGGCCAACAACATGCGGCGGATATTATCGATCTGTGGTTCAGCGTTGCGGCTCTGCTCGTTAACTTTTAATGCACCTATGGCATTCATGGTAACAACACTGCTGACGAGCGCCGCAAGCTTAGCGCCGAACAGCGTTTCAACCTGCTCAGCGTTGAGCACTCCAGCATCATGGACGACAAATATCACCGCCGCTTGCAGGGTTTCAATATCCATATTCAGCGGTGCGAGGATCTCAATCATCTCCCGCGCACGCTGGCTTAAAAGGCTATCTTTGGCGAGATCTTTGGCACTATTCTTGGCAACGAGCAGCTCAACTTGCTTCATTAACTCAAGCAAGGTGCTAGCGTCATCAGCATCATCAAGATACCGATTAACCCACTCGGTTAATTGAAAATCTTGGTCATTAAAATGTGCTTCTCTTACAGATACCATCTAATGATTGTCCTTTTTCCTGTATACGCGCTAAAGATCTCGATTCTCGCCCCAGTGAATGCCATTCCGTAACACGTAAAATTCTTAATCCACTATCTTGAAGATTCCACCTCGGTTGTCAATTGACAAACGTAGATATTTTGCCCAACCACACCATTGTTAACAATTATTTATCTAATTCGAACAACGCCATAGCTTCGATATGATGAGTTTGAGGAAACATATCAATTAAACCCAGTTTTTTCAGCTTATAACCCTGCTGCAACAATGGCTCACAATCTCTCGCCAAACTCACCGGATTGCATGAGATATAAACCACAGATTGTGGCTTCATCGTCTTCAGCCATTGTAGGCTTTCAAATGCGCCCGCCCTTGCTGGGTCAATAAGCAATTTATCGATGCGTCCAAGCCATGGCTGATAGGAGATATCGGCGCCCAGATCCGCATGATAAAACTCCACTTGGCTCACATCACTTTGAGCTGCATTGAGTTTCGCCTGAGCGACCATCTCAATGACACCTTCGACACCAACAACCTCGGCGCCCGTTTTTGCGAGTGGAATGGTAAAGTTACCAACCCCGCAAAACAGATCTAATACCCGCTCACCCGGTTTAACGTCCAGCCAATCAATGGCTTGCCTCACCATCTGGCGGTTCATATCACCATTAACTTGGATAAAGTTACCCGGCGAGAAACTCAAGCGGCACTCATTGTCGAGCAGATAGAATGGCAGCTGCGGCTCCCCCACCAGCGGCTCTAACTGACCATGCTCATCAAGTAGTGCCACCTGTACCCGATGCGCTTGTGCAAAAGCGAGCAAGATTTGCTTATCGCTATCGCCCAGCAGTTGGGTAATGCGAATCACCACCCATGGGCCAGATTCCACCGAAATCAGCTCCACATGACCCAAGCTACGTTTTGCGACTAACTGATTTAAACTCAGGGTTAACGGCGCAATGAGATCAGACAGCTCTTTTGCTAGCACTGGGCACTTTGCGATATCAACGACCTGATTACTCGATAATGCGCGAAATCCTAGCTTGAGGGTTTTGCTGTCTCGCTGATAATTTGTGGCAAGCCTCGCCTTACGGCGGTAATGCCAACCTTCACCTGCCAATGGTAGGGCGATTTCATCAGGGTTAACATGTCCCATCTTATCGACCAGATTAATTAAAGCCTGCTGCTTATATTCCCGCTGTTTAGCAAGGTCTAAATGCTGCAGATCACAGCCACCACATTCTCCATAATAGGGACAGGAACTGGCTATCCGGCCGGCAGACTGGGTATCAACAGACAATAATTTCGCTTTGGCATGACGCTTTTTCTGCTCAACAATTTGCGCAGTAACCTTTTCACCAGGGAGCGCGCCAGGGATAAATACGATTTTCCCCTGATGATGGGCAACGCCAGCACCAAGATGGTCCAGATCGCTGATCTCAAACTGCTGCTTAGCTGAAGTTTGTTTTGATTTATTGGGTTTAGGTTTAAAAAATTGCGCCATTTCTGTCTCTAAAACAATAAAAATACTAGTAAATACTGCACAAAGTCTGGCAGTCTAATGTAACCTATATCAACCACAGACGTTAATTAGCCAACTCCATGAATAGTGCCGACAATATGACTAAATACAGCTTAAGAGCCTGGGTTCTTGTGCTGGCATTAGCGCCCACTATTTTGGTCGGCATTTTGCTTGGCAGCTACTTTACCATAAATCGCTTCTATGAACTGGAACAAAGCTTAATTGAACGTGGGAGTAACATCATTGAGCCATTGGCGATCGCCGCAGAAATTGGCCTTGAAACCAAGAATTTCGAAACCACAAAAAGGCTCATCACCTCGGTTCAGCTCAATAAATCTAACTTAGTACAATTCATTGCCATCTTCGATACCAATAATCGAGTCATAGTGACCTCGCATCACTATAAGAGTCATGAGTTCATGCGTTACAACGAGCCGATAGAATCCTTAGTCACCACAGAATTAGAGCAATTTGGTGACAGTATTATCCTGCGGAGCCCTATTTTTTCTAGCGAGCGAGAGCTAATTGTGAGTCCCTATGATAAAAACTCGACCGCTCAACAGGACAATTCCGCTAGGCTTGGCTACATCGCCGTATTGATTAATAAGGAAAACGCCCTATTAGCGCAACATCGCGCGGCAGTGGCGGCATTTATCATAGTGTTGATTGGTGTTCAGCTTAACCTGTTGTTTACATTTAGATTAGTTAAGAATGTCACCCAACCAATTACCGATATGGTCCGAGTCGTCGCCAAGATCCGTGAAGGAAAACTCGATACCCGTGTTGACGGCAATCTTATCGGTGAGCTTGACCTCCTTAAACGTGGTATCAACGCCATGGCCAGCTCGCTCTCTGATTATCATGAAGAGATGCAACAAAACATCGATCAGGCTACCTCAGATCTACGCGAAACCCTGGAGCAGATTGAGATCCAAAACGTCGAGTTAGATCTTGCTAAAAAGCGGGCCCTCGAAGCCAGTCGCATTAAGTCTGAATTCTTAGCCAACATGTCTCACGAACTTCGCACACCACTCAATGGTGTGATTGGTTTTGCCAAACAATTGCTAAAAACGCCTTTGCACTCTAGTCAGCAAGACTATATTAAGACCATTGAAAAAAGTGCGACAAATCTTTTAGGGATCATTAACGATATTCTCGATTTCTCTAAATTGGAAGCGGGCAAAATGGTACTCGAAAATATGCCATTTGCGCTGCGTGAAGTTGTCGAAGATACCATTTCATTGCTGGCTAACAGTGCAAAAGAGAAGGAACTCGAGCTAGTGATCGATATCGAACCGACGATTAACGATAACGTCTCAGGCGATGCGATGCGAGTCGGGCAAGTGATCACAAATCTCGTCGGAAATGCGATTAAGTTTACCGATAGAGGTAGTGTCCACCTAAAAATGCGTCTCACGAGTGAAGAGCCAGAGAAGATCACTATCCGCTGTGAGATCAGCGATACAGGTATCGGCATTGATAAACACCACCAAAACCAACTATTCCAAGCCTTTGGTCAGGCGGACTCATCTATCTCGCGCCGCTTTGGTGGCACAGGCCTTGGGCTGATTATTACCAAACGACTCATTAATCAGATGGGCGGCCAAATTGGCTGTATATCGAGTCCGAACAAAGGTTCAACCTTCTGGTTTACTCTGCCATTGAAACTCAGCCAATATCCTATTAGTCAGACATTGGAAACCGATAAGCTCCGACATAAATCGATCATGCTGTTTGAACCCAAAGAGCTTTCACGAACGGTTCACGAAAACCTGTTCGAACATTGGAAGATGAACGTCACCAATGTGACGACGCTAGAACAATTAACAAAGATAACTCAAGATCCGCAATCCCACTTCGATTACGCCATGATTAGCTGTAATGAATTGGCTGAGAGTCCATCTTTAGCAGAAACCCTAAACAGTATTCGCAAAGTAAGCGACTACTCACTCTATCTGTGTAACAGCAATAACAGCGCAGCTAAGATGGGCATGATTCAACCTAGCGTCGATAAGATAGTGCATGCTCCTATAGGCGAGCGCTCACTTGCAGTGACCCTAATTAATCCCCATAAGGCGGCTATGGAGTCACAACCCTTTAGTGATGCCATCGAAGAGGACTTAAGCCGAGAACCTATGAGTGTTTTGGCTGTAGATGACAACCCCGCCAACCTAAAGCTTATCGATACCCTATTGCGTGAACTCGTGACTCAAGTAACAGTGGCTGATAATGGTCAAAAGGCCGTAGATATCGCCAAGACGCGTAGTTTTGATCTGATCTTTATGGATATTCAGATGCCCGGCACCGACGGTTTTAGCGCAACCAAACAGATCAGAGAGCATTCTCTTAATCGCAATACGCCAATCATAGCGGTAACGGCGCATGCGATAGCCGAGGAGCGTGAGCGCATAGAGCAAAGTGGTATGGACGGTTATCTGCCTAAACCAATAGACGAAGCCGCGCTTAAGAGTGTCATTAGCCGATGGAAGACCCGTCCTAAGTTCACCCATTTTGATCAACACACGCTCAACTGGGAGTTATGTCTAACCCAAGCGAATCAGAAAGCCGATCTTGCACTCGAGATGCTACAGATGCTGCTAGATTCGATGCCAGAGACACGAAATAACCTGTCTCAGGCGTTAGATACCCTAGACAGCGAAGCTATGCTGACTCATGTACACAAACTACATGGTGCCAGTTGTTACTGCGGCGTACCAACAACCCAGCGACTTTGCCGAGAAATTGAGCTATCCCTCAAGAAAAATGGCAGCGTCGAAGAGGTAGAACCTGAAATACTAGAGTTACTTGATGAGCTTTCTAAGGTAGAATCTGCCGCTAACCAAGTAATATCCCAGTTATCTATGGATGTGATCGATGAGTAATAAACCAGGGTTCTTCAAACGATTAAAAGCATTAGAACTTGAACAAAAGAAGTTGTTTGCTATCGCACTTTGTCAACGCATGTACCCCAACTATCTACTGTTCAGTGAGGTGTGCGAGTTTGGTGATCCACAAGTACTCGATACCACACTAAATCTATTGTGGCAGTCGATGTACGATAAAAAGTTAAAGCTTAATATCGATATCTATCTAGAACGCCTCGATCTCAATACCCCTGAGCCTAGCGATTTTGATGCTTACGGCGTCTATCCAGCAATGGATGCAGCCGTTGCCCTCACCTCTTTACTCAGTGCGCTGCAGAGTAAAGTCGAAGACGATATTACCAATATCAGTAAACTGTCATCAAGCACTGTGGCAAACTATATCGAAGCCACGGTAGAAGAAGAGATGGAAGAAGCGGCGCTTGACGATTTCATCTTTAACCATGAAGTGATGATCGAAGAGAAAGAGTTACAATCGTCACTACTGGACATCATCGAAGACAATCCCAAATTGACCCCAGATTTCGTCAAATCGTTACGTAAAGAGATCATCGAATCAGGCGTATCTAATATCGGGATTTCCGCAACTTAATCGATAATGAGAAAACTCATATATCAAGGTTATGTGTTAACCAATGTTGATGGATTAACCGATTCTTGGGTATTGATCGTAGGGGAGCAGAGGCGCACAGGCTCCCTTTTTGAATTAAGACGTCAAATCCAATTCTTTGAAGAGTTAGGCGTGCTACCGCAATCTAAACTTAGCAGTGAGACGCAAACAAACGTCAGCAAGAAACCGCATCTCAATTCCGCAGTTAAAACAAAAGAAAAACTTTCACTAGCCACCAAATCACCCAAGAAGCGCCATAAATAACACAACGATTATTAGTCGTCCACAGTGCTGAATCTAACAAAAAATGTGAGGCTCATTAGACTTTTGCGCAATAGCGCTTATTCAGTCAATTATGCTAGTTTTGCTAGCCGTACAATTTATGGATAAATTTGTCGTATGTTGCCTATCCTAACTCCACTGTTTGTTGTCTTTGGCATTATGTTAACCGGCTTTGTGGTGCAAAAAAGTCGAATTCTCCCCATAGATACTGATAACGCACTCAACCAATACGTCTACTACATCGCTTTCCCTGCAATAATGCTTATTGTACTGGCTGAGACTCCAATAGAACAGATAGCCAACTGGGGCTTCATCGCAGGCTATGGCGTTGCGATGGCAATCATTTATCTTCTAACCACCTTACTGTCTTTATGGCGGGACAAAAGCAAACTAGATCTCGCCGCAATTCGATCCCTCAACACCACCTTTGGCAATACCTCTTTTATCGGCATCCCATTAATGATGATGCTCTATCCTGGCGATCAACTTGCACTCGCAGCGGCCGCAATCGCCAGTCTATTGTCGGTAAGCGTTTTCGCCATAGTGTTAGCGCAACTCGCCTTGTCCCAAGGGCAAACTCAGAATGCATTCAAAACCGTAACCTTAGCCCTATTGCAAAATCCAATCATTATCGGAAGCTTAATCGGCGTCGGGATCTCTGCTGCACATATCGATTTATATACCCCTATAAGCAGTATTATTCGCCAATTTGGTATGACATCAAGCCCTTGTGCACTATTTGCGATTGGCATGGTGCTATGCAAAGCCAACCAACAACAGGGACGCAATGCCAACCATAAAAGTTCAACCGCAACAGAGTTGGCTATGCTTAACTTGTTCAAGCTGTTGCTGCAACCATTAGTGGTCTATTTGCTGTTCAAGGCATTTGGCGTCGGTAATGAACTGTTAAAGATGGGGGTGATTCTAGCCGCTCTGCCAACGGCAGCAAGTGTGTACCTGCTGTCACACAGATACCAAGTCAATGCCACGGTTAGTGCACAAAACATCAGTTTGGGGATCGTACTGAGTTTTGCTGTATTGCCTCTGCTTGATCATCTTTTATAGTTAGCATGGATCTGTACGCTAAAAAATCAGTTTAAAAAGCACACAGGTATTTACTGTATAAAAAATCAGTATATACTGTGCATTAATACAGTACTTTGTAAAAGGATGTCATCATGCTTTGTCAGCTCAGCATCAATAACTTTGCCATTGTCCGCTTCTTAGAACTCGATTTTAAAACTGGCATGACCAGTATCACAGGTGAAACGGGTGCAGGTAAATCTATTGCCATCGATGCCTTAGGTTTATGTCTAGGTAACCGCGCAGATGCCAATACCGTTAGACCTGGTGCCACTAAAGCCGAGGTTAGCGCCCGTTTCTCTTTAGTCGATATTCCCCTAGCAAAACGCTGGCTTGAAGATAATGATCTCGAGCTTGATGACGAGTGTATTTTACGCAGAACCATAAGTAGCGATGGCCGTTCAAGAGCCTATATCAACGGCAACCCTGTACCACTTAATCAGATGCGCGCCTTAGGCCAACTCCTGATCGGCATTCATGGGCAACATGCTCACCATGCCATGCTAAAGAGTGAGCATCAACTTACGCTACTCGATAGCTATGCCAACCATAGAATGTTATTAGATAGCGTGAGTGCCAGCTATCAACGCTACAAGCTGATAGACAAAGAGCTAAAACTGCTACAGCAATCACAACATGAACGCATTGCTCGCAAACAGTTACTGCAATATCAAGTAGAAGAGCTCAACGAATTTGATTTAGGTGAAACTGAATTTGAAGAAATAGAAGCAGAGCACAAGAAACTCGCCAATGGCACAGCCTTAGTGCAAGCCTGCCAGCACACGCTATTTCTATTGCAAGACAATGAACAAGGCGCGGTCGAATCGGTACTCAATATGGCAATAGATCACGCCCAAGAATTAGAAGGCTATGATCCAGCGCTTAACAGCATTGGGAATATGCTCAACGATGCGCTCATTCAAGTGCAAGAAAGCAGTAGCGAGTTGCAACGCTATCTCGATGGATTAGAACTCGACCCAGATCATTTTGCGTACCTAGAGCAGCGCTTATCTAAAATCATGCAGCTAGCACGCAAACATCACGTAACCGCCAGAGAGCTGTATCAGCATCACCAAGCCCTGAGTCTTGAGCTAAGCACATTAGACTCTGATGAAGAGAAGCTGCAAGAGATAGATGAGCAGTTAGAAAGCTGCAAACAAGGCTTTATCGCCCATGCTAAAAAGCTCAGCCAAAGCCGTAGCCGTTACGCTAAAGAACTCGATAAACAGGTGACCCAGTCGATTCATGAACTAAGCATGCCTAAGGGTAAATTCGTTATCGATGTCCGCTTTAACGAAGAGATCATGTCACCCAATGGTTGTGACACTATCGAGTTTCAAGTCACAACCAATCCGGGTCAACCGCTACAAGCGATCTCAAAAGTGGCATCGGGTGGTGAGCTGTCGCGTATTGGCCTTGGCATTCAAGTGATCACCGCTAAGAAAGTAGCTACACCGACCCTGATATTCGATGAAGTCGATGTGGGCATTTCAGGACCAACGGCAGCGGTCGTAGGTAAAATGTTGCGCTCACTTGGCGAATCGACCCAAGTACTATGTGTAACCCACCTGCCCCAAATTGCAGGCAATGGTCATCAGCATATGTTTGTTAATAAACAGAGCAAAGCAGGTCAAACCGAGACCTCCATGGTGCCGCTGGATAAGAACCAACGTATCGAAGAGCTCGCCAGATTATTGGGCGGAGATACCATTACCAACAATACCCTAGCGAATGCAAAGGAGTTACTCCAAAGCTAATCTTCTGCCTGCCAATGGCTCCCATAAAGCGAAGGAATCCCCTTCGCTTTTTCATATCTGATTTTATGATGTTTAGACGGGCTGATACCTGTCAGTATAACGATGTGTTCGCTCTGCTATGGAGAGGGAGCATCCTCCATATGCAAGCTTGTTGTTAGCAATGATTAAAGACAGCTAAACCTAAGAAATGGTTCGCTAGCTAGTTTGCTGTTAGACTGATTAATCGATAATAAAATCAGCAATTAAAGGCTTCATCCATGCGTCACTTTTTCCATGCTCTAAAATGGATTTTATTCACACTACTGCTTATTCCGGTCAGTTTTTACCTCATCGTTACTCTGATTAATATTAAAGATGAAGCACCATCAGAACAGGCGACAACCTATCTTACTGAAATAGATAGTATCAATAGCGAGCTGACCAACAATCTTAAGAATAATGCCTATCTGTTTGCATTAGGTTTTGATGTCACCAAAGATCTCTCACCGCTCGATATTGGCATTAAGCGCTTCGAACAAATACAAAGTCAGGGAAAAGCTAAAAAATATAAAATCGCTGCTTTTAAAAAGCCTCAACTACCAATAGATGAATGCCTCAACAAAGATGATTTTGTCTCAGCTTGCAAAGCGGCGTTAAATAAAGATGGTGCTCCCCAGCTTCATGAATACCTATGGTTACTAGAACGCTACCAGCAGTTACTCAATATTGGCACTTGGCAAGACGGCACCAACTTCAGCACTTTTTCAGAATCGACGCCTTTTTCCAGCCTGTTAATCGCACAAAAACTCTATCTACTTAATCTGTATACGAATACAAACCATATAGAGACCTCGCTGATTATTGATGCCATCAATAGAGATATGCACTTTTGGCAACAAATATCTGCTGATACTCATATTCTAATCGCTAAAATGGTTAGCAGCAGCGCCATAGAAATGAACATGAAGTTGGGGGAGATCATCATCACCCAACTATCTAAGCAAGAAGCGCGATCATCACTACCACAAAGCTGGCTAGAGACGATGTCGCCAAAAATACTGTCACTTGATAACGTGAAAATCGGCGAATGGAGTTACTTCAACAAAACCACTCAGGCGATGCTAGCGGTCGATGACTCCGAAGACATAACAACCAAGTTAACCACCTTATTGTTGTTACCACTAATGCAGCAACAGGACACGGCTAATCGCTACGCCGCGATTCTGCTTGGTACTTCGCCTAGGCAAGCGTGCCCAACAACGCTATCAATCGATACCATAGGCCAATACGTCTATAACCCCATGGGCAAATTTATACTGTGCTCAGGCATACCTTCATTTAAACGGTATCAAGAAAGCCTTGATAACCTCGAATCTAAAAGAACAAGCCTGGTTGAGAGATTGAAGCAATAATAAGTAAAAACAAAGCTAGGGGGATGATATCTACGTGATAGCATCCCTGCAGCTTGTGCAGAATAAGCACCAAGGAATCAAGCTCAGCACTAAGCGTTGATTCCGTTACTATTAATGCCGCTAATATCGATAACTAAACGACTTCTATCTATATTCAGTCAATCCGAATAAACAACTCTCATCATAGATAAAGCTAGCCAGCTCTAATCCGACGCTCCCTTAAAATTTAAGCGAGGTTTAAGTTTAGGTTCAGTAACCTACTCCTAAGCCAGATTAGGAGCATCAAATCATGTCATCAATTAAGCTTAAAACAATCAAAGTATGGGACCTATTGATCCGCATATTCCATTGGTCACTAGTAGTGTTTTTTACCTTAGCCTACCTCACTGAGGGTGAGGATGAGTGGATGACAATTCACAGCTACGCGGGTTATAGCGTCTTAGTTTTATTACTCTTTCGCCTTCTATGGGGGATAATTGGTACCCACCATGCACGCTTTATCAACTTCGTGACGCGCCCAAAAGAGGTCTTAATTTACTTAAAATCGCTCGTAGCAGGTAAAGCCAAAGATTATATCGGTCACAACCCTGCAGGCGCCTTAATGATCATCTTGTTAATTTCCAGCATCGCCTTTACCGGATTTTCAGGAATGGCTCTCTATGCCACGGATGGATATGGCCCGTTAGCGGCGAGTTTCTTTGCAACTTGGCCTGAAGGCATACTAAAAGAAGTGCATGAATTTTCTGCCAATTTCTGCGTATTTCTCATTGTCATTCATCTAGGCGGCGTACTCGTTAGCAGTCTGCTGCATAAAGAAAACCTCATCAAAGCCATGGTGACAGGCAAAAAACAGCGCTTGGAAAAAAACCATCTTTAAGTCGTTAGCACTACTTTTTTAGTCAGACATGAGCACTATTTTCACAAAATAAAAAGGAACACCCCATGAAAACAAGCACCATACAGCGTAGTGGACTTAATAGTATTGCCCTATCAGCCCTATTATTAACCAGCCTAAGTATCACGAGCGGTATTGCACATGCCGGCAACAGCAAAGTCTCGAGCCTGCCATTAAGCGCTGAGCGCATCGGCATACAGTTGCAGCACTATCAAGCACAGGGAGCAGGTACATTTTCTGCTGCCGCTGGACAGCAATTATGGCAACAGCAAGTAGATGGCCGCAGCTGCACTAGTTGTCATACTAACGACGTCACTAATGTCGGAATGCACCAGAAAACTCGTAAAGAGATAGCCCCTATGGCGCCATCTCTCACGGCAGATCGTTTAACCGATGTGGCAAAAATCGAAAAATGGTTTGCGCGCAACTGTAATTGGACCTTTAAACGCGACTGTACACCTCAAGAAAAGGGCGATGCCTTACTGTGGTTAAGCCAGCAATAACCACCAATTAACCATAACCCATTTAATTTAGTGCCTTCGGCGGAAGGTAATACTCACAAAGGAATAGCTCATGACTAAACAAGCTCACCCCATTAGCTGGATTGCAGGCTCATCACTTACCGCAGTGGCATTAGCCATAGGTATTATAGGTATTAGTATATCGTTTACTGGTACCGGTTACGCCGACGATGGCCGCGAACTGAATCAGGCTATAGTACAAAACGATCTCTATACCGCCGAGTGTGGTAGCTGTCATATGGCTTATCCAGCCAATCTACTGCCTGCCGATAAATGGCAAGCAATCACCGCTAATCTTGATGATCACTTTGGTGATAATGCCAGCTTAAATGCTCAAGTGAAAGCGACTATTGAGGGATATCTCGTCCAAAATGCAGCTAAAAATGGTAAGGTGATGAAAAACAGCATTCCGCTGATTACAGGCGCTGGGCCACAAAGAATCACCGAACAAGCGTTTTTTATACGCAAACACGATGAGATCCCAAGGCGTATGGTTCAAGATAACCCTAAAGTTGGCTCATTTAGTCAGTGTAGCGATTGCCATAACCTAGCAGAGAAGGGCATATTCGATGAAGATACCGTTAATATTCCTGGCTTTGGCCGTTGGGATGATTAGCAGTTCCAGCTGTATTGCCCACGACGATGATCTATCAAACAAGGTTATAGAATGGGTTAAAGAGGGTAAAGTTTTACCCTTTGATACGATCATGCAACGTTATCAGTCTCGCCTTAAGGGCCGACTGCTCGATCTGGAAGTCGAACAAAAGCATGACCGTATCATATATGAACTCGAGATTTTACGCGACGATGGCATTGTCTATGAGATCAAAATTGACGCCAGAACGGGCGAATGGCTAAAGGAAAAGGTCGACTGATGCATTTGCTATTAATTGAAGACGATACCGATCTAGTTGCGCGCCTTACCCCTGCCCTCAACAAAGCTGGCTATGCAGTAGAACACGCCGATAATGGCATAGACGGCGCTTTTCTCGGTGAAGAAGAAAATTTCGACGCGGTGATCCTCGACCTTGGCTTACCCGGTAAACCCGGTTTAGATGTGCTTAGTCAATGGCGTCAAAAAGGGTTAATTATGCCGGTACTTATTCTAACTGCTCGGGACGCTTGGCACGAACGTGTCGATGGCCTCAAAGCAGGTGCCGATGACTACCTGGGTAAACCTTTTCATATCGAAGAGCTACTGGCGAGATTAGAAGTGTTGATCCGCCGTAACTTCGGCCATGCCGACAATATGTTGCAGCACGGAGGAGTCTCTCTCGATGTCGACAAACAGGCTGTGACGAATGCCGAGGGTGAAGTCATTTATCTAACTAAGATTGAATACAGACTGCTGCATTACTTAATGGTTAATCCCAGTAAAATAGTCTCTAAATCGGAGCTGAGTGAACGTATTTATGAAGAAGATCAAATCAAAGATAGCAATGTGATTGAAGTTTACGTCAATCGCCTACGTCAACGCTTAGGCAAAGACTATATAGAGACCCGTCGCGGCCAAGGATATCGACTTAAGGAGCTATAGGCGTGTATTCACTCAAGGGTTATCTAACGCGTAATCTCTTAATCACTGTCTCTTTAGCCATGATGCTACTGCTGTATTTTTTATATCAGGGCATCCAAATATTAACCCAAGATTTTGTTATCTCACGCCTACAACACGACAGCGACAGTTTGATCTCGGCCCTCAATCAAAACCCCGATAACAGCTGGGAGATAAGCTCAAACCGTCTGCCCAATGTTTACCACAGGGTCAATTCGGGGCATTACTTTGCGATTCAAATTGGCAAACAAACTCTGCGCTCACGCTCCCTTTTCGATCACCAGGTTAATGTTCCTAAACTAAAATCGGGTGAGCAACAACAAATCAGCCAGTTTGTGGGTCAAGAACATTGGCTAACATTCAGTCAGGCAATCATCAAAAATGATCACTTAGTCGTGATCTGGGTGACAGAAGATATCAGCTCACTAGAACAAACCCAATTCAGCTTTCTCGCCTTTGCTGGTGCTGCGGTGTTGCTCACTATCGTTATTCTATTAATGGCCCAACATCAACTGCTCAAACGCGGATTTCGGCCCCTAGAGAAAATGCCCGAAGCCATCCGCCAAATGCGTACTCACGGACAAGAGATAGACTCCAGCAATGTACCAAGTGAAATTAGTCCGCTAATTGAAGAGATTGATCGCTTAGTTAATCAACTGGGACAACGAGTACAACGTTCCCGCAATGCACTGGGTAATCTCGCCCACGAGATGAAACGTCCACTACAGGGTCTTCAATCATACCTAGAAAGCTTACCCGCCGAGCAAAGGATTGACGGCAGCAAGGTGTTATCGAACCTACATCACATCATAGAGAGGGAGCTAAAGCGGACTAAGATTGTCGGCCTTTCAACCCCGGGACGCTATACAGTGATCGATGACGATCTTGCGCCGCTAATCCAAGTTATGCAGCGTATCTATCCTCAACGCATTATCGAAAGCCACTATAACAAAGGTCTAGTCATGCCGTTTGACCGTGATGATCTGCTCGAACTATTAGGAAATTTACTCGATAACGCCTGCAAACATGCCTGTAAACATGTTGAGATAGATATCAAGATGCAGAGCTCACCGACTCAAGGCTATTTAATTAACGTCAGTGACGATGGACAAGGCGTATCAAGCAGCGCGCTATCGATGATCATCGAGCGCGGAGTTAGACTCGATGAAAGCATCCAAGGTCATGGACTCGGACTGTCTATCTGCAAAGATATCGTCGATAGCTATCATGGCAAGATCCGCTTTAGCCACGCTAAACAAGGTGGATTAAGCGCCAGCGTATTTATCCCCTGCCCAGTATGATAATTCTTGGGACAACAGAATCACAGCAGCATCATACAGACAAAATGACGAGATAATGCAAACGCTTGCGATCGCAAGAAATGAGCGTATAATCCCTCGGAATTTTTCAAAACAGAGAGAAACAATGAACCAGGCAGTTAAGTACAACTTGACTCATTATCGTCGAGGATCGGCGTTGGTTTTATCTTTCTGTTTTTCGATTTCAAAAAAAAAGCCTCCTTGTTTAAGGGGGCTTTTTTTTGTCTGCTTTTTACATAAGAGCGGGCTGTTTTAAACCGTTATCTACAGAGTAAATTCATTGCGCAACTTGAATGTAAACCTAGCTGATAAGTTTAAAACCCTTTGTATCCGTTATCTATAATATAGGAAAGAGAAGCCATGGCGAACTCCTTGTTTCAAAAACACATCATCTCCATTCCGGAATTAACCCGAAGTGAACTTGAACTTATCGTTGAAACTGCAGGAAAGCTCAAAGCAGAGCCAAATCCACAACTATTAAAAAATAAAGTCGTGGCCTGCTGTTTCTTTGAACCATCGACACGTACTCGCCTCTCTTTCGAAACTGCAATACAACGCCTCGGCGGCACAGTTATTGGTTTCGATAACGCTGGCAACACATCACTGGCAAAAAAAGGGGAAACTCTGGTTGATTCGGTACAGGTGATCTCTTCGTATGTCGACGCTTTTGTGATGCGTCACCCACAAGAGGGCGCGGCACGACTGGCTTCAGAGTTTTCTCGTGGGGTACCGATAATTAACGGCGGTGACGGCTCAAATCAACACCCAAGCCAAACCTTACTCGATCTCTATACAATCTTTGAAACTCAGGGTCGCCTAGACAACCTGAACATTGCTTTCGTTGGCGACCTAAAGTATGGCCGCACCGTGCACTCACTGACTCAGGCACTCTCGAAGTTTAATAACATTAACTTCTTCTTCATCTCGCCCGAAATATTGGCAATGCCTGACTATATCTGCGAAGAGTTAGACCAAGCAGGCATCAACTATAGCCTGCACGCCACGATGGAAGAGGTGATCCCTGAGCTAGATATTCTCTACATGACTCGCGTTCAGAAGGAACGTTTGGACGAATCTGAGTACGTACACATGAAGGCCGCTTACATCCTAACGGCAGCAATGCTCGCTGATGCGCAAGACAATCTAAAGGTACTGCATCCATTACCACGTATAGATGAAATTACCGTCGATGTAGATAAAACCAAGCACGCGTACTACTTTCAGCAAGCAGAAAATGGGGTTTACGCGCGTGAAGCACTTTTGGCCCTAGTACTAAACGAACAACTTTAAGCAGGAGATAATCGCTATGACTAAGGAAACCCAACAGGTTGAAGCCATCAAAAATGGTTCAGTTATCGACCACATTCCCGCCAACGTAGGAATAAAAGTGCTTAAACTGTTCAAAATGCATAAAACCAATCAAAGAGTGACGATAGGCCTTAATCTGCCATCTTCAGCCTTGGGCGCGAAAGATCTGATTAAGATTGAGAATGTGTTTATCAATGCCGATCAGGCTAACCAGCTGGCCTTATATGCCCCCAATGCAACGGTGAACCAAATTGAAAATTATGAAGTAGTTAAAAAGCTGACATTGTCGCTACCAGAGAGAATCAATACCATTTTTAAATGCCCTAATAGCAACTGCATTACTCATAATGAACCGGTCGACAGTAGCTTTAGAGTCATCGCCAAGAAAGAAGATATACAGCTAAAGTGCAAATACTGCGAAAAAGTGTTCTCACGTGAAATCGTCACCGAGCGAAAATAACCAAACTTAGGTTAACAATATCCGAGATGAATTAACCACTTTGATGGTTAGTTCATCTCAAGCCCACTATTATTTTTATAATAGCGGCATCAAGCAAACATACACAAATACTTGACCGTCATTCAAAGCTGCAAGCTAGCCGACGAGAAACACGAGCCCTTGCAAGCATAAAAATGAAAACACACCAGCGAGCACATCATCAATCATAATACCGAAGCCACCATGCACCTTGGCATCGAGCCACTTGATTGGCCAAGGCTTAAGGATGTCGAAAAAGCGAAACAACAAAAAGCCCAATAATAGCCAAATCCAGCCAGCAGGAGCGGCGATAAGGGTTATCAGCATCCCGACGACTTCATCCCATACGATAGCGCCATGATCATGCACGCCCATGTCTTTCGAGGCTTTGTCACAAATATAAAAACCGGCCAACATAAACGCCAAAGTTATACCGAGATACCAAGGTAACGAGAGATTTGCCATAAGCAGATACACAGGAATTGCAGCCAAGCTACCATAAGTACCCGGTGCTTTAGCCAGTAATCCAGAGCCAAAACCTAAGGCTAAGAAGTGAATTGGATTACTTAGAGAGAGTCGACGTAATAGCGGATCGGTGGAACGAAAATTCATGATGAAAAATGCTCAAAGCCAAAATTAGTCGGGTTATAAGGCTCACCATCTTTATTTAGGCGTAGCTTATTGCCTGTTGAGATCTGACCGATTCGAGCAAATGACACGCCTGCATGAGCCAGTGCGATCTCTAAGGCGCCGCGCTGAGACTCTGGCACCGTAAACAACAGCTCATAATCTTCACCGCCGGTTAAGGCATAACCTAAAGCCGTATCGGTATCAACTGAGGTGCGCATCGCATCTGATAATGGCAATGCCGTTACATCGACAATGGCGCCCACTTCAGAGCGCTTGAGAACATGGCCGAGATCGGACACTAAACCATCGGAGAGATCGATTGCACTCGAGGCTAAACTGCGCAGAGCCTGCCCCGCTAAGACCCGAGGTGTCGGATAATAATGACGTTGAATAAAATAGGTCGCTGCATCATCGGCAACCGTTTGCTTGCTGCGTAAAACATCTAAACCTAATGCCGAATCACCTAAGGTGCCAGTGACATAGATCCAATCGCCATTTTTTGCGCCGCAGCGAGTTAACGCTTTACCCTTAGGAACTTGACCATTGATAGTGATAGTGATCGATTTGGGGCCACGAGTGGTATCGCCGCCCACTAGCGCAACGCCATAATATTCCGCTGTTTCACTTAGACTCGCACTAAACTCATCTAACCAGGTTTCATCGATTTCGGGCAAGGTGATCGCTAGCGTCATCCATGCTGGCTCAGCTCCCATCGACGCCAAATCCGATAAATTCACAGCGATAGCTTTGTAACCTAGGGCTTTGGCTGGCATATCAGGGAAGAAATGAACATTTTCGACTAACGTATCACAGGTGATAGCAATCGATTTATTTTCAGCGGGATTAACGAGGGCGCAATCATCGCCGACACTTAACTCCACATCACGGCGAGGTTGGCCGCGCCCGGCAAAAAAACGATCTATTACTTTAAACTCTTTCACAGTTTGACAACCATTATAAAGTTAATGCCCGATCCTACATCCTGTAGAACAACATCTGGCGAATGATGGTATAAAAAACGGCATCCTAGGACACCGTTTCGACTATCACTTACGAGCAACTATCTTATCGAGAATACCGTTAACGAACTTATGTCCATCTTCGGCACCAAAAGCCTTAGCAAGCTCGATTGCTTCGTTAATCGCTACCTTAAAAGGGACATCCTTACGGAAGGTTAACTCATACGTCGCTAGACGCAGTACAGCCTTTTCGATAGGTGAAACCTCATCGAACGGACGCTCAATATGAGGAATTATTAACTCATCTAACTGTGCACACTTGGTGGCGGTTCCCGATAGTAGCTCACGGAAGTAGCTAACATCGACACCATCAATTTTCTGCTCGGTTAAAAATTCATGCTCCACATCGGCAACATTGTTTCCGCTTAGCTGCCATGAATAGATAGCTTGTACCGCTAATCGGCGGGCTTTACGGCGCTCTGAAGGTTTCATTCTTGTTCCTAATCTTTCAACTGCTGTTCTAGTTCTTGCAGAACGTTGACCATTTCTAGTAGGCCAAGTGCAGCTTCGCCACCCTTGTTACCAGCTTTAGTACCTGAGCGCTCAATCGCTTGCTCGATAGTATCTGTGGTCAACACGCCGAATGAAACAGGAAGATCGAACTCAAGCGCTACCTGAGCTAAACCTTTGTTACATTCGCCTGCAACAAAATCAAAATGTGGCGTACCACCACGGATCACTGCGCCTAGGGCGATGATACCGTCAAATTTGCCGCTTGCCGCTACGCGACGAGCCGCGAGAGGAAGTTCTACTGCACCTGGTACACGTACAATTGTGATATTGTCGTCTTCAACTTGACCAAAGCGCTTTAGTGTATCAACCGCACCATCAAGCAGACTCTCTACTACAAAGCTGTTGAAACGTGAGATCACGATAGCAACTTTGGCATTTTTCGATTCGATATTACCTTGAACTACGTTCATTTATCTTACCTAAATTAGCTTAAACAAACCCGGCACGGGAAAAAAGAGGCCGTATAATACCACAGCCACTTGCGTTGATCCCCATGCAATTTATATCAAATGAGTGAAATCACTCATATAAGTATTATTCTGAAATATATTCAGTCACTTCTAAACCAAAGCCTGACAGTGAATGATAACGCTTAGGTGAGCTCAGTAGGCGCATAGTGGTCACCCCAACATCAGACAAGATTTGCGAACCGATACCCACTTGACGTGAAGTGCCTTGCCACGGCTTCGCAGCCACAGCTTCGCCATTATCTTCAGCTTCAAATGCCTTAACCTTAGCGAGGATCTCACTTCTATGCTCTTGGTGGCCCAATAGCACGAGCACCCCGCCTTCTTCGGCGATACGAGCCATCGCTTTCTCTAATGGCCAGCTGCGCTTTTCGTCACGTTCACAATAAAGCAGATCGTTAAAGGTGTTTTGCAGATGAACCCGTACCAAGCTATTGGGTTTAACTTCACCTTTTATCAAGGCATAGTTAATTTGATTATCGATAGTGTCACGATAGGTGATCATCTCAAATTCACCAAAGCGCGTTGGCAGTTTACATTTTGCTTCGCGAATGACGGTTGTCTCTTTGGTGTTTCTGTATTCGATTAAGTCAGCAATAGTCCCTATTTTTAGACCATGCTTCTGCGCAAAAACCTCAAGATCGGGACGACGCGCCATGGTGCCATCTTCATTGAGTATCTCAACGATAACCGCTGAAGGCTCAAGACCTGCAAGACGTGCGATATCACAACCCGCTTCGGTGTGACCTGCGCGGATAAGTACCCCGCCTTCTTGCGCCATCAGCGGGAAAATATGTCCAGGTTGCACAATATCAGCTGGCGTAGCCTCTTTGGCTACAGCAGCGAGTACCGTTACCGCGCGATCATGAGCCGAAATACCAGTCGTCACCCCTTCAGCCGCTTCAATCGATACAGTAAAGTTGGTTGAGAATTGAGCGTTATTATTGGTTACCATCAATGGTAAATTAAGCTGCTGACAACGTGCTTTAGTCAAGGTTTGACAGATAAGACCACGGCCATAGGTCGCCATAAAGTTAATCGCTTCAGGGGTCACCAAGTTGGCGGCCATGATGAGATCGCCTTCGTTCTCTCTATCTTCGTCATCCATGAGGATAACCATTTTACCAAGACGAATATCTTCGATAATCGCTTCTATGCTGTGTAGTGCCATTGTAAGACCTTGAAATATTTTTATAGTATGGGTATTTAATCTGCAATTAAACGCTATTGCCAGTTTCTATCTTAAAAATCCTGAGCGAGCTAACAGATCCATCGTGACTTCTGGGGCTTTGTTAACAGTTTCACCTGCTTCTTGACCCGAATACATCATTAAACGCTCTAAATGCCTTGCTATAAGGTCGACTTCGATATTAACGCTGTCACCCGCTTTAAGATGGATAAGTGTTGTTTCGCTGGCTGTATGGGGGACTATGGTGAGACGAAAGTGTTCACCTTGTACCTCATTGACAGTCAAGCTAACACCGTCGATAGTAATCGAGCCTTTGTGGGCAATGTAGCACGCTAAACCTTTAGGTGCAGTCAACCAAAACTCGATTGCTTTGCCGCGATACAAACGCTCATCTACGCTCGCGACGCCATCGACATGGCCACTCACCATATGACCACCTAAACGAGTGGTCGGCGTAACCGCTTTTTCTAAGTTGACCGCCTGCCCCACTTGATAACGAGAAAATCCAGTTAAGGAGACTGTCTCAGCCGAAATATCGGCAACATAGCCATCACTAAGGCACTCAACAACGGTCAAGCACACGCCATTTGTCGCTATGCTGTCGCCAAGTTTAACGTCACTTAAATCCAGCTTACCACTGGCAACCGTAAGGCGAATATCTTCACCGCGGCGCTCAATTTTTCTTAGACTTCCTACAGACTCGATGATCCCAGTAAACATCTCTACCTACTTATTCCTGTGCGCTTGGACCAAACAGATGAACCCCTAGGTTGCTTATCTGCTTGGTGCTAAATTAAATATAAAACGCGTATCGACGCCGACTTTACGTTGATCTTTTACCGCAAGCGTGGGCAATTGTGCCATCTCAGTATAGTCGGGCAAATTGATCAAATTGCGTCCGTGGCTACCTAGAATCTTCGGCGCTTGATAAAGCACTAACTCATCGGCCAATTGGGCTGTCATAAAGGCACCGGCGAGCGTCGCTCCCGCTTCGACCATCACCGCATTGTACTCTTTACCTAAATGCCCTTTCCCAAGGAGATTGAGTAACTCTCTTAGTGGCACTCTGCCATCGACAGCATCGAGTTGCAGGTGACTAACATGTGACGGCCAAGCAGCCTGCGCCTGTGCGCTATAGGGCTCGCATGACACCAGCAATATGGGCGACTCAATCGCAAAAATCTTGGCATCTGAGTTTAATCGGGCTCGGCTATCGAGCACGATTCTTAATGGCTGTTTCATCAGCTCTGGCGCTAATGTCTTAGCAACAAAGCCCAGCTCTTGATAACGAACATTCATGCTAGGATCATCAGCAAGTACAGTGTCGATTCCGGTGATCACCGCGCAGTGACGAGCGCGCATTCGCTGCACATCTCGTCGGGCCTGGGCGCCAGTTATCCACTTTGAGACCCCGTTTGACAGCGCCGTCTTACCATCGAGGCTTGCCGCTAGCTTAATGCTCACCCAAGGAAGGCCCGTGGCCATCCGCTTCATAAACCCAAGATTAAGCTGCGCCGCCTCCTCTTTAAGCAGATCGACATCGACTTGAATTCCAGCCCCTTGCAACATCTTGATCCCGCGACCCGACACTTGCGGATTGGGATCGGTAACAGCGACAACAACGCGAGCGACCTTAGCCTTAATCAAGGCTTCTGCACATGGCGGCGTTCGGCCATAATGACTGCAAGGTTCAAGGGTCACATAGGCCGTAGCCCCTTGAGCTAACTCGCCAGCCATTTTAAGTGCATGCACTTCGGCATGGGGGCCACCAGCAGCAATATGATAGCCTTCGCCGATCACCTTGTCAGCGAGGGTGATCACGCAGCCAACACTTGGATTAGGGCGAGTGGTGTAAAGTCCTTTACGTGCAAGCTTGATGGCTTTTGCCATCATTTCAATATCAAATTTTGACCAAGGCATTAGCCATTATCCACGCAATAAATTAGAAAGGGTCTATTTAGTCGAGCTTGTTTATTCTATTTAGTCGAGCTTAGGTATTCGATTTAGCGTTTTGTAATTTTGCAATCGCATCACCAAACTCAGAGACATCCTCAAAGGCACGATAGACAGATGCAAAGCGAATATAAGCGACCTTATCGAGATGAACTAAGTGATCCATCATCAGGTTGCCTATCATCTCAGAGGTCACTTCTCGCTCACCAGTCGCACGCAGTGTCGATTTGATTTTAGTTAGCGCTTGTTCAATCTGATCCATAGAGACTGGACGCTTCTCTACGGCACGTAACATGCCACCGCGAAGCTTCTCCTCATCAAACGGCTGACGACTACCGTCTTGCTTAACGACCCTAGGCATAACCAGTTCTGCGCCTTCAAACGTAGTAAATCTCTCATGACACTCTAAGCATTCACGGCGACGACGCACCTGATGACCATCGGCAACTAAGCGAGAATCGATCACTTTGGTATCGGTTGCGCTACAAAATGGGCAATACATTGAGCCTCCGGCAGAAAGTCGTTAAGTCATCATCTAACGTCACAATATGCTGCAACCCTAGAAACAAAAATGGCCGCTACTAATATTAACATCAGTAGCGGCCATCGAAGTTTACCTGATTTAAGGCGTAAGGTTAACCGTAAACAGGGAACTTAGCACACAATTCAAGCACCTGATTCTTCACACGCTCAATTGTACCTTGGTTAGTAATGTCATCGAGCACATCACACATCCAGTGGGTTAGCTCAATCGCTTGCTCTTCTTTAAAGCCGCGACGAGTGATTGCGGGTGAACCAATACGCAGACCAGAAGTGACAAATGGTGAACGAGGATCATTAGGCACAGAGTTCTTGTTTACTGTGATATTGGCGTGGCCAAGTGCCGCATCGGCATCTTTACCCGTAATATCTTTAGAAATTAAATCGAGCAGGAACAGATGGTTATCGGTACCGCCAGACACAACATCATAACCGCGTTCGATAAAGGTTTTCGCCATCGCTTTAGCGTTAACAACCACTTGCTCTTGATAAGCCGTAAACTCTGGCTCTAGCGCTTCTTTGAAGGCTACCGCTTTAGCAGCGATAACGTGCATCAATGGGCCGCCTTGTCCACCAGGGAATACCGCAGAGTTTAGCTTCTTGTAGATATCTTCATCATCACATGCAGATAAGATCAAGCCACCACGAGGACCCGCAAGCGTCTTATGAGTTGTGGTAGTAACAACATGTGCATGTGGCAATGGATTCGGGTAGATACCCGCAGCAACAAGACCTGCAACGTGAGCCATATCCACAAACAGATAAGCACCTACTTTGTCAGCGATCTCACGGAATTTGCCCCAATCGATGATGCCAGAATAGGCACTGAAACCTGCGATGATCATCTTAGGCTTATGCTCAACAGCAAGACGCTCAACTTCGGCGTAATCAATCTTGCCAATCGTTTCATCGATACCGTACTGAACCGCATTATAAAGCTTGCCAGAGAAACTCACATGCGAACCGTGAGTTAGGTGACCACCGTGCGCAAGGCTCATACCCAATACGGTATCGCCGCCTTGAAGTAGTGCCATAAACACAGCTGAGTTCGCTTGTGAACCAGAGTGAGGCTGAACGTTGGCATAAGTTGCACCGAAAAGCTCTTTAGCACGAGAGATAGCTAACTCTTCAGCAATATCGACATACTCACAACCACCGTAATAACGTTTGCCAGGATAGCCTTCAGCATACTTATTAGTAAGCTGTGAACCTTGAGCTTCTAGCACTCGAGGGCTGGTGTAGTTTTCTGAAGCGATAAGTTCGATGTGCTCCTCTTGACGACGAGTTTCATCCTGGATCGCTTGAAACAGTTGTGGATCAAAGTCAGCGATATTCATCTCTTTTTTCAGCATTGGTCACTCCAGCTGTAAAGTCTTATAAGTAGGGTTGCGCGGTATTCTACAGTGCAATTGATCACAATCCCAGCGTTTGTAACATGAAATTACTTGCGGTTATGAGTGAGAAATGCTCAGCCAAGCAGCGCCATTTGGCAAACGGGTTAATTGAAGGGTTGTTTTCGCACGACTATTATTTTTCAAGCCGTAAAAGTAATGTTTTACAGCCGCTTGGTAAAAAACACTGTTTCGTATTTTTAACAAAGCGGTTGTCATTTTTACGAATAAATCCCGTTTAATAGTGGAAAGCGATCTGCATCCATGTGCGCTGCTCTGTATCGTCGAGGCGGCTATAGACAGCGGGATTATCTATCCCTTGGATCTCACTACTTCTATCGATACGTTCATGATGCAGACTAAGGCTAATATCTTCATTGAAGGCATAACTTAAATAGACCTGATAACGGTCTCTAGCATCACTAAAGTCAAGATCGTTAATGTTGGGGTTCCAGCCTGGCGTGCGTTCATACTCTTTATCATCGATAGAATCCCAACGCTGAGACTTAAACTTAACACCAAGCAGCAGATCCCGATAGCTCGCCTCTAACGACAAATTGAAGGTATGGCCCCAAGCATAGCCGTACTCCCCTTCCCACAACACCGACTTAGTGCCCCAAAAATATCGGCCTTGAGAAAGATAATCTTTGGTCGCAAAGGGTTTAACCATGGCAAAGTCACCAAAAATATCGCTACGCACTTCAATATTAATATCTTGAGTAGACCAAGTTCCGCCTAAGGATAATCCCAATAGATTAACTACGGCATAGAAATCTTCATCTAGCTCAACCCCCAAACTGGTGTATTCCATGCCCGTAGAGGGGCCAATATAAAAACTATGGGACCAACTATCCGCTAGCAAACTATCACCTTGCAAAGAACTGGCATATCCCCCTAGTAACAGTTGAGTCGACATCTGCCACTCATCGACCCCCTCTTGTGACACTGCGGTTTCCATCTCCATCTCAACTAAAGTGGGAGTTCCACTTAATGTATCGTAGTGACCAGCACGGCTATCGATACTCGCTTTCATCCCTAAGGTGACCATAGTCGTATTTACATCGGCGAGCGCTTTATTGGAATAGCGTACTCCCGTGTATAAGGAAAACTCATCTTGAGCTTTGCTGCGATTAAAACGTGGCGGACTGGCATAATCGAACCAGCCTCTTATGGTTTGTGATGGATTAAACACCCAGCCTAATGTCGTCGGGATCCAGCCATCCTTTGTCGCTAGCATTTCTGAAAACTGAAACAAGCTCTCACCGAGTACTGCACCGCCCCAGGTGGTCACTATCTGATCGTTGATACTGACCACCTCTTTGTACTCGGCAAACACTTCCCACACGGTAGACGCGAAAAAGGTCCCCAGCGTCGATTCATAGTAATTAAACCCATGGTTGCGAAACGCTTGGTAATATAAAGCGCCAGCATAGGCATGACCCCAATTCATACCGATATCATTGTCGTCGTACTTCCAAGACTCATTATTGGTTAGACGATCATAGAAGAACTTGCTGGTATCCCCCTCGATCTCATAGTCATAATCATCTTCCATGCTGTCAGAGCCCGCTTTGTAAAGCAGCGCGCCAAGCCCGAGGACCGTCGTTAATTCCACCGTTGCACCAAGCCAACTCTTCTCTTTGGCAAGGTCCACAGGCAAATTGTCATTAGAAGAAAGAGGAGCGGAGTCGAAGGTTTCTGCTGCTTGGGCGGAAGCAAAGCTTCCACAAATCAGTGCCACCATTAGCGCGGCAGGGGTTAATCTAGTGTTTATCAAGATGAGTCCTTTATCTATAACTGTTTTTCTTAGGTATGACTGTTTTTCAACGATATGACTGGGTGCCCCCTTCATGTTGGCCAGATGTTAACAACATTTACCTGTTCACGCCAAACTTAACAATCACATCACCATGAGACGATTTACAACTGCATGTTAAATCAATCACCTAAAATCCGATTTAAGTTCAAACTCGATTGAAGTAGAATTGCCACAATTCTTTTGTCAATGAGTAAATTTGTCATGGCTCAGTTTGTATACAGCATGCTACGTGTGGGCAAAATTGTCCCGCCTAAAAAGCAGATCCTTAAAGATATCTCTTTAAGCTTTTTCCCAGGTGCCAAAATCGGTGTTCTCGGTCTCAATGGTTCAGGTAAATCGACACTTCTTCGCATCATGGCCGGTATTGACACCGAGATTGAAGGGGAAGCTCGCCCAATGCAGGACCTTAAGATTGGTTACCTGCCACAAGAACCCAAACTCGATGAACAGCAGACCGTTCGCGAAGCGATTGAAGAGGCGGTATCGGAAGCGAAACACGCACTGACTCGTTTAGATGAGGTCTACGCACTTTACGCCGAGCCCGATGCCGACTTTGATGCCTTAGCCAAGGAACAAGGTGAGTTAGAAGCGATCATTCAAGCCCAAGATGCTCATAATCTCGATAATATCTTAGAGCGCGCGGCCAATGCGCTACGCCTACCCGATTGGGATGAGAAGATTGAAGTCTTGTCCGGTGGTGAGCGCCGCCGTGTCGCAATCTGCCGCTTGCTGCTCGAAAAGCCTGATATGTTGCTGCTGGACGAACCCACCAACCACTTGGATGCCGAATCGGTCGCTTGGCTTGAGCGCTTCCTACAAGATTACACAGGCACAGTGGTGGCGATCACCCACGATAGATATTTCCTCGACAATGCCGCTGGCTGGATCTTAGAACTTGACCGTGGTGAAGGTATTCCATGGGAAGGTAACTACTCTTCATGGCTAGAGCAAAAAGATGCTCGTCTTAAGCAAGAATCAGCCACCGAGAGTGCTCGCCAGAAAACCATCGCCAAAGAGCTTGAATGGGTACGCCAAGGTGCTAAAGGGCGTCAATCTAAGGGTAAGGCCCGTATGGCGCGTTTTGAAGAACTTAATACCAACGATTACCAGAAACGTAATGAGACCAATGAGCTGTTCATTCCGCCAGGACCTCGTTTAGGTGACAAGGTTATCGAAATTAATAATCTGACCAAATCCTACGGCGATAGAGTATTGATCGATAACCTGAGCTTCTCTGTACCCAAAGGGGCTATCGTCGGTATTATCGGTGCCAACGGCGCGGGTAAATCGACCCTATTTAAGATGATCTCAGGTGCGGAGCAACCAGATAGTGGCAGCGTCGAACTGGGTGAATCGGTACAAATAGCCTCTGTTGAGCAGTTCCGTGACTCGATGAACGACAAAAATACCGTATGGCAAGAGATCTCGGGTGGGCTAGATATTATGCGCATCAACAATACAGAGATCCCAAGTCGCGCCTATGTGGGTCGCTTTAACTTCCGTGGTGGCGATCAACAAAAGATCATCGGCACTTTATCAGGCGGTGAGCGTAACCGAGTCCATCTGGCTAAACTGCTACAAGCGGGCGGTAACGTATTACTGCTCGATGAACCAACCAACGATCTGGACGTCGAGACCCTGCGCGCCTTGGAAGAAGCGTTGCTTGAATTCCCAGGCTGTGCCATGGTGATCTCCCATGACCGTTGGTTCCTCGATAGAATCGCGACCCATATTTTAGATTACCGCGATGAAGGGAAAGTAAACTTCTATGAAGGTAACTACACTGAATATTCAGCTTGGTTAAAAGAAACATTAGGCACAGATGTGATTGAACCGCATCGCCTAAAATACAAGCGAATGAATAAGTAAATCAGGTTTGTGGTGATCAGTTATTGTTATAAAAACGGAGACTCTAAGTCTCCGTTTTTTATAAGCAAACGATTAGCAAATCGTTATCATACCAATCAGTATAAGAGAGTTATCTACTCAGCGTGTTTTTTGGCAACTAATTCAAGGCGAATGCACGATGGAATGCTCGCTCCCTTGTGAGGCCGTTCAACGTAGAGGTAGGAAGCCAAAAGCACGCCTAACATGAGAGCTTTCGATGCTGTGTTAACGAGTTTGCTCTTAGAACAACTATGCTCTTCACTCGTTGCTCTAGCATGTTCCCGACATGCTTAAGACATTCCCTCCATCCCTGGAGGTCAGATGTTGTGAATGCCCTTAATGCACGACTATATGGATGTAGGTTATAGGGCGAAGCACGACTAAAAGAATTTAGGAGGTAGGGTAACGCATGGAGCGGTTACCGAGGACGCTAGAGCCGAGAAGCAATTAAGGGTCTTGCCTCAGAAGCGCTAAATTCTCGCTGAGCGATCACATCTTTATATTGATTGGCATCAAACCTTAACTCGACTGTGTTGAGCCGCGACCTCCATCGCTAATTGAGCCTCAACAAATCCTGGTGATTGAGAGTGACCCGAGATCAATCGATACATGGCAGGAATAACAAATAGCGCCACCGAGGTCGCAAAAGCCATGCCGAAAAAACCACTGTACCCATTTCAATTCGACTTTCAGACCCAGCACCCGTTGAAAAAATCAGCAGCGCCGCCCCCAACCAAAGTCGTGAAAGCCGTCATTAAGATAGGGCGTAGATGACGCGCTGAGGCATCAATAATGGCTTGTTCGATATCACAGCCTTTGTTACTAAGCTGATTGGCAAACTCCACAATCAAGATGCCGTTTTTGGTCACCATACCAATCAGCATAATCATCCCTATCTGGCTATAGAGATTAAGACCTTGCCCTGTTAGGTATAAACCTAAGAAACCACCAAATCCCCCCATTGGTACAATGAACATCACCATAGGATTGATAAAGCTTTCAAACTGGCCCGCGAGTACCAAATAGGCGACTACTGGTACAACAGTGTAAAGCTGAGCAAACGAATACAAAAAATGACCTTTAAATTGCAACAAGAGATGAACTGTCACATTGGGTAAACAATCTTGTCACCCAGTGTTAGGTATTGATACGGCGCGGCAACACCTTCATCGGTAATGCTCTGGCCCATTGCTATTTAGCCCCATGATAAATTTTGCTACTCTAATCCGCATCATTCACTCCCTAAGCCATTATGAATCTCACTTGGTTAGACGCCGACTCGCGTGCAGAGGCGTATCAATTTTATCACCAATTTATGCCCTATGCGCGACTCACTAAAAAGGAGTTACTCGGAGTGTTTTTCGCCGGTAATTTGTCCGAGAAAAAGATAATCGCCGCGGTGAGATTAAGACCCATAGGTGAATATCAGTTGTTAACTGGCATGCTAGTCCATCCAGAATATCGTGGCCAAGGCCTAGCGCATCAGTTAATGTTCAATCTACAAAGAACACTCAACACTAAACCGAGTTTCCTGTTTTCGCTGCCTGAACTCACCTCCTTTTATCAACAACATAGGTTCTTTGAAAATAGCGAAATCACGATGGAGCAGAGCCCTAAAATTCCGGCTGAGATAACCCAGCTCTACAAGCGCTATGTGTCAAAAGGCAAGCAACTTTATCTCATGCAGTACCAACCCTAACCCATGTATTATTTCAAATCCCCACATTAGCTGGCTGATACCAATTCAGTATAAGCACTTCACTGATCACTCTGGGTGCTGTATGGTTTCTACTAACTTATCTAACGCTTAGGTTTCACTTGAAAAAACTCGCCATTTTTGTCGATGTGCAGAACATCTACTACACCTGTAAAGAGGCCTACGGACGTCAATTTAACTATCGTAAACTCTGGCAACACTTAGGTTATGAAGGCGAGATAGTCACAGCAAACGCATACGCCATTCATCGCGGTGATGATGGACAACTCAAGTTTCAAGATGCGCTGAAACACATAGGTTTTGATGTCAAACTCAAACCTTTTATCCAACGCAGCGATGGCAGTGCCAAAGGTGATTGGGATGTAGGGATCACCATAGATATTATGGAGGCTGCGCCACTGGTTGATGCCGTTATTTTACTCTCTGGCGACGGTGACTTTGCCATGTTGCTTGAACACATCGCCAATAAGCACCCTGTCGAAACACAAGTGTATGGCGTGCCTAAGCTGACGGCAAAATCACTTATCGATGCAGCGCAGCAATTTCATGAAATAGACGCGGCCTTGCTGCTCTGATCCACAAACGCTGAACAACAAGCTCTGATCTAAAGGCTCTATAGCACAAACCTTAAGCCACATACGTTAAGCCGCAAACTTGAAGCCGCAAACTTGAAGCCGCAGCTAACATGGTGTTAAAACTGATATAGCAAATCAACATATTGCTGCGCAGAACTTTGCCAACTAAATCGCTTTTGCCTCGCACTGTCACAAATTTTTTGCCACTTTGGCAAGCCCATCAACCCTTGCAACTGATTAAAACGAACTAACAGTTGCTCTGCTTGCTGGGGCAAGTCCTCGCCCGTAAACACAAAACCATCGTCACCATCCGTCACAGTATCTTTCAGCCCACCGACGCCATGCACCAGACAAGGCTGCCCCGAGCGCATGGCTAACATCTGACTGATGCCGCATGGCTCAAATGAACTCGGCATGATGAACAGACTGCCGTGATCATATAAGGCTTGTGACAGTGGCAGGTCAAAGCCGTTAACAAACAGTAGATTACTAAATTTGCTGGCAAGTTTAGTCAGCTGGGCTTCAATCTTGTCATCGCCGCTGCCAAGCAAGATAAACACGCCTTTGGGCACAGTACTCGCTAGCCTTATTAATAGCTTTTCTAGGGTACTCACCCCCGAGCTATCTTGATAACACAAGATCCGCATTTTTTGATCGGTCAGGCGCCCGACAGAGGTAAGAATAACCCTAGGCTCAATACTATCGCGAGCCGATCTTCTGAGCCGATTAAGGGTCAGCAGCGCGATCTGATCCACACTACGGACATAAGGCTGATGCGCTAACCAAGCTTGAATCGCTTGCTCGGCGCTATCGAGCAAGAGGTTAAGATAATCTCCCCCCCCTGACTCTAAGGCTTTTTTTACACTGATCTTACGACCCTTTTGGGGTTCAGGTGGATATTCACAACCATTTAAAATACCAAATACCCCCTTCTGAGCTTGCTTGAGTGCTAAATCCTTTTCTAACCCTTCTCCGCCATAGAAGCCTTTGTCATGATTAGATGCGAGTAACACTTCATTGGCGTAACTGGGCGAGACTAAATGCACTCTGTCGCTAAAAATAATAGCGCAGCGCATCGGGTTAAAACAGTTAGGATATTGGGGGTCTGTAATGTTGCTGAGTTGGTCGTCATCCAGTGATGCATACTGCGCTGGAAACCAAGCTTGCAGTGACGAGTGCTCTTGAGAAAGTGGCCTAGTCCCCTGAATGGCCAAATTATGAATACTCATCACCACAGGAATAGATTGCAAAGCTTGATGATAAGGCGAACAGGCGCGAAGAAATGCCATCACACCACAGTGCCAATCATGCAAATGCAGGCAATCTGGCATAGATAAAGCGCCAGTGGCTAGGCTTTCTGCAACTGCTGCACAAAACAGGGCAAACTTATTCGCATCATCGGCAAAGGGTCTGTCACCGCTGCTTGGGCTGTAGATCTTACCACCATCCTCAAAAAGAGGATGGTCGAACAGATACAGATTAAGCTCAGGAAACTCGGGATGTGGCGCCAGATAGAGATCAACCCAATGTGGCTCGCCATAAAACGACAGCGTTACCTTTGCAATCTTAAGCGCCGCGGTTTGTCGATGCAAAAAGCCATAGCTAGGCATAGCAACATCGACGCACACATTTAGTGGGTAGAGCGCGCCCGGCAAGTCTCTAATTACATCGGCCATGCCACCCACTTTGGCCCCAGGGAGCAAGCCATTTTCGGCGGCTAGCATCAATACTCTTTTCATCGGTTGCCCATCTATTTTGTTATTCATAACCCACAGGTAAACCAAGCATGTCTCGGGTCACTAGGGTGATACCACCTTCAGAGACTCTAAACCCGCGCGCCCTATCGTGCTCATGATCGTGACCGATAACAGTACCTTCTGGAATAATACAGCCACGATCTAAAATGGCGTTCTTAATCTTGCAATTTCTGAGCACCACAACATCGGGCAGCACCACAGAACCTTCAACCGTGGAGTAAGAGCAAACTTGCACTTCGTTAAACAGTACGCTGCGCCTCACCGTCGACCCCGAGATTATACACCCGCTAGAGACAATTGAATCGAGCGCCATACCGCGCCTGTCATCATCATCAAATACAAACTTAGCCGGAGGAAGCTGCTCTTGATAGGTCCAGATAGGCCATTTCGCATCGTAGAGATTGAGCGCAGGCGTCGGCGACAATAGCTCCATATTGGCCTGCCAGAATGAGTCTAATGTCCCCACATCACGCCAGTAGGCTTCACCATCGGTGAAACCACTTTTAAAGGGATGGGCATAGACTTGATGATCTTCAATGATCGACGGAATAATATCCTTGCCAAAGTCGCGATCAGAGCCTTCATTCATGGCATCTTTCTTAAGCTGCTCAAACAAGAACTCGGTATTAAACACATAGTTGCCCATCGACGCTAAACACTGCTCAGGATTATCCGGCAGATGTTTTGGCAGATCAGGTTTCTCCTCGAAACTTAATATCTTATTGTTCGCGTCGACCTCGACCACACCAAACGCCCCTGCGGCCTCAGCAACAGGGACCTCCAAACACGACACAGTCATATCGGCGCCCGATTCGGCGTGAGCTGCCAGCAGACCCGCATAGTCCATACGATAAACATGATCGCCCGATAAGATCATCACGTATTTGGGCAGCTCGTGGCGGATAATATCGATATTTTGAAATACCGCATCGGCGGTGCCTTGATACCAACTTTCAGAGTAGCGTTGAGATGCAGGCAGGATCTCGACCGACTCTCCAAGCTCCTTCTTAAAGTGGCCCCAACCACGCATAACATGACGAATTAACGAGTGAGATTTGTATTGCGTCACGACACCAATTCGTCTGATCCCTGAGTTAACACAGTTGGATAACGGAAAGTCGATAATGCGAAATTTGCCTCCAAAATAGAGTGAGGGTTTGGCGCGCCAATCGGTCAGCTCATGCAAACGCGAACCTCGGCCTCCAGCTAAAATCAATGCGTAGGTTTCACGAGTTAAATTACTAATATAACGAGGACTAGGATTCATGCTACTCATAGATACTCTCTCCTTGAGAAACTCATCGATGCACCTTGGTCAGTACAGGTTGAAGGTTGATAACGGATCATTTCCCGCTTTTTATTGATCTGTAAAACTCGCGTCACCCATCTCATGGTTAATGAACCGTTCATGGCTAATATTCCGCTCATGGCTGTACCCTCCAAATTTCGTCGCGATACTGCCCAATAGTGACATCGCTAGAAAAGCGGCCGCTGGCAGCGGTGTTACGTATGCTCATCTGTGTCCAATGGTGTTGGTCTTGATAAGCCGTCGCCGCCTTTTGCTGGGCTTGTCGGTAAGATTCAAAATCAGCCGCGATCATCCATGGGTCGCTAGGGCTGCGAATACTGTCGATGATAGGATTAAAAATCCCAGGTTCTAGCAGATTGAAATGGCCACTTTCAAGTAGCTCCATCACTTCAGCAAGCGCCATCGATTGGCCAATAAAAATGTTCGGCTCATAATGCGGCTTAAGTGATTCGACCTCATTGGCATTGAGGCCAAACAGGAAGAAGTTCTCTTGTCCCACCTCCTCTAACATCTCAATGTTCGCGCCATCTAAGGTGCCTATGGTCAGCGCCCCATTCATCATAAATTTCATGTTGCCAGTCCCGGAAGCTTCTTTGCCTGCGGTAGAGATCTGCTCCGACAGATCTGTTCCTGGGCAAATTCGCTCCATGGCGCTGACATTATAATTGGGCAAGAAGGCAAACCTAAGATAGGGCGTCACAATGGGATCTGAATTGACCATGTGGGCGACATTATTGGCTAGCTTGATGAGTAACTTTGCCATGGCATAACCAGGAGCGGCCTTACCACCAATCAATACACATCTGGGCGTAATATCGCTTAAGTTACCCTGCTGGATCTGATGATAGAGATGGACCACATGCAAGATGTTTAATAACTGACGCTTATATTCGTGAATGCGTTTAACCTGCACATCGAACATCATAGTGGGCTCAAAATTCACATCACACTCACGCTTGACCAACTCGGCAAGATGGCATTTATTCTCAAACTTTACCTTGCGCCACTCGGTGAGTAGGCTTTCATCGTCGGTAAAAGCATTGAGCGCATTAAGATGACTAAGATCGGTTACCCAAGCATCGCCGAGTCGTTTAGTCAGCAAAGCTGCCAGAGCAGGATTACTCTGCGTCATCCATCGTCTTGGGGTTACCCCGTTGGTTTTATTATTAAACTTCTCAGGCCATAAGGCATAAAAATCTTTAAACAGACCAGAAGTCAGTAGGCGTGTATGTAATCCTGCAACCCCGTTCACCGAGAAGCTCGCCACTATCGCAAGGTAGGCCATGCGCACATGGGGCTCGGCTCCCTCTTCGATGATTGACATGGTTCTGAGTTTGTCGCTATCTCCCGGCCAATGATGGGCAACCACATCGAGATAGCGGGCATTTATCTCATAAATAATATCCAGTATTCGTGGCAACATATGTTCAAACATGCGCACAGGCCAACGCTCTAGCGCCTCTGGTAGCAAGGTATGGTTGGTATAAGCCATCGTTTGACTCGTGATCTCCCATGCCTTATCCCAGCACAGTCCATATTTGTCCATTAACAAACGCATTAGCTCCGGGATAGCGACACTGGGATGAGTGTCGTTTAACTGCATGACGTTGAGCCGAGCATAATCGCTAAAATCCTCCCCGTGCTGACACACCCAAGTGTTAAGCAGATCTTGCAAGCTGGCTGATGATAGAAAGTACTGCTGACGCAGGCGAAGCTCCTTACCATTTTCACTGGCGTCATTTGGATAGAGCACCATAGTGATCTGCTCAGCCAGATTTTTACGCGCGACCGCCTCGGTATAATCACCTTGGTTAAACTCTTCTAAATCAAAATCATCGGTCGCTTCGGATTTCCAAAGCCTTAGGGTATTGATGCGCTCATTTCGGTAACCAGGCACAGGCATGTCATAGGCGACCGCGAGTACATCTTGAGTATCGGCCCAAATAAACTGACGCTTACCATCGCGGTCGATATAAGACTCTGTATGACCAAAAAAAGGCACCAGTACATTATGGCTAGGTACACGAACCTCCCACGGGTTACCGTCACGTAACCAACGATCGGGACGCTCAATCTGATAGCCATCACACAGCTTCTGCGCAAACATGCCGTACTCGTAACGGATCCCATAACCCGTCACATTTAGATCTAGACTGGCGCAACTATCGAGAAAGCAGGCGGCAAGGCGACCCAAACCACCGTTACCCAGTCCCGCATCATGTTCCTGCTCCTCAATCGACTCGCGCCGCACTGCATAGTCGCGCAATACCACTTCGCTCTCGGCGCTCATATCTAAGTTATTAATTGCATTACTAAGGGCTCGCCCCATTAGAAACTCAAGCGACAAGTAAGCGACACGCTTTTTCCCGCCTTCTCTATCGCCCAATCGGGTCTGGCGCCATTTTGGCAACATCTGATCTTTCACACTTAAAGCAAAGGCATAAAACAGCTCCTGCTGATCGCGCTCTTTAGGTGACAGACTCTTATCCATATGGCGCTCGAAACAGGCTCCTAATGTTTCACAGGGATCGCAGCTCACACTTTTCTCCGCCTTTTTAGCTTGAGGAGCCTTACTGATTTTGGCCTTTTTACTTGTCTCATCTGCTTTACTCTGGCTCATGCATTATCTCCTGTAAATTGGGCGTAATAGACCATCAGACTTCGATCTTGCAGCACTAAATTTGAACGCTCGACTGGAGCATTACTGCGTTTATTGTGGGCTACCTCATGTGCAAAGGAAGACTCATCTTGCGTGGTCAGTAAACACTGCCAATGATCGATGCCATCGACATTCGGCAGAGTAAACAGATGGGACGAGTCATCGGCGTTTAGCATCAATAGCAGCGCTTGACGACAGCCTGCTTGCGCTTCCAACTCGCCACTAATCACCACGCTTAAGGTGCGAGTCTGTGCCTCACTCCAGTGGGCTTTCGTCATTGGCTCTCCCTGACGACAAAACCAATCCAGTCCCGGCGAATCGGCATTCGCACTATCATGGATATATTCGCGGTGACACAGGAGTGGAAAGCGGCGGCGGATCTTGATCAATTTTCTGGTAAAGCTCATCAGTGCATCGCTATTAATGTCGCTTTGCCAATCGATCCAGCTATTGGGGTTATCTTGACAATAAGCGTTATTATTGCCCCCTTGGCTATGACCAAACTCATCGCCAGCGAGCAGCATGGGAACACCTTGAGAGAGAAACAGCGTGGTTAACATATTGCGGCATTGACGCGAACGCAGCGCTAATAACTCAGCATCATAGGCTGTGCCTTCTACACCATAGTTGTCACTAAAATTTTCATTGTGACCGTCACGGTTTTGTTCGCCATTAGCTTGGTTATGTTTGTGACGAAAACTCACCAAGTCCATCAATGTAAAACCATCATGGCTGGTGATAAAGTTAATCGTGGCAGTGGGTTTACGACCTGAATGTTCAAACAGATCGCTAGAGCCATGAAAACGACGAGCAAACTCAGGCAGCATGCCTGCATCGCCACGCCAAAACCGGCGCACTGTGTCACGATACCTGTCGTTCCATTCACTCCATCCCACCGGATATTGCCCCAACTGATAGCCGCCAGGGCCGATATCCCAAGGCTCGGCAATCAAGCGCACTTGGCTTAGCACAGGATCTTGTTTAATCGCGTCGAAAAAGCCAGCACCGGCATCGAATCCATGCTCTTCTCGGCCAAGGGTGGTCGCCAAATCGAAGCGAAAACCATCGACGCCCATCACTTCGACCCAATAGCGCAGGGAGTCCATTACCAATTGCAGCACGTTAGGGTGAGCAATATTGAAGGTGTTACCACAGCCTGTATCATTAATGTAGTAGCGCGGCTCACTAGGATGTAGACGGTAATAACTGGCGTTATCTATCCCTTTAAAGCTAAACGTGGGGCCGAGTCGATTACCCTCGGCGGTGTGGTTGTAGACCACATCGAGAATCACCTCAATCCCTGCACTGTGCAGGGTACTGACCATGTCGCGAAACTCATTAATATCGTCTTGGCTAAGATTATTGTCTTGGTTAAGATAATCGTTATGCGGTGCAAAGAAGCCTATGGTGTTGTAACCCCAGTAATTACTGAGCTGCTTTTCCTGTAGAAAGGCTTCACTGATAAACTGCTGTGAAGGGAGTAACTCGACAGCGGTGATCCCGAGTTGGCTAAGATAGTTAACCACAGCAGGCGAAGCCAACCCGGCAAAGGTACCCCGCAATGCCTTATCCACTTCAGGGTGTAACCGAGTGAAGCCTTTCACATGCATCTCATAGATCACGCTTCGCCTGAGTGAAAGTGAAACCTCCTCTTGGTTATAGGGCTTTGCCAAGGGTTCAATAGGCGGAAGATTTCGGGTATCGACTACCACACATTTAGGCATTAGGGCCGCATTATCAACGGGACAAAAACTTAAGTCTTCCTCCTTGTGAGCAGTCTGATAACTATAATGCAGTTTGTGGTCAATAAACTCCCCCACCAACTTTTTAGCATAGGGATCGAGTAGCAGTTTATTGACATTGAATCTGTGGCCCATCAAAGGTTGATAAGGACCATCTACCCGATAACCATAACGCACACCAGCAGCAATCTCACTGATGTGCCCATGCCATATCTGCTGAGTCTGACGAGGCAGATTAAAACGCCCAATCTCATTGTCCTTGTCATCAAACAGACAGAGATAAACGGCCGTGGCATTGGCAGAAAACAGCGCGAAATTAACTCCGTTGTCATCAATTGTGGCCCCGAGCGGATAAGGTTTGCCATTACTTAAGTGCATGGTTCACCTCATTGATGCCAGCCTCTAGCAGATCATCACACTCGAGTACGAGGCAGGCTAGTGGTGGCACAGTGATACAAGCACTTTGCTCACATCCTTGATAGGCAATGGCCTCACTTATAACAAGGCCTTCATTGCCCACATCGCTGCCGCCATAATAGTGACTATCGCTATTGAGGCGTTCACGATAACCTCCAGCTTGAGGCAAGCCGATACGAAACTCTCGATAAACCTCTGGGGTCATATTGACGATGAACAACAAGTGCTTATCACCGCTTTGACGGATAAAGCTCAATACGCTGGCGCTGGCGTTATCACAATCGAGCCAGCGAAATCCTTGGGGATCATGATCATCACCATAGAGCGCCACACTGTGGCGGTATAATTGATTAAGATCACTCACCCAATGCTGCACTCCCTGATGTGGTTCAAAGGCCAGTAAGTGCCAGTCGAGGCTGCGCTCATGGGACCATTCATCTCGCTGGGCAAACTCACTGCCCATAAACAGCAGTTTCTTACCCGGATGACCCCACATAAAGCCAAGATAGGCTCTTAATGTGGCAAATTTCTGCCAATCGTCACCCGGTATTTTGTGCAGCAGCGAACCTTTACCATGCACCACTTCATCATGACTTAACGACAGGATAAACTGCTCGGTAAAGCTATAGACTAGGCTAAACGTCAATTGATTATGATGATGGCTGCGATAGAGAGGATCACGGCTAAGATAAGTTAAGCTGTCATTCATCCAGCCCATATTCCATTTAAAACCAAATCCTAAGCCGCCTTGATCAACGGCCCTTGTCACTCCCGGCCAGGCCGTTGACTCCTCCGCTATCATCATGATCCCCGGGAAACATTGATAAAGGCGAGTATTGAGATCTTGTAGAAAGGCAATCGCTTCGAGATTTTCACGACCACCATGAGCATTGGGTAACCAATCCCCAGCTTCTCGGCTATAGTCGAGATAAAGCATCGATGACACAGCATCTAAGCGCAGGCCATCAAAATGAAACTCATCGAGCCAATAATGAGCATTGCTTAGCAGGTAGCTATGCACCTCTCCACGGCCATAGTTATAGATCAAGGTATCCCAATCGGGATGTTCACCTTGGCGAGGATCTTGATGCTCATATAAACAACTGCCATCGAAACGCGTTAATCCATGGGGATCTTTAGGAAAATGAGCTGCAACCCAGTCGAGCAACACCCCCAGCCCTGCTTGATGACAGGCATCAATAAAGGCTTTTAACTCATGAGGTTGACCGAAGCGGTGAGTCGGTGCATAGATCCCAACGGGCTGATAACCCCAGGAACCATCGAAGGGAAATTCGCTGATAGGCATCAGCTGTATATGGGTATATCCCTGCTTGAGTACATAAGGGATCAGCTCATTTGCAAGCTCTTGATAGCTAAGATACGTCTCACCCTGTTCACCTTTGCGACGCCAAGATCCTAAATGCACCTCATAGATAGACACAGGGGCTTTATGCCACTCGGTATTCGCTCGCGTCTCAAGCCATAACGAATCTCCCCAAACATAATCGAGCTTTGGTGGGACTATCGATGCATTCCCTGGTGCGGCTTGCATCGACTGACCATAAGGGTCTGACTTGAGGAATCGCTCACCACCGACAGCTTCAATCTCATACTTATAATGGCTAAGCGCCTCAATTTGTGGCACAAACAGCTCCCACAAACCATTCGCAATATGCGAGCGCATCACATGACGTCTACCATCCCAATGGTTAGCATCATTAACCAGAGAAACCCGTTTCGCATTAGGCGCCCATACACAAAATAGCACGCCAGACACGCCGTCAATTGTGCGCCAATTGGCTCCCATAAAATGGTAGGCTTGTTGCTGGCGCCCCTCGCCAAAGAGATACAGATCATCGCCACTTAATTGCGAGGGAAACTGATAAGGGTCGACTATCTCCTCGACACTCAATGGATAATGTACCCGTAAACGATAAGCAAAAGGTTTCACCCGACGACCCGCGAGTCCTGCGAACACACCGCGCTCATCCACCAACTCTAACTCACCCACTTTACGTCCATCATTGGCACTGAGCAGCTCAACTCGTAGCGCTCCGGGTAAAAAAGCGCGTACTACAAGCCGCTGCACCTCAGCAGTGTCTGCGCCCCTTTTGGCTGGCGGCACCATAATGGTGTGCATTCCTAGTAAGGAAAAGATGTCGATATAGTTCGCATCAATCAAGGCTGCTATTGCAGAGGGCTCAATCAATATCCTTGGCTTGTTATTCATCTTTGGGTGTCCCTATAGGTAAATCGAATATGGTACAGAACAGGGTTAAGTAATAGCCCCCAATGGGGTGACACTGGCGCTTCTTACCTGCTGAATAGTTTTTATCAAATTGTTGATTGATGGAGATTTTTGCAATACTTCTAAGGTGTAAGGCATGCGGCGCTGCCAGTTAGCATACTCCCGCCATGTTCCTGGAATGTTGGCGCTATAATGCTCACAAAACAGATCCACCAACTGCACACTAAATAAGGTCGATTGGCTGTGCGCCGATGCCTTAATCCAAGCCTCTAACAACAGCAGATAATCACAACTCAGATCACCATCGAATCCTAGGGTGTTATTGAGCGTCAGCAATAAGCTCTCGCGCTCCCCCTCTCTAGCCTCAAGGGCTTGATCCAACTCATCTTCATTATCGATAACCCCTAACTCACGCTTTAAATGCAGATCGCTCTTTGACCACCAAGCCGCTAACGGCGGTACATCATGATTAGCTAACATCATTAGGCTGTGGGGTTTATGCCGCATTGGCGCTTTGAAGCCCTGGGCGTCTTTACAAAAATAAAATAGTTCATTGGAATAGATCCCTGACTCGACGAGCTGCGCATTAATCTCTGGTGGCACTATGCCTAAGTCTTCTCCAATAACGGCACATTGCGCTTTTACGCTTTCAGTTCGAATAATGGCCATCAACTCATCGAGAGGATAATAGACATAACAGCCCCCGGTTTGCACAGTGTTCATTGGCCACCACCACAGACGGAGCATCGCCATCACATGATCGACTCTGAGCGCCCCGTAATAACGCATGTTGGCGCGCACAAGCTGAGTAAAATAGCGAAAGCCATCTTGCTTAATAGCAATAGGATCGAGTGGGGTCAGTCCCCAATTTTGCCCCTTGCAGGAGAAATCATCTGGGGGGGCACCGATACTCGCGCGCTGGCAAAAGATGTCGCTATTGGAGGCAACCTCTGCGCCATCGCCACGAACCCCAACGGCTAGATCACCAATAAGACCAAGACTCATGCCAGCGCCTTTGGCTTGACGCTGACACTCGAGCAACTGCTGATGGGCAACAAACTGGAGATACTGATGTAACAAAGGATCACTAAGTGAACTCTGCCCTTGGGATTGCCGATATTCATTGGCCTCATGCTGACAAAAGGCAACTAACGCTTGCCCTTCCCCATCAACAAACTGCTTGAAATCAGTAAAACGATCATCTTTTTTGAGGTAATGCTCTTGATAAAAGATGTGATACAGCCGAATAAAAATTTGATATTTAAAGCTGCTTAACGCCGGGTAATCAAGCCAATTGTCATCATTGAGTTCACGTCGAACTTCATCTTGGCTCTGTAGCCAATCTTTAATCGTTATCGCCTCGTCGACAGCATCTATCTCGATATACAGAGGGTTTATTCGGCGTCGATCACTTGGACTATATGGGCTGACATTTTTCTCTTCTTCCCCTCCCTTCATACCCAATGCATGTAAGGGGTTGAGCTGAATAAAGTCACAACCACACTGGCTAAGCCAACGTACCAAGCGTAAGAGATCGCCAAAATCACCAATTCCCCACTGAGTATCACTGCGTAAACTATATAACTGAACACTAACGCCCCACGGCTTATGTGTTTCAACAGGGTCTAACTGATAGGCCCGACTTGGCGCAAATAGTATAGTTCCAGAAACCTGTTCATACTCACCGCAGTTCTGATCGATTAAACTAAGCGTAACTGTGTGGTACCCCATATCGGGGCAATCGCTAGGATTAAGATAATCACTTAACGGCATATCAAAACGATAAAAGTTTGTCCTATGCCAGCAATAGTCCCCAGTCTCAACCAGCGTTTCGCGATTGATGACCCATTTATACCGACTCCCCGACTCGGTGATTAATTCAAGCTGTAATAAGCGCGCTTCCCCTTGAGGCAAAAAAAGGGTGATACTCGGTTGTACTAGACTGGTATGCTGAAAAACGGGCAAAGCCCTTTGCCATTGCTTGACATCGAGTTGCTCAATTCTGGCCTCGATAGCCTCAGCATTTCGGGCAACAAATCCATCGCAATCATTTTGGCTTAGGTCGAAGCGCGGCTGTTTTAATTGACCTAACATGCACCCAAGGATCTGTATGCGATCGGCAGGAGATTGCACAGTTAACTCACCACTATAATTAATGAAGCTTGCACCCACACCTTGTAAATAAAGTAATTTATCCAAGCTCATCACTAATTCCCTTGCCTTAACATCAAACAGCCACATTGAATTGAGCAGTTACCATGCCAAAGCAAGGTAACAACTTAAAGACAGAGAGATGTCAAACAGATGACACATTTTAAGTGATAAAAATCATAAACTTAAAAATTAATGAAAATGGATGAATGTGGTGACAGCGCTAGCACAGTCAGTCAGCAGTTTGGATATGATGCACAATTATTGTGCAGCGTTAAGATAAGAATGCGACTAGTTGGTGAGAAAACAGGCAGCAATATTAAATACTTCACCAGCCTAGATAAATACCCTGAACTCGGGATAGTAAACGTATCTCAAACAGCCCTTTATTCCGCTAATTACGTTGGATTCAGTTGCAATAGGCCGGCTATTGACGCGTAAATACGCCTTGTTAGCAAAAATGACAAGTTTGAGATGAAGTAAGCTTAAACGGCTAATTAATCTAGCGTTATTCCATCTCTTAACCCGAGTTCAGGTTAAGTAGAATTTAATCGTGTTAATGATTTAACCTTGATATAGAAAATAGAAAAACAAATCACATATCAAAGAAATACACAACGATTGTCATAAATTTACATTTTTAGTTGTATTGATCCAGTTTCTCATCACCATTTTGTCTAAAGTAGACAATTTTATGGGTCAGATCACACTTTACTCCGGGTGAGATTGGTACTTTAGTTACCAGAAAAGATAATAACTTTTAATATTTGAGCATAAAGGTGATTTTATGGCTGCTAAATTTTTTATCCCCTCTGTCAATGTGTTAGGACAAAATGCTGTTGATGATGCCATTGGCGACATTAAAACACTAGGCTTTCAGCGTGCGCTGATTGTGACAGACAAGCCCTTGGTTGAAATTGGCCTAGTAGGTCAAGTTGTCGAAAAGCTAGGTGCTGCTGGCATCGTCTCTACCGTATTTGATGGCGTACAGCCAAACCCTACCGTTGGTAACGTAGAAGCAGGACTTGAGTTATTAAAAGCCAATGACTGTGATTTCGTAGTTTCACTCGGTGGTGGTTCTCCACACGATTGTGCTAAAGGTATCGCATTGGTTGCAACCAACGGTGGCAGCATCAAAGATTACGAAGGTTTAGATATGTCAGCTAAACCTCAACTGCCACTAGTCGCTGTCAATACAACAGCAGGCACAGCGAGTGAGATGACCCGTTTTTGTATCATTACCGATGAAGCACGCCATATCAAAATGGCTATCGTCGATAAACACACCACGCCAATCTTGTCAGTTAATGATCCTGAATTGATGCTATTGAAGCCTGCTGGCCTTACTGCGGCAACAGGAATGGACGCATTAACTCACGCCGTTGAAGCATATGTATCTATCGCGGCTAACCCTATCACCGATGCCTGTGCGATCAAGGCAATCGAGCTGATTCAAGGAAACCTTGTCGAAGCCGTTGATAATGGTCAAAGCATCCAAGCACGTGAACAGATGGCTTACGCTCAATTCCTTGCAGGCATGGCGTTTAACAACGCAAGCCTAGGTTATGTGCATGCGATGGCGCACCAACTCGGCGGTTTCTATGACCTGCCACATGGTGTATGTAACGCGCTCTTGTTGCCACATGTTCAGGCCTATAACGCACAAGTGGCCGCTCCTCGCTTAAAAGATGTAGCCAAAGCCATGGGTGTTGATACCGCAGGCATGAGCGATGAGCAAGGTGCACAAGCTGCGATCGATGCGATTAGAGCATTATCTGTAGCAGTTAAGATCCCTGAAAACTTAACTAAGCTTGGCGTTAAGGCTGAAGATATTCCTACCCTTGCAGACAACGCACTAAAGGATGCTTGTGGCTTTACCAACCCTAAACAAGCCACTCATGAAGAGATCTGTCAGATCTTTACTAACGCCTTGTAAGATGGCCTTAGGCTTAAGGTGCTACCTTAACTGAAAATAAGTGAGTCGCTCTGTAGATGAGTGCTGCTATAAAGACCTATTAGTTAGCTAATAGGTCTTTTTTATTCCAAGCTAGCAAGAATAGCAGTATTAATATCTTAATATTCTTTGTGCGTCACACTTATCGACTAGTACACCTGGTTACATCTGTTATAAAATAGTGTCAGCTCGCTTTTTCCCTGCAAAGATTCAGCTAGCTAAAAGGCTCGTTGCTAATACTATGGCAACGAGCCTTTTTCTTTATGAATTTTCTTTGATGAAATAGGCAACCCAAATACGCATGAACATGGAAACAAGGAACAAATATTTCTCTTACCTCAAAAGCGATCCACTCCCGCCAAACGATGATCTATCTATGATAAGCATCAATCCCCCACAGAATAATTGAATAAAAATAAATTGTAAGCAGCTTATAAAGAAGCCTTTATTAGCTAATTGGCATTAGTGCAGCACAATTAAGTAAAAATAAATAGTGCATTGTCGCCAAACTGTGTTAATCTTGCGCCGCTCTGTTGTTCAGAGTTATTAATGATAAAGAATAAAGTAAAAGTAAAACCCTTAGTCAAATATGTACCATTTTTTGTCCTCAGTGTTTCCCTTAGCTTCTCGTAATACTTTAATAATTCAGCTACTCAGCACATCGCAATGTCGCGATAATTTTTAATGAATTTAATAAGGGACAAACATGTCTAATTCAACTACTGGTATCGTAAAATGGTTTAACGAAGAGAAAGGTTTCGGCTTTATCTCTCAAGAAAATGGCGGCGCTGACGTATTCGTACATTTCCGCGCTATCGCTTCTGACGGTTTCAAAACCTTAGCAGAAGGCCAAAAAGTATCTTTCGAAGTTGAGCAAGGTCAAAAAGGTTTACAAGCTGCGAACGTAGTTCCTGCTTAAGCCTTAGCTGCTTAACTTAAAAAAGGCGACCTTAGGTCGCCTTTTTTGTATCTGCAATATTGCCCTTGGAACTGTTCCCTTTCTACCGCACAGTCAAAGTGCAACAATCTGATCAAAATCCTTATATCTTTCATAATAGAAGGTTCACGACAACGCATTATACCTCGCTTCACTAAAGTAATCCCCTTAACTCGTACGACAAAACCTTCGATTAGCTGTTGCTTTATTAAGCAGTGGTAATGCAATTGATGAAAGACTACAAAAAATGAGACATAGCACATAGTTATGACGTTTAAACTCATGCTACAAAAGATCTGCAGCAACCGATAAATCTGGCCAACGCTATCAATTTTCAGTGAGAATATGAATGGATATAAGTTGACCGAAAAGAAATGCGGTGCCTATGATGGCACTGACATCCATAATTAAAGGTAGGTAATTTATGACAGCTATTTCTCATGTCTACAACTATACAGTTCGATGCCCGCACATTAAGGATCCCGCTCATCCCACCACATGGCAAAACCATGTCGAATTTAACGAGTCATGCGAAATAGGTTTAAATCGTATCACTAAATGGCACGACCGTTCTGGCCACCGTATTTTTGAACAAGATGGATTTATCGTCAGAGAAGCAGATGGAGAAAGCTCATACTTTTCAATGCAAAGCGGCCGACTCAATGGCAACGGCAACATTTTGGTGACCTTTAAAATCTATATGGATGATTCGACCAAAGATACTTCTGTACAAGAGATAATGGAGCATCTTATCAAAGACTATCAACAGAGATTATCTAAACTGGATTAACAGCGCGGTTTGTCCCACATTTCAAAATTACTACCTCCCACTGCGGAGGTAGTTTATTTTTAGACTCGGTATATCTTGCGCTCATATAACAACGCTATATTTTGCATGACGTCATTCGGCCAACCTTAAGTTGCGATTGAATACTTTACTCAACTTAATTTAAGGCTAAAATAGTGCCACTCCCCGTTCATGATTGTTCGCTGTAATATGAAAACATTAATCACTGCTATCGTCATCTGCATAACCCTGTCAGGCTGCGCTGAACTAAAAAATACCAGTCAATCCATCGGCGAAACAACCAAAGAGGTCACTACCGAGATTGGCCACGCTACTCGCGATACCACTAAAGCAATAGGCCATGCCTCTCGTGATGCGGTGAAATCGGTAAAAGCAGATTTAAGCAAAAAGGATTAAATTGCTTTAAATTTGCTCGGGCCTGTTGAGTCTTTGCTGGTTGAATTTTATTCGATAAAAAACAACCTTGAAAGATCAGCAAGCCCTAAAGAGCAACTCTAAGCGCTTAAAATGTTCAAGCGCTTAATATTGTTATCGTTAAGCGGCATTAGCACGCATACCATGAGGTTTAGGCAAGCCATTCTCATCGACGTTAACAAAAATCATTTTATCGATACTGACAACAGGCAATAGCGACATTTTATTGCGTACCTCACAACGTACTGTTATTGAACTCACTCCAGCACTAATCAGTTCTAAGCCAAACTCGATAACATCGCCCTGCCTCGCTGGCGTCATAAAATTAATTTCGGAAATGATCTTAGTCACAATGCTTTGACTGCGCATCTGACATGCAGCAAATATCGCCGCCTCTTCGTCAATCCAACTTAAAAGCTGTCCACCAAAAAGCGCATTGGCTGGATTAAGGTGCTCTGGTTTAATAAAACGTCGACTGTAGTACTTCATAATTGGCCTCCTGCTAAATACTCACAAAGTAGTATCAAAATCCAAGCCAATATTAAAACATCAATAAAATCAACGAACCTTTAAAAAGGGTGGTATGAAATTGGCACCTAAATGGTGCCTAGGTGCACCAATTTTAATCATCAACAAAACTCATATTTTCACCTGATTAACACAATTGAAATCCAAATGACCCATTTCTGTCATATGAATAGCAGACAATCAGGCCGCTTTATCTCAATTGAAAACTAATTTTCAACCCTACATAACGGATGATGAAAGTGATGATGATAAAAAGATTAGCTGCATTAATTTCTTGCAGCCTAGTGTCGATGGCAGCCAACAGCGCCGCACTGCCAAGTGTTCAATCGAATAGTCCTTGGTTTAAAGACAGCGCCCAATTGGTTACAGAGAAAGCCAACTTAGAAACTAAAACTAAGGCTAAAAATGTCATTCTATTCGTTGGTGATGGTATGGGTATTTCAACCCTAACTGCCGCGCGGATCTATCAAGGACAACAGCAAAATGGTAATCAAGGCGGTGAAGAGAACTTCCTTAGTTTTGAAAAGTTTAACCATACGGCCTTAGTTAAAACTTACAACACCAATCAACAAACGCCAGACAGTGCAGGTACCATGACAGCTATCGCTACTGGCGTAAAATCTAAGGCTGGTGTGATTTCTGTTTCTGATGCAGTGTTGCGTGGAAACTGCTTGTCATCAAAGGGAAATGAGTTAGTAACCTTAGTCGACCTTGCTAATGCCAAAGGTCTATCTACCGGGGTGGTCAGTACCGCTCGTATTACTCACGCAACACCAGCAGCGACCTATGCCAACAGCCCAGAACGTAATTGGGAAGCCGATAGCAACCTTCCCGCCGAAGCCGTCGCCAATGAATGTAAAGATATCGCCTACCAAATGGTAATGCGGGATAAAGATAATGCGCTGAGCGTTGCCTTAGGTGGCGGTCGCCGCGCATTTATTCCTAATACTGTGACTGACGGTGAAAACAAATCTGGTAGCCGCAAAGATGGCGTTGACCTGACTCAAGCTTGGATGGACAACTTCGACAACGCCGCCTACGTCTGGAACAAAGCAGAATTTGACGCCATTGATGTTGCGACCACCGACCATCTATTAGGCTTGTTCAACTCATCACACATGGAATATGAAGCCGACCGCGCCGATGATGTAGGAGGTGAGCCCTCACTTACTGAAATGACAGCAAAGTCGATTGAGCTACTGAAAAAGAACGACAAGGGTTACCTACTGATCGTCGAATCAGGCCGTATCGACCACGCACATCATGCAGGTAATGCCAAACGCGCCTTGATGGATGCTGCTGAGCTCTCCAATGCGGTACAAGCCGCTTATGAGAATACCGATCCAGATGAGACCTTAATTTTAGTTACTGCCGATCACAGCCATGTATTTACCATCGCAGGATATCCAAAACGTGGTAATCCAATCTTAGGTTTGGTGCATGGCGTCGATGGCAGTGTATCAACCGCAATGGATGGCAAGCCTTACACCACTCTCGGTTACACCAATGGTCCTGGTGCCGTGGTTGGCGTTCGTGATGATTTAACCTCGGTTGACACACAAGACACCGACTTCATGCAACAGTCACTTGTCCCTATGGGAAGCGAAACTCACGCCGGTGAAGATATTAGCCTGCACGCAACGGGTCCAGGTTCGAACTTGGTACAAGGTGTTATCGAACAGAATGTCATTTTCCACATTATCAACCAAGCACAGTCGCTTGGCGGTACTAAGTATTAATTGGGAGCAAAAACGATGAATAAGAAACTACTTGTACTGTCTTTAGCAGCCATTCTAGGTTTAGCGGCATGCGGTAGCGATGGTGACAACGGCGCAGATGGTTCCGCTGGAAACCCTGGCACACCTGGTACTGATGGCACTAATGGTCAAGACGGTAAAGATTGGAGCGCGGTAAACCAATGGTATCTTGATGGTCAAAACCGTGTGACCAAAGCCGAAGGCATTTCCCCCAACAATCAAGCGGGCGCAGCTAAAAACATCATCCTATTCGTTGGTGATGGCATGGGCGTATCGACCGTTACTGCGGCGCGGATCTTAGATGGTCAGCTAAAAGGTCACACAGGTGAAGAAAACTCGCTCTCCTTTGAGACACTGCCTCACCTTGGCTTAGCGAAAACCTATAACGTCGATGGGCAAACACCAGACTCAGCCGGTACTATGACAGCTATGGTCACTGGTGTTAAGACCGACGTTGGTGTTATCTCACAAGCCGAAGGCGTAACGCGCGGTAACTGCGCATCAACCTCGGGTCAAAACCTTGTTACATCACTTGAGTTAGCTGCCATGGCGGGCCTGTCAACGGGTGTGGTATCGACAGCGCGTATTACCCATGCAACCCCGGCAGCAACCTATGCTCATGTCCCCGAACGTGATTGGGAAGCAGACAGTAACTTACCTGCAGAAGCGGTAACTAACGGTTGTAAAGATATCGCTGCGCAACTACTGGACTTTAACCAAGGTAAAGGGGTTAACGTGGTTATGGGCGGTGGACGCCGTGCATTTATTCCTAATACTACGGTCGACCCAGAGGGTAAGCCGGGTAAGCGTAAAGATGGCCGCGACTTAACTGCAGAGTGGTTAGCTCAATATCCCAATGCAACTTATGTGACCGACCGTGACAGCTTTCTCGCCATGGATACGGCAAACACCGACCATGCGCTAGGCTTGTTTAACTCGTCACACATGGAATATGACTATGACCGCGTAGAAACCGGTGTTGAAGGTGAGCCTTCACTTGCCGAAATGACCGCGAAAAGTATCGATATTCTGCGCAAAAACAACAAAGGCTTCGTGCTGATAGTTGAAGCGGGTCGTATCGACCATGCGCACCATGCTGGCAATGCAGCGCGTGCTCTGCACGACACAATAGCGCTATCAGAAGCAGTACGCGTTGCTATGGAGAAAACCTCAGCTAACGATACATTGCTGATGGTCACAGCGGATCACAGCCATGTGTTCACCATCGCCGGTTATCCAACCCGTGGTAATCCAATCCTAGGGTTAGTGAAGAGTAACGACGCTAACGGCGTACCAGCGGTAACGAACTCGACCGATGCAAACGGCCTGCCCTACACCACAGTTGGCTACGCTAACGGTTTAGGTTTTGCTTCACTAGCAACGGGTGGTGATGAGCGCTATAACTATGCCGCCATGGCAGGACGAGTTGACCTTAACTACACAGATACCCAAAGCGCTGGTTTCCACCAAGAGGCCTTAGTGCCGCTAGGAAGCGAGACCCATGCAGGTGAAGATGTGGCAATTTTCGCTCGCGGACCAGGATCTAGCCTGATTGAGGGCACAGTTGAGCAAAATCATATCTTCCACGTGATGAACTATGCGGGCGACTTAGTAAACAAAGCAAACGCTGCGGCGCAATAAGCAGCCATAAGCCAAACTGCAATAACTGTGGCCTAGCGGTGGCGAAAACGGCAGATGTTAACATCGCGTTCCCACTATCGCTAGGCTGCTATTTTCAAACAAAAAACAGATCACGGATTAGGCCAAGGAGTCTTAGATGTCTTGCCATTCAACACAATTAACAAAGCCAGCGCACTCATCGAGCCTAAAACGGCTCATTAAATTAATGCCTCTGCTTTGTGCTTCATTTTTAGTCAGCAATGCTGCCTACGCGAGACAGCAACTGGATAGTCAGCCAAGCGCCGCCGCCGTCGTCTTTAATGAGCGGTGCAGTGAAGCGATCAGCGACATAAAATATCAAGCAAGCTATCAGATCACCACTACAGATAATCAATCTCATCAACAGCAAACAGTTGGGTTAACCCTGACTCGTTTAAATGACAACATCATCTATCAACATAATGATGTGAGCTTCGAGGTGTGGAATAAAAATGGCGAATATGCGCGCTATTTTCCCCAAGAGCTGCGCTCTATTAGCTATCGCCGTGGCGATCTGCTCGCGCTCAATATCAACACAGATCTCGACAAGCAGTTTCATCTTATCTCACCGCAGGGCTTATCTCAGCTGACTAAACTCAGCACAAGCGCAGGTAAATGCTACCGTCAGCAGCACTATAACAACGATGACACTCGCCATCCGATCACTGTCAACTGGCTAGCTGAAATGTCATTACCCGAATCGTTTACACTCGATAACGGCCGACACACCGTCAGCTATCAACTCACTGGGTTAAAGCCAATAAGCAGCGACAGCTTTAAGCAACTGCTCACAGGTTATCAAGATCTGGATTTTGCCGATGTGGGCGACAGCGAGTCCGATCCATTTATCGCCAAAATGATCACTCAAGGATTTATCCAACACGGAAGTTCAGGCTTCTATTCAGCCGATGGGCAGATGATCGATGCCGGACACGGCAGTCACCAACATTAATACCAATCAGTATTAAATTTCAATGAAAAAGCCATCGGAAACAGGATGGCTTTTTGGTTATATTGCTCCGAATTTTTAATCGAACTTATACCAGTGTCTTTAACACCTTAATAAAGGTATCGATATCCTCTCGGCTTATATCGGCATGAGTGACGAAACGGATGTTAGCGCTTGGGCTAATGAGTATCCCCTTGCTCTTTAAGCCTTCAGCTAGACTGGTAATATCCAGCTGGTCACTAACCTTGGCAAACAACATATTGGTTTGCACCTGCGCTATATCAACCTCAAATTCCGCTAGGGCATTAAGCTGCTCTGCAAGATATTGAGCATTGTCATGATCTATGGCGAGTCGCTCCACTTGCTCATCTATGGCGATTTCAGCGGCTGCAGCCAATATGCCCGCTTGACGCATACCACCGCCCAGCATTTTACGCCAACGGCGGGCTTTGTGAATAAAGCGCTCATCTCCCAATAGCAATGACCCCACTGGCGCGCATAAGCCTTTAGATAGACAGATAGAAACTGAGTCAAAATATTGAGTAATATCGCCGATCTGTATCTGTTGTGCCACCGCAGCATTGGCAATACGGGCACCATCAAGATGAATTTTAAGACGGCGATTAAAGGCTAACGCTTGGGCATCACTTAGGTAGTGTTGCGACAATACCTTACCACCTATGGTATTTTCTAAACTCAATAAACGCGTTTTAGCAAAGTGAATATCATCAGGCTTAATTGCGGCTTCGATATCGCTAAGCAATATAGAACCATCGGCCTGATTAGTTAATGGCTGCGGCTGGATACTACCAAGCACGGCTGCACCACCCGCTTCAAATTTGTAATTATGCGCCTGCTGACCGCAGATATACTCATCGCCTCGATCACAATGTGACATTAAAGCGAGCAAGTTAGCCTGAGTACCCGATGAGGTGAATAAGGCGCAATCAAAGCCAAAGCGTTCGGCCGCCATCGACTCCAACCGATTCACGGTAGGATCATCTCCGTACACATCATCGCCCACTTCGGCGTTAGCCATCGCTTGACGCATTTTAGATGTTGGTTGAGTTACTGTGTCACTGCGAAAATCAATCATTTATCCCCTATCCTAACGCGACTTAATCCACATGGTGTTGGCATATTACTCCGACGAAAAACGCCTCGCTAGCACCTTAGTCCATTTTTGTAGAAATAAATCTTCTCGCAAATGCCGCCTTATATAGCAAACGCTATCACCAAGAGTAGAATAACGAACCATGCAACGAACCATGCAAAGCCCCGTATCTCAAGTGATACCACTCCCATACTAAGTTCAGAACACTTAAATAAGTAAAGGTTATCCGTAGCCAACCAACAATCCTATAAATAGTGAGCTAAACCTAAAGACTGACAGATAGTTTCATTATCAAAACTAATCATAAAAAACAAAAAATATCGCTGTTAATAGCCTTGCCGCTAGGGCAATATGCGCCTCTTTTTCATTATTTGAGTACAAGATGCATCAGGCTGAATTTATTTCCTTACTTTGGCTCATTGGCATCATAGCCGAGGCGATGACTGGCGCACTTTGCGCAGGAAGAAAACAGATGGATCTCTTTGGGGTCGTCATCATAGGTTGTGCTACCGCCATTGGCGGCGGAACATTAAGGGACATGTTACTAGGTAATTATCCGTTAATCTGGGTTGAGAACGTGCATTACTTATTAGCGATTGCATTTGCGTCCCTGCTTACCGTGATCATCGCCCCTGTTATGCGCTATCTATCTAAACTGTTTTTAGCCATTGACGCATTGGGGCTTGCCGTATTTTCGGTTGTCGGCGCGCAGAAAACCTTAATGTTAGATTTCAACCCAGTTGTTGCGATAGTCATGGGTGTAGTTACCGGAGTATTTGGTGGCGTGATACGAGATGTATTATGCAACCAAGTGCCACTGATCTTTAAAAAGGAGTTGTATGCGCTAGTCGCATTACTTACTGCATCGCTTTATATCGCCCTTAGCTACTATGGGATCGTCGAATGGCTAAATTTAGCCATCTCCCTCAGCTTTGGTTTTGGATTTAGAATGTTGGCGATTCGCTATCATTGGGGTATGCCAAAATTCGATTATCAGCACAATCAAGATGGCGAAATCCATTAACCACTAGCGTGGTTTCGTCGCTAAAGAAAAAGGTCGGCAAATGCCGACCTTTTATTATTCAAAAACCTGACCCACTTAATACAGATTAAGCCGCTGGGGTTTCTTTGACATAGATATCCATCTGTGGATAAGGAATACCAATATTGGCTTCGTCTAACGCCAGTTTAATCTGCTCAAGGATCTCAAAGCGTGCCGGCCAGTAATCTGCACCTTTAACCCATGGGCGAACTACAAAGTTAATAGAAGAATCGGCTAATTCGACTAACGCAACGGTATAAGCAGGATCTTTCAGTACATGGCTATTGTTATCTAGCACTTGCTTAAGTACCTTCTTAGTTTCTTGCAGATTAGCATCATAAGACACACCAATCACAAGATCGATACGACGAGTATCCATCGCTGAGTAGTTAGTAATAGTGCCATTCATAACTGCCGAGTTAGGTGCAACAATCACCTTGTTATCAGGCGTACGAAGTTTAGTCGAAAAAATAGTGATCTCATCAACCGTGCCAGCAATACCCGCAGCCTCGATATAATCACCCACACGGCAAGGACGGAACATCACCATCAATACGCCTGAAGCGAAGTTTGATAGAGAACCTTGCAGTGCTAAACCAACCGCTAAACCGGCGGCACCGATAACGGCTACCAGCGATGCGGTTTGAACACCAATTTGTCCTAAAGTGGCAATGATCGTAAATACAAACACTACGGCCCAAGCCATGTTTGACACGAATGACACTACGGTTTGATCTATTTTACGCTTAGTCAGCAATTTTGACGTTAGGCTTTTAGCCACTTTCGCAAAATACTTACCAACAATAAAAATAACTAACGCCATAATAACCTGCAGACCGTAAGTCACGATCAGCCCAGGCGCTTGCTCAATATAACTATCCAGATTTTCCATGTAACGCTCCCTTATAAAATGGACTCACTTTCTAGTGAGACTCAACAATAAACTCTACCCTTCGATTAAGTGCCCGACCAGCGTCAGTTTGATTATCAGCTATCGGCTGGGTACTTCCTTGCCCGACAACGCTAAATCGCTGAGGACTAAATTGATAATCCTCAACTAATATTTGCGTCACATTTACCGCTCTGTCATAGGACAAGGTTTGATTAAACTCAGCCTCGCCCACATTATCGGCATGACCAACAATGCACAATGTAGCTGGATACTGATTTAAAAACGATTGTAACTCGGCCAAATATCGCCATTGTGAATAATCAACTTGCGCGCTAGCGAAATCAAAAGTAACCACTATTGGCGTTATTTTTTGGCAATGTGCTGGATAGGTTTCACCACTGGTCGTTGGTAAACAAAACGACTCGATGATCTGCCTTTCGCAGCCGCTCGCATCAACACTCGCTCCAATTTGAGTATTAGGGCAAGCATCCTTATTGTCTGGCACACCATCTTTATCGATATCGCTCCAAGTTAGCGAATTAGCGCTACTTGTTAGTGAAACACTCAAAAGAAGGATAGTAATCCAAGCTTTCATTAAGGTATCCCTAAAAGTACACAAGTTAATGCTTTCTTTTTTGGCCTCAAAAGCATGAAAATATCAAATATTCACCACAAAATAAGACCTTTATTTTATATCCTTCTGCACTAATCTCCAATAAAGGAATAAGCAACTACCACATTTATTTTAACAGGCGTTAAATTAACAAATCCAAAACCAACAGTATCACTATCAACACTGCCAATTTCTTTGCCCTTATTAGCGCGCCCCGCTCTCCCTATATAACTTAGTTCTGCAGTAATCAAAAAGCCAATTGACAGCGATTGCATAGAAGAAAAACACAACTAAAAACAATGCCTCAAGCATGAATGCCGCCAATAGACCTATGTCGAGAAACCATAACATCATAGGCAGGCTAATAAACACGAATCCAACCTCAAATCCCAGGCCATGGATGAGCCGCAGTTTTTTGAGCGTTCAATTCGATGGTGGCCAAACTGATCATCAAGTCAAAGATACCGAGCACAGAAGTGACCAACTCGAGCATTCTTCCGACATTGGTATGTCGACAACGACTACGTATTACAGGAGTTAGCCAAAGCAGAATGTGGTTAGACACTTGTGCCTAAAGACTTGGTAATTGAGCCGATCGATAAACAGCAGTTGTGCCCTATCTCCATGGCTTTCGAACAGTTTAGTAGGATTGCAAATATGGATGTTATTCAATATCACGGAGTGGACGGTGAGCTAAGTTAAGCGATTAAAAAATATGATGAGTCAAAATCAACACCCACGAGATATGAGCTAACACATAAAGGTTATCTTATCTGTTAGCTTATTGGGGCTATATCGCTAATGCGTAGTAACTGAAGCTTGCTGATACCAATTACACCAAGCCGGTTTAGCCTCGGTGGTTAGTTGAGACTGCATCCCTTGCAGCAAACGGATCAGAAGCGCTCTATCATCTGTTTTAGTCGAGTAAAACAGCGGATCATAAAAACAGCGACGTTGCAGTGGCTCAAGCTGAGTATCGAAACCTTTATCAACGCCAGATACACACAACTCCCGAGCCTTATTTTGCAGATTCATAGCCGATTCATCCTCGAGAAGATGGGCGATGGGCCCCATCAATAGGATAAGCGCGAGTCTGCCCGGTGGATTTTTTTGCCATGCATCTAACTGCCCGCTTTTAGCCCCACTTAATAACTGCTGCCAATTATCCAAGGTGTCACGACTGAGTTCATTGATCTCAACACCAGTCCCTTTCTCATAATGGTTAAACCACTGCTGTAAAAACTGCTCCACGCTGCCTCCATTACCAATCTAAATCGTCATCTGAGAATAGCATTAGCATAAGGACTAAATATCTTGGACTTTGGTCTAGGATAGGGGGATTTTTATCAAGCGATTAATCTGAGATCGGCTTTTTAGACGCCCACAACTGACGCAATAAAAAAGCGACTTTTAAAAGTCGCTTTTTTAGATAAATGTCTGCATTTAGTTACTTAACCTGAGCTCGGGTTAAGAGATGGAGCAAGGTTAGCTGACTTGGGCGTTTTACGTAAATGTCGCCTCAAACTTGTCATTTTTTACTAACAAGGCGTATTGACGCGTCAATAGCCTACCTATTGCGAGTGAATACAACACTGTTAGCGGAATAAAGGGCTGTTTGAGATATATTTTTATCCCGAGTCAAGCTTACTTAGCTTCTGGCTTAGGTGGATATTGCAACATCATCTCTGCAATCGCTTTATTGACCACTTCGATACGCTCTTCTGGGGTATTCTTATCACGAATAGTATCGGCTACCGAACCGCGCCAAATCAGCTTACCCGTCTCACGATTGACTAAATCGACAACCAATGTACCTATCTCATATTCACGTACCGTTGTCTGGGTATGCATGCTACCGCCCCAAGCCCAACCAGGACCATAATATGGGTTGTAGCCAAAATTAGTATTGAAGGTATCGACATTTATTTTCTTATCGACCTTAGTGAAATAGTTAACTAGAACATCAGCCTTATCTGCTTCTGTCTTAGCAATCCCCTTAAACTGCAACTGCGTGTCGACGGCACTTCTAACCCTTTGATCCATCAAACCATCTAGATGATAAGTCGTGTCTTCACTCTTCTGAACGACCCAGGCATAACTTTTTATCTCATTAAAATTCACATTAGGATCATAATCTGAGCTCGACTTCATCGTGCTACACGCGGATATAGCCAGCGCAGCGGCTAAAACGATTACTTTCTTCATAAATACTCCAGCGTAAAAGGGCTAAATTTCAACCGATAACATATTAGAGTAAAGCTTACAGAGCATACTTATTATCTACAACTCTATTTTCATTAAAAAAACTCTCAATTCTGCTTGACTTAAATTACAACCCAAATGATAATGATTATCAATTAGGTTGTTTGAGGATTTCCAAATGATATGGTTTATTAGTGCATTCATTATCGCAAACGCCATTTTTATGTTTGCCCCTAAATCACTGACGACATCCAATAACACTTTGGCGAGTCAATCTAAAGGACAGGGTGTTCTTTTACTCTTGCCATTACTTGCATTTATCTTAATTTTGATCAGCATCCTTATTGGCAATGGCTCTACCCAAGCGCTTGTGGCCATTAGTTTTGCTCTCACAGGTTGCTCGGTGGCCGTTGCTCAATTTCACCGTTTTATATTACCCTGCGCGGCTTTAACGGCAATTTCACTTATCGCCATGGTAATACAGGCGTTATAACTGCTTTTTCACTGAGAAGTTTGCTCACACATTGCACTAACTTGTTTAGTTGCTTTTTGGATACTAAAGGCAAGATATCTCCCTGCAAATCGATATTTTGCCCGATCCCTGACCACATCTCGTGGTCTTTTTTTTAGCTATTCCCTGTTAGCGCTCCCACAAGATAACGCAATTTGGTAAACTCAAACCATACTCCACAGCAAGTAAATTAATGATGAGAATCGATCCCAATATCACCTTAGTCTATAGCACTGATGGTGGAAAAATAACGGAAAAGAATGAACCCCAAGCGATCCCACAAGGCGATGGCATAGTTCGTATACACAAAGACAGTAAGGGAAGAAAAGGTAAAGGCGTTTCAGTCATCAAAGGCCTAGGACTCGATGAGAAGGAGTTAAAAGCACTGGCTCAAAAACTCAAGAAACAATGTGGATGTGGTGGTACAGTGAAAGAGTTTAATATCGAAGTTCAAACTGACAATCGTGAACTCTTGAAGACCCTACTTGAAAAGCTCAATTATCAAGTCAAATTGGCCGGAGGCTAAAGCCCCGTGGAGTGCCAGATGGACAGCTTACAAAACCATTTACTTATTGCCATGCCTTCGCTGCATGATACCTTTTTTGAGCGCGCTGTTATCTATCTCTGTGAGCACAACGAACAGGGTGCTATGGGCGTCATGATAAACCGCCCTATTGGGGTCGATGTCAATGAACTGCTTAAACAGATGCAACTTGACGATTTTCATACCATAGAAGATATCAACAGCCAGGTACTTTTAGGTGGTCCAGTCGCGCAAGAAAAAGGCTTTGTATTGCATAGTCCGCAATCTCAATGGAGCAATAGCCAGCAGATCAGCAATGAACTCATGCTAACCACCTCAAGAGATGTACTCACCTCGTTAGGCAGCAACAATGCGCCAGAGCATTTCATTGTCGCGCTCGGCTACGCGGGATGGGGACGCCACCAATTAGAACAGGAACTAGGGGAAAACTCCTGGTTATCGATCCCAGTTGATCACGATATCTTATTCAATACCCCACACGATGAACGCTGGATAAGAGCCACCCAATCTCTTGGTTTTGATATCGGCCAACTGTCGAGCCAAACAGGCCACGCCTAATCCCAACAGGAATAACAATGAGTTCATTAAGTGTACTAGGATTTGATTTCGGAACTAAAAGTATCGGTGTCGCTATCGGTCAACAAATCACAGGTAGTGCCACGCCTTTAGTCTCGATTAAAGCCAATGACGGTATTCCTAAATGGGAAGAGATTGGCTCACTTATCGAAGAATGGAGGCCTGACTTAATCGTTGTTGGACTGCCGTTAAATATGGATGGCACCGAACAGGAGATGACCCAAAGAGCACGAAAATTCGCTAACAGAATTACAGGCCGATTTGGGGTTAAAACCGCCACCCAAGATGAACGCCTCACCACTGCTGACGCCAAGGCGAGACTGTTTGAAATGGGTGGGTTTAAGGCCCTATCGAAGGGCCAAGTCGATTCAATGTCGGCGGTGCTAATTATCGAAAGTTATTTCGAAAATCTCTACTAAGATTTGATAGTTAGATGGCGGCCAAACAAGGCCGCTTTTTATTGCCTAGGCTTTTATCCCATATCTCAGTTTATTTCATGTACGGATATATGATTAAGCTCCTTTGTGTGAGTCAATATGCTCAAACCATGTATCTAAATTAGCCTTAATTACCATAGTCATAAGTGTTCCCACTATAGTGATAAGGTTAATTTGACCTCTAACTTAGATCGTATCTTGCTCGCTTTGAGGCAAAAAGGCGCTAAGTCTTTTCCATCTATCAGCAACGAATGAAGTCAAATCAAAGATATAAAATATCCCAGTGTAAGCGCGGTTTTGGCTCTTGGCGACTGAACGTCGCCGTGGAGCCTCCATGGACGGAACCTCGGCGAGCTAAAAGAGTGCTTGCACATTCGTCGTTCCCTCACATCCCGGTGATCACGATATTGGTGCTTCCATGCACTGCACTCGCCGGACAGGCAATAAGTAACAGCAAAGGTATGATCCGCGAACTTGCTTCATCAATAGCCAAACGCTAAAAATGAAATAGGCCTTCATTCGAAGGCCTATCGGTATCTGCTAGCAATAAAAATGTAACTAAGCCAAATAGGGCTTAACCAAATTTTCCATCATCGCGATATGCGCATCATCATCATTTAGCGCTGGAATATAGCGATAATGCTTACCGCCCGCTTCTGTAAATAACTCACGATTTTCATGCTCAATCTCTTCTAGCGTCTCCAAACAGTCGGCGCTAAAGGCTGGGCAAATAATGGCAACGTCATCGATGCCCTCTTTCGCTAGGCTCTGCAAGGTCGCATCTGTATATGGCTGTAACCATTTGGCCTTACCAAATCGAGATTGGAAAGTAGTGACATAATCACTCTCTTGCAAACCTAACTTTTCAACGACTAAACGCGTGGTCTTTTTACAGAAACAGTAATAAGGATCACCCAAGTGCAGATTTCTCTCTGGCATACCATGATAGGAAAGCACCAATTTTTTAGGCTTACCATGCAGGTCAAAGTCACGCTTAATTGAATCTGCCAAGGCCGAGATATAATCGATATTATCGTGATAGGTATGAATAAAATGGACACTCGGCAGATAACGCCAAGTGCGCAATTCTTGGGTCAACGCATCGAAAGCCGATGCTGTGGTTGGCGCCGCATATTGTGGATACAAGGGCAATACCACCAGCTTGTCAGTTCCCTGCTGATGCAGACGATTAACCGTGTCTTTGACGCTGGGCTCGCCGTAACGCATACAAAACTCGACATGAACCTCATCGCCCTGCTCGCTAAAACGCTTAGCTAACTTGGCTGTTTGCTTTTGCGTGATCTCCATCAGGGGCGAACCAGACTCACCCCAAATTTGTTGATATAAGGCGGCCGATTTTGCTGGGCGAACACGTAGAATAATCCCGTGAAGTATGATCATCCACACAAGTTTGGGGATCTCTACAACCCGAGGATCCGCTAAAAATTCGGCCAAATAACGACGAACAGCCGATGTAGTCGGGGCGCTGGGCGTACCCAAATTCATCAGTAATACCGTGGTTTTTGCGCGCGGTTGATGCCCCTGCTCTTTGGTTAACCCTGTAAATTTTGCCAATTTAACTCCCTGCTTATCCAGTTTTTATAATTGTTTTTCGATTGCTTCAGTCAAAGCAATATCGTCAGGCTTTACGTTCGATGCAAATCTTTGGATCTGTTTCCCATCGGCGCTGACGAGGTACTTATTAAAATTCCAGTTTGGCTCGCGAGTCTCGGCCGCCAGATGTTGAAAAGGTTGCTGAGCCGATGCGCCTTTTACCGAGCCCGTGGCTGCCATGATAAAGGTGACACCATAATTGATGTAACAAACATCGGCAGTCTTAACCTCTTTTGCCTCTTCTTGATTAAAATCATTTGATGGAAAACCTAACACTACTAATCCATCATCTTTATATTTTTGATGAAGTTTTTCTAAACCTTTAAATTGAGGCGTATAACCACAGTGACTAGCCGTATTGACGATTAACACTGGCTTACCTTGAGTAAGCTGACATAAATCCAGCTCTTGTTCAGAGTGCAACTTACGCACTTTCACATCTAAGAATTCGGCACATTGCTTCGCATTTACCGAACTAGAAATAACACCACAACTGACTAATAATAATCCCAAATAAACAGATTTCATGCTCGCTTCTCTTATATTAATAAAAGGAAAACAGGATATACGTCCCGTAGACAAACGAAGATCAACAATTACAGCCAGTAATTACGAACAATAAAAAACCGATAACAGTAAATGCTATCGGTTGTTCAACGCCAAGATCTTAATCGAGATCTAAGGTCACCCCTTCCATAAAGCCTGAACTTGCGGCTTCTTTACTCTGCAGTTTAATCATTAAGCGCAGATCATTTGGAGAATCGGCATAGTGCAGTGCATCTGCATAACTAATCTCATTCTCTAAATAAAGCTTAAGCAAGGCCTGATCAAATGTCTGCATCCCCTGCTCATTAGATTTAGCCATGGTTTCTTTTAGCAGGTGTAGCTCATTTTTCTGAATAAGACTGGCAATACGAGGCGTGTTGATCAATACCTCAATGGCAGCTCTTCGACCGCTGCCATCGCTCTTAGGGACCAGTTGTTGGGCGACAATACCACGAAGGTTAAGAGACAGATCGAACAACAGCTGTTGATGCTTACTCTCTGGCACTAAATGCATAATACGATCCAACGCTTGGTTAGCGTTGTTGGCGTGCAAGGTGGCCATACACAGGTGCCCCGTTTCCGCGAAGGAGAGGGCAAACTCCATGGTTTCTTGGCTACGGATCTCACCAATCAAAATCACGTCGGGTGCCTGACGCAGAGAACTTTTCAGCGCCGCATCAAACGACTCGGTATCAATACCCACTTCACGCTGAGTAATAATACTCTTGCGGTGATCATGAACAAACTCGACTGGATCTTCGATGGTTAAAATATGTCCGCGAGCATGGGCATTTCGATAACCGACTAGCGCGGCAAGTGAAGTCGACTTACCGGTACCCGTACCACCCACCATGATGATCAGACCGCGTTTACTCATCACCAAATCTTTTAAGATCGGTGGTAGCTTTAATTCTTCAACCTCAGGTATTTTGGTCTCAATACGGCGCATTACGCAGCCAGGAGATTCACGCTGCCAAAAAGCACTCACGCGAAAACGACCAAGATCCTTAGCGGCATAAGCAAAGTTACATTCGCGGCTTTCATGAAACTCTTTACGTTGAGCCTCTGTCATTAACGATTCAACAAACTCTAATGACTGCTCCGGCGTAAATGCGTTTTCCCCTAGCGGCCTCACCTCACCGTCAATTTTGGCGCTAGGCGGAAAACCTGCGGTAATAAATAGATCCGATGCTTTACGATCTGTCATTACTTTTAAAAATGGACGAACTTCCATAATCAAACCTTACTTAGAAACTAGCATTCTTGTTCGAACTCTTAGACATCGCGTCTTCGCGAGTGATAAGCCCTCGATTAACTAAATTTTGTAAACACTGATCGAGTGTCTGCATTCCATGAGCCATACCAGTCTGAATTGCCGAGTACATCTGCGCTACCTTATCTTCACGAATAAGGTTACGGATCGCAGGCGTTCCCATCATGATCTCATGTGCGGCAACTCGCCCCCCACCCACTTTCTTAATGAGGGTTTGCGAGATAACCGCTTGCAGCGATTCAGATAACATGGTTCTGACCATGCCCTTCTCGCCTTCGGGGAAAACGTCGACCACACGGTCAATGGTTTTCGCCGCTGAGGTGGTATGTAGGGTACCAAAAACTAAGTGACCCGTTTCTGCCGCCGTCATCGCCAGTCTAATGGTTTCAAGGTCACGCATCTCACCCACAAGGATCACATCCGGATCTTCACGCAGCGCACTTCTCAGCGCGGCGTTGAAGCTGTGGGTGTGTCTGTGCACTTCACGCTGGTTGATTAGACATTGCTTGTTCTGGTGGACAAATTCGATAGGGTCTTCAATGGTCAAAATATGATCATGGCGATTCTCATTCACGTAATCGACCATAGCGGCCAGAGTGGTACTCTTACCCGAACCTGTGGGGCCTGTTACCAGCACTAATCCGCGAGGGAAACTGGAGATCTTTTTAAAAATTTCGGGTGCGCCCAGTTTTTCAAGACTCAAGATCTCACTTGGAATAGTACGAAATACCGCGGCGGCACCACGAGACTGGTTAAACGCATTGACACGAAAACGGGCTAAATTAGGAACTTCGAACGAGAAATCGATCTCGAGATGTTCTTCAAAATCTTTACGCTGCTTATCATTCATGATGTCATAAACAAGACTATGCACACCTTGATGATCTAATGCAGGCAGATTAATCTTTCTGACCTCACCATCTACACGTATCATTGGAGATACTCCCGCAGAAAGGTGTAGATCTGACGCATTGTGCTTTACACTAAAGGCAAGTAACTCTGTGATTTCCATAGTATGGGATATCCATTCAACCAAAAACTTACATCATGACAACAATAGCAGACAGACTGGCTAACGCCCACCAAAGAATCGCTCAAGCGGCGCAAAATTCATCACGTAATAGTAATGAAATTAAGCTGCTGGCCGTGAGTAAAACTAAGCCTAATACTCAAATAATAGCTGCATATGAAGCAGGTCAGCGTCTTTTTGGTGAAAACTATGTCCAAGAGGGTGAATCGAAGATAATTGCACTAAAACCCGACTACCCAGACATCGAATGGCATTTCATTGGTCCATTGCAATCAAATAAGAGCAAAACCATCGCCGAACATTTTGACTGGATGCATACCCTAAGCCGAGAAAAGGTAGCCAAAAGGCTCAATGAACAAAGGCCCGCTCATCTTAAGCGTCTCAATGTCTGTATTCAGGTCAATATTAGCGCAGAGGATACAAAATCAGGTATTCATCCAGATGAAGTGCACGCATTAGCCGCCATTATCGAATCATTACCCCGTTTGCGCTTACGGGGCCTGATGACGATTCCTACTGCAACGGATGACGTGGCGATTCAACATCAGGAACTCTCTAAAATGCAGCAGGTTTACCAAACTCTAAAACAACAATATCCAACACTTGATACCCTATCTATGGGGATGAGTAACGATCTAGAACTTGCGATTGCTGCAGGTTCCACCATGGTCAGAATTGGTAGTGCCATTTTTGGTGAGCGTGAATACCCTCACAATCAGGCCGTTTAACGCCTTGTTTTTACGTTGTCTGCCCAAATATAGACATTATAGCCTTAAGATAGAAAATAGATTGAGAGCCCTATGACACAGAAAAAAATATGCTTTGTCGGTGCAGGTAATATGACCCGCAGTATCACCAGTGGTTTAGTTAAAAGTGGCTATGCGCCAGAGCTTATCCATGCTACGAATCCCAGCGAAGCCAAGCTAATTGCGCTGCATCAAGAGCTGGGAATTAAGGTGTCCCATGACAATCTAAAAGCAACCGAAGAGGCTGATGTCGTCATACTTGCAGTAAAGCCTCAGCTAATGGAACAAGTTTGTCAGCAACTGAGTCAGCTCGACTTATCACAAAAATTGATTGTGACTATAGCGGCTGGTGTAACCGCCAAACGTTACCACGACTTTTTTAAGCAGCCGATAAAACTCATTAGAACCATGCCCAATACGCCAACACAGGTTGGTTATGGGATGACAGGCCTGTATGCCGAACCTTCAGTATCTGATGCAGATAAAGCCCTTTGTGAACAGATAATGAAAAGCGGCGGCGAAGTGGTATGGGTTTCAAAAGAGGATGAATTAAATCAAGTTATTGCATTGGCAGGTAGCTCTCCCGCCTATTTTTTCCTTATGATGGAGGCTATGATTGACAGTGCTAAACAAGATGGTGTCGATGAGTCTGTGGCACGAGCATTAGTACAACAGGCAGCCCTTGGGGCAGCGCAAATGGTGAAACACAATGCCGAGTTATCGGCGCGGCAACTGAGAGAAAACGTCACCTCAAAAGGGGGAACGACAGCTCAGGCCCTTGCCGCATTTGAACAAGCTGACTTAAGAGGCATAGTAAGAGGCGCGATGCACGACTGTATCGCTCGCGCCGAAGAGATGGCTAAACAATTTTAATTTGAATTTTTCGATAATTGCTAAGTAGAGAAACCCAATGAATGCATTAAGCTTTTTAGTGAATACCGTATTTGACCTGTACCTGATGGTGGTCATTATTCGCATCTGGCTGCAGCTCGCCCGTGCAGACTTTTACAACCCGTTTAGCCAATTTGTCGTTAAGGCAACCCACCCTATCGTCGCGCCTATGCGCCGAGTATTACCTGCAATGGGTGGATTTGATACCGCCTCTGTGGTGCTGGCGTTATTAGTCGTGGTTGCCAAGTTTGTGGTGTTAAGCCTGATCGCAGGCGCGGCCATTAGTATCCCAACGATTCTGCTGGTCTCTGTGGTATCGGTATTTAAACAAGCGGGTGTTCTACTGTTCTGGATGTTAATTTTACGCGCAATTTTGAGTTGGGTCAGTCAAGGTCATAACCCTATCGAAATGGTCATGGGCCAATTAACAGAACCCTTGCTAGCGCCAATCCGCCGAATTCTTCCACCTATGGGTGGTTTAGATCTGTCATTGTTAGTCATGATGATTATTTTAAACTTCCTCAATATATTGCTATCACAATACGTGCCGTTTTGGGCCAATGTTTAATGAGCCCAGTGACACAGCTACAAGGTGATCTGTTACTTAAACTATATATTCAGCCTAAAGCCAGCCGGGACCAGATTGTCGGTCTCCACGGCGACGAGCTAAAAGTCGCGATCACCGCGCCGCCTGTCGATGGCAAAGCTAATGCCCATCTCAGCAAATATCTAGCAAAACAGTTTAAAGTCCCTAAGGGCAGCATAGTCATTGAGAAAGGAGAGCTAGGCAGACATAAGCAAGTTAGGATCATCGCACCTAAGTTGTTACCAGCAGAGATCTGTGCGTTACTTTAAGCAATATTGTAAGCAAATAACTCTACAAACCACATAGTTAAATGATAGTAGCTATACTAAAACCTAATATTTAGACGCTAGGAGTTCACCATGTTCCGTCCCCTATTTTTCACTCTACTTCTCTCATTAGGGATAGCCACTAACGCTTTTGCCGAACAGAAACAGAGTGTAGGCAATTATGATATCCACTATGTCGCCTTAGGCAGTACCTTTATTACCCCAACGATTGCCAAGTCCTATGGGATCCAGCGCAGCAGCTATACTGGGCTGGTTAATATCTCAGTTCTAGATAAAAGCGTTGAGGGTAACCCAGCGATCCCAGTAGAAATCTCTGGCATTGCAAATAATCTACTCGATGCACGTATCGACTTAGTATTTAGAGAGATCCGTGAAGGCGATGCGATTTACTATATTGCCGAGGTTCCCTACCGTGATGACCAAGAGATAAATTTTCAAATCGCAATAAAATATGGCAAGACCCTTAATACACAAGTGACGTTTAAACAGAAATTCTATGTCGATTAATCCATGAATCAATAATCTCCCTTCATCCTGTGCTCTTTTACTAACAGACAAAGAGCACGGGTTAACTCTCCACTACCGTTTCAACGTCAGCTTGGGTATCATTGCGCCCATAATATCCCCCTCATGAGTTGATGCCCCATATGAACAAAATAGTATTAGCCAGCGGTAACAAAGGTAAGCTAAAAGAGTTTTCAGAGATCTTGTCTGAATTTGGTATTGAAGTTCTTCCACAAAGCCAGTTTAACGTCGAAGAGGTTCCAGAAACAGGAACCACCTTCGTAGAAAACTCGATTATTAAAGCTCGTCACGCCGCCAAAGTCACTGGACTTGCCGCGATTGCCGACGACTCAGGTTTAGAGGTCGATCTCCTCGGTGGTGCACCAGGGATCTATTCAGCACGCTATGCAGGAGAAAACGCCAAAGATAGCGATAACTTCAACAAGCTACTTGAAGCATTAAAAGATGAACCGGTACAACGCAGTGCCCGTTTTCAATGTATTTTGGTCTATATGCGTCACGCCGATGATCCAACGCCCGTGATCTGCCAAGCATCTTGGGAAGGCAAAATTGGCTTCGAGCCTAAAGGCGACAATGGCCACGGTTACGACCCTGTTTTCATTCCTGAGGGTCATCAATGCAGCGCCGCAGAACTGAGCAGCGATGAGAAAAATGCGTTAAGCCATCGTGGCAAAGCGATGCAACTGTTACTAACCGAACTTAAAGCTAAAGGCGTATTAGGTTAATGTTAACCCTTCCTCCGCTAAGCCTGTATATCCATATTCCTTGGTGCGTGCAGAAGTGCCCCTATTGCGATTTTAACTCCCATGGTCAAAACGGTGAGTTGCCTCAACAGCAATATGTCGATGCACTACTCGCAGATTTAACCAATGATAGCGGCTACATTCAAGGCCGTAAGCTGCATTCGATATTTATCGGCGGCGGCACACCATCACTGTTTGATGCCAGTCAAATTAAAAGATTACTCGATGGTGTTCGAGAGCAAATTCCCTTTAAACAAAATATTGAGATCACCATGGAAGCCAATCCTGGCACACTGGAACATGATGATTTTGCCGATTATCGAGCCGCTGGTGTGACTCGGTTATCGATCGGAGTTCAAAGCTTCTCTAGCGACAAGTTAAATCTTCTGGGACGTATTCACGATAAGAATGAAGCGGAAGTGGCAGCAATCAAGGCGAAACAGGCTAATTACAACAGCTTTAACCTAGATTTAATGCATGGTTTACCTAACCAAAGTTTCGATGAAGCGATGAGCGATATCGAAACCGCTGCCGCACTCAATCCCCCCCATCTATCATGGTACCAACTGACCATTGAACCCAATACCCTGTTTCACTCTAAGCCACCTCAACTGCCTGATGATGAAGACTTGTGGCATATTTATGAACAAGGGCAACAACGGTTAGCCGAACTTGGCTACCAGCAATATGAGATCTCAGCCTACGCCAAGCCGGGATACCAATGTCAGCATAACCTCAACTATTGGCAATTTGGTGATTACTTAGGTATAGGTTGCGGTGCCCATGGCAAGATAACCATTGAAGCCGAGCAGAGTATTTACCGCACGGTAAAAATTAAACATCCAAAGGGATACCTAGGCGCATCCGATTATCTATTTGAAAAGACTGAGGTGGCCGAGGAAGACAGACCATTAGAGTATTTAATGAATCGACTTCGCCTTATGTCTCCAATTCCTAAACTGGAGTTTGAAGAGAGAACAGGACTCGCTAGCACTCTTCTCGACAAAGGGATGCTGCAAGCTCAGCAAAAAGGCCTGCTGGTAGTCGAAGATGAGCATTGGCGCCTAACGCCTAAGGGCAATATGTTCGTTAATGAAATTCTGTCACAATTTTGTGACTGATCTTATCCCTGTCAAAATGACCAATTAAACTTTAATAGCCCTCTTTTTAGAGGGCTTTTTGAAACATTTCCTAACACTTAGATCCAATAATTTAACTCAAGCTTTATTAGGATAACAAGTTCGCTAATTCTCCTAATAAAAAAATAAATTATGTCTATAAAAACAAAAACGACACTGATCGCCTTAGCCCTTTCAAGCATTTTATCGGGTTCTGTTTACGCTAAGCAGGTACCTCAGTCTCTACTTAGTCCTCAAGAGCCAAGAGTTCAAGTGAGTGAACAAGAATCAAAAAAAGCCAATCAACTATTCGAATCAATATTCATGGAAAATGTGATGGCAAGTCCGATCAGCCAAACACATTTAGGCATTAAAACCGATTACGACAAGTGGGATGAGCGTGGCAAAAAAGCCGATCAACTAGTGCTAGAGCGTAACAAAAAGCATCTTGCCCAATTGAAGCAACTCAAGCGTGAAAGGCTCGATGTTCAAACCAAACTTAGTTACGATCTATTGACTCAAAAACTTGAAAACAGCATTGCAGATCACAAATGGCGTTTATACAACTATCCAGTTAATCAGATGTATGGTGGCCACTCTATGGTTGCCTCCTTTCTAATAAACCAACACCAAATTAGCGATTTAGCCGATGCCAAAGCCTATATTAGTCGCTTAAATGGCGTGCCAAAATATCTTGAGCAATTACAAGATGCCCTCGAAGAGCGCGCTCAGGCAGGTATCATAGCTCCCAAGTTTGTATTTGCACACGTGTTGTCCGATAGCCGAAACATCATTGATGGAGCCCCATTTAATGAGCAGGCCGACAGTGCTTTATGGGCAGACTTTCAACGAAAAGTGGCCAAACTAGAAATTGATACAGAGCAGAAGAGTCAGCTGCTGTTCGACGCCAAAACGGCACTCACAAGCCAAGTAAAACCTGCATACGATAAGTTGATTAGCTACATCATCACCCTAGAGAAACGAGCCGATAATAAAGATGGGGTGTGGAAGTTTAAAGATGGTGAAGCGTTTTACAATAATGCACTTGCGAGAACCACAACAACCCATATGACGGCTGATGAGATCCATCTATTAGGATTAGCCGAGGTCGACCGCATCCACCAAGAGATGCGAGCCATCATGAAGAAAGTGGGTTTTGACGGTGATCTACAAGCCTTCTTTAAGTTTATGCGAGAAGATAAACAGTTCTATTATCCAGATACTGAAGCTGGTCGCGAAGCCTACCTCAATGATGCCACAGGATTAATCGATAACATCTCAGGGCGTTTGGATGAGGTATTTAATGTCAAACCTAAAGCGCCGATGATCGTCAAGCGCGTGGAAGCATTTAGAGAAAAATCAGCAGGTAAAGCCTTTTACAATCAGCCATCGCCAGATGGTAGCCGACCAGGAACCTATTACGCTAACCTTTATGATATGGAAGCCATGCCCAAATACCAGATGGAAGCATTAGCCTACCATGAAGGAACTCCTGGGCATCATATGCAAATTGCCATCGCACAAGAGCTAGATGGGATTCCTAAATTTCGAAAATTCGGTGGCTATACCGCTTATATCGAAGGTTGGGGATTATACAGTGAATATTTCCCCAAGGAGATGGGGCTCTATGACGATCCATATTCTGACTTTGGCCGTCTCGCGATGGAACTGTGGCGCTCATGTCGCTTAGTTGTCGATACTGGAATACATGCTAAAAAGTGGACCCGCGAACAGGGAATTAACTACTACGTTAACAATACCCCCAATGCAAAATCCGATGCGGTAAAGATGGTAGAGCGTCACATCGTTATGCCATCTCAGGCCACGGCATATAAAATTGGTATGTTAAAAATTATCGATATAAGAGAGAACGCCAAGCAGATAATGGGAGATAAGTTTGATATCCGCCAATTCCATACCTTGCTATTAAAAAATGGGCCGCTGCCACTGGATGTGCTCGAAGCGCAAATAATGGATTGGGCTAACTACTACGTTAACAATACCCCCAATGCAAAATCCGATGCGGTAAAGATGGTAGAGCGTCACATCGTTATGCCATCTCAGGCCACGGCATATAAAATTGGTATGTTAAAAATTATCGATATAAGAGAGAACGCCAAGCAGATAATGGGAGATAAGTTTGATATCCGCCAATTCCATACCTTGCTATTAAAAAATGGGCCGCTGCCACTGGATGTGCTCGAAGCGCAAATAATGGATTGGGCTAACAAGGCATAACTCGCTCAGCAGAATAAGATAATGCCCCGTTCGATAATCTTGAACGGGGCATTATCAGTACAGGTCAAGTAACCAGATAACTAAACAACCAGATAGCTAAACAACAAGTCGTTTTACGTCCCAACGGATACAAACCTTTGTCGTCATAGCGTAGAGCGATCACTATAGTGAAAAGCCTTGAGCCGATACTTTAATACTCTTCACAACCAGCTGTTGTGGCGGCTCAGCCATACTTTGCTGTTGACCATGCTGCAAATAACTTACGACAAAACTGGAAGTCACATCAAAAGGCTCATCGATTTGAAGCCCATTAATTTGAATTCGATCTCCAAGCAATGCGGTATCTATTTGGCCAATTTCAGCCGTATGAGTATTTAATACAAATAACCCCACATACCAAAATACACCACTACCTTGATTTGATACTGAGAAAGGTACGGAAAACACCATCTCCTCATCACTGCTAGGAAAGTTTAGAGATGTGATTTTATAGAAGTCGACACTGACTAGACCACGCTCTTCGCCATCTCGGTATTGGCCCGTTGCAAGGTGACGCTCTCCGATTGTAGTGACTTTAGTCAATGGCGCTTTAGCTTCAGACTCTGGTAACTGGATCTCCCAGAGCTTATCAGTTTGAAAGCTAAATAAGGTCAACATAACATTGTCACTGTCGGACTGAATAGCATCTTGAATGTCATTTTCAACATAATAGATATCATCTTGAGTAAAATTAAAGCGATAGATCCCAGCGACGATAACAAGAACCATCGAAATAACAATAAACAATAAGATTTTCCGTATCATAAACATTCCTATATATCGATTACGTCAAATGACCAAGCGTAACATTATACCAATCAGTATAAGAAAATGATCTACTCAGCGCCTTCTAGCGTATTGAATGACTAGATAGATAGATAGATAGATAGATAGATAGATAGATAGATAGATAGATAGATAGATAGATAGATAGTGCAGACAGTTAATGCGACAGGTATAAGACACCAATCTTAAAAATGGCAGATGAAAATGATAGATTGAGCACTTTAGAAAAATCACCCCAGCAATAAATTGCTGGGGTAAACCAAAACTAGGATGATGGTTTGAAAGCTAGCATTGTTTTAGTTCTTAAAGCGCTGCCAGCATCGAATCAAGATTGCAGTAACGCAGACCTGTATAGACGGATCACGAGGGGTCATTCCTGACCCGTCTATATTGTTCAGGTCATCCCGAATCAACTGCCACCATTGTATTAAAACAAGAACAAACTTCAACGTGAATTGTTTTCAATCATTAGCCCGGGCTAAATAAGCCATTGAATATTAAATAAACACAACAAAAATAACTCACTGTTATTAAAGAAAAAAGCCTCCAAAATCAAATTTGAAGGCTTTTTAGTCCAAAAAACAAAACAATGTTTTTAAATTATTAACAACTGAAACCAAACAAAACCTTAAATAGCCTCAGATCAATAGGTTGTTAATTAACCATAACGATGCTTACTTACGCTGTGCATAAAGTGATGTGTATTTAGCATCCCAATAAGGTGGTGTACCAATATGGTCTTTGATGAAATCAATAAATGCGCTCACTTTAGGCGCTAAATGCTTACGTCTTGGATAAACGGCTTGTAACGGCAGATGATGAGTCAATTGCCATTCGGGTAACAGCGGAACCAAGGTGCCTTTCTCGATCTCATCTTCTAAAAGATAACTCGCCAGATAAACGACACCTAAACCACTCACGGCAGCAGTTTTTAGTGCAGGCGCATTGTCGACTCTAAAGTTACCCGCCACACCAATTTCGCAGTAATCATCACCCTTCTTAAACTGCCAAACACTATGCTCATGCCACTCACCTTGATATACCAAACAGTTATGGTCAACCAACTTCTCTGGGCGCTCAGGATAACCGTGCTTAGCAACATACTCAGGAGAAGCTACCAGTAAAAATTGGCATTTCATCAGGGGTCTAGCAACCATTCCCAAAGGAAGCTGCTCAGACATAGTTAGCAGTAAATCGAGGCCTTCGCTTACAACATCAACTTTATGATCTAACAAGCTCACCTGCAGTTCTAACTCAGGATGTTTAGCCATAAAATCAGGCAATGCAGGAATGATATGCATAGTCCCAAAAGATTGAGAAATACCGACTTTTAATACCCCACGAGTCGCATCATTAAGATTATGTACACTCGCGACGGCTTGCTCTGCGTCTCTAAGAAGCTCCTCGCCTTGAGCATAAAGTAGTTGACCCGCTTCCGTTAAGCTCAAGCTACGTGTCGTACGTTGGATCAACTGAACACCTAGTTTATGTTCAAGATCAGCAACCTGTGTACTAACCTTAGATTTAGAAATTCCCAATTTACGAGCAGCAGAGCTAAAGCTGCCAGCACGAGCAACATGAGTAAAAATGGCAATAGGTTCTAAAAGTTCTAACATTTAAATAGCCTTAAGGTGTTTGCGACCCTATAAATACTAATTATAAATCATAGAGATAAACCAATAAGATAGGGTTATTTCTTTGACAATTAAGAATAATCCAAATAGTAGAGTCAGACAGTTGCCTAATTATTCAGACAAATTTGGCCTGCATTGTTATTATTTTTTACAAGTATACCAAAGATTTGCACTTTGATTCTAATCCCTATTTTTCTGTCACTATACACCCAATAGACAAAGAGGAAAAATAATCAAATAGTAGAAGATAAAAAAGCCCTACACCCAAGGAAAGTGTAGGGAAGTTGCTGGTTGTTAGGGTCCAACAAAGGGAGAAGTGTTAAAAGATAAAACTATTCAAGCAACTCTTGTTTAGCCACCTTCATTAGTGGGTATTTATCAAGCTGTGGGATCTCCTTGCGCAGCTGTGACTCTAAAACGACTAACTGTTGAAAATTATCACAGAGCTTGTCTGCTCGTTCCTCTAGAGCTGCGGCCTGTTGCTCAATCTGAGCTTCAATATCTTTACCTACATTATCCATTTTAACAGAGAAGGCTTGCATTTTTTCTTCGAAAGAGTCGCCGTCCCCATTCATCATCTCACTGCCTAAGGTCATCATCATGCTGCCAATAGAGCTTTGCACTAACTGCTCCATCTCCTGCTCAAACTCTTTGCCAAAGGTGTCTTCTAAAGATGACTCAGTCGAACCAAGATAAAACCTATCACCATTTTGATAGGCGACAGTATCGATTCTGCTGCCCAAGCGATCCATCATCTCATCAATTTTCGCTCCGGTTGCATCACCAAGCAAAGGCGTTAATGCCATACTGACAGCCGTGGATGCAATGTCGACCGCATCATGGACTAAATCAATCACCTCAGGAAGTTGTTGAGAGACCTCATCGGCATACTGATTTACCAATTTTTGTTGGTTGGCATCTAAATTTACAGCTGCTCCGTCGACGTAAAGCTGACCAAGTTCAATACGATAAACTTCCTTTTTATCTTCGCTAATGATTAGCTTACGAGGTTCAACGGCGACATCATAGTTGAGGCTAACTTCACACTGATTATTGTCATGACCAAAAGAAAGGCTGTGGTCTTTATCACTCGCCCAAGCGGAGCTCGTTGTTGCAAGTACCAAGGCGGTTAATCCCAAAGAAGCGGTTATCTTTTTCATTCCATTCATCCTTATCATTAATTCGTCGTATCGCAATATTGCTCACCATGACAATACGATATTGAATTAGCTAGATACAGATATCATGCCAAAACTTAAATAACCATAAAATTCAATAGGTAGAGGAAGAATGAGGTTAAAAGTGACCCAGCGAGTATTAGCGATATAAACCAGTTGTTGGCAGATATCGCTAACTTTTACAGATTAGAATATCGATCTGCCTAGGGATTGAGATAGCCGCTCTAGTGCAGCGGTACCCGCGAGTGAATTGCCATTCTTATCCAATTCAGGAGACCAAACACAGACACTCATGTCGCCAGGGATCACGGCAATAATTCCACCACCAACCCCACTCTTGCCAGGCATTCCGACCCGATAAGCAAACTCGCCAGCACCGTCATATAACCCAGATGTAGCCAGCAAAGCATTAAGTTTGCGAGTCTGTACTGGAGAAACAATCGCTTCACCAGATAAACTTTGACCACCATTGGCTAAATACAGCATAGCTTTTGACAGGTCGGCGCAGCTCATTCTCATCGCACAATAATGAAAATAGTTCTTTAGCACCCTATCGACATCATTATTGAAATTGCCAAAAGACTTCATCAAGTAGGCTATCGCTGCGTTGCGAGCACTGTGTTCATACTCAGAAGCAGCGACATTCTTATCATATAAAATATGGGGATTGTCACTTAAGTTCCTAACAATCTCGAGCATACGATGTTTAGGAGCCCCTAAGCGGCTTTGTAACAGGTCGGCGATAATCAAGGCGCCAGCATTGATAAAAGGATTCCGTGGAACCCCTCTCTCTAACTCGATTTGCACTAATGAATTGAAAGATTGGCCGGAAGGCTCCTTACCCACACGAGACCATATTTCATACTCTTCGTACAATGTGAGCGCCACTGTGAGACTAAAAACCTTTGAGATACTCTGAATAGAAAAAGGCTCTAAATAATCACCAGCACCAATGGTTGTGCCATCGACGCTAGTGACAGCTATGGCTAACTTTTGTGGATCCACCTTAGCCAAAGCAGGGATGTAATTGGCGACTTTACCTTGACCGAGCAGGGGACGAACTTCTTCTACCACCTGCTCAAGTAGCGCCTTATCTGGTTTTAGTTCCACCAAATATCATACAGCTCGCTAATCTCTACATTGGTAGTTGGTTGTTGTTTCCAGAAAGCGCTAACCGCTTCACGATCTTCTTCGGTACATTTACCTATAGCTTGGGTGGCGATGATGCCTTCCCACTCTTTATGTCCACCACCATGGAAACCGAGCTTACGCACTTCAATCACTTCGGCAATAAACTGATCGACAATATTATCAATCTGCTCTTCAGAAACAGAATCATCAAAAGTCCAATTGACATCAAATCCAAACTCTTGAAACTCATCAATACGCAATTTTTTGCGAAGACGACGGCTACGTGTTGCCATGTTGTTACCCCGTTAGTTCATTAAAATAGTTAATAAAAATAGTGACACTAGTTAAACCGTAAACGCTATTCACAGCGCTCGAACATCAGATCCCATACACCATGACCAAGACGATGACCACGAGCTTCAAATTTTGTTAGCGGACGATGATCTGGACGCGGCACGAAATCACCATTTGCAGACTGGTTCTTATACCCAGGAGCTGCACTCATCACTTCAAGCATATGCTCACTGTAATTTTCCCAATCGGTGGCGAGATGAAATACACCACCGACTTTAAGGCTATTACGGATCATCTGTGCAAATTCAGGCTGTACGATACGGCGCTTATGGTGACGTTTTTTATGCCATGGATCGGGGAAAAACAGCTGCACTCTAGCAAGCGAGCCTGGCGCAATACTGTTCTCTAACACTTCAATCGCATCATGATGGAAAACACGTAGATTAGTTACGCCAGCTTCAGCAGCATCAGCCAAACAGGCACCGACTCCGGGCTTGTGTACTTCGATGCCGATAAAGTTGAGCTCAGGAGCGGCTTTAGCCATCTCAACTAAAGAGGCCCCCATGCCGAATCCAATCTCGAGAACCGTATCCGCTTCACGGCCAAAAACTTGAGCTAAATCGAGAGGCTCGGGAGAGTAATCTAGCCCCATTAGCGGCCACTGCTGCTCCATCGCAACCGCCTGACCTTTTGTTAAACGCCCTTCTCGAAGAACAAAACTTCTTACTTTACGAAGGTATTTACCCTCTTCATTAAACTCAGCGGTTGTAACGTCGCTCATTATTTCTAGCCTCTGTCTCTGCCATTAGTTGGCCATATAAGCATCTAACGTAGCGACTGTTTAACTCATGAGTTAATGACACAGCCGAACTAGCAAGATCATGCACAATCTTGACACTAATATGATGGAATTTTTAAAAAGAAGGGCATTATCCAAAGTTAATGGAGCAGTGCAAGCCCTATTGTTGCCAAAGTATACCAATAAACGCTCTAGGTGCGAGCAAAGCAGTACTTTAAACCCCATTTAAGTTGAGAAAACATCAGCGGCTCTATACACTGAGCGCCATGAAAAAAGAGCAATTTCACCAGCGCATTGTTAACTGGTACGCCGTACATGGCCGCAAACACCTTCCTTGGCAACAAAATAAGACGCCTTACAAAGTTTGGGTCTCTGAGATTATGTTGCAACAGACCCAAGTCGCTACGGTTATCCCCTATTTCGACGCCTTTATGGCAAGGTTTCCAACCATTGCCGTTTTAGCTGATGCAGAGCAAGATGAAGTCCTACATCATTGGACAGGGCTGGGTTACTACGCAAGAGCGAGAAACCTACATAAAAGTGCCCAGCTCATTGCCCGTGAATATGATGGACAATTTCCAACAAAATTTGACCAAGTGCTCGCCTTACCAGGTATAGGTCGCTCTACCGCTGGGGCTGTCTTGTCTCTATCTCTTGGCCAACACCACCCAATTTTAGACGGTAATGTAAAGCGAGTACTCGCAAGACATGGCGCAATTGAAGGTTGGCCAGGTAAGAAACAGGTCGAAGAGCAATTATGGCAACTGACAGAAAGCCTCACGCCAATAGACAGTATCGCTCATTACAATCAGGCGATGATGGACATAGGGTCGAGTATTTGTACCCGCTCGAAACCTAAATGTGACCAATGTCCTGTAGCCATAGATTGTAAGGCGCAATTAATGGGAAGGCAGACCGAGTTCCCCGGGAAAAAACCCAAAAAGACGATTCCTGAAAAACTGGCATATATGTTGGTGATAAGAGACTGTGACCGGGTCATGATGGCCAAACGTCCGCCCGCAGGAATTTGGGGGGGATTATGGTGTTTTCCACAATTTGGCACCATGTTAGAACTTAACCAGTTTATTGAGCAACACGGAATGCAGCTAGAGACAGATGAACCACTCGCGAGCTTTAGACACACATTTAGTCATTTCCATTTAGACATCGCAGCATTCACGGCAAAGATCAACCCCAGTAAAGCACATCTGATCATGGAAGATGATGCATCACTCTGGTATAACATAGCCAATCCCCCTAAAGTTGGTTTAGCCGCGGCAACAGAGCGGATCCTATCCAGCTTAGGTTCTGAATTTAATAAGGAGTAATCATGGCTCGTACAGTGAACTGCCAATATCTTAAAAAAGAGGCAGATGGCCTAGCCTTTCAACTCTACCCAGGCGAATTGGGTAAGCGTATTTTCGACAATATTAGCCAAGAAGCATGGACTCTTTGGCAGTCGAAACAGACGATGCTTATCAACGAGAAGAAGCTCAACATGATGAACGTCGATGACCGCAAGTTTCTAGAAGAGCAGATGGTGAACTTCCTGTTCGAAGGAAAAGACGTTGAAATTGAAGGCTATGTGCCAGAGAAAGATGACCAATAGTCTCTCTAACAAGTTATAACTGAAAACGACTTAAATAAAAAAGCGCCATCAACGGCGCTTTTTTGTCTTTGTACAAAATGGAAATTACTGACGAATGCCTTCGACCACCAGATCGAGTTTCACATGACTAGAAGCTGGACCTAAATCCATTTTGATATCGTAATCTTTCAATGCAAACTCTGTACTACCAATAAATCCAACGCGGTAACCTCCCCATGGATCTTTGCCCTCTCCCACAAGGTTGGCATCGATAGCCACATCTTTCGATACGCCATTAAGGGTTAGCAAACCATTAAGCACAAACTTGCCATCGCCTTTATCTTCCACCGAAGTTGATTTAAATGTGGCTTGAGGAAACTTAGCCACATTCAAAAAATCTTCACTGCGAAGATGCTTATCTCGCTCAGCATGATTAGAGTCTAAACTTGCCGTATTAATGGTGACATTAACCTTTGATGCACCAATGTCGCCATTATCGAAACTAAAATCACCAGAAAAATCGTTAAAACGGCCAACCACAAAACTATATCCCAGATGACTTACCTTGAATTGCACAGAAGCATGAGCTCCTTGAGTATCGATAACATAGTCGGCAGCATTTACCTGTCCAGCCATCAATAGTGCTCCAGCGATCACGCTGCTTAATAAACCCTTTTTCATTTTATCTCCTTAATAGTAACCATTCTGACTAATGTTGAATCTTTATCGATTACGTGATGCTTTATCGCCCCAAGCATATGTATACCCACTAAAGCAATTAGGCTATAAGCCAAATACTGATGGATGACACCCGCCAAATCTGCTTGATCATTAAATAATGCCCCTAGGCTAGGTAGCTCAAACAAACCAAATACCATAATGCCACGCCCATCTGCCGTAGAGATCAAATAACCGCTGCAAAAAATAGCCATGAGTAGCAGATACAGCAACCCATGAACTGCGGCGCCAAAGGTCTTCTCCCAAGCTTGATGCCCGGCCAGCCCTCTAGGCTTTGGGTTACTCCATCGCCAAAGCAATCGAGCTAATGTTGCCAGGAGCAATAGCACTCCAACACTCTTATGTAGTTCTGGCGCTGTTTTATACCAACTACTGTAATAAGTTAAATCCACCATCCAAAAGCCCAAAGCAAACAAACCGACAACAACAACGGCTGAAACCCAGTGCAGCAGGATACTCATTAAGCCAAAATGAGTTTCGGTATTCTTAAACATAGTCACTCCACTTATTCAGGTGATATTTTCCTTTTAAAAGATAGTACGTTCGATTTTTAACGGTGAATATCGCGTAATTTCGCCAATTAGATTCGAATTATTAGAATAGTTAGAGTCTTTCGCGCACTTTAGGAAGCATTTAGGGGCCTTAACCAGAGAAAGTAGCAATTTAACGACTCAATTTTAGATGGGAGCTTTAGATCGAAGCCTTAGCTAGAACCAAACAGACGTTATAAAAGCGCTTGAGTGTAGCTTTGTCGCACTAAAAACCAGCTAACAAGATAAAAAACAGACATTTTGAGCATTAACTAGCCATGCAGTAAGATTTATCTAAAAAAGCACTTGCAGGATAAATATGACCGCTATATTATACGCGCACTCCAAACGACACGGGTTACATAAGACCTGGTTTGAAGTAGTAAACTAGACACTTAGTTTAGTTGCCCGAATAGCTCAGTCGGTAGAGCAGAGGATTGAAAATCCTCGTGTCCCTGGTTCGATTCCGGGTTCGGGCACCACTATTTAGCAGTACATTAGTTGTAAAAGTTAAGCCGGCATAGCTCAGTTGGTAGAGCAACTGACTTGTAATCAGTAGGTCCCGAGTTCGACTCTTGGTGCCGGCACCATATAAATTAGCCTCGACATTGTCGGGGCTTTTTTATATCTAAATTATCTTAATCCCTCGAACAATCTATACCAATCAATATAAGAAAGTGATCTATTCAACGTGTTTTTTGGCAACTAATTCAAGGCGAATGGACGATGAAATGGTTGCTCCAAGTTCAGCAATACCTTTCAGAATAAAGATAGGTAATAAAAAAGGAGCCCTTAGGCTCCTCATCAGTTAATACCAATCGGTATAAGTACAACTTGTGTTAGCCCGCCTAACAGACAAAAGCATCACGCTTCAGGCTAAGTCACCGAATCTCTTATAGATTGATACTATTTCCAGCTTCTCATCTTATGCCCTTTAACGGCATAAAACAGGATAAACAGATAACAGGGGAACATCACCATATAACCGCCCTGCTGCCCGAGTGACGTTGCCGAACTAGTTAGTCCCCAAAACAGTGGACCGAAAGCACCACCTGCAATGCCCATGACCAATAGCGCCGAACCAGTGCTAGTCAACTTACCCATACCCGATAACGCTAGCGGCCATACCGCAGGCCAAACAATCGCATTGGCTAACCCAAGGAAAGCGATCATTAATAAGGTATCGGGTAACATGGCGCCACCAAAAGGTACCAATAGAGTATTTGCTATGGCGTAAGAGCTATTGTCGCCAAATAAAATCCCTAAGGTTAATACAAGTCCTAGGATCGCAGAGATCATTAGCGCCTTAGGCTGGGAGATAAAACGTGGGATAGTCAAAATACCTAAGGTGTAACCCAGCACCATACAGATCATGGTATATGAGGTCATCACGCCGTAGTTTTCAACACCCAGTGACAATGCAAAAGTACCTATGGTATCGCCAGCGATAACCTCGACGGCAACATAGAAAAATAGCGCTACCACACCTAATGCAAGATTCGGATGAGACAGTGCTTCGCGAGTATGCCCTTTACCACAGCCCTCTTCATCATCTTCTTTTTCCAACTCAGGTAAGGGAGACTTCTTCACTAAGACGGCTAATAACCCAATAAACAATGCCATTCCCATATAGGGATAAACTAAGCTATTGGCCATCTCATCGATTTGAACTTGAGTCAGCTCCATACCGACGCGATCTTTAAAGCTATCCAGGATCAGCGCGGTGAATACTAACGGTGCAATAACGCCAGCGCCCTTATTAAGGATCCCCATTACGCTAACACGAGCTGCCGCGGATTCCTCTGGACCAATTCGAACAACATAAGGATTAACAGCAGTTTGCAACAAAGTCTGCCCAGTCCCCATCACCAATTGAGCAAACAGAAACAGGACAAATATTTGGGTCTTAGCCGCAGGAATAAACAACAAGCCCGCGAGCATCATTATCCCCATGCCTAATGCCATACCGGTTTTATAGCCCACTTTTCGTATAACCCAAGCCGAAGGAAGTGCTGTAAATGTAACGGCAATATAAAAAGAGAAAAGGATGAGTGAAGCTTGAAAGGGGGAAAGTTGAAGGATCTGCTTAAGATAGGGCATCAATGAGCCATTTAACCAAGTAGCAAATCCTAGAATAAAGAACAGTCCTGCGACAATCGCCATCGGGATCGCGCTACTGCGCTTAATTTCACTATTTAATGTCATTTCCATAAGCCTGTTTTCTTATAGTAATTAATATGTTGATACCAGTTAAACCAGTACCGGCTCAGTATTATAGTGGTACAGCTATCAAAGGCTCGACTCCAGAAGCATTGGAATAGTTTTGCCCCCTTGTTTCACCGATGTTAAAACATAAAACACCAAAAGACAACGCTGTCATTTTTAATTTTAATTGAATACATAGCTAACTTATCGATTTAGTTCACTAAAAAAATCAGCCATGATATTTCAAAGGTCAAACTTTAATAAAAATGCCACGTTTATACATCCAATACAGTAACAACCACTGCACCGTGAGCAACCCAATCGTTGCAGCAAACATCTGCATTGATGCTGGTAGTACATCAATAAAACCACCAAAGAGACTCGACGAAACGTATTGCCATTTAACAAGGCTTGAGGAGAGGTAAATAATGATGGCATTACAACCAATAACAACAAATACAAAAGCGAGGCGATGTAATCTGAGCACATCAACCAAGGCATAGAAAAGAGCCAAAAATATCAAACTCCAACCCGTAGTCACCAATACAAAGCTACTGGTCCATAAATCTTTATTTACAGGAATAACACTATTAGATAGCCAACCTAGCCCGAGTATGACAGTGCCGATTAATAACAGTACGCCAACCTTAGCCCACTCGCCTTTTGGGTGAGTCTTTACAATGAAGTGGCCAGTAAAGACGCCGGCTAAGGCATTAATTACCGCGGGAATCATTGATAATACACCTTCGGGATCTGTTGCCCGACCTTGATAGCTAACGCCTGGTAGCAGAAGGCTATCAACATAAGCGTTGATTGAGCCAGCCATTGATAAGTCACCAGCATTTCCGCCGGGAACAGGAACATAAAGCTGGATAAAGGCATAACCAAACAGCAATGCCATAGCAACGCCGATCTGAATCTTTAAGCTAGTATGCCAAACCAGCATAGCCGCAAAAAACCAGGCAAAGGCAATACGTCCTAGCACACTGGCATAACGGATCTCATCCAGCGCCGCTGGGACACCATTTCCCCATCCGTGATTATAAAGAACACCGAAAAATAATAATAAAGCCAAACGCTTAAATGCGTGACGATAAACGGGTAAGCGAGTCGTAAAAGGTAACTTATCTAGACGCTTCGGAGATAAGCCCAGTGCGACCCCAGAGAGGAAAATAAACAGCGGAAAAATCAAATCATAAAAAGTAAATCCATGCCACTGACTATGATGCATCTGTGCAGCGGCTATCTTCCAGCCTTGCCATCCCGTCCAGGTCAGTAGGCCAGCAAACAGGGCCTCACCACCGAGGATCCAAAACATATCGAATCCACGCAAAGCATCGAGTGACATAAGCCGTGGTTTCGACGTTTTTTTCAGGCTTGCTTCCATATTGAGATTTTCCGCCATACTAAGGTTCTTGTTCTTATTCGTTTAGGTCAGTCAACTTGTATTGTTATTAAGCCCCAAAAGTTTGGCTTTTAGGGCTTAATAACAAAATTTACAGGGTTAAATCTGATATACCAATTTGCCACCGATATAGGTTCTAGTCACCTGTCGCTGAGAGTCCAGCAAGACCATATCTGCTTTTTTCCCAACCTTAAGCGTTCCGCGAACACTATCTTGGCCGATAAACAGCGCAGGATAGAGCGATGCCATACGAAGAGCCTCACCGAATTCTAGCCCCAACATGCTAACGCAGTTGTTCACCGCTTGCGCCATATCTAAAACACAGCCAGCAAGCTCCCCCGTTATCGCATTTAATCGATCGCCATCGCGAATGACTTTAGTACCGAAAAGCTCAAAACTTGCATCTTGTGCCATACCAACCGGTGGCATGGCATCTGTGACTAACATCACCTTGCCTTTAGGCTTTGCATAAATGGCTACTTTAGCAGCGGCGGCATGTACATGGTGACCATCGACAATCAAACCGCACCAAGCATCGCGGCTCTCGATGGCGGCGCCAACCATGCCAGGCTCACGCGATCCCATAGGCGACATTGCGTTGTACAGATGAGTAAAACCTGTTGCACCAGCCTTAAGGGCGGCAACCACTGTATCGTAGTCGGCGTTAGAGTGACCTAAACAGACTCGTACATCTTCTGCCACCAAGGCTTTAATCACCTCAACAGAAACATTCTCAGGTGCGAGGGTAACGACTTTAACACCTAAGTCCTTACGACAAAAAACGTCTAGCTCGGCATCAGAAATTCGACGAATGTGAGACTGTGGATGTACCCCTTTTTTAGGGACTGAAAGATGAGGACCTTCAAAATGCACGCCCAAAACACCATCACTCCCTTCAGATAAAGACTGAGCCACCGCATCTGCCGCGGTGCGCATAACGTCAATATCATCGGTAATTAAGGTGGGCAAAAAGCCTGTCGTGCCAAACTGGGCGTGAGCACGGCCAATCGTTTCAATACATTTAACACTGCGGTCTGCGTTGAGCAGTGCCCCGCCGCCGCCATTAACCTGTATATCGATAAATCCTGGTACCAGTGTGCCATTGACCCGAACAGGTTTTATGTCGGCCACGGTATCGAACGCTATAATATGGCCATCGTCGATTGTCACTGGCAAGTTTTGATGAAACACCTCACCATCAAAGACCTGATCAGCGATTAAGGTTTGCTTCATAAATTAAATCCTACGAAATACTTATCCATCAAATAGTTGCTTTTATTAATCTGCGGCGGCATAACACTGACGCGCATAATAAGCAGCCCCCATTTCTGGTGGCGCAATAACTGGCGATATTCTGGCGACGACGTCTTTATCTAACCAAGGAGCAAGAGGTTCAGCAAGTCCGCCTATCATTGAAAAACGAGGCGGATGCAAACTAAATAACTTCTTGGCTAACTCGCTGATGTAGGCCGCGCCTTCTACGACTATGCTTTTAGCGACCTCATCTTGCTCAGTGGCACTTTCTAATACCAAGCGGGCTAAGGTAGCGTAGCAACTAGAGGACTTACCCGCTAACTGCTCAACAATCCCCATGGCATCAGTTATCTGAAAATGATTCTTAAGACGCTCGGTTAACTGTGTCTTAGGACCGAAACCATCGAGATCTAATAACACCTGCTCTGCCGCCTTTAACCCTAACCAGGCACCACTTCCTTTATCACCTAATGGAAAACCATGGCCACCCAAGGATAAAGATTTTTCTGCTACATGGACGTAACCACAAGATCCTGTTCCGGTGATAATCACCGCGCCATCACTACCATGATGCGCTCCTATACAAGCAGTATGAAGATCGGTAGTCACAAATATGTTAGCAAATGGATGCTGCCACTTAACCAGCTCTTGATATAAATGGGGAACATTAACTCCAGCCAAGCCAAGACCAGCCACAAGCTGTCCGCTATCACTCGCCTGAAGACCCGCATCTTCCAATGCTAGTTGAGTAGAGAGTTTAATAGACTCAAAAGTCTGTGACAGACCGAACAAAGGATTTGCTCGTCCTGCTACGCCTGTCCCAAGGACACGATCATCGCTTGCATAAATGGTGGCTCGACATTTACTGCCACCACCATCGATACCAATAAATAAGGGGGCTTCCTTTGTCTGGTTAAATCCCATTACGGACCTCTTTCACTGTTTTATATCCAGAGAGAAGCATTTAAAAAGGGCTCAGCTCTGCCTTTCGACTAGGTTAACTCTATGTTACAACATAAATGACAACGCTGTCATTTATATTTTAAAAGATTCGGAAATGAATGTATTTATATTAATAAATCAGTTGGATAAGCAATAGAGTCTAGAGCTGACGTAGACATAGGCAGCTCTAGATTTATGACACGATTAATTAACGGATAACACACGTCCCTTGCGTTGACCGTCTGCTGCGATAGCTCTTACCTCGACTTTACCTAGGACTCTCACCGCCTCAAAGTAACGCTGCCAAGGCCCATCGTTGACTCTATACTCAACCGCTAGTCCAGGATAAATAGTGTTAGTAAAAAGCAAGTCATCTTTAATCATCGCCCCAACGGTAGGTACGCGATAAGCGATATCGGCTCGATCGAGTTTTATCAGCTCTTTGTGCCCTAAGGTATTGGCAAACTGTGTCCATTGCGCCTGCTGCTTAGCGCGCATCTCTTCGGTAAAGTGACCGCTATTTTGATTATATATAGCGCCTTGATATTGATAAGGCACTTCCCAATCGGCCTGATGCCAAGCACGTTCAGCTAGCACCAGCAACCTTGGAAAGATCATATATTCAGCCACATCATCACTACGAATCGTTTCGCTCCAAATCTGTCCCTGGATCCCCGAAAACTTAAGGTCCTTAGCAAGCGGGCCACTGATCCGCTTCCCGGTTTCATCTAGCTTAAGGGTATCGTCAGCTTCAAATGGGCGCCCTTCTATATCGGTCCATTGCTCAGCATTCGCTGGTAAGTTATCAGGCATAAAACTGTACAGTTTACGCTCACTACTGTTGCGACTAGCCCAGTAGTAACCATGCTCTTTAGGATCGGCTTCGTAGGGGAAATCAAAATAGAGAACCTCAGGATTGCTCAATACCGTATCCCAACCTAAGTTGGCTTGATCGTGCGCTCGCTTAAAGCCGTCATGAGACACCACATCCCAGATATTACTCTGGCTAACCTTTGGCATGCGATCGGCACGAGTATGACTCATGCCATCACTCCAACCCGCAGGCTTTATGCCTTTTTGTGCCAATAGATTAGAGACGCGCTCGATGAAATAGGCGCCATAATCCTTTTCGCTAGCCACACCTTTATCATTACTCTCTAAAAAGGCCTGACACACGGGCGAATCAACCCAAGCACCTGCAGTTTCATCTGCGCCAATATGATAAATAGTCAATGGTTGACCAGCTTGCTGGTGCAGCTTGGCTATTTCATCGACCACTTTGTCGACAAAGTGGAAAGTTGACTCCATACAGACATTCAAGGTGTTGTCGTCATAATATTGAATCGACGCATATTGTGTCTTATCTTGTGGATCGATCAGGCGATACTCATTTGCAGCAGCGCTATCCCCTACAGCGGTAAGCTTTCGAAAACGAGCTTCCATCGATTTAATTGCGGCTCGTGAATGTCCCGGCATATCCATAGAGGGAATAACTTGGACCTGCCTTGCCGATGCATATCGTAAAATCTCAATATAATCGGCCTTAGTGTAATAACCATTTACTTTAGCATCTGCGCTTGGCCCACTACCGAGTTGAGGCAATAGACAAGTCTCTTCAGTTAAATCATGACAGCGTTTACTACCAATATCAGTTAGCTCAGGTAAACCATCGATTTCAAGACGCCAACCTTCATCGTCAGCCATGTGCAGATGAAGTTTATTGAGTTTGTATGCCGCCATTTGATCGATCAGATCTAACATAAATTGTTTACTGTGAAAGTTTCGCGCAACATCAACGTGCATGCCTCTAAATGCATACCTAGGCTCATCTTCAATACGCATAGCATCAACGGCCAACTCTTTTACATCAATTAGACTTGCAAGTGAGGCTATACCGTAGGAGTAGCCAGCATCGTCAGCCGCATAGATAGTGATCTGGTTCGGCAAAATAGTGAGCTGATAGCCACCAGCAGCTAACGATTTACCAAGCGGCTTAAGCTCCAGTAAAACCCCATCTGGATTTTCATTCACACCTAAACGCTGCAAACGATTTAATGCAGCATCGACGGTCCTTTGCGCAACATCTCCAAGCGATAAACGATAGCCACTCTTTAGTGAGGTGGCAGCAAGATGAGTATCTAAAACTTGTATCTTAGGAGTAGGAATAATGGTGTTAATTGCTAGGCTTGGATCGTTAGCAACTCCCTCATTTTCCCTAAACAATACTTCAGGTTTTGCCCACTCCAATCGATCTGTGTCGCTGCGCTTATATTGGGTTTCCGCATTGGTATAAGACGCGGCATACGGGCGAGTCTCCATACCTGTATCTGCATCCGTTGCTAGCATGGTGCTTTTTATCACCGCAGGATTAAGCCCTGGAACCACCATATAGTAATTAGGCATGGCGTCGGTTTCTGATAACTGCCAAAGCTCTCCGAGAAAATCGATAGTCTGAGATTGCCCCTTATTAAATCCGCCAAACTTATCCGTAGGCGTGATCTGGTGTAAATCGCCTTTAATATGCTTGATATTAAACTGATCTGATGACACCTGTTTTACTGGGCGCATCTGACTGTAATAGATAGCCCAATCGCGAGTAGGCAGTTCGGCTTTAGGAGTCAATGTTATTTGCGCGGCAAAACAGCGTCCGTCGACACCAGATGTGGTGCATTGCTCTGGATAATTAGTCACAGTCTTGTAGGTAACGACTAAAGAGTCTGCAAACTCATTGAGCTGGTTTTGAGTCAAATGAGCAACTGAACTAGACTGGGAAGCTATATCTGAATTTTGCGATCTTGATTCATTGCAAGCTACGCAGCTTAAACTAAGCATCACAGCGACTGCGACAAGTTTATTGTTCATTACCGTCCTCTTAATATTTAATCTAACCTATCATTTAATCTGTCATCTAAAGTTGACTATGAACGCTACAGCCATCTCCTTGCACTAACAGTCCACAACCCATCACATGAGTACCAAAGACAGTGGCTAAAGCCTTCAAGATGATTGCAGCCTAACAATCTATAGCAACCACATTAAGCGATCCTAGTAAGCAATAAGCACTGATTATCATGCCTAATATATCAAACCTATTAATAGTTAAAGACATACCTAAAGACATAGTTAAACACAAGAAATCAATGACATTCATTAACTTAGCTTGCAAAATCAAGACACTGATAGATGTATAGAAACTATCATGTGGGTAAACACAATGACCAATAGCTTATAACGCCCCGCAGGCTTTCACATAAAGGGACTTCTAAATACAGATCTAATGTGAAGGCGATGCTTGGTCGCTCTTCAGAAAAAAATGCTAGGTGCGTTATCTATCAACTTATCGATAAAACACCCAGCAATCTCTAGTATCTGGGGAGAGACTATTGGAAATATCAAACACAATTACAGTTAATCAAACACGGTAATTGCCAATCACATGAATTAGGAGACCTCTTCCTAAATTATGCAAACCTTGCAAAACAAACGTGCCACACAAGCAAATGACAACGCTGTCATCTGTAAATCTACACAAACCAAAACAGAATTTCTACATTTTTTTGACAAAAATAGAGAAAAATTTCTAACCCCAAATATTTGTAGCTTGATTTAATAGACTTAAACAGTAAACAATCACTCATACAAACAACATTAATATGACAACGCTGTCAACAGTTGCTAACATCGAGTATCAATATCAAGTAAACAAGCCTTCTATTCGTCTTTAGATAGCTGATATTTTACGCTGGCGTTTATAACGATATGTTAAGTATTTAGATAAAAAGTGCTGTAGTTTTAGGCGGATAATCATGAAGATATAGACTATGTATCGCAAAGTTGCTTATCAATTAATATAACCTTGTTTGCTCGATATCATTCATTCAAGGCCAACAACTAACACACTATTACCAGATAAATAAGGTGCACGAATAATGACCAAGATAGTTCCTCTTTCATCGGAAAAACACCTAAACATAAAATTGACCCACTCTAGTGACTATACCCGCTTTGCTAAAGAACACTTGATCCCTGTTTTAGCACGAGAGCTCCCAAATCTAGCAGCGGAGTTTCCCGTTGTTTTTGTAAAAAATAGCGAGAATGGACAGTTCATTCCTGTGGCAATGATGGGGATAAAGCCTGAGGTGAATCTATATTGCCAATCGACTCTATGGAGCTCACCAGTAACCCCGTTAGGGTTTAATAATGCGCCCCTTTCTATTACGAAAACAGCCGAAAAAGATGACAAGGTGATTGTCTGTATTGATGAAAATAGCTCGATGATCTCCCAAGAGGAAGGTAGTCGATTATTTACCGATAGTGGGGAACAAACCGAATATCTAACCGCAAGAACCAACTCACTATTAGATGTTGCTGCGATGCACCAGCAAACTCAGCTAATGTGTCAGTATCTAGCACAGAAGAACCTGTTAAACCCCCAGCAACTTACCCTAAAACTTGATAATCAACAGCAAAATATCAACATCAATGGCGTTTATGTCATCGATGACAAGAGCTTCAATGCAATTAGTGACGAAGATTTCTTGGAGCTTAAAAACAAAGGGTTATTACCAATAATTTATGCCCACAGAGCCTCGCTAAACCAGCTTCCTCGACTAATAGCGAAACAAAATAACCACGATAACAACTAGGGGCTTTAACCTACAGCTGTTTTCTGGACTATTAAGTAAAGAATCCACCTTCTGACGAAGGTGGCTTTGAAATGCCTCCCTAGAAGGCTGCTTTCCTATCCTGCTTGTGGCGGCGCTGCATCAAACTGCCCGCCCTGCTGGCAGACACTGATCACTTCTACCGGCAAGCACTGCCCAGGCTGCTGGTCAAACTGCCCAATTGCAGACAAGAAAAAGCCCCAAGCAAATGGGACTGATTGACCAAAAGTGTTATGCCTGTCCTATATCTAATTTATAGAAAGAGAGATATAATCGAGTGAGCTTGCACCATCAATATTCCATGACACTTCGATCTCTTTATCTTCAACTTCAAATAGTGCAGCCATCTCTACCCCATCATTCCACTCGTTACTAGGGATGCCAAGCAACGAGAGTACTTGTTGATAGGTAGTATTTTTGTCAAAAAAATACTCTTGCCCTCGGTATCTAACTATTCCTTTAAAGGCTGAAAAATCATTATAACCATCATTGAAACATGTAAATATATTTGCCACATCCTTTCCTGTACCATATATTCCATAGCCATCACCTTTCTTAGTGACATCTTTGTTTTTCTGCCCGCCAAGATTATATCCACCAAGAGAAAATGTATCTAAATCTAATATTAAATTATTCTTTATGCTGTCATTGGTCATAATAATTACCGTTTTCTTTTATCTAGCTTATCCAGTTTTAGACTATCTAACCTTCCAGAAACTCTCACAACCTTTGGCACCGCGATTCCTTTTCCTGCTGCAGCTTTCATTGCAACGCCTTTGGACTTGTTTTGTGGTTTATCAGGGTTCATAGGAACTACTACTTTTTCAACATTAGCTTGGCTTAGTTTATCAGAACATGAATCACAAGGGTTTTGATCAACCGCAACAGTCCAAGGCCTTGGTTTTCCGCGTAAATCTTTTAAAGTCTGCTCCTCAGCATGGATATCACTAAATACTGGTTGGCGTGATACACTCTGTCTAACGGGGGTCAAATTTCCTTCGCCATCTCGTCCTTGTGAAAAAGTTGCATTTCCAATATCAGTTTTGTCAGCATTAACTCGCCCATCGACTAGATGGTCCACCATAGACTGATCCGTATTACTCGATCCTAAACTTCCCACATCAGCCATACTGCCGGTATCAGTATTAATGCGGTTATCAGCACCACTATTTGGTAAGGCTGACAACGTCGCTTTTCCTAAAAGGATCACGCTGGCAGCTAATGAGCCCGTATCTTTGTACGCCCATTTCAAATCACTGCCTAAATTTACACCGACAGCGAACTCCCCGGTGCAATAGCTACATGAATCCGCATTATTAAGCAGCTCGACCTGTGCAGCAGTTAAGTCAGCGTTAAACCCAAATGACGCCCCGGCAATATAATCTGCCGCATACCCCGTCGGATCCGTCCCGGCCAGCGGGTTATTCATGATGTACGAATAGGGGTTCACACTCTGGGTACTGGTTGGGCTCTGGATCAGCGGGTCCACGCTCATAAAGCGCCCGAGGTTATAATCGTACACCCGGCCGTTCATATGAATTAATCGGAAGAAATTATTATTTTAAAGAGCATAAAAAAGGCCCGAATGTACGAGCCTTTACATAATAACCATTAAAGAACCTGTGTTAAGCAGCCTGCTGTTGCAAGCCAGCAATAATATCTTCAACTTCTTTGTCTATTACAATTTCAAAATCAGTATACAAAGCCACAGGCTTCATATTACGGCCCTCACCTTTTTCAAGTCGCGCAAAACCCTTCTCACACAATGACTTCAATGTGTTAGAAAGATTTGATTTCTTACGGCCTGATAGCTCTGCTAAGGCTGTAACACTCTCAGGCCGTTCAGTGTCAATCAGCCTCAGTAGTGCAATATTCTCAGGGTTAAGGATCTGAGAAACTGCATTGAGAGATGTGTACCAAACTTTAGGCTCATCTTTCGCTGGCTTATACTTACCTTGCGCAATCGCAAGTACTCTGGCGCGAACCAATTGCTCTGACATAATGCCTATTCTTGCTTTCATAGCTACTTACCTTCTATAGCTTCGATTGTTTTGTCAACACCACCAAAAAAGTCATTCAGTAAAGTGGAACAATCTGTAAATTCATAGGGAGTGCCTTTATCGCTGGCTGACTTATGTACATGGTCATAGTCATGGCGCTTACCTGCATACTTTTTCTTTTTCGGTTCTTTAACGGCATGGGCATTGTCCATGCCGAATACGCGTTTATTGTATTTATTATGGAGCGTAAGATTATAGCGAATCCCGTGAGGTCGATGTTTTGATGGGGCAACTTGCCAAACCTCAATCTTCCACCAATAGCCATCTTCTCTATGAACCTCCTGCCCATGAAGTTCTAGCAGATTGTTTAAGCCTGTGTTCAAATAAAGTAACCCTTTTATGTTATGACCTGATTATAACTAAGCCTGTGCCATAAGTCCAATGATGGCTACCTATTGGCCGCCATTTCTGAGCGTACTAAAAATAGCTCTTCCGTGAGCTAGGCTTTACTGTTGAGCAGCAGGGTGCGTCTTGTTATAGACTTCCCGCAGCTTTGTCATGCTCACGTGCACATAAATCTGTGTGGTCGACAAGTCTGCATGCCCGAGAAACTCTTGCACATGACGAATATCTGCACCGTGATCCACCATGTGTGTTGCCGCAGCGTGACGGTACTGGTTGCAAGCTCCTGACTTGCGTACATCGGCCAACTTGATGTACTTGGCCACCAGTTCCGAGAGCTGAGCAGCCCGAAATGGTTTACCATTATTTGCCAGGAATAAGGTTTTTCCGGAGTGCACATTGGCCAACGTCGGTCTAACTTCTTTCAGGTAACGATAAATCCAAATGCAAGTGTCTTTGGCTATAGGCACGTATCTGTCTTTAAAGCCTTTTCCCTGATTAATCCTGAGTTGGCATTGCTCAAAGTCAACATCGTCCAGCGTCAAGGTGCCAAGTTCAAGTCGCCGAATACCGGAAGCATAATAAGTCGTCATAATGGCCGTGTCCCTTATGCCTTTAAGTCCATAGTGTTCGGCCTGTTGTAAGACCTTCTTTACCTCCTGCTCACTAAGAACTGGCTTAGGTAATCGCCTGCCATTTTTCGGTAGTTCAAAGTGTTCAGTAGGGTTCACCGATAGCACTTCTTTGATGAATAACGTTCTCAAAAATACCTTTACCACAGTCAGACGATAACGAATGGTGGCTCGGCATAAAGGCCCACCATGACACGCTTTTCGATACAGATATAGGTACTGCTGATAGCTATCGAGCACTTCCAGGTCAACCTGAGTTACATCGATCAGATCATGTCCAAAAGCCCATCTCCGAAAGAGCGACAATGCCGCTTCTTTGCTTAGCACGGTATTATCGCTTTGCCCTTTAGCCCGACAGATATCTAAATAGTACTGCATACATGCAGTTAAGCTTAGTGAGTTGGGTTTAGTGAGCCACATAGCGCTTCCCCCATATCATGAGATGAAACTTCACTGCATGATAATATGTACGGTGCCTATACCATTGAATGATCCTCGGGGCTGGTCTACTGGGGCAATTGAGCTTTACCCCACAAGCGGCCACGATATTTTCCCCCTCAAACAACGGTTCCACAATACACCCTCGAAAAATTTCATGGCCACTACTCTTTAGCAACCCCATACGCCGTAAAGCTCCACGATAACCTGCGCCGTCAACTTTACTAGCTCCGGACACATAACGATTCAAGGTTCGATCACAATACCCAATCAAATGGGTTTCAATACTGTCCATGCTTATTCCTTGTCGCGCCAGCTTTTGGCAGACGTGGGGGTTTACAAGCAAACGCTGGTGATAAATGTCAAAGAGCTGTCTAAGGTATGAGTCCTCCGCATTTGAGGAGGCCAACATCTGCTCATAGGCTTCAAGATGAAGGTCGGTATCCATTACTTGTCCTCCTTAACCACTCGATATACCTTACGCATGGATTCACCGTGCAACTCTAGGCGATGCGCGCGATGAATGATGCGATCCATAATGGCGTCAGCAAGAGTAGGTTCTCCTATATATTCATGCCATTTACTGACAGGTAATTGGGTTGTGATAATGAGTGCACCGGACTCAACACGCTCTTCTATCAACTCCAGTAAATCTTGCCGATTAAGGTCATTTAACGGTGCCATTGCCCAGTCATCCAATATCAATAGCTTGTATTTGGCCAGCCCACTGCGCAGTTTGGGCAAGGAACCGTCCCGATGGGCAATGTCCAGCTCCTCCATCAGTAGATTGAAGCGCTTATACAGTACAGAAAAATTCAATTTGATTGCTTGATTGGCGAGGGCACAGGCAAGCCAGCTTTTACCGGCCCCTGTTGGCCCGGTAATGAGCAAAAACTGATTCCGTGCGACCCACTCACAACTAACCAAGGTAGCCAAATAGCCCTTATCAATTCCCCTCTTAGCTACGTAGTCGATGTTTTCCACGCAAGCTTGCCCCTGTTTTAGCCTCGCCGCCTTAAATAGCCGCTCCCGCTTTTTTTGAGACTTGTATTGGATCTCCTCACAGGTCAAAAACGCTAAAATATCGATGATGGGAAGTGCGAGCATGTCCGGCGTTACCAGTACTTTTTTTAAGGCTTCACTCATGCCGATTAGCCGCAACTGCTGGAGATTGTCAAAACGCTATGTTCACTGCTCATTTTACTGCCCTCCATTGAGGTAGTAGCGGGCACCACGAACATTATGATGAAGTGGCAACAGGCCTTGGACAGGTTTAGCCTCATCCAAAGGTTCATCCAATCGACACTGTAAAATTGAACGGACACTGCTGACGGTCAAAGATTGAATTTCGCAGGCGCACTGGCAAGCTCGTTCAAATCGCATTTGACCGTATTTTCTCGCTAATTTTTGCAATTGAGAACATGCTTTACAGCCCTGCAACGAGCAATCAGGTACGCCATCAAACTGTGCCGATGTCAAAGCCAAGGAGTGCTCACCGATATTTTTTGCCCAATGCATAAAATGGGCTTTTGATTGTGCCGCATACGCTTGATGGCTCTTAGGGCGATGGCTGTTCTCCGTAGTCGCACCACCTTGAATATTGCTGCGCATATGCATAGCAACTAATTGGTGATGGAAATAGATTTCCACCATGTTTTGGCAGATTTTAATGTCAACAGACTGGCCAGTTAACTCATAGGGTACTGAATAGGCATGGCCATACACGTAAATGTGATAATCCCTATTCACCTTTTGCTGGTGTATCCAACGACCTATGTTAAATCGCTTCGTAGGAAGGGGAGACAACGCTGCTCGCTCTGTATGTTCAAACCGTTCACGGCGATTGCCCTGATATCGCTTAAAGGGGCGTTGATTCAGTTGCTCCAGCAACTCAACAATAGCCTGATTAATCTCTGCAATACTGAAAAAACGGCGGCGACGCAGCACCACGGTTATCCATCGGGTAACCAACAGTACGCCGATTTCGGCTAGCGATTTATCTTGTGGTCGTCTGACGCGCGCAGGTTCTACGACAAAACCATAATGCTCAGCCAACTCCTGATAGCTGCGATTTACTTCTGGGAACTTGCCTGGCCGAGTGACTGCGGACTTAAGATTGTCCGGCACCACTAATTGGGGAATCCCGCTAAAATAGGTGAACATCGCCTGATGGGCTTCCAACCAATCCTCCAATTTTTGGGAACTCAGTGCTTTGGCAAATACCAGTTGTGAGTATCCCATTACCCCAACAAACATTTCTGCATAATGCGTTTGCCCTGAATGTTGGTCTATCCAGGGTATGCGTTTTCCAGCAAAGTCGACAAAACACACCTCGCCAGGGGCATAGTACTGACGCATAGAGACATCGATGGACTTTACGTAGTTCCTATACCAGTGAGTAAACTGCGAGTAACAAAGTGCGTCGGCAGGTTCAATACTGCGGTATTCCTCCCATAGCTGAATGAGTGTTTGATGTTTTTCCTGCATTAAATGGTGCACATATGCCCAGTCGGGTTGACGCTTACTATTGTTTACCGGAACGATAGGGTTCAACTGTTTCAGCAACTGGTCATCAGAGTGTTGTTCCAATTCAGCAAGGGTTATGGCAGCTTTTCGCCGCTTATTACGATAGGCCCGCACTGTATTGGGGGAGATGCCCACAAGCTGAGCAATCCGTCGATTGGAATAGTTGGTGGTCAGTAGCAAACGCAATAACTGCCGTAATTTACGTATGTTCATGATGAACTCCTTAATTTCACTGTGAAGGAAATCAAGGCACACACATGCCCACGCTTCGGTCTGACCGAAACTTGACAGTCTGGCATGGGAAAGCTTTAATGAAGTTGTCGAGCACGCTAATTCGACAACTTCCGAAGAAGTCAGCATCTGCAAATGCTGGCTTTTTCCCTTTCTGTGCCTTGGTAATGAAAAATCAAACGGTTGGTTACATGTCGATAGGCTTCCCCTCTGTTTGATATTGATGTTCAATACGTTGCTTGGCCAACCAAAGCGCGATGTCTTTTACAAGAGCAAATCGTCCTCTTCGTCCCGATATGGTAAAAAGCTCAACAGGAAAAGTCGGTTGAGACATGTGTTTTCGCAATGAATGGATACTCCTGTAGCCCATCGCGTTAGCCAGCCTTTCGCCCGTCAACAAAGGCGAGCCATAGCGATGCATCAATTCACGTTCTAACTCAAAAGCCAGTGTATCCACGTCGCTGCTGAGCTTCTTATTCATGCTGCAACCTATTTCGATTTGGTGGGATTAACTAAGAATACAAAGCCAAGCTAAACTTGCATAAGGCTTTATTTTTCGATTAAAGGCACGAGTTTATGAGATGGTTTGACAGTAAATATGATTTATATCAATCAATTGGCCTAAATGCGCACTGTTTGCAATGCCAGTTGCAAACTTTATTTATCCGATGTACACCTTCGAGAATTACCTCAAACTAAGCAGGCGCACAAAATCGCTTGCTACTCGCTATTGGTGTGCTTGTCTGAAAGCACATTTGGGCGAATCCACTGCCTATGGAATGAAGAGGGCATTATTTGCTGACAGTGAGCAATGCAGTTCTACCGCCAATTGGCTGAACAATTCATCCCGCTTTTTTAACAGAAAAGAGCAAGGTGAACCTGTTATTCGAGAGTATGTGGTTGACATTATTGACCGTCGCTTAAACAGTCCAATTCCCTTTAAATCTCTGCTATGCCACCCCTTGTGGCAACTCATAGATAATCGCAACCCTACAATATCATCAGTGAATGTGGCACTGAGCAACCTTCCCTCTCACTATGTAAACCTACTTTTCACAGAAGATAGTTTCGGTAACCTGACAAGGAAACAATCGCTAACTAAGAAGGCCGTGTGGTCATTGATACAAAAAACCGACATCCATGCGTTCACATGCTTAATCGGTCGGTGTTTACAGGAAACAACAATGGAAGGTGAAAGACTTGATACGAATCAGTTAGAAGCCGTCAAATACCTTTTGAAATTAGCGAATATTACGCCATTTAAATCTATTGCTACTGACTTTTATCGGTTCATAAATGATCAGTTCTGGCATCTCTATTTAAATACTCCCCTCAACGTTCATCATGTCATTTGGCCGATTATTTCGCCAAAAGGAGAAAAATGTTACCTCCCCATGAGATTGATAGCTGAGGAAGCATTAAAAATAGACGAGGTAATTGAACTGTATAAAACGCTATATGAGCAAGCCTGTACGATTGGTCTTGTGCCTGGCAACCCAGCGGGAGAAGCTAATTTTTATGCTTTCATATGTCACACAGAAATGCAGCCTCTAATTGATACTCTCTTTAATCACACGCACCCTCCCAAAACGCTTACAGATTTAAAGCACCGTATTTTTTTAGCAACTTGTTAAAATCTATCCACGACTAACAGCAGCTTGGTCAGTTCAAAGCAGTAGAAGTGATCACTCATGAACAGCAGAAGCGATCAATTGCTCCAGTGCCGCCAGCTTGCGCAAGACTATAAATATATCCCTATAGGCGCTGCTAAATCGTCCCAGATTTAGAAGCTTGCATTGAACTTCTAACAGTAGTGGTCAAGCAAAGTCTAACGCAGATATGTTTAAATCAGCTTATAAGACATTAAACATATGCTACCCCATAACTTTAATTCTTTTTATTTCAGTGTTTTTGTAATCCAAAGCGATTAATCTTCTCAAGTAATACCCTATGCTCAGGTAGGTCATTAGCTAATGTCCCCCCAACCTGCCTAATGCGATCGCTATGTGCCTTCCATTGCAGCTTATCAGTTGAATGATTACTCCCTAAAGAAGTTCCGTAGGCCATGCCATAAAGTACATAGAGGTAGTTATCTAAGTCAAATACCTCAAATTTGCTAAAGAAATCTTCCCTAACTGGAATATGGGTTTGCCAGAGTGTTAATCTCTTGGCTAGTTCTTTTGGAATGGTACTGGGATCTCGATTATCGATCCAAAACGGCGAATCGCTGCGATCGGATATGCAGTAGTGTAACTTAACAAACTCAACAACCCTTTCCCATGCATAGGTCATCACCTTGTTGAACTGCTCAGAGATCAAGCCAAGTTCATCAACATTAGTCGGAAAACGACTTGCCAAATAGCCTGCTGCGAAATCGGTTAACAAGATAGATGTGGCTTCCAACGGCTCGAGGAAGCCCTGAGCCAACCCTAACGACAAGCAATTTTTATGGAAAAAATGCTTCCTATAACCCACTTTCATAAGTAACAGTCGATGCTGATATTGGGCCAGATCCTCCCCAAGATAATGCTCTAACTTCTTAAGGGCGGTTTGATCATCCATATACTTTGATGAATAAACAAAACCTACGCCGCGCCGATTGATTAAAGCAATATCCCAGATCCATCCTGCTTGATGGGCTGTGGCTATGGTAAATGGTGGAATGGGGACGTCGTCAGCGATGGGCACCTGAACGGCGATCGCCCTATCGACAAATAACTCGTTAGATTTATCAACAAACGGCACCTTTAGGGCTTTATCAATCAGCAGCGCTTCAAAACCACTGCTGTCGATATAAAAATCAGCATATAAAGTACCGTGGCTATCTGTGTTGAGCGACTCGATATGACCACTATCATTAAGATTTACATCTAGGACATTTGCACTTATATGTCGCACATTAAAACGAGATTTTGCGTTATTGGCTAACAATAGCGCAAACTTTGCAGCATTAAGATGATAAGCGTATCCAAGTGAGCCTTCATATTCAGCATGAGTTATCTGCTTGGGCGCTTTATAGGACTCACATACGGCATGCTGGGGCGAAACTGTATCACAGTAAAAACGCCCATAAGCGCCATCAGCATAAGGGTCCCCACGCTCTCTTAACCAGTATTCAGTTAAGTCATCCCCTAGGGGACTTGGCATATCGAAGAGGTGATGATAAGAGTTTCCCACGCCATGGCGATGCTTATCCATCCAATTGACGAATTTAATCGACTGTTTAAAAGTGACATCACAACTTGTAATAAACTCGCTCTCGCTGATCCCAAATTGCTTCAAACTCTTGCGAATAGCGGGAACTGTACCTTCGCCCACACCAATCGTTGGAATATCGGGTGACTCAATAAGGGTAATAGAAACGGTATCATTCCCTTCAAAGGTTTTGCCAATATGGTTTGCGGCGAGCCAACCCGCTGTACCGCCACCGACAATAATGATTTTTTTTATATCCATACTTAACCCAATCTAACCATATAACCGAAGACATCAACAACAGCTATGCCATATTAGCCTTCTAATAAAAAAGCCCAGCGAATGCTGGGCTCTATTAGCTAATTGACAACTGAACTCTACTAGCAGCCTAGTGCTAGTAGAGTTTAAGTGCTATTAGAATCTTAGCGATACGCCCACTTTGTATCTCGCTTCACCATCGAAGCTCCATACTGGGTAGTCAGCCTTAAACTCAGGAATAACTTCAGCATCTAGCGGCGCTACACCAGTTTGAATACTATCTTCTTCAGTCAAATTAACGGCTTCAAAAGTAATATCCATCCAATCAGTAACACTGTAGTTCATGCTTAAATCGAGTGAACCGTAATCTTCGTGCTGACGGTTACCATAGAAACCTGGAAGCTCACGCATCATATACTCGCTGCGCCAGTTATAAGCTAAACGAGCATTGAAGCTATCCATCTCATAGTAGCCCACTAAGTTAACTGTGTGCTTAGACGAATCAGAGAATACGCCAACCGAATCTGGATAATTCTCGCTAGGTGAACCCGCATCAGCAAAGGTATAGTTAACAGAGTAACCTAAACCACTGTCGAACGAATCTTGAAGTTGTAGCTCAACCCCTTCAATACGTCCGCCATTGGCATTATACTTTTCACTTACCGTCCAGCAATCATAAATGCCAACACCACAAGCACTTCCACCCTGCTCGATTAGGTTATTGTCCTCAATACCGATCTGTTGATTTAGCTTTTGACGAGTCGTAATGAATGAGCTTACATCCTTAATGAAGTAAGTCACTGACGCTAAGCCTTCACCACCAAAGTACCACTCTAAGCTCACATCGGCTTGAGTTGCTTTAAATGGATCTAACGCCACTGAGCCACGATTAAGCTTTTCATTACCTGGAGTACCGTCATTTAAACCAGGAAGCGTTGAAGTCGCAAATAACTCAGCATAGTTAGGACGTGATATAACCTGAGCCGCTGACGTACGTAAAATGAGATCTGGTGTTAGATCAAATGCCACGTTGATACTAGGTAATACATCGCTATAGCTAGACTTATCAGTGCTAAGCTCATCCGCAAATTGACCTGAATCACTCAGAGCATAGTAATCAGACTCGATATCGGTAGAGATGAAACGTAAACCAAAGTTACCGCGAATACCCTCGCCTTCGAAATTAGCCATTGCGTATGCCGCAAGGTTTTTCTCATTCAAGGTACCATAACCCGATTTATCACGAGTAAAACCATCGACAACCGCTTTAGCATCACGGATCATCGCATCGAAATTAGGTTTAGGTAGTGTAAAACCAGCACCCGCAGACATTGTTCCTGAGTAATATTCAGATGCATCTCTGGCAAGAATATCACCAACAATTGCAGCTTCTGTTTCTTGAGTTACATCGTGGTCGGCGTAACGAACACCCGCTTTAATAGAAGTGATCGCACCGAAATCTACAGGAACGGTTAAATCGATTTGAGCGTAAGTCTCTTCGTCGGTATTTGGTTGCTGCTTTAGCGCCCAACCGGCAGTTTCAAGCTGACCATTAAAATCACCAGCATCAAATGATTGCTTGGCAATATCGATCAAAATCTTTTCGCCAGTTGCATCATAGCGGCCAGCAAAATCACCGGGTTGACCGATAGAATTACCGTAGTTAGAGGTTAAGCTTGTACCGCCATCAGCGCTGGTATTGCCGACTCGGCCTTCTAACGTGAAGTTATCGGCTTCATATTTAAAGTCCAAATCGTAAGTGTCTGAAGACATTTCCGCTTCACGAGCCCAAGTCTGCGCCCAAGCAAATCCACCTTCACCAGTGTGAGTGATATCGGTACAAACACCTGCGGCGTTAGTCTGATTACAGGTACTGACACCTTGCTGGGTCGGGAATAGGAAAATCGAAGTATTAGCGTTATTCGCCTTTAGATCTAGGCTAGTAACGGTTAAGCCAAACTCTAAATTATCGGTAGGACGATACTGAGCAGCCACGTTATAGGCTGTACGCTCACGATCTTGCTGGAAAGTCGTTGGCACTATCTCACCCCAACCGAGGAGCGTTTCGATACCATTACGCTGATACTCTGTTTGAGAACTCGCGGCCGACACTAAAATACCAAAGTTTTCACTGTCATTTTTCCAGCTATATAAACCAGAAAGCGCAGGGTCCGTAGCTTCAGAAACCGTACCATAATCGCCTTTTGCACTTACAAACACCGTATTTGCATCTAAATCTAGCGGTTTACGGGTTTGAACGATCACCGTACCACCAATACCACCTTCAGTGATATCGGCTTGCGAAGACTTATAAACCTCGATACCGCTAACCATTTCTGGTGGCAATAAAGAGTAGTTAAAACTACGGTCTATCGCCTGTTGATCAAACCAACCAGTTGATGCAACTGAGTGTCCATTGAGCAAAGTACGAGTCAACTGTGATGAAGCACCACGGATAGAGACTTGCTGGCCCTGCCCAAACTGACGGCTCACACTCACACCTGGAATACGAGCTAAAGATTCCCCCACATCACCATCAGGGAATTTACCAATATCTTCAGCAGTAACTGCATCTACGACCGCATCAGAAAATCGTTTTGCGTTGATAGAAGCTTTCATTGATGCGCGTAAACCACGCACTTCAATTTTTTCAATATTATCTGTATTTACGGTTTCTGCTTCGGCTTCAGCAGCCATAGCAGAAACAGACAAAGCACCACTCATCAGTAATGCAATATTTGTAGCTAGTACACTTTTCTTAAAAGTAGATGGTCGCATCTCGTTTCCCTTCCATAACTTTATTATCGTTTTATTTTCCATGCCCATTCCTTTAACGAGGAATGACAACGCTGTCATGTGAGGTTAAAGATTACACAACAATTAACAGATGCGCCACAACAAAATAACCAAAAATAGAAAATGGCCCCATCTGACTACTCATGAATGTGCAATTATCAACCAAGGTAGTATGTATAACTAACTGAAGTTAATTGTTTTTTATTAGGAGATATCGTTCTCACCGCAAAAGTAACTTGATGTGTCCAATGCGTGAAATTAAATTTGATGATTGCTTAATGAGGTAAAAGTTAGCAATATTGTCGTCAGGGGAAGTGTGATCTGCTGTTTATATACACAGCACATCGTTTGAATGAAATTAAATTCTGTAGTTTGCAACTATGCGGCTACGACAACGAGTATCCGCTAGATGAAAGTAACCATTAATGATGTCGCAAAGCACGCTGGAGTGTCGATAAAGACAGTCTCTAGGGTCACCAATAAAGAACCTTCGGTAAGACAAGCCACTATAGACAAAGTCAACGAAGCAATTGCGGCTCTAAATTACCAGCCTAACGTCGCCGCAAGAAATTTGGCAGGAACAAAATCCTACGTTATTGCATTCGTTTATGACAATCCAAATGCTTACTATGTTATTGATATGCAAAATGGGATTTTGTCATCATGTAAACAAAGAGGATATGAGCTTCTCATTCATCCTTGTGATGCCACGTCAGATAACATCTGCCAAGAATTAACCGATATGGTTCGCCACGCAAGACTCTCAGGCTTAGTGTTAACACCACCGCTATCTGAAAATCCTAAGGTGCTAGCCGCATTAGACAATATCAATGCAAATTACGTGAGAATAATTGCAGGAGAAGTCGCTGACAAGCATGGTGGATTATCGGTACTGGTGAACGATAAACACGGTGCGGTATCAATCACTCAGCACTTAATCGACCTTGGACATAAACGGATCGCATTTATCAGTGGGGATCACCAGCATGAATCCACCAAAGAACGTTTAGCTGGCTTTAAACTCGCTATGGAAAAAAACCATTTACCTATAGATGATAGTCATATCATCGATGGCCAATACTCTTTCGAATCGGGAGTTGAAGGTGCTAAAGCTTTATTAAGCAACGCACTTAAGCCAACGGCTATTGTTGCCTGTAACGATGAGATCGCCGCTGGCGCGTTATTTGCGGCGCGTTTGGAAGGCGTTTCTATTCCTTCGCAATTATCTATCGTAGGCTTCGAAGATAGTCCATTTTCGCGACAAACATGGCCAAAGCTGACAACGGTACATCAACCTAATAGTAAGATAGCCCAAACCGCAACCGAACTGCTGATAGCAAATCAAAGCAAAGGCGACGACATATTAACAGATGAGGTCTTTGTTCCTGAGCCCGTGATCAGAGATTCGTCCGCCAGCCCACTCTAAATAGCCAACGCTATAACATTAAAAGCAAAAGCCGTTAAATATTATATTTAACGGCTTTTGCTGCAACTAATTAATACGCATAATTAAACGGCTTCTTCGTTCTCTTCACCAGTTCGAATACGAATAACACGTTCAACTTCAGTGACAAATATTTTTCCGTCGCCAATCTTGCCAGTTCGAGCGGTATCAACGATAACCTCTAAAGCCTGTTCCAATTGCTCATCTTGAATAACTAGTTCAATTTTAACCTTAGGAAGGAAATCGACCATATACTCGGCACCGCGATAGAGCTCTGTATGACCTTTTTGGCGACCAAAACCTTTGACTTCAGAAACTGTCATGCCGGTAATACCAATTTCTGCCAGAGATTCCCGCACATCATCTAACTTGAACGGCTTAATTATGGCCTCAACTTTCTTCATCAAACGCTCCCATTAAAATAGATCAACGACTAAACACCATGAAACAATAGCTTATCACGCCCCATAAATACACAGAAGTCGATTATATCAATATGCAAAAAGAAGCTGTATTCATAGAACGCAACAATATAAAAACCGCATCCAAGCATAACGATAGCTAATCTATACTGGTTAACTGTGACGTTATATTTGTCGCGATAAGCCTGTGGAATGCAGGCAAAAGACATGTTCAAGGAATGAACGATGAAAAATCAAAATGGATTTATCAGTGGATTTTCCTGTGGTTTTACCTTAGTTGAGCTAATGGTGACGCTCATTGTGCTAACCATTTTAGTCGGTATAGCAGCGCCCAACCTAACGGAACTCTATGATGCGATGCGATCCAATGCCAACATCCGCACCATACAACAGACGATTCAATATGGCAGAAACGCCGCGATCAGTTACGGTGTAAGAGTCACTACGTGTCCAATAAAAGATTATCAGTGTGACGACAATTGGCAAAATGGACTCACCGTATTTACCGATTCAGGAGAGAAAAATATCATTGATAGTAATGATAAAATACTCATTCAAACCGCACCATTTAATAATAGAGATACAGTTATCTACAATCGTACCTCGGTACGATTTCAACCCGACGGATTAGCATACGGCACCAATGGTACATTACGATATTGTCCAAGCTCGAAAACCAGCCCCTATTCTAAGGCCGTTATCATTAACCAAGCTGGCAGAGTCCGATTTTCAAAAGATACAAATATTAGCTGCGACAGTTAACAGATTGCCTCATCCATTTAATATCTCACAATAAAAGAGCAATATAAGGTTCTGCCAAATTCATATTTAATGCCAAATTATTGGCATTAAAAAGAATGAGTTATATATACTGAAATCCGCTTACATCTCGCTTATACTTACTAAAGGCTTCGCGAGGATTAATAAAAATGCGCAATAGTTCACAAGGATTTACCCTAGTCGAGTTGATGGTCACCATTGCCGTTGCAGCAATACTGTTAACCATTGGAGTTCCCTCGCTGGTGTCTATGTATGAAGGATTCAGAGCGAACAGTAACGTTGAAAAAATCCATAACATCTTAGCATTCTCTCGAAACCAAGCTATCAGCTATGGTGCAACGGTTAATGTCTGCCCGTTTGCTAGTGCAACCTCTTGTGGTACAGGTACGAATTGGAAAAATGGCATTAGAGTCTTTATCACCGATGCTGGCGGCGCAGACAGAGAGCTTAGAGCGATAGATAACTTTAATAGTAATGACAAAGTGAAGGGTCCATCAGGCACCATCACCTTCTCCCCAGAAGGGTTGTCATCTGGTGGAACTATTATCTACTGTCCAGGCGGAAAAACGGCTGAGTCTCAAAGCGTCGATATTAGCACTAGCGGAAAAGTCTCCTATGGTGCCGACGGTAGCTCTTGCTAAACCTTACAGCATCCAAATTTAACCTCCAGAGCTCCAATATTACAAAAGCCCTGCATTGCAGGGCTTTCAGTTAGCTGTCATAACACCTAAAGCTATATAAAACAGCTCAAATCGTTATCTTAATGTCTGCTTATCTTTAGCTCTAGCTTCTTTACTACTAAACTCTTGGCTCAGAGGAACGCATTCCTCTACTTCCTTAATGAAGTACTTCTTGCCCTTTTTATCCGTTAACTGCTTTCCGGGTAAACTAGCGGCCCTTAAACGAGCATCTTTTTCATCCCAGCGATAAAACACCACTTGCTCACCCTTTTTAGAGCTATTGATATAGCATTTATAATCCTGCTTTGCGGCCAATACTGGCATAGCAAAGCTATATAAGCTGGCACAAACTAAAATACTGATAAATTTCATCATTTCCAACACTCCGTAGAGGGGCCTTTAACCCCTGCAGATGTCATGGTGATTGTCGTACATGTCGAATCACGGGCAGCTTGACGGCCTTGCGCCGTAGCTGTAATGGTAAAATTGCTGGTACCGGCAGAGGCCACGCTATAGTGACCATGCTCTGTCACGAAGGGATTAGCAAGACCAAGTTTCGACATGTCAGTCGCATAAGTACGATTATCCAAATAGTATTGCTCTTGCAGGTTTGCCACTCTCATCACAGCTGCAACCCCCTCAGAGCGACCACTCTTTGTGATGTAGTCGATGTAAGAGGGATAGGCAATCGAAGCCAAAATCCCAACGATTGCTACAGTTATCATCAATTCAATCAGGGTAAAACCGTTCACTTTTTGCATTACTAATTATTCTCATCTTGATGATAGTAAAGTTTATTGGTGTTTAAACAGGAATCAAGGTTAATTGTTCCTTTGCAATTAAATCCATTCTCATCACAAATACCTTTACCAATGAGCAACATAATCTTGCTTTCACAATCAGGCTCCGGCTCCGGAGGATTTGGACACTCCTCTCCTTCACAAGATGGCGGTGGACATCCCTCCCCCTCGCAAGGAATTGGCTTATCTACTGGCGGAGTGATGATCTTTGGAGGTTGCGGAATACAATTATCACATACGTCAATAACATACTCTTCAGAATAACGGGCACCTTTATGTAGATCTAATGTATACAATCTACCAACAGAAGAAACGGTACATACATCTTGATCAGCCGCTGGTTGTGTCGGAATAAAGGACGTAAAATAAACCTTTCCTCTAATGATGATTGAAGGCGATAAACTTTTTTCCCCAGCAACAGGAAAGTCATAATACCAACCTCTCTTTGTACCAAATTCGATATTTTCAGCCTCTGTAGTCGGTGACGCTGATGTCACATTATAGAGATTCGAAAAAGTAATCGCTTCAGGTACGGCTGAACCACCAGAACCAAACTGTTGAGTTATAACATTTCTATCTTGTAAGACATAAAACATATCATTAGTTGTTCGATCTAATGGTTCTGCCCTATTACCTGTTCCTAAAGTCACAGCATCATAGGGAACATTTTGATAGGCGACAGTTGTTGTCGTACCTGACCCATCCGTAACAGTAACTTTAGTCGTGTTGGTAAAGTAGGTTTGGGCAACAATTGGCTCATAAAAGAAACGACGATCGTTACTTAATACGCCCCCCAAATCAGCGAACTTAAACCCACTCCAAGTAGTCTTATCATCAGATGGCATGTCCATACGCCAAACTTTACCGCCCAAATCTGATGCATACAATCTATCTGTATAGCCGTCACTATCACTATCCAACGTCGCGATAGAGCCAACGACTGAATCTTCGATACCACTTAATATGGTGTTACCACTCGCTCCAAATTTATGCACTAATGAGCCTGTTTCTGCATCAACAATAAAAACAGCACGTCCGTCGGAGTTTTCTCCCGTACCAGAGTCATAGCCATGATTATAACCACCGCCGAAAATTACTACTGGTTTGTCAGAACCAGGGATTCTAGTCACAACTGGGGTTGACCAAGTTTGTCCTAAATCGGTGAATCCATCGGTACTATTAGACACTTTCCACAATAATTTGGGTTTGGCAGAAGGATCTGTAACATCAAACGCAAAGTATGTTTCACCACCTCTGCGCATACCAATAAATAACCACGCTTTAGTTATTGCACCACTAGAGTTTCTCTCTAAATACGCGACAGGTGAGCCATCCATTCCATACACACTATGACCTAGAGCATAATTATTCCCTCTAAGAGTCGTGACATTGGGAAGCAATTGATAGGGCATAAATGCCCAGCTCTCAGAAACTGATGAACCTGTATCTTTAAAAGCATGAAGCATCCCATGATTTGTTCCGAAGAATATAACCACATTGGAACCATCGCCGCCATAATCTATCGCAAGCGGTTGTGAATGCAGCGGATCGCCTACTATGTCGCCTCGTACTCCAGAAAAGTCCTCAGATGTGAACTCTCCGTCATCGGCTTTATCAACATTATTCCCCTTAATCCATTCAAACGCTTTAGTTAAGTCAGCAGTCGAATCTGGCAATGACATGTATGTCGCTAAGGAGCTCGTTCCTCCAGCATATGATGCCGCATTAGCCACAGAGAAGGCAGTAACGGAGCCACCGGAGCCGATATCACTGTATAAGTTACGTTCGTCGGGAGAAATAGTTCTAGCGGCCCCCCCAAGAATAACATCATTACCATCAGGTGTTCCTGCACAATCACTCCAAAAACTACAAGCCGCTTCTGAGATCCCCCCAGAGCTATCAATCGCTAACTTACCTTTTGCATCAACGAGAGCTCCGCTAGAATTCACTTTTAACTTTTTGAGATTACCAGCCCATTTTGGACTTTGAGAAGGGCGAAAGAGTGCGTAATATGCAGAATCCAATGTTCTTGTAGGGTCTGCGTTACTAAAAGCCACACCTGGAGCGGAAAAACGCTGACCTGTCTTGGTGATTTCATCAACTATATTGCTAATTTTTTCTTGTAACTGTGCGGTATCATTAGCAGCAAAGTACTTACCACCACCGCGTCTAGCAGTTTCAATCAATAATGGCTCAGCTTCAGAGCCCTCTGCTAAACTAAAACCAATTGAATGAGTAATAACTCGTTGAAAATTATCTACATTAGGCAGGATATCATTGTTATACATATATCCTGCTAATGCAGGTAAATAGCTAGACCTATTCCTAACGGTGTCATATTCATATGGCGCATCATTTAACGCTTTTATAAAATTATTCGCACTTGTATCAACCGTTGGCGCACCATCGGTGATATAAATCACGTACGCAATTTTAGCGCACTCAGTCAATGGAGATTTATAACTACCATTCGCTTCAATGTTTGAATCATAGGGCGGTCTGTTAGCTCGATACCAATTCGAATAGTTACTATCAGAATGACCAAAAGTAATACTTCCACCGCTAAAGTATCGATAAGCTTCAAATAACGTTTCACACAAAGGCGTATTTGTTTCAGCAGGAATATTCTCTACTGTATTAATTAATGTATCTTTTTCTGTACTGGTCCTTTGCTTAATGCCCGCAACAATGCGGCCACCATCCCTGTATCCTTCATAAGGATAGTTTAAATTAAAAAGTGCTAAACCAAAATCGACAGATGGGATAGAGCTAATCACACCTGTAATTGCATTCTGCGCCATTTCTAGCCGAGTTGGTGGAGTTTCGTCGGGTGGCAGCAAACCACCTTTATACAGTGTGTACCAACGTAGGTAATTATCGGTATAGAGAGTCACTAACTCCCCTGAACCAAAACTAATAGCTTTAGCGTTCTCTTGCGCAGCGGAGTCTGTAGTACCATAGGGGATATAAGTATTGCCAGATTTAACACTATCCTGGGGATAACCAGATTCATACCCAGTTAAACTCTTATTATTATCAGTTATGCCCGCTTCAATATCTTCACCACAATCAACAGGGTTGTTTTTTTCAGCACCACTATTTTCTTTAATCTGTTGCCAAGTACCTTTACCGTTACCAGTAAACTTAAACTCTCTAATATACCCTGTAAAACGACCATACTTATCCAACGCTGTTTTTGCCGTCGAACACCCGTTAATCAATTCATTGAACCGACGAGACTCAGAAGGACTGTCTGGTACAGGCAATGAGGACTCGTCCATCCCCGTGCCTACAGTAAAATAGATCATTCTACCTTGATACGAATTGGAACTCCCAACAGCAGGGTAAGTTACGGTAGGGTCATAACCCTTTTGAGCCCCCTCAACCTCTGCATCCATACTGCCAGAGTTATCAAATATGATTAAAACTTTACTACGGTTTTGAGTCAACTCTGGATTTAAATACAAATCGGTATCGTCAGCCAGTGATTGCGCCGGCAGTGTTAATGCAGCAACAAGGCTTGCACATAATATTTGATTAAACTTCATGTTCAACTCCCAGCGAGCACTTCCTGCTCAATACCTGTAACCACTGTAACTTGACCTAGATTATCCCGACCAAAACTTACCGTACTAGAGATCTCAATACGTCGACATTCCAAGTTCGAGCTGGTCCACTTAGTACGTTGACAGCTCACATTTTTAGGCTCCACCTTAAGACCACCAGCCCCATCATCAACCAAAGGAAGCGGAGTTAACACTTGTGTCCCATCGGAATAGTTATTGGCATTATCAACATTGGACATAGTTGCTAAAAATGCTGGAGTCTTATTTAATAAAACGGCAGCGATGCCACCATCAGCTAATGCCTTTGCTTCAATACGTTCAGCGCCGGCCCCAGCCATTCTTAATGATTGAGTAGAGTTTACGGCTAAAGCAACACCTATAACTGTCATAGTGATGAGAACAATTAACGAAAAAAACAGCACCACACCTTCTTGCTTTTTGATTTGTACCATTATCTAGCTCCCTATAAGCATTGGGTTTTCTAAAATTACGGTTGTTGCCATAACCTTACGCCTATAGTGGTCTTTAGGCGCGGCTATTGTTTTATCTCCTAACTGATATTCAACATCATTGGTGTAAGTAAAGTCTTCTTGCTGCGACCTAACCAACACATATATTTTTACAGCAACCAAACGGGGTAGCGCAGGTAATGTTGCATCTGTAGTGGGACTCATTAATGCAGACTCCCACATTAAATTTGAAACGTTAGAAACAGGTCTATATATATCAACTACACCATCACCATCATCATCAAACCCATATAACACTCGAATATTTTCTATTCCTTCGACTAGTTGTTCTTCGTTATTCATGCCATTAGTGACCGTCAGCGTACGTCGTCTCAGAACTGGTACCTCACCGTCATTTTTAATAAAATAAATATGATGCAGATACTCCCAAATTCGACTATTTCCAAGAATAGGCAAAGCTTGCCCACCAGTGAAAAAAATTGCGTCATCTGATGCGGTTACGACATAGTGACGCGAAGCATTAAGCGGTAAAGGAGCCCATGGCCCCAGGAGTCTTTTAAGCTGAATGACATCGGTATTTGCTCGCACCCCAGTCAAACAATTTATTCCTACTGCACTAACACCAGCTTCATAACCCCAAACGCGCCTAAATTGGAGCCCAGTTGTATTTGGAAGTGTCGCATTATTAGCTCCTCCGCCGAAACAATCATTGGGTACTGCTGCCGACATAACATTAGGGTTGGTAGTATCTATGTCATTCCCGGTATAATCACCAAAAAAACCCAGTTGGCTTATATCACGCTCCATAATAGCCAGAGCTATCCGGCCGTTTTCTTGTAATTGATTAAACTGACTGGTTGTCGTCACATTAGATGACGACATACTGAACATAGTAAACACGCCAGCAGTTAAAAACAGGCCGATGACCATAGCGACCATTAACTCAACCAGCGACATACCTGATTGAAATGTTTTCAAATTATTAGCCATATATTTCATCTAAATGATCACTGTTCGAATGGAAAATATGCGGCGATTCTCTTTACTCGCAGCGCAAGATGTCGAGGTATCAACGATGGGAGAACTGGTGTCAATTGTCGTCTTTCGAATTCCTCGCCATGCGAGGACTACGGTTACAGTATTGGCACTAACCTCAATACAGGCAGTTGGTGTATCTAAACCACCCACATTTTGCGTACCTACAGTCTCGTCAGCTCCCGTGAATGACGATTGCCACTCATAAATGTCCCTCAATCGCATCTGAGATGGTGTACAAACCGCCACATTACATGCCGTTGCAGAGGAAGGGATTCCGCTGTAAGTGCCAGCGTAGCTTGCTAGCTGAGTTGAATTCAGCTTCATCCGATTAATAATATCATTGGCATAATAGGAGGCTTGAGTTTGCTGAAAAGACTCGAAACTACCTCGCTTGGCAACGATGTGAAGGTTAAATATCCCTATTAATCCGATTACCATGATCACCAGCGATACCATCACCTCAATCAGGGTAAATCCTTGCCCACGCTTTACCATGGTGTCAAATCTCCAGTAAAAGTCATACTTTTGACAGTCATTTCAGTCATTTAGTCTTTTAAAATCTGAAAGTTAGCATAACACTAAACTATACTAGTTAATCATAGTTTAGTCGAATGTTACTCGCTAGTAACATTAGAGTCTAAAAATATAATGTCATATATCTTGACTATATTTCAGACATTAAAAAAGGAGGCTAAGCCTCCTTTTTTAATTTTATTCAGTATGTTGACTAGCGAAGCTCTACTGGCACGGCAAAAACAGTATCCTCTTTGCGGCCTTCGACTTCGGTGATAACACTGGGTGCGAGCTTAGCAATGGCATCGATAACCTGCTTTACCAGTACCTCAGGTGCCGATGCTCCAGCCGTAACAGCCACTTTTTCGATACCGTTAAACCATCCAGGTACAATATCATCAGCATTATCGACCAAATAAGATTGTGTCCCCTTCTTTATTGCCAGCTCTTTAAGCCTGTTCGAATTCGAACTATTTTTTGAACCTACAACAATAAACAGATCCACATCATCGGCAACATTACGTACCGCGTCCTGACGGTTTTGAGTCGCGTAGCAGATATCATCTTTACGCGGGCCCTGTATCGAGGGGAAACGCTTTTGCAGCGCAGCGATAACGCCAGCAGTATCATCCATAGATAACGTAGTCTGGGTCACGAAACAGAGGTTATCAGGATCTTTAACCACTAACGCTTCAACATCAGCTGGAGACTCGACTAACAAGACTCCACCCTCAGGATTATCGTATTGCCCCATGGTCCCCTCAACTTCAGGGTGCCCAGCATGACCAATAAGAATACATTCGATGCCTTTGCGGCTAGCCCGAGTCACCTGAAGGTGAACTTTAGTCACCAATGGGCAAGTTGCATCGAAAACTCTTAATCCACGTTGCTTAGCTTCGGCTCGGACCGCTTGTGACACACCGTGAGCACTGAAGATAACAATGCTATCATCAGGTACTTGATTTAGCTCATCAACAAATACAGCGCCCCTATCTTTTAAATTCTGCACCACATAGCGGTTGTGAACGACTTCATGACGCACATAGATAGGTGGAGAAAATAGCTCAAGCGCTCGCTCGACTATGCTAATTGCACGATCTACCCCAGCACAAAAACCACGGGGATTAGCCAACTTAATTTGCAAGCTTTGAGGAGGATTAATCATTGTCATAATTAAAGTACCTGAACCACTTCTAATTCAAAGGTAACAGCACGGCCAGCCAAAGGATGATTAAGATCGACAGTAACCGAATCTCCGATAACATCACGCACAATACCGGGGATTTCACTGCCACCTGGCCCATCGAAACTGACGATAACGCCAGCTTCTAAACTCATATCAGCAGGAAACTTACTTCTATCCATATGGTGAATCGCATCAGGATTTGATTCACCAAAGGCATCGACCGCTTGCAGGGTGAAGCTATGCTTGTCGCCTTGATTAAGATTAATGAGCTCCGCCTCAAACGCTGGGCTTAAGGTTTCATCGCCAATATTTAATTTAGCCGGCTTACCAGACGCTTTAGTGCTATCGGCTGTAGAACCGTCTTCAAGCACAATATTCATATGGCATAACAATGATCGAGATACAGACACTTAATTACCCCTTTGCGGCATCTTCGCCATTTGGTTTACTTTCAGTGATAAATGAGTCAATGATAATAAGGCCTGCACCTATGCAAATTGCCGAATCGGCTATATTAAACGCCGGGAAATGGCTCATATTCCAATAGAAATCGAGAAAATCGACAACAAAACCATGCTGTAATCTATCGATTAGATTTCCAAGCGCACCTCCGATCACCAGAGTATAGGCTAAATTTAATCGCCACATTCCGCTCGATTGCTTTCTAAGCCAAACCGTTAACAGCGTGCTAAAACCAACCGCCACCATGGTAAATAGCCAGCGTTGCCAGCCACCGGCGTCACTTAGAAAACTAAATGCCGCACCATAGTTACGCACATAGGTAAAGTTAAAAACTGGCAATAATTTAATTGACTCATAAAGGTCAAAATTGGCTAAAATCCATTGCTTAGATAGCTGGTCGGCGATAAACACCAACACAACTACCCAATACCAACGCAAGCCACTCTCTTTCCAGCTAGATGGCATCAACTGTTCCCTTATGCGAATTGACGAACTTCGCCGTCACCTTCGATGTTAGTCACACAACGCGTACATAACGTTGGGTGCTCAACGACCTGACCAACATCTTCACGGTGATGCCAGCAGCGATCACACTTCTCAGCAGTCGACTTTTTCAACCCAAGTTTAAGCGTCGCAAGCTCAGTACTGATAGCATCAGCTGGAGCATCAGCCAAATCAACTAGCGTTGTCTTAGAGGTTAATAAGACGAAACGCAGCTCATCTGCCAGTATGGCCAAAGACGACTTAAGCTCTTCGTCAGCATACAGAGTGATTTCAGCTTCTAACGAGCCGCCAACTTGTTTCTCTCGGCGGGCATTTTCAATCACTTTATTGACTTCTGCACGCACGCTGAGTAGTTGTTCCCAATACTCGTCACTTAAATCTGACTCAAGGGTCACAGACGCTAAACCGTCATACCAAGTTTCAGTAAACACAAATTGGCTACGTTCACCTGGTAGTAAGTTCCAGATCTCATCGGCGGTGAAGCTCAAAATTGGTGCAATCCAGCGAACCATAGCTTCAGAAATTAGATACAAGGCTGATTGACAGCTACGACGCGCGTTGCTGTCATCTTTAGCCGTATACTGTCTGTCTTTAATGATATCTAAGTAGAAACTACCTAGTTCAACTGAACAGAACTGCATTAATTTCTGAGTAACTACATGGAAGTTATATTGCTCATAAGCTTCAAGCAGTTCTTGTTGCAATGCTGCGGCGCGGCGAACCACCCAACGATCTAGCGCAACCATATCTTCAATTGCAACCATATCGGTTTCAGGGTTAAAACCATTGAGGTTAGCCAATAAGAATCGTGCTGTATTACGAATACGACGATAAGCATCGGCACTGCGCTTTAAGATTTCATCAGAAACCGTCATCTCGCCACTATAATCGGTAGCTGCAACCCAAAGACGTAGAATGTCGGCACCCAACTTATTGGTGACATGTTGCGGTGCAATCACGTTACCTACCGATTTAGACATCTTGCGGCCTTGGCCATCAACGGTAAAACCGTGAGTAAGCACTTGCTTATAAGGTGCTTTACCGTTCATTGCCGTTGAGATCATCAAAGATGACATAAACCAACCACGATGTTGATCGCTACCTTCGAGATACAGGTCGATTGGGTGTCCGTTAAATTCTGGACGAGACGCGACAACAGATGAGAAAGTCGACCCTGAGTCGTACCATACGTCTAACGTATCGGTGACTTTACGATACAGCTCGGCTTCATCACCAAGTAGTTCCGATGCATCTAGATCCCACCATGCTTGGATCCCTTCTTGCTCTATACGGTTAGCAACACGCTCCATGAGCGCAACACTGTCAGGGTGCAGCTCTTCGGTTTCACGGTGCACAAATAGAGTGATAGGCACGCCCCATGTACGCTGACGCGAAATACACCAGTCTGGACGATTCTCTACCATTTTCTCTATTCGGCTTTGGCCCCAATCAGGGATCCATTGCGTCTTTTCGATCTCGCTTAACGCTTGGGTTCTAAGACCTTTTTGATCCATAGAAATAAACCACTGCGGCGTTGCGCGGAAGATAATTGGGGTTTTATGGCGCCAGCAATGTGGGTAACTATGATTAATCACCACATAATTTAACAGAGTGCCTTTCTCTTCGAGTAGTTCGATAACACTCTTATTTGCTTTGAAGACATGCTGACCTGCAAAAATCTCAGTATCCGCTTTATAAACGCCATTGTCACCAACAGGGTTAGCCACTTCTAAGCCATATTTTTGACCGACAACGAAGTCGTCTTGACCATGACCAGGAGCGGTATGAACCACACCAGTACCAGAATCGACAGTAACGTGGTCGCCTAAGATAACCGGGACATCGAACGCATAAAATGGATGATTAAAACGTAATAATTCTAATGCAGAGCCTTGAGCTTTACCCAAAACGGTATGTGACTCTGCACCATAACGCTCAAGGCAAGACTCAACTAATTCATCGGCAAGCACTAGTGCTTGCGCTTGACCATTTTTGATCATCTCTACCAAGGTATATTCGATGTTGCCGGCAACAGACAGCGCTCGGTTAGCAGGCAATGTCCATGGCGTCGTGGTCCAGATAACCATTGAGATTTGATGGACGTAATCACTCACACCAAACTTAGCGAGTAGAGCTGGCTTATCGACAACACTGAAAGCGACATCAATTGCGGGTGAATTTTTATCTTCGTACTCAACTTCAGCTTCAGCAAGGGCCGAACCACAATCGGTACACCAATGCACAGGCTTAACACCTTTATGCAAATGGCCACTCTCAATCACTTTAGATAGTGAGCGAACGATGTTGGCTTCAGTGCTGAAATCCATTGTTAAATATGGATTTTGCCAGTCGCCAAAAACACCTAGACGAATAAAGTCTTCACGTTGACCATCAACTTGCTTCGCGGCATATTCGCGGCACTGTTGACGAAATTCAGCCGCGCTAACCTTTTGACCTGGCTTACCGACCTTCTGCTCAACTTTTAACTCAATAGGCAAACCATGACAGTCCCAACCAGGAATGTAAGGCGCGTCAAAACCAGACAGGGTTTTAGACTTAATAATGATATCTTTAAGAATTTTATTTACTGAGTGTCCAATATGGATATCGCCGTTCGCATATGGAGGGCCATCATGCAAAATAAAAGGCTTTGCGCCAATACGACTTTCACGAATCTTCTGGTATAGACCATTTTCAGTCCAAGACTTCAACATCTCTGGCTCACGATTAGCCAAGTTACCACGCATCGGAAATTCTGTTTCCGGCAAATTCAAAGTAGATTTATAGTCGCTCATTGATCCCATACCGTTAATTTAGCTAAAAGAGCTCAGCCTGCATCAAAGCCAAGCAGAGCCAGTGCTCTGTCAGCATCATTTTTAATTTGTTGCTTCAGCGCATCTAAAGATTTAAATGGCTGTTCATCTCTAATTTTTGCCACCAGCTCAACTTCGACAGTTTTACCGTAAAGGTCGCCATCAAAATCAAACAAGTGCACTTCTAATTGACAATTTTGACCATTGACCGTAGGCCTAAAACCAACATTAGCCACACCGTCATAAATATCACTACCATCCCAATAAAGTCTCACCGCAAAGACCCCTCTAACAGGAGATACTTTGCGCTTTAGCGCAATATTGGCCGTTGGAAATCCGATTGTCCGCCCAATTTTTTCGCCATGAGCCACCTTACCGCATAAGGTAAAAGGATGTCCCAAGAGTCGACGAGCTTGCTCTAAATTACCTTTAGCAAGTTGCGAACGAATCTCAGTCGAACTCACTCTTTTGTCGGCCAAAAGAAAGCTCTGAGTGCTCACAACCGCAAAACCAAACTTCTCACCCGCCTCTTTAAGCACCTTAAAATTGCCACTACGCTGTTTACCAAAACAGAAATCGTCGCCGACAACCAGATACTTAACCCCTAATTGCTTGACCAGTAACTGCTCAATAAAGTCTTCAGCAGGCATACTCGCAAACTTGCGATTGAAATTAACGCAGAGTAAACGCTCTATGCCTAACTCTCCTAGCAATACAATCTTGTCACGTAATAGGCTAAGTCGCGCAGGTGCGTTATCCCCCATAAACAGCTCTTGAGGCTGAGGCTCAAAAGTCATCAGAGTGGCTGGTACGCCATGTTGCTGGGCTTTTTTTACAAGCGCAGCAATCACCTCAGCATGACCTCGATGTACTCCATCGAAGTTACCAATAGTTAACACACAGCCTCTGTGCCTAGGTAAAATATTATGTATACCGCGGATCAGTTCCATTACATTCAATAACTAGCAAGCATAAGTTCGCGGATTATATACCAGCTAAGCACGATAATCAGCACTCAAAAGCCAGCTTTCATCCTCCAAGGACGAATTCCTAACAATAACATACTCAATAAATAGACTGCAGCACCGCCGCAAATCAACTCAAGTAACTGAATTATCCGCTGCGAGAACGAAAAAACGAGCCACTCATCTATCGCTGGAAGAAATTGATATAGGGCAACTACCATTAATATCGACGCCAATGCTGATTTAACGAAAAACAGTAAGGTCTGTTTACGAATCTGATATACCCCCGCCTTATGCAATCCTCGATAGAGTAATGAAGCGTTAAGCAGCGCCGACATAGAGGTCGCAATAGCCAAACCAATATACCCAAAAGGGAAAACTAAAATAAGGTTAAATACCATATTACTCACCATTGCGATGATGCCATATCGCACAGGTGTCTTAGTGTCTTGCCGTGAATAGTACCCTGGAGCCAAAACCTTAATTAACATAAAGCTTAATAATCCACTGCCATAGGCCATTAAACTGTAGGAAGCCATGTCAACGTCATCAAGAGTAAAAGCCCCTCTCATAAACAGCACCATTAACATGGGCTTTGCCAATACAATAAGGCCACACATCGCAGGCAACCCCATTAACAAAATAGCCTTAACCCCCCAATCCATGGTTTTAGAAAAACCTGGGCTTTCGGCATTAACATGATTTCTCGATAACGCAGGCAAAATGACGGTGGCGATGGCGATGCCAAACAGTCCTAAGGGGAATTCTAATAATCGATCCGAATAATAGAGCCAACTTATCGAGCCTGTAACTAAAAAACTTGCAATAAAGGTATCTAACAACAAGTTAATCTGTGATACCGACACACCAAACAAAGCGGGGATCATTAAGGTTCTGATCTTAACTACCCCGGGATGGTGCCATCCCCATGATGGCTTAACCAGCGCTTTCTCTCGAAACAAAAAGGGCAGTTGAAATAGAAATTGGATAACACCACCAGCAAAGACTCCCCATGCAAGACCGATTTCAGGCTGATCCAATGTGGGCGCGAGGTAGATTGCTGCAGCAATAATGGCAACATTTAAGAAAACAGGTGTAAAACCAGATACCGCAAAACGTCCTCTGGTATTAAGAATTGATCCAGCCAAAGCAGTAAAGGTAATAAACCACAGATAAGGAAACGTGATTTTTAACATCAAAGACGCCAACTCAAACTTCTCGCCATTAGGTTCGTCATTTAACCATGCTAAGAACCAACCTCCGCCAAACAACGCTGTCAACACAGGAGATCCTATAACGCCGATCAGCGTCACAATGGTTACCAAGCCGCCCAATGTACCCGCGACTTTAGAGAGCAATTCACGCACCTCCTCATCGCTGTTCTTCTCTTGATATTCAGTGAGAACGGGAACAAATGCTTGAGCAAATGCGCCTTCGGCAAAGAGTCGCCTTAAAAAATTGGGGATTTTGTTTGCGAAGAAAAAGACATCGGCACTACTGCCTGCCCCCATCAAATTAGCAATAACCACATCACGAACAAGGCCTAATACACGTGAAATCAATGTCATAGCACTGACAATCATTCCTGACTTAAAAAGTTTTCTGCTCAAAATAACTCCTGAACCGAGCACAGACAGTGACAAAATCATCTAAAAAAGTCGACTTAACGCTGTCACCATGCAGCTTTTGCTGCTAGAATTGCGCACCATATTACACGAGTTAGGTTGAAGAACGCCAAGACTGCTCTGATTAATTTATCTTTAAGATAAAGATCCGATCATTGTCATTGACAAAGTGACAAAAAAAAGGCATATTCCTCGACCTTTAAAAATATCTAACCCTTTTAGGAGTTGCACCTTGGCTAATAGCAAGTCTGCAAAGAAGCGCGCGCTTCAATCTGAAAAACGTCGTCAGCATAACGCTAGCCGTCGTTCAATGTTACGTTCATACGTTAAAAAAGTTATCGCTGCTATCCACGCTGGCGATCACAAAGCGGCGACTGAAGCATTTAATGTTGCACAACCAATTGTTGACCGTATGGCGACTAAAGGCCTTATTCACAAGAATAAAGCTGCTCGTCAAAAGTCTCGCTTGAATACCAGAATCAAAGCACTAACTGCTTAATTCTGTTAGCGACATAAAAAAACCGGCTCAAGCCGGTTTTTTTATAACTAAAATTTGTACTGGCGATTAGGATCACTGTACTCAATCATTCAGTCGTCAACAGGGAAACATGCCAGCCTTTCAATAAAAACAATGCTTGCTACCGTAAAACATGCTTCAAACGACCCAATGCTCTATTCTCGCTCATATACGATCCACCCCGCTTTTTCACCACAACAATCACCACAGTTAGCTTTTCCCTATCGAGCCGCTACCACGGACGTCAACGCGAAGACCAATTATCAGCTTTAGGCTCACTTATTATACCAATCAGTATAAGAATGTGATCTACTCAACGTGTTTTTTGGCAACTAATTCAAGGCGAATAGATGATAGAATCGTTGTTCCCCTGTGAGTCTATTCAACGCAGGAGTAGACAGTCAAAAACACGACTAAAGGGATTTAGGAGGTAGGGTAATTAATGGAGCGGTTACCGAGGATGCTAGAGCCAAGGAGCAATATAAGGGCCTCGCCTCAGAAGCGCTACACTCTCGCTGAGCAATCAGATCTTTATACTGATTGGTATTACACCTAGATTCTTGTATTACCACTAAATGAACAAATAAAATAGTTAGTACAATTGCGATTAAGAATAAAAAAAACTGGCAAAGCTTACGCGATACCAGTTTTAAAATTGAACAATAGGCTTAAAGGCTAATGACAATAAATAGTATTTAAAAGCTTAATAATCTCAGATACTTCTTTACTCTTTAAAGAATAAAATACTGTTTGAGCCTCTTTTCGCGTTTCAACTAAATTATCTTTACGCAGCCAAGCTAAGTGTTGCGACAGCGCAGATTGACTTAAGCCTAACTTCTTATTCATCTCACCGACACACATCTCACCTTCGCTTAGAAGATAACATAAGATAAATAAACGACGTTCATTCGCTAGCGCCTTTAGCAATACAACAGCATTGTCCGCTCGTTGCTGCATCAATTCTATATTCATTACGAGCATTTTCTCCTAAATCAAACCCCGCGACTAATATAGCGTTGACTTAAAGATATAGTCGGGACATAAAGCACACTTTTTGTTAGATTGTTTTCAAAAATGGGATGTACGTAATAAAAATAGAGGAAACTCATGAAAAGCTCAGCTGTTATCCTGCTCAGTAGCCTGTTTATTGCAGGACTTATTGGTTGCCAACAAGCACCAACAACAAACATAAATCAAAGTGTTAGTCTGCAACTGCAACAACAAGCATTAAATTCGACATTAAGTTACGATATTGTCGAGTCACTTACCGTCGAAGTCGGTCCTAGACTTGCCGGCAGCGCTCAAGATTTAGTCGCGGTAAAATGGGCCGAAGACAAACTTAACTCCTTGGGTTTTGACAAAGTATATAAAGAACCGGTAAAGGTTCCCGTATGGCACAGAGGAGCGGCCAAAGCTGCAATTACAAGCCCTTATCCCCAACCTATCGTTATTACCGCTTTAGGCGGCAGTGTGGCCACGCCAAAAGAAGGATTAACTGCGCCTTTAGTGAGGTTTTCTTCACTTGAAGAGTTAGAAGCGGCATCAGTCGATCAGGTCAAAGGCAAAATCGTTTTCATCGATCACATAACGCCTCGTTTTAAAACGGGCAAAGGCTATGGACTAACCGTAGGTGGACGCTCTAAAGGTGCTGTTGCTGCCGCAAAAAAAGACGCTATCGCTATCGTTATTCGTTCTATTGGAACCGATCACGACCGTATGGCACATACTGGTATGATGCGTTATCAAGATGGTGTCGCTAAGATCCCAGCGGCGGCCATGTCAAATCCAGATGCTGATTTGATAACCTTAATGCTAAAGCGTGATCCTAATGTTGTAATGAAATTACAACTTGAAGCCGACAACATAGGTTATGCCACCTCTTATAATGTGATCGGTGAAGTCATTGGCAGCAGCAAACCTGATGAAATTGTGCTTATTGGTGCGCATTTAGATTCCTGGGACGAAGGCACTGGTGCAATTGATGATGGTGCAGGAGTGGCGATTGTGACAACGGCTGGCCATCTAATCTCTCAATTACCAACAAAACCTGCACGTACTGTTAGAGTCGTGCTCTACGCTGCAGAAGAGATAGGTTTAGTGGGAGGGAAAAGCTATGCTAAGGCACACCAAGACGAGTTAGATAAACATTATATTGCAGCTGAGTCTGACTTCGGTGCAGGCCGGATCTACCAAATTGATTTTAATGTAGCCCAAGAGGCATTTGAAACCTTGCAAAAACACGCTGAGCCGATGCAAGCCAATGGTGTCGCGCTAGGCAATAACACCGCTTCAGGAGGACCAGATGTATCAATGCTGCCCTCATATGGCGTTCCTGTAGCATCTTTAAGGCAAGATGGTACTGACTATTTCGATTATCACCATACGCCTAACGATACTTTAGATAAAATCGATCCCGTTGCATTAGCACAAAATGCAGCTGCGTACGCACAATTTGCTTATCTAATGGCACAGTCAGAGATCGAGTTAAGACCTTTAACTGAACAAAAATAGCCCACAAAAAAGCAAGCAACCTATTGGCTGCTTGCTTTTTATTGAGTGCGTTTACAGCTCTTCTCGTAAAAATACAGGCTCGTGCATCGAGGACTCTGCCTCACTATAATAGTAACCAGCAAGATTAAACTTAATCAGCCCATCATAATCATTAACTTCATTGTCAACTAGATAGCGAACCATCATCCCTCTCGCCTTCTTAGCAAAGAAGCTAATGACCTTATATTGACCGTTTTTCTTATCTTTAAAAATAGGCGTGATCAATTGTCCATTTAGCTTTTTAGGTTTTACAGCCTTGAAGTACTCATTAGATGCTAGGTTAACGATAATATCATCCCCCTGCTCCGCCAAGGCCTTATTAACCTGATCTGTAACAATATCTCCCCAAAATTGATAAAGGTTGCTGCCACGAGCATTAGCAAGACGAGTGCCCATCTCCAGACGGTAGGCTTGCATCAAATCGAGTGGACGCAATAAACCATACAGACCCGATAAGATCCTTAGCTGTTTTTGCGCCCGGCGTAAACTCGCTTCAGATAAACTGTCCGCATCGAGTCCCGTATAGACATCACCTCTAAACGCAAATACGGCTTGCTTGGCATTATCAGCATTAAAATCAGCAGTCCAAGAGGTAAAACGCGCGGCATTAAGACCTGCTATTTTATCACTGACTTTCATTAATGATGCTATATCTGCGGGAGTCAACTTTCTGCACTCTTGAATCAGCTCTTTACTGTGTTCCAACAAATCTGGCAGAGTATATTCTGTCGTTTTGGCGGGGGTTTCATAGTCCAACGTTTTCGCTGGAGACACTAAAATAAGCATCCGAGTTCCTTTATTTATAGCCACTTCATTAGCATCTATCATACTGTTCAAACCATAAAAAAACCACGCCTAAACGGCATGGTTTTTTAGATTACATCGATTCAATTTCTACATTAAAACTAAGTATATAGCATTAAACTTCAGGTAAGGCTTCTGTTTTATTTTGCTCTTTAGTTAACACGACTGCACTCGGTTTACCTCGCCAAATACCATCGTCTAGCCCATTAATCTCTGGGAATTCCGCGGCATGGAAGGTAGGCGTAACACCAGCTTTAATCTGTTTTTCGTAGTCTTTGATAACAGCAAATGCAACTTTAGATAACATAACAATCGCCGCGATATTAACTAAGGCCATCAACCCCATAGATACGTCGGCAAAGTTCCAAACTAATTGTAACGATGCAACAGAGCCAGCCATAACCATGGCAAGCACTAGGCCTCTGAAAACATATAATATTCTTTTACTCTTAGTTAAAAACATCACATTGCTTTCAGCATAGCTATAGTTAGCAATGATCGAAGAAAAGCAAAATAGAATAATAGCGAATGCGACAAAATAAGCAGCCCATCCACCTAACTCATTGGTCAATGCTAGCTGCAATAATCCAATCCCTTTTTGTCCTCCGGGATTATCAAGCACACCGGATAATAAGATAATTGCCGCCGATGCCGAGCAAATAACGATAGTGTCAACAAACACACCTATCATCTGCACGAAACCTTGAGATGCTGGATGGTTAGGATTTGGCGATGCCGATGCTGCAATATTGGCTGCGCTGCCCATTCCTGCTTCGTTAGAAAATAGACCGCGAGCAATACCAGCCATCATGGCCCCCATGGCGCCACCAGCGGCCTCTTCCCAACCAAATGCACTCTTGACTATATATTCAATAGCGGCAGGAACTTGCTCTAGGTTCATGACTAAAACGACCATTGCTATCGCTAAATAAGCGACTGCCATAACTGGCACGATTAGCTCTGAAGCCTTAGCAACCTTTTTCAAACCACCAGTAATAATATAAGCTGCAGCCACAACAATAATGACGCCAACGAGGGTCTTATCAAAACCGAAGGCATTATTCAAAGCGTCCGTCATGGTATTCGCTTGCGCCGCATTAAACGAAAAGCCAAATGCAATGATGAGTAATACCGAGAACAGCGTCCCCATCCAGCGTTTACCAAGGCCTCTTTCCATGTAATAGGCAGGACCACCACGATACTGTCCGTCACTATCTTTAACCTTATAAACTTGCGCCAATGTTGACTCAATAAACGCTGTCGCCATCCCTAATAACGCGATAAGCCACATCCAAAAAATCGCACCAGCACCACCGACTGTAATTGCAACGGCAACACCAGCCATATTACCCGTGCCGACTCGGGCAGCCATAGAGGTACAAAAAACCTGGAAAGATGAGATCCCATTCGTTTTCTCTCTTCCCTTGATAACTAATTTCGCACCATGTCCAAACATTCTTAACTGGATGAAACCTAAGCGCAGGGTAAATAAAACGCCAGCAGCGACCAGTACGTATATCAACACACTACCCCATAATATGCCGTTTATCGCATTTATAGCCGCTTCGACTGAATTTAATATAGATTCAAACATAGTACCTTCTAATCCCCAAAACGATGACCGAAAAACCAAAAGCTCAATAGCATCGTTGTTCTTAAATTTCCTTCCCGAATTGATCAAAGAATATCGGTAGAAATTTCTTATAAAATTATCCTTTCATGATGCCAAAACATCATGTCTACCTCATTCGACGCGACAAAATAGCATACCATCAAAAACACACCACGTGATCGGGATCACAATAAATCATTTACATGACACTGGTATCACGCAATAAAACACAAACAAACTACTGTAATAACGAGGGTAACAGGCTATTTACACCCAATTTTTTAACAGTTAACTAATTTTATGACTTTTAAAAAATAAGATATTGGACACGTTTTTGTAATAAAATTACAAATATAGTTCCTCACAGAAGATTTGATTAACTTTATGCTTACCATTAAATGGGGTTCTTTATGTCACAACAAGAGATCAGTGCACTTAAGAAATTTGTTAGAGCGACCAACTTTCTCGCCACCTCGCAAATTTACTTAAAACAAAACGTACTACACAAACGTCCTTTAGAGCACAGCGATATCAAACCTAGATTGCTAGGGCACTGGGGCACATGCCCTGGTATTAACTTCGTCTATGCTAACGTTAACCGTCTCATCGCCAAGCATAACCGATCTTTCGTATATTTAGTCGGTCCAGGCCATGGATTTCCTGCGGTACAAGCTAACCTTTTCATGGAAGGTTCATTAAGCCACTACTACCCAGAGACCATTCCATACAATGAGACAGGCATTGAAGATATCTGTAAGAAATTTTCAGCTGCGTATGGTTACCCATCACATGCCAACCCGGAAGCGCCTGGACAAATTCTAGAAGGTGGTGAATTAGGCTACTCTCTTTCAGTTGCATGGGGTGCCGTACTCGATAATCCAGATCTGATCGCTGCTTGTCTTATTGGTGATGGTGAGTCAGAAACGGGTCCATTGGCAGCATCTTGGTACGCCAACCGCCTAGTTTCTCCAAAAAATAACGGCGCAGTATTACCGATCGTTCATATCAATGGTTACAAAATCTCTGGCCCTACACGTATGGGACGTATGAGTCATGAAGAGCTAGACCTTGAATTTAGAGGCTTAGGCTACCACCCAATTATCGTTGATGATGAGCTAGAAGAAGACGTATACGTTCAAATGACTGCCGCAATGGATAAGTCATATGAAATGATCAACGACATTCAAACTCGTGCCCGTTCAGGCGAAGATGTAGTTAAACCTCGCTGGCCAGTTATCCTGTTACGCACAGCAAAAGGCTGGACTGGTACATCAGAATTTGGCGGTAAGAAACTTGAAGGTAACTGTGAATCACACCAAGTTATCGTCAACAAGTGCGCCACAGATAAAGGTCACCTAGATGCATTAGAAGCTTGGTTAGCAAGCTATAAATTTGATGAGCTATACAGCGTCAATGACAAAGGTGAGTTAATTTTTGATAAAGATATCCAGTCTTTAATACCGCCAAAAGAGCTGACTTGCGGACGTCAAAAGCTAAGTTATGGTGGCGAAATCGTTCGTGCATTAGCGCAACCAGATCTAGAAAAACTCGCTTACGGAGCTGAAACACCTCGCGGTCAACGCGGTCTATCCATGTACAAAATGGGCGAATGGATGCGTGATGCGATGAAACTCAACCGAGATCAACGTAACCTACGTATCTTCTGCCCTGACGAAACTTATTCAAATCAGCTTCAGGCCGTATTTGAAGAGACAGATCGCGCTTGGCAGTGGCCGATAGAAAGTTGGGACGAAGATATGTCTCGCGACGGTCGCGTTATTGAACTGCTTTCTGAAAACTTACTTTTTGGTATGCTTCACGGCTACACAGTAACAGGTCGTCACGCTATGTTCCCAACTTATGAGGCATTCTCACAAGTTGTATCTTCTATGGCTGACCAATACTGTAAGTATGTATACGCTAGCCAAGGTGTACACTTCCGTAAGCCTGTTCCAGCATGTAACGTTGTATTGTCTTCGCTACTTGAGCGTCAAGACCATAACGGTTACTCGCATCAGAACCCATCATTCTTAGGCGCTATGTTAGAGAAGCATCCAAAAATCATCTCTGCTTATCTACCTGCCGATGGTAACAGTACACTGGTTTATACCGAGCGTGCCTATCAAGATCGTGACAAGCTAAACATCTTAGTTGCTGGTAAGAAAGAGTTACCACAATGGTTAACTCTTGCTGAAGCTCGCCAGCAAGCTAAAGATGGCGTAATGGTTTGGGACTTTGCCTCTGATGAAAATCCAGATGTGGTACTCGTTGGCTGTGGCGACTACGTCACTCAAGAAGCAATGGCTTCACTCGTGCTGATTAGAGAACTACTACCGAAAGTGCGTATCCGTTTTGTCAGCGTAACCGAGTTGACTAGTAGCGGTCTAGGTAGCTTAGAATTCCAAAGTAAGCCATGGTTAATGGATGAGGTGTTCACTGCTGATAAAGGCGTGGTATTTAACTATCACGGCTATCCAAATACGATTAAGAAACTCGTGTTTGATTACAAAGGCAGCCACAGATTCCGTATCAAAGGTTACGAAGAGGAAGGTTCTACTACGACTCCATTTGATATGGGTGTTCGTAACGGCACTTCTCGCTACCACCTTGTTATCGATATGGCATACAAGCTATTCCAACAAGGCGTTATCGATGAAACTCAGCATGTAGGTATCACAACAGATATGCTACAACGCTTAGTCGACCACCGTAATTACATCAAGGCGAATGGCGTTGACCCAAGCAACATCGAAAACTGGGTTTGGACTCGTTAACCATTAGATAACAATTCAGCATTAAAAAGGGCTTTCGAAAGAAAGCCCTTTTTTTATCTCGCACAAAAAATGCATTCTTACCTTAAAATATGGAAAAAACATCATTTTAGTTAGATAATACTAAAGCTAGCGATAAAACCAAAGGATCCCCCCACAAAGTGCTGGCTTGTTTTTAAAGAATTAAAAACAGCATTGGGGGAAGAGATAAAATCAAAGGAATTGGAAAATGATGAACAATACATTGAAAGCTATTCTGCTTACTTCAATGCTTCCATTTGCAGCTAATGCAGCTCAAGAACTCAGCCCTTGGTATGTCGGTGGTGGTTTAGGTTTAAATAATTATGAACCTAATTGCGACCAAAAAACCATGAAGGTCTGTGGTGAAGACGAACCTTATGCCTGGGACGTTTTTGGTGGTTACCTATTTAACGACTACTTCGGTGTTGAGCTAGGCTATCGCGATCTAGGTCGTGCCGAATGGGTAGACTACTCAAATAAACTCAACGATGTTGGCGCACGCGGCATGACATTAGGTCTCGTCGGTTTCTGGCCAATTGCTGATAAGTGGAGCCTATCGGCAGAAGCTGGGGCAATGAACTACCTACTCTCAAACAACAAGCAGTGGGGCAGCGAGTATTACAGTGACAGTGGCGTCGCACCATATATTGGCGCAGGTATTGGTTATAACTTTACTGAAAACCTCAAGCTACAAGCTAAGTATCGCCGTTATGAAAACTTAGATGAAGACAAGTGGAATACCCTTGAAATGGAGAGTAACTACTATGGCCTAGAGTTAAGTTATCGTTTCGGTAGCTCAGCGCCAGCAGTAGTCCCAGCGCCAGTCACTGCAACGCCACTCGATACTGATAATGATGGCGTTGATGATGACATGGATAAGTGTGCAGACACTCCAGCAAACCATCAAGTAGATTCAAGCGGTTGTAGCATTTACAAAGAAGTGACAGAGAAACGTGATGTCGGTTCTATTCTGTTTGCCAATAACTCATCTGTTGTTAAAAGTGAATCATACGAGCGTATAGAGAAACTAGCTAACTACATGAACCAAAACCCACGTTCGACTGTCGCCATTTCAGGCCACGCTTCTAACGTAGGTAACCCTAATTACAACATGGCACTATCAGAACGTCGCGCTGCCGCTGTGGCCGATATTTTGGTAAATAAATATGGCATCAGCCAAGATCGAGTGACTTCTAAAGGTTACGGTGTAACACAACCCGTCATCGAAGGTAGTTCAGCCGAAGCTAATAAAGCTAACCGTCGTATAGAAGCGCATGTTACAGGTGTTCGCAAAGAAGCTTTAATTAAGTAGCTATCGCTTGTTCGATACTCAATATTGCTAAATGAATAAAAAATCGCTGCCCTCGCAGCGATTTTTTCCTGTAACAAGTTAAGGGGTATACTCTTAAAACAACTCAACAAAACTCGCGGAACACCAAAGTACAATCACGGGGTTCGTTTTACCGATATTTAGCAACTTTTCTGTAATTTTTTTTCAATCATGGTTGGAAATATCGGCGAAATCGCGTCTAATAGCTGTTAGTAAACAACATAACTTAAGCTGCTTCTTAAGAAGGATGTAATTTTCATGACTAATACACTAGAGCAATTCAAATCTATCACCACTATTGTTGCCGACACCGGCGACATCGAAGCCATCAAACGATACCAGCCACAAGACGCTACCACCAATCCTTCTTTAATTCTCAAAGCAGCTCAAATTCCTGAATACCAGCATTTAATTGACAACGCGATCGAATGGGCAAAGAGCCAAAGCGATGATCTAACGCAACAGATTGAAGATGCAGGTGACAAATTAGCGGTTAACATCGGTCTTGAAATCTTAAAAATTGTCCCTGGCCGTATCTCTACTGAAGTCGATGCAAGACTATCGTTCGATAAAGAGGCTTCTATTGAGAAGGCTCATAAACTAATCAAACTGTACCAAGAAGCAGGAATTGATAAATCTCGTATTCTCATTAAGCTTGCTTCTACTTGGGAAGGCATTTGTGCGGCCAAACAACTTGAACAAGAAGGTATCAACTGTAACCTCACCTTATTGTTCTGTTTTGCTCAAGCACGAGCATGTGCTGAAGCTGGGGTCTATCTAATTTCGCCATTTGTTGGACGTATTCTCGATTGGTACAAGAAAGATACAGGGCTCGATTATAGTGCAAGCGAAGATCCAGGTGTTGTGTCTGTTACCAATATCTACAACTATTATAAGCGTCATGACTTTAAGACTGTAGTGATGGGAGCGAGCTTCCGTAATACAGGAGAAATCATCGAGCTAGCTGGCTGTGATCGCCTGACCATAGGCCCAGCATTGCTTGAAGAGATGGCCAACGCTAACACGCCTGTAGTCCAGAAGCTAAAACCAGCAACTGAAATCGTGGCACCAGATGCGCCAATGACAGAAGCACAATTCCGCTGGGAGTTTAACGAAGAGCCGATGGCAGTAGAGAAGCTAGCCGAAGGTATCCGTAACTTTGCTGTAGACCAAGGTAAACTTGAGCAGATGCTAAAAGCGCAACTACAAGGCTAACGGTTGGAGATATTATGACAATGCTTACTCAAAGCTCATTCTGGTCTAAGCTAGCGGAACACAGTGCCAAGCTGCCACACATGCGGTCACTATTTGAGTCTGATCCACAGCGCTTTGACAAGATGTCAATGTCGGCATGTGGACTCTTTCTCGATTACTCGAAAAATAGAGCCGATGATGAAACTCTTAAATTACTTTTCTCTCTAGCACAGGAGAGCAACTTAACCGATAAAATAAACGCCATGTTTAACGGTGAGATCATCAATAACACCGAAAAGCGAGCAGTATTGCATACGGCACTACGCGCCAGTGCTGAGCAGACAATTATCGTCGATGGAATTAATATCGTTCCAGAAGTTAAGCAAACACAAGCTAAAATGGCTAGATTTGTCGATGCCGTCACTTCGGGGCAATGGAAGGGTTATACAGGTAAAGCGATAACCGACATTGTGGCAATAGGTATTGGCGGCTCTTTCTTAGGCCCTAAAATCGTCACCCAAGCACTACGCCCCTATTGGAATAAATCTCTTAACTGTTACTTTGTTGCAAATGTCGACGCGAGTTCTCTCTGTGAGAAGCTACGCCTTGTCGATCCAGAAACGACATTGTTCGTCATGTCTTCTAAATCATTTGGCACCCAAGAGACACTAACCAATACTCTGAGCGCTAAAGAGTGGTTCCTTAATAACGGCGGCACTCAGTCCGATGTAGCGAAACATTTTGTTGCTGTGACTTCAAATGTCACTAAAGCAACAGAGTTTGGTATGGATGCCGACAACATCTTCCCAATGTGGGACTGGGTCGGTGGACGTTATTCACTCTGGTCAGCAATAGGCCTGCCTATCGCACTGTTAGTCGGCATGGACAACTTTTATGCATTGCTAGAAGGTGCTAAAGAGATGGATGATCATTTCTTAAATGCGCCACTAGAAAGCAATATGCCAGTGATCATGGGTCTATTCTCATTGCTGTATGGCAATTTTCATCATGCCCAGTCGCATGTCGTACTCACTTACGACCATTATCTTCGTGGACTGCCTGCCTATTTCCAGCAGCTCGATATGGAGAGTAACGGTAAGTCGGTTACTATAGATGGCACTGAAGTTGACTACACTACAGGCCCTGTTATCTGGGGAGGAGAAGGTACAAATGGCCAACACGCGTATCACCAACTCATTCACCAGGGAACGGCACTCATTCCTGCAGATTTCATTCTACCATTGCAAAGCCATAACCCATTAGGCGAGCATCATGTACAATTAGCCTCAAACTGTTTTGGCCAAACTCAGGCTATGATGCAAGGGCGAACCTACGATGAAGCCTTGGCAGAATTGAGCGCTAGCAAGTTAACTGATGACGAAAAAACATTGATCGCTAAACATAAGGTAATGCAAGGCAATAAGCCTAGTAATACGATTTTGATGGACAAGTTAACACCATCAAGTTTAGGCGCCTTGATCGCCTTATATGAGCACAGAACATTTGTTCAGGGCGCAATATGGGACATCAACTCATTCGATCAGTGGGGCGTAGAATTAGGTAAAATATTAGGTAATGATGTTCTAGCGAAACTGCAAGCCAGTAAAGATTCAACCGAACTCGATGCTTCAAGCAATGGACTCATCAATATATTTAGAGCCAATCACATCTAAATGCCCCTCAAGAAAAGCCAGTTTTAACTGGCTTTTTTGTTTTTCACAGACAAGATCACCAGCCCACATCGATTTAACCACCAACTGTAGAGCAAAACCTCAGTTTTGATTCATAAAAAGTTTACCCCAACTTAACAATATTGAAACATTTCTCTTGCACCATAAATTGGAAATGTGATATTTAATTGTTGAGAAAAAATACAACAACAGGAGGTTACCATGAATCGTTTAGATTATGGTAGTGCGCTAGATGATACCATCATTGAAAGACCAAACAGTCGTTCGCGAAGCTCCAATAAGAAGCGAAAATGGCGCGAGATAGAGGCTATAAAAGAGAAACATCGTTTACTTAAAGAGCTTCAGGATATAGACAGCAACTTCGAATATGATTTTGATAATCTCCTGATGTAATACCAGAAAAAATAGCGCCTAAGGCGCTATTTTTTATTCTTCTGCTTTAGCTATATACTCTCTTAACTCTTCAAACAGGGCATTGTCATCGTCGCTAAATAGCGGATCACTAATGAGGCGCTCTTGGCATTGAGCCTCGACGACTTTCCAATCCTCATCACTCATACCCGCTTTCCATTTAGGAAAAAGCTCTGCTTCTTCGTAGATTAAATGTTCTTTCTGGATAGTAACATACTCGCGCAACGAATCACTCAACACCTCATTTTGCACAGGTACGTCGCTTAAAATTAAATTAAGCGTTGTCATCAACTGATACGAACACTCTATCAAACTTGTGTGTTCTTTCCCAAGTTGTCGCTGGATAGCTTCCTGTGGATGTTGCTGCATATAATAGTCATTTATCAAATCTTCCAAAGGATGATGACTATGTTCAGCATAACTTTGCATATACTCAATGATATCCCTAATGAGATTAAAATTTATCGCCTCTGCATTTTCCAATCTTTGCTGCTTGTTATGCAATATCTTTAACAGTATCGCGATATGTTTATGATCGTTATGAAGCCTTGTTAACATCGCCACCTCCATATTTCTGAACGCTCTAGTTACTATAGTCAATTGTTGAATATTTACTCACACTAATCTGTTCCTAGTTGAAACTACCTGACCAAGATCAAAAAAATTAACATTAATTTAGCACCTTAACTAATAATGCATACTGTAACCATTAATTAATAGCGATGCTTGGCCAATCACGCTCCTTTGCACCAAGCATTAACCACAGTCTCGTGTTACCATTGTAAATTCATTACGACGCTGGAAAAACTGCATGCCTTTATACGATTGAGTTAACTCAATAGGCCTTGCTCTCCAGTGCTCCGTTTTCATCAAACACTGTCAGTTTGCAAAATTTAACTATGTCAAAAACGCATTGGATTGGCGCACATGTAAGCGCATCTGGAGGCATTGCTAACGCCCCACTCAACGCAAAAGAGATTGGTGCGAATGCTTTTGCACTATTTACTAAAAACCAACGACGTTGGCAGGCCGCGCCACTGTGTCCTCATCAGATAGACGCCTTCCACCAAAACTGTATTGATGCGGCGATTCCTGTTGAAGCGATACTGCCTCATGACAGTTATCTGATTAACTTGGGACATCCTGGTAATGAGCAACTAGAAAAGTCACGACAAGCCTTTTACGACGAAATGGACCGCTGTGAACAGATGGGACTAAAGCTGCTAAACTTTCACCCTGGCAGCCATCTTAAACAGATAAGCGTCGATGAATGTTTGGCAAAAATAAGCGAATCTATAAACCTTGCCCTAGACCGTTCCACAAGCGTCACCGCTGTCATCGAAAATACCGCTGGGCAAGGATCTAACTTAGGCCATAGCTTTGAGCAACTCGCACAAATTATCAACGGCGTTGAAGACAAGAGTCGTGTTGGCATCTGTATTGATACCTGCCATATGTTTGCTGCAGGCTACGATCTTTCCTCTCAGGCAGCCGCAAAAAATAGCTTTGATGAATTTGATAATATTGTCGGATTCGAATATTTGAAAGCTATGCATCTCAATGACAGTAAAACCCCGTTAAACAGTCGTGTCGATAGGCATCAATCACTCGGAGCGGGTTACATTGGTAGCGAAGGATTTAGTTACATAATGACATTGCCCGCGACACAAAATATTCCGCTTATTTTGGAAACGATCGATCCAGCTATTTGGCCCCAAGAGATTAACTGGTTGCGTAACCAAGCCAAGGGCTAAATCAGGCATTTGTAGACTACTGCGAGCACTCGCGTTTGGTCGCTGTCTTCAAGATGATCGACATGCAGCCAAACAATATGAGTGCTTAATAACGCTTCACCTTGGTGCTTAGCACTGATTTTTGCCTCTTTAACGCCATACTTTCCTCTAGCAACGCCTGTAACCATAGCAAAACTGTCACAATGGGCCACCTCGAAGTCATAGGCTTCATTTATACGAGAATCGAGCTCTGGTTCGTTTGCTGCGCAGCCTGCAAACAATTCAATGACCACTAGCAAAATAATTGTTTAAACACATCACACCTGCAGAGTATATATTTGCAAAATAATGAAATTTAATCAGTTTATGAGTGATAACTATCACCTAAATGGATTCTACAAAGTTATATTTAGCAACATTCATTATAAAAAGCGCAGCAGGAAAAACCCTGTAACTAATAAGATAAAAAAATGAGCCTAGAGATGTAGGGGGATTTACAAGTTAAAAACAAAAAGAGCCAAGTAAAATAACTACTTAGCTCTTATAAATGTCGATTTACAAACCTTATAAGATTGCAAATAGATGTGCTTTTAAATCGGCAAAATTAGCGTCCATCGATGCAGACAAAATTGGCTTATCTTTCACCGCTTCCAATTCTGGCGGCAATGCAACTTTAATATCGAGTGCTTGTTCAACCACATCTTTAAACTTAGCAGGATGAGCTGTACCCAAGAAAATCCCCGCTTCTTTGTCTTCCATGGTTAACGACAAAGCTTTAGCTGCGATAGCGGCATGAGGCTCGGACAGATAACCAGCGTGATACAATTGAGCTAAAGAGTCCTGAGTATCAGACTCTGACAATCCGATGCCGGTAATATCAGCTAGACTCCACCCCATAGCTTCCACTATGGCCTCAACTCTAGGCCAGTTACTTGGCTCAGACACATCCATCGCATTCGACATTGTGGCAACTGTCTGATGAGGTAGCCAATCACCAAGGGCTAAATAACGTGGCACGGTATCGTTGCTGTTAGTTGCAGCGACAAAGCGTTTTATAGGGAGCCCCATCGCTCTTGCAAACAATCCCGCCGTAAGGTTACCAAAATTACCACTTGGTACCGCGATAACAGGATCGCAGTCATTAGTAAGCTTAAACTGTGCTACGGCCTCAAAGTAATAACAAATTTGGGCGAGTAAGCGGCTAATATTAATTGAGTTTGCCGAATTTAAATGCAGATCCTCACGAACATCACGATCCTCAAATGCCGCTTTAACTAGGTCTTGACAGGCATCAAAATCCGATTCGACTGAAACCGTATGAATATTTCGTCCTAACGTGGTAAACATCTTTTCTTGCAATAGGCTAATTTTCCCTTTGGGGTATAACACCACTACTTGGATCTTATCTAGCCCATAAAACGCATCTGCTACCGCGGCTCCGGTATCTCCAGAGGTGGCGGTTAAAATGGTAATTTTATCTTCAGAGGCCAACGCATTAAGACACTGAGCCATAAACCTCGCGCCAAAGTCCTTAAAAGCTAAGGTCGGGCCATGAAAAAGCTCTAGGCAATAGCGATTATCGTCGGCTTTAACTAAAGGCAACTCGAAGTTAAATGCATTTTCAACTAACTCATCTACCCTTTCTTGACCCAACTCTTGGGCTAACCAAGCCCCCATAATATGTTTCGAACGCTCAACAAATGGCATTGCCAGTAGTTCATCCACATTATCTAACACTGGGATCAACGTGGGGAAAAACAGCCCTCTATCGCGGCCTAATCCAAGTTTTACCGCCTCGGTAAAACTGACTTTCTGAGACGGGTGTTTTAAATTATATAGTTCCATCTTTTACGCCTTAACTGGTTAATAATGCTCAATCCACTCGACGAGTGCCTTGGGTATCAATCTGACATATATGAGAAAAACCCATACTTGGTTTTATATAGTGACTATCAAGCCATGCTTTCGCGGCTTTAGCAGTATCAAGATCATCTGTCACAGAAAACAGCGTTGGGCCACTTCCCGAGATCCCTGTCGTTAACACGCCCAGCTCGGCTAACGATTCACGCGCCAGCTCATAACCTGGGATCTCACTCGCGCGATAGGGCTCAGCAAGAACATCCTTTAATACTGCAATAGCCAATGGGGCGTCTTGCTTATAGCTGGCATGAACGAAGGCACTTAAATAGCGGCCAAAATCGATAGCCACCGATTTATCGTAAACTTCAGGCAGTAACGCGCGCATCTTAGCGGTCGATAATGAAATCCCTGGGTAAGCGACCACCCAATACCACTGTTTAAAAACAGGTAAGCCTTCGCATATTGAAGTTGGAGTATCGAGCATCAACTGCATTCCCCCTAAATAACTGGGAGCGACATTATCGTAGTGTATAGAGCCACTAATTCTCCCTTCAAACTCCCCCATTAACCTTAGCAGTGCCTGTTGATCATAGGGACGTTCAAAATATTCATTTAGCGCGTATAAAGCCGCTACAACGGAGGATGCACTGGAACCTAAGCCACTACCCACAGGCAGGTTTTTTTCCAATGTCATAGCAATACCAACATCGAGGTCTAATTGCGCTAAGAAAAATTCAGCGCATTGATAAACAATATTCTCCTTGGGATCGACAGGAAGTTTAGTGGCCCAATGTCCTGTCAATGACAAAGAGATCCCAGACGAGTTCGATTCGATGCTGACTCTGTCCCCCAAAAGAGTGCCATCGATAGGGGCTAATGCTGCACCAAGTAAATCAAACCCAACACCAACATTTCCCATCGATGCTGGGGCGTAAACTGTTAGACTCATACCCCCATCTCCCTTGTCCAGTTTAGTGTTCTTAGCAGATCGGCAAACGCTCCTGCTGCAGTCACATCTGTGCCGGCACCATATCCTCTAAGCACAAATGGAATTGGCTGATAATAACGACTGTAGAAAGCAAGTGCATTTTCACCGCCTTTAACACTATAAAGAGGGTCATTTGCATCAACCTCAACAATCTTAACTCGGCAACCTTGATCATCTATCTGACCAACATAACGAAGCACTTTCCCAGCTGCTTTCGCATCGGCGACTCGCTGCGCTATCTCTTCATCAAGCTTGGATAGATTTTGCATAAATGATTCGACATCACCGGATGAATCAAAATGAGCTGGTAAAACAGGCTCAACGAGGACATCACTCAGCTCGATTTCCATGCCCACTTCACGGGCTAAAATGAGTACCTTGCGCGCAACATCCATACCGCTAAGATCATCTCTAGGGTCCGGTTCGGTAAAACACTTTTCTCGCGCGATTTTTGTTGCCTCAGACAAAGTCATGCCCTCATCTAACATTCCAAAAATGTATGATAATGAGCCAGAAAGAATACCGTTAAACCGCTGTAATTTATCGCCAGCGAACAACAACTTTTTCAAGTTATCGATCACTGGCAAACCCGCACCGACCGTGGTTTCATAAAGGAACTGACGACGCTGCTTTAGCGCTGTTTGGCGCAGAGCGCGGTAATAGCCCAGGTCACGAGTATTGGCCTTCTTATTTGGCGTCACCACATGAAGCCCTGCGTTCATGACATCTATGTATTTGTCAGAGACATAATTACTCGAAGTACAATCAACCAATACTGGGTTTAACAGTTGCTGATCTTTGGCCCAAACCAACATTTGGTCTAAATCGCAACTTTGCTGGCTATCGGACAATAGCCCCTGCCAATGGGTTAAATCGACACCTTGGGCATCGAGCAGCATCTGTTTAGAATTAGCGATACCGCAAACTCTAATGGTGATGTGTTGCTGCTTTAACATCTCAGATTGCTGCTTAATCTGTTCGAGCAATCCTGCACCCACGTTGCCACACCCAACAAGAAACACATCGAGATAATGTTGAACGTCGAAGAAGCTTTGGTGACAAGCCGCGATGGCATGCTTAGTTTTACGCAGCTCAATGACCGCCGAAATAGAGCGCTCAGATGACCCTTGAGCAATAGCGACGATGTTAACATTTGCCTGTGCCAATGCTTGGAAAAACTTACCCGCAACCCCTTTATGGGTGCGCATGCCATCACCAATCAGTGACACTATCGCCAAATTATGGCGCATCTCTATCTCTTCAAGAATGTCACTCTTGAGCTCCAATTCGAACTCGAGCTCTAAGGCTTGGCGCACTTTGTTAGCATCTTGAGTGGCGACACAAAAACTGATGCTGTATTCAGATGAACTTTGAGTGATCAAAGATACCGACACCCCGGAGCGAGATATTGCGCCGAGCGTGCGACTCGCCATGCCGACCATGCCCTTCATCCCAGGCCCAGCAATATCAAACATGGTTTGATCATCTAAGTTTGAGATGGCCTTAACATTCAGCCCAGTCTCATCGGCTTGATTAGAGACTAAGGTACCAGGAGCCTCAGGATTAAAACTATTACGAATATAACAAGGGATATGGTACTGAGCGATAGGAGAAATCGTCTTAGGGTGAAGCACTTTTGCGCCAAAATAAGAGAGCTCCATCGCCTCTTGGTAACTAAGCTGTGTGAGTAACTTGGCATCAGGGACAACTCTAGGATCTGTGTTGTAAACTCCATCTACATCGGTCCAGATCTCACAACAACTGGCACCAATACAAGCCGAAAGCACCGCCGCAGAATAATCTGACCCATTACGACCAAGTGTTACGATACGGCCGTCTTTATCACCAGCGGTAAATCCAGGCATGACCCAAACCTGGTGAGCATCGAGTGATAAGGCTGCAAATCGTTGCTTACTAGCAACAATATCAACCACAGACTCAAGCACTTCTCCAGAACCTAAGAATAACTGCTGTGGTACTAATTGATTGGCAGAAATCGAGCGAGCTAACATTAGCTGCTCCATTAATGCTGCCGACATTTTCTCACCGCCAACTACGATTTCTGCACGAACATAATCGGGACACTCTCCCAATAAAACAACACCTTGTAACTTATCTTTCCAGAGAGAGAGTTGTTTATCTAAAACCCCTTGGAGTCCCTGCAACTGCTTTGGTGTTAATTTGTCCTCTGCGGCTTTTGCCCATAAATCATCAAATACACGTTTAACACTTTCTAGCACTGGCACAAATTCACCACCAGCGATAGCAAGATCAACCATCTCTAACAAACCATTGGTCACAGTTGCTGGCGCCGACAGCACAACAGCAATGCTTTCCTGCTGCGCACTATTGGCCACGATATCGGCTGCGCTACTAAAACGTTGCCAATTAGCAAGCGAGGTACCGCCAAACTTCATCACTTTCATATCATTCTCCTTGTACCACGCACCCTAGAAACAAAAAAGCCCGCTCCTTGGTGGGGAGCGGGCTTAAATTAATACATTTTTTGAGTATATTCAGCCGGCCCCCACGATAGTAATCGTGGTGGTTGTAATAATGGTGGTCACTACAAGATTGAGGCTAAACATTAAAATTCGCTATTAACAATTCGTTTGCATTTAAGTGGTAACAGAATTGCCTTTTTTGTGTGCAACTGTCAACCCCCTTTTAGCAACTTTATTAAAAATAGTCCTCCCAGACCAAGAATACCGTCAATGATTCCATTGTGTATTTTGATAACCAATAAAATGGTCACTACAGACAAAAACACCTCAAACACACTTTACGTAAACGTCACACTAGATGAAATTAAATCTTTAAATAACAACAATTAAATTCAATAAAAAATCACTAATTGATAAAAACAACCATTTGTTACGGCAAGTTAATCCAATCGACAATAACTTCAAATATTGCTCCGCAGTTGAAATGAGTTCTCTCAATAAGAGCCATTAATCTAGAAACGAAAACCAACTCATTATCGAGACAGCATTTAAGATGCAATCTATTAGCTCATCAACTCGGTTAATTTTCTAGTTGAGTGTTTGATCACAAAATTCAGCAATTCCTAATGGAACAGAGAACAAATTCTACTATTTTCCTCAAAGAAGCAGAGCTAGGTCATCGCCAAGGCGCCAAAAGCAAGATAAAATGCCGCCACATTCTGAATTGGAGGCGATATGATAATCACCCAACACAAAGCTGTTAGCATCCATTACCGCTTAACAAACCAGCAAGGTGAGTTAGTTGAAAGTTCATTTGAAGGAGAGCCAATGCTTTACCTTCATGGTGCAGAAAACATGATCCCAGGTCTCGAAGCCGCATTAGAAGGTAAGACTGCTGGCGATAAGCTTGAGGTTACCGTTGAAGCAGAACAAGCTTATGGTCCTTACCATGATGGCTTACGCCAAGATGTTCCACTTTCAGCCTTTGGTGATATCGAAGATATCGTTCCTGGTATGCGTTTTATTGCAGAGACAGAAATGGGCCAACGTCCAGTTCAAGTGACTGAAGTAAAAGATGAAGTCGTTGTCGTAGACGGTAACCATCCTTTAGCAGGCCAAACACTGAACTTTAGCGTTGAAGTACTTTCGGTTCGTGAGGCGACTGAAGAAGAGCTCGATCACGGCCATATTCACGCTAGCGGTGGTTGTGGAAGCCATGAGCATAGCCATGAAGGTGGATGCTGCGGTGGTGGAGACGATCATAGCCACGAAGGCGGATGTTGCAGTGACGACAATGCCAAAGAAGCTAAAGAAGGTTGTGATGGTAACGGCGGATGCGGCTGTCGTCACTAATCTTAATAACCTGAACTCGGGTTAAGAGATGGCATAGCGCGAGATGAATTAGCCGTTTTCCGCTTACTTCATCTTAAACTTGCCATTTGTGTTGCGAACAAGGCGTATTTACGCCTCAATAGCCCACCCATTGCAGGTGAAGCCAACGCAGTTAGCGGAATAAAGGGCTGTTTGAGATACCTTTATTATCACGACTTCAGGTTTAATAGGTTAAAAGCGTATTAACGCTGTACTACTCAGCTAGTAATATTCTAAGCTGGCATCCTTTTATCTAGGCATTGCCAGCTTTTTTATTTTAGACTTATTGTAGTGACGGCAGGAAGCTGATAGAGATAAAGGAAAACTGCAATGATCACACGCTCGATCTACGAAGTCTTACCAACGAGCTACCTAATACTTGGTAGTTCGACCATAGCGTTAAATCAAGAAACTATCGCCGTTTCCTTGGCTTTAGTTGTGTTTATTCTTGGTGCCAAAATTTACAATATGCGTTCCCAAAATCGACGTACCGATCCATCCAGAAAACGTAAGCATGGTATGCTACCTATAGCTATTTATGATTTTGTACCATTTATCTACATACTGAGTTCAATGTTATTTTTTCGTTTTGCCAACTCAGCCTTGGTCTCATCAGTTGGGATAGCGCTACTTTGCTATGCCCTGTACATATTGATGCAACGAGCTAATTATCGTAAACACCTACAACCTCTGAACCATAAGCTCTTTTAAGATCAAATTCGGCAAGCATTCAGCCACCTCACACATCGATGGTAGAAAACGCCATGTCGATAATTAAGGTCGATTATAAAATTAGCGCCTTAATCGTCTCACGTTGCTCATCATTCATATGCTTAAGGTAATTAGAACACCGCGTGATCGTCGCAATACTAATCTCAAATTCTGATGCAATCTGTCTTTGGCTCATCTCACCTTGGAGTAGCACCTGAAAAATCTTTAAACGTCCAGCGATCGCACTTCTCTCCTCTTCAGTTAACAGCAGCTCAAATAGATCTATTAGTGCACTATGATCTTGATGAGCAATCACCTTTTCTAAAACTAAATCCCAATTTGCTCGCACTTAAGCCTCGCTGTACTTGTTAGCCATTACGCAAGTGTAGCAACAAATTACCTTAAAACGCCATATTAACCTGAGCTCTGAGTAACTCCTCTAACGCTATTCCATCTATTAACCCGAGTTCAGGTAATATTAAAATAAGGGCAAAACCGCAGTGGCAACTCCTTGTTTTATAAAACGGTGACAAAACACATTTAGCTACAAACTTTAAAATTACATTTCTAAAAAATCATTAGTATCTGATAGTTAATTACCATTACAATGCATGAACTCGATCACATAATCTAGGAATTCGTGAGGATAAGCCAAATGAAAAAACAGCTAAAATTAAGCCTACTCGCACTAGTAGGAAGCGCACTACTTGCATCAGCAGTACAAGCAAATAACTTCGAAGAAACCGATGATGCGATTCATTATCGTCAATCTGCATTTGGCTTAATCGCACACAATTTCGGCGATATGGGAGCAATGCTACAAGGTAAGAAGCCATTTGACGCTGAAGTGTTCGCTATGCGCGCTCAAAACGTTGCGGCTTTGAGTCAACTTCCTGCCGAAGGATTTGTTGCGGGCTCAGATAAAGGTAAAACAGATGCTCTAGCCAAAATCTGGAGCGAGAAAGCTGATTTCGATGGCAAAATGAGTCAGTTTCAAGAAAATGCAGCAAAGCTAGCTGTAGCTGCGCAATCAGATGACCAAAATGCCATAAAAGCAGCGTTTATGAACACAGGTAAAAGCTGTAAAGGCTGCCACGATGTTTATAAGAAAGATTAAATAAAATAGGATTAGCGGCTTAAGTCGCTAATCCTTCATTAATTTAAAGCATTGCCGTTAAGGGTAAAATAAGATAATTAACAGCAAGTCCAGCCAAAAAGCACACTAAAACCAAGGCTATCAAATTTGACTTAAATCTCAGCTCAGTAGCAATATCCAGAGTGACATGCTTATAGCCCGTGATCATTGCACCAACTAATTTGTCACCTTTTATACCGTGCACTATTACCGCCAATATATGCATCCCAGCCAATACTAACAACAGATTAAAATTCATTTTATGCAACCAAGTTAATAAGCTACTCACATCACTGCTAACTAAACTGTAAAGCGGCCCTTCGGTAAAAACCTCATCAGTTGCAAATAGTCCACTGGTCAGTTGCACCAATAAGACCAAAATCATAGTGACGACCATGTATCCACCCAATGGATTATGACCCACACTCGTCCGATTGGGTTGCTTGACGTAATGCAAAACGTGCTGTGGTGACTTTACAAAGTGGCTAAATCGTGAGGTGTCACTACCGATAAAGCCCCACACTAGACGAAATAAAATCAGCACCATCAGGCTGTAAGCAAAAACTTGATGCCACTGCATCTCCCCCACCTCAGCACTCCACCATAAAGCACCTAGTAGCGCCACCATGCTCCAATGGAACACTCGAGTGGGAAGATCCCACACTTTCAACTTTATCTTGTTATTAACACTTGGATCTTGGATAGACACCTAGTTCTCTCATACAACGGAAAAGATGTTATTGATGATATTTGAAGCAAAGCAGGGAGGCAAATAGATTTACACGCTAGCGGTTATCCACTCAAATATGAGCTTTAACGAGTGCAATTACAAGCCTGTTTTGGTGTTTATTTACTAAATTTGTCTAACGGCTCAAATAAAGAACGAACAGATAATTAAGCGTTACCAAATATGATCTAGATCACATTTTAACTGCCCCAGATTGGTAATCTGAACTCAAGGAAGCAACGAAAGGTTCGACATATGATAAAGATTACAAGTAAAGATTTCGAAGTCACAGCTCCTATCCGTCAGCGCATTGAAAGTCGTTTGGAGAAACTAAGTAGACACGATATTCAGTTGATAAACCCACATGTAATCATAACTCAAGAGAAGCAAGGTTTTAAAATAGAGGCTTCAGTTGGTATTCCAAGTAACACACTATTTGCCCAGGCAACAGACAACGACCTATATGCAGCCATTAACGCAATGGGCCAGAAGTTAGAGAAGCAGCTTAATCGTGTTAATCACAAACCTGAAGGAACTCGTAGAGCGGTTCCAACAATCGAAAATGAAGCGATAAGTGAAGATTTTGACAACGAATATGATGAGTCTTTAGAGAAGGAGTATATAGCTTAGCAATAGTACAAAGGATACTGTAGCTGAAAGTAGCCACCTTGAAGTCATAAAGGAATACAGCTAACTCATTAGCAACTTGGCCTTCAGTATCCGAAATAGTAGTTCAGTATTTAATAACTATGATGTTCTATGTACAGCAAACTAAAAGAGGGGCAAGGCGAGAGTATCAGCCTTAACAGGTTATCCACTAACCGAAGGAAATTAGCTAATGAGCTAGCGATGTCGCCACCCCTTGTTATACTGATAGTAAGCAGCACGATTAATATGAGCCAAACAATGCAAAGGAGAACGCCGACACTTGAATTCGATTTTGCGATACATACAAAAACGACGACTAAAACAGCCTAAAGGTTGCGTGATGAACCAAGAGGATATTAGCTAACAAGCTTACCCAATATAGTCGTCTCTTTATTGATAGTGGAACCTATTTTGCTAATTAGAAGTAAATATAAATGGTTCTTAAATACGATGAGGAGAAAATAAAGTTTGAGTAATAGGCAATTGAGTTTTTGAAGGCGACCAATTAAAGCCAAGCAAGATGAATAACATACTTGCAAAGGAACATAGCTAATGTCATAGCATCGTCGCCTGTTTGGTAACAGGATCCTGAAATGCTAACAGTACAGATACATTGATTCAGGTCCTTAGTATTTTTCGGGAGGGTATCTCAGATTTGAAAGCGTTATCCTTGCTCCAACTAAGCGCATCATCTAGATGCGCTTTTTCATGTTTTTTAATAAGCAGATAAATTCTCATATTGAATAACTTTTCATTGACACTCACTAGCCTACGATCTAATTTGAATGCTATGAAAAATTCAAGCAACGCAGTTTTTACTTTCTTTTTTATTCCACCCTTCTAGGGAGGCGGAATTTCGGTGTAAAAACGAAAGTGAAAATTCCAAAGCCTCCCATAAGGGAGGCTTTTTATTTTATAGAATCAAAAATATAGTTCAATTATAGAGGAACGCATGACCAAACCACATCCCCTAAATCAAACACGGGAGCAGATCACCGCACTCGACAATGAACTATTGGCACTACTCGCTAAACGTCGTGACTTGAGCCTAGATGTTGCTCGAAGCAAAGAGGTGGACATTCGCCCAATTCGCGATACTCAACGAGAAAAAGAGCTATTAGCAAGATTGGTAAAGCAAGGACGTGAACAAGGGTTAGATGCGCATTATGTCCTGTCACTCTATCAGAGTATTATCGAAGATTCGGTACTAAACCAACAGGCCTATCTGCAAGGCAGAGCTAATCCCGACTTACAAAAACAGCAATATAACATTGCCTATCTCGGCGCCCGAGGATCCTATTCCTATCTAGCCGCGACACGTTATTGTGAGCGACGCCAAGTTGATATGCAGGATTTAGGTTGTAAAAGCTTCGATGAGATAGTCCAAGCCGTTGAGTCTGGGCACGCAGATTATGGTTTTCTACCTATCGAAAACACCTCATCAGGATCGATAAATGAAGTTTATGATGTTCTCCAACACACGAGTCTAGCTATTGTCGGAGAAACAACCATTGAAGTCGGGCACTGCTTACTTGGACATGCTGGAGCTCAACTCAAGCAAATAAAAACAGTTTACGCTCATCCTCAACCCATTAGTCAATGCAGTCGATTCTTAAGCCAACACCCTGACTTAAAATTAGAATATTGCTCTAGCAGTGCTGAAGCGATGGAAAGAGTACTAGAGAGTAATGATCCAACATTCGCTGCTATTGGTAGTGCAGAAGGCGGCGCGCTATACCAACTCGAAGCGATAGAGAAAGAACTGGCAAACCAAAAAGTTAATCAGAGCCGTTTTATCGTTGTCGCTCGTAAGGCGATTGCGGTGCCTGAGCAGCTGCCAGCCAAATCAACCTTAATCATGGCAACGGGCCAAAAACCCGGCGCATTAGTTGAAGCATTATTAGTCCTTAAAGCTCATAACCTTAACATGAGTAAACTAGAATCTAGACCAATCCCGGGGACGCCATGGGAAGAGATGTTCTACCTAGATCTCGATGCCAACCTTTCCAGCGAAGCGATGCAAAAAGCGTTAAAAGAGTTAGAGCGCATTACGCGTTTTATCAAAGTGCTTGGATGCTATCCCTGTGAAACCGTTAACCCTACACAGCTAAGCAATAGTCAGCTGATGATTGAACCAAGTACCAGCAGAGCCCCAGAGCTGAACGCAGAACAAGATAGCCACGCTTATCCTCGTGCTAGCTTGAGTCAAAAAAATCAGTTAACCCAAGTAAAACATGGACGACTAAGCGTCGGTGATGACCAATTTGGCGCCTTGGCTCAAATTGAATTGAATACAGATCTCCAAACCTATGGTCAAACAGCAAAACAGATCAAAGAAGCAGGTTTTCAAGCCGTTGTAGTGACAGGTTTGAACAATGTTCAGCATCCGAATCAATTACTCGATGAGATGAAGCGAGCACTGCACCAGTTCGACTTAAGTTGCGTGGTTGCGGTTGAGTATGAAACAGAGTTAAAACTGGCAACTGATCATGGTGACTTACTGCTGATCTGCGGTAAACAGATGCACAATAGACCTCTGTTGAAAAAAGTGGGTTCGCTTCATATTCCCGTCATACTAGAGCGCAACACCATGGCCAGCATCGATGAACTTCTCGATGCTGCCGAACTCATCCTCTCCAAAGGGAATCAACAAGTGATCCTTTGTGAAGCTGGAGTAAGAACTTTTAACGAAACATTAAAACCCACACTGGACTTAGCTGGATTAGTTAATATCAAATCACTCAGCCATCTACCGATTATCGTCAATACCAGTTACGCCTGTGATGTTGCCGATGCCCCCATTCAAGCCGCAGCAGCAAAACAGCTTAATGCAGATGGGTTGATTATCTCTTTAATGGACGACTCCACTCTCTTAGAAGAGCAACTATTAACAGCGAGTCGATGTTTAGGCGAAATATATAGAGATTAGCAGCAATTGCGCACTGCAAGATAACCAAAAAAGAGGACTAATGTCCTCTTTTTGTCTTGGTGTAATGCACGAATAAAAACTTATACAAACGACACTCAGATTAAATAGGCTGACCGTCAACCAACGCCATCCAACCTTTTATCGTGCGGTGACAAAACCAAAATAGCGCCAAGACAGCCAGCGTAATAGCTAACCATGTTTGAGACACGATATAGGCTAATACGAGTAAAGAAAGCATGGTCACAATCGACCACCTTTGCCAACGAATGTGAGAATAAAGCAGTTCACTCATCTTGTGGCCTTTTTGGGCACAATTGATCACTAATCCCAAAATCGGTGGCAACAAAAACAGTGGGAAAGCCAGCATCAAACCATAAAGCAGATGACCAAGACTATGATCATCAAGGGCAATGCGCGAAGACGTTGTCGATATCATAAGCTGGCCACTCCAAAGCTGACAAACTAGGTTTATAAAAATTTGGTTACTATAATAACCATACTTTGTCAGACCTATTTGCGCAAATTTGTCACTCAGGAAAAGACGCTGTTATTCATCTAGCCGCACATCACCCTCCTTGTTTCTAGTTTTACGTTAACTCACAGAATCAACTTAATGCGATGTTTACGTTAGACTTAATTTTGGTTGAACAAGCTAAAATGTATCCACTAGCAATATCTTCAGCAGTTAATGTCATCTGGCTACTCGACTCAGTTTCACCACTAACAACCTTACATTTACACGCCCCGCACACACCTGAACGGCATGCTGCGATAATGGGTAAGCCTTCGGCTTCGATACCTTCAAGCACGGTTTGCTCAGCGAACAGTGGCGTCTTAACATCGCCGATATGCAGCATAAATTGAGCTGACGCCGTAACCGAAGCTGGCTGTGAAACCGTCATAGGAGCATCACCAAAGCTCTCTTGATGATAGCGAGTCATATCGAAGCCCGCTTGCTCAAGCATCGTTTTGACCGCTTGCATATAGGGGGCTGGGCCACAGACAAATATGGTTCGCTCTTTGTAATCGGCCACCGCAGATGCTAAAGAGACTAACGATATACGTCCCTGGTAGCTATCCATGTCGTTAATATCCCCCTCCTCTAGGCAATAATTTAACGAGAAATGTTCATGGCGCTGCGCTAACTGCTGTAGCGATTGATGGAAAATCAGATCTTGTGGCGATTTAGCACTATGAAAAAACGCTATATTACTGCCGATCTGTGTATCGGTCAGCCAGCGAGACATTGAGTACATAGGCGTTATGCCGCTACCCGCACTTAAAAAAAGATATTTATCCGCTTCGATATCGACCAAGTTAAATACACCATCGGGTCCGCGAGCGGTAATACTGTGCCCAGGCTGCAGATGATCCACTAAATAATTGGATGCCACTCCGCCCTCGATCCGCTTTATGGTTACCACGATAGAGTAAGGACGAGAAGGTGATGAAGAGAGGGTGTAGCTACGTGCAACGGCATTACCATTAATGTTAAGCATCAAGGTGATAAATTGCCCTGGCTTAAAGTGAAACTTGACACTCTTTTCGCCCTGAAACCGGAAACTGGTGACATCGTGAGTTTCTTGCCAACGCTCGACGCACGTTAAACGTACCTCGCCACGCTGCCAAGTCTCAGAATGATATTGTTGGCTGTTCATAGAGATATTTACCCAGACAGAAGAGAATGCCTATGGCCTTATCCATAGGCATTAAAACGAGTTAAGCGACGCTTAGTATGTCCTTGAGATCGGCTTCGACAGTCGTTGTGGTACGTAGACCAAACTTGTCTTCTAAAATCTTAGCCAGATTTTCTGTCAAAAATGCAGGCGCTGTCGGGCCAGTGCGGATGTTTTTTACACCCAGCGATAGTAGAGTCAACAAGATCACAATCGCCTTTTGCTCAAACCATGATAGAACCAAGCTCAGTGGCAGTTCGTTGATCTCACACTCGAACACCTCAGACAGTGCAATGGCTAGCTGAATCGCCGAGTAAGCATCGTTACATTGACCGATATCCAATAGACGTGGAATACCGTTAATATCACCGAATGCAAGCTTGTTAAACTTGTACTTACCACAGCCTAACGTCATGATAATTGAGTCTTTTGGTGCCGCTGTTGCGATATCGGTAAAGTAACTACGCTCAGACTTATCACCGTCACAACCACCCACAAGGAAGAAATGTTTAATCGATCCATTCTTCACATTTTCAACCACGGCAGGCGCAGCAGCCATTAACGCATTTCGAGCAAAACCTATGGTGATAAGATGGGGGATCTCATCATAGATAAAGCCTTCTAGCGATAGTGCTTTATCGATCACCGCAGAAAAATCGTCGCCAACAATATGAGTTACACCAGGCCAGCCAACAATGCTGCGGGTGTATATACGGTCAGAGTAATCGCCTACATTTGGATCGATAATGCAGTTAGAGGTCATCACTACCGCACCAGGGAAGTTAGCGAACTCTTTCTGCTGATTCTGCCACGCACTGCCGTAGTTACCGACGAGGTGTGGATACTTTTTAAAGGCGGGGTAAGCCAGCGCTGGTAGCATCTCACCATGGGTAAAGACATTGATGCCCTTGCCTTGTGTCTGCTCTAAAATCAGCTCTAAGTCTTTCATATCATGGCCGGAGACCAAAATAGCTTTGCCTTTCACTGCAACCGTGTTGACTTGTGTCGGCTCAGGGTGACCAAACGACGCTGTTTCACCGGTATCTAACATCGCCATCACGCGATAGTTCAGCTGACCAATCTCCATTGCGGTGGCAAACAGCTTGTCAGCATCTTCTGAATCTGAGCCAAGGAAAGCCATTATTTCATGGAAGTTAGCCGCGACATCGCTATCCGTTTGCTCTAGAACACGTGCATGCTCCATATAGGCAGCTGCGCCTTTTAGGCCATAAAGACAAAGTAGACGCAGACCCATAATATCTTCATGAACACTCTCTTTACCACGGTTGGGCGCAGCTTGAGCGGCTTGAGCAAGCATTTCAGGCTTAGATGTCGCCAATATTAATGATGCAGCAGGAATAAGCGTATCGACAGCTTTGCCAGCTTCCGCGCATGCCGTTTCATAGGCAGCCTTTAGACGGTTACGATAACGTTCCGCCTGATTGACGTAATCGATTAATCGCTCATCATCAAAGTTGACGTTTGTCAGTGTGGCGAAAAAGGCTTTAGGGACAAAGGTGTCAATTTCACTATCAATAATATCAAACTCTCTTGCCTTAACCGCATAGGCTGAAACGCCCTGAAGCAAGTAGATCAAGAGATCTTGCAGATCTGAGGTATCAGACAACTTACCGCACATACCTTGAGAATAACTACAGCCATTACCCGCTGGGGTTCTAATCGTTTGCTCACACTGAATACAAAACATTACAACTACTCCTATTTTTAATCATGCTTTTATTTTGCATGTTTTATTGGAGTCTACTGCGACTTTGCCATCAGCTAAAGCGATTTATCGGAGCAATGTGGCAAACTATGAGGCAGATCAAATTAGAATAAGTGCAACTAATGTGGGATTTTTTGAGCTTAAGAACAACGAACATATGAGATTGATGGACGATAACCTATTTCTAATCCACAAAAAAACTGAGCCAGATAGCGTTAATCTCGGCTCAGGTTTTACGTTAGAATGAGGGCTAAACAATCCGTTTTCAGGCAGCAACTAGCCCGCTTTCATGTCATTGACCGATTGCAACATAGCCCGACTCTCTCGTTGAAATTGTGGTGCAAAATCACCAAACCAGTTAGCCACCTCTTCAAACTGGTCGATAAACCCTTGGCGATCACCCGACTTCAACAACTCGAGTGCTTGAGTGTAGTTTTCCAAATAGTCACCAATGGCCGTCAAACTTTCACGCTGGGCATAGATAATATCGGCGTAAAGTTCGGGACTCTGGGCAAAAAGACGTCCCACCATCGCCAGTTCTAACCGATAAATTGGCGAGCTAAACTGCAATAGGTTATCGATATCAGCCGCTTCACGATAAAGGTTTAATCCATAGACAAATGATGAAAAGTGACGCATCGCCTGAACTAACTGCATCGCCTTGTCATGTTTCTGCGCATCAGCCTCAACCAGTCGAGCACCCCAAATCTTGATCTGCTCCATCAGCCATTCATACTGGTCCTGACCACGACCATGGCACACCACAACCACCTGCTTCGCTAGACTGCCGACATCAGGGCCAAACATGGGGTGAAGCCCGACCACTGGACCTCTGTGCGCCGATAGCATTGCATCAAGCGGCTTGGCTTTTATCGAAGTTAAGTCCGCTAAGATGCAGGACTCAGGCAATTGCCCTAGTTTGCTTGCAATCAGCTCACAAGTGATACTGATTGGCACTGTCACAATCACTAAACCAGCACCATTAAAAATGGATTCAGCGCGCTGCCAATCATCTTTGTCTAACGACTGAACCTGATAGCCAGATAGTCGTAACATCTGGCTGAACAGTCCACCGAGCTTACCTTCACCACCAACAATCACCACATGACCAAGATCGGTTTTAACCTGCTTAAAGCCCACATCTTTCTCATTAAGGTAAGATTCACGCATTAAGCGGCGCAAAATATCTTCAATAAGCTGAGGAGAGACATTCATACTCGCCGCTTCTTCCCGGCGCTTGGCAAGCATGGATGCTTCACGCTCTGGTGCATAAATCGGCACACCAGCGGCATGCTTTACGGCACCGACCTGACCGACTAGATCGAGGCGTTTACGCAGTAGATGCAGCAATTGTTGATCGACATTATCGATATGTCCGCGAAGCTTTTCTAACTCTTCGGTGGTTTTCTCGTTCATTTGTGGTTTATCCATCAAGCATTTACAGCCTTGAGCATATCAAACCTTGTCGGTAAAACCGAAGCTAATTGTGCCGCACCTTGACGCAGTAATTGCTCGGTCGTCTGCCAATTAATACAAGCATCCGTAACCGATACACCATAAGCTAACTCGCTCAGAGGCTTATCACTACTTTGATTGCCTTCATTAAGGTGGCTTTCAAGCATGACGCCGATGATCGATTGATTACCATTTTCTATCTGATTGAAGACATCTTGGCATACCGCAGGCTGCCTGTTGTGATCTTTAGATGAATTGCCATGGCTGCAGTCAACAATTAGACGAGCATTAAGCTTGGCGTCATGCAGTTGAGTTTCACACTCTGCGACACTGGCTGCATCATAATTTGGCGTCTTTCCACCGCGTAAAATTACATGCCCATCTGGATTACCGGCCGTTTGCAACAATGCCACCTGCCCTTGCTGATTAATCCCCATAAATCGATGACTACTGGCAGCCGATTGAAGCGCATTAATCGCAACCCCCAGTTTGCCATCTGTACCATTCTTAAAACCAACTGGCATAGACAAGCCTGATGCCATCTCTCTATGAGTCTGGGATTCTGTGGTACGAGCACCAATCGCCGACCAAGTGATTAATTCAGACAGGTACTGCGGACTAATAGGATCGAGTGCTTCGGTTGCGACAGGGAGTCCAAGCTCTGCAAGCCAAATCATTAGTTCACGGGCCATACGAAGTCCTTTTTCGACATCGAATGATTCATCCATATCGGGATCGTTTATCATTCCCTTCCAGCCAACCGTTGTCCGCGGCTTCTCGAAGTAAACGCGCATCAGAATGTAAAACTCATCTTGTAACTCATCATGGAGTGTTTTTAATTTGAGTGCGTATTCCTTGGCTGACTTGATGTCATGAATCGAACATGGACCGCTGACGACCAACACTCGATTATCTCGCTTATGAACAATATCCGAGACTGTCTTTCTCGCATTAAGCACATATTGATAAGCAGCGTTGGACAAAGGTAGCTGTTGCTTTAACTCTTCGGGAGTCACCAATACTTGTTCAGAACTAATATGGACATTATTAATTGTGTCTTGCTGCATACCTGTCACCAACCTAATCTCTGTTATTTACTCACGACTACATTTAAATATAAATATTGCAATATCTGACGACACTATTTGCAACACCGTAATAGTACACCATTACATTTTGAGGTAACTATGCCTGTGGATTGAGATCAGATCAAGCGGAAATCGCTATCAATAGTAAAATTCAACTTTAGTGACTGGATTGGGGACTTGGAAAATTGTCAATTCACTAGTTCTAAATAATACCAATCAATATAAGAAAGTGATCTACTCAGCGTGTTTGTTGGCAACTAATTCAAGGCGAATAGGCAATAGAATGGTTGTTCCCTTGTGAGTCTATTCAACGCAAGAGTAGACAGGTGAAAAACGCTAAAAGGCGAGCTTTGGCGCATCAGGTACAGTGTTAACGAGCTTAAATCTAGTTCGACTATGTTCCTCACTCGTTGCAATCAATAGGGTCTTGCGTGTTCCTGACATACTCAAAACATTTCCTCCATCTCTGGATGGTCAGATCTTGTGAATGCCCTTAATGGAAGACTACATCGATATAGGAGATAGGGCGAAGCACAACTAAAAGAGATTTAAAAGGTAGGGTAACACGTAGAGCGGTTACCGAGGATGCTAGAGCCGAGGAGCAACTATGGGCCTTGCCTCATAAGCGCTAAATTCTCACTGAGCTATCACATCTTTATACTGATTGGTATAAAACTCCTGCAGTGGCCATGACTTTCAAACAGATAAATAGATTTGATCACCAACATTTATGCATGCCCTAAAACACAAAAACCCGCCATAAGGCGGGTATTTGTGCGAACACTGCATCTTGTTTTACTTGAAGCGATTTCTTACTTAGAAAGCTTCTCACGGATACGTGCAGACTTACCTGAACGATCACGTAGGTAGTAAAGCTTAGCACGACGTACACGGCCGCGACGCTTAACTTCGATGCTAGAGATGATTGGGCTGTGAGTTTGGAACGCACGCTCAACACCTTCACCATTAGAGATCTTACGAACTGTGAATGCTGAATGCAAACCACGGTTACGCTTTGCGATTACAACGCCTTCGAAAGCCTGTAGACGCTCTTTACCGCCTTCAACAACACGTACTTTAACAACTACTGTGTCACCTGCACCAAACTGTGGTACGTCTTGCTTCATTTGCTCATCGTTGAGCATTTTAATGATGTTATTCATGAATAAACTCCATACTAGATATAACTGACCATTTGTTACTCACCTTTTTGGGTGGCATCGACAAATTCGGCTAATAGCTTAGTTTGTTCGTCAGTCAGAGCTAGATTTTCAAATAATTCTGGTCGTCGTAACAAAGTTCTTCCGAGACTCTGTTGCAGACGCCAGCGTCTAATATGTTCGTGGTTACCACTTAACAACACTGCCGGTACATCGATACCATCAAGGCTTTCAGGTCGAGTATAGTGGGGACAATCCAGTAAACCATCAGAGAAGGAATCCTGCTCTGCTGATGCTTGCTTTCCAAGAACCCCTGGCACCAAGCGTGATACTGAATCAATCAGAGTCATCGCTGGCAATTCACCGCCCGAAAGCACGTAATCGCCAATTGACCACTCTTCATCCACTTCCGTTTGAATAATGCGCTCATCGATACCTTCGTAACGACCACACACCAATATCAAACTCTCTGATTTAGCTAACTCTTCGACGCCTTGCTGAGTCAGCTTGCGACCTTGAGGAGAAAGATAAATCACCTTCGCCTTCTTTCCAGCAGCCGCTTTGGCTGCGTGGATGGCATCACGTAGAGGTTGCACCATCATCAACATTCCAGGTCCGCCACCATAAGGCCGGTCGTCCACTGTGCGATGTTTATCATGGGTGAAATCACGAGGATTCCACGTTTGCAACTCCAGCAAGCCGTTGCTAACGGCCCGACCCGTTACACCAAAGTCTGTTACGGCACGAAACATCTCTGGAAACAGGGTTACTACCCCTAACCACATCTGTTGTCCCTCGACTTAGAAGTCCGGATCCCAATCCACTAAAATTTGTTTGTCCGATAGGTTCACCTCAATGATGAACTGCTCGGTAACAAAAGGAATCATACGTTCCGTTTTGCCAAAGCCATCTTTCGCGTTAGCTTTTACAAGGAGTACGTCGTTCGATCCTGTTTCCACGATCTGTTCGACTTTTCCCATGTCATAGCCTTTGGTATTCACTACTTTACAGCCGATCAAATCACGCCAGTAGAACTCGTCTTCAGGCAACTCTTTCATCAACTCCGCAGGAATGGCAATCTCACAATTAGTGAGCATTTGCGCTTGGTCTCGAGTGGTTATGCCTTCGAGTACAGCGATTAACGCCTTACCCTGAAAACGCCACTGGTCAACCTTAACTTCGCGCCACTCACCTTGCTCTTTGATCAACCAAGGTGAATAGTCAAAAATATCTTCGGCAGAATCGGTATAGCTAGTGATCTTCAACCAACCTTTAATACCGTGACATGAGCCTAATTTGCCCAGTACGATAGGGTCTTGGTGACTACTCATTAATCTATACCTTAACGCTATTAAGCAGCAGCTTTACGAGCGTCTTTGATCAATTTTGCTACACGGTCTGTAGTAGCTGCACCGTTAGAAACCCAGTGCTCAACACGATCAAGGTCTAAACGTAGAGCTTCTTCTTGGCCACGAGCCAATGGATTGAAGAAACCAACACGTTCGATGAAACGACCGTCACGAGCATTGCGACTATCAGCAACAACGATGTTATAAAATGGACGCTTTTTTGCGCCGCCACGAGCTAAACGAATGGTAACCATGCGTCTTTTATCCTCTAATGATTTGCCTTAATAAGGCAAAAATAAAAACTGGAACCCCGTGTTCGCGAAGAGTCCCAGATAGAAAGCCGCACGATTCTACCTGAATCGGCGACGAATGCAACGTTTTTCACACTAAAATAGAAAGCCCACGAAGAGTGTGAATCCCTTCATGGGCTTAACTAAATCTTTAAAAATCAATCTATTTATCGGCCAGGCATCTTCATGCCTGGGGGCAACATGCCACTCATGCCGCGCATCATTTTTTTCATGCCGCCTTTAGCCGACATCTTCTTCATCATTTTTTGCATCTGAGTAAACTGTTTCAATAGACGGTTCACATCTTGAATCTGGGTACCAGATCCCATTGCAATACGGCGTTTACGCGAACCTTTGATGATATCAGGACGTTTACGCTCGGCGGCCGTCATGGAGTTAATGATCGCCTCCATTTGCCCCGTCATCTTACCATCTTGCACTTGAGCGAGCGCTTCTGGTGGAAGTTGACCGACACCAGGCAGTTTTTCCAGCATGTTCATCATGCCGCCCATATTTTTCATCTGCTGCAGCTGTTCACGGAAATCTTCAAGATCAAAGCTACCGCCTTGCTTCACTTTAGAAGCAAGCTTCATCGCCTTTTCTTTATCGACACCACGCTCAACTTCTTCGATAAGCGATAGCACATCGCCCATGCCCAAGATGCGAGAGGCTACGCGATCGGGATGGAACGGCTCTAAAGCGTCGGTCTTCTCACCGACACCCAAAAACTTAATCGGCTTCCCCGTGATATGGCGAATGGATAATGCCGCACCACCGCGTGCATCACCATCGACTTTGGTAAGAATCACACCCGTTAAAGGTAGTGTTTCGTTAAACGCTTTAGCCGTATTGGCCGCATCTTGACCTGTCATGGCATCAACCACGAACAAGGTTTCGATTGGTTTAACCGCGGCATGAAGATCTTTGATCTCATCCATCATGCTTTCATCAACGTGCAATCGACCTGCAGTATCGACAATAACAACGTCGATAAACTTCAGCTTTGCATGCGCCATAGCCGCATTAACAATATCGATTGGCTTTTGGCTGACATCTGATGGGAAGAACTCAACCTCAACTTCAGCTGCCAAGGTTTCCAACTGTTTTATTGCCGCTGGGCGATATACGTCAGCACTGACCACGAGAACAGATTTCTTTTCGCGCTCTCGAAGAAACTTAGACAGTTTCGCCACACTGGTAGTTTTACCGGCACCTTGAAGACCAGCCATCATGATAACCGCAGGCGGCTGGGTCGATAGATTTAGCGCTTCGTTGGCTTCGCCCATGGCGTTTTCCAACTCGCTTTGTACTATCTTAATAAATGCTTGGCCTGGGCTAAGGCTTTTCGAGACCTCTTGGCCAACAGCACGTTCTTTAACGCTGTTTACAAAAGCACGCACAACAGGCAAAGCGACATCGGCTTCAAGCAACGCCATACGCACTTCGCGTAACGTTTCTTTTATATTATCTTCAGTTAAGCGACCACGACCACTGATGTTCTTCAGGGTACGTGATAATCTGTCCGTTAGGTTCTCAAACATTATCGCGTTCTTTACCGTTTAGAATTTACATGATTGGGCAGTATTATAACGATGCATAGATATTATGCTACCGCACTAAGCAAGTTATCGAACTCGATGAGATGCATTAATCTTTTAAAAATTTGCAAAACTTAGGACTAACGCTCAGAAAGTGCTAATTTTTGTGTGTAAAGCCCCTGCCCATTTATGCATCGCTCGTGTTATTCTAATGACATTAGTTAAGCAAGATACAACCAGCTCAGAAGGGTTGCGATTGCAAAGAAAGCGAACATAACGATAGGTTAATTTTCGATGGTCATTTTTTCGGCTTCAGCCATATTTTTCTACAGCATAGCCCTTATCCTGGTGATTAGTCGCCTGTTTCATGCCGATGGCCCGAACCGCAAGGCTGTTGCTGGGTTTGCTGCGATCGCAGTGATTCTTCATGCCGCAGCGCTGTCACAGGCCATCTTTACTGGTGACGGGCAAAACTTTAGTCTGACCAATGTCATCTCTATGGTTAACTGGATCATTGCCTTTACCTTTACTATTTTAATGTTCAGATTAAAGGTGATTGTGGTTGTTCCCGTAGTCTATGCCTGCTCGGTGATTTCCGTCGCGCTGCTGTGGTTGCTTCCGCCTAAGTTTATTATCCATTTTGAGCTCTACCCAGAAGTACTTGCCCACGTAGTATTGTCACTGATGGCATATAGTGCACTGATGATTGCAGCGCTTTATGCGATACAGCTTGCAATGATCCAAAATAAATTAAAGAAAAAGCAATTGATGTTGAGTCCTGCGATACCGCCTTTAATGACAGTAGAAAAGCAGCTGTATCATCTCGTCATCATTGGTGTGGTATTACTAAGTTTATCACTGGCTACCGGGTTTATTTTCCTCGACGATATGTTTGCAGAAGGTAAAGGACATAAGGCGATTTTGTCTATCGTGGCTTGGTTTACCTATATTGCTATGTTGGCACAACAATATTGGGTTGGCTGCAAAATCCGTACTGCGGTAGCCTATACGCTGACTGGCGCAACCTTACTATCTCTTGCTTACTTCGGTGCCAGAATCGTGAAAGAGCTTATTTTACAATAGGCCAAATATCACTTTGTGACCCTAGTTGATGATATAAGTAGTCGACTAGGGTCAACTTGACTCTTCGTTCAAATCGCTGTATCTACTACTTCTTACAGCAATTTTCTTACTATCGCCAAAGCGGGGCCACTGTTTGGACGCAATATCCACCAGCGTACTTCTAATAATTTTATTCGTGCTTATCATTATCTCAGCCTACTTCTCAGGCTCTGAGACAGCGATGATGTCACTCAACCGCTATCGATTACGTCACTTAGCCAATAATGGTCATAAAGGGGCTAAAAGAGCGATAAAATTACTCGATAGACCCGATCGCCTTATTGGCCTCATCCTAATTGGCAATAACCTAGTCAATATCCTTGCATCAGCAATTGCGACGATTGTCGGTATAAGACTATTTGGCGATGTTGGCGTGGCGATCGCGACAGGAGTTCTCACACTCGTGGTATTAGTCTTTGCAGAGGTTACCCCTAAAACCGTTGCAGCACTGCACCCTGAACGTATCGCTTTTCCATCGAGTGTGCTGCTGAAGATACTGTTAGTTCTACTCTCGCCGCTCGTCAAAATCGTTAACTTCATCACGTCGACTTTCTTGCATATTTTGGGTATTCGTTCAGTAAAAGAAGATGATGCATTAAGCCAAGAAGAACTAAGAACCGTTGTACATGAAGCTGGAGCGCTGATCCCAAGGCGACATCAGGAGATGCTACTATCGATTATGGATCTTGAAAAAGTCACCGTCGAAGACATCATGATCCCGCGCTCAGATCTTTATGCCATCAATATTAATGACAACTTCAAAAGCATTAATAAGCAAGTGATCCAAAGTCCGCATACTCGCGTACTACTCTATCGGGATACTATCGATGATGCGGTGGGTTTTGTTCATCTTCGCGATGCACTTCGCCTGCAGTCTAAAGAGCAATTTAGTAAGTCTTCCCTACTTCGCGCCGTAAAAGAGATCTACTTTGTACCAGAAGGCACACCGCTTAACGTACAACTGGCAAACTTCCAGCGCAATAAAGAGCGTATAGGACTGGTCGTAGATGAATATGGCGATATCCAGGGCTTAGTGACACTAGAAGATATTCTCGAAGAGATTGTGGGTGACTTCACCACATCTATGATCACCACCCCAAGTGAAGATATCAATAAGCAACCTGACGGCAGTTATTTAATCGATGCGACCATTAACATTCGCGAATTAAATAAAGAGATGGGTTGGAATTTTCCAATTGATGGACCAAAGACCCTTAATGGCCTCATCATAGAATATCTTGAAGATATCCCAGAACCTAGCACCTCAATGCGGATATTTGGCTATCCTCTGGAAGTCATCGAAGTGGGTGAAAACATGGTTAAAACGGTAAGAGTGATACCGCAGCACTATAAAGCGCCAAAGGCCAACAAGCGCTAAATTAAAATAGTAAAAAGGCACTTTATAGCGCCTTTTTACTGTCTAATCGATTTGTTTAACTTACTGTGTTTTTGCTTACAGGTTTGCTGCGACGTTAGTTAGCGGCAGTTAATTTTGTCAAACTACGTCTCTTTTCTATCGCCAACGGCGTGATCTCTTTATCCAACTCTGACTCCAATCCCAGCATAAAATAAACCTCTGCCATCAAGAAAAACGGGCCGATTAACAACTGATTCAAATCATCGATAAACGCAGGCTTCGCCTTTTCATACTTGTGCCCTATTAGCTGAAATACCCAGCCAACAACAAAGATACCAATAGCAATCATCCAAACACTGTCCAATTTAGAAACCAAGTATGAGCTGTACAATACAGGTAAGATAAAGAGTAACAATCCTATGGCTAATTTCACATGCAACTTAACATAGTAAATGAGCACACCAACGGCAAATAGTCCGGCAACGTTGAATACAAAGCCTGAATCCTCAAGGACTAAAAAATTAATTGGAATAGTGTTTATCATCAAAAATGCCGACCAGATAATCAGAGGTATCCCAACAAAATGTGTCTTAATATTGGTCGGATTCAGGTGAACACTCTTATAGGTTGCTAGCTGTTCTACTGCGGATTTCATGCTGTATTCCCTTATATTATGAATTTGTTTTTATTATGAGCAATTGCAGGCAAGGGGTTTAAACGAAATAACCCAATCAAGATGAAGAGGCTAGATCGTCTCACATGAATAACTGTTTCGGCGATTCAAACATTTACCCTGTCCCGACTTCATCTATGAGAGTCTCAATTGGCACCTTTTTTTTATTATTCTCTAACCTAGTTCATTTACCGTTTAAATCATAGACTCAAGATTCAAATAATTTCCCGAAGAATGAATCCCCAGTTATCATCAAAAAATTCAGCACCTTGCTAAAATCTCCCTCGAGCAAGGCTAAAAATAACAAAACGGAAAGATCACTGTTTTATGTTGGTTGCTTCAACTATATTAAAGAAAAACAAAGCCGATCTCATATCAGTATTCTATGGAAAATACCTATAAGCATAACACCCTTGCCGAATCTGACATCACACTCAACGCCATTCTAGATCTGATAGCGGAAGGGACTTGGGACTGGAACGCCAATACTGGGATAGTAATAAGAAGTCCAGGCTGGTATCGCATGTTAGGTTACGATGAAAAATCCTTGCAAGAGAATGTGTTTACATGGGAAAACATCATTCATCCAGATGACTATAACAGAGTGATGACCCACTTTGAGCAGTATATCAATGGCGAGTCTAATCAATACCGGATCGAATACCGTTGTAAAAAATCCGATGATACTTACTTATGGATATTGGATCATGCCAAGATCCAGACTTATAAGGCTGACGGCACAGTTGCGAGAATGATTGGCGTTCATCAGAATATTCATGATGAGAAATTAGCAGCACAAGAAGCCGATAAACTAAAAGAGATGGCACAAAAAGGCACAATGTCATTAGAGAATTTGATCAAGATAAATGCCAACGAACTTAAACTAAAAAATCAGCAACTTGAAGATAAGATCAAGCAAGTTGCCCTGCTATCCAATATTGATCCGCTCACCTCTATCGCCAATAGAAGAAGCTTTGAAGTCGAATTAACCAAAGAGATCTTGCGTTCAAAACGATATAATCATCCGTTGTCGCTGGCTATTTTTGACATCGATTTATTCAAAAATATCAACGACACCTACGGTCACAATAAAGGCGATCTTATTCTGCAAAAGCTCTGTCGGCTAGTCTCTAAAAATATTAGAGAGCAAGACTGCTTCGCTCGATGGGGTGGTGAAGAATTTGTTATTATATTTCCCGAAATAACACTAGAAAACGCACTAGAGGTGACAGAGAAATTACGAAGCACCATCAGCCAATATGAGTTCGAACCCAATTTATATATTAGCTGCAGTTTTGGCGTAACCGAATGTAACAGTACAGACTCAATAGAAGCCGTCTTTCAGCGTATTGATAACTCACTATATCAAGCCAAAAGAAACGGTCGCAATCGAATCGAAAGCGGTTAAATCCCCTAAAACCCACCGATTTATCTATAAGAATAAAAAATACAGATAAGTTTAATTCAAATTTCCGCTATGACTCAATAATCACAGTCGCGGTGGCATAATGTTTTTCATCGGCAATGGACAGATGGGCTTTAACACCACCTAACACTGTTAATCGCTCTGAGGCACCAGCATTAAAACTCGCTAGAGGCGCGCCGTTAGCATCATTACTTATCTCAATATGCTGAAACGATACACCACGGCCGATCCCTGTACCTAACGCCTTAGCGGCAGCCTCTTTGGCTGCAAAACGTTTAGCTAGATAGCGTCCCGGTTGGGTAGCGTTAATAAAAATCGAAAACTCAAAGGGGGTTAGCACCCGCTTGGCCAAGCGACATTGAGCGAGCGCATCATGATCGCCCGCTTGAGGTACCTTTTGTTCAATACGTTCAATTTCAACGATATCTGTACCTAAACCGACAATCATGACAATTCCTTAAAAAATTGAACCGCAGCGTGCTCAATACTCAACACAGAACGAAAATATTGCTCACTCTTAGCAAGCGACTAGTTGCCCGTAGCTCGTAGCGTGTAGCCCAACTTCGAGTAATTTACTCGCCGTTACGCCCTTCAATCATTAATTGTTTCATATCACGTACAGCAGTGTCTAAACCATCGATAGATGCTCGTGCGATGATCGCGTGACCAATATTAAGCTCATAAAGCTCTGGGATCGCGGCTATAGGCTTCACATTGTGATAATGGAGCCCATGACCAGCGTTAACCACTAATCCCTTACCATGGGCGTACGTGGCCATCTCTGTAATACGCGCAAGCTCTTTAGCTTGGTCTTCATCGGTCTCGGCGTCGGCATAACAGCCTGTATGTAACTCAATCACAGGGGCGCCTACGGCAACAGTGGCATCGATTTGTGTTTTATCGGCATCGATAAATAGCGAAACCTTAATGCCCTGCGCAGCCAAACGGCAAACAGCGGCGCGGATCTTATCCTGTTGCCCAGCAACATCCAGGCCTCCCTCAGTGGTCAACTCTTCACGTTTTTCAGGCACTAAACACACATAAGTAGGTTTAACTTCACAGGCGATATCGAGCATCTCATCGGTCACAGCCATTTCAAAATTCATCCGCGTCTTAATCGTCTTAGCGAGCAGATAAATATCGCGATCGCAGATATGACGTCGATCTTCACGTAGATGCACGGTAATACCTTCAGCCCCCGCATGCTCCGCGACTGCTGCGGCATGGACAGGATCTGGATAGCTAGTACCACGAGCCTGACGTAAGGTTGCAATGTGATCGATATTAACGCCCAAATGAATACGGCCCATGGTATGTCCTTAACCTTTAAGAATATTAAGTGATTGTAGATTGGTTGGCGCTTATTGTACTAAGCCACAAGGGAAAAACCAGTTGAAACTGCACCAGAGGCAAGCAAATTACTTGCTATAAGATGATTTTTTGATGCCTTTATTAAACAAGGCCCGCGACTTGAGTGGTTTATCGCCAAGCACGACCGAGAGCAGTTGCCTCATTAATAGTTTGGCCTGTTTAAAATCAGACTCTTGCAATTTATCAGTCTCTAAAGCCAACAGCAACTCACCACTATAGTGATTAGATTTAGGCCCAAGTGCAGTAGAAAAGCCCTCTTCCGATAACAGGCGGTAATAGAAATCAGCCTCGATAGGAGATTGTGTCACATCCAGTGTTAAAGATGGCATCACTCCCAGCTCTTTGAGTAGTTCAATTTCAAATGACCTTAGTTGCGCCTGATTAAATCCCGCCGCCATTGCCATCAAGGTTTTATGATAAGTAAAAAATAGCTGCTCAGCGCCGTGTTCAACAGATAGACAACGCACCAATAATTCATTTAAGTAGAATCCGGCAAAGCTAACTTCGCCACTTATTGGCACAGCAGGGCTTGCAGCTTCGACTTGATACAAATTTTTCAGGCTACTGCGACCAGAAAGTTGAAACAGCAGAGGTTGAAATGGCTGAAGAATACTCTTAATTGATGACTTGCCACTACCAAGACGCGCAACACAATCGATGCGTCCTTGACCATCGACCAATAAATTAACGAGAACGCTCGACTCTTTGTAAGGACGAGTATGTAACACATAGCCCCGCAGCATCTATCCTCGCTCGCTTATAATCATAATTACAATAAAGGCCAAGATAATAAACTGCAAACCTTGTTGCAATCCATCATCTCGGCCTCAGACTATCAAGCTACTTATGGTTAATCTTCGCCATAGCCTAATGATCTTAACGCACGCTCATCATCAGCCCAACCAGATTTAACCTTGACCCAAACCTCTAGGAACACCTTGTTATCGAATAAGACTTCCATATCGAGCCGCGCTTGAGTTGCAATAGTGCGAATACGTTCACCCTTATTACCAATCACCATACGCTTTTGGGTTTCACGCTCAACTAAGATCAAGGCATTAATTTGATAAACGCCATTTTCCATCATCTTAAACTGCTCAATCTCAACCGTTGCATCGTAAGGCAATTCATCGCCCAAAAAGCGCATCAGCTTTTCACGCACAATTTCTGATGCCATAAACTTTTGAGAGCGATCGGTAACATAGTCTTCTGGGAAATAGAAAGGCGACTCTGGAACAGACTCAACCGCCATATCCATAATACGCTGCACATTTGTGCCTTGAGTCGCTGATATAGGCAAAATTTCATCAAACTCAAATTTCGCCGCAAGCTCCTGCAAATGCGGAAATAGCGCCTCTTTGTCTTTGATATTATCGACTTTGTTGATGGCTAACACGGTTTTACGGCCATCATCACGGCTTTGAAGCTTCTTAAGCACCATCTCATCGTCGGCGGTCCAGTTAAGACCATCGACAACAAAAACAACCAGACTCACCTCAGCAAGGGAGCTCGAAGCGGCGCGGTTCATTAAACGGTTAATCGCGCGCTTCTCTTCAATATGCAAACCAGGCGTGTCGATAAACACCACCTGGCGGGGACCATCGGTATGAATCCCCATGATACGGTGACGTGTAGTTTGCGGCTTCTTAGAGGTGATTGAAATTTTTTGCCCTAAAAGCTTGTTGAGTAGTGTCGACTTCCCCACATTTGGGCGGCCAACAATGGCAACCATACCACAGTAAGTGACCGCATGTTGGCTGCCACTCGCACCGCTGTTCATCCGAGCGAGTAGCTCGTCTAAACTAGGTTCGTTGCTGCCTTGCGGCTTTTTAGGATCACTCATCGTTTAATACGCTCCAAAACTTCTGCTGCGGCAATCTGCTCCGCTTTTCTACGGGAGTTGGCGATACCAACTACCGCTTTATCTAATTGCTCAATTTTACATTCAACTGTAAAAGTTTGCGCGTGAGCCTCTCCGCTAATATTGACAACCTTGTATACAGGTAGAGGTTTTTTAAAGCCCTGCAGGTGTTCCTGCAGCAGGGTTTTGGGATCTTTTTGATTAATCGGCTCAATGACCGCCAATCGCGTCTTATACCAATTTAAAACTAATACTCGACAAGCTTCGAGATCGGCATCGAGATAGATAGCACCAATAATCGCTTCGACCGCATCAGCTAAAATGGATTCACGGCGAAATCCACCACTCTTAAGCTCGCCAGGACCGAGTTTAAGGTAATCTCCTAGCTTAAATTCTTTAGCTATTTCAGCTAACATTTTGCCGCACACTAACGTCGCTCGCATACGACTCAAGTCACCTTCAGTCGCCTTTGGAAACTGATGATACAAAGCATCCGAGATCACAATAGACAGAATAGAATCACCTAAAAATTCAAGACGTTCATTGTGTTTGCTTGCAGCACTTCTGTGAGTCAACGCTTGCTCTAAAAGACTTAGCTTATTGAACTCATGGCCTAATGTTCGGCATAAACGCGGCAGGTTTTTAATCGGTTCCATATTACACAATTCCGCCTACACGATTAAAACGCACACCCGTTGGGATCCATGTTGGCAAGAAATCGCTCTTGCTGCGGTCAAACTCGAAGCTAATCCAAATAGCCACCGCTTTGCCTACCAAGTTAGCTTCGGGCACAAATCCCCAAAAACGCGAGTCGGTACTATTATCGCGGTTATCACCCATCATAAAATATTGACCTTCAGGTACGATAAACTCACCCACGGCCAGATTGTTTTCGCGGAAATAGTAAGAAGTGGGTTCACCTCGTCCAGGGTTAATCAAGATATCGTGTGTCACGTCACCTAACTGCTCTTTGTAGCGTAATAGCGGGATATTATCTTGGCTAAACTCGCCTTGGTTAACACCGACACGCTCAATTTTCTCAAGCTTAGGACAAGTCGTTTCGCCTTCTGCGCACGCTTTTTGGATATAAAGATCTTTATTACGATAAACAATACGATCCCCAGGCAGACCTATCACTCGTTTAATGTAATCAATCTGAGGGTTCTCTGGATACTTGAATACCGCAACATCGCCACGCTCAGGCTTGCCAGTTTCAACCAACTTACTGCGCCAGACGGGGTCTTTTAATCCGTAGCTGAACTTCTCAACTAAGATAAAATCGCCCACTAACAATGTAGGCATCATCGACCCCGAGGGAATTTGAAACGGTTCATAGATAAAGGATCGTAAAATCAATACAAAAGCGATAACTGGAAAAATGGAACGCGAGGTTTCAACAATCGCCGATTCACGAACAATTTTTTCAGCGCTTTCTTCACTAATATTAGCCTGAGAGGCTTGTGCAATAGCGAGCTTCTGCTGGCGCTTAGGTGCAAGCACGATCGCGTCGAACAGCCAGATCAAACCGCTACTGAGTGTCACCAATACCAAAATGAGGGAAAAATAAGCTGCCATAGCTAACTAACTCCTGAGAAATAAGAATATCAGCATCAGACTAACCTGTCTGACGCCTTAATAGCTCATTTATACTGTAACAAAGAAAGCGCCGCAAACCGCGGCGCCTAATATCTATCACTATTAACAATTATTAACGAAATAGTGATTATTCGTTGAGCTTGAGTACCGCAAGGAAGGCTTCTTGTGGTACTTCCACATTACCAACCTGCTTCATGCGTTTCTTACCCTCTTTCTGCTTGTTAAGCAGTTTCTTCTTACGCGATACGTCGCCGCCGTAACATTTAGCCGTCACGTCTTTACGTAATGCCTTCACAGAAGAACGAGCAATAATCTGACTACCAATAGCCGCCTGAATCGCAATATCAAACATCTGTCTTGGAATAAGCTCTTTCATCTTATTCACAAGCGCCAAGCCCTGATAACGCACATTAGTCTTATGTAAAATCATCGCAAGCGCATCGACGCGATCGCCATTAATTAACACATCTAAACGCACCATATCGGCAGGTTCAAAACGCTTAAAGTTATATTCAAGCGACGCATAACCACGACTGGTTGACTTCAAACGGTCAAAGAAGTCCATGACCACTTCAGCCATCGGCATATCATAAGTGATTGCCACTTGATTGCCGTGATACACCATATTGGTTTGTACACCACGCTTTTCAACGCAAAGGGTGATCACGTTACCTAAATACTCTTTAGGTACCAGAATGTTTGTTTCAACAATTGGTTCACGCATCTCTTCGATGTTATTCATCGCAGGAAGATCAGATGGGTTATCAACGTAGATGGTTTCCCCCTTCGTCGTTACCACCTCATAAACTACTGTTGGTGCAGTGGTGATCAGATCAAGATTATATTCGCGCTCTAAACGCTCTTGAATGATCTCCATGTGCAGTAGACCGAGATAACCAATACGGAAACCAAAGCCAAGTGCTGATGATGTTTCAGGCTCGAAGAACAAAGAGGCATCATTAAGACTTAATTTATTAAGCGCATCACGGAAGTTTTCATAATCATCGGTAGATATTGGAAATACACCCGCATAAACCTGAGGCTTTACCTTTTTAAAGCCAGGTAAGGGCTTTTCAGCACCATTTTTTGCCAAGGTTAACGTATCACCAACTGGTGCGCCGTGGATCTCTTTAATTCCCGCGATAACAAAGCCAACTTCACCAGTATTTAGTGCTCCTGTGTCGGTTTGTTTTGGTGTGAATATACCCACACGATCAGCTGTATGGGTTTGTCCTGTAGACATCACCTTAAACTTATCGCCTTTTTTGAGTTTGCCGTGCTTGATACGCACTAACGATACAACACCGAGATAGCTATCAAACCATGAGTCAATAATTAGTGCTTGTAGCGGCGCTTCTGGATCTCCCTCTGGAGGAGGAATTTGAGCTACGATAGTTTCAAGAACATCTGTGATACCTAAACCCGTTTTAGCAGAGCAGCGAACCGCATCGGTCGCTTCAATACCGACGATATCTTCAATCTCTTCAGCAACACGCTCAGGATCAGCTTGAGGAAGGTCAATCTTGTTTAATACCGGAACAACATCCAGGTCCATCTCTAATGCGGTATAACAGTTTGCTAAGGTCTGAGCCTCCACACCTTGACCCGCATCGACCACGAGCAGCGCGCCTTCACATGCCGCTAGCGAGCGTGAAACCTCATAGGAGAAATCCACATGGCCAGGAGTATCAATAAAGTTAAGCTGGTAAGTTTCACCATCTTTGGCTTTATAATCGAGCGTTACACTCTGAGCCTTAATGGTAATACCGCGCTCACGCTCAAGATCCATTGAATCCAATACTTGCGCCGCCATCTCACGGTTAGACAAGCCACCGCATTCTTGAATAAGACGGTCAGAAAGGGTTGATTTGCCATGATCAATATGGGCAATAATCGAAAAGTTTCTAATATGCTTCATTATGCGAAATGACTAAACTCGAAGTTGAAAATTATCTAAAAGTGCCGAATTGTACCCGATCACCAACCTAATACCAATTGGAATCACAAAGAGAAAGTAAATATTAGCGTGTTGAGAACGAAATAAACTACACCAAACTACGACCGAGACGAGCGATGATCACTGGCTGACTATTTTGCTCTAATACCTTAGCCCAGCGTCGACCAACACGCCACGCAGCTGTAGCTCCTAGCAGAGCAAACCCAATAGTTAATCCATCACTAGCAGCGACATCTAGCAATGGCATGAAAAGCTGGCCAAAACCTGCACCAACAAACAAACCGGCTAAAGGAAGCAAATAGACGATTGCAGCCGCTTTTAAAATCACGCTTTCAGGAAGACCAAGCTTAAGTAACTCGCCAGCTTGATACTGCTCATTTGAGGGTACAGAAAAACGCTGTACTTTAGGTGAGAAGGCTTTTGATACCGCAGAAGTGCCACAAGACTCATTGTTATCACAATGGTTACAGGCATTTTTAACTTTTACCTCAACGATTACCCAACCGTCATTGCCACTGCGAATAACAGTGGCGACCTCTTCCATCATCTTGCTATCACTCTATTGTGAGACTCTTTGCTATTCGGCTTAACGTTTCGGCAGGGACTTTACCCACCGCAACAACTTCGGCATTACCCACACGTTCGCTCGCTAACGATAAACCATTACGAGTCATTAACTCTTCCGGCATTGCCGTCTCACCAGCGCGAGCAACATAAACAGATATGTGAGTCATGCCATCGCTTAGGGCAATATATTCAACCGCTTCGTGACTGCCAATTAATCTATGGTTATCTCTAACCAAAATCTTAAAACCTTGAGGTAACCATTTAAACTGCCAATTATCAGCCTTTTCGCGCTGGGGCTGCGGCATCACCTCGGGCCATTCAGCCTTATAGGCTTCACGCAAAATAGAGGGGGCATCATCGAGAACTATGAGCTCAACCACGAGTATCTGTTCCAGCAGCTGTTTATCCAAATTGAGCATGTCATATCGCAGCGGTAAATATGTATCCATATCTAACCATACTTGATAGCCGTAACGGTTTTCGTCATTTGGAATAATACGCACTAACTGTCCAGGACGACCCGCTAATCGGCTACGACCACCGAGGACAAATTGATAGCCCTCTTCTAGCGCACTGATATTGCCTGCAAATGCTGGAGGGAGAACCCCTTGAATCCTATCGGCCTCAACACTATATGCCGGTTGATCGTGCTCAATGAACGTCACTTTAGAGCCCACTCTAACAGCATTTTTGGGCGGCCCATTGAGATGTTCTAAGAAGGCAACTTCTTGATCTTCAACTTGACCATGAATATACACTAGGGGGCGAATATGATCCGATTGTAAATGGATCAAAGACATTTTGAATTCTTGAGTCTGCAAAGCTTGGCTCATATTTTCTAACCAAGCTTTAGCTGACATATCTTCCCGTGCGGTCACGGGAAGCGCGAGAACTAACAGGGCCAACCAGATAAGACGCAAGCTAACTCCTTAAAAAAGACCGACCATCAGAATGATTATAACAGCAGTGATCGGTACCAATAGCTTTTAGTGATTAACCGGGATCGGTGTCGTATCGCTATTGTCGTCTATATTTGCACTATTATTCAATCTTTGTTGCAACATATGATCTTGAATATACGTATTTATACGGTGACGTTGTTCCATCACTCGCTCATTGGTATAACTTTGACTCTGTTGCACAGGACCTGTTTGCAGGCTCACTGGAGAGGCACTACCAATTAAAGGACGCGTATTGAGCACTGGCAATGGCGAGGCATCTAACTCAGGAGACTGGTTATAATTTTGCACTCCAACCACAGCAACTAGCGCAACACTGGCTGCAATAGCATATTGACCAAACTGCTTAAACATAGGGATAACATTGGCCAACTTACGCGTCGTAGCAGCTTCTCTTACTTCGACTCGCTTTGGTGCAACAATTGTAGGTTCATCTTCAAGTGCGGCAGCAATGTTGGCACAGAGATCGAGATCGATCATCTTTGGCAACTCGCCGCGCATAGCATCGCCTATCATATGATAATCATGCCACTGTTGATGTGAATCCGTATCAGCCGCTAATTCAGCTAACACCTGCTCATCGACTTCACCGTCGACGGCAGCGGATACCCATTCCTGACCTAATTTATCCATTTATCACCCATATAAGATTAATGTACTGAGATAAAACTTTCATCGTTCCAGCAAAGGCTGCAACTGCTTGTCGATGGCTTCACGGGCACGGAAGATTCGAGATCTTACGGTGCCAACCGGACATTCCATCACATTGGCAATCTCTTCATAACTCATCCCATCGAGTTCTCGTAACGAGATAGCCATTTTCAATTCTTCTGGCAAAGTATCTAACGTATCAAACACCACTTTGCGGATCTCTTCCGATAACATTAGGCGCTCTGGAGAGGCAAACTCTTTAAGCGCATCGCTACCATCGTAGTATTCGGCCTCTTCGGCATCGACATCGTTTGCAGGTGTTCTCCTGCCTTGTGCCACTAAATGATTTTTCGCAGTATTAACTGCGATACGGTACAACCAAGTGTAAAAAGCACTTTCACCTCTAAAGTTTGGCAGTGCACGATAGGCTTTAATAAATGCCTCTTGAGCAACATCTGCCACATCAGCCTGATTACGCACATAACGTGCAATCAGATTAATAACTTTACTCTGGTACTTCTGTACCAGCAGGTTAAAAGCGTTCTTATCTCCTTGCTGTACTCGCTCAACTAACTGTTGATCGCTTATTTGTCCACTCATCCGAGCCGACTACTCCTAAATCTAAAATGCTGATTTCTCAGTCGCTCGAATCATATTCACATATGTAGACTAGCCTATACCGAAAAAGTTCTAAAAAAATTTGCGAATTATGAATTTATTTTCTAAGGCTTTGCCTGTATCCATAATTTCAGTCTTGGTTTACCATAGACGATACTCGCATAACTTACCCATGATACCCGATGAAACAAGTAGTTGAACACCAATCTGACGTTTTGGTTATCGGTAGCGGTGCTGCAGGTCTAACTTTAGCATTGCATCTGGCTGAAAAAACGAAAGTTATCTTACTCTCCAAGGGACCCCTTAGCGAAGGATCAACCTATTACGCTCAAGGCGGTATAGCCTCCGTCTTCGATGAAGAGGATACCATTGAATCCCATGTCGCCGATACGCTAGTGGCTGGCGCAGGGCTATGTGATGAGCAGGTTGTCACATTTACCGCCGAAAACGCTAAGAGTGCAATGGAGTGGCTAATTCACTGCGGGGTGGCCTTTGATAAAGAGGAAACAACCGATGGTGATACCAGCAAAGCCCCTTATCATCTAACCCGTGAAGGTGGTCACAGCCATAGACGTATTCTGCATGCTGCCGACGCAACGGGTAAAGAAGTACAAGTTACACTGCAAGAACGCGCACTTAATCATCCAAATATCCAAGTGCTCGAACGCTATAACGCCATCGATCTGATTACCACTCGCAAGTTAAACCGCCCGGGTAACCGTGTACTTGGCGCCTATGTTTGGAACCGCAATGAAGAGCATGTCGAAACCGTAAAAGCACGCTTTGTCGCGCTAGCTACTGGTGGGTCATCTAAGGTGTATCAATATACCTCAAACCCAGATATAGCATCGGGAGACGGTATTGCCATGGCTTGGCGCTCAGGTTGCCGTGTTGCCAATATGGAATTTAACCAGTTCCATCCCACTTGTTTGTATCATGCTGATGCGCGTAACTTCCTATTGACCGAAGCATTAAGAGGTGAAGGCGCTTATTTACGCCGCCCAGATGGCAGTCGTTTTATGCCAGACTTCGATGAACGCGGTGAATTAGCACCACGCGACATCGTTGCTCGCGCGATAGATTATGAGATGAAGCGTCTGGGTTCAGATTGCGTTTATCTCGATATTACCCACAAGCCAGCCGAATTTGTGATTAAACATTTCCCCACTATCTATAAACGTTGTTTAGAGTTAGGGATAGATATTACTAAAGACCCGATCCCTGTCGTACCAGCTGCACATTATACCTGCGGCGGAGTGATGACAGATCTGCATGGTCAAACCGACCTTAACGGTCTATATGCCATTGGTGAGGTTGCCTATACAGGTCTTCATGGTGCTAACCGTTTAGCGAGTAACTCATTGTTAGAATGTTTGGTATTTGCAAGAGCTGCAGGGGAAGATATCGAAAGCCAACTGGCTAAAATCCCCATGCCTAACGACTTACCGGCTTGGGATGAAAGCCAAGTATCAAACTCTGATGAAGAGGTTGTTATCGCCCATAACTGGCACGAGCTCAGACTCTTTATGTGGGATTATGTTGGCATTGTGCGCTCTGATAAACGTCTTGAACGCGCAATGAGACGCTGCACCATGCTGCAGCAGGAAATCCAAGAGTATTATAGTAATTTCAGGGTTAGTAATAACTTACTTGAGCTGAGAAACTTAGTCCAAGTAGCCGAACTGATTATACGTTGTGCAATGGAGCGTAAAGAGAGTCGCGGCTTACATTACAACATCGACCACCCAAATAAGAGTAATAATCCGCTACCGACCATACTGCTGCCGGACTAAGATTTTACTAGCCAAAGCGCAGTAGCAGACGACACAAGTGACGATAACTTGTGTCGTCTAACATGTCTCGCCAAACAATGATGAGATGCTTTTCTTGCTCCGCCCTCATTTGAAATAACACGACAAACGGGCTAATCCACAAGCGTTTTAACAGATAGTTTTTCTCTCTATCCACGAAAGCACCCTTGCCTGACTCATCGAGCCAAAAATTTAAGTGCCAGTGCTTTAAACTGAACCATTGATAGATAAAAAAGCAGCATACTAAAGTGATAACAAACCACTTAATAAGTACAAACCATAGCGGGGAAAGCGGCGGCCAGGCTAAGAAGGAACTTAGACATACAGCCGCAAAGATGACCAACGATAATCGCTGTTCAAAAGAAGCACAAAGATAAAAATTATGGCGCTGGGCGACCACGGACTTGAACAACCATCTTAGCCAGCTCAGGATCAGGGCACTCTTCATGACCCATGAACCAGGCAAACAACTCTGGATCTTCACACTCTAACAAACGAACAAATATCGCCTTATCTTCATTTGAGAGTGACTCATACTGCGCCTCAACAAAGGGTTGAAACAATACATCAAGCTCTAACATACCGCGGCGGCATGCCCACCGAACTCTAGCAATCTTCATTGGTTCAGACACACAACTTCTCCCTTATTTACTGTTGGCGCTAGTGTACCAGCAACATCAATCGCTTACATCTTTTATAGCAATTGAACCTGCAGATCTTTGCCGTCAAAAAGATCGGTAAAATCCGTTTCCAATAGTCGCTTCACGGCGGGATGCTGAATCATCCGCTCTGCAAACATCACATGATATACCTCTTTAATATCAGTGGTTTCACCGAGTAAATGCATACCATGCGCTAAAATATCTTGTTTATAAATCGACGGCGCCACAAATATCCCTTGCTTAAAATAACCAAAGGCTTTCATCATCGCGGCGTCATCAAATTCGCCCAATATTGTGATATCCAAACCATTTTCATCAAACCAATGATGTAATTGTTGACCAAGTGAAGTTCGCTTACCAGGGATCAACAGCTTGCCTTGCTCAAGGCAAGCGGGAAATGGCAGACTGAAGAGTTCTGATGAGAAGAAGCCAACGCCACATTCACCTAACTTTTTTGACAAAATCTCAGGATACTTTAACGACTCTCCCGCGCAATCAGATAAGATCATATCGAGTTTATGGGCGCGCAAACGCTCCATTAAACTCTCATGTGTCGACTCATAACAGGCGAGTTGCATTGTGCCGTCACTCGGCACAACAGTAAGTAGCACTCGGCTTGCCAGTGCCTTAGAGAGCGCGTCTGCGATACCCACTTCGAAAAGAATATTATTATCTTTTTGATAATTGAGAATATCGAGCATCTCATAGCTAAGACTGAACATCTTATCGGCGTAACGAAACACCAACTCGCCTAATTCGGTCGGCTCTAAGGAACGTCCAACACGTTTAAATAGACTCCCTTTTAAACGCTGTTCCAGTACTCGGATCTGACCCGTTACTGTTTGAGGAGTCAAACAAAGGGTCTCTGCAGCCTTCGCGACAGAGCCCTTTTTATGTACCATCCAAAAGTAATACAGATGATTGTAATTAAGATGCAACATTAATACGTTATTTAACCTATGCCCAACGACTGCCTTATTTTAAACGCTGACAGTCCATCAAACTATATACAACGCTCGTTAGCTCATCGGCAGTATTGATACTCCCAGCCGAAAAAGCTTCTTCCAATCCCAGCACTAAATCGTCGCGATCGGGAATCCGACTTTCACAATAGGTTCTGTTAGCCTGCTGAAAACGTTTGCCACTGCGGTATTTAAGCGCACGAGATTCATAACCATTAGACTCAACACGTTTACCTATGGCGTTAGGCTTATACATTAACGCACCGTCCACAACGCCTTCGAGATAATGTACACACGCTAAGCTTTCCACATCTTGGTTACAGGCGGCTAATTGAGATGCCGATGCACTCGCAGCCATACCCATAGTGAGCATTAAGGTAATTAATGATTTTTTCATGCTTTTTCTCCTTGTTCTGGAAGCACTTTTGACAACCAGAAGTAGCCGATTAATGCCGACAGAATGGAGCCCGTTAAAATACCAAGGCGCGCTACATCACCATACATATCGCCTTCCCCAACAAACGCTAGAGAGGAGATAAACATCGACATAGTGAAACCGATACCACACATTACCGCTACAGGCGCAATATGACGCCAACCCATTCCCTCGGGCAAAACGGCAAGCTTCAATTTGACGGCAATAAAGCTAAACAACAGCACACCTAGGGGCTTACCTAACAACAGACCTAATGCGATGCCGACAGGGACGGGTGACACTAAATCAACAATACTCATACCAGAAAGGTCAACACCTGCGTTCGCAAAAGCAAAGATAGGCAGAATAATAAAGGTACTCCAAGGGTGTAGACTATGCTCAAGGTTTTCTGATGGCGAACTACCGTCTTTCGCCCGTAACGGAATACAAAAAGCAATAATGACCCCGGCGAGTGTGGCATGAACCCCTGATTTGAGCACCGCGATCCACAAAATGAGTCCGACAACACCATATGGACCCAGTGCAGTGACACCTTTTCGATTGAGCCCAATCAAGCAAACGATCGCAACGGCAGCAACAACCAAACTGATGGTCGACAGATCTGAGCTATAGAACATCGCGATAATGACCACCACGCCCAAATCATCAATAATGGCTAAGGCCAACAAAAACACTTTTAACGCGACAGGAACGCGGCTTCCCAGCAGCGCCATAATCCCGAGCGCAAACGCAATATCTGTCGCAGCGGGGATCGCCCAACCATTTTGAGTGACAGGATCTGAATAGTTGAAGATTAAATAGATAGCGGCGGGAAACAGCATCCCACCTATCGCAGCAAATGTAGGCAAAGAAGCCTGCTCACGGCTAGACAATGCTCCTTCGAGTAATTCTCGCTTTACCTCTAGACCAATTAGCATAAAAAACAGCGCCATTAAGCCGTCATTGATCCAATGAATAAGGGTCTTATCAATATCTAATAAACCAACACGAATCTGCATCTCTGTATGCAAAAAACCTTGGTAAACATCTGATAATGGCGAGTTAGCCATGATCATGGCTAATAACACAGCCCCCATTAACAGGATCCCACCTGCCGATTCTTGGCTTAGAAAGTTTCTAATTGCCCGTTCCATATATCGCTCCATTAACACCTAATGTACAGAGTCTAGCTCATTGCTATCTTACTGAATAATCGTTTGCCTCTGCTTTAAACATCGAAATTTCCGATGTATTGAGTTTAGACAGCAAAAGATGACTAATCAACAGCTATGCAATAATCTACTGAGAAATAGGGTTAAAAACGGGTATGTCAGGTAGTTCACAAATAAGAATAGATGTTTAAGAGCGTTTTTATGCGTGCAGAATAAATAAAGCGTTAAATGCCATCGAAACAGTTAACGCTCTAACCTCAGTATTTCCTCGTTATTGTCGTTATCGTTAGACAGAGAAAGGATATTTTATCGCATCATGATGCTGGTAGCCTGTCACTTCAAAATCGTCCATGGTCACCCAGGTTTCAATATCCGTTAACGACTTTATATCAGGGTTAATATGCAGCTGGGGAGAAGGATAAGGTTGCCGTTTCAGCTGAACCTCTTGCATCAGCTCAAGCTGATCTTCGTAGATGTGAGCATTGACAATTTTATGATAGGCCGTCCCCGCTTTTTTACCAGTAATTTGGGCAATAAGCGCTAATAAAGCAAACACTTGTACTTGATTAAAGTTTAAGCCAAGAGGGACATCACAAGAACGTTGAAAACTATTTAAATAGAGAGTATCGCCCAACAAGGAAAAATTATGGGTATGCATACAGGGACGCAAACAGCCCATGTGAAACTCACCAGGATTATAAAAACTTAAGATCTCGCCGCGATCATCAATCCCTTTAGATAGGTTATCGACAATCTTCTTTAATTGGTCTACGCTGCCACCATCAGGTTTACTCCAGGCTCGCCCCTGCACACCATAGACCCGTCCCATGTCATCGACACCTTTACGATGAGGATTGTTAAGCCAAGCCTGGTTCTCGTTAGCGTTGGCATCCCAAGTTTTCGCTCCCAACTTACGAAAATCCGCAGCATTATCATAGCCGCGTAAATAACCGAGCATTTCTGCTATCGCACCTTTCCAGAAACTTTTACGTGTAGTGATGAGTGGGAACTCATTTTTATCAACACGGTATACCAAATCTGCATTGACTACGGTTAAGCAACGCTTACCTGTTCGTTCATTCTCTACCCAGACACCTTCATCAATGATCCGGTTACAAAGTTGCAAATACTGTTTCATGGTTTCCTACTCAGTTATCGCGATTAGTCGATAGCTTGCTAAAAATTGAGCAAACAAAAAATTAGTTAGGTCAATGCTAACTTAAGACCTGTAAAGATAAGCATCACGGCAAATATTTTCTTTAACATTGGCGTTGGCCAGACGCTCGCCGCTTTCGCTCCAACAGGCGCCATAAAAATAGATGTACATACAATACCGACAAGCGCAGGGAGATAAATATAGCCCAACATATAATCAGGAAGTCCCTCAGCCCCCCAACCCGCTAAGATATAACTAATACTTCCAAATAGTGCAATCATAAAGCCCGTGACCGATGAAAAACCGATAGCATGGCGCATCTGCACACCACACCAACACAAAAATGGAACCAGTAACACTCCACCACCGATCCCCATCAGCGCCGCGATAATCGCAATCACTAATGCGGCAATAAAAAGGTAACTAGGCTGAGGTAACTGACGCTCTACTTCTGGGGCTTTAAACGGAAACACCATCTTAATCGCCATAATAATAACGAAGATGGCAAAAGCTTGTTTTAAGGTCTCTGCGGAGAACAGTGATGAGATAAAACCAGCGGATAAGGCCCCTAACACAAAACCTGGCAGCATTATCTTTAACAGAGGCCAAGGTACGTTGCCTCGAGAGTGATGTGCTTTTGCTGAAGATAAAGAGGTTAAAATAATGGCGGCTAAGGATGTCGCAATTGCCACATGGGTCAAATGTTCTGGTATAACACCTACTTTCGGCAACAAAAACAGCAACACAGGGACAGCGATAATACCGCCACCAATGCCAAGCAGACCAGCCATAAAACCGATAAATGCACCAAGGACTACACAACTTAAAAATATGGTTAACATTCTGTCTCGATTGCTTAGGCTATTAAAGCGCTCTAGCTTAAATCAAATCTCATCGGATTGAAATTCCCTTAATTCGTTTCATTCGCGACAAGGCTTATAAAAATTCCTCCAACTCATTATTTCTCAAATATTGAGTCACCAAGCGCCTCACTTCGCCACCACTCGATAAGGAGAGCGCCATTTCTAATAGCTCATTCAAATCGGCATATGAAACTCGCCTAATCAAGTAGTTTATCTTAGCTAGGCTACCTTGGTTCATGCTTAGCTGATCAAATCCCATGGCGACGAGTAAGATGACACCGATTGGCTCACCAGCCAACTCGCCACAAACACTAATAGACAGTTGATACTGTTGGCATTCGACACGAGCCCGTTTTAGCGCTCGTAATATTCCAGGATGATAACAATCATACAGGGTACTAACCCGCGGATTATTGCGATCAACCGCCAGTAGATATTGAGTTAAGTCATTTGAACCGACAGAGATAAAATCGACCCGTTGGCTAACCTCTTCAAGCTGAAATAGCAAAGCGGGCACTTCTAACATGATCCCTATTTTAGGCCTGACCAACTGAGGGTGAATATCTTGTTTGACCTCAAGATAAGCTTGCTCGAGATACGCGATAGCTTGATCTATCTCATCGAGACAACTAACCATGGGTAATAAAATATGTAACTGCTCGCTATCGCCAGCGGCATTAAGCATCGCGCGCAGCTGAACTAAAAACAATTCGGGATGATCTAAGGTTAATCGAATACCACGCCAACCTAAGAAAGGATTATCTTCAATAATGGGTAGATAAGATAAGGGTTTATCGCCACCAACATCTAAGGTACGCATCACTACAGGCTTATTAGCAGCCGCTTGTATTACCTGGCGATAGATCTCAACCTGCTCTGCTTCACTAGGAAAGCGTGTTTGTAGCATAAACGGAATTTCAGTGCGGTATAAACCAATACCATCAGCCCCCTCGGCGACCTCCGAAGCTAGGCTGCTCAGCAAGCCTGCATTTAAATAGAGGTGAATTCGTTTCCCGTCGAGCGTTTGAGCCGCTAAGGATAACTCCTTCGAATAACGTTTTTGCAGCGCCTTCTCTGCTGAGATATGACTACGGTATTCTTTAATAAGCGTCGGTGTCGGTGATACTAACACCTGACCGCGACTGGCATTTAAGATGATCTGTTTGCCATCTATGCCTGCGTTTAGGATCCCTTCGACTCCTATCACAGCGGGTACACCAAAAGCTCTAGCTAAAATGGCGGCATGAGAGTTAACACCACCAAGCTCAGTGACAATACCAACCAATTTATGCTGTGGAAACTCAGCTAACATAGTCGCCGTAGCTTCTTTAGTCACTAAGATAACAGGAGCATCAAACTCAATGTGCATCTTCTGAGGCTCAATTAACTCTCGAAGCACTCTCTGGCCTAAGTCTCTAATATCGGTAGCACGCTCTTGCAAGTAGGGATCTTGCATCTGTAAAAATTGATCAATATAGCGCAGCGACACCCGACTAACGGCAGAAACAGCACTCCAACCTAATTTTATTTCACGGACATATTCGCCACCCAAACTAGTATCATCGAGCAACAGCAGTAACGCAGAGAAGATGGATTGAACCTCTTTCTCGTTTTCACCATCGAAACGTTGCGAAAGAGCGCTCAAGGTATTGCGGCAAGCATCCAGCGCATACTTAAGCTGAATTAGCTCCTCTTCGATATCAGTTGCGAAGTAGTCTTCCTGCTCTAGCGAAATATCACCACCAATAACCATGGCATGAGCTATCACGACCCCATTGGCTGCCGATGTGCCACTGTAATAACATTGATCGGGTGAAGATTTAACCTCAGCCTTCTTACGTTGCTCACGAACGGCAACGGCTAATTGGGCTGCCAAGGTCATCAAAAACGCCTCTTCAGCCTCACTGAACTGACGTTCGTCGGCCTGCTGGACAACTAGCACACCTAGGATCAGTTTTTGATAAATGATGGGAACAGCGAGAAAGGCACGAAAGTCTTCTTCGGCCACTTCGGTAAACAGTTTAAATCTAGGGTGTAGCGGTGCATCGGCGAGATTAATTGGTTCTTCACGTTCAGCGACTAACCCAACAAGCCCTTGAGTTAGTGGCATTTTTACATGACCAACTGCACTGGGGTCGAGTCCATCCGTTGCGGATAAAACCAGCTGTTGCTCTTCCAATATATAGATAGAGCAACATTGGGTAGCCATGGCAGACTTGGTTTGGGTTACCAATAAACTTAAAGCAGATTGAAGATCGTCAGCAGCAGCAACGGCCTGAGTGATATCCCTAAGCGTTTTTAGCACAGCTTAAATCTCCTGATTTGTCTATCTGTTTATCTACCTACGACGACCTCTTCTTCTGCCACTGTGGCCAGATTCTTGAGCTTGATATGGCAATGCCGTTGGGGCGAACTCTTTCATTACTTTTCGGTAAACATCTCGTTTAAAAGATACGACTTGCCTCACCGGATACCAATAACTAACCCAGCGCCAATCATCAAACTCAGGATGACCACTAGCGCTGAGATCGACGGCAGACTCTTGGCTCTTCAATAATAGTAGAAACCACTTCTGCTTTTGGCCGATACATAAAGGTTTACTGTCTTGCCTAATTAACCGTTTCGGTAATCTATAACGCAACCAGGAACGAGTCGAAGTTAAAATCTGAACGTGTTCAGGTCTCAAGCCGACCTCTTCATACAACTCCCGATACATGGCTTGCTCGGCTGTTTCGCCATCGTCAACGCCACCTTGTGGAAATTGCCAGGAATGCTGACCAAATCTTCTAGCCCACATAACCTGCCCAAAGCGATTACAGATAATGATGCCAACATTTGCACGAAAGCCGTCACTATCAATCACATGGACTCCAAATTGAAAAATTTTAATGGATCGATTGTTTCACAAAGCGGCGCACTCGGCAATTATCTCTTAGCAGATATTATTTGGATAAAAAACAGAAATAATCAGATTTATCAACAGCTGTAGTAGCGACGTCACAAGGATATCCACAAAATCTGTGGATATCTCTGTTTGAAACTCTGTTGAAAATGTTATTTTCACAGAATAAGATCAAAAAATGCGCGAGTTAAAAACAACAAACTAAAAGACTAAGCTATTGAAATAAACTAAATAAATTGACTAAAAAGTGAAAGTGATTAGTGAGCGATAAATAATTGCTTAAATTTACGGCAACAATATGAGTTATACCAAGATCTCCTTATCACCACTTAGGTTATTCACAGGTAAAACTATTTGGCAACCCATTTTGGTAAATTTATGGGACTAATTAAGCTTGACAGCGATAATAAATGCGTTAATTGAAAACACACATCACAGTTATCCAAGATTTCTGTGGATAACCATGTTAGAAACGCAGGGGAAATAAAAGAGTAACTTGCAAACAGTCATAACGAAATAATGGGAAAAGAATTATATTAACTATATAATCAAATAGTTAAAAGGAAAACACTCTGTTTTACTCTGCCGGATTTTACGCTGAGTGATTTTTAAACACATTTGATTAACCTCGTAACTTGAGTAAAATCACCAAATGATCACGACCCCAACCCCACCTAAAACAGTCGAAGAACTGATGCAAAGAGCCCAAGACATGGCAGGTCTTACCTTGGGTCAATTAGCACAGTTACACCATATAAGTGTGCCCAATGATCTTAAACGAGATAAAGGTTGGGTAGGACAGCTTATCGAACATGAACTCGGCGCGCTCGCAGGCTCAAAACCAGAACAAGACTTCCTACATTTGGGCGTTGAGCTAAAGACCATCCCCATAGATAACCATTGGAAACCGATAGAAACCACCTATGTTACCGTCGCGCCATTGATAAACATTCAAGGGCTCACATGGGAGCAAAGTCTGGTATATCACAAACTACAGCGCGTGTTATGGATCCCGGTTGAAGGAATGCGTGACAAGCCCATCAAAGATCGCCAAATTGGTATGCCGATCCTTTGGACTCCCTCTGAACAAGAGTTTGCCATGATCCGCCAAGATTGGGAGGAGATAATGGAGTTAATAGCACTGGGCAAGGTAGAGCAAATTACAGCTCGTCATGGCGAAGTGTTACAACTACGCCCCAAAGGAGCCAATAGTCGTTCACTGACTCAAAGCATAGCCGTCGATGGTGGCTTAAAACAAACTAACCCAAGGGGATTCTATCTTAAGATCCCGTTCACTCAGCAGATCCTTAATAACTACTTATCTGGAAAGTTAGCAGAAAACTAATTCCAGATAGATATTCTCGGAAACCGTTTTACTATTGGCGCTAAACATCGCTTTTTCGGCAAAAGTTAACACACGACAAATGACCCTCTATGGAGAGTAAAAAGTCCATTAGAAGACAGCTATTTTAGGGGGTGATACAACAGTTAAATCTAATATTAATTCCCGATAGTAATCAAAAAAGCATAACCAGAGCGGTAACTTATACCCAACAGGTATCAAAAACGTCTGTTTTTTGACGCATCTGAACTTCATTTGACTTAGATCACAAATTTCACTGGAAATGGTAGGGGTGTTTTCTATACACTAGCGCATCCTGAAACATCAGCCACAGATTAGGATTTATTCGTCACAGTGAGAGCGCGCAGACAAGCAAAAAAACTCATTTTTGCCATATTCGCTTGGGCTATAGCCATGGCGGCATTTGTGTTTTTCCGATATGCGCAGACTCCTGAACTACCTCAATGGGCAGTTGGCACGGCGGATCTAGCAACACTCGCCATTTACATGGGAATTATCTTTGGCAGCCTGCACTGGATGTCGAATTTAATTGCCGATTTTAGCGCGATTAATCGATTACCTTATCTATTTTCCGTCATATTCAAAGGCCTATTTCTTCTCTTAGGTGCAACAACCCTCGCCTACATTACCCAATTTCTAAATATGTGGGCGATTGAAAACCATATGACGACGCTGCGGCAGATGCTGACGGCGCATATTCTCTATAGTCCCGCATTTCAAGCGCTTATTATCTATTTAGTCGTGGTTCGGGTTGGCCTAGCCTTCATCGAACAAATGGCGCTTTTAGTCGGACCTAAGGTTCTGCTCAACATTGGCCTAGGAAAATACCACCGTCCTCGATATGAGCAACGTCTATTCCTTTACTTGGATATGGTGGCCTCTACCACTCACGCAGAATCATTAGGAGACTATCGTTTTAGTCGCCTAATTCAAGATTGCTTTAGCTTGCTCTCTGATACCATCATCAATAATGATGCCGAGATATATCGCTACATGGGTGATGCGGTATTAATCTATTGGCCACTAGAAGACGGCATTGTTCATGACCGCAGCTTCAATATCTATTATGAATTTAGCCAACAGTTGAATTGGCAGCGAAAATATTTTGAAGAGCAATATGGTTTTGTCCCCAAATTCAAAGCCGCAGCCCATTGTGGACAAGTGGTCGCGGCAGTCGTTGGGGTACAAAAACAAGAGATAAGCTTCTTTAGTGACGTATTAAACACCTTGGCCCGCCTACAAGATCAGTGTAATCCTCTTGGTCAAAGAATGTTGATCTCAGGGTCATTGCACTCTCAACTCAATACCAGTTCTAGTCATTATGAATTTAGCAATCTAGGGCCCGTAAAGCTCAAAGGCAAACAGCACTCAATAGACGTTTTTGGCGTCTCTCCTAGAGGTTCTGCAGCCTAACTGAGCTTGCTACTTAGTCGAAGATGCCAGTAGAGTCTCAATTGCCTTACCTAAGGTTCTAAAGGTCATGATCCGACTCGACGTTTGACGCCAGACTAAACCGATATCGCGATAAGGCGCTTCTCCAGGCGGCGTCATCACAGTTAAATCAGTATCGTTAAGTATCCCAGCATCGATCGCCATCTGAGGCAAGAATGTGGTCCCCAACTTACTGTTTACCATCTGCACTAAAGTATGCAAACTCGTTGCCGCAAACGGATTAATCTTATCGCTATCGCCAAGCCGACAAGCACTAATAGCATGACCCGTAATACAATGTTCAGACTGCAGTAGAAAAATACTCTCATCGGGCAAGGCTTTATAATCCACCGGCTGAGTCACGCCAGATGACAACTCCTTATGCATTATTAGTTTAAAAGGATCAATTCCCACCTTCATACTATGGTACCCACTGGTATCGGCAGGCAACGCCAGTAATAACAGATCCAACTCGCCCTTACCCAGTGCATCGAGCAGTCGTTCTGTCGTATCTTCTTTTAAAAATAGGGTTAAATTGGGGTAACTCGACTGGCAATGTTTTACCACTCGACTGAGTAGAAATGGTGCTATCGTCGGAATACAGCCTAGACGAATATCACCCGTCATAGGTTCGCCTTGATGTTTAACTAACTCAACCAGATCATCGACATCCGTGAGTAACTTTCGAGAGCGTAATACGACCTCTTCGCCAATCGCGGTGAAGATAAACGACTTATGATCTCGCTCTATTAACTGATGCCCCAGTTGTTCCTCTAAATTTTGAATACCGCTAGATAGGGTCGACTGACTCACATGACATAGTTTGGCAGCACGATTGAAATTCTGCTCTTGAAAGAGATTAACCAAATAATAGAGATTTTTTAAACTCGGTAGATGTTTCATAAAATCGATTACCAACTTGTTTTTATATTCAGATATTCTATCTAACTCTAGCATAGTCGACGGTACAAAAACTCCTTTGTGCTGCTCAATATGTGAGCGTTCGCTCAAAAAGGAGCGAATATTTCATACTGACTGATTTTAATACCCATCGGCATAATCCCCATCAGTATAAGAAAGTGATCTAATTAGCTGTTTGCTAAACAAACTCTAGGCGAGAAATAATGAAATGCTCAACCTAGAGCCGATTGAAGTTTACTGGTTGAGTTTTGTTCGAGACAAAAACGTGCTAATTGAGGCGAGTAGATTGCAGCCTAGTGATCTAAGCAAAATTCACTTAACGAAGAGTAAAATTTTTCAGCCGCCCCCTTTGAGCAGCGTTTATAGGTCATTTCTGCTGCGTTCTCAGCTTTTTATGTAGAATAACTACACAACAAAGCCCGCTCCCGGTACAAATAACCAACGGCTCGTTAAAAACAACCTTAAAAGGTCAACAGGCCCTAGAGAGTTCAGCCTTGCTGATGAACATAAAAAAACCTCGATGATTACTCATCGAGGTTTTTTTACAAATCAAGCTTATGCTTTTGATTCTAAATACTGTTTTAGCTCAGCTAAATCTTTGCTGGCATTATCTACGATAGCTTGCAACCAAGCTTCATGTCCCTCAGCCCATTCCTGTGCTTCGCCATGTTGAAGCAATTGGGCAAACTGTTGAATACGCTTTAAACCTACCGATCCTGCTGCGCCCTTAAACTTATGAGCTTCTGAACATAAGGTATCTTTGTCTTGAGCTTCACTAGCATTGACCAGATTGCCAACATACTCAGGCATGAGCTGCTCAAATAAGACGACACTTTTAAGCAAAGTGCCCGCGCCAATCGCACTGCAGTACTGCTCAAGTGTGTTAAGATCCAATATTGATTCTAACTCAGCTGTTGCCATATTAAGGCACCCCTCGAAATAATGCTTAACTATATGAGAACGAAATTTACCCCATAATACCCTCTATAATTGCAGGTGCAACTAATTGAAGCATATGATAGTAAAATCCTTTATTTTTTAACCATCCCTTAACTTATTTGCAATTCAATTGCTTAAAAATTCACTTTATTTATCATCGTTCAGCATTTACTAAAAACACGAGTCGGCCAAATAATGACCTTGCCCACCCAGCTTTTCCAAGTTATCTACGATGGCCACTAAGCCATCCCAGCGAAAAGCACACCAATCGGGCGCCAGCAAAATAGGTTTCTTAGCATAAGCCGTAACACGATGAAAAATAATATCTTTAGGCGTATAACGTATTAGCTCTGCCACACTAGAAGCATAATCCGATAATGACAACAGCTCTAATCTACCGGCGCGCCAAGCCTTAGCCATTGTGCTCCCTTCGACGACATGTAATGGATGTAATTTCAACCCATCAACCCCAGCAGCTATCACTGCCTTGTGGGTAACTAAATAGTCATCATGAGTCTCACCGGGCAAGCCTAAAATAAGGTGAGTACAGACCTTTATTCCAGCCTGCCTTGCACGCCCAACCGTATCTAAATAAACCTCAAAATCATGACCACGATTAATTCGCTTTAGTGTTTCAGGATTAGCCGTCTGAAGCCCAAGTTCGAGCCAAACCTCTATGCCTCTTCTCTGGTAACTAGCAAGTAGTTCAATCACCTGATCAGGGACACAATCTGGACGTGTCCCCACACACAAGCCCACAATACTGTTGTCCGTTATGGCCTCATCATACTTTTGCTTAAGTACGCAGTATTCATCATAAGTACTGGTATAAGCTTGGAAGTAGGCGATGAACTTTGAGCTCTTGCCTTTAGTGCGTTCACGCCCTTTTGCTAATTGCTCGGAAATTGAATCTAGAGTGCCATGCTCATGACTAAATGATTCAACGTTACAAAAGGTACAACCACCTAGTCCCAATGTCCCATCTCGATTTGGGCAGGTAAATTTCGCATCTATGGTCAATTTTTTAAGGCGTTCGCCATACTTTTGCTTACACTGCAGACCAAACGTATTGACATGACTATCCAATCCCACGGGGTTTCCTCTTTAAATTCACAGACACTTATTTTAATCATTTTAAAACATATAAACCTTGTACTACCTCAAACAACCATCTGTTCACCTGAGATCAGCCAGCACAAACACCTTAAATCCTTAAATCCTTAAATCCTTAAATCCTTAAATCCTTAAATCCTTAAATCCTTAAATCCTTAAATCCTTAAATCCTTAAATCCTTAAAAACAGAAGCATCCCTCATTTGACGCACCAAGGATTATAATTGTTAAAACATTCACTGTATTTGCAATAAAAATCACTTTTCCAAAATAAAAAACAATCACCCCACTTGTTACATTTCAGTAAACCAAAAGTGTGGTGAATATCAAAATTCTTTTTATTCATAATGTTATACACGTCAAACCACAGTTGACGTTAACGTAAAGATGCCGTTATAGGTGTATTAAACACCATTTCACACCATAATTTTATGCATAAATTTGGTTTGACCTTTTATCAGGCAAAAGTTAATTTGGTTGGTTCGGGTGCATATCAATCGCAACTATTTACCCCGACGTAGTATTGGTTAGTATTAGGGAGTTTTTATAATGAGCTTGTATCACCCCAGTTTTGAACGGGATAACTGTGGCTTTGGCTTAATAGCCCAAATGGATGGCGAAGCCAGCCATAGAATTGTGCGTACTGCGATTCACGGTCTTGACCGTATGAAACATCGTGGCGGCATAGCTGCAGATGGCCGCACTGGCGATGGCTGTGGTTTGCTTATGCAACTTCCCATAAAATTTTTTGAAGCGGTCGCTGCAGAGAATGATTGGCACCTTAGCCGTAAATTTGCGGTCGGTATGCTATTTCTTAGTCAGGACGAAGAGGTCGCAAACCTGACTAAATCGATCCTCGAACGTGAACTCGAAAAAGAGACCTTGAGTGTCGCTGGTTGGCGTGAAGTACCAGTCAATCCCGATGTGCTAGGGCCAATAGGCCAAGCGAGCCAACCACAAATTTGGCAGGTATTAATTAATGCCCCTATCGGTTGGCGCGAAAAAGATTTAGAGCGCCGTCTCTATATGGCACGTCGTCGACTCGAGCAGCAGATGACCGACTGCAAAGATTTCTATGTCGCCAGTCTCTCAGGGCAAGTGATCGTGTACAAAGGCCTAATGATGCCGGCCGATCTCCCCGCATTCTATCCAGATCTCGCCGATATTCGTCTGCAAAGCTCTATCTGTCTGTTCCACCAGCGTTTTTCAACAAACACTTCACCCAAATGGCCGCTTGCGCAGCCATTTAGATATCTGGCACACAACGGTGAGATCAACACCATTACGGGTAACCGCCAATGGGCTAGAGCCCGTGCCTATAAATTTAATGCACCGCTGCTACCAGATCTGCAGCAGGCGGCACCTTTTGTCAATGAAACAGGTTCAGACTCATCATCACTCGATAACATGCTCGAAATGCTGCTTGCTGGCGGCATGGACCTTTACAGGGCGATGCGTTTGCTTATTCCACCAGCATGGCAAAGCAACCCTGAAATGGATGATGAGCTAAAAGCCTTCTATGACTTTAACTCAATGCACATGGAGCCTTGGGATGGCCCTGCTGGCATAGTCATGACCAATGGCCGACATGCCGCCTGCGCTGTCGACCGTAACGGCCTGCGCCCATCACGCTACGTGATCACCAAAGACCGTATCTTAACCCTCGCCTCAGAAATTGGCATTTGGGACTATGCACCCGATGAAGTGGTTGAAAAAGGTCGCGTTGGCCCAGGTGAGCTACTGGTACTCGATACCCTTAATGGTCAGCTCTACTCCTCATTTGAGATCGATAACGACCTTAAACGTCGTCATCCTTACAAAGAGTGGATGGCAAAAAACAGTCAAACCTTGATCCCAGCGGAACAGATGCCAGCTGAAGCCCAAGGTGTCTGTGAGTTCTCCAAAGAGACATTGCTGCAATACCAAAAGCAGTTTGGCTACTCTAGAGAAGAGCTTGAACAAGTGATCTGGGTACTCGCAGAAAAAGGCGAGGAGGCGATTGGCTCCATGGGTGACGATACGCCTATGGCTGTGTTGTCGAAAAAATCTCGCACCTTATACGACTACTTCCGGCAGAAATTTGCTCAGGTCACTAACCCACCTATCGATCCACTGCGGGAAAAGCATGTGATGTCACTCGCGACCTGTATCGGGCGTGAGCAAAACCTATTTAACGAAACTACGGGTCATGCGTATAGAGTGATGTTCAACTCGCCGATCTTACTATTTAGTGATTTCAAACAATTACTCGCACTCGATGCGACCTATTATCGCACCAACACGGTAGATCTTAACTACGATCTTAATGAAGGTCTCGAAGCCGCGATTAAGCGTATCTGTGACGAAGCAGAGCGACTCGCGCGCACGGGCACGACATTGCTGATCCTCTCCGATCGTGCAACCGATAAAAATAAGCAAGTGATCCCTGCAGCTATGGCCGTTGGTGCCGTGCAACAGGTATTAGTGGATAAGAGCCTGCGCTGCGACACCAACATCATTGTTGAAACCGCATCGGCTCGCGATCCACACCATTTTGCCGTACTGCTTGGCTTTGGCGCGACGGCTATCTACCCCTATTTAGCCTATGAAACTATCTCTGCCCTCGCCGTAACTCGCGGTGTGAACGAGACACAGAAGTTGATGCTCAACTTCCGTTACGGCATCGACAAGGGTCTGCGTAAGATCATGTCGAAAATGGGGATCAGTACGGTCGGTTCTTACCGCTGTAGTCAGCAATTTGAAGCGATTGGCCTCTCCTCTGATGTGGTTGAGCTTTGCTTCAAGGGCGTGATCAGCCGTATCGAAGGCGCAAACTTCGCGCTGCTTGAACAAGATCAGCAAAAGCTACAGAAGCTCGCCTTCCAGAAACACCAGCCTTTATCTCAAGGTGGCCTGCTCAAATATGTTGAAGGTGGCGAATACCACAGCTTTAACCCTGACGTAGTCAACACTCTGCAGGCTAGCCTGCGTGATAAAGACTACAGTGCATATAAGCGCTTTACTCAGCTGGTTGATGATAGGCCCGTAGCGACCCTAAGGGACCTCTTTAAAATCGAGGGCTCTCAAAACGCGGTCGATATCGACAGCGTCGAAGCTGCTAAGACTTTATACCCACGCTTTGACAGCGCGGCGATGAGTATTGGCGCCCTCAGCCCTGAAGCTCATGAAGCCTTAGCCGTTGCAATGAACCGTCTTGGCGGCCGCTCTAACTCAGGGGAAGGCGGAGAAGATCCACGCCGCTTCAACTCAGAGCGAAACTCAGCCATTAAGCAGGTCGCATCGGGACGTTTCGGCGTAACCGCTCATTACCTAGTCAACGCCGAAGTACTGCAGATTAAAGTCGCGCAAGGGGCAAAACCCGGTGAAGGTGGCCAATTGCCAGGTGATAAAGTCAGTGTCGAAATTGCAGCGCTGCGAAATGCGCGCCCTGGTGTCACACTCATTTCACCACCGCCCCATCATGATATCTATTCGATTGAAGATCTGGCGCAGCTGATTTTTGACCTTAAGCAGATCAACCCTAAGGCGATGATCTCGGTCAAGCTAGTGTCAGAGCCTGGTGTAGGCACCATTGCCACCGGCGTTGCCAAGGCCTACGCCGATATGATCACTATCTCAGGGTACGATGGCGGCACGGGCGCCAGTCCTATCACGTCGGTTAAATATGCGGGTAGCCCATGGGAACTAGGCTTAGCCGAAGTGCATCAATCACTGGTCACTAACGGCCTACGTCATAAGATCCGCTTGCAAGTCGATGGTGGCCTAAAGACAGGTACCGATGTTATCAAGGCCGCCTTACTTGGAGCGGAGACCTTCGGTTTCGGTACCGTGCCTATGATAGCCCTAGGTTGTAAATACCTGCGTATTTGCCATCTAAATAACTGCGCAACTGGTGTTGCCACCCAGAATAAACAGCTGAGAGACAATCACTACCACGGCTTACCTGAGCGGGTGATGACCTACTTTGAGTTTATGGCTCAAGAGATCCGCGAGTGGATGGCGGCACTTGGTGTCACAGAGTTTGAACAATTGGTCGGTAGAAGCGAATGGCTTCATGCACTCGAAGGCACTACGCCCAAGCAGCAACATTTAGATCTGTCGGCGATTTTACATAAGCCTGTAGTACCAGCAGGTTGCGCGCTGACATGGCAAGAAACTAACCCGACATCGGACAAAGGCGAGCTCAATCAAAAGATCCTCGCAGCGGCTAAAACCGCGGTTGAACAAGGCGAGAGCTTTAAGGGACGCTTTGAAATCAACAACACAGATCGCTCTGTGGGCGCCGCCCTGTCTGGCCATATTGCTACGACCGTGGGTCGCGACGGTGCTAAGGCGCCAATAAAGCTTAAGTTTAGCGGCAGCGCAGGCCAAAGCTTTGGTGTGTGGAATGCGCCAGGCCTATCACTCGACCTCTGCGGCGATGCTAACGATTACGTCGGTAAAGGGATGTCTGGTGGCAAGATCACCATCTACCCTGCCGTTGGTAGCATGTTCCAAAGCGAGAAGAGCGTTATCGTCGGCAACACCTGCCTCTATGGCGCGAGCGGCGGTAAGCTGTTTGCAGCAGGCCAAGCGGGTGAACGTTTTGCGGTGCGTAACTCAGGCGCGATTGCCGTTGTCGAAGGTCTAGGTGACAACGGTTGCGAATATATGACTGGCGGTATCGTGGTTGTGCTAGGTAAGACTGGTGTCAACTTCGGTGCGGGTATGACAGGCGGCTTTGCCTATGTATTTGACCGTTTTGGTCACTTCAATCGCCGAGTGAACACCGACCTGGTCGATACCCATAAAGTCAGTTCACCTATTCAACAACAACATCTTAGAGGCCTGATAGAAGAACATCTGGCTGAAACCGGAAGTGAACACGCCAAGATGTTATTAAATGATTTTGAAAACTGGATCGATTGCTTCGTACTCATTAAGCCAAAGAATATCGCGCTTGGTGATCTATTACGCATCGAACAATCGCAGCCAGAACTTTCAGTAGTAGCGGGGTAACTTCAAATGAGCAATGATTTTCAATTTATTGAAGTGGGCCGCAAGGATCCGACGAAACACCAAGCGGCAAAGCGTGCCACCCAGTTTATCGAGATTTATCAGCCGTTCGCTCAGCCTCAGGTCACTGAGCAAGCCGACCGCTGTCTCGACTGCGGGAATCCCTATTGTGAATGGAAATGTCCACTGCACAACTATATCCCTAACTGGCTCAAGCTAGCGCAACAAGGGCGTATTCTCGAAGCAGCAGAGTTAGTTCATGAGACTAACACCCTGCCTGAGATCTGTGGTCGCGTCTGCCCACAAGACAGATTGTGTGAAGGTGCCTGCACCCTTAACGATGAGTTCGGTGCCGTCACCATAGGTAACGTCGAGAAGTACATTACCGACACGGCCATCGCCCAAGGCTGGCGACCAGACATGAGCAAGGTAACAGCCCGCTCTGAGCGCGTTGCCATTATTGGTGCCGGCCCTGCGGGTCTTGGCTGCGCCGATATCCTCGCTCGTAATGGCGTACAGGCAGTGGTGTATGACAAAAATCCGCAAATTGGCGGCCTACTAACCTATGGTATCCCGTCGTTTAAACTCGATAAATCGGTCATGGCTACTCGCCGTTCGGTACTCGAAGGTATGGGGATCGAATTTAAGCTGGGCGTAACCGTCGGTGAAGATGTGAGCTTTGACACTCTACTGAGCGAATATGATGCCATCTTCCTCGGTATGGGAACTTACACCGCGATGAAAGCTGGGCTGGAAAATGAAGATGCCAAAGGCGTCTATCAAGCCCTGCCCTACCTTATTGGTAACACCCATCACATCATGGGCACAGAGTCCGCCGAATCACCTTACTTGAGCCTGGCAGGGCAAAAGGTCGTGGTACTGGGTGGTGGTGATACCGCCATGGATTGTGTGCGCACCGCGATACGTCAAGGCGCCAGCGAAGTCACTTGTGTCTATCGCCGTGACGAAGAGAACATGCCAGGTTCGCGCCGCGAGGTTCAAAATGCCCGTGAAGAGGGTATTCAGTTCCTATTTAATCGCCAACCTACCGCGATAAAAACCGAAAACGGCATCGTCAGCGGCATCGAGTGTGTCGAAACCGCCCTTGGTGAGCCAGATGAGTCCGGTCGTCGTCGCCCACAGCCGATTGAAGGCAGCGAGAAACTGATCGAGGCCGATGCCATTATCATCGCCTTTGGTTTCCAGCCTAGCCCCGCTAAGTGGTTAGGCGACCATGGTGTAGCGCTAGATCAATGGGGACTCGTGGTGGCGCCTAAAGTTGCCGACAATCCGTTCCAAACCAGTAATCCGAAGGTGTTTGCTGGCGGCGATATGGTGCGTGGTTCAGATCTCGTCGTCACCGCGATTGCCGAAGGACGCGATGCGGCACTGGGGATATTAAACAGCTTTGAAGGTTAATCTTGGTCGGCGCTTACCCAAGCACAGTATGAAGTAACCCAACCCGTTTGCTTGTGATTTGGCACTTTAACTTTGAGTGAAGGTTAAAGTGCTTTTTTTTGCCTCGGGAAAACCAAGGTTGTTTTTGCCAGTTAACATTGACCCGTATTTATAAAAGTTCGCTTGAGTAGCGTTTGGCGGCGTCCTTTTGGAAAGAGTGCTTGAAGGTCGAACCTTCATGGCAACCTATCACCAGCGGTGAGCGAATGTGCAAACACTTCTGCGACACGGTGAGTAAAGCATAGCTTCGAGCTCACGAACGAGAGGCAAGACGAGCTTGGCGACAGCCATATACTCGCGAACGAGAGACAGGAATGTCGAACTGGCTTTTGTATGTGGATATATTTTGCCGAACTGGCTTTTAAACAAGGATATCGTTCAAGCACATCCATGTGGGCTCTTCAAAATCATCTGACCTCCAAGGACGGAGGGAATGCCGAAAAATGTCAGGAACATTTTCGGTCATGATTTCGAAGACCAAAACCGCGCTTACACCGAGTCATTTTATCTATTCAATTTAACGGCATTTGGTGTGAGTTCAGAGTTAACAGCTAACGTACTTTTGCCCCGTTACGAGTTAGCACCAGCATTACCGCAGTCGCCCAAAACGCCACCAGCCACCAGCCACCAGCCACCATATCGAGTGGTGCCAATCGACTAATTCGTTTCAATAGAAAATGTTTGTACGGTTTTACCTATAACAACGATTGATCTAATCAATTAGCTATTCTATCTTCGTGTTCTCATAATATGATACATCTGAACCGTTTTTGTATGTTTATTAAACCGCTTACATTGCAGATGTTGGTTGAAAACAGGTAACTACAACCGATTACCTGAGTTAATAATTGCCGCAATCAAATCTAAACCAGTTGAACAGGCGGTTAAGATCTCATAAGTTGATCGCCCTGAACGACGTTAGTGGAGACTAACTCTTGCATTATTTATCGAATTTAAAAATAAAAACACGTTTAGCCGCTGGTTTTGGCTGTATTTTGAGCCTGATGGTGCTGCTAAACATCCTCGGAATAAACCAAGTTAACTTTATTGATCGAACCCTTTCCGTAATGACCGACATTAACTCTGTAAAACAGCGTTATGCCATCAACTACCGTGGAAGTGTCCATGACAGAGCTATTGCTATCCGTGATATCTCCCTTGCTAGAACTCCGGCAGAAATCGGTTCTTTTGAGAGAGAGATAGCCCGCCTGGAAAATTTTTACAAACAGTCGCAGATTAAGATGGACGAGATGCTCTCAAGGGGAATCGATTTTTCTTCAGAAGAAAGGAGAATTTTAGGAGACATCAAAGATATTCAGGCTCGTACGGAACCAATAATTCAACAGATCCTGCAGGATAAGAAGCAGGGGCTTAACATGACGGACGTGGTACTTAACCAGGCTCGCCCAGCATTTATAGAGTGGCTGAACCGGATCAACGAGTTTATTGATTACCAAGAAACTCAGAATCAGCAGCTGACACCTAAAGCCCGGGATGCTGCAGGCGGTTTCGAGAATCTCATGCTATGGTTAACGGCATTCGCTCTGGTGGTGTCAGTTATTATCGGCATTACAATTGAGCGAAGTTTGAGAAATTCCCTGGGTGGTGAACCATTTGAAGCAGAAAGTACCCTTAAAGTTATGACCGAAGGGGATCTGACAGAAAGTGATAAAGGCCGCCCAAAGAGCAGCGTTCTCGGCTCATTATATGAAATGAGAGCCAAGCTTACTCAGATAGTACGCAATATAATAGGGGCATCCGATAGCCTGTCAGTTCAGGTAAGTGAAGTTTCACAAGAGTCTTCTATGGTTCTTAGTGCTGCCCTGCAACAGGGAAAGCTGACATCGGACACAGCTTACAAACTGGAAAATATGCGTGACAGTATTGACCAAATCTCACAGCTATCTAGCCTGACGGAAAGTAATTCCGAAAAGACAGCGGAAAACGCCCGTCATGGCAGCCAACTGGTATCGCTCGCCGCACAGGAAATGGAAAAAATCGCCTCAACGGTGAACAGTGCTGTAATGCAGCTGAGTTCACTAAAAGAGAAAACTGAACAGATTGGCGGTGTTGCGAATGTTATTAACGATATTTCCGAGCAAACCAATCTGCTTGCACTGAACGCTGCTATAGAAGCTGCTCGGGCAGGAGAATCCGGTAGAGGTTTTGCTGTCGTTGCTGATGAGGTTAGACAGTTGGCAAAGCGTACCAGTGAAGCAACTACGCAGATTGAAAACATGGTTGTTCAGATTCAGTCTGAAACTGCTGAAAGTGTTCAAGCGATGGAGACCGCGCAGCCACAAGTGATAAAAGGGCAGGAACAAATCACTCAAGCCACAGATATACTGCAAAGCATCGAGGAACAAGCCGCAGATTCTTTGGATCGCATCCGTGAGGTCGCATTATCTACAACGGAGCAGGTCAGCGTAGTAGGCGACGTTGCAAGCGCCATGGAGCAGATTTCGGCAATGTCTACCAGCACTATAAATGCAATGCAAAGCAACGAAAAAGCCGTAGAGTCTCTGAATAAACTGGCCAGTCAATTAAGAGGTGAAGTGGCATACTTCAAAGTACAGTAAACTCGTTGATTCTGTACTCTGTTTCACGCATAAAGTGTCTCTGATTATGCAGTTCGTCGATGATAATTTTTGTCTACAAATGAACAACAGACCACCGCATCTAAGTGGTGGTTTTTACGTATTGGGGTATCAAAAATTATTTGAAGGGTAGATTAGATATCGTCCGAAAGATCTAAACGTTTATATCCACAATGTATGCTACACGTTCAACAGTACTGGTCAACAAAACACTGATCAGTGAGTCACAACCACCTAAGCCACAGATGATTGCATCCACCACTCAAGCAATAGATGAGGTTAACCGTCATTGCGGCAAGCGATCTCGCCAGAGAACCACTTGTTTGCTATATTAGCGCCCGTTAGCCTGACGATGACGTCGAAGCTACTCTCTAACGCAATAACAAACGTAATAGCGAACGTAATCGCAACCATCACCATATTAAGGTCATTCAATGAAAATCGGTATTATCGGCGCCATGGAGCCAGAAGTTGCTCATCTCATCGCCTCTATGACTAACCCTGAGTCACAAACTATCGCTGGCATCGAATTTGTTGCCGGGCAGCTAGAGGGAAAAGAGGTGGTGGTCACTCGCTCGGGTATTGGTAAGGTCACAGCCAGTGTTGCAACTACTCTATTGATTGAGAAATATGCGCCTGATTATGTGATCAATACTGGTTCGGCTGGCGGATTTGTCGATAGCCTAGCGATTGGTGATATTGTCATTTCATCGGAAGTACGTCACCACGATGTCGATGTGACCGCATTCGGTTACGAAATTGGTCAGATGGCGCAGCAACCAGCCGCCTTTATTCCCGATGCAACTTTAGTGAGTGCAGCGCAAAAAGCGATCGCTAGCCTTGGTGAAGTCAAAGCTATCGAAGGACTTATCTGTACTGGCGATAGCTTTATCTGCGATCCCGTTCGCACTAAGACAATGCTAGAAAACTTCCCAACAATGGCCGCTTGCGAGATGGAAGGTGCGGCAATTGCGCAAGTCTGTCATCAGTTTGGCGTACCATTTGTTGTTATTCGTTCACTATCAGACAACGCCAATAACGACTCGCCCGTCGACTTTGACAGCTACATTGTTAAGGCTGGACATCATTCGGCGCTTATGGTGATGTCACTGCTTAAGCAACTGTAATTGCCCTCGCCATGCTGCCAGATTTTACCCAACAGCTATTGAATGACAGCTCCTTATATCAAGGGGCACTGATTCTTTTGGTGTCAATATTGCTGGCAAAAATGGCCCCGCTGCCACGAGAGGCGCAAGCATTTTACTGGTACAGCCATCTCGCGCGCAGCTTATCGGCCAAGGTTAACCGTAAAGGGCGCACCAGTTCCCAACAAAAAACCGCGGGCTTTCTGGCTATCGTGCTCTTGGTCGTGCCTTTTTGGCTTATCACCACCTTCTTAATCAATCTTGCCGCCTTTCCCTGGTTTTTCGAATTTATTATTCTCTACCTCTGCCTGTGTGATGAGCAGTTCTACAAGGTTGCCGAAGAAACCGCCCAAGTATTAAGGCAAGATAATCGCCCCAGAGCGCGAGCACTGTTAAAACACTGGTTATTTAGAGACACCCAAGGCTTATCTGAAGTCGGCTTAACCAAAGCCACCATAGAGAAGCTCGTCACCACCCCAGTATATGGCACTGTGGCCACTATCTTGTTTTTCGCCATCGGCGGCGCTCCACTGGTACTCGGCGCACGAATGATAAAACAGCTCGAATATTGCTGGCCATCAATCAATCCACAATATCGAAGCTTTGGTAAACCCACATATTACTTAAGCTACGCCCTCTATTTCCTGCCGACACAGTTATGGAACTTCACCTTAGCCATACAAGGCGGCCCCCGGACATTGATGCTAATGCTCAGGCCAACTAAGAGCCGTTATCCAATCAACAACCATATCGCGACCTGTGAAATTGCCGCGCATGTGCTGCATATAGAGCTAGGTGGGCCAATAAAGTTTGCCGATACTAAGGTTTCTGTCGAGAAAGTAGGTAAAAGCCAAAAACCAGATGCATCTCACCTCCTCCCCGCCCTAAAACTGGTCCGAATGGGAAATACTATTTGGGTTTTGAGTGTTATCTTAATTCCCGTTATTTGGGCCTTATTACGCTACCTCAAAACCGCAGCGCTATAGTTTTTAGTCGAACGACGGTCTCCATAGAGGATTGGGCTAGACAAGCGACAACGGATTGGTATTATGCGATTCTAGCGGTAACATACTGACACAATAGGCATAACGATTTTGTTTGATAATCTTCATATTTCACTGACAACCCCGGCGCTACTTTTCCCTGCAATTTCATTGCTATTACTTGCCTACACCAATCGCTTTTTCTCGCTAGCGGCGTTAATCCGTAACCTTAGTAGTCAGGGAACGCCAATTCATAGTGGACAACTTAAAAATCTCCGCCAACGCATCGTTATCATTCGGCGCATGCAAGAAGCGGGTGTATCTAGCTTCGCCCTATGTGTGTTGTGCATGATTTTTATCTATATTGGTTTTAACAAGACAGGGTCTCTCATCTTTGGCTCAAGCCTACTGCTCCTGCTTTATTCTCTGTTGCTATCCGTCATTGAAATTCGGATCTCGGTCGATGCGCTTAATTTTCACTTAAAAGAGCTCGATCAATGAGAGAGTGGCTCTATTTTTTTGACTTATGTGGTACCGCAGTATTTGCCCTATCAGGCGCACTGGCAGCAGGACGTCATCGAATGGACCCTTTTGGGGTGATTGTTCTCGCCTCGGTAACCGCGATTGGCGGCGGCAGTATTCGTGACGCCCTCTTAGGAACCACGCCAGTATTTTGGATCCGCGACCCCAATTACATCATAGTCATTCTCGCTACTGTGTTGTTAACGTTTATCTTTATTCGCAAGCCCAAGAAGATGCCACAATATACTCTGCCCGTGGCGGATGCTTTAGGTTTAGCATTATTTACCGTTATTGGTGCAGAAAAGGCGCTCAATCTCGGACTCGGCGGTATGATTGCTGTGGTAATGGGCTTGATAACTGGCGTCGGAGGCGGCATTATTCGAGACTTACTCTGTCGCCAAGTCCCGATGATTTTACGTACCGAAATTTATGCTACCGCATCAATATTCGGCGGGATAATTTATACCTTGGCATTAAGCCTAGGCGCCGCCAATAAGGCTGCATTCGCGGTCGCTATGATTAGCGCTCTGGCCATTAGGTTAGCGGCGATTAAATGGCACTTAAGACTCCCCGCTTTTGATTTGAAGAAAACATAAGATGATCAGGTATTTTTTATATAGCTTACTGGCACTAACCCCTCTATTTGCGCAGGCAAATCCTGGTGATATGCCAAAAGAACAGCAGATGGCTGTCAAGTATATTCAAGCCCTTACCGATCACGACTACCGCACTCTAGGATCATTTTATAATCGCGACAGTATCTTTATCGATCGCACCGCCAGTAAAAAATACACAGGTAGACGCGATATCTTAGAATTTTTCGAGCGCGCTCATCGCGGCGTACTCGAATATGATTTCAATATTGAACACATGTATAACTCAGGCTCATTGGTGATCATGATAGGTAACTACCACTATCGTGGCCCAGGAAGTCTATTTGGTAAGCCAGGGAAAGTGATTGAACTTGCGATACCAGGGGTAACAACAGTAAAACTGGATCTAGCCAACCACCGCGTGACCCAGCATGAAGACCTAATGGATTATCAAACCATGCAAGATCAACTCGCAACGCAGTAAGTTTCGAGCAAAGAGCATAAGTGTTCCAGACACAAGGCTAATTTCTACCCATCCATGGGAAATTGACATAAGTGTTCCAGACACAAAAAAGGTCTGCATGGCAGACCTTTTTTATATTGCTTAGCTTTACTCTGAGCCAAGTACTCTAGACCAAAGCGATTTAAACCAAAGTGATTTTGGCAAACTTACGCTTGCCCACTTGGAATACCCCGCTAGCCCCTGCAGTTAACTGCAGGCGAGTATCTTCAATCTTAACGCCATCAATCTTAGCAGCGCCTTGCTTTATCATTCGCATTGCATCAGAAGTTGAACCGACAAGGCCCGCCTCTTTTAACACGTTAGCGATCGCAATCCCTTCACCGGCAACAAGCTCAACCTCTTCGATATCTTCAGGTAGAGCGCCTTTTTGGAAGCGGTTAATAAACTCTTGGTGAGCGGCTTCAGCTGCGGCTTCATCATGAAAACGCGCGATGATCTCTTTCGCCAGTAAGATCTTAACATCTCTAGGGTTAGTACCTTGAGTCACATCCTCTTTTAACTGAGCAATTTCAGTAAGTGGACGGAATGATAAGAGATCGAAATAACGCCACATCAAATCATCAGAAATTGACATGATTTTACCGAACATTTCACTCGCTGGCTCGCTAACACCGATATAGTTGTGTGCCGACTTCGACATCTTCTTGACGCCATCAAGGCCTTCGAGCAGCGGCATCATAATAACCGTCTGAGGCTTTTGTCCCGCCGATTTTTGCAGTTCACGGCCCATCAGCAAGTTAAACTTCTGATCCGTACCACCAAGTTCTACGTCAGACTCTAGCGCTACCGAGTCATAACCTTGCAAGAGTGGATACATAAACTCATGAATCGCGATAGATTGACCCGAAGCATAACGCTTCTTAAAGTCATCACGCTCCATCATACGAGCAACCGTTTGCTGAGAAGCTAAGCGGATCATCCCCGCCGCGCCTAGCGGCTCTAGCCAGCTAGAGTTAAACTCGATGCGCGTCTTAGCAGGATCAAGGATCTTGTACACCTGCTCTTTATAGGTCTCGGCATTCGCCAGAACTTGTTCACGGGTCAATGGAGGACGAGTGCTATTTTTACCGCTTGGATCGCCAACCATACCGGTGAAATCACCAATCAAGAAGATCACTTCATGACCCAGTTCTTGGAAGGTTCTCATCTTATTCAAAATAACGGTATGGCCAAGATGAATATCTGGCGCAGTGGGATCGGCCCCCAACTTAATGCGCAGAGGACGACCCTCTTTGAGTTTTTCAAGCAGATCCGCTTCGAGAAGGATCTCGTCGGTACCACGTTTAATTTCTGCTAATGCTTGGTCTAAATCAGCCATCTTGGCAGCTACTCCTGAGAGCCTATAGGTAAATACTGGGCACTAATGTTACTTGTTAGCCAGCACAAATGAAAGGGTGTACACTAACAGGATGGGCTTAAGTGTAAGAAATTGGTATCGGAGTCAATGGGAAAGGTAATAACACTCTTAAAATTGTTACCCAGATTACATCAAATTATATTGAGTATCTTAGTGGTGATCACCTTAATGGTGGTATTTTTACCATCTGACGATGCTCAGGCTTCCCGTTCTACAAACAGCGCGCTATCGGGATCTGTGACCTTCTCTGACGAAGGTAAAGCGATAATCCCCAATGCCCAAGCGTATCCCGTCCCATTAGCCTTCAGAACACCTGAGCCGCCAAGCGCCGCTGAAATAGCCCAAGACGCAAGTAAGGCTAACCAAGTCGATTTAACCCAAACTGCACTATCATCTCCCGCCATTGATAATGAAGAAGACACTGTTGAAGCTGCTGAACACAAAGAACAATTTATCGTTCGTAGTGGCGACACCTTAGCTGCACTGTTTAAGCGTGCAGGACTTAGCGCGCGCGACGTATATGAGATCACCCAACTGCCCAAAGCCAAAAAGAACCTGTTAAAAATCATGCCGGGCGAAGAGATAGAGATCGTTAAAAATGAGGCGGGTGAACTCACTAAGGTGCATTACCATCTCGACCCCATCTCGACACTCATTATCAGTAAGCAAAGCAGTGGCTATAGCGAAGCGGTCGAGACCAAACAAGTAGAAAGCCGTACTAAATTTGCAGCGGCAACCATTAGTAGTAACTTTTGGAATGCTGGCGTTAGCGCAGGCTTAACACCAAACCAGATCATGCAGTTAGCGACCATCTTTGGCTGGGACATCGACTTTGCCCTAGACCTAAGACAGGGAGATAACTTCGCCATCTTGTTCGAAGAGGAGTACGCCGACGGCGAGTTTTTACGTAACGGCAATATTCTTGCCGCTGAATTTATTAACCAAGGCGATAAGTACACCGCAGTGCGTTATAAAGACGGCAGCTACTACTCGGCGGAAGGACGCAGCATGCGTAAGGCCTTCTTACGCTCACCTGTTGATTTTAAATATGTAAGCTCAAGCTTCAATCCACGCCGCCTTCATCCCGTTACTGGGCAAGTCAAAGCCCACCGAGGCGTCGACTATGTCGCCGCGGTCGGCACACCGATTAAAGCGGCGGGTAAAGGCAGAGTAATTAAATCGGGTTACAATCAATACAATGGCAACTATGTATTTATTAAGCACAATGAAACCTATACCACTAAATACCTTCACCTTAAAAAGCGCAAAGTAAAGCAAGGACAAACGGTCAAACAGGGCCAAGTGATCGGCACGTTAGGCTCAACAGGTCGGGTTACTGGCGCACATCTTCACTATGAATTTATCGTCAATGGGGTTCATCGCAATCCGCGAACGGTAAAACTACCGCAGTCGTTACCAATCGACAAAAAAGAGAAGCAGCAATTTCTCGCGCTTAGCCAGCAATTAATGACTAAACTTGAACAGCAACAACAAGTTCAGCTTGCCGCTCAATAGGATCGACTAATGACTTCAAAATACTATATCGGCTTAATGTCGGGTACCAGCATGGATGGTGTTGACGCCGTTCTAGTCGATTTCAGCGACGACAAGATAGCCCTAGTCGCTAGCCATACCGAAGCACTGCCTAAACACCTGCTGAGTGGCTTACAGCGTTTATGTAAGTCAGGCAACGATGAAATTAATCGGGTTGGCACCTTAGATCGAAGTGTCGGCAAATTATTTGCCCAAGCGGTTAATGGATTAATCGACAAAGCGGAAATAGACAAAAGGCAGGTGATTGCCATTGGCAGTCATGGTCAAACAATAAGGCACATGCCAAATCTAGAGATGGGATTTACCTTACAAATAGGCGATCCCAATACTATAGCGGCGTTGACAGGTATCGATGTGATAGCCGATTTCAGACGAAAGGATATCGCCCTTGGTGGCCAAGGAGCACCTTTAGTGCCCGCATTCCACCAGCAGCTATTTGCCAAAACGGGCACCAAAAGGATGATATTAAATATTGGTGGCATCTCTAACATCACCTATCTGCCTGGTGATGCAACTGCGGTTATCGGATTTGATAATGGCCCTGGCAACACCTTAATCGATGCTTGGATGAAGCAGGTTAACGGTGAGCCCTATGATAAAGATGGTGAATGGGCGGCCAGTGGAACCACAAACCAACAACTCTTAGAGCAGATGTTATCCCACTCCTATTTCTCTTTAAGTGCACCCAAGAGCACAGGTAGAGAACTGTTTAATCAAGCTTGGATGGAGCAACAAACCGCCGACTTTGGTTACATGAATGAAGCCGATATTCAATCGACCCTGCTCGATCTAACCTGTCACAGCATCGCTAATGATTGCCTAAAACTCACCGATAGCGCCGAGCTTTATGTCTGTGGCGGCGGCGCCTTTAATAAAGAGCTGCTGCGCCGCATAACCCTACTGCTGCCACATTATACGGTGAACACCTCAACGGCCCTAGGGGTTAACCCTCAATGGGTCGAAGGCATCGCCTTTGCTTGGCTTGCCATGCGCCATAAACATGGACTGCCAGGCAACTTGCCAGCGGTAACGGGCGCCTCAAGAGAGGCAGTGCTTGGTGGATTCTTCCCTGCGGGCTAAACATCTACCCCGCTCCCATGACATAGTTTATTCAACGCAAACGGCTTAGATCACTGTCATATCTGTTGTCTTGTTGATTGATAAAAAAGTTTCACTTTTCATCTAGTCGATAGGCGTTAAAGTGCAAGTAGTACGATTAACAATATTCTCACAATACAAGGAATCGTTTTATGAATATGACACAGAAAATGACTGCTGAATTTATTGGCACACTCTGGTTAGTGCTAGGGGGATGCGGTAGCGCAGTGTTAGCCGCGGCGTTCCCAGATGTAGGGATCGGCCTACTTGGCGTTTCATTTGCCTTTGGTTTAACGGTATTAACTATGGCCTATGCAGTGGGTCATATCTCAGGTTGCCATCTTAATCCAGCGGTATCCTTTGGTCTTTGGGCTGGTGGTCGCTTTCCCGCCAATGAACTCTTGCCGTACATTACCGCTCAAGTTGCTGGCGGTATTGCTGGCGCAGGTATTATTTACTTAATCGCATCGGGTAATCCCGACTTTAACCTCGCAGATGGCTTCGCATCCAATGGATTTGGTGACCACTCCCCAGGTGGTTATACCATGGCAGCCGCATTAATCTGTGAGGTTGTCATGACATTGTTTTTCCTATTAATTATCTTAGGCGCCACAGATCCTCGAGCTCCTTCTGGTTTTGCTCCTATCGCTATCGGTTTAGGCCTAACACTTATCCACTTAATCAGTATTCCAGTCACAAACACCTCGGTAAATCCGGCTCGCAGCACGGGCCCAGCCTTATTTGTCGGCGATTGGGCTATGTCTCAGCTATGGTTATTCTGGGTCGCGCCTATCGCTGGGGCCATCCTTGCAGGACTGATTTACAAAGTATTTAATGCGAAACAGTAACGATAAACGCCTCAAAAAAATACGCCAATATGTCAAAACATGTTGGCGTTTCACCAATAAAGCCTCACGACAAAATCCTCTATACTGCGGCCTAACAAATGTTATCATTGTAGCCAATCGGCCTAGCCATTAAAACTGAAGAGTAAACCATGACTAAAAGTGCAAAAGATGCCAGCAACATGACGCCCGAAGCGCGTTACGACTACCTCGTTGAACAAGCCAAAACTCACAAGACATTGTGGACACTGCAAGATTTAGATGGTTGCGTGATGTTAACCACCGAAGATGAAGATTGCATCCCTATGTGGCCATGTGAAGAGACCGCTAAGATGTGGGCCGTTGAAGATTGGGCTGACTGCACGCCGCTGGCGATCCCGCTAGATGAATGGTTAGAGCGTTGGGTTGCCGGTATGCAAGATGACGATCTATTTGTCGCTGTATTCCCTGTACAAGAAGATCTCGGTGTCGTTATCCCGCCTTATGAATTAGAGCAACGCCTAACGCCAAAGCAACGCCACTAATTTTCATCAAAAAGGGAGTAACACGTGTCGTCATCAATACCGTCAGACAAGCAAGCAGCACCAAAAGCCGCTGATAAAACCAAGTTACCTAAACGCTTATTAGCCTTGCTACTTTTCTTAGGCATCGCCTCGATAAGTGGATTGATGGCGAAACAAGGGGTACTGTTTTGTATATTGACGCTGTTGATGGTGATCGCTGTATTGGGCCGCCAAAAAGCAGGCTTATACATGCTCAGAGGTTATACGGTGATCCAGTTAGGACTCGTTTGTCTATTACCGGTGATTTTATACGACCCAGGAAATCTAGTTGCGGGTCCATCGACCTTCCAGCTTGGTGAGTTACAAGGACAAATACCCGATTCCATCGTATTTAGCGTGTTGATCTTACTATCTATCTTACAAGTGTGGGTCGCCTTTACTCCCAAAGTGAAAGCCTATTGTCATATCAAAACCAATATGAACATTATGCGATAAGCATTAGCTTTAACGCTCGCGATACAAAAAAAGCCAGCTATGCTGGCTTTTTTTATCTAACTCATCAATCAAGCTTATACCGAGAAACTCGCGCCACAGCCACACGTTGTGGTGGCATTAGGGTTTTTCACGAAGAAACGCGACCCTTCAAGGCCCGAAGTATAATCGACTTCGCCACCCACTAGGTATTGCAGACTCATGGGATCAACCACTAACTGAACACCTTGTTTTTCCACGGTGAAGTCACCTTCATTTACCTTCTCATCGAATGTAAAGCCGTACTGAAAACCTGAGCAGCCACCACCAGTTACATATACACGTAACTTAAGCGCATCATTTTGCTCTTCGTCCAACAAGGTTTTTACCTTTGAAGCTGCCGCGTCGGTAAAACGGATTGGCATTGTATCTTCAACTTGTTCAGTCATTACTACCTCTTACATCGGTTTGCTGAGCGGAATTATCCGATACCTGACCATTTTGTTCAAGTAATAGTCGTGGCTCAGGTGAAATCAGTGATGAAGCCGATTCATCGTCATGGTTTTCTGGCAATGCTTGAGGCGATGTGGCATCACTCTCAGGGGCAATTATATCATCTTGAGAAGGTGCTAAGCCTTGCTTCAACGCATTTTCATTCACCTCATCGCCGCCAACCTCTTCGAGGATTGATTCAGTTCTATTTAACAATTCTTGAACCGTAAATGCCTGCTCCGCCGATGCGCCTTTACTCCAACGACTCGAGGGTACCGTAACCTTAGCCTCCACTCTCGATAGCTCAAATCCATCGGGAAACTGCACCACAGTTTCTAGACTCTGAAAATACCTAAAACTAAAGTTAAATTTATCCTCGGTTAAGTCACCCAATGATAATTTGGCCACCTTACCCTGTTGAAGTCCGATAAAGAGAAGATCGGCTTTGCCTTTTAACGCTTGCTTGCGCTTTTGCAATTGAGTGAGTACTAACTTAACTCGATATTGATTAGTAAGCAGACTCGGACTCATCTCCAGCTCGTGAATCGCTACTCCATCGGCTTGATGTTCAGGTGCCATTATACTGCGATAAAATGCCAGTTCACGATCCAGCTCTTTCTGCTTCTGATGCTGCTCTAAAAACATCTGCTGCATATTGTTGTTTGCTTCACGCTCGAGCGACAGCTCTAAATTACGAGATGCGAGTACCTCAGCTTGTGCTTTTAACGCCTGACTAAGCTCAGCTTCCCGAGCATTAGATGGATTAGCAATAACTTGATGCTGAGACGACCAAATATCCCACGTTAAGACGCCAGTAAAAAATGCCACTAAGATTAGCAACAACAGATAAACGCTCGAAGGTCTAATTTTTCGCTCAATGACTTGCATGCGATCGACCCAGCGATGATAATTTGGCATTAAGTATTAGCCCCTTATAAAAAAATCTTAACTCTATTTGAGTACAACAATGGTTTATCCGGAAGGTTACTGTGCAGCTAAAAATTAATAGCGTCATTAAGCAATGCCAGAAATACCTCAATACCGATCTCAAAGATAAGCTATCACAAGCCCAGATCAGTGTGCAGCTTTGTGGTCTCGCGCTCGCTTTTGCTCTCGTGGCATCGGCGGTGATAATACTATTTCGCCTGCTATTACTCGGATTAAACACTTTCACCCAAACTCAAGAGTGGGATTTTACTGGCAACTTTGGTGACTGGCGAGTGCTATTGCCACTTTTAGGGGCGATATTAATCTGGATCGTGGCGATTTTGGGATCTAAACGGTACAAGCGCATGGGAATCGCCTATGTCATGCACCGCATGAAATTGCATTATGGCAAGATCCCTCTGCAATCTGCACCAGGGCAATTTTTCCAAGCATTGTTTGCATTAGCGACCAACTTCTCTGTGGGACGCGAAGGCCCTGCCATACATCTCGGTGCGGTCAGTGCCAGTGTTATGGCTGAGAAATTCAAATTGCCAGACAACAGCGTACGTATCATGTGCGCTAGCGGCATCGCCGCCGGAATCGCCGCCATCTTTAACGCCCCCTTAGCGGCGGTTATCTTTGTATTTGAGGTGGTCCTTAGAGAATACAAAGTCCATTACTTCTTCCCTATCATGCTCTCGGCCATTTGTGGCGCAGTTACCAGCCAGCTAGTGTTTGGTAATGTTCATGAATATGAGCAGATTGGTATCAACCATATTCCCTTGTCTCAATACCCTATTTTACTTGTCTGTGGCGTCACACTTGGCTGTATCGCGGCGTTATTTAATCACACGCTTCTGCAAGTCACCGACAAGGGGCAGCAGTGGCCCTTGATCTATCGCCTGTTATTAGCTGGCGGTATCACGACTATCATTGGCGTATTTCTGCCGCAAGCATTAGGCAGTGGTGACCTTGCTATCACCCATGCCATAAGCGACAACCCAAGCTTGCTTTTATTGATAGGCCTTTTGGTCGGTAAAATCGTCGCCACCATTGCCGCTATAGGGCTTGGTATTCCTGGCGGGATCATAGGCCCGTTATTTGGTATCGGCGCGTTAATTGGTGCCATTTTGGCCGTGGTAAGTGCCTTTTTCTTTCCGTCGGTGACCCCTTATGTGGGTCTCTATACCATTATCGGCATGACCGCCATGATGGGCGTTTGCCTAAGTGCTCCCTTAGCTGCACTCGTGGCATTACTTGAACTGACTAACAATGCATCAATTATTTTACCTTCGATGTTTGTCACCATCCCTGCATTTTTGATCGCTCACCAAGCCTTCAATACTAAATCACTGTTTTACCGCCAAATGGATATTATGGGGCTCGATTATAAGATCTCTTCCGTTAAACTAGGACTCCAGAAAAAAGGCGTGAGAGCCGTTATGGATAAACGCTTTGTTATTGTCAAAGACAATAATGAGTTGCTACTCGAAGTATTGAAACGCGCCGAAGGTCGCTCTGTGTTGGTGCAAAACAACCTAGGCGAAATGGAGATGCTACAGCTAGAGCTTCAGATAGTGGATGATATGAGCACCTTAACCCGTCATCCAATCCAAGGTCTGGCCGATACCAGCACGCTAAAAGAAGTTTATGAGGTACTATCGAGAGAAAGACGAGGAGAAGTGTTTATCTATCAAGGTAGCATCGACAAGGTAGTGGGTGTGATTAGCTGGGCAATGCTGCAAAAAGAGATTAACTCTGGGCAGATATAATGCGCCTTATCTGTCTCATCATAGTCAATTGAGTAAACGCGATTCACAGCTTAAATTTGCCAATCAACCCGCTGGCGTATGATTCCACTGTACTGGCAGTTCTGCTATAGTGCCGTCTCGAACATTTAGCAACTTATTGCCATATTTAATGGCTATTTGACCGCAATGACGTTATCCGTAGACTAGCCCAAAAGCACACGTAGCGGATTAGTCTAAAGACGTTTTAAGATATCGCAAGTACGCTTGAGCTTGAGCAGGGTGTTGATGAGCCATGTTGCTGCGCGGTTTAACGGTAAAATGGTTATTCAGTATGGCGTAAGGCTTATTTAGCCTAACGCCCTGACAATACCAAACTATGTGATCGATGACATTGAAAATGCTGAGCATAAGATCACAATTACAACTCGACTCGCAGGAAATTTAGACCAGCCTGATATACTCTAGCTGACACGAATTTAATAAGTGCGTTTTCCTTCATAAGAAGGTGTTAGTGGTAAGTGCAGCATTCACCACAATATTTTACGCAGCGTGACAAATACAGTGAAAGTGTCCCCGCTATCCAGAGGCCATTGAGAGCGGGATAATAAATAAGAAATGACTCGAGTAGTCATAGATACTCAACCGTTTCTATACGAGCGGGTAACGAACTCTTAATTTCCATGGCACTGTTCACTCATGCTGTTAGCACTGATATTGGCAATTGATTCACAACTTGAACAATACCAAGGCCCAATTAATTGATATTCACAAAAAGCCAGTTTTAATCTGGCGACTGACTTTAAGGATATAGAATGACCCGTTCTGAAACCCTATTTGAACAGGCTAAAAAAACCATCCCTGGTGGCGTTAACTCACCTGTACGTGCCTTTAACGGTGTTGGTGGTTCCCCCCTCTTTATCGAAAAAGCTGACGGCGCTTATATCTATGATGCCGATGGTAAAGCCTATATCGATTATGTTGGTTCTTGGGGCCCGATGATTTTAGGCCATAATCACCCTAAAATTCGTGCAGCTGTGTTAGCCGCTGTCGAGAATGGCCTTTCTTTTGGGGCACCAACAGAACTTGAAGTGCGCATGGCTGAGAAAGTCATTGAGATGGTGCCATCGATGGAACAGGTTCGTATGGTCAGCTCTGGAACAGAAGCAACCATGAGTGCCATTCGTCTAGCACGTGGCTTTACCAACCGTGACAAGATCCTCAAGTTTGAAGGCTGTTACCACGGTCACGCAGACTGCTTGCTGGTTAAGGCGGGATCTGGTGCATTGACTCTTGGTCAACCAAGTTCACCTGGTATTCCAGAAGATTTCGCTAAGCACACCCTGACCGCCGTTTACAACGAGCTTGAATCGGTTAAGACACTGTTTGAACAGTATCCAGAGGAGATCTCCTGCATCATTCTTGAGCCTGTTGCTGGCAACATGAACTGCATTCCGCCAATTCCAGGCTTCCTTGAAGGACTGCGCGCCCTTTGTGATCAATATGGCGCCCTGCTTATTATCGACGAAGTGATGACAGGTTTCCGCGTATCAAAAAGCGGAGCTCAGGGTCATTACGGCATCACTCCCGATCTAACGACTTTAGGTAAAGTGATTGGCGGCGGTATGCCGGTCGGCGCTTTCGGTGGCCGTAAAGATGTGATGCAGTTTATTGCACCAACGGGTCCAGTTTACCAAGCCGGTACCCTATCGGGTAACCCAATTGCGATGTCAGCAGGTCTTGCACAGATGGAAGCGCTTTGTGAAGAGGGTCTTTACGAAGAGCTAGCCGCTAAGACAAAGCGGATCGCTGAAGGCTTTAAAGCGGCGGCGAACAAGCACGGTATTCCACTGAGCATCAACTATGTTGGTGGTATGTTCGGACTCTTCTTCACTGATGAAGAGAAAGTCACTCGCTTCGATCAAGTCACTAAGTGTGACGCTGAAGCATTCCCAGTTTTCTACCATGGCATGCTAGATGAGGGTGTTTACCTAGCACCGAGCGCCTATGAAGCAGGTTTCTTGTCCATGGCTCATGGCGAAAAAGAACTAGAAGCCACACTTGCTGCAGCAGATCGCGTATTTGCTAAAATGGCTAAGTAAGCTTTTTTGGTAGTTGATCATAAAGGGGCGCCTCGGCGTCCTTTTTTATTAAGCCGACAAACCTACCGATAGATACTGACAGGCATTCTATTAACAGTGATAATCACTGGCTTTACCCCGTTAACCATGACAAAAAATGATTAAACCACCTAAATTAGCATAATAATCTAAATAAAGGTGTTGGCTGATTTTTATCTAGTGCTATCCACCAAAGCTAAACACTTAAAAAAAATATTCTCCTAACCACAAAACCCAAGCATGCGTAACCTCTCATTTTTTTCCAAAGTTAGACTAAGGTAACGCTTGCGTATTATCTCATCCTATGGTCAGATCGCCGCCTATCACAACAACCTTAACTAAACCTTGAATGAAATCACGCCTCCTATCCCACATTAGGCGCTGATCTAACTCGGCTGTAGGAACAAATGTATGCTCGACATTTTCCTGATAACACTTGCTGTGCTAGCGCTATTAAGCATTATTTTTGAAGAGGTGACTCACTTAAATAAAGCGAAAACCACCCTGTTTTTCGGCTGTATAGCCTGGATAACCCTATTTGTGGCGGCTCAAGATTCAGATCACCAACGCTTGGTGGCAGAAGAGCTAAACGAGAACTTACTCGAAATCGCGACGCTGTGGTTATTCTTAATGTCAACCATGACCTTTGTGGCTTATCTAAATGCCAAGGGTATGATCCAGATCTTAGTGCAAAAGCTTTTTCCGCAGAAAGTCTCTGTACGAATGTTGATGATACAGGTCGCACTGTTCTCACTCGTTTTGTCTGCTATATGTGATAACGTAACGGCGACCTTGGTTTCTTTAGGCTTATTGACCACTTTCCAACTCGAAAGTCAGATGAAACGCCGCATGTCGGTGCTTATCATCTTTGCGGTTAACTCGGGAGGTGTTGCACTGATCACGGGGGATGTGACCACTCTGATGATCTTCCTTGGCGGTCACGTCCATATATCTCAGCTACTGGTGTTGTTTATTCCTGCCGCGGCAAGCGTCATGTTGCTGGCAGTATTATTTTCGCTCAAAGCCGAGGGACACGTCAGCACAACCCCCATCAAACGAAGTTACAATCGCATTGATGTGCTGATCGCCTTTATCTTCTTGATCACCATCATTCTAACTATGGTGCTCAACATTTTATTTGGTATTCCTCCCGTACTTACCTTCCTTTCAGGTTTATCTGTGATGTTCTTAGTCGGCACCACCTCTCGCAGCAACAAAGAGGAGTTACAGATCCTGGAATATATCCGTCAGGTCGAGTTTGATACCCTGCTGTTCTTCCTTGGGATCTTGTTACTTGTGGGTATGCTTAAAGAGATAGGTACGCTTCATCTACTAACAGAGGTATACGCAAAGTTTGATCCCAACATATCTAACTTCGTTACCGGTATGGGCTCGGCAATATTAGATAACGTGCCACTAACTGCGGCCCTACTTAAAGCAGAACCCGTGTTGACCACCCAAGAATGGCTAGGTCTGACCTATTCGGTTGGGGTCGGAGGCTCACTATTGGTCATTGGTAGTGCGGCTGGTATCATCGCCATGAGCAAGGTCAAAGAGCTGACCTTTGTCACCTACCTAAGATATGTGCCAGCGCTTTCGCTATGCTACACCGTAGGTTATGGACTTACCCTGTTTATCGCCTATGAGTTTTTTGGCTAATCTCTTTGAGCTGTTTCGTTAGAGTGACTCTTTAGGGTAGCGATGTTTAACAGTAAAAAAGGCGATGGAATGATCCATCGCCTTTTTTAATTTACCCCTGATAGCAATCAATATAAGGTTAAATCGCTGGCACCTTAAATTGAGTACCCGCAACCTCTAGCACCACATCACGCGGCCTGATCTCCACAATCGTTAACTTACCACCGATCATATCTCCCTGCTGTAACTCAGCGCCATCGACATTTAACCAGCGGTTATTAGGATCGCTGGCATAGACATGAGCCAGGATGTTAAATTCGGGCACTTGCAACTGGACTCCTGCCGGCAATTGACCATATTTAGGCAGTTCATCTGGCTTAGGCTCAGGAATAGGATCGAGCTTAGGCTCAGTCACAGGCTTAGCGACCGCATTGTCTTTTTCGACCTCTTTGAGCGCAGCTTCGAACGCTGCCACCAGATTATTCGACGCTAAATCATTGGATATATCCTCAGGCTGAGACCGCTCCAAACCTAGCTCCTGCGCCGCTTCATTCACCTGAACCTTCAACGAACTGAGTAACTCTTCGCCGCGCTGGTTGCTGTTGGCGCCCAAGATGATAGGTTCTTGAAAATCGCCGTTATTAACTTGAGTCGCGACTGCAATTGTCTTTGAGCCCTTAGCCAAGTTTTGTTGGGGCAATGACGGTTCAACATACCGAGGGGTTTCTGCAGAGACATAAGGCTCAGATCTTGGACGCTCAATGGCGACGGGCAGCGCTACTTTGCCTGCCAGTTGCACCTCATTATTGATAGTCGTGGTTGCCGGTAATTGAGCTATCTGCTCCTGCGCTATAGTTCGACTTTGCTCAGTTTGCGCCGCTTTCCTATCGGCAACATTCGCTGACGGATCGTTTATAGCTTGAGCCACTAGAGTACCAGATTGCCCGCTAAACGGGCTGGTACGACTAAACAACCAAGCCAGCACCACAGCAAGCAGTAAAAATAGGATAAATAGTGATATTTTAAGGCCTAAATGACGCCCTTGATTCATTGCCTGATATTGTGCCCGCGGCGTAATAACGGGATCGATAAGCTGATCTTGCTGCTTAGCTCGGGTCACTGCATCGAGTAAAATCGACATTAGTAACGACCTCCGCTCTCTTGCAAACGCGGGCCTTTATCGCTCAAATACAAGTTTAACTGTACTAAGGTTTGGTTACCCGCTATCGCATCGGCTCGTAATCCATGCTGACGCTGAAACGCTTTCAATGACTGCTCGAGTTCATCGTCAAAATAACTAACCAATCGAGGTGACTTATCTTGAATATGGGCCAATGCGTTTTCAAGCCATTGGATCTGCGGCGCGGGAGCACCTCGACCTATCTCTTTGGGTTGATAAGCGGGCGCTTGCCACAATAACTCCATCGTTCCGCTAAAGTGACGCGTAAACCACTCTCTATCGACCCACAATTGTTGTTCGGACAACTGCAGTAATAACTGCTCTCCTTGGCGAGAAACGACTGTGCCATAAAATGGCTGCTGCGCATCATCCACAAGATATACAACGGCAGGATAATTTAACCGTATCAGCGAATGCCAATTGCCCTGTTGCTGAAAGCAATCTAGCCCTTGTTGCTGAGCAGACTGACAAGCGGTAAGGCCAACATAGGGTGATTTCCCCCATAGCCCTAAAATCGCCGCATAGGCAGTATCAATACTTCGGCTTTGCTCTATCGCACTGCGCAGCACCTGTTGACTGGCAGACAATGATGTTTTTAATGCTGGCTCAGCGGCTTGTGGCATGACTTGAGGCGTTACAGATGCCTGCTCGCTAGCAATGCTAGGTTCAGAAATCCCACTTAACGATTGCTGCTGATTAACTTGTTGTTGATTAAACAGGTAAAACGCTCCTGCAAAGGTTATTCCCACTGCAACAACTGCCATACTTGGCCACAGTAATGAACGCTGCTTAATCTCCTCGCCCAATACCTCAGACGCCGCAGTGCGAACCATTTTTGCATCAATAGGCACTTTCGATTGCGCATATCCCGCCATTAATGCTCGCTCACATAAGAGGTTAATCAGTCTAGGAATACCGCCACTGTATTTATGTAAGGTTTTTATGGCGCTGCGATGAAACAGCGGCTCATGGCGACCACCCACTTGCAAGCGGTGCTGCACATAGAGCGCGATCTCTTGCTCTGTTAAAGGCAATAGGTGGTAGCGAGCGGTGATCCGCTGCGCCAACTGCCTTAACTCTTGTCTTTTTAGCAACTGTTGCAGTTCAGGCTGCCCAATTAAGATCACCTGCAATAGTTTCTTAGTATCGGTTTCAAGATTAGTGAGTAACCTGAGTTGCTCGAGTACCTCAGCGCGAAGATGTTGAGCCTCATCGATAATGAGTACGGTGTTGCGACCCTTTTCATGATTAGCCAACAAAAACTGACTCAGGTGATCAGTCAACTGCTTTAAGGTTGGAGATTCACCGTAGGTGATATTAAGCTCATCACAAAGCGTCGCTAACAACTCGAGCTCTGTGAGAGAAGGATTAAGAATAAAGGCGGTATCGGTATTTTCGGGTAACTGATTAAGCAAACAGCGTGAGACCGTGGTTTTTCCCGTTCCCACTTCACCAGTCAGCAGTACAAATCCCCCCGTCTCACCTAATCCATAGGTTAAGTGTGCCAACGCCTCACGATGCCGATCGCTAAGAAACAGATAATGCGGGTTTGGGGCAATTGAAAATGGGTTATCGTTAAGTCCATAAAACGCTTTGTACATGCAGCCTTTAGTCCCAAAAAATAAATGACGCTCCAAATTAATCCCTAGGGCTATTATTGTCAAAAAATCCCCACAAATAATTGACATCAATCCTAGCCCAAATAATACATTTAAGGCGGTTGAGCGTGGTAAGCTAGTGACAGATAACGCAAAGAGAATGAAACAACGTGAAGATCTACTTAGTTGGCGGTGCCGTCCGCGACCAATTACTGCAAATTCCCATTAAAGATCGCGACTATATGGTTGTTGGCGCTACGCAGCAACAGATGTTAGATCTCGGCTATAACCAAGTAGGCAAAGACTTCCCTGTATTCCTTCACCCTAAGACCCAGCAAGAATATGCCCTGGCACGAACCGAGCGCAAAACCGCGGCAGGGTATAACGGGTTTAGCTGCAATGCAGCCCCGGACGTCACGATAGAGGAAGACTTACTCAGAAGAGATTTGACCATTAATGCCATCGCCCAAGATGAAGATGGTACTCTAGTCGATCCTTATGGTGGCCAGCAAGACATAGAAAACCGACTGCTTAGGCACGTATCGGATGCCTTTACCGAAGATCCTCTAAGAGTCCTCAGAGTCGCAAGGTTTGCAGCTAGATTTCATCATCTAGGTTTCAGCGTGGCTCCCGAAACGCTCACTTTAATGCAACAGATAGCCCAAAGCGGTGAGCTCGAAGCACTAACACCTGAGCGCGTCTTTCTTGAACTCGATAAAGCCCTGACCACGCAATCACCACAGATCTTTTTTGAGGTATTAAGGCAAACTCAGAGTTTAGCTATTTTGTTTCCCGAAATAGACGCGCTATTTGGTATCCCGCAACCAGAAAAATGGCATCCGGAAATCGATACGGGCATCCACACCCTAATGGTATTAGAACAAGCTGCTATGCTATCACCCGATCGCGCCATTCGTTTTGCAGCACTAGTTCATGATTTAGGTAAAGCGCTCTCCCCCAAAGAACACTGGCCAAAACATCATGGGCATGGACAAAAAGGACTCGCACCAATCAGAGCGCTTTGTGAACGTATTCGAGTACCTAACGAATATCGAGACCTTGCCCTTTTAGTGAGCGATCAACACCAAAACATACACCAAGCCTTCGAACTAAAACCGCAAACGATCATAAAAATATTCGATAAAGCCGATCTTTGGCGCAAACCGCAGCGCCTCGCTCAGTTGCTCATCGCCTGTGAAGCCGATATCAAAGGCAGAACCGGTTTTGAACAAAAGAATTATCCACAAGCCCAATACCTAAAAGATTGTTTTGACGCGGCTGTTAGTGTGGCAATTAAACCCATTATTGATGCCGGCTTCAAAGGCGCGGACATCAAAGCTGAACTTCAACGTCAACGTATTGAAATATTGACTGAATATAAAAAATCTACTCAAAAAATATGAACAATGATAATTAAAAGTGAATTTTTAGTGATCATTGAGCCAAAAATTGCTCAAAAAGCCTACTCAGGCTTGCTTTTGTGGTTTCATGAGATATTGTATAGGTACCTGATTGTGAAAATTCATAGCAAAATAAAATAGCTATGACATAATTACCCCGTTGCAGTTGTCTTTTCGGCTGCTCCATTTCAATCCAACTTATTTAAAGGGATTTCCCAATGAACAAAAAAGTACTGATGATTGCTGGCGTAGCAATGACTGCCCTTCTTGGTGGTTGCGCAAACACTACTGCTCTAGAAGAAAGCGTTGCTAACCTAGGCAACAAGGTTGATCAATTGTCAGCTGAAGTTAGCTCTCTTAAGTCTGAGCAAGGCGCTCTTTCTGCAGACGTTAAAGATGCAAAAGCTGCTGCTATGGACGCACAAGCTGAAGCTAAGCGTGCTAACGACCGTATCGACAACATCGCTTCTTCTTACAAGAAGTAATTTGTCTATATCGGCAACACAACTGTGTTGCCGATATGTTCCCCCTCGCCATCCTTTCCCCATTTTACAACAACATTATTTACGCTCTTAAGTAAATCTTAACTCGCGCAATCTGTACTAAACCAAGCCCCATGGTTCAACACGCATATCATTGAAAGTTATCTACCTCTGCCTTTGACACTGGCTGCCCTGCTCAAATTTCACTCTTTAAGCCATTACTTTAGCAACCCAAAAGCGCCCCGAGGGACACTTATTGATAGAGCGGTAAACAATTAAAGAGATTAGTGGTCTCCAACATTATACTCTTGGGCCGTTAACTCATCATGACTAATAATCATCGGAATACCGTTTTGGGTCAGCAGCGCATCATTAGCCTTTGTGTTATCCACTTTATCTTGGCTGATAAACTTAACGACTTTACTACTTAAACTCAGCACCTTCTCACGCTGCTCGCCTTCTGACTTAGACAGTGGCGAATGAACCTCGATTATTTGCCGGCCATCAGGCTCTGAGGATATTTTCACAGTTTGGTTAATAATTCTCACGCTATCGCCGTATTTAGCTTGATGAAACAACCATTCAATATCGTCAGGATTGAGCCTTATACAGCCAGCGCTAACGCGCATTCCAATACCAAAATCTTTATTGGTTCCATGGATAAGATAGCTACCATCACCATAGGAAAGCTGCATAGCATACTTACCAAGTGGGTTATCAGGGCCAGCAGGAACCACCCGAGGTAACACTTCACCTTTTTCCCTTAAATGCTCGGCTCTCAAGCTGGCCGGAGGCGTCCAACTAGGATTGGGGATACGCGACTTAATTTTGGTCGTCATCTCGGGGGTTTCACGCCCTACTCGCCCAATTCCGACAGGAAAGACGTGAACCTCTCTACCACTTTTGGGAAAATAATAGAGACGAAGTTCAGGTAAATTGATAACTATGCCTTTTCTCGGTACATCTGGCAGCAACATCTGGGTGGGGATAACTAATTCAGTACCCGGTGTTGGCAAAAAAGGATCCACACCAGGATTAGTCTCCATCAACTCCAAGATGCCAATATTATACCGTTCTGCAATGGTCTTGAAATAATCGCCCTTTTGCACGACATGTGTCTGCAACTCTCCGATCAGGCGCCCGCCTTGAGCTGGGAGTGAATAAACATTCGCTAACAGCTGCAGCGGGAATAGGCATAGGATGAACAACAGCATTTTACGCATCATCAACAATCGCTTCCAAAAATTACTCGATTAATAGCTCAAAGGTTAACCCGAGCCGACTCCATTTTCTAGTCTTGATTCCGCAGCAAGTCTTAATTGACCTTGTCATCAATTAACTTTGTACTCAAGGTCAAATAGAAGTCGATCTCAAGCTTGCTAAAGTCACCAGTCAACATTTGCCGCTTCTGTTTATCACCCGCGCGCCACGCATAAGGAGTCATCTCTAACAAGGTAATGGCATCCTCTGGTGTGACATCAAGGGTAAAGCTAATTCTTTGCTGGGTCACTAAGGCTAATTGCTTAGGTAAGGTTAGCTCTGCCTTTTTCTCGGTTAAATCACTATAAAGAAACTCTTTAACCTGCCACAGATGGCGAGGACCGGGGGCTAGCTGTACAAAGAGACCACCAGGTTTTAGGACCCGTAATAGCTCTTTGCCCTTTAATGGCTTATCGATGAGAGTGATGAGATCAAAGCTGGCATCGGCAAAAGGTAACTGCTTAAGTTGGCTAACAATGTAGGTCGCATCGGCGTGACTCTTCGCCGCAGCAAACAGCGCATTTTCGGCCTCACCTATTCCCGTTTGGGTAAATCCATTCGACAGATGTTGAAGGCTTGAAGTTAACGCCCGCAGGTAAAAGCCTTCACCGCAATCGAAATCCAGATGGTTTATTGGCTCAGGAGAAGATGCTAAAGCACTCGCTACATATTGATTTAACGCCTCAACGACCGGAGCAAAGACACCAGATTCCAGTAAAAAGCGTTTTGCGCGCATGAGCTGACGCGAATCGATATTGGGTTTTTTCGCCTGACTAAAAATCCAATAGCCTTGATCATTTTTATCTAAATGATGTTTGTTGACGCAATGCAACCCTTGTGAGGCCTGATGAACCGACATCGGTGACTGGCAAATAGGGCATAAATAATGGCTTTGCATTAGTTCTCTTCAATAATTCATGGTAAATAAAAACATTAAGCGAAAATAACTGCGCACAACACAGCACCTAATGCTAAACGATAAATAACAAAAGGCGTCATTCCCATCCGGCTAATAATCTTTAAAAAGTAGTGGATACAAAGATAAGCTGCAACGAACGAGAGCGCAGTGCCCAGTATAAGCGCCTGTAAATCGACACTTTCACCGCTTTCAATCAAATCTTTGACCACCAAAATAGCAGCGCCCAAACTCACAGGCACTGACATCAAAAATGAGAACCTAGCTGCGGCTTCACGACTGAGTCCGAGCATTAATGCAGCAGTGATAGTGGCACCAGAACGGGAAGTTCCTGGAATAAGCGCCATTGCTTGAGCGACGCCGATAACTAACGCTTTCTTCCAACCCACCTGAAACTCATTAAAGCCCTCGCGAGTCATCCTATCTGCCCACCAAAGGAGCAAACCAAAGACTATGGTAGTAAAAGCGATAACCTCAATATTACGCAGATGGGTAGCGATAAATCCTTTCGCTGTAAACCCGACGATAACGGCCGGGATCGTGGCAAAAATGATCCACCAAGCCAACTTACTCTCTTCATTTTGTTGACGACTTACTATGCTGCCAGTCCAAGCGGTGAACATCGACCATAACTCACGACGAAAATAGATAACCACAGCCAACAATGAGCCAGTATTGACTGCGACATCGAACGTTAATCCCTGATCTTGCCACCCTAATAATTGCGCCGGAAGAATAAGATGCGCCGAACTAGAAATAGGTAAAAATTCAGTAAGGCCTTGGATTAAAGCCAATACAATTACCTGAAAAGTGTCCATGTTAATCCTTTATAAATGCGTCTTAATAAGACCAATAAAACTCAATCGGCCACAGCTTTTGCTGCGACTTATCATAATTATCCCAAAGGGTTTGGTATGTTTGTTGCTCGACAGGGTGTACCAGATTCGGTGCTATCTCGGCTAAGGGCCATAACACAAAGGCATTAGTTGTGATCTCGGCCCTTGGTAATTCAACTGGCGCAGTCACTACGCAATCATCAAACAACAATAGATCGAGATCTAATGTCCGCGGGCTAAACTTCTTGGCGCCTATTTCTCGACCATTGTCTTGCTCAATACGTTTAAATACAGCAACTACCTGAGCAATATCCAGCTGAGTATCAGCCGCGACAACCATATTCAAAAAATTACTACCATCAAATCCAACGGCCTCACTTTCAAAAACCGATGATAAACATAAATTTGAGAAATCTTTAGACAAGGCTTTTAATGCGGCATTGAAATAGTGCTCAGCTTCAATATTACTACCGATACTAATAAAGATACGTGCCATAGCGTTATAAGTGACCTCGTTCAATCTCTACACCCACAGCAGTCGCGGCGGGCACAGCGCCTGGTTTCATCACTTTGACTTTGACCCAAGGCACGTCAAACTCTGTCATCACGCACTTAGCACAAAGTTCGGCAACCGTTTCAATTAACTCTATCGGTTTTTCTGTAATCAATGCGGTCAACCGATTTGATACAGTTTCGTAGCAAAGCGCATACTGATAATCATCACTATCGGCGGCTTGACGGTTGTCCCATGCCATCTCCAGATCGATCACTAAATTCTGGTGGATCTGCTTTTCCCACTCGTAAATCCCGATCACCGTTTCCACTTTAAGTTGTGAAATAAGCACCTTGTCCATAATGCCTCCCAATGGGCAAATTAAATGTGGTCTAAAAAGAGGTCTAATAAGCTAATGAGCTCAATCTTGATATAATCACAAAATTGATCAGATATCTGTCATTTCCCCTTTCGTACAGCCGAAAACCCAAGTAGGATAAGCTGCTGTAATGGCAACGAAACAGGGTGTATGAGAACGGATGACAACACCCAACGACTCATTACAACGACATGATCAACCAGTGCGTAGAATACAAGGTTGAATCAAAGGCCTCGATGCTAGGTCGCGATAATACCTTAAGAAGGATAAGGAAACCAATTTGAGCTTAACGCTGCTGACTCTAGCAATGATATTGAGCGCCTACCTAGCAGGTTCAATTTCAAGTGCTGTGCTAGTATGTCGTCTTCGAGGATTACCCGATCCGCGCAGCGAAGGTTCAGGCAACCCTGGCGCAACCAATGTTCTGCGTATTGGTGGAGCAAGCGCCGCGGCCATGGTGCTATTATTTGATATGCTCAAGGGAGCTATTCCAGCTTACGTGGCTTTCAGATTAGGCGTGGATGCCATTTCCCTAGGCCTGATTGCTATCGCCGCTTGTTTAGGTCATATATTTCCCATCTTTTTCAAGTTTAGAGGCGGTAAAGGCGTTGCAACTGCATTTGGTGCAATGGCTCCTATTGGCGCAGACTTGTCGCTGTCGCTTATAGCAACTTGGGTGTTATTGGTATTAATCTGCCGATACTCCTCACTTGCCGCCATCACCACCGCACTTTTGGCACCCGTCTATACTTGGTATTTTGATGAACGTTTTACCCTGCCTGTCGCCATGCTCTCATTGCTCATAGTCATTCGACATAGGGAGAATATTCATCGACTACTAAAGGGGGAAGAGCCAAAAGTGTCGAGAAAGAAGCAGGATAAAATTTAACAGTAGCTATAACAGTACGTTATACCCATCAGTATAAGAAAGTGATCTACTCAGCGTGTTTTTTGGCAACTCATTCAAGGTGAATGGGCGATGGAATGGTTGATCCCTTATGAGGCCATTCAACGCAGAAGTAGGAAGGTAAAAAACACGCCTAATAGGCGAGTTTAAGCGCTTTTGATGCTGCGTTAACGCGTTTGACCCTAGTTCAACTATGCTCTTCACTCGCTGCAATCAACAGGGTCTAGCATATTCCCGACATACTTAAGACATTCCCTCCATCTCTAGCGGTCAGATGCCTTAATGCACGACGATATGGATAATAGGAGATAGGGTAACGCATGAAGCGGTTACCGAGCATGTAGAGCCGAGGAGCAATTAAGGGCTTTGCCTCATAAGCGCTAATTTTTCGCTGAGCGATCACACCTTTATACTGATAGGTATTATAGAAATAGCTGAAATCACGAGGGCTATTAAATTATAGCCCTGTGCTTGTCAGCATATAAGCGTTATACCGCAGGTAATGAATCTAATGGCCAACGCGGCATGCCTTTTACCGCCAAGTCTTCTATCTGTCCAGCCTTAAGACGTTGCATTCCCGCATAGGCAATCATCGCACCATTGTCGGTACAGAACTCTCCGCGAGGATAGTAAACTCGACCACCCAATCCTTGCATCATTTCAGCTAAAGATTCTCTTAAACGGCTATTGGCACTTACTCCACCCGCGATCACTAAGCGGTTATATCCAGTCTGCTTAAGGGCACGTTTACATTTAATCGCGAGAGTATCTACGACCGCCTCCTCGAAAGCTCGGGCGATGTTAGCACGAGTCTGTTCATCATCAGGCTCAGATGCAATGGTATTGGCAGCAAAGGTTTTAAGGCCTGAAAAACTAAAATCGAGTCCAGGGCGATCTGTCATTGGTCGAGGAAAACGGTAACTGTTTGGCAAACCTTGAGCCGCAAGCTTAGCAAGCCTTGGTCCACCGGGATAATCTAACCCCATCAATTTAGCCGTTTTATCAAACGCTTCACCAGCGGCATCATCGACAGACTCACCCAGCACTTCGTAGCGACCAATCCCCTCAACTGCAACCATCATAGAGTGACCGCCAGAGACGAGTAGCGCCAAGAAAGGAAACTCAGGAATATCATCTTCTAACATTGGCGCCAGCAGATGACCTTCCATATGATGAACACCAACAGCAGGTTTACCCCAAGCAAAGGCAAGTGCTCTACCAACACACGCACCCACCAACAAAGCCCCGACAAGACCAGGGCCTTTGGTGTAGGCGATGCCGTCGATATCATCCGCAGTACAGTTAGCATCTTTCAACGCTTGCTTAATTAATGGCACAATCTTACGAACGTGATCGCGAGACGCCAGTTCAGGTACGACCCCGCCATAGTCAGCATGTAACTTAACTTGGCTATAAAGCGTATGAGATAAAAGACCTTTTTCGTCGTCATAAACGGCGATACCTGTCTCATCACAAGATGTTTCTATACCTATAACTCGCATCGTTTCCTGTCTACTGAAATTAAGTGGCGGCCAATTTTACCTGCTCAATTGAAATTATACCAATCTTGCTTATCAGCAACGTCTTTAGGCCACATCCTCATAAACAGGATCACCGCCATTGTTATATAGCGCGGAGCTGCGACGCGGCATTAAATCACATTAAATGCTAAACTAGATCCCTGTCGACGGGAAAGATCGCGAAATGGATCGCCATAAAGGGGTTTACAAAGGGTAGACTGTCGGTATAGAATTCCGCACCATTTTTAAATTAACTTGGGTTAAGAAATTAACTCAATACAACCTACACCTAAGGGGTGATGGCGTATGCCAATTATTAAAGTACGTGAAAATGAACCATTTGACGTAGCTTTACGTCGTTTCAAGCGCTCTTGTGAAAAAGCTGGTATCTTAGCCGACGTTCGTGCTCGTGAATTTTACGAGAAGCCAACTACTGCACGTAAGCGTGCTAAAGCCGCTGCAGTTAAGCGTCTTGCTAAGAAGCTTTCTCGTGAAAATGCGCGTCGCGTACGTTTATACTAATCTCTTATGAGCCTAGTTGATCAGCTAAAAGACCAAATGAAAGATGCCATGCGTGCCAAAGATAAGGTGCGCTTGGGAACTATTCGTATGGCATTGGCTGCCGTCAAACAGATTGAAGTGGATACCCGCGAAACTCTGAATGACGATCAAGCCATAGCTGTCTTAACCAAAATGGTTAAACAGCGTCGTGATTCGATTGCTCAATATACAGCAGCCGGTCGTGACGAGTTAGCAGATGCAGAAGCAAGTGAGATTCAAGTACTTGAAACTTTCCTGCCTAAACCTCTTTCACAAGAAGAGATTGCTGAGCTAGTAGATGCAACGGTCCAAGAGGTCGGAGCATCATCCATGGCGGATATGGGCAAAGTAATGGGAGCGTTGAAACCTAAGGTACAAGGACGAGCTGACATGGCGGCAATTGGCGCTATGATTAAGGCTAAACTTCAGTAACTTAGTGTTCGATGTATGAATGAGCCGTGCTTAAGCACGGCTTGTTTGTTTGTAGGATTTCTGTTTCATTTCGCGAAAGGCGGCATTTATACAGCAATGGCGATACCTCGTGATTTTATCAATGAGCTTGTAGCTCGCACCGATATTGTCGATCTTATCGATGCTAAAGTCCCCCTGAAAAAGGCGGGGAAAAATCATTCTGCCTGTTGTCCGTTTCATAGCGAAAAATCGCCCTCTTTCACCGTAAGCAGAGATAAGCAGTTTTACCATTGTTTCGGCTGTGGTGCCCATGGCAACGCAATTGATTTTGTCATGGAATATGACCGACTCGACTTTGTCGATGCCATTGAAGAACTCGCCGGTCAACTCGGTCTCGAAGTACCTAGAGAACAAGGTACAGGTAAGCGTCGCGACGAAGGCTTGAGTCGAGACCTATATCAGTTGATGGAAGAAGCGAGTCTTTTTTTCCAAAATCAGCTGAGACAACATACAGATAAACAGAAAGTGCTCGATTATTTATCCCATCGAGGGCTATCAGATGAAGTGATAAAACACTTCAATATAGGTTTTGCGCCCGATGGCTGGGATGGACTCCTTAGCCGTTATCGCCAGAATCAAGATTCGCAAGACAAACTCCTCACCGCGGGAATGGTGATCGAAAATGACAGTGGTAAGCGTTACGATAGATTTCGTGACCGACTAATGTTCCCGATCCGCGATAGACGAGGCAGAGTCATAGGTTTTGGTGGACGAGTGCTTGGTGATGGTACGCCAAAATACTTGAATTCGCCCGAAACGCCCATATTTCATAAGGGATATGAGTTATATGGCCTATATGAACTAAAGCAACGCCATAGGGACCCAAATCAAATATTGATTGTCGAAGGGTATATGGATGTTGTTGCATTGGCCCAGTTCGATGTTGATTATGCGGTAGCGTCTTTAGGCACCTCAACGACAGCTGAACAGTTTCAACTACTGCTGCGCAGCGCTAAAGAGGTCGTTTGTTGTTACGACGGAGATAAAGCAGGAACGGAAGCGGCATGGCGCGCACTAGAAACAGCTCTGCCACTGCTAAAACCTGGCGACCAGGTTAAGTTTATGTTCTTGCCCCAAGGTGAAGATCCTGACTCTATGGTTCGGCAGATTGGCAAGCCCGCATTCGAGCAGTTAATAACAGAAGCTAAGCTGTTACCCGAATTTTTATTCGATACCTTAGCCAGCCGTTACGGCACAGATAAAGGCACCCTGGCTAAACAAGCTATGGCGCTGATTGAAAAGGTACAAGATACTGTTCTACAAAGTTTATTACTGGAAAATCTAGCCTATAAACTGGGGATGAACAGTGCGGAAGAGTTGCAACGTAAACTCGGTTTTCAAGCTAAAAAGCAGAGCAAACCGATGCAAAACAAAGCGCTTAAAGGACGTGGAACACCATTGCGATTAGCCATCGCATTACTCGTTCAACATCCTCGCTTGGGTAATGACTTACCCGAGCAGCCAGCGCTAAAACATATCAAGATGGCAGGCATTGAGTTGCTTACCCTCTTATTAGACCGAACTCGAGCAGATAAGATTAACAGCGCACAACTACTTGAACAGTTCAGAGGTGATGACCAATTAGGCACCCTGAAGAAGCTGACCCAATGGGAACATCAGGTGGCGGATGAAAATTTACAGCAAGAGTTCAAAAAAGCCCTGATATGGTTAAACAATCAATACATTGAACAACGATATCAGGAATTGAGCTTAAAACAGCACCATACTAAAGAAGAGCGGATACAATTGAAAAAGCTCATCGCTGTGATGCAAGGACAAATTTAAGAGCAAATTTTGTCTCAATAAGTAAAGACTTGGACTAGCACAGCATTGCACACACGGCTATAATTGACGATTTGCGCGGCACTAATTTGCCCGTCGTTTAACAGTTACCCAACTTGGATGATATCTATGGAGCATACTCCGCAGTCGCAACTTAAATTGTTGCTTGCCAAAGGTAAAGAGCAAGGTTATTTAACCTATGCAGAAGTGAATGATCACTTACCTGCAGATATGGTCGATTCTGACCAGATCGAAGATATTATCCAGATGATAAATGACATGGGTATTCGCGTCTATGAGCAGGCGCCGGATGCCGATGACATCATGATGTCTGAAGACAGCACCGATGAAGATGCTGCAGAAGAAGCTGCCGCTGCGCTTGCTACGGTAGAGGCAGAACTTGGACGCACAACAGACCCTGTTCGTATGTATATGCGTGAAATGGGTACAGTTGAGCTTCTTACCCGTGAAGGCGAGATTGTTATCGCTAAGCGTATCGAAGAAGGTATTAATACCGTTCAAGCCTCAGTAGCTGAATATCCTCAAGCAATTACCATGATTCTTGAGCAATACGATCGCTATGAAGCTGAAGAAGTCAGACTATCAGACATTATCTCTGGATTTGTTGACCCTAATGCAGAAGATGTTGCCCCAACCGCAACACATATCGGCTCAGAATTATCTGACGACGAACTCGATGACGAAGACGACGAAGATGATGATGATGAAGACGACGAAGAAGATGATACGCCAAAAGGGCCAGATCCAGAGGAAGCTCGCGAGCGTTTCACTCAGCTTCGCGTAGCACATGAACATGCGTTAAAAGTGATTGCTGAAAAAGGTCGTGAACACCCTGAAGCCACTGGTGCACTATTTGCGATTGGTGAGATCTTTAAAGAATTCCGCTTAGTGCCAAAACAGTTTGACCGCCTTGTGAAAAACATGCGCGAAATGATGGATAAAGTGCGTATTCAAGAACGCCTCATCATGAAGCTATGTGTTGAACAAGCTAAGATGCCAAAGAAAAATTTCGTTAAAGTATATACTTCTAACGAAAGCAGCATCGAATGGTTTAATGACGAACTTGCAGCGAAAAAACCTTATGCTGAAGGTCTAGAAATGGTTGCAGACGACGTAAGACGTTGCCGCGCTAAACTAGATGCAATTGAAAACGAAACTGGTCTTGCTATTGCTGCAATCAAAGACATCAACCGTCGTATGTCAATCGGTGAAGCTAAGGCTCGTCGTGCGAAGAAAGAGATGGTTGAAGCGAACTTACGTCTGGTAATCTCAATCGCTAAAAAGTACACCAACCGTGGTCTACAGTTCTTGGATCTTATCCAGGAAGGTAACATCGGTCTGATGAAAGCGGTTGATAAGTTCGAATACCGTCGTGGTTATAAGTTCTCGACCTATGCTACTTGGTGGATACGTCAGGCGATCACTCGCTCTATTGCTGACCAAGCAAGAACGATCCGTATCCCAGTACATATGATTGAGACAATCAACAAGCTAAACCGTATCTCTCGCCAAATGCTACAAGAGATGGGCCGCGAACCTTCTCCAGAAGAGTTGGCTGAGCGCATGTTGATGCCAGAAGACAAGATCCGTAAAGTACTTAAGATAGCCAAAGAGCCTATCTCTATGGAAACCCCTATTGGTGACGATGAAGATTCGCACTTAGGTGATTTCATCGAAGATACGACCCTTGAGCTACCACTGGACTCTGCGACTGGCGAAAGCTTGAAGAACGCGACTCATGAAGTCTTAGCAGGCCTAACGGCTCGTGAAGCTAAAGTGCTGCGTATGCGTTTCGGGATCGACATGAACACTGACCACACCTTAGAGGAAGTGGGCAAGCAGTTCGATGTAACCCGTGAACGTATTCGTCAGATTGAAGCGAAGGCGCTACGTAAGTTACGTCACCCTTCTCGCTCAGAGATCTTAAAGTCATTCCTAGACGAGTAACCCTTGTTTAAGTGACTAATTTAAAACCCAGCATCTTGCTGGGTTTTTTGTTTTTATGCTTTGCACAAGCCTAGATTGATTAACAGATAACCACTTGAATTCAAACTTAGGATTTGAACGAAAAACTGGGGTGACAAGCGCAATCAAACCTCGTATACTTCTCAGCGCTTTCGATAGTGACGACTATCTTAAGTCGGCCCCTTAGCTCAGTTGGTTAGAGCATACGACTCATAATCGTCAGGTCCACAGTTCAAGTCTGTGAGGGGCCACCAATTTTGATAAGCCGCTTAGAGAAATCTAAGCGGCTTTTTCATGGCTAGAGTTTGCAATCTCGCCTCCTGTCCATATCCGGTAACAGATCAGTAAAAGATCACTGGTTACTCTAGAACACCGGCTCATCATCATTTCAAATGCCAAACAGTTTAAGCTTTAAGTAGATTAGCTTTATTCGTTTGAGGGTTCTATACGATCGCGACCATGTTCTTTAGCAAGATACAACTGTTTATCTGCGGCCTCAATTTCTCGCTCCCAGTCAGATGCATTATCAGGAATAATCGAGCTTACTCCCGCACAGATAGTAACGTACTCGCTCACACCTGAATCCGAATGGGGTATATGCAGCTCCCTGACCGCATCAACGATCTGCTGTGCCAAGACTTTCGCCCCATTCATATCGGTATCGGGTAAAACACAGATAAACTCTTCACCGCCGTAACGCGCACAGAAGTCATAAGGTCGCCTAATGGTATTGGCTATAACCTGAGCAATACGAATCAGCGCTTTATCCCCTTCTGGGTGGCCATATATGTCGTTAAAACGTTTAAAGTAGTCGACGTCTAACATCAGTATCGATATGGGTGAGTGCAGGCGAATACTGTTACGCCAAGCTTCAGGCAGACGGCGTTCAACATGGTGGCGATTACCTATCCCAGTTAAACTATCCAGCATGACTAAGGATCGCAGAGTGTCCGTTTGTTTTTTCAGTAACAGTTGGTTTTCGACTCTAGCCTTTGTGATGGTGGTATTGATAGGCTTATGAATAAAATCGGCCGCGCCCATATCAAACCCCTTTGCTTCTATCTCTTCGTCATGATGAGCCGATACAAATATGATCGCGATATCCTTAGTTAAATTATCGGCTTTGAGTTGTTCGCAAACATCAAAACCAGACATGTAAGGCATCTCAATATCCAACAAAATAAGATCTGGCTTAAAGCTTCGGCAGAGCTCAATCGCTTTCTCACCACTTAAGGCGAATGCGACTTCGTGTTGTCCCTTAAACAGCTGAGATAAGATGACGATGTTCACCTGCAAATCATCAACAAGCAAAATTCTTCCTCTACTATCTACTTCGAGTCCATAACTTTGATTTTCTGACGCCATCGAACCAACCTTAAACTTCTATAAGTTATGATGTTATTGTCGACTAATCATCTATTGCAGGCTTGATCAAGCTGTTGCGCTAAATAGCATTTTATTAGCGCGACAATCCTCTGGTACGAAGGTACTATGTCATCATACAAGTTGATCAAGCTGTGTTTGTTGTGTGCTTTCGCTGCAGATTCTAAGTCGGATAGTTTTACTTGTAACTCTACCGCACCAATACTGCTTGATAGCCCCTTTAATCCATGACTCAATTGACGCGCCTTTTCACAATCACCTAGTTCAATTGCCGCTTTTAGTTCGCCAATCTGTAATGGAGTGGAGTCTAGGTACATCTGACAAATTTCAATAAACAACGGAACATTATCCATCAATCGAGTAAGCGACTGGGTGATATTCCATACATCATCACTTACATCTAACTCATCACAGGCACTGTTATCAACTTCACTATCAAGACTATCAATTTGCATATCCACACTATAACTATCAGCACTAATGTTAAAACCGTCAAATTGCAAACCTATCTCATTGTTGATAGTGGGAAGTTTTTTCGGGAAATATCCAGAAACAACCCAATTGAACACTTTTTCTTGTAACTCCTCCGCCACAATGGGCTTAGTGACGTAATCATTCATACCCAAGTTAATGCATTTTTCGCGCTCTCCCATCATGGCGCTAGCGGTCATAGCGATAATTGGCGTCGAAATATACTGGTCTCCGGCCTTACCTTGACGAATCTCTCTAGTACACTGATAACCATCCATGATCGGCATTTGGCAATCCATTAAAATACAATCGATTGGCTTGTTGTCTTCAGCACAACTCATTAATACGTCTATTGCCTCTTGGCCATTTTCAGCTTTTACAAACACAAGGGGCAATGTCGATAACACGCCTATTGCGACCTCTATATTGATGTTATTGTCATCGACAAGCAAAACCCTTGCACCTGCAACCTTATTCAATGCAAACTTATCTAATGTAAGCTGAGTACGACTCGCATCAAACTCGCTATGATGATAATAACTAGAGTCAGGCAGTTGCTCCTCCTCTTCGCCAAACACCTTAATTAACTCAGACATCAGTAAAGGATTATTTATTAATGTCACCTCGACATGAGTTACTCTCAATGGAGGCTCTCCACTTCTCTGAAAAATCAGTACCTTTGGAGGATTAAATCTAGATACGAGTTCGGTCCACCTATTATCTAACTCGGCGAGCAGTGGATCTTGTTGTTCAATGATAATGACATCGGGAAGTGATTCTGGGCAACTTTGACTATCAATAAGCCAATCCAATAATGATTGCACCGAAACCACCTCCCCACCTAATGCCATTAACGCTCTCTCGATACATACCAACTGTGGTGGCTTTGCCACCCTTAAAGCACATCTATATCCCGCTAACACAGGAGGCAAAGAAGTTAGCCTGTAATCTCCCTCTTTAAGATTCATGGTAAAAGTAAAAGTACTACCAACACCCTTTTCCGATTCAAAACTGATACTGCCATTCAGTAGCTCACTTAACTGCTTACATATCGATAACCCAAGCCCTGTTCCACCATATTTGGATGAAATACTCATGGTTTCCTGAGTAAATGCCTGAAAAAGTTTGTTGTGGTTTTCAGCTGCAATTCCAACCCCGCTATCAGAAACATGACACGTAAACTGCATCTCTCCTGTATTTGTAAGCAGGTTAGTAACGCTCACCTTAATCATCCCTTCCTCGGTGAACTTAATGGCATTATTAATTAAATTGGCCAAAATTTGTGACACTCTATGCATGTCACTGACGATCGAAATACAATTTAAATCAACCAGGTCAATAATAAAATCCAGCCCTTCTCCCTGTGCTTTAACAGCCATACTGCTGCACAAGCTTTCAACTAAATGACGCGGGTTGAATGGCTGGATATTAAGCTCTAACTTACCAGCTTCTATCTTAGAAAGATCCAACACATCATTAATGAGTATCGCTAGCGCATTGACGCTAACCTCTGTCATATTCAAGTAACGAGATTGACTAGCGGTCAAGGGCTCTCGCCTTAGCAAATTTAAGGTACCGACAATACCGTTAAGAGGAGTTCTCATCTCATGGCTTATATTTGAAATAAAAGCACTTTTAACATGGCTTGCCCGCTCTAGCTCTGCGGTTCTAATCGCGACCTTTTTCTCTAATTCTGTGTTGATTGATTGTATTTTTTGAGCGGCACGCTTTTCAATCGTGATATCGCTAATGATCACTGCGCCCCCACAGCTCTGATGATGTTCATTAGTAATCGATGACAGAAAAACCGATAGATATAATTGTGTTCCATTACCCTGCTTAAAAGAGGTTTCAAGACATAGTGACCTACCATCGCAGTGTAACTTGTCAACGAGTTCTGCGAGATCAACCTCCTCCAATAGTGATAAATCACTAAGCATTCTACCTATGGCATACTTGGCATCATAGCCAAAAAGCAGCTGAGCAGAACGGTTCCAACTGGTAATTCGACCTATGGTTGAAACCGATATAATCGCATCTTTTGAGCTACCAATAATTGCCGAGGATTGTGCTCTTGCGGCAGCAAGAGCATGGCTGTTTTTCGCATTGCGATGAACAATGGTTACCACAAAAGCGAAGAGTAAAGATAGGGCTAACATAAATGAGTAAACGCTAAAGCGTCTAGACATCATAATCTGATCAATGTTGTTTTTTGAGATAAGCAAAATCGCTTGCAATTGACCATTTTGACTATAACTAGAAAGCGTTACATCGTCTCTAAAAATATAATATGGCTTGTTATCCGTATATTTATCAATTGCTTTATGAAAATCCTCCTCAACCTCATCAACGATAAAATAACGCTTATCCCATCGCTGTTCAGGCGCTAAGTCTCGGCTAAACTGCGCCCCCTTATCTGGATGTACCAAGAAAAATCCATCATGATCGAGCAATATAAATTGATAGGGAGACGGGATCATCATTTCGAAGGAGTGCAGTAATTGCTCAACATTAATATTTGCAATCATAAAACCAAAGCGCTTACCTGACTCGTCAAAAATCGCAATTGATAGCCTCAACATTGGTCGATGAGGATACTCGATTCGGCCAAACTCTCTATTAAGCGAGATAGCCGAAGTGTAAACCTCATTAGGGTGAAGCTTTACACTCGTAGCAAAATAATCCCGATGACTTTTATTTTGTAAATTAGGATCATCAATGACTTGTACTAGGTTCGCACGCCGATCAACACGCACGATCTCGTTACCATCAAGCGATACTATTCGTAATTGTTCATACTCACTGTTGTTATCTAAAAAAGACTCGAAAATAATTTCCAATCGCTTGCGCCATAATAAATAGCTACTACTATCAACAGGATCGACACCATGATTATTTTTAGCACGAGTTAAACCAGAAACAGGAGGGGTTGAATACAAAAATCGTAAATTATCTAAATATCGAGATAAATGCTCCTGTATTTGATGATCAATTTGGCCACTTACATCAGATAAGTTTGAATGCACCTCGCTAACAATAGAGCGAGTTAGCCGAGATTCGAAACTGACAACGGCAACAGTAGCGACAACAAATAGAACAATAAATGAAAGAGTTAATAGTGAGCCGCCTAATCTATTAAACATATAAGCAAGACTGTTTTTTTTAGTTACCATCCTTGTAACTCCTTAGTATCACCCGTAAGTAGTGCCTTTGGACTTTACTTTATTCAAGTTCAAATATTTAGACTTAACAATATTTTCTAACCATCACACTAAGCAAAGTTAATCGAATAAGCTAAACTGATCATTGACGCACGATATGAAAGGGAGTTCGTAAATGCTTTTCAATAATGACGTTGAATCTCGTCAGAAAATTTTGGTTGTCGATGATGATCCCACCAACTTACATTTATTAAAAACAGCACTTAGCGACTTAGCACTGATACTGTGCAGCTCGGGTGGACTAGACGCCTTAGAACTCGCCTCAAGAGAACAACCTTCAATTATTCTGCTAGATATAGAAATGCCAGAGATGAACGGTTTTGAGATATGCACTAAGTTAAAAAACAATCCAAAAACCTGTAATATCGCGGTCATTTTTGTCACCGCACACAATGAAAGTACATTCGAATACAAATCGTTAGAGCATGGTGGAATCGACTTTATCGGTAAACCCATCGATATCTCTTTATGCCGCCTAAGAGTGAAAAATCACTTAACACTCAAACAACATGAAGCGGCATTGATTGAAGCAAAGAAGGATATGCAAGCACTGGTCAATCAAGTACCAGCCTACATCTCTTACTGGTCAGAAGACTTGAACAATCTTTTTAACAACGACTATAACGGAAAATGGTTAAATCTTCCCCATACCGCGACAGTGACTAAGCATGCATCTGAAATTCTGCCCGCCAATCTTTATTTCGCAATTATGGAGCGTCTTGAATTAGACCAACTACACCATGAATTCGAAATAAAATTTGCCAATAATCTTCACCAAATCACCTATGCACAAGTGCACTTAACCATGGCGAAGTCGGGGACTAAATTCGCAGGCCTACTCTTGACCATGACGGATATCAGCTCGATAAAACAGGCAAAAAAACAACTCAACGTCGAAAATAACCGCCTGAGAATTATGCTCAACTCTATTGGCGATGCAGTTATCGCAACAGACAAGTTGGCACAAATCACATTTATGAACCCCATTGCAGAGCGGCTAACGGGTTGGGTAAACCGCGATGCTATGGGATTACATATAGATGAAGTGATGAATCTATGTGACGCAAGCACAAAATATAAAGGCCAAAACCCGGTAACCATAGCCCTGAAAGAGAAGCGCACCGTAGGTATGGCACTCAACTGCCAGTTAACCAGCCAAGATGGCACAGTATATCGAGTAGAAGACTCAGCGTCTCCAATCAAAGATGATGAAGGAAATATCACGGGAGCAATCATAGTCTTTCATGACTGCAGTGAATCAGTGGCTATGGCGGTTAAAATGAGCCACCTAGCAAACCATGATCAGCTAACCGACCTGCCTAATCGCATTTTACTCCATGATAGAGTCACTCATGCTTGTAATGTCGCTCGAGCCCACAATAAGCTAGTCGCATTACTGCTGATTGATATAGACCACTTTAAATATGTAAATGACTCATTCGGTCACGCTCATGGCGACCTTATTATTAAATTGGTCGCTAAACGATTACAGTCACTCATTGACCCTAATGCCACATTAGCAAGAGTCGGAGGGGATGAATTTGTATTACTGCTGCCTCACATCAAATCAGCCAGCCAAATCGATACCATCGCAAATGACATAGTCCAAAGCACTCGAACGCCATTTAGAATAAAAGGTAATGAACACACGCTATCGGTGAGTATCGGCATCAGTATCTTCCCAACAGACGCCACCAGATGCGAAGAGATGATGACCCATGCAGATGCGTCAATGTACCGTGCCAAAGATTTAGGTAGAAACCGTTTTTGCTATTTTTCTCAGGAGCTAGAGAATCAATTGGTAAAACGTAATCTGCTGATAACACAACTACGAACAGCTATCGATACCGAAGCAATTGAGGTGTATTTCCAGCCAAAACTAGACCTACAGACCATGGAAATTGTTGGCGCAGAAGCCCTCGCTCGGCTGAGTACCCCAGATGGACAAATGATTTCGCCGTTAGACTTTATTCCTTTAGCCGAGGAAGTTGGCTTTATTCACGAATTGGGAAAAATCATATTGCTCAAAAGCTGTGCCGTCGCAAAAAGGTGGAACGACGAAGGTCATGATTTACGCATCGCCGTCAATATCGCAGCCAAACAATTTACCAACCCCAATTTTTGTGAAACAGTAACCAACGCGTTAGAATTGACTGGGCTAAGAAGTAAGTACTTAGAACTCGAAGTGACAGAAAGTGCTTTAATGCATGATTTTGATGAAGCCTTAAGTATTCTCAATACCCTGTCTTCGATCGGTTTAACTATTGCCATCGATGATTTCGGCACAGGTTATTCTAGCCTGTCCTACCTGAAGTATTTCCCAGTTAACACGCTAAAAATAGATCAATCATTCGTTAAAGATATGTTTGTCGATGAGCAGAGTCTAGATATCGTCAAGGCGGTGGTGAATCTCGGTAAATCATTGAATCTTACATTAGTCGCCGAAGGGATAGAAAGCCAGCAGCAGCTAGAACAACTTCAGAGCTTAACGTGCGAACAAGGGCAAGGCTACCTATTTAGTAAACCGTTACTCTTAGAACAGTTTAATCTACTGTTACAAAAACAATAACCCCCCCCAATTCCCCAATATTAAGTTGATATTCATATAGTCATCGGGACTTTGTGAATAAACATAGCGCAACAAAAAACCCGCCGAAGCGGGCTTTAATTAGATCTGACTAGGCTTTAAATTAAATTCCTAATCTATCACGCATGGTGTAATACCAGGCTCCGATAGCAGAAAATGGCACTTGAAGTAGATGCCCACCAGGGAAAGGATAGTGTGGTAAGCCAGCAAACGCATCAAAGCGCTTCGCTTGACCATTAATCGTCTCAGCTAATATCTGCCCAGCAAGGTGAGTGTAAGTCACACCATGACCACTACATCCTTGAGAATAGTAGATATTTTTACCAATACGTCCGACCTGAGGAAGACGAGAAAGGGTCAACAAAAAGTTACCCGTCCAGGTAAAGTCAATTTTCACATCTTTAAGCTGCGGAAAGGTTTCCAGCATCTTAGGGCGAATAATCGCCTCAATATCAGCTGGATCTCTTGCCCCATAAACGACCCCGCCACCATAGATAAGACGCTTGTCGCCTGACAATCTAAAGTAGTCGAGTAAATAGTTACAATCCTCAACACAGTAATCTTGTGGTAGTAACGACTTAGCTAATGCCTCATCTAAAGGCTCTGTAGTGATCACTTGTGTGCCACACGGCATTGATTTGGCCTGTAACTCAGGCATCAAACCATTGAGATAGGCGTTACCAGCGACAATAACAAACTTACACTTAACCGATCCCTCTTTGGTATGCACCACAGGACTTTCACCTTGATCCACTTTAACCACGGCCGAATCTTCAAAAATTTGTCCACCTAAAGACTCAACGGCATCCGCTTCACCCAAGGCTAAGTTAAGCGGATGAATATGGCCGCCACTCTTGTCTAACAAACCGCCCACATAGCGCTCTGAAGCGACAACATTCCGAATACCTGACTCATCAAGCAGCTCTAGATGCCCCATATGACCATGCTTTTCCCACAAGGCTTTTTGTGACTCGAGATGCCCCATCTGCTTTGGGTTAAGTGCGGCAAATACACCGCCGTCTTTAAGGTCACATTGAATATTATATTTAGCCACTAGATGCTTGATGATACGGCCGCCCTCGAACGCCATCTCGCCGAAAAGTTTACCCTTTTCGACACCAACGGTTTTTTCGATAGTATCGATATCGCGGCTGAAACTATTAACAATTTGTCCGCCATTACGGCCCGATGCACCAAAACCGACACGAGCGGCTTCCAGTACGGTAACTTTGAACCCTGCTTCCAGTAGATGAATGGCCGACGATAGCCCAGTATATCCAGCACCAATGATGCAAACATCGGTTTCAATGTTATCGGCTAATTTTGTGCGTAACTGCTTGGTATTGGCAGACGCGGCGTAATAGGAGTTCGCGTGAGGTGTACAGTTCATATAAACCACCTGAATTTTATAAAAATTTTTCAGTTAGATTAGGCAGGCTACGCCGTGATCGGCTATAGCCTGTCACCAGAATTATTGATGAGTTATTGTGAGATTAGTCGCTCGCCATTCTGCTGCGCTTATCTGCGCGGCGCGCCATATACCAAGAGATAAAGGCTATTAAAGACACCATCAAAATGATCAGCGTCGCTAGGGCATTAATCTTTGGCGATACGCCCATTCTCACAGAGGAGAACACCACCATAGGTAAGGTCGTTGCACCCGGTCCTGATGCAAAACTCGCAATCACCAGATCATCAAGCGATAAACTAAAGGACAATAACCAACCAGCGATCAGTGCTGGCGAGATCATAGGTACTGTGATGTAGAAAAAGGTCTTCAGTGGCGTTGCACCTAAATCTTGTGCAGCCTCCTCTATCGACATATCAAGCTCACGTAGACGCGATGACACGACAACGGCAACATAAGCGGCGCAGAAGGTTGAATGGGCAATCCATACCGTCAACATCCCTCGTTCTGCTGGCCAGCCAAATAGGTCTGCCATATGAACGAACAATAACAGTAGTGACAAGCCCGTAATTACTTCTGGCATAACTAATGGCGCAGTGATCATATTCGACAGCGTCATCCGCCCCCAAGAGCGCGCGAAACGCGTCATCACAAATGCCGCCATAGTACCTAAGATCACCGCCATCGTTGAGGCGAAGAACGCCACCTTTAAGCTGGTCCAAACTGCATCTAATATCTGCTCATCGCGAAACAACTCGCCATACCATTTAGCCGAAAATCCCCCCCAAACAGTAACCAATTTAGATTCGTTGAATGAGTAGAACACCAGAATAAACATTGGCGCGTACAGGAAAAACATCCCAGCCCAAAGCATTATGGTAGAAAAACTGAGTTTTTTTAGTCTGTTATTCATACCGTTCTCTCCATACTTCTAGACTGGTAACGATGAAATAGCGTGATAGGTATGATCAATAATCCTAGCATCACAATCGCAAGCGATGAGGCTACTGGCCAATCACGGTTATTAAAGAACTCCTGCCATAGCACCTTACCTATCATTAAAGAATCAGGGCCACCCAGTAGCTCAGGAATAACAAACTCACCCACAACAGGAATAAATACCAACATAGAGCCCGCGATCACGCCACCTTTAGAGAGTGGTAAAGTCACTTTCCAGAAAGTATTTAAACTACGAGAACCTAAGTCTGCTGCCGCTTCCAACAAACTACCATCTAGCTGAGACAAGTTGGCATAGAGTGGCAGGATCATAAAGGGTAAATAGGTATAAATGATACCAATATAGACGGCAAAATTAGTATTAAGCATTTGAATTGGTTCAGATATAACCCCTAGCCACATCAAGAGATTGTTGATAACACCATTGTTACTCAAGATCCCCATCCAGGCATATACACGGATAAGAAACGAGGTCCACGATGGCAGCATCACTAACAATATCAGTACGGTTTGATGTTGTTTAGGCGCTCTTGCAATGGCATAAGCCATTGGATAACCAAGCAGTAAACATCCTATTGTCGTAACACACGCCATTTTCAGTGAACCAAGATAAGCATTCACATATAAGGAGTCTTGAAACACCAATAAATAGTTGCCCAGATTAAGCAGAATATGCAATGACTCATCTGCATACTGGTAAAGCGCTTCATAGGGCGGAATGGCTATCGCAGGCGATGACAAACTGATCTTTAATACAATCGCAAATGGCAATGCAAAGAACATCAGCAACCAAAAATAGGGGATGCCTATTGTCCAAAATCGCCCTTTGGGGAACAATAGCTTAAGCGGATTTTTTTTCATACGGCCCCCACTCATGATCTAAGTACCACACCACTGTCGGCTTCCCAACTGACGAACACTTTCTCTTCCCATGTTGGTGAGTCTGAGCGGCGGTCGCTATTGGTCATTACCGATTGGATCAGTTGGTTGTTACTTAAGCGAATGTAATAAACCGAAATGCCACCTAAATAAGCAATATCTTCGACTTCACCAGCGCACCAGTTATATTGACCTTGCGGTTGCTCTCGTGAAATATGGGTTTTCTCAGGGCGCACAGCCAACCAGACTTTAGTACTATCCACGCTGGTAGACACACCATAGCCAACATAGAATTGTTGAGCGATATTGGGTGATTGAATCACCAAGTGATCCGCTTCATCTTCAACGATGTCGGCTTCAAAAAGGTTAACCGAGCCAATAAATTCAGCCACCATACGGTTAGCTGGACTCTCATAAATATCCGTCGGGGTCCCCGTTTGCGCTATCCAACCATCATTCATGATAGAAATACGCTCTGCCATGGTCATCGCCTCTTCTTGGTCGTGGGTTACCATGACACAAGTCACACCCACAGCTTCCAAAATATCAACAACTTCCAGCTGCATTTGGGTACGAAGTTTTTTATCGAGCGCCCCCATAGGTTCATCGAGTAGCAGTAGCTTTGGTCGCTTAGCTAACGAACGAGCCAGAGCGACACGTTGACGTTGACCACCTGAGAGCTGATTAGGCTTGCGCTTAGCATACGCTTCCATATGCACCAGCTTGAGCATCTCTTGTACTCGCTGATCTATCTCAGCTTTTGGCATCTTGTCTTGCTTTAACCCAAAGGCAATATTTTGGGCGACAGTCATATGCGGGAATAGCGCATATGATTGGAACATCATATTAATTGGACGCTCATACGGAGGCATATCGGTAATATCGACACCATCAAGATAAATACGTCCATCAGAAGGTTTTTCAAAGCCCGCTAACATGCGCAGTAGTGTTGACTTACCAGAGCCTGAGCCACCAAGTAATGCAAAAATTTCCCCACGATTGATATTGAGTGACACGTCGTCTACAGCACGAACATCGTCAAATAGCTTGCTGACTCTATCTATCTTCAGCAATACCTCTCCTTGCGTCTTTGTTGTCGGTTTATTGGTGACGCCCGAATTGCTAGCCATATTACTTCTCCACAAAAAGTGCCTCAGTAGCACCTACTGCAATATTTAGAATAAAGTTTGATTAAAAAGGGCAAGCGAACTTGCCCATAGAACAGTGGCATTACATGCCTGATTTAACTTTGGTCCATACGCGAGTCATAGCACGTTGTGCTTTCATTGGACGTACATCGGCAACATAGAGACGTGATAACACTTCTGCTGTTGGGTAGATGGCAGGATCATTTAAGATCTCTTGGTCAACAAACTCCTGTGCTGGCACATTTGGATTGGCATAAGCAACGTAGTTAGTGATTGGCGCGATGACCTCTGGACGAAGTAGGTAGTTAATAAACGTATGAGCATTTTTAACGTTTTTCGCATCGGCAGGGATGGCTAACATATCGAACCACAGGTTAGCGCCCTCTTTCGGAATAGCGTAGTTAATCTCTTGGCCGTTCTCAGCTTCTTCGGCGCGCGCCGCCGCTTGGAACACATCCCCAGAATAACCGAAGGCAACACAGATATCGCCGTTTGCTAAGTCAGTAATGTAACGAGATGAATGGAAATAAGTGACATATGGACGAACCTTCGCCATCACCTCACCCGCCTTGGCATAATCATCACTACTAGTGCTATTAGGATCTAAACCAAGATAAACCAGCGCCATTGGCAGCATTTCATCAGCAGAATCAAGGAATGACATGCCACACTTGCTCACCTTCTCTGCGTATTTAGGATTAAATAGCAGCTCGAGTGAGTCAACAGGCGCGTCCTCGCCCAATACTTCTTTTACTTTAGCAACGTTGTAACCGATACCCGTAGTACCCCATAGATAAGGCACTGCGTGCTCATTACGTGGGTCTGCAGATTCAAGCTGTTTCATTAGCTCAGGTTTTAGGTTTTTATGATTTGGTAACTGACTTTGATCAAGCTTTTGGAACGCACCGGCATTGATCTGCTTAGCAAGAAAGTTGTTAGAAGGGACGACAATATCATAACCTGAACGACCAGATAGCAGCTTGGCTTCAACCACTTCATTACTATCGAATACATCATAAATTACACGAATACCTGTTTCTTTTTCAAAGTTTGCTAATGTGTCCTCGGCAATATAATCAGACCAGTTATATACGTGAACGACCTCTTCCGCCGTTGCTGCAGAGCTTGCGAATACACCAGCAGTGACTATAGCGAGTGTGGTCATTTTCTTTAAAAGCTTCATGCTATCTCCTTTTTAGCTAGCCAGTAATGTGTCGAAAACTTACTGTCATGGCATTGCCGTTTATACGGCTTTCATTGTTATAGTTATCCAATGCTACAGCTAGTAAAACGCATCGGTAGATTGCTTTACAGTTAAAAATCTTGAACGCCCTCAAAAGTAGCTCCAAGGGCACTCGATAGTTAATAACCAGATTTGGCTTTAGTCCATGCTCTGGTCATCGCTCTTTGCACCTTTAGTGGGCGCACTTCGCGAATATACAAGTTCTTAATGATCTCTTCGCTTGGATAGATACCAGGGTTATCAAGGATCTCTTTATCTACCATGCTCTGTGCACCATCATTTGGATTGGCATAAGCAACATAATTAGAGATATCCGCAATCACATCGGGGCGAAGCAGATAATTAATAAACACGTGGGCATTCTCTTTATTCTCTGCATCGGCTGGTATCGCTAACATATCAAACCAAAGATTGGCGCCCTCTTTGGCAATGGAGTAATTCACTTTTTGTCCATTACCCGCTTCATCTGCACGAGTTGCCGCCTGAAACACATCACCAGAAAAACCGAAGGCTACGCAAGTATCACCATTTGCCAGATCGGTGATATAACGTGACGAATGAAAATAGGTCACATAGGGGCGCACCTTCTCGATGGCTTCACCCGCAGCTTTGTAATCATCAGCTGTTGTACTGTTAGGATCACGACCAAGATAAGAGAGTGCCTGAGACATCATTTCATCGGCAGAGTCCATCATAGAGAAACCACAGCTCGATATTTTCTCTGCATATTTAGGATCGAAAATTAACGCTAACGAATCCACTGGCGCATCTTCACCTAATACCGCTTTCACTTTATCTACGTTATAACCTATGCCCGTGGTGCCCCATAAGTAGGGCACGGCATAACGATTTTGTGGATCGGCTTTCTCTAGCTGTTTCATCAAGTCGGCGTTCAAATTGCCTAAATTCGTGAGTTTGCTTTTATCCAATGGAGCAAAAGCCCCTACTTTGATCTGCTTAGCTAAAAAATCATTTGATGGCACAACAATATCGTAGCCTGAATGGCCAGATAACAACTTAGCTTCGACCATTTCATTACTGTCGAAAACATCATAAATCACCCTAATACCCGTTTCTTTATAGAAATTCTCTAAGGTATCTTTGGCGATATAATCGTTCCAGTTATAGACCTTTAAGATCTCTTCAGCATGAAGGGCACCACTTGCTAAACTGCACCCCATTACCAAACAAGATACTTTTACCATCTTTAATAGTGTCATCAATTTCTCCATTACTACCGCCGTTTACACGGGGTAAAACTGTTAGTCATAATGTTGTCGAGCTATCGACAAATAGATCTCATTATTATCAACCAATGCTACAGCTTACTTCCGCATCGAGCCTTGCTAACTCTTGCTCTCCCGTAGTGTAATTTTGAATAATTCCATATTCAATTTGAATTTATAGGCAACACAAACCCTGTAGAACTTACTTAATCAGCTGGATTAAAGAGTGACGCTAAACGCCCCAAATTAACCCAAGCCGATGAAGACTCTGCACCATAAAAGTGCGCTAATACATTAAACTGTCAGAAGTAAAAACTCTCGTTCCCAAGAACTAATAACTCGGCGATAGTTCTCGAGATCCGCTTGCTTAACCGCAATATATCCATTGGTAAAGGTTTCACCTAAATATTCACGAACCGCAGAGCTTTCTGACATCACAGCTAAAGCCTCTTCCAGCGTTAGGGGTAAGCTAATACCTTGACGATTTTCGTTCGCACGCCCCTGAACGGGTGTCGATGGTTTAACATCTTCAACCATGCCCATAAAGCCACACAACAATGTCGCTGCAATCGCTAAATAGCTATTGGCATCGGCACCGGCTATACGATTCTCGATACGACGGTTCTGTGGTGATGACTCAGGAATTCGCAGACCGCAAGTTCGATTTTCATCACCCCATTCCAAATTGACTGGTGCCGAAGTACCAGGCAAGAAACGTCTAAACGAGTTAACATTCGGAGCCATCAATGGCAAAAGCTCTGGAATATACTTTTGCAAGCCACCTATGTAGCTTAAAAACTTAGCACTCTTCGTGCCATCTTCATTGGTGAAAATGTTCTTACCGCTTTTGGCATCGACAACACTCTGATGAATGTGCATTGCACTACCTGGTTCATCGGTAACTGGCTTAGCCATAAACGTAGCGCATACATTGTGCTTCAGCGCCGCCTCGCGCAGAGTTCGTTTAAAGACAAACACTTGGTCGGCGAGAGAGAGCGCATCACCATGACTAAAGTTGATCTCCATCTGGGCAGTGCCCTCTTCATGGATTAGGGTATCAATATCGAGGCCTTGGGCTTCACACCAGTCATACATATCTTCAAATAGCGGATCGTATTCGTTAGCGGCATCGATAGAGAAAGACTGACGGCCAGATTCTCTGCGACCACTGCGGCCAATTGGTGGGCTTAATGGAATATCTGGATCTTCATTTGGCTTAGTAAGGTAAAACTCCATCTCTGGTGCAATGACGGGCTTCCAGCCTTTATCTTCATAAAGTTTCAATACTTTCTTAAGCAGGTTACGAGGAGATAACTCGATTGGATTACCCATCTTATCGTAGGTATCATGAATCACCTGAGCGGTAGCCTCGACACACCAAGGCAACATGAAGATGGCCTTATCATCGGGTACACAAATAAAATCGATATCGGCCTTATCAAGCAGCGAGTCATACACGTCATCTTCCACGTAATCACCCGTTACCGTTTGCAGCAACACGCTCTCAGGTAGTCGCATCCCTTTTTCATCAATAAACTTAGCAACCGGGGCGATTTTACCACGAGCGATACCTGTCATATCACTGATGACACACTCCACTTCCGTGATCTTATTCTCTTTTAAATAGCTGATTAACTTCTTCATCTTTATTATCTCGTTCGTTGCACTGCTCTTTGTTGGCAGGCTTTATTAAAGGCGGTAAAAATCGAGCGATAAAAAGGATTGTCTAATACCTTCCATTCAGGGTGAAACTGCACACCTAGCGCAAAATTTTTCGAATCTTTGACCGAAAACGCTTCGATTAATCCATCGGGAGCGTACGCTTCTGGCCGCAATCCAACACCCAAACGGTCAACGCCTTGAGTATGTACAGAATTGACTTCCGCTAAATTGCGGCCCCATGCATCGTGAAGCAATCCCCCTGGTTCAATGTGGATCTCATGAGAGAGTCCATATTGAATCTCAACCGGTGCATCGCGGTCTTCGCGGTGTTCAATATATTTACCCACTTGGTGAAGCTTCTGATGTAATGAACCGCCGTAAACCACATTCATCTCCTGAAAGCCACGACAAATGGCGAGCACAGGTATCCCAGCATCAATAGCTGCTTTGAGTAGCGGTAAATTGGTTGCATCACGCTTTGGGTCGTGCAGAGTACCAATATCACTAGGTGAACCATCATAATGATGAGGCTCAATATTCGATGGTGAACCCGTGAAAAGTATGCCATCTAAACGTGGAAGAATCGTATCCGCGGGACAATGCCCCAAAGATGGGATCACAAGCGGCCAAGCGCTCGTTGCGTCTGCGATACTCAGTAGATACTTCTCGCCGACAATATTAAATGGATGCAGGCCTAATTGTTGATTGCAAGCTGTGACGCCAATTACTGCAAGTCCTTCCTCGGACATAGTTCACCTATAGAGCATTGATGCTTTTATTGTTATGAATTATGAGCAGACGTTAACTGAATGTTCATTTTTTCACACACTACACTGAAAAATATCACTAGGCAATAGGTCTTGGTAAACAAAATATACAATAGAACTCAATGATGATAAAAATCCAATTAAAACAACATTGAAATCGATAACAGCATTTATAAAGACTTGTATACAGATGTCATGATTTAAAAATAATTGTGAGCAGCGTCGCGGCTAACCTCTAAGGTCAACCAGATAGTAAATCATTATTAATGAGTGAAATTATTTACACTTAAACTCAAATAGAATAAAAAACCAAAATGAAGTAATTAACAGAAATGCTCAACAAGATATTGATAACTGAGAGGGTAGATTGGACGAGTAGGCGCGATACCACGCCTAGACTATAGATTAACGCACTAACACTAGAAATTAGCTGGAGTGGTGGCACTCACAATGCGGCAAGGAAGGTCGAAAGGATTACGAAAACGATGTGGCAATTCACTATTAAAGTAATAGCTATCACCTTCTGCGAGTATAAACACCTCATCGCCTACGGTGATCTCAATTTTACCTTCAATCACCATCGCGGCTTCTTCGCCTTCATGTTGTAACATCTCTTCACCCGTATCAGAACCAGGTGGGTAGACTTCATTCATCACAGACATAGAGCGATTTGGGTAGTCTCGTCCAATCAGCTTGTAATCTAAATTACCATCGCCAATATCTAACAACTCACCCGCACGATAAACCACCTTCTGCTCTGACGGTAACGTCTCCTCAATAGAGAAAAAGTCAACCAAAGACATGGGTAATCCAGATAAGACTTTCTTTAATGAACTTACCGAAGGGCTGACACTATTTTTCTCGATCATCGAGATAGTGCTGTTGGTCACGCCGGCTCGTTTGGCCAACTCTCGTTGCGATAAACCTTTCATTTTACGAACAGCTTTGAGATTTGCGCCGATATCCAAAAAACATCTCCTATCAAACAGATTGTAGATGAAATAATTTTCCATACTAGTTTGTCTCAAACAAAAAAGCATGTTAAATATAATCAACAAGTGTGAATTATAACCAACTCAAAGGTCAGAAGTATACTTACTCAGGCCAATTTAGTCGAATAACAACAATAAAACCCGATTTTGGAGCCATGATGTCCAGCAAACCACCCGTTCATAGTGAAAACTACCCTGATTCCTATTATTTCGCTACGGCAAATGCATTAGAGCCCCAACCTCAATTGACTGAGCGAATCAGCGTCGATGTATGCATTGTCGGCGGCGGGTTTAGTGGTATTAATACCTCGATTGAGCTTGCCCAGAAAGGCTTTAGCGTCGCACTACTTGAAGCCAAACGTATTGGTTGGGGCGCTTCTGGCAGAAATGGGGGCGAACTGATCCGCGGTATTGGTCACAATATCGAACAATTTCGAAATGAGATCGGCAGCGAAGGCGTAAAGGCTATTCATGAAATGGGGTTTGAAGCGGTTGAGATAGTCCGAAATCGCGTAAAAGAGCATAACATCGATTGCAACCTAAAAATGGGTTACTGCGATCTCGCCATGAAACCTCGCCACATGAGTGAACTCGAGGCCGACTACCAAGATATGCTTAGTCAAGGTAGAGGAGAGAGCTTCAAACTACTGCAAAAGCATGAGCTCGGTGAAGTTATCGGTTCTGATATTTATAGCGGTGCCTTGGTCGATATGAATAGTGGCCACCTTCACCCTCTTAACCTTGCCTTGGGTGAGGCGCGAGTTGCCCGCACTTTGGGAGTGCAGATGTTTGAATACAGCGCCGCCACAAAAATTATCAAGGGTGATAAGCCTAGAGTGATAACCGAAAAAGGCGAAGTCGATTGCCAATATCTAGTCATGGCAGGAAATGCCTATATTGGTCATAAGTTAGATGGTTACCTCGGTGGTAAAGTGCTCCCAGCGGGCAGCTATCTGCTCGCAACAGAGCCGCTTACCCAAACTCAATGTGATGAGATCATCCCGCAGAATATGGCCTTTGCCGATATGCGTATTGATCTGGATTACTTCCACCTTTCTCAAGATAATCGCCTGCTATTTGGCGGCCTATGCACCTATTCGGGCAAAGATCCCAAAGATATCGATGCGGCACTTAGGCCTAATCTTGAGAAGGTTTTCCCGCAATTAAAAGGCGTCAAGATCGACTATGAATGGGGCGGAATGATAGGGATTGGCGCCAACAGATTGCCCCAAATAGGCAGACTCACCGATTGTCCCAATATCTTTTACGCTCAAGCTTATGCAGGGCATGGTGTCAATGCGACACATATGGCTGCAAAACTTATCAGTGAAGCCTTAACGGCGCAAGCAGAGCGATTTGACGTGTTCGATAGAGTGTCGCATATGACGTTTCCTGGGGGGCCCACCTTTAGGTCGCCTATGTTAGCCGCTGGTATGCTTTACCATAGGTTTAAGGATCTTTTTTAGCCTAACCATAAAAGCAAAAAGGAGCGATTAAGCTCCTTTTTATTTACCGTTACAGTTAAGTTTGTTGACTGGATAGGGCTGGACTAATTGGCATCTGCTGATGACTGCCCCACTCGGCCCATGAACCATCATATAACACAGCGTTAACGTGACCGGATGCAACTGAGGCTAATATTAGTATGCATGCGGTGATCCCAGAGCCACAGCTAAAAATACGTTCGAAAGTTTGATCATTATCTTGCTGTTCAAACAGCTGCTGAAGCACTTCAACCTCTTTTAGCTTGTAGCCGTCGAGGACCTGAGCAAAAGGTAAATTGATCGAACCGGGAATATGGCCGCTACGCACATTCGCTCGCGGCTCAGCGACTTCACCATTAAAACGCGCTGCGCCTCTGGCATCAAATACTTGCACATCATTAGCATCAAACCGAGAGAGTATATAGGTCATGTTACACACGAGCCCCTCTTGATACTCAGCTTGAAAATCGCCTTGAGGCAAGCGTTCATCTTGATGATACACATCAGTCGTCATACGCTCTTCGGTAAGCCATTGGGGCAATCCACCATCGAGCACGAACACCCTATCAAACCCCATCAGCTTAAACATCCACCATGCACGGGGAGATGAGTAAATACCTTGGTTGTCATAGATAACGACAGTACTGTCAGCGTCGATACCTAAATGCGCTATTCCTTGGTTAAACTGCTCGACAGTCGGCATAGCATGAGTTTGAGGCGACGATAGATCGCAAAATACATTTTCTAAATCAAACTTATGCGCCCTAGGGATGGCGACAAACTTATCATAGACAATAGGCTCTTTGCCTATCACTGTGTCCATGCTGGCATCAAGCACTATCACATTTGCATCAAACAAATTAGCTTCCAGCCACGCAGTGCTCACTAAAGGATATTCCATAGTTACTCCAAACGGGCTTTCGCCAGTTGACAGTTTATTATCCACTGGGAACATAAACTAAGACGCTTACAAACTACAAGTAAAATATCCCCGCTTTCCAGCTCTGAATATGACCAAGATCAAGACGATAAACAAAAAGCCCTTTAACCATAGGCTAAAGGGCTGTTTCACGCTAAGACTTGAAATAAGAATAAATCGTTAAACAACTTAACTGATAATGATTTGAAAAATTGCCCTACTTAAACCTTAAAGCGCTATCCAAGTCGCCTTAATCTCAGTGTATTTATCGAAAGCATGCAATGACTTATCACGACCGTTGCCCGATTGTTTATAACCACCAAATGGCGCCGTCATGTCACCGCCGTCATAATGGTCACTGCATAGCCCGAACCATATCGCTGGCTATAGCGCTATCCAAGTCGCTTTGATCTCAGTGTATTTGTCAAAAGCATGCAGTGACTTATCACGACCGTTGCCCGATTGTTTATAACCACCAAATGGCGCCGTCATGTCACCGCCGTCATAATGATTAATCCATACCATACCACTGCGTAACGCCTTTGCGGTTTTATGGGCTTTACTGATATCAGAGGTCCAAACACCAGCCGCTAGGCCATAAATGGTATCGTTTGCGATGCGTATCGCCTCATCCATCCCTTCGAAAGTAATGACTGACAATACAGGGCCGAAGATCTCTTCTTTGGCAATGGTCATCTCATTATTCACATTTGAGAAGATCGTGGGTTCAACATAAACACCACCCGATTCAGCCATCACTTGCTGACCGCCCTGTACCAAACTCGCCCCCTCGGCAACACCAGCACGAATATAGCCCAGTACATTATCTAGCTGCTGTTTATCGACCACTGCACCACACGTTGTTGCGGGATCCAGTGGATGCCCTGGCTGCCATGCTTGCATTTCAGCTTCGATAAGCTTTATCAGCTCATCCTTAACCCCTGCTTCTACCAATAAGCGCGAACCTGCGGTGCACACTTCTCCTTGGTTGAATGCGATGGCTGACGCCGCCGCAACGGCGGCTTCTTGCAGATTTGGGGCATCATTGAACACGATATTAGGACTCTTTCCACCAGCCTCTAACCAGACGCGTTTCATGTTGGATTCACCCGCATAAATCATCAACTGCTTGGCAATCTTAGTTGAGCCAGTAAACACTAAGGTATCGACATCCATATGCAGTGCTAGCGCCTTACCCACTGTATGACCAAATCCAGGCAACACATTTAACACGCCCTTCGGGATACCCGCTTCAATGGCAAGCTGTGCCATACGAATAGCGGTTAATGGCGACTTTTCAGAGGGCTTTAGCACCACACTATTACCCGTTGCGAGTGCAGGGCCTAACTTCCAACACGCCATAAGCAGAGGGAAATTCCAAGGCACAATAGCGGCAACAACTCCCACAGCTTCGCGGGTGATCATACCAATTTCGTTATGAGCAGTCGGCGCGATCTCATCATAAATTTTATCGACAGCCTCACCTGACCAACGTATCGCGCGAGCCGCTCCAGCCACATCAACACTACCGGAATAACGTATGGGTTTACCCATATCGAGTGTCTCTAACAACGCCAACTCATCTTGGTTTTGCTCTAGTAATTCAGCAAAACGAATCATCACCTGCTTACGTTTAACTGGAGCCATCTGCGACCAATCACCACGTTCAAATACTTCACGTGCTTTTGCCACGGCAATATTGGCATCAGCGAGATCGCAGCTAGATACCTTGGTCAGCACTTTTCCATCGATTGGGCTAACACAATCGAAGGTTTCACCAGACACTGCCGCGCAGTATTCACCGTTGATAAATGCTTGACCATTAATAGAAAGCGAATCTGCCATTTGCTGCCATTGTTCACGACTTTGGGGAATACTCATTCTGACCTCTTAACGGGTGATAAATAATCTTTACAGTTAATAATAACCATTTGCGCGCCACCGAGTCGATCGCATGGTGAAGCAATTGTTGCCCTAGATTACGCCTTTCCCCATTTAAATTTCAATATTTTTTACAAAAAGTTATTTTTTGCTACAAATAATGAACAAATTGCTTTCATGTTCATTATTTCTGACATAGCATAGCGAATATCGACCACTCACAAAAACAACAATTAATCTGAACCAGGGTAGATGATATGGAAGACTTTAAGAATACAGGGCAAACAAACGTAGGTTCACTCGACCACTATTGGATGCCATTTACCGCCAATAGACAGTTTAAACAAAGCCCGCGATTACTGGCACAAGCCGAAGGTATGTATTACAAGGATGTCGATGGACGCCCGGTACTAGATGCTACCGCTGGTCTATGGTGTTGTAATGCTGGACACGGACGTAAAGCAATCTCAGAGGCGGTAAGTAAGCAGATCCACGAGATGGATTATGCACCCTCTTTTCAAATGGGTCACCCATTAGCCTTCCAGCTCGCAGAGCGTCTCGCCGACATCGCCCCTAAAGGCATCAATAAGGTGTTCTTTACCAACTCTGGTTCTGAATCGGTAGACACGGCATTAAAAATTGCACTCAATTATCATCGTGCCCGTGGTGAAGCCACGCGTACTCGCTTTATTGGTCGAGAACTTGGTTATCATGGTGTGGGATTTGGCGGCATCTCTGTCGGAGGCATAGGTGGAAACCGTCGCACCTTCAGCCAGCAGTTGCTGCAAGGGGTTGATCATCTTCCCCACACTCTCGATATCAATACCAATGCTTTTTGCAAAGGCCTGCCCGAAACGGGCGCCGAAAAAGCAGAGGTACTTGAACAGCTGGTTCTGCTTCATGGCGCCGAAAATATTGCAGCGGTGATCGTCGAACCTATGTCGGGTTCTGCGGGGGTAATTTTACCGCCACAAGGTTACTTAAAAAGACTAAGAGAGATCACCCAGAAACACGGCATCCTACTGATCTTTGATGAAGTTATCACAGGTTTTGGTCGTGTAGGTGCCGCCTTCGCGAGTGAGCGTTGGGATGTAAAACCTGACATGATCACAACAGCCAAAGCACTCAACAACGGCACAATTCCAATGGGTGCAGTGCTTATCGACGATGCCATCTACGATGCCAGTATGGATGCGCCAGAGGGCGCAATAGAACTGTTCCATGGTTATACCTATTCAGGTCACCCAGTGGCAGCAGCTGCAGCATTAGCCACTCTGGATATCTATAAAGAGGAGCAGCTATTTGAGCGCAGTAAATCACTTGAAGATTATTTCCAGCAGGCGGTTCATAGCTTAAAAGGCCTACCTAACCTTATCGATATTCGTAATACAGGGTTAGTCGCCGGTATTCAGTTCGCCCCCAGTGACAAGGGCATTGGCAAACGTGGATTTGGTATTTTCGAGACCTGTTTTAAGAGCGGCACATTAGTGCGCGCAACGGCTGACATTATCGCACTTTCGCCACCACTTATCGTCGACAAACAACAAATTGACCACATGGTTAACACCTTGAGCGATGCGATTAAAGCCGTAGGCTAAATGAGCCTCATAAACCTAAGTAAATACTTAATCATCTTTGGCAGGAACAAGAAGCGTTATGCAACAGATAAACCACTACATCAATGGCCAACATTCAGGTAATAGCGAGCGCAGCAGCGCAGTATTTGAGCCCGCGACAGGCGAACAGAAAGCAAGTGTATCCTTAGCGAGTGCGGCAGAGGTCGCCGGAGCGATAGAGTTAGCGAAAAAAGCACACGGGACCTGGTCTCAAATGACCCCACTAAACCGCTCACGCATTCTATTTAAATTTAAGGCCTTGGTTGAGGCCAACATGGATGAACTTGCGGCCATGATCACCCGTGAACACGGTAAGGTCCTTGATGACGCCAAAGGTGAGATCATCCGCGGCCTAGAAGTCGTCGAGTTTGCTTGTGGCATTCCACACTTACTAAAAGGTGAGCACACAGAGCAGGTGGGCGGCGGCGTCGATGCATGGACGCTCAATCAATCTCTGGGAGTCGTTGCCGGTATTGCACCATTTAACTTCCCAGTCATGGTGCCCATGTGGATGTTCCCCATTGCCATTGCAGCGGGTAACACTTTTATCATGAAGCCATCAGAAAAAGACCCTAGCTCAGTCATGCGCATGGCTGAACTGCTGACCGAAGCGGGATTACCCGATGGTGTATTTAATGTCATCAATGGTGACAAAGAAGCCGTCGATACACTACTGAGCCATAACGATGTGCAAGCTGTTAGCTTCGTTGGCTCCACACCTATCGCCCAATATATCTATGAAACCGCCTCTAAGCATGGGAAACGTGTTCAAGCATTAGGCGGAGCAAAGAACCATATGCTGCTAATGCCAGACGCCGATCTTGATCAGGCTGTTAGTGCACTTATGGGTGCCGCATACGGCAGTGCTGGTGAACGCTGCATGGCTATATCAGTCGTGTTAGCCGTCGGTGATGCTGGCGATGCGTTAGTCGAGAAGCTGCTACCACAAATTGAAGCGCTTCGTGTCGGTAACGGCCTTGAAGCCGATATGGATATGGGGCCACTCATTTCAGCTCAACACTTGGCGAAAGTGCGCAGTTATGTCGACCAAGGTGTTGCCGAAGGCGCTACGCTATTGGCCGATGGACGCCAACTCAGCGTAACAGACCATGAGCAAGGGTATTTCTTAGGTGGCAGCTTGTTTGATCACGTTACACCTGAAATGACGATTTACAAAGAGGAGATCTTTGGCCCGGTCCTGGCAATTGTTCGTGTTAAAAACTACAGCGAAGCCCTGCAGCTGATCAATGATCACGAGTTTGGCAACGGTACCGCCATTTTCACCCAAAGTGGTGAAGCCGCTCGTCATTTCTGCCACCACGTACAGGTGGGTATGGTTGGAGTGAATGTACCTATCCCAGTACCAATGGCATTCCATAGTTTTGGTGGCTGGAAGCGATCCTTGTTCGGTCCCCTGCATATGCATGGTCCCGATGGCGTGCGTTTTTACACCAAGCGCAAAGCGATCACAGCACGCTGGCCAAAGTCGAACCACGTTCAGGCAGAATTTGTTATGCCAACAATGAAATAAACTTATAAAAAATATATAAAAAATGGTGCGGACTCTTCCGCACCTGTATATGTTAAAACAATAATGTTGGAGCAATGATGAGTTTAAATATCGATGCGATTATCAATTTTGGCCAACACCAAGTTGCGACTGAATATTACGATGTCGCTAAAGAGAAAGTGATCTCAGGTGACCCGAAACAACAGCTCGAAAATCACTATTCTAGCCCTTGTGATCAATTCCATGCCGGAGTCTGGCAAGGGGAAAAAGGCAGCTGGAAAATTAACTATACCGAACATGAGTATTGCGAAATCTTAGCAGGTAGCAGTGAAATAACCGATAGTTCAGGAAACAGCATTACTGTGAGTAAGGGTGACCGATTTGTCATTCCAGCTGGATTTTCAGGTGTTTGGAAAGTGATCCAACAGTGTAGAAAAATTTACGTCATTTTTGAACAGAAGTAACCGAGTTCGATTTTGAGTAATCGCCATGTAGTCTCAGCAAAGTCAGCTGTTGTTTGGCTAAGTTCAGTATTTTTAAATGTCTTAAAAATACTGATGTCAACAAAGTGAAATGGAGAAACCACCGTGTATAAAAAATTTAATAAAAAACGGATTGCCCAAGTTACTGGCTTAACCTTAGCCGCAGCGCTAATGGCACCTATCGCTCAAGCAGAAGTTTCTGGCGAAATAGGTGTAACTAACGACTACCGCTTCCGCGGTATCTCACAAACGGCAGGTGATTTTGCCGTACAAGCTGGTATCGATTACAGCATGGAAAGTGGCTTCTTTGTTGGAGCTTGGGCGAGTAATGTCGACGATGAAAGCTATGATGCTGACATCGAAGTCGATATCTATGCTGGCTACGCAGGCGCTTTTGGTGAAGATGACGCCGTTGAATATGACGTCACTCTAACCTACTACACCTACCCCGGCCAAGATGAAAGCTCTCGCTACCTTGAAGCGACGGTTGGATTCTACTTTGAAGATTTTCATTTTGCACAGTGGTATACCAACGATTACGCCAATGCCGATGTTTCACTGCACTACAGTGAGCTAAATTACTCCTATGAAATCGCCGAAAACTGGAGCATCGATGCCCATGTCGGTTACAGCTATGGAGATGGTGCAGATCTAGATTGGGGTGAAAACTACCTAGACTACTCTATCGGCGTATCGACCGAAGTGAGTGGCGTTGGTCTATCTCTCGCTTGGTTAGATACCAACCTGAGCAGCGATAACGATATCAGCTCTGGCGCGTGGAAAAACAGCGGTACGGTATTAGCGACGGCAAGTTACGCCTTCTAATACAAATACTCCTCCCCCCAGTTCCCTAGTTATTATCAGAAAACCGCCTTATGGCGGTTTTCTATTGTCTGCTTACGACACAATTTTAGGGTTCTGACCATTACGCACTTTCTGCGCTAACTCTCGCCAATCATGACTTAATCGTCGATGTTGATTTTGCCGTTCTGGAAATGAATGAGACAAGTCTTCAATAATCTTAGCTTGTTGCTCACAAAGCTTGACCCAGTTCTGAGCATTTGAAAGATACATAATATCATCCTTAATTTTTTTAATACCAATTAGTATATGGGAGTGATCGGTATAACATTCCTTTGGAGCTTTAAAGTATAATCATAGTTAAAAAGTTTGATCTAGCCCGCTAGGAAAATCGGTAAACCGAGAGTATCTTCAATATTAAAGAACAATAAGGAGCTTCCATGACTGCCACTATATTCAAAGTCGTATTTATCCTTATAGGCCTAGCGCTTATATACAAACTGATCTTTAGCGGTAAAAAGGGATTAACACTATTTGAGATGCATTTTAAAGAGGGACGATTAATCAGCCATAAAGGCAAAATCCCAGACAAATTCCAGCGTGAATGTAAGGGTATCGCTAAATCAGAAAAGCTGACCTGTGTGGTGAGGGCAGAAAAATCAGGCGATGTTCGCTTACATGTCTCTGCGAATGTGAGTGATGCTATTACCCAGCGTATCCGAAATCAATTTCCGTTTGAATACTACGATAAGAAACAGGTAGATAACTCTAAACAAACGGGCTAAAAAAACAGGCGGCTCACTGGCCGCCTATATTCAAGTTAAACAGCAAACCTTACAGCTTACTCAGTTTACCCTCACGGCGAGCATCATCAATAATACGTTGATTATCGGTAGCCATAGGGTCTTTGACTTCCAGCGGATCAGTTTGAGGCTCCTCTTCTAAACTAACGTCAATTAGATTGATATTAGCGCAAGCACTCAGGCCTAATAGCCCTAGAAGCAATAGTTTTTTCATTAACTTTTTCTCCCTGCAAAGTGCTCTACCCCCCACACCAATCCAATCCCTGCCACCATAGCTGCAATGGCCCAGACAAGATGCGCAGGCTGACCAGTAAACTGTTCAAACTGCATTGGCGACAAGTTTTGCTCCAGCAATGGCACTAAGTTGCCAGCCGAGTTTTCTCTCCAAGTGAGGACCTGCTTCCACGGCCAGATCTTGCCCAAAGTTCCCAACATGAGTCCAGTGAGGAAGATAAGCGTGGCATCATGATAGCGGCGTAGCAGCGCCGATAACAGGTGACTAAAGGTCAATAAGCCAAATACGCAGCCCGAGGCAAAAACCGCTAAAATGAGAATATCAAAGCTTTTTGCTGCACTCAGTACTGAGGTATATAGGCCAAGCAACAGCAAGATAAAACTGCCAGAGATACCAGGCAGTAACATGGCGCAGATGGCAATACTGCCGCCGATAAATACATTGAAATAGGTCATTTCAAGGGCGATGGGATTGAGTACCGTTATCCCCCATGCAAATGCGACACCCGCGATAAATAACCCTAATCTCAAGACAGAAAAGCCTTGCACCTGCTTCAACATATGAATAACAGAGATGATAATCAGCCCAAAAAAGAACGACCAAACGGGAATAGGATGATTAACCAAAAGGTAGGTGATCAACTTAGCTAAGGTAAAAATGCTGGTTAATATTCCCCCAAAAACCGCCAATAAGAAAGGACCATTAATATACTCAAAAGCCGCTTTAACGCCTTGAGTACGAATAACCTTAATTAAACTTGGGGTAATTCGACGAATACTCTCTAGGAGTGTATCTAAAATCCCTGTAATAAACGCAATTGTGCCACCCGATACACCAGGAACCACGTCTGCGGCCCCCATTGCCATGCCTTTCAAATATGTCAGCAGGTATTTCACGCAAAATCCTTATTAAATTAATCACGCACCGCTCTCACGGTTTCGATAGCTGTCGATTATACCCATGCTCAGGATACAAGTGGAAATGAACTTTGCTTCATTTCCACTTATTACAGCCGCTCAACAAGTTCGATCCATAAGACACGGACTATTGTTAACTCCTTGTTATTACGCTAACCTGAAAACTCATCCGACCAGAATGAGGGAGCAGAGAGTCTATGCCACAAAAACCAACCAAGGTGATGGCGTTATACAACAAGGTCACTCGATTGCCATTTGGGCAGAAGATTTTCTCCATCATAGTGTCACGTATGGCCCCCTATTTCGGCACCATACGGCCATTGATCACCGAGCTTCGTCCCAACTACTGCCAATGCCTGATAAAAAAGCGTAAAGCGGTGCACAACCATATTCAGACCGTACATGTTATTGCTATCTGCAATGGTTTAGAGATGGCCATGGGTGTGATGGCTGAAGCATCGATTCCACACCATCTGCGCTGGATCCCAAAAGGGATGAGCGTCGATTACACAGCCAAGGCGGGTAGCGATATTCGCTGTGTTGCCGAAGTGACACCAGAGCAGTGGGTTGAAGGCGATATGCTCGTTCCGGTCACTGCCTATGATAATAATGATGTTGTAGTCGTAAAAGGCCATATCAAACTATGGATCTCGGCTAAACCCGCCAAACACTAACATCAAAGTTAAAAATGCCTTAGGATAGCTTGCCTCAGTGCTGTATGGATAAATAGACCCTAAATGAAGGAAAAACCATCCACGGGTACCTTAGCATCATGGCATAAGGATAAGGGCTTTGGCTTTATTCAGCCCCATGATGAAAAGGCGCCTATATTTGTTCACATCAGTAGTTTTGGCTCAAAGATGGGCTCACCAAGCGTGGGGCAAGTCGTCTATTTTACGCCCAATAAAGATGCAAGGGGCCGACACTGCGCCATCATTGTCGATAATTATGGGACACCGCTAGCAAGACAACAACGCCAATTTGTCAGCTCTAAAGTGAAGCAAAAGCTAAACTTAACCCTAGTATCAGGGCTATTTATTACGTTAACTGGGGCCTACCTGACACAGCAGATCCCCATCGATCCCCTGCTCTACTATGTCGCCTTAAGTCTGATAACTTTTATCATGTTTGCTATCGATAAACGCGCCGCTCGCTTGCAACACAGACGCATCAGCGAACGTAGCTTACAGCTAGCGTCCTTGTTGGGCGGCTGGCCTGGTGCTCTAATCGCCAAACAAACCCTAAGGCATAAATCCCAGAAAGTGAGTTTTCGCTTAGGTTTATCGCTGGTTATCGTGTTAAACAGCGCAATATTGATATGGCTTACTTATCAAGGCTATCTCAGTAGTTTTAGCCTGATAGATTGGGTATCATGACCCATCAATTTTAACTAAATGAATTAATTATGAGAATGATATTAGCGGTCGTCGTCATTGCAGGCGTCCTGTTTTACTTTTACACCAGCATGAATAACCAAAAAGCGGCCAAAGCAAATATCGAGATGGGTCAGCAATTTCTAGCCGATAACAAAAACAAACCTGGTGTGGTTGAAACCTTATCGGGTCTACAATATCAAGTGTTGGCAAAGGGTAACGGCACCGAGCATCCTAAGGCAACGGATACGGTTACCGTCCATTACCATGGCACCTTAATTGACGGCACAGTGTTTGACAGCTCTGTTGAGCGCGGTGAACCTATCGCCTTTCCCCTTAACCGTGTGATTAAAGGTTGGACCGAAGGCGTGCAGTTAATGGTGGTGGGCGAAAAGACCCGTTTCTTTATTCCCAGCACACTTGCCTATGGCAATCGCAGCACTGGCAAGATCTCTGGCGGCTCAGTACTGATTTTTGATGTTGAGCTGATCAGCATAGACAAGTAATGCCATCGCGATCAAAAAACGCGCCGACTGGCGCGTTTTTTGTTTAATCACTAAGGCCCACAGCCTGATCACTCGTAACCAAATGGGTTATCGATTGAGTGAGCGGGCGCGGTAAACCAAACGGGGCCGTTTTCGGTCATATAGAAGTGATCTTCATGACGCACGCCAAACTCGCCTGGGACACACAACATAGGCTCATTACTAAAAGACATGCCAGGGGCCAGTGGCGTCTTATCGTTAAGCACCAAATAGGGCCATTCGTGGATATCTAAACCAATACCATGACCTGTTCGATGAGGTAAACCCGGAACATCGTATCCAGGACCAAAGCCCGCCGCTTCCAAGACATCACGTGCCGCCCTATCGACGCTCGCACAGGTTGCTCCAATTTTTGCAGCTTCAAATGCCGCAATTTGTGCATCTTGCTCTAGTTGCCATAACTGACGTTGACGCTCGCTTGGGGTACCAAAGACATAAGTACGCGTAATATCTGAGTTATAACCATGCAGCTGACAGCCGGTATCGATCAGTACAGTATCATTTAGCTCTAGCGCCTTGGGCGACTTAACGCCATGAGGGTAAGCAGTGTCTTCGCCAAATAGAACGATACAGAAATAGGATCCCGCAGGGATCCCAACAGCTTTATGGGCATCGTTGATAAAGGCTTCAACTTCACCCACAGTGATACCTTCACGCAGGATCCGCGCCGCTGCTTTATGCACCTCTAGCGTCATCTCTTTAGCGCGCTGTAGTAAGCTCAGCTCGGTAGCAGACTTAATCATACGGCACGCAGCAGTGACACTCTTTGCGTTCACATATTCAAAGCTCGGCGCAGCTTGACGCACCCCATCAAAAATAAAGAAGGCCGCCGATTCATCGATACCGACCTTACCACTGTCGATACCCATCTTGTTAAGCACTTGGCCAAACAAGGCGTAAGGGCTTTCATCTTCATGCCAGGTATTAACCTTACCATCGATAACCATGAACCCTTTTAAGGTGTCCAGCTCAAATGCAGGGGCGATATACTCCACATCGCCATTGGCCGGAATAATGGCGCCCACCATACGTTCGCTAGCATACCAGCGGGTACCTGTGTAATAGTAAAGGCTAGTCCCGGCATTGACATAGATAGCTGCGAGTCCCTGTTCACGCATAAGCTGCTGCGCTTTTTCGATACGGGCAGCAAACTCATCGAGACCAATCGCCGCAACGCCTTGAGTCATATTGCTAAGCTTGGCAAGCTCTTGTGCTGGCGTTGAACCGCCAATCCCCATAGAGCCACAGCAGATCTTCGTCATAACACACCTTTATAGTTGTGCGGCAAAGCTCCCCGTTCAGGCTACTTTGCCCCAAGATAATTCAACAATCAGAGAGACTTTTTAGCATAAAGTATACAAAAAATCAGCATGAAATTAGTGGGATTTTTCAATCTGTTGTTACTACAGCAAATAAAAAAGCACAACAAAAAGGGGATTTCCCCTTAATAAAAACAAGACAATAGCTAACTAAACTAGCCATTTAGGAGAAAGGTAAATGTGACGAAAACAGGCTAGCTCTGTTGCTTTAACAGCACTTTCAATCCTCGGCAAACTAAGGTTTCCATATCATCGACGCGCGCAATATTAACATCACTCATTGGGGCAGTTAAGGCGAGTTGCTTTAACGAGTCTAAGCAACCTCGATAATAATCATGATTATTCATCATAGGCCCTGCTAGCCAGATCCTATTAGGATTAAACAGGTTTACTGTCCAGGCCAGTCCCATTCCTAAATAGCTACCGGCACGATACAACTCTTGTGGTGATTTGAGTCCTCGGATGCGGATCGACTCACCGCTGGCGAGTTGCTCTAAGCTATGCTCACCAGACTCGCTGATCACACGGCAATGCCCCAGCTCACCGGCAACGCCTGCGGCTCCGGTGAAAGGCTGTCCCTTGATAGCGATAGACATTCCAATTCCCATACCGCTCATCAGCAGCAATTCGCAATCATTCTTAGCGTTACATAATGCAAGCATACCTGCATCGATATCGTTATGGATCACAGCATGTGTCGCTTTACTCGTTAATTGCCCTAGGGAAAGGCCGTTGAGTTTGGGCGACACTTTACAGGAGACTAAAGTGTGGTTTCTAACTAAGCCGGGAACGGCAATGCCGAGTTGGTAATCGACCAGTCCATAATCGGCTTCAAGCTCCATGATCTGCTGATTGAGCTGCGTTACCGTAAAATGTTCACCCGTTGCAATTTTGTATTGCTCGGTACGTCCTTGAACTTCAATCTCAAAGAGGGCTGTCGAACCACCAATATCAATGGTCAATGATTGCATAACGTGCTCCGATAACATCTGTTCAAGTACAAAAATGAGGTTAACTTTATGATCAACAATGCTATCACAAATTAGTGACTAAAACGCCATAAAAACTGTATCTAAGGTATTGCTTTGATTACATTTACAGCATAGTCATTAAGTTTATGCCAATCGAAAAGTGATATTTCCATTCAAGACTCAAACTTTGGACGCTTAAGCAGGGCTATTCTGCCCCACGCCATCAGGCAAAGATGAATGGCGATAAGCGGAATACAGCTAACCAACATCACCTCCCAGCCGAGATTATGCAAAACCCATCCCGCACTTAATGAGGCGATCGCTTGTGAGCCAAACACAAAGGCATCATTAAAAGACTGAACCTTAAATCGTTCATCGCTCTCATAATAATGGGGTAATAATACGGTGCCGCCAACAAATAGAAAATTCCAACCAATACCCAATAACACAAGTGCGACCCAATAATTGAGTAGTTCATGTCCCAATAAGGCCACGGTGATAGTGATACCATAGGCGAACAAGCCTGCTAACATCATTTTTCTAGGACCAAACTTAGCCATCAAATAGCCACTAAACAGTGAAGGGAAATACATAGCGATGATATGGCTTTGGATCACCCATTTAGTATCGGCGAGTGAGTGGTGCTCTATATGATGCATGTGCAGCGGGGTGGCCGTCATCACAAAACTCATCATCCCATAACCTATAGTTGCGGCGCCAACGGCAGTCCATATCTGTGGCTGCGATAGAATATTCGCCAGTGGCCGCCCGTCGCTCACAGGCTCATTAAGGCTCATTGGCGCTTGAAGTGGCTCGTGATAAAAGCTCAGCACCGCCGCTGCAATCAAGCAAACTAGGGTTAAAAAAAGAAATGCCCCCACATAGGGCTCACTGATCAGGCTAGAGCCAAAAACAGCTAATTCAGGGCCAACAAACGCGGCGACTAACCCACCGACAAGCACACGCGAAGCCGCCTTAGCCCCATCCATAGCCTCGACCGACTCCATCGCCGCAAATCGATATTGCTGTACAATCGCCCCCGATGTGCCCAGCATAAAACCGCTAAAACAAAACAGTGAAAACCAATGTGTTTGAGTGGCAATGGCGGCAACAATCCCAGCCAAAGCACCACCGCAAGCCCCGAAGATAAATACCCGCTTACGTCCAAACCGGCGCATAAGCCGACTAACCGGAATCACCGACAGCGCAACACCAATCACCATCATGGCAATCGGCAGCGTGGCCAGCGCAGGAGTGGGCGCTAACTCGACACCAATCAAGCCACCAAGCAGCATCATCATGGGCGTAGCACTCATCGCAAACGCTTGTGCTAAGGTTAACACCCATACGTTTCTTGGCATCTTCTCTTCTCCATTCACCGATCACGCAATTAATTTATACAACAAGATAAACTACACCTAGGTTAATAATCTAGGGTAATGATCTCGCCCATGCCTACTCCCCTCTTCCAACCTTGGCCTGCAACTGCGATAATCCTTGCTCATTTGATCAAGCCCGATGCTACCTTCACGGTAGTAAAAACAGGAGCCAGTATGACGACACCAACAGCACAACACCTCAATTTAGTCCGCAATGAGCTAGATTCAGCCCAATTAGACGCCTTTATCCTTCCCCGCGCCGATGAATATCTTGGCGAGTATGTGCCAGAGCGAAATGAACGTCTGCAATGGCTTACTAATTTTACCGGCTCGGCGGGAATGGCGATTGTGCTAAAAGAGAGTGCCGCCATTTTTATCGATGGTCGTTACACTGTGCAAGTCAAACAGCAGGTCGATGCTTCGCTCTACCAATACTTGAGCCTGACCGACACTCCGCAGATCTCTTGGTTAGTCTCACAGCTATCAGCTGGCGCAAAAGTCGGCATCGATGCGCGATTACACTCTTTAAATTGGTATCAAGCGACCAAAACTGAACTTGAACGAGCCGGCATCGAACTCGTCTCCATGACCGCCAACCCAGTCGACCAGCATTGGCAACAGCGTCCTGAAGCATCGACGGCCCCTATCACCCTATTTGATGAACAAAGCGCTGGACGCTCTAGTATTGAAAAGCGGACGCAAATAGGCGCCGCAGTAGCACAAGCGGGCGCCGACTGCGCCCTTATCACAGCATTGGACTCATTCTGCTGGTTGCTCAATATTCGCGGCAGCGATGTCCCAAGACTACCAGTCGTGCTCGGCGCGTCACTGCTATATGCCAATGGCGACATGGTGCTATTTACCGACCTCAATAAACTGCCTGAGAATATCGAGCAACATGTTGGCCCGGGCGTGACATTTAAAGCAGAAAGCGAACTGGAAACGACATTAAGTTCACTCTCTGGGGTGAAATTATTAATCGATCCCAACGGCGCTAATGCCTGGATGCAATTAACGGCAAAACAACATGGTGCCGAGCTCGTTGAAGGCCTTGATCCCGTAGCCTTGCCAAAAGCGCAGAAGAATAGCGCAGAACTTGCGGGGATGACCGCCTGCCATATCCGAGATGGCGTAGCCGTTAGCCGCTTCCTCGCTTGGTTAGACAAAGAGGTCGCCACAGATAGACTCTATGACGAAGGCGTACTAGCGGATAAACTGGAAAGTTTTCGTCTGCAAGACAGTTTATATCGTGAACCCAGCTTTGATACCATCTCGGCCGCTGGCGCCAACGCGGCCATGTGTCACTATAATCACAATAATGGCACCCCAGCCATGATGCAGATGAATAGCATCTACTTAGTCGACTCTGGCGCACAATATTTAGATGGCACCACAGATGTGACCCGCACCATCGCCATCGGCAAGGTTAGCCAAGAGCAACGTAAGATGGTGACCTTAGTATTAAAAGGCCATATCGCACTCGATCAGGCTCGCTTCCCCAAAGGCACCACAGGCCAGCAGCTCGATAGCTTTGCGCGTCAATATCTGTGGCAACATGGCTTTGACTATGATCATGGTACGGGCCACGGCGTAGGCCATTTTTTGAGTGTCCATGAAGGACCACAACGTATCGCGAAAAACAGTAACAATGTCGCGTTACTTCCTGGCATGGTGCTCTCTAACGAGCCAGGGTATTACCGCGCCGATGCCTTTGGTATCCGGATTGAAAACTTAGTTGAGGTTCGTCCATGTGCTGCCTTGCAAGGTGCCGAACGGGAAACCTATGAGTTTCATGCACTGACACTCATCCCGATAGATTCACGACTTATCGACACACAATTGTTGAACGATAATGAGCTTGCTTGGTTCAATGCTTATCATCAACGGGTTCGCGAAACCTTAGCGCCGTTAATGCAAGGTGAAGATCTGGCCTGGCTATTACAAGCAACCGAAGCAATTTAAGCTCAACAAGCTTGTTTAACTGGTCATCTAAAGGTTAACGATAAACGGCACTAATCTAGGTGCTGTTTTTATTTGAGCTAATAAAAAAATCGACTCTGTATACCTCATCTATCATTAAACCCAGCGATGCCGGCTTTATCGAACGCAATTGAGTCAATACAATAAAAGTGCAGGTTTTAACCAAAAATTTTGCTATACTCCGCGGCCGCCATTTGGCGTCAGTCATTAATCTAGGGAGACGTTCTCCGTTGATTAACCAGACCAAACTAAATTGTTATATTGTCGTTATGTTGAATAGGTAAAAACAGGATATCCCAATGAGATTTGAATCTTTTAGTTTTGCTCCAGAGATTGTGCGTGCTATCTCCGATTGTGGCTATCAAAAAATGACGCCTATTCAGCAGCAAGCCATTCCAGCCATTCGCCGTGGCCAAGATGTGCTGGCAAGTGCGCAAACCGGTACGGGTAAAACCGCCGCATTTGCCTTGCCTATATTACAAAAAATGGTCGACAATCCAAGCGAGACTCAGCGTTCAAATACCCGCGCCCTAATTTTAGCGCCAACTCGAGAGTTGGCCGCGCAAGTTGCTGACAATATCAAAGAGTACAGTCGCTACTTACCCATATCTGTGTTAACCATCTATGGTGGCGTTAAGATGGATTCCCAAGCGCAGAAGCTAAAGAAAGGGGCCGATATTATCGTCGCCACCCCTGGCCGTCTGCTGGAACATATTCAAGCTTGTAATCTGAGCTTATCCAATGTGGATTTCTTGGTACTCGATGAAGCCGACCGCATGTTGGATATGGGCTTTATCAGCGACATTCAAAAAATTCTGCAGGCGGTTAATAGCAAACGCCAAAACCTACTGTTTTCGGCGACCTTCTCAAATGCAGTTAAACAGCTCGCAAACGAGATGCTGGTTAAGCCCAAACTCATTAGTGTTGATAAGCAAAACACCACGGCAGTGACCGTGAGCCAAGTTGTCTACCCTGTAGAACAGCGCCGCAAGCGTGAGTTACTGTCAGAGTTAATCGGCACCAAGAACTGGCAACAAGTGCTGGTATTTACCGCCACGCGAGAAGCCGCCGATACCTTAGTGAAGGAACTCAACCTCGACGGAATTCCGTCTGCTGTAGTACACAGCGAAAAAGCCCAAGGAAATCGTCGTCGTGCCCTACGTGAGTTTAAAGAGGGTAAAGTGCGCGCATTGGTTGCAACCGAAGTGGCAGCTCGCGGCTTAGATATTCCAGCATTAGAGTATGTCGTTAACTACGATCTCCCCTTCCTTGCAGAAGATTATGTTCACCGTATCGGCCGAACGGGGCGTGCCGGTCGAAGCGGCGTCGCCATCTCTTTGGTCAGTCGTGAAGAGGAGCGCACCTTACACGATATCGAGAAATTGATCGGTAACAAGATCCGCCGTATTACGATCCCAGGCTACGAGGTTGGTAGTCGAGAACTACTGATCAAACATCTACAGAAACGTCGCAGCTTCGCCAAGAAACAACAGCGTAGTGACAATGTAGGGGCTCAGGTCGTCGCCGAAAAAAACTTAGGTACTCGCCGAGTGAAGCTGAAGAACTCTGCTAATGCCAAAATAAAGAAGCCAAAATAATCGACGTACGGTCACAGAATTATTTTATATACAAATAAGGCACTTAAACGTGCCTTTTTTGTGCAGCGAGATTAGAGCTGTTGCAATATCGTTTTATATTCAGTGGCAAATCAAAAAACGGCCTCGCGCCTAAAAAGCTGTTTTAGGCATATCGATGAAAGTTCCTTGTTCGTTCTCGGGTCTCTTGTGTATCAATAACAATACCAACAAGGCTCCCCAATGAACAAAGTGTTATTAGCCCTATTTATCTTACTAATTAGCCTGCCGAGTATGGCAAAACCCATCGCCCAAGATGAGTTATCGATCTCGCCACTCTTAAACGGTCAAACGATCCCAAGTGTGACGGTTACCGAGCTTAACGGCGACAGTGTCAGCCTAGCAAAGCTTACGGCAAACAAACCGAGTGTGATCTTCTTCTATCGCGGAGGTTGGTGCCCCTTCTGCAACGCCCAAATGGGCCAACTAAAAGCGATTGAGCAAGATCTGATTAACATGGGCTTTCAGCTCATCGGTATTTCACCCGACTCGCCAGACGCATTAAACGCATCCCTAACCAAGCAAAAACTCGATTACACCCTGTTATCCGATGCTAAACTTGATGCCATGCGTGCATTTGGCTTGGCTTATTTTACCAGTGCCAAGACGACTAAGGCCTACCAAAGTAAGCTACAAGTTAACAACCAAATGTGGAAAAATAGTGACGGCGATGAACGCCTTGTATTACCCGTTCCCGCCATCTATATCATAGATAAAAATGGCTTAGTGCACTTTCAATACGTTAACCCAAATTACAAGGTTCGCGCCGATCCAAAACTCATCTTAACCGCTGCGAGTTTAGTCCCGCAGTAAATAAAGGCATGCCGTTATAAAGGAATGCAATCATAGAGGGATAACAAGGATATAGGGTATACTCTCCGAGCAAATCGCCACTTTTTCTGCTCGGAGAAACCATGACAGAGCAAACCTATAACCAAGCCATTGTTGAATTAGCCCAAGCTGGACTTAGCGCTTTAGCGCAAAGAGCCGACACGCCGAATTCCATAAAAACAGCCGCGGCTGAGAGCCACTTTATTTGTAGCTGGATGGCACAAGCATTAAAAGAGCGACGTTTTGCTAAGTTAGTTGCAGGCGATCTAACTAACTGGATCCGTGATGGCAGAAGCTTGGGCGCTAATGCTCAGCTGCCAGATCTTCTTGCTCGCATAAACACTCAATATCTGGCCGCCATGGACAACCAGCATATTGGTGACGCGCTTAAGGCGATGATTGAGGAACTCGATGAAGCGAAGTGGCTGGTGATCCTTGACTGCGAAGTCAATGGCAAGCTAAAGCTAGGCAGCGATGGTCGCAACAGCCTGATTATCTCAGTTGAACAGTATGAGCAACACATCGAAGCGGGACAACTACTTAAACCCATCACCCTCTATGTCCGCAGCGATGAACAATTGCTTGCCAGATTAGCCGCAAAACATGGGCTACTACTTAGCCCTGGCAACAAGAAAGCGAGCTTAATCAAGCACCATAAAGCCTATAAAGTTTACCCAAATAATCAGCAGCCAGCATTGGCGCTATTAGTTAGCTAACGCTAGCGAGCGATTCCAACAACTCTGCATACGAGAGCAACTATGACCCATTCATTACAAGACTACGATAACTTGTGTCAGCAGTTTAAAACCATCTACCACTTTGAGCATTTGCAGGCTTTAGGAGATTGGGATCAGGCGACCATGATGCCCGCAGGCGGCAGTCAGGCTCGCGGCGAGGCCATGGCACAACTGGCACTGCATATTCATACTCTTAAGACCTCTGCCTATTTAAGTGAACAACTGGCACGTGCCGCCGATGAACCATTGTCAGATGATCAGCGCGCTAACTTACGCGAAATGAACTACCAACACCTTCAAGCGACGGCGCTTCCGGGTAAACTGGTTCAGGCGAAAACCGAGCTAACTTACGCCTGTGAACATGGGTGGCGGGAGCAGCGAAAAAATAATGATTGGCAAGGATTTAAACCCAATTTAGAAGCGGTTATCGCCTTGGTTCGTGAAGAGGCGAACATCCTAGGTGAAGTGCAAAACATGGCACCCTATGATGCCTTGATCAATAAATTTGAGCCAGGTACCAGCACAGCACAAATTGATAAGGTGTTTGGCGATCTAAAAACCTGGCTGCCAGATCTTATCAGCCAAGTGCAAGTGCGGCAGCAAGCGTGGCCGAAAATAGCTGTCCCCAACACCGCAGTCGATGCGCAGCGGATCTTGAATACCGAGGTGATAACCCAACTGGGATTTGATTTTAGCCAAGGAAGACTCGACACCAGCAGCCACCCATTTTCAGGCGGTGTTCCTGGCGATGTGCGGATCACCACTCGCTATGATGAGCAGGACTTTCTTACCGCGCTATTTAGCACTGTCCATGAAACGGGTCATGCTAGGTATGAGCAAGGATTACCAATCAAATGGCGCGGACAACCTGCAGGGCAAGCCCGCTCGATGGCGATTCACGAAAGCCAGAGCCTGTTTTTTGAGATGCAGCTGGCCCGCGGTGAAGGCTTACTCAAACAGCTCACTCAAAGTATTAACTTGTATCTAAATACCCAATTTAGCGATAGCCAGCTACAACAACTGGTAACCCGAGTATCACCAGGGCTTATCCGTGTCGATGCCGATGAAGTGACCTATCCTTGCCATATTATGCTGCGCTATGAAGTGGAAAAAGGCCTTATCGACGGTAGCCTGACCGTGGCCGATCTGCCTGAGTTTTGGGACGTTTCCATGCAATCGCTATTGGGATTATCGACCCAAGGGGATTATCGCAACGGCTGCATGCAAGATATTCACTGGCCGGTGGGAGAACTTGGTTATTTCCCTAGTTACAGTTTAGGCGCCATGTATGCCGCGCAGTTCAGAGCCAGTATGGAGAGCCAAATAGGCAATCTAGACTCACTGATAAGCAGTGGCAATATAGAGACTGTCATGCAGTGGTTAAAGGATAACATCTGGTCTAAAGGTTCACTGCTCACCACTGATGAGTTAGTTACTGCCGCGACAGGGGAAAGCTTAAATCCGGCTCACTTTAAGCAGCATCTACTTAATAGATACCTTTAGTAGCATTAGTGGCGCCTAAAAACAAAGAAGCACCCAAACGGGTGCTTCTTGTTGTGCTGCGGTTACCGTCTATTGGCGCGGCTCAGCGTCAGTAGCTTCGGCACCATTTAACCCACTGTTTTTTGAACCCGCACCGTTTAAGGTAGCCCCCTTGACACCATGAGCATGGTGAGTCGATTCGCCCCCAGGGAAAACCTCATTGATTAACTGATGATTGCCACTGAGTAGAGAGTTCAGGCTCCCCTTATCGGCATCCACCAAACCCAACTCTCTTAACATGGCATCGACCAAGGGCGCATTAGCGCGATAATTAAGCGCCGCGCTGGTGACCTGCTCGGCCATACCGCCTTGACTCACATGCCCTTCACCCTGAACCGTCGCCAGGGTATTGCCGCCAGCACCATAACCTTGAAGGATCTTAATCCCCTCGATATTCTCTAACGGCTTAACCGATTGCTCGATGATCTGTGGTAAGGCTTTAAGCATAGCGAGTGCCTTCTGCAGCTCGATCTGTTCTATGCTCAGCACGTTTTCAGCTTCATGTAAGGCCTGCTTACCTTTCGCATCGACTTCGTACACTTTCTCATTGGCCTGTGCCTGCAATATCTTAGCATCTGCACTGGCTCTGGATTCCGTCAGAATCGCACTCGCTCTATCTTCTGCGGCGCGTTTCTCGGCTTCGGCTTCGACGGTTACCGCAACCGCTTCACGCTCTGCCTCTTTACGCGCATCGATGACTTCAATCTCTTTTCGGCGATTAGCTTCTGCCACTTGGCGAGCGGTAATTACCGCTTCCTCTTTCTCAACCTTTAACTTTTCAGCCTCGGCCGCCTTAGCACGCGCCGCCGACTCCTCTTCAGACTTGGTGGCAACGGCGATCTGCTTTTCCTGCTCGGCAACTTCGATATCGCGCTGCTGCTGAATACGAGACTGCTCAATCGACTTACGCTTCTCGATCTCACGGGTTTCGATATCTTTGGTCTTTTCAATCTGAGCCGTTTCAACCGCGCGCTCTCTGGCGATCTCCGCTTCACGCTCTTCACGGGTCTTCTGCTCTTGCTGCTTTAAGATCTCAGCTTTTTGCTCGGCTCGCTTAAAGTCCAGTACCTGTTGTTGAGCCAGTCGAGCTTCTTGTTCAGCCTTTTCAATCTCTAGCGACTCTTTTTCCGCTTCAAGGTTACGCTGTTCAATCTTAATGCGGTTATCTTGCTCGATATCGTTGGTTTCTTTGCGCTTCTCTTCGATGATCTTAGCGAGGCGCGCGCGACCTTCGGCGTCGAATGCGTTATTTTCATTAAAGAATTGCAGATCTGTTTGATCAAAGCCTGTTAACGAAACCGACTCTAGCTCTAAACCGTTCTTTTCAAGATCATTGGCAACATTGTTTTGTACTCGTTGCACAAAATCCGCTCGCTGCTCATGCATCTCTGTCATGGTCATCTCAGCCGCGACCGCGCGTAGCACGTCGACAAACTTGGACTCCATCAGCTTTTTGACCTCTTCGACGCGGGTTGTCCGTGTACCAAGGGTCTGCGCTGCCATCGAGATCCCTTCAGAGCTCGGGGCCACCCGCAGGTAGAAATCGGCGCGCACATCGACGCGCATTCTGTCTTTAGTGATCAATGCATCTTTCTGCATTTTCTCCACTTCAATACGCAGTGTATTCATGTTGACAGCGATAGTTTCGTGCAGCACTGGTAGTACGATCGCACCGCCATCCTTAATGATTTTTTCACCACCAAAACCGGTTCGCACAAACGCCATCTCTTTCGACGCACGTCGATAGAGCTTGGCGAATATCAATCCGATCACCAATAAACCAATTAATACCGCGCCAGCGACAATAAACACAAAACTGCCGTTAAGCGTCGAGCCGATCCCCTGAATTTCACCCATTTTTATTCCTTAAAAAATGCCACTACATCTGATTGAAAAGCATAACCAGTGGTATGGGTTATGCCCGTTACTGACTAACTTCTTACGTTAATTGATAAACTTTGCCGCCGACCATATTTTGCCGTTGCGCTTTAGTAACACGACTTGTGTGCCTTTAGGAAACTCGAACGCTTCTGATTCTGGCTCGACTAACACGTAATGCTTTTGGTTAAAGGTATCGCGCACGGCTGCCTCGCTAGGAAACCCGCGTCGAGCGCAGCCCACAGTGATCACACCAATGAACCCAGAAAGTTCATCAACGGACACCGCTGAGGATTCATTTTTAGGTAATATCAATGCTAACTTTGCACCTAAAAATCGGCACGATAACGCGCTAAACAAAAGCGCTATCGGTACACCAATCGTCACTGGCACAGGAGCATAGGTGAGCAGCGCAACATAATTGATAGAGAAACCCGCGATAGCAAAACTGATGAGCATCAATACTAGCCAGATGAGCAAGGGTAAGCGATCTAGGCACAGCCATCCGACGACACCTGTAACACCGGTAGCCCCCGTTTCAAAATCGCTATCGACATCGATAGGTGAAAAGTCGTCGAGTAAACCAAATAAGCTTACGCCCAATACCATAGAAATGCCTTCCACTAAGCCTAACAACACGACAAAGGCGATGGCTAAACTAAAAGGTAAGTTATCTGACAGAAGTAAAAAATCCACTTTATCTCTCTCCATGAGAATAGCCATTATCGAGGGACGATTAAGGCCTAGTTAATCTTTTGCACTTATTTTATGACTCAAGACGATTGTGCTGAAAGTGTTGAGACGGGTCGACACACTGGATTTTAATATTCACCGATTTAGGATAACAGACTGAATAGGCGAATGAAACATTCAAGACTCAGATAAGCCTACTAAAAATATAGCCCAGAAGGCGGCTTAGTGAGTTAGCAGATAATTGATTAGCTAATCATACTGTGAGACCATCGAAAATCGCTCAATACTCATTCGAATAACACTAACTCTAAGAATAAGCGATATAGGCATCATGAACATTCGTCATATAATTCCTACGGACTGGCCAGCGATTTTAACCATTCAGGAGGAATGTTATCCCGATATCGTTCATGAATCCTTAGCGGCGTTGCAGAGCAAGGCCTTTGTGGCACCGCAATCTTGTTATGTGCTTGAGGTCGATGGTGACGTGTTAGGTTACTGCCTCGCTCATCCGTGGCGTATCAATCAACCACCAAGCCTAGAACAGGTTATCGATGCCCCCAACGATGCCAACACCCTCTATCTTCATGATATCGTCTTCTCCCACAAGGCTCGCGGATTAGGCGCTGGAGAAAAAGTGTTTAACCGATTGGTCAATAAGGCAAAACAGCTCAATTTTGACACCCTTTCTTTGGTCGCCGTGCAAGGCGCCAACACTTATTGGCACCGTCTTGGGTTTAAATCGCGTATAATCGACAAATCCCTCGACGACTACCCCGAAGATGCCTGCTATATGGTCTATCAAATATCCGGCGAGTAGTTTTTAAGTCGAAGAATTTACTAGATATAAATACTTAAGAGAACGATATGGCCCGTAGAGTCGGTTACACCTTCAAGAAGCAATATAAAGAGATCAACTTTGTTTACGATAAGTTCAACGACATGTATGAGGCGGTTGCCGCTGCAGAGGGTGTCGATCTCACGCGTTATCACGCGATGGAAGCCCAAGTTGCGATGACTTCTAAAGGCTCACAAGCCGTCAAAGATTACCGCCTGAAAGAATTTGAACGTTTCGGCTTTACCAATATCCATTTTATTCGAGATGAAATTGAGTAAGCAGTCCGATAACATATCGCTCTACCCACTCTTGTCTACCACTAGATGTAGGAACTCTGATGTCCAATAGTGAACACGCTAACTTTCCACGCGCCGGCTTCTTTCGCCGTCTAGGTGCCATTGTTTATGACCTATTACTGGCTGTTGCGGTATACATGATTGCGGGTGCCATAGGTTTTGGCATCTTTACCGCTTTAAGTTCATCCGGGGTCTTGTCGATGGATGGCTTTGAACATGTATCGGATCTACTCAACGGCACGCCCCTCTACAAAGGAATTTATCAGCTGTGGATCGCCCTGTGTGTCGCGCTATTTTATATCCTGTTTTGGAGTTACGGCGGTCAGACCTTAGGTATGCGAGCATGGCGTCTGAAGATCCAGCATCCTAATGGCCAAAGCCTAAGCATGATAACCGCGGCGGCGCGCCTCGTATGGTCTCTGTTGGGTATAGGCAATTTATGGATCTTAATCAATGGTGATAAGCTTGCACTGCAAGATATGATGACTCGCTCAGAAGTGGTGGTCCTATCGAAAGAAGCTAATCAGATGCGCAACTGGCATGGGGTTTAACCCCTAAATACCAGCATCAAAAAAGGACCGTTCGATGGTCCTTTTTTGATGCTGGTTTTCGTATCGAAGCACTCAAGCACTCACACCTTCCAACCTAATACCTTCAGCCATCAAGCCTATTTTCGAATATAGTAGATAGCGATACTACTGAAAATAATCGGCGGCATTATCGCGCCAACGATTGCGGGTAATCCATAAACTAAAGTCATGGGCCCAAAAATCTCATTACAGATATAGAAACTAAAACCCGCTACAACTCCTAACAATACTCGTCCCCCCATAGTCACTGTGCGCAGCGGACCAAACACAAATGACAAGGCAACCAGCATCATTACCGCAACCGTGATGGGTTGCATCACCTTGCGCCAGAGCGCCAGCTCATAACGACCCGAGTCTTGATTATTAACCCGCAAATATTCGAGATAATCCATCAATCCCTCTATCGATAACGCCTCAGGCGTCACTGAAACGACACTGAGCTTATCTGGCGTTAAGGTTGAATCCCATCGGTACAAGGTCAGATCTGTCAGTGTCACCTTATCTTGGCTTAGCTGAGTTTGACGTACGTCAATAAGGCGCCAATGATCCTTTGCGTAGACACCACGCTTAGCTTCAATGGTACTGATTAAATTAAGGTTTTCATCAAACTGATACAACATCACATTATGTAGGCTGTTGACATCTTCAACTTCACCTATGTTGACGAACAGATCGCCATCTTTAGCCCAGATCCCACGGCTCGATTGAAACAGGCTACCACCAGAAAGCTTTACCGCTTGCAACTCTTTAGCATGACGCTCAGCAACTGGCGCGCCCCATTCACCCAGAGCCATCACCAAAATCATCAGAGGCACAGCCGTTTTCATTGCTGATAGTGTTATCTGAAACCGTGAAAGTCCAGATGACTGCATCACCACCAACTCAGAATTAGACGCTAGCATCCCCATACCGATTAGCGCGCCAAGCAGCACCGCCATCGGAAAAAACATCTCAATATCGCGAGGAATAAGAAACAACACATAGATCCCTGCATCTATCATGCTATACGTCCCGCGGCCCACAAGACGGAGCTGATCTACCCACTTAATAATGCCAGACAAACCAGTGAGCACCAGCAAACATAATGCAGAGGTACTCAACAATACTCTAGAGATATAGAAATCTATAATTCTCACGCGGCCACCTTCTTACGTTTAAGCAGCACTGAAAGCCTAACTCCAACAGGCCTTTCTTTACCCAGCAGCAACAGTCCCATAAAGAGTGCCGATGCGTGGATCCACCACATACCGAGGTAAGCAGGTATCACTTCATCTTCCAGCGCCTTACGCCCAGCGATCATCAGCCCGAAATACCCTAAATAGAGCAATATGGCCGGCAACATCTTAGCAAACTTACCTTGGCGCACATTGACTCTTGCCATAGGTACGGCTATCAGCGTCATAAAGGGGATAGCCAATGGAATAGCTAAACGCCAATGAAACTCGGCGACAGCGCCAGGGCCTTCGGTATCGAGCAGTTGATCGATAGGCAACGCAGAAAGTTTGCGTCTTCGCTGATCAACCTCCTGCTCCTTAATTTGCATCTCATAACCCGCAAAGTCTGCAACTTGATAGTCGAGTTGCTTGGGCTTGCTCTGATACTGAGTGCCATCGTTTAACTTTAAACGCTGGGCGCCCGTCTCATCCTCAATCACGCTACCGCCTTGAGCAACGACAATATTCGCCTCTCCAGAACTATCTTCAGGATCGGGTAACTGAGCAACAAAAACCTTATCTAAACGATTATCGCGACCAATGCGCTCGACAAACAATACCGCTCGTCCATTAGGACTGGTTTGGAATCGCCCTTGGGTCAACGCGGCTAACCCTGCCTCAGACTGTGCATTATCTAAGACGCGATTTTGCGTCTCTTCAGCCCAAGGCGTGACATAAATGGATAAAAAGCCTGTAAATAGCATATTGGCAAGCGCCAATAGCAAGGTGACCCGGGTGATATACCACTCACTGATCCCTACACCATGAAATACCACCATCTCACTCTCGGCATACATACGCCCGTGGGCGACTAAAATCCCCAAAAAGAGACTTAAAGGCACCACTAGTACGGCTAGATAAGGAAGATTTAACCCCAATAGGGTCATAACGAGTGAAGCGGGAAATTCCCCGTCTGATGCATCAGCAAGCACCCGAACAAAATGTTGGCTGATAAAAATAGCTAACAGTACTAAAAGTACCGCCATTTGGGCTTTTAAAACTTCTCGAATCAAGTATCTAAATACAATCACAGGCAGGATCCAGTCCCTAAACTTATATTTATGCTGGTATCAGCCCACTTTTCATGTAGACTGTCTACTTTTGGTAGTTTTGTGACCAACCATTAACTAAAAATGGTATAAAAAACACCCGAAAATTAACATTGGTGTGCCAATTTTTAAGTCCGATTTGGACACAAGCAGACATTATCTAATAAATAATAAAATTTGTCTTTAAGAATCTAGGAGAGCTCATGGAGTTTAGCGTTAAGAGCGGCAGCCCGGAAAAACAACGTTCGGCCTGTATTGTCGTTGGTGTCTACGAACCTAGACGCCTCTCTGGTATTGCTGAGCAACTGGATAAAATCAGTGAAGGCTACATTAGCAACCTACTTCGCCGCGGCGATTTAGAGGGTAAACCGGGTCAGATGCTACTTCTGCATCATGTTCCTAACGTCTTGAGTGAACGTGTCCTTCTTGTAGGTTGTGGAAAAGAGCGTGAGCTAGACGAACGCCAGTACAAGCAGATAATAACAAAAACCATCAACACCTTAAATGAAACAGGCTCAATGGAAGCGGTATGCTTCCTAACTGAACTTCATGTTAAAGGACGCGATACCTACTGGAAAGTACGTGAAGCCGTTGAAACCACACAAAACAGCCTATACAGCTTCGATGCACTAAAGACCCGTAAAGGCGAAACTCGTCGCCCATTGCGTAAATTAGTCTTTAATGTGCCAACTCGTCGCGAGCTCACCGTAGGCGAACGAGCAATTGAACATGGCATGGCAGTCTCATCTGGGATGCATTTATGCCGTGACGTAGCCAACATGCCACCTAACATTTGTAACCCAGCCTTTTTGTCTTCACAGGCTCGCCAAATTGCAGAGAACTTTGACAACCTAAAGGTAACTACGGTTGGTGAAGAACAGATGGCTAAACTGGGTATGAACTCATACCTAGCTGTTGGTCGTGGTAGTGATAACGAATCCATTATGACCATAATGGAATACAAAGGCGCGGTCGATAGCACTGAAAAGCCGATAGTATTAGTCGGTAAAGGTCTCACCTTTGACTCCGGCGGTATTTCTCTTAAGCCAGGCGAAGCCATGGATGAGATGAAGTACGACATGGGCGGCGCGGCGGGTGTTATTGGTGCCATGAAGGCTCTTTGCGAACTCAACCTACCCATCAATGTCGTGGGTATTTTGGCTGGCTGTGAAAACATGCCATCGAGCAACGCTTATCGCCCTGGTGATATCTTAACTACTATGTCAGGCCAGACCGTTGAGGTGCTCAACACTGACGCCGAAGGTCGTCTGGTATTGTGTGACGTGCTGACTTACGTTGAGCGTTTCGACCCAGAACTTGTGGTGGATACAGCAACCCTAACTGGTGCCTGCGTGATCGCATTAGGTAAACATGCATCGGGTCTATTCTCATCACATAACCCGCTTGCCCATGAGCTACTCAATGCCGGCGAGCAAAGTGGTGACCGCGCATGGCGCATGCCAATTTGGGATGAGTATCAAGAGCACCTCGAAAGCCCATTTGCCGATATGACCAACTTAGGTGGCCGTCCGGCTGGCGCAATCACAGCGGCTTGCTTCTTGTCACGCTTTGCTAAAAAGTACAACTGGGCACATATTGATGTGGCTGGAACGGCTTGGAACAGTGGCGCAAACAAGGGATCAACTGGCCGTCCAGTGCCCTTGCTAACTCAGTTCCTGATCAACCGTGCAGGCGTTGAGCAAGGCGAATAACCCATTAGCTTAGCATTAAAAAAGGTGAAGCCTAGGCTTCACCTTTTTTGTTTCTGACTAGGCCTGAGCCTTGCCCGAGGAAGTAATTATCTGCACCAGCATCACCAGCACACCGCCAAACACGCTAAAGGATGACACGGCTAAGAAAGGGTCCACCAAGTCTACAACTACCCACTCGCCATACAGTAAAAACAATCCACTCGTCACGCCAATCGTGCCCAGCTGATGCAACCACAGCTGCGCCGTCACTAAGCTACCTTGCTGCCGATGTTGCCACAAGCGGTAACACAGGGCATAACTAAAGGAGAGTAGGAAACCTATCATTATGATATGGGCATGGGTCACCAGTTGACCATGGTCGTGTGAGGCGGCCATATCCATATAGTCGTGTATTAAGGGCATTCACAACATCTGACCGCCAGGGATGAAGAGAAAGTCTTAAATATGTCGGGAACAAGCAAGACCCTGTTGATTGCAACGAGTGAGGAACATAGTCGAACTAGAGTCAAACTCCCTCAGGCTTAGCCGCACTCACAGCACCACGCCACCAGCAAGTTTGTTGTCCGCCACTTAAGCCCAAAGACAAGTCAAAGCCCCTCGAACAACTTCCCCGACTTCGACACCTGAAACACCGAGTTTATTACGCTCGGCCAGTGAGCTAAATTGGCATCAAACAGCGTAACTTGTTAGGGTGTACCTATATTTTGGCCATCATTATGATGGCTCGCTTTACCAAAGCTTAAAGGAACCCACCATGCTGCGTCTGTTTATCGCCCTAATCACCATCGTACTCATCTCGTTCACCGTCGATGTGAGTGCGGCAGTAAATGATGAAGCAAAAGAGAATGTGGCCCCTGCCGCCGTAGATAAGCGCCATACGGATCTCGACATTCTGGATAGGCCACTGGTCGAGCGGTATATCTTGGATGAGCTCAAAGCCCTGAGAATGGAGCAGCAAGATTTAGAACGCCGGATGACGGTCGATATTACCGATCGAGAACTGGCTGTGGCTGATAAATCACTCAATTACGCCAACGTCACTGTGACCTACTTCTTCTATATCATCGCAGGTGTCGCCTCATTGATCGCCTTTATTGGCTGGCAATCACTGCGAGAAATTAAAACCAATACCGCTAAGCTCGCCGCCGAGCAGCTACAGAAAATCACCGAGCAGTATGAAGAGAAATTTAAAGAGTTAGAGCACGACCTCAAACGTAAGAGCCGCATTATCACCAAGAACAACCGTGAAATTGAGATCATCAACGAGATCCATACCCTGTGGCTGCATGCACAAAGTGCACAAACACCTGAACAGAAGATCTCTGTCTACAATGAGATCTTAAGTATTCGTCCTGGTGATTTAGAAGCCATGACCTACAAAGCCGATGCGGCGATGGAGATGCGCGAATTTAACTGGGCGCTTAGTCTTTGTAACCGCGTACTCGAAGTCGATGCCGGCAATGCTCACGCGCTCTACCAACGCGCCTGTGCCTTTGCCTGTTTAGGACAAGAAGATCGCGCACTATCGGACTTAGAACAGGCCATCGAAAACAGCGTGTCCTTCAAAGAGGTCGCCGCCAATGAGGCGGATTTCGCCAACCTAAGAGACAACCCTAAGTTTGATGTCTTGATATCATCAAGCGAGGTCTAATTTAACGCCTGTTCGGCGGAGAGACTATTTGAAGGTCGCACCTTCATGGCAATCTATCGCCTGCCCGGCGGGGGATGTGCAGATACTGCTTCGGGACGGTGAGTGAAGCGTAGCTTCGAGCCCACGAACGAGAGACAGGGTGAGCTTGACGACAGCCATATACTCGCGAACGAGAGACAGGGATGTCGAACTGGCATTTGTATATGGATATATTTTGCCGAACTGGTTTTTAGATAGGGATATCGTTGTACGCCATCCATGGCCGCTTAACGAAAACATCTGACCTACATGGAAGTAGGGAATGCCGAAAAATGTCGGGAACATTTTTGGCCATGTTTTCGATACCCTCTGCCGCATCTACACTGGGTCATTTCATCTCTTCGATTTGGCTTCATTGGGTAAGGTGAGTGACGTACTAGCGAACATTTAGCTGAGTTCTTGTTTATTGGATGTGTTTGAAGGTTGTACCTTCATTGCTACTTAGACATAATGACTCCCCACAAAGATGCTGATCTCCAATCAATCGTGGGTTAGCTGAAAGCCAGAGCCATACTAGTTTTGTTCATAAACTAAAAATTGGAGATCAGCATGAAACAACATAGCACACTTTTTATTGGCCTTGATACGCATAAAGAATTCGTTGAAGTTGCTTATATTGAAGAACAACGTGGAGCGCAAGCCGTTCATTACGGTAGAGTTTCTAGTGCGAAGGCCTCAATCACCAAACTCGCTCAACAATTCCAATCAAAATATCCTAACGCTATATTGCATTTCGTCTACGAAGCTGGACCTTGTGGCTATTGGGTTTATCGCTTACTCACAAGCCTTGGTCATTGTTGCTATGTAATAGCTCCTTCTCTAGTTCCTAAAAAGCCTGGGGAGAAGGTCAAAACGGATAAGCGAGATGCGCTTAAATTAGCAAAGTTACTTAAATCTGAAGACTTAACCCCAATATATGTACCAGAGCCAGAAGATGAAGCTATCCGTGACTTATCACGTGCGCGAGAAACGGCAATGAAAGATTTAAAAGATGCCAAATATCAGCTCAAAGCGCTGCTATTACGAAATAATATCAACTATAAAGGCACCGCTAACTGGTCACTACAACATTTACGCTGGTTAACAGAACTCATCTTGCCCCATCCTAGTCAACAGATTGTCTTACAAGAATATTTACAAACCATTACCGAACGCCTATCAAGGCTTAAGCGGCTCGATAATGAATTGGAACATCATGTAAAGAATTGGCGCTATTATCCTGTTGTGAAAGCAATCCAAGCTCTTAGAGGTGTAAGGCTGTTAGTGGCTACCGGAGTGATTGCTGAACTAGGAGATCTCACCCGGTTTGATCACCCTAGAAAACTGATGAGCTATCTGGGGTTAGTACCTTCAGAACATTCAAGCGGCGGGAAACGGCATATTGGAGCCATCACAAAATGCGGTAATAGCCGTGCTCGCCGATTATTAGTAGAAGGTGCTCATACTTACCGTTACTCAGCTAACATCTCAACGGATTTACAAAAACGACAAGAAGGCTTACCAAAGCAGATTATTGATATCGCATGGCAAGCGCAATTAAGGTTATGCAGACGCTATCAACGATTAATGTATAAAGGTAAACACTACAATGTCGTCGTGACGGCTATTGCACGAGAGATGATTGCTTATATTTGGGCTATTGCAAGAGAAGTGGTGTTAGTACAAGTTGACCCTAAATTACGGATAGCGAGAGTTCCTGCATGAGTAACGATTTTGAGTTAATGCGGTTGATTAGGCATCGGGTGTGGCACAACCACCGACGGCGTTAGGATGGCAATACGGCTAATCCTGTATTGAACCACGAACATAGACTGACGACAGGTGCCACGACGGATCAAGTAAGGTAGGCGCTGCTTATTGAAAAATGAGTAATCCACGGACCCAGCATGACAACCGACGAAAGTACTTGCCTCATCGTCTGCATTAACTCAATCCCATAGGGGGTAAACTAAAATTGGCTTAAAAATTTAGGCCTATATTGTTACGTTCTGCTTGACGTGGGGAGTCATACCAACGCCTGTCCGGCGGGGGATGTGCAGATACACCTGTGACACGCTGTGCGCCATCCCTGGCCGCTCTGCGGTTTCATCCCTGAAACCGAAGGTCACCTGCGTATCTACACTGGGTATCCAACGTCTCTTCGATTTAGCTGCATTTGATACTGTGAATGAAGTGCTAGCTAACATTTAGCTGAGTTCTTGTTTATTGGATGTGTTTGAAGGTTGTACCTTCATTGCTACTTAACGCCTGTCCGGCGAGGAATGTGCAAACACTTCTGCGGCACGGTGAGTGAAGCATAGCTTCGTGCTTACGAACGAGAGGCAGAGTGAGCTTGGCGACATCCATATACTCGCGAACGAGAGACAGGGATGTCGAACTGGCATTTGTATATGGATATATTTTGCCGAACTGGCTTTTAGACATGGACGTTGTTCAAGCACAATCCCTGTGGGCTCTACGCCAGCATCTGATGTGAATGGATTCACAAATGCCGCGATGACAGGGATGTCAAAGAGCGGCCATGCTGGCAAAGGCCGCAGCCGCGTTTACACCTATGTCTAACATCTCTTCGATTTAGCTTCATCTGTTGCTGGTTGATACAAGCTATTATTTTTACGAAAAAAAGCATACTAAAATGTGACATAACATGTTGATTACAACCAGCAGGATAGATTAAAGTATCACCTCTTAAGGACAGAGCTAGGCCAACTCGACTCAAACATCGACCACGCCATTCAGGGAATGAAAAAGCCAGTCACCATACGCCAACCAACTCCCTCAAAAGTTTGCTCTGCCTCTGTTAATTTGACCCTGTTTATTTAATTAGCTTATTTAACTACAAGCGATATAAAAGGAATTTTATATGATGCGATTTCTCATGATTGGATTACTGTTAATTGCCAACGCAGCCAACGCAACATCAATCGATGAGCATACCGAAGATAAAGCACAGATACGTACCCTGCTACACCACCTATATGTTGATGGCAAAGATGCTAACTCTTCTGCAGAGGCATACTTATACAATTATTTTTTGCCAACCGACTTAAAAAGACTTCACGTTGTTTCTGGTGCTGATGGTGAACGTAAAAAATGGAATGAAATGCTACAAGCTTTTGATGTTAAGAATGAAAGGTTTCATCAATACTTGGAAATGCTATCGAATGCAGAGCACGCTTCAATCAAATTCTTTACCGGTAGAACTGGTGAGTCTCAGGCAATCATAGAAGTCGAAGCGCCAAGACAACCACGCTTTACTAAATATCAAGGGAAATGGTATGCATCAATGTAATTCTAGGATAGAAAAAAATACGCTCAGTAAATATGCCTTATTCACGCTATCGTTATTGATCAGCGCAAATACTTTGGCTGTAGATTGCCAGCATGATGTTAAATATCATTCTAGCCTGAAGGAAAGAAATTTTCTGGTAGATGTTTCGGTAGGCTTGCCTGCCAATTTTGACTCTTCGGGTACATTAGAAATAAGTGGTTTCAAATGTACGTCCGAAGTCACTGCAGAACAAAACTTTAAGATGTCGATGAGCAAGCAAGCATCACTACCTCAATTTGACATAATTTATACTGATCCTGATGGGGTTAGATTCAACAACATTATGCAAGCTAGCGTCTTTCCGTGGAGCAAGTCAGTAAGAGTCGATATGCAATCTACAGTACTCGCTGATTTATTGAAGAATATTCCCGAATTTCGACATTATGAAGAAAAAGACAAGCCCATATTGTTAGACATGGCAAGCGATTCTTCGTATCTAAAAAAATGGGCAGAATTACGCAGTAAACGCACCGCCAAAAATCCATTGTTATACGCTTATCCACTTCCCCAAAATGAACATGATTTGCTGTTACTCGCTATCGACGAGTTCAACGAAAAATACCAACAGCTTCAGCAGAGTCATATAGATAAGATCGCTAAGCAACCCGATGAGGTGCTCTCAGAGCTATTTACAAAATTAAAAGCAGGTAAGCTAACCGATGATGCCTTATCGGGTTATTTAGTTAAAAGTAGAGAATATAGTGATCGGTATGTGCAAGAGCTTCTTGATAAACAGATCAAGGAGATTAAAAAAGTTGAGTTGTTAGAAAACAAACCCCTCGACGGAAGGGCCTTTGTGAATGTCACATATAACACTCAATCAAATCCTACGGTTGTAGAACAGAAGTTTTTCATGAAGCGAGTTCAATCTCAATGGTTAGTATTTTCTGCTTATAACCTACGTGTAGTGCCAAATTAGGTATTGATACATGCCTTGTAGTAGTGGCCAAATTTAATGTGCCACTACAGTTTGAAGGTCGTACCTTCATGGCAATCTATCACCTGCGATGAGGGTTGATTAAGCGTTAACCTTCGCTTTAACCAATTGCCTGCCGCAGGCCTATGTGCAGATACTTCTGCTACACGCCGTAAATCCGTCCGTGGAGGCTCGACGATGGCATCCCTGCCATCAACGTCCGCAGCCGCATCTGCACTGGGTTATTAACTCTCTTCGATGTAGCTTCATTGGGTAAGGTGAGTGACGTACTAGCTGACATTTAGCTGAGTGCTTATTTATTGAATGTGTTTGAAAGTTGTACCTTCATTGCTACTTAACGCCTGTCCGGCGAGGAATGTGCAAACACTATTTTGGCTCGCCGCAAGCACATCCATGTGGGCTCTGCGAAATCATCCATGATTTCGAAGGCCAAAATCGTGTTTACACTGGGTCATTTCGTCTCTTCGATTTGGCTCTATTGTGGGCGATTGGGAAGGAATCTTTGGCCTAATTTCTATTTACAGGAGATTTGAAGGTCGTACCTTCATGGCAATCTATCACCTGCGGTGAGGGTTGATTAAGCGTTAACCTTCGCTGCTATCAATCACCTGCCGTGGGCTTATATGCAGATACTTCTGCTACACGCCGTAAATCCGTCCGTGGAGGCTCGACGATAGCATCCCTGCCATCAACGTCCGCAGCCGTATCTACACTGGGTTATTAACTCTCTTCGATGTAGCTTCATTGGGTAAGGTGAGTGACGTACTAGCGAACATTTAGCTGAGTGCTTATTTATTGAATGTGTTTGAAGGTTGTACCTTCATTGCAATCTATCACCTGCGGTGAGGGTTGATTAAGCGTTAACCTTCGCTGCTATCAATCACCTGCCGTGGGCATATGTGCAGATACTTCTGCTACACGCCGTAAATCCGTCCGTGGAGGCTCGACGATAGCATCCCTGCCATCAACGTCCGCAGCCGTATCTACACTGGGTTATTAACTCTCTTCGATGTAGCTTCATTGGGTAAGGTGAGTGACGTACTAGCGAACATTTAGCTGAGTGCTTATTTATTGAATGTGTTTGAAGGTTGTACCTTCATTGCAATCTATCACCTGCGGTGAGGGTTGATTAAGCGTTAACCTTCGCTGCTATCAATCACCTGCCGTGGGCATATGTGCAGATACTTCTGCTACACGCCGTAAATCCGTCCGTGGAGGCTCGACGATAGCATCCCTGCCATCAACGTCCGCAGCCGTATCTACACTGGGTTATTAACTCTCTTCGATTTGACTTCATTTGATACTGTGAATGAAGTGCTAGCTAACATTTAGCTGAGTTCGTATTTATCGAATGTGTTTGAAGGTCGTACCTTCATTGTTACCTAACGCCTGCCCGGCGGGGTTGTGCAAACACTATTTTGGCTCGCCACAAGCACATCCATGTGGGCTCTGCGAAATCATCCATGATTTCGAAGGCCAAAATCGTGTTTGCACTCGGTGTCTAACGTCTCTTCGATTTGGCGTCGATTGTTATCGATTGGGAAGCAGCATTTGGCCTGATTTGTATTTACGTCAGATGTGAAGGTCAAACCTTCATGGCAATCTATCGCCTGCCCGGCGGGGGGTTGTGCAAGCACTCTTTTGGCACGCCGAGGTTCCGTCCCTGGAGGCTTCACGGCGGCGTCCATGCCGCCGAGAGCCAAAAGTGTGCTTACACTTGTATTTAAACGTCTTTTCGATTTGGCTTCATTGGGTAGCATTGAGACAAGTTATTATTTTCACGTAAAAAAATGTGACATAACATGTTGATTGCCACCAACCAGATAGATTAAAGTATCACCACTTAAGGACAAAGCTAGGCCAACTCGAATCAACCATCGATGCACTATTCAGGGAATGAAGAATCCAATCTGCTCCCTTAAAAGTTTAATCATCTCCATTAATTCGGGTCCGTCTCATTATTAGTACACTAATTTAAAGGGAATTAAGTAGTGAAGAAAGTTTTTTACTTATATGTATTAGTGGCGTCACTCTCGACTAATGCCACCCCCACCCCACATGGTTATCCTGATGACGCAACTTTTATTCCTCCACAACAATCTGAAAAGTATTTCTATACCTGTAGAGATAACTATCCAGGAATAGGATTTGGATTTGATGATAAAGTTCCAGCTGAAATTTGTTGGAGAGCCATGGATGAAGCGATTTCAGCCTTTAATACTGATACAAAATAGTTCGCCGATTGTTATAAAGGTATTGATGGTTGGGGATACGAGTTTATGAGGTGTAGAGGATATCTAAAATATTATAATTGGGATGGTAATGGTACAACAAAAGTTATAGAAGGTGGCTTTGCTCTAATCGGCGATCTAGTAAACACGGAAAATAGAGGAGGATTATATTGTAATGACGAAATATATCGTGATGGACATGATACAAATGGTGATGGTGAAATTGACCGTTGTTATAACCCTGATGACAAATTGAAAAATCGAGAGAATATAGATTCATGGTGCATTGGTTATGAAACGTTATCTTTAAGTACTAGTGACGAAAATACACTTAAGAAGGCAGCGGAAGATTTATTAGTACTTTTGAGTAACATTGATTCAGATTTTTCATCTCCGAATCTGGAAAACTCTTGTAGACTGAATGGACTTGCTTCACTTATGGGTATTCCTGACTACCAGCATCCAAATTTCAAATTACTAACAGATTCCATGTCGCGATCTTTGTTTGGAATAAAACAGCGGTTAGAAGTTGCAAAGAATGATCTTTCCGGTACTGATTCTGGACCTAGATATATAATAATGAAAGACACTGATAATGCCCGGGCCATTCACTGTACAAATAGTCAGAATTTTCCTTTCAGCGAAGAAGACATAGCGTTCGATGATAATTTAGTCGACAATTACGGTAATAATGAAGACGATGATTTAAAATTTTTGATGACATTTATGCATGAAGTACATCATTCTCTTGGAGCAAGACATCCCAAAAGAACAGATGATCACTCTGATTACACAGTGGCGTTATATAAAAAAGATTTTGAAAATGAAGTTTCAGAAATTAATGACAATAAAGGAAAGAGCTTTGCCACACCAGCTTGGTTTGAATCCGAATATCAACAACTGATGAGAAACCCTTATCATTTAGCATGGGCAATAGGAGCAGTAAAATGTCAATAAAAACGATTATTCTTCTTTCAACGTTGGTTTTTTTTAGTGTTGATATTGTACCTGCTGAGATTGAAAGAGATTCAAAGGAGCAATATGTTGCGTTAAAAGTATTGCCACTCTGCTCTGTAGACGGGCAAGTTAAAGTTATATTCACCAATGTTTCTGGTGGTAAGTTGATGGTCGATCCCGACTATGGTTCAGTGGACAGATTTGATGTTGGCAATCAAGCGATTGATCTATATACCGCCGATCTATACCCAGTAAAGACTTGGGCACGTAAATCTGTAAAGCCAACTTCAGATTGGTCAGTATTTACAGCAGGCCAAAGTGTTGAGCACATCATAGATTTTCGTGAACATAGCCCAAATCTAGATCTATCGAAAAACTATATTGTCATGACAAATGCAGTTTTCAATGTGATCACTGAAGCCGGAAAAACAATCAGAGTAAGGCTTAAATCTGGCTCATTGGATGAAAGAGTTGAGTTTGGTCCAGATTGTTTTAAATAATAGTTATAAAATAAATGGAAAAGTGGGGTCAGAGTAAACATTCTGAAAAATGCTAATTCCCATAATAATTTTACGGCTAGACCTTCTCACAAGGTCAAATCGAAGAGATGGATAACTTAGTGTAGGTACGGCTGTGACCTTCCGTGACAGGGATGTCACGGCAGAGCCTACAGGGAACGTACTTGCGGCGTGTCACAGCAGTACCTGCACGAAAGGCCTGCTGCCAAGCAATTCAAAACAATGAAGCATTGGTATTCAACAGGCAAAATTCAATTCCACAAGGCCTTGGCTTACCAACCTCAAATACTTAGCGTACCCAAACACGGCTAAATCACAGAGATAGATAACTCGGTGTAAACATGCTTTTGGCCTTCGAAATCATGGATGATTTCGCAGAGCATCCAAGGATGGACTTGCTGCGTGCCAAAAGAATGTTTGCACGAAAGGCCTGCTGCCAAGCAATTGATAAACCATGAGGCTATGGTTTAAAACTCACCTTACAAATCCCCAAAACAGGTAAATGCTTAAATAACAAAATGAAACAACTCACTCACCACCTCAAAATAGGGCTGACACATGAGCCCACCGCAGGTGATAGGTTGCCATGAAGGTGCGACCTTCAATCCCACTCAATCAATGACAATTCAGCCAAACGCTACAACCAAAAAATATTACCCAATTTGTTATTCTACAAATCCCCTCCCCCTCTGGTTTAACAACTCACTTTTAGTGTAAAATCTCCCCTTTCGTCAATCATCAAGTCAGACTCAGCCAACATAGAGCCAGATAATGCCAAACGCCCTGTTTTACCTGATGCCGCAAACACTTCCTGAAGCTGGGCAACCTGCTGCTGCCGCAAATACGGTTACATCGGCAACGGATGATGTTTACCGTTTGGCGTGCCAACTTGCCGAAACCGCCTATAAGGCGCAGCAGTTGGTGTATATCCACTGCAACGACCAACAGCAGGCCTACGCCATTGACGAAATATTATGGCAATTTGAACCCATAGCATTTGTGCCCCACAACCTAAAAGGTGAAGGGCCAACGGGCGGCGCGCCAGTGGAAATAGGCTTTGATAAGCTCGGCCCCAATAAAAATCGTCATCTTCTGATTAATCTTGCAGACCAAGCGCCGCAATTTGCGGTAAACTTTGGCCAGATTATCGACTTCGTTGCTAACGATGCTGCCAAAAAGACCATCGCCCGCGATCGTTATCGGCAGTATCGTGATTTAGGGATCGCCTTAACGACCCAAAATGCGTAACACAACCAATTAATTAGTTTGAGAAGCATACGCTCCTATGGAAAAGACATACAACCCGCAGTCAATCGAACAAAGTCTCTACCAAAACTGGGAAGAGAAAGGTTACTTTAAGCCGCACGGCGATGAGTCAAAAGGCAACTATTGCATCATGATCCCGCCACCAAACGTGACGGGTAGTCTGCACATGGGCCATGCCTTCCAAGACACCATCATGGATACGTTAACCCGTTACCAGCGCATGAAGGGCAAAAACACCCTTTGGCAGGTGGGTACCGACCATGCAGGTATTGCCACCCAGATGCTAGTTGAGCGCAAAGTAGAAGCCGAAGAGGGTAAGAGCCGTCACGATTTAGGTCGCGATGCCTTTATCGAGCGTATCTGGGATTGGAAAAACCAGTCTGGTGGCACCATCACCAAACAGCTTCGTCGCCTTGGCGCATCGGTCGATTGGGATCGTGAGCGTTTCACCATGGACGAAGGGATGTCTGAAGCGGTACAAGAGGTTTTTGTTCGTCTGTATGAAGATGAGCTCATCTACCGCGGTAAGCGCCTCGTTAACTGGGATCCAAAATTACATACTGCAATCTCAGATCTCGAAGTTGAGAATAAAGAGAAGCAAGGTAGCATGTGGCATTTCCGCTACCCGCTTGCCGATGGCGCGCTGACCGCCGACGGTAAAGACTACCTTGAAGTGGCCACTACGCGCCCTGAAACCATGCTAGGTGACAGTGCCGTTGCGGTGCACCCTGATGATGAGCGTTATCAATCACTGATTGGCAAGTTTATCATTCTACCTATCGTTAACCGTCGCATCCCGGTTGTGGCCGACGATTATGTGGATATGGAGTTTGGTACAGGTTGTGTGAAGATCACCCCAGCCCATGACTTTAACGACTATGAAGTGGGTAAGCGCCATGCGCTACCTATGTTCAACATCTTAACGATTGATGCGGCGATTCGCTCAACGGCTGAAGTGGTTAACACCGACGGTACCGCCAACAACGAGTTAGATAACAGCCTGCCTGAGCGTTATGCCGGCCTTGACCGTTTTAAGGCCCGTAGCGCCATCGTTGAAGAGTTTGAAACCTTAGGCTTACTGGGCAAAATTGATCCCCACGGATTAAAAGTACCTTATGGCGATCGCTCTGGTGTGGTGATTGAGCCACTACTCACCGACCAATGGTATGTTGCGGTTGCGCCAATGGCGAAAACTGCCATGGAAGCGGTTGAAAATGGCGATATCAAATTTGTCCCGCAGCAGTATGAAAACATGTACAACTCTTGGATGCGTGACATTCAAGATTGGTGTATCTCACGCCAGCTATGGTGGGGACACCGTATTCCAGCTTGGTATGACGAAGCGGGTAAAGTGTATGTGGGCCGAGACGAAGCCGAAGTACGTGCTAAGCACGGCTTAGCCGATACCCTTGTGCTACGCCAAGACCCTGATGTACTGGACACTTGGTTCAGCTCAGCCTTATGGACCTTCTCGACTTTGGGCTGGCCAGAAGACACACAGGCGCTTAAAACCTTCCATCCAACCGACGTGTTGGTGACAGGTTTTGACATTATCTTCTTCTGGGTGGCGCGCATGATCATGATGACCATGCACTTCATTAAAGATGAAAATGGCAAACCACAAGTGCCGTTTAAGACGGTTTATGTGACGGGGCTTATCCGCGATGAAGCGGGTAACAAGATGTCTAAGTCTAAGGGTAACGTGCTCGATCCGCTGGATATGATTGACGGTATCGACCTTGAAGCCTTAGTCGAAAAACGCACTGGCAACATGATGCAGCCTCAGCTGGCGGCTAAGATTGAGAAGAGCACCCGTAAAGAGTTTAGCGAAGGTATCGAAGCCCACGGCACCGACGCGCTGCGTTTCACCTTGGCATCAATGGCCTCTACTGGCCGCGATATCAACTGGGACATGAAGCGTCTCGACGGTTACCGCAGCTTCTGTAACAAGATCTGGAACGCATCACGCTACGTGTTAATGAACACCGAAGCACAAGCCGATGATGCTGCAGATGATGCAGTAGGCGAGCCATTAGATTGTGGCCAGCATGGCGGTGAAATGGAGCTGTCATTAGCCGATCGCTGGATTATCGGACTGTTTAACCAAACTGTTAAGACCTATGACGAGCACATGGAAAGCTACCGCTTCGACCTAGCGGCGAACACCATTTATGAGTTCACTTGGAACCAGTTCTGTGACTGGTACTTAGAGCTCACTAAGCCTGTGATGCAAAGCGGCACTGACGCCCAGCTTCGTGGTACTCGCCATACCTTGGTGACCATCCTTGAAGCAATGCAGCGCCTAATGCACCCCATGATGCCATACCTCACTGAGACTATCTGGCAGCGCGTTAAGCCACTAGCAGGCGTTGAAGGTGACACCTTGATGTTGGCAGCGTTCCCTGAGTATCAGGCGGACAAAGTCGATGCGGTTGCGATGGAAGATCTTGAGTGGGTTAAGCAAGTGATCACTGCGGTACGTAACATCCGCGCTGAGCTAAACATTGCCCCAAGCAAGCCGCTTAATGCGCTACTACGTGGTGTGAGCGAGCGCGACAAGGCCCGTATTGAGACTAACCAAGCCTTCTTTAAGACCTTGGCTAAACTTGAAAGCATGACCATTCTTGGCGACGACGACACCGCGCCTATGTCAACCACTCAGCTGATTGGTAACATGGAGCTGTTGATCCCAATGGCGGGTCTTATCGATGTGGCGGCAGAGATGGCGCGTATCGACAAGCAGCTTGAGAAACTAGCTGGCGAGTTTAAGCGTATCGAAGGTAAGCTGTCTAACCAAGGTTTCGTAGCCAAAGCCCCTGCTGCCGTAATTGAAAAAGAGCGTGCTAAGCAGGCAGAATACCAACGAGACATGGACAAGCTCACCGAGCAAAAAGCAGAACTAGCCAAGCTGGAAGATTAACCTTAAATAGCTAGCGACTCAGTGCATGATATTAAAAAGCAAAACTTAGGTTTTGCTTTTTTTATGCCTCTTTGACGCCCAATAACCTGTCTACCGCAAGTGAATACAACACAGTTAGCAAAATAAAGAGCTATTTGATAAACATTTATTATCCTGAGTTCAGATTATGTTAGCCATAATGAAATAAATTCCCCAAATCGCCGTTCTATTTTCGCTGATCGTACACACAAGAGAGCTGCATTAGACTATGATGATTATCATTTCGAAAAAGAGGTTGTTGTGAGCAACAAAAGTATCAATAAACGGTTAACGCTGACTTTCGCTTTGATGATATCGACAGTCACTACTGCTGCTTGGTCTCAAGGGGTGACACTTATCAATAGTGACGGTGATGCGATGGCAGGGATGGTGGTCTATTTAAATGGCGCATCAAGCCAACAATCCAATGATAACGCCATCAGAGAGCCTATTGAGATCCACCAAAATAATAAGCAGTTCACACCTTATATCACAGTGATTCAAAAAGGTTATGAATTACAATTTGTTAATGATGACGATATCACCCATCATATCTACTCCGCTTCTGGGCCAAAACGCTTTTCATTCAAACTGCGTAAGGACAATGCCCAACAAGCGATGTTGTTTGACCAAGTGGGTCATATCTCCATGGGCTGTAACATTCATGACTGGATGAGTGGTCATCTATTAGTGGTGGATACCCCCTACTTTGGTGTGACCGACGCTAATGGATTTATCGACTTTGATGTGGTGCCACCTGGGCAATATCAAGTGGTGATTTGGCATCCGCAACTACTCAGCCAAGACAACATTGTCACCTATGAGAGTCAATGGCCACTGACACAAACATTAACCATTAAGATCGATGCCCCTATGGCTGAAATACCATCACAGCAGAGTTTAGATGATTTTGAATTTTTAGAAGGATATTAACTTTCGATATGTTTAATCGAATACAAACAAGGATATTTGCATTTTTCATGCTGTTATTGATTGCCGTACAGGCGATCTCTTTTGCTATCACTTTCTACGCTAATAATCGACTCCAACAGCAACAACTGGGCAACCAATTGTCGATTGCCGAGCTGGTGTTCAAATCTGAATACAATAACCGTAACTACTATCTGTCGGCCTTTGCCGAAACGGCCGCAAAAGACTTTGGCCTTAAAGAGGTATTTATTGACAATGATCGTCGCAGCTTTCTTGTTGCGCTCAATAATCATCGAAAGCGTATTAATGCCGATCTGGCTATTGCCGTTGATAAAGAGGGTGAGATCATTGGCGAGCTACTGTTAACCCCAGATGGCGTTAACCAAGGCAAAGTAAAAGTGGGACCAGAGCAAGGCGAGCCGTTTCGCTCACCATTAGGGTCTGAGTTTGATAACAATAATCCGCTCTACTCATTAGGAGATCATGTCTATCAGTTGAAGTTTGCGCCCATCACCAGTGGTGCCGCCAACATTATCGGTTGGATAGGCTTTGGCTACATTATCGGTGACTCTCTCACCCTGTCGCTGTCACAACAAACCGGACTCAATACCGGCTTTGTACTGAGTGATGACAAGCAAAACCAGCAAATCGTTAGCTTGTCTGGCAGTGAATTATCCAGCGATGACGAACAGATACTGGCAAACTTCATTCAGCGCGGCCAACGCAGTGAAGAGTATTTGTTGTGGCAATCGTTCTTAGGTGATGTTCAAGGCAAACAATTACATGCCTTTATGTATTTAAGCCGCCAAGATGTTCTCGCCTCTTCGCAAAAGCAGTGGCTGCAACAACTCATATTGATTCTGTTAATGCTGCCATTGTCATTAATGGTTGCCTATGTCATTGCACGCGGAGTCACCAAACCAATTACCCAATTGATCACTCAGGCGCGCTTTATTGCTAAAGGTAACTATCATTCCAAAGTTGAAGTTGGAGCCAGTACTGAGATGCAGGCACTGGCCCAAGAGTTCACTGAGATGCAGCAAGCGATATTGAGTCGTGAAAACAAGATAGCGTTTCAGGCTTACCACGACCCGCTAACCAATCTTGGCAATAAAAATGAGTTAATCCGAGTGACGCAAAGCTGGTTTGAGCAAAAATCGCCGCTGGCATTGTGCCAAATTAATATTCGCCGTATGACTGAAGTTAACGGCACCTTAGGCCATGAAGTGGGCGATAAGGTGATTGAAGAGGTAAGCCGTCGTCTACGCAGCTTTAGTCATATTGATTTAGTCTGTCGCCTTAATGGCGATGAGTTTGTGGTGGCCATTGAGCATTCTGAGCCCAAAGCATTACGCCAGTTAATTAGCCAAATTCAGCAATCGATTGAAGCGGAATATTGTTATCAAGATATCTCGCTGCACTTGCAGGTGACTATTGGGCTCAGTTATGTCCACTACCCTAGCGATCTGGAGACACTGTTAAGGCAAGCTGACACTGCGCTGCAATATGCCAAGAAAAACCGTTTAGATATTCAAGTTTATCACCAGAAAATAGACGTCAATAGTGTCGACCGCTTACAGCTGATTAATGAACTAAAACCGGCCATTGCCAATGATGAGTTGGTACTTTTTTACCAACCTAAACTCGACTTGGTACAAAATAAGGTGACACACGTGGAAGCCTTAGTCCGTTGGCAACACCCAGATAGAGGTATGATCCCGCCAGATACCTTTATTCCCATCGCTGAAAAAATGGGCCAGATGAATGCCTTAACCCGCTGGGTAATAAACTCGGCGCTGACACAATATCTCACCTGGCAAGCTGAGGGCGTTAACTTGGCCATTGCGGTCAATATCTCTGCTGAGAACTTAAAAGATGGTGAGTTTTGCGATTATGTACTGCAAGCGATTCGAGATAAAAAAGTGCCCATTGAGGCGCTCACCTTAGAGATCACCGAAGATGCGGTCGTGGCCGATCCTGACAACGCGATTAAGCAACTGTCCTTGTTAAAACAACATGGGTTAAAGCTGTCGATTGATGATTACGGTACTGGCTACTCGTCGCTTGCACAACTTAAACAGCTGCCAGTGGATGAACTTAAAATTGATAAATCCTTTGTGCAAAACTTAATGGTCAACAGCGATGATCAGATCATTGTAAGCTCGACCCTGCAACTGGCCCATAACTTGGGCTTGCGGGTCGTCGCTGAAGGCATTGAAAACCAAGCAACACTGAACTGGTTAACCGAGCGTGGTTGTGAAATGGGTCAAGGTTTTTACCTGTCTAAACCCATTGACGCACAAGCGCTCACAACTTGGCTTGCGCAATCTCGCTCTACCAAGTAAGCGCCAACGACAAGGTGGTTTAACTCAATTAACAAGGGGTACGGATGAGATATTGGCTATGGATGCTATGTTTGATTACGGCAGATGCTATGGCAGCCGAGCATAAGTTTAGCGGTATTGTTGATATTAGAGCCACTTACACCGATGGTATTGACACTTATGTTGATGGAGGCTTGGGCAAGTTTCGATTTGATCAAGGCAGCCAGCTCTCCATTGCACAAGCGGGTGTCAGCTATGAGCTAGACTGGGACAGCCCCTTATCTGCCCAGATAACGGCTAACAGCTATATCGATGGGGTGAACAATAATCTCGGCATCACAGAAGCTTTCATTAACTATCGAGGCCTGCCCTTTAAAAATGGCCTGCGACTGCAAGCGAAGTTTGGTCTGATGTACCCCAGTATCTCTTTGGAAAACATTGCCACAGCATGGTCGTCACCCTATACCTTAAGTGACTCGGCAATTAACAGTTGGTTAGGGGAGGAGTTTCGCCATATTGGGGCTGAGTTCTCTGTCGAGCGACTCGGAAAAATCAGCAATAGTCCGCATGACTTTGTCTTGTCAACCACGCTATTTCAACACAATGACACCGCAGGTGCGATGTTGGCATGGCATGGCTGGACCAATAGTTCGAGACAAACCTTGCTGCAAGAAACCTTGCCGCTGAGTAATATGCCTAGCCTACAAAACGGGACGCTCGCGAAACAGGCCCAAGCATCAGATCCCTTTATTGAACTGGATAATCGCTTCGGGTATCACGCTAAGGGCCAATGGCGTTATAAGGGAAAGGGAGAGTTGTCTATCGGTTACTACGATAACAATGCCAACACCCGAGTCGTTGAAAAGGGGCAATATGCTTGGCTAACTCGATTTATTCATATCGACAATAAATGGCACTTACCCTATAAGATTCTTTTGCTAGCGCAGTATATGCATGGCGATACCTTGATGCAGTCCCCTGATGGTCGCGACATAGTCGATAATCAATACCAGGCTGCCTATTTATTGCTTAGCCGACGTTGGCAACAACACCGTCTTAGTGTGCGATTAGAAACATTTGACGTCACGGATAATGATGCCACCGTCGATGACAACAACAACGAGCGTGGTTACGCAGTTACCGCTTCCTATCAATATAGATTAACCAAAGGTTGGTATCTTCAAGCCGAATACAACCGTATTGATTCAACACGTGCGGCCCGCATTGAGCAAGGCTTGCCCAATGATTTGATTGAGCAGCAGTGGCAACTAGCTAGTCGCTGGTACTTTTAATCGCCAAACTCAAACGTGATGGGCATCGCCCCTCTTACGTCTTTATATTGAAATGGCATGGATTTCACTCAAAAAAAATACCTGCATGTGGCAGGTATGTTTTAGCACCAAGTAGACAGCAATTAGTTTTGCACCTTCACAAATAGAAGTTTCAGCATCCTCTAGCCGTTGCTACTTTACAATCGTTGTAATTGTCAACAAAGCGATTGATATTTCAAGCATTAACCGAATGTGATAATAAGCGCTATCACACCTTATAGTGAGCGATATCCGCTTCCATCGATTCGGCGAGTCTGGCAAGATCCTCGGTAGCCGCACTGCTCTGCTGGGCACCTTCGGCAGTCTGATCCGAAATATCGCTGATATTGGTAATATTGATATTGATCTCTTCGGTCACCGAGCTCTGCTCTTCCGAGGCCGTCGCTATCTGAGCATTGAGACCATTGATCTGCTCTATGCTGTTGAGGATCTGTTGCAGTGCACCACGTACCAACAAGGATTTATCCACACTCAGTTTCACCTGCTCGGTGCCACTTTCCATCATCTGCATCGAACTTTGCGCGCCCTGTTGTAACCGCTGGATCATCTTCTGGATCTCTTCGGTAGAGTCTTGAGTGCGCTTAGCAAGCGAACGCACCTCATCGGCCACTACCGCAAAACCTCTGCCCTGCTCACCGGCTCTTGCCGCTTCAATCGCCGCATTGAGCGCCAGCAGATTCGTTTGCTCGGAAATCGACTGAATCACATCGACCACACCGCCGATCTCATTGGAGTGCTGCGCCAATAAAGTCATGGCTTCACTGGCCCCTGCCAGCTCTGTGGCTAAGGCTTCAATCACAGCAATACTCTCATCGACAACCCCTTGCGCGCCATGGGCCGCCTCATTGGCTTCTTGAGAAGCGCTGGCTGCCGCCGCGGCGCTTTGCGCCACCTCACGTACCGTAGCGGTAAATTGATGGATCGCGGTGGCGATAAGCTGAGTCTGTTGCTGTTGGTCTAACACATTACGCTGGGTCTGGGTCGAGACCACGGCATTTTCTTCTGCCGAGCTGGCTAATCTTGAGGTCGATTGATGGGTATTGGTGACCGCCTTCTGAAAGTCAGCGGCAATGCTATTAACATGCTCGGCAATATGCGAGAACTCATCATTGCCGCCTAAGTCGATACGCTTAGTCAGATCCCCCGATGCTATCTCAACCGCCGTATCTTCAAGCTGCCTGACCGACTCACTCACACGTCTGATAATAAATACCGCACTCACGCTTATCACCAACATGCTGACACCCGAGAAGATAGCCACCAGCCAGATATACAGGGCGATGCTCTCTTGCGACCGCTCGAAACTCTTCTTGGCTTCGCCAATCTGGAGGTCTAAAAAACCTTGTGCCTCACTAGTAATATCCTTAAAGAGTGGATTGATTTTTGTTAAAAGGATCTGATTCGATTGAGAGTAATCACCATTACTTAACGCGGTCGTGGCGGGCTCAAAACCCTCCTTAGTCACCTTGTCGAGTAAGTTAACTAGGCGATTGACCTGCTGACGCTCACCATCATCTAAATTCGATATTAAAATTTCATTATCGACAATATCATGCAACTTTTTCAGAGATGCCTTACTGGAATCAATATGAAACTCAATAGGATGATTGTGCATATCAGCAAATTTGCTGCGAGGATCATGTTGAAATCCAAGTAATAAGCCACTACGCGCCTTCTCAAGTTCGTTAAGCACTTTGCCAGCACGAATACTATGTTGCATACCTTGAGTGTAGAGATCACCGATAGAATCTCCCGCCTGTTGCATCCCCGTTATCCCCTTATACCCTAGAAAGATAAAGGCAATAATGATTAAAAAAACGTTCAGCTTAAGTTGAAATCTCACCGATTTAATCCGTTCCATAAAATCACTTCCCTGCGACGATTTCTGTCGACTCATATCATCCTCAACCTGAATACCTGTAACAGACATAGTATCTTCCCTTAGTGAAATTTTATTATGAATAGCACAATGACAGCGTAGTTAATTAACCATAGCCCCACTCATTGAAAATACCTACTAGGGAGTAGATCTCATTCGAGAAATCGTTTGATTAATTGATCTAAGTCACGATCTCAAAAGAAGCAATATCTAACTTTATATCAGCCGCTTACATATCCATACCAAACTACTTCAGCATTATCTTTACGCTCAATAGAAAGCGGAGTTCGGCCAATTAAAGGGATCTTATCACTTGCAAGCGTTAGCACTCGTTTTATCTCGTTTAACATCGCCCCCAATCCTCCCGCTCGTTACAATCACTTTGGTTTTTAGCACCAAATTTAGGTAAAGTGTGCTCTGCAATCACAAGCTATTATCGCAAGCTCAACATTTTTGCGACCAAAACAACAAAAAATAACTCTAATAAGGAAGGGTATGAGCGACTCCAAAGATGCTTACGCAGACAATGATCTGCGTGAAGTTAAGCAGCTGGGAATGTGGGCCTCCATTGCTAGCTTAAGTTATATTTTCTGGATCGTCGGCGGCATGGAGCTGGTCGAACGTATCGCTTACTATGGCGTCAAAGCCAGTGCGGGGCTTTACGCTAAAGCGCCAGTTTCCCAAGGCGGCTTAGGGATCAACCTGCACGACTATGGTGTGATCATCTCTATTTGGGCATTGATGCAAACCTTTATTCCCGTATTTACCGGCGGTATCTCAGATCGCGTCGGCTACAAGGAAACGATTTTTGCCTCCACCATTATTAAAATCTCTGGTTATTTGGTGATGGCCTTCTTCCCCAACTTCTGGGGATTCCTGTTTGGCGCCATATTACTCGCCGGAGGTACAGGTATCTTTAAGCCCGGTATTCAGGGCACCTTGGTGCTCTCTACGGGTCGGCAAAATACCTCGATGGCTTGGGGGATCTTCTACCAAGTGGTCAACATCGGCGGCTTCTTAGGTCCACTGGTTGCCGTACATATGCGTCAGCTCTCCTGGGATAATGTGTTCTATGCCTGCGCCGCGATTATCTCGCTCAATTTCCTATTCCTGCTCGCTTACAAAGAGCCAGGCAAAGAGGTGCGTATAGAGCGTAATCGCAAAATCAAAAGTGGTGAAGTTACCCAGCAGGCGCTATGGAAAGATGCTTGGCATGAGCTAAAGAAACCTGTGGTTATCTATTACATGCTAGTGTTCGCTGGCTTCTGGTTTCTGTTCAACTCACTGTTTGACGTACTGCCTATACATATTGCCGAGTGGGTCGATACGAGTGTGATTGTCACCAGTCTATTTGGCAGCGAGGGCACCTCAAACGGTATCTTACAGTTCTGGCTTGGCCTCGATAATACCGGTACCAAAGTGATGCCCGAGGGGATGCTTAACCTCAATGCGGGGATGATCATGACCAGCTGCTTCCTAGTGGCTGCCCTCACGGCAAAATACCGCATTACCACCGCCATGTTAGGTGGTTGTCTGCTCAGCATTTTGGCCTTTGTATTTATTGGTGCGACCAATGCGGCCTGGATGATAGTGCTGGCGATTGTGATGTTTTCCTTTGGCGAAATGATGATTAGCCCTAAGAAAAATGAGTTCATGGGTAACATTGCACCTGAAGGTAAGAAAGCCATGTATTTGGGCTTTGTCATGCTACCCCAAGGGATAGGTTGGGGACTCGAAGGCTACTTTGGCCCTAAGTTATACGAGATGTATGCATCGAAAGAGATCTTCTCCCGAGAACTGCTGCTCGATCGCGGTATGAGTAGCAGTGACATTGCAGCCATTCCTCAGGGCGAAGCCTTTACCACTCTGGTGAGTTATACTGGCGAGTCGGCGCAGGCACTAACGACACTGCTGTATAACACCCACAATATTGGTATGGCCTGGTACATCATCGCTGCTATCGGCACGATTTCGGCGGTCGGTATCTTTATTTATGGTAAGTGGCTGCTGACCCTGCAACGAGCACGAGCCTAAAATCGTGGCTTCACGAGGGAGCGAGGCTCCCTCGTGGTCTAAGTCTAAGCAGCCTACTGCTGGATGTTACAACTACTTTGCGTTATGGCGTATTGCCGAGCCTCTTTTGCCGGCATCGCCTTAGCATAAAGCCACCCCTGAACCACAGATACCCCGACAGCAGCAACGAACTCCTCTTCAGCCTCAGTCTCTACCCCTTCGGCCACCAACTTAAAGCCTAAACTACTGCATAGCATACAGGTATGACGGTATAGCACTTGTCCCTTGTGATGCTTGATATTTTCCAGGATTGAACGATCGAGTTTGACCCCATCTATAGTTATTTTACTGAGGAGGCTAATACTGGAAAAGCCGGTACCAAAGTCGTCAATCACAAAAGAAAAACCATGTTGTCTTAAGCTCGCTATACTGCGTTCGACACTGGCTAGATCAGCCACAAACATAGACTCGAGCACCTCAATATCGACCCGCGAAGCCACATCGCCGAGTTGTTCAATAAGCGTCGACTGTATCTCGGCATCAAGCACACTGTTTGGATTTAAGTTAAGGCTGACTCTGGGATAGAAGCCCTCTCTGGCCCATGCCACCATATCTTCACGTAAACGATTGATAACAAAGCTATCAATCAAATTGGCGTACCCAGCCTGCTCGAATGCACGAATAAAGTAGGGCCCGACAACTTTTCCCTGGGCGTTTCTGAGCCGTAATAAAGCTTCAAAGCCGACGACACTTCTGTCATTCAGGCTCAGCTTAGGCTGGTAATAGAGTAAAAACTTACCATTGAGCACGTCTTTGATTATTTTTTCCAAATTAATATTGGCGGCTAGATCTAACGACTGTTGTCGCGCATAGTTTTGCTCGCTGATCTTGTCGATATCATTTTGAAGTTGTATTCGCTTGATCAAATCGTGTTCAAAGTCGTTTTTATCGGCAAACAAGCTATAGCGCCTAACGAAAGGTAAATAGATAAATACGCCGGCACAGACGAGCAACAGTTGGATCAGCGGTAATGCTAGGCTGCCTCCCGCCAAATACCCATTGAGAAATATCGGCGTGATCCAAGGAAATTCTGCGCCAGTAAAGCCAATCCAGCCCATATGAACCAACAAGAGTCCGGCCAGGGTATTAAACAGCGGCACCAGGACAAAGGGCACCACCAACCTTGGGTTGAAGATAATCGGCAAACCATAAATCAAAACTTCATTGATGTTAAACAGGGCAAAGGGCAAGGCAAGCTTGGCAATATTAATGGCATTTCTATCTTTCGAAGCGATAAACAAGGCGATAATCAATGAATGGGTCGCACCACTGCCACCCAGTAGCACAAACAGGTCGGTAAATTGAGACAGCGTCAATTGCATCGCAACCTGCTGCAGTCCATTATCTAAACCTATGACCAATAAGTAGGCGATGTCACCATGCACCCCAAAGCACCAGAGAATATGCGTCGCAAGCACTCGTACAAATAATTGTAGATCCACACTACTGGCGGCTAACCCCTGTTTCAATATCCCAAATACTTGCGCCAACATTTCACCGGCGACATACATACTCACGGTGACTAAAACAAAGCATAAAATTAACGGTATAAATAAATTGAGATGTAACTTCAGATAACCACTCAGGTTCGTACTCTTGAGTAAGTTGAGTGCCTCAATCCGCATCAGATACCTAAGTAAATAGGCAATGAGAATAGGCGTGATAATGGCTCTGGCATCGCCAAATAAGAAGGTAAACCCCTCTGTCACAACTAAAGCATTTACGACCTGAATATTCAACGCTATCTGAGTACCAATGGAGAGTGAGGCAACCACCACAGCGGAAACATGCAGATACTTGGCAAAATGAAATGATAAAGATAGCAATGCCAACAGGGGGAAAAAACTAAACAACAACCCCCCAAATTGACTGAGCCAGATGTAAGCATTGCTCGAATGCCAGCTGGGCTGCCACACATCGACTAACGCAAGAATCAGCGCCAGTAAGGAGTTAACGAAGATAAAGGGTAGCAATGCAATAAAAGACTCTTTTACTGCAATCAAGAACAGACGGGGAAAAGTTTCGTTGACGGCCAATATATTTCCACTTAATCAATCATTACCACTACTTAACTTAGCCTAATAAAATGGAAATAGAAAGCCTATAGAAAGCCTATAGAAAGCGACGATTTTTCAGCTACCAACAAAAAAGGGGACCTTTAAAAGGTCCCCGAAAATACTTCTATCTCAGTGGGCTGGTAGCAGGGGGTGAGCCCACTTTGAGAGATCTATTATTATCTAGATACTGTATCTAAGTACTATACCTAGGCACGATCTAGTGTCCGCCTCCCATGTGGACTTTATCAACACCGTATGTCTTACCTTCGGCGTGACAGGTTGCACAAGACTCTACTGGTAAATCTGGAGTTGCATCTGCCTTACCATCAACAGTCGCACCGTTGCTCTCGAAGTGAGCAAGCGCTGATGCACTGATGTGACAAGTACGGCAAGTTTCAGCTACAGGAGAGATAAACCCTGTTGGAACTTGAATTGAACGCTTACCAGAAGTTAATCCACCATCGGCTGCGAAGAAAGTCGCGCCGTCTTTGTGACAAGCTTGACAGTCAGTCGCTAGTGCTGGGTAACCAACAGTTTCTAAGTTCTTATCTAGGTAGATTCCACCACCAAACGTACCAGTGTGGAAACGGTGAGCAACGGTCATTAGGTCGCGGTTATTGAAAGTTAGACCTTCAACAGGAGCCATGATTGGGTTGCCATCAGTATCGACTTCACCTGTATCATATTCCACTGCACCGTGGTAAGAACCTGGGTATTTGTTGTTATGACAATCCATACATTGAGTAAACTCACTTACACCATGACGTGGAGCCTTGATATGAGTAAGGTTACCGTGACAACTATTACACTTAGCTTCGCTCACTGTTACGCGGTCCATGTCGCTCATGCGAGCTTCTGTAGCTGCAACAGCAGGGTCATCTAGGTTAAAGTACTTAACTGGAGCACTTGCTGATACCTCTGTGTAATCGCCATCGGCACACATAGCAGCTTCACCGTCAGCACCACAGATCATCACCTCAGCAGTCACATAGATAGAACCCATTAGACGAGCTGAATCGAAGCTCTTAGTTGTAATAAGCATACCACCAGTCATTGCTACACCACTTACAGGCATGCCCAATCCACGGATTGGAGTGCCATCGGCGTCAACATTACCAATCAATAGACCAGTAGATAAACGCGGCATGTACGGATCAAGCATTGAACCGTCTGCAGGAGCTGCGCCGTTAACCGTCACCTTAGTGGTTACAGTTAGTGCACTGGTACCGTCACCATTGTCAGTCACAGACACACCTTGGAAATCAAGAACAACTTGTTCTTGTTCAAGCGCTCTGTTACCCACTTTATGCGCAACTTCAGGACTCAAGTTACCAATATGACAGTTCATACATTGTGAATCGTCAGCTTGTGGTAGCTGGAACTCAGAATGACCTTCACCAGTTTCAAAGTTAACGGTTACGTGACAACCCACGCAGGCCTCACGGTAAACATTCTCTTTCCACTGATTACCATTGTCATGACAAGTCGTACATTCGTTCAATTCCGCAGGGAAATGAACACCGGCAAACTCTTCTGCATCACCTTTTAACACGCCCCACTCAGCAAGATGCCCACCCGCATGGATGGTATGGATCATTGCATTGAAATTAGGGTTAAAGCCTTTTTCAGGATCGTTTTGGTCGGCTGCATAAGCAGGGTTATGACACGCTACGCAGTTTTCAACTTTCTGATAGTTATGATGAGCACCGATGTTAGCGATACGCTTATCGTCATCACCATAGCCCATCAACTCACTATGACACTGAATACAAGCAGCGCTTGAAACCGAATCTTTAGCCGATACGGCCAACTCACCCGTTGCAGGAATGAAATCAAGTGGTGTCGAGAGTAATTTATCGCTAATGCCTACGCCAGAGGCATCAGTCACATCATAGGTACGAATCATCACCCTAAACATGCTGTTTGGATCGCCATCGGCAGATACAACAGGAGCGTTACCATCATGTTCCCATGTACCCATATAGGTACCAGGGTTTTCAGCATCTTCGACTAAGGTACATGCATCGACTTCGGTGCCGCCACGCGCTGCTGCCTTACCAGTCGGCGTACAGTACATGCTAGAACCAAACTCGTTAAGTAATGCATTGTTTGACCACAACATTGGCGCGCCAATATCTGTAGTGTTCTCAACTTGGTTAGTGACATATAGCGCCACTTTTTCAAGACCAGTAAATGGAACGTCATCTCCTTTACTATTTTTACCTGTCGCAGTGAACTTAATAGAGAAGTCATCAGCTCCAACTACTACGATATCGGCAGGTTGTAGGGTTAACATGAAGTCTGCAGCGGTAGTCACGGTATCAACAGTTGCACCAGCTGGTGCTCCAGGTGTACCTGGCGTTCCAGGCGTTCCAGGTATCCCTGGTGTTCCGGGGGCACCATCTTTACCATCGTCTCCATCACCACATGCGCTCACACCAATGGCACACATAAGTGCCACGGCTAATAATGTTCTTTTATTTTTTTTCATCGCCATATCCCTTTCTAGGTATTTGCTGCTATTGCAGTACCTCAAATATAAGGGAGTTACGACAAAATGTTAGATAATTGAGTCCAAGTTGTGACTACAATTTAAAGATTCATTAACAGAAATTTCAAAATTTGAAATGACTAATTCTAAATTTTGAAATCAGCTAGCAACGAGTAGCTTCTTGATAAGTTGAATAATTAATTCGCGTTGTTCGATAGAATAACGACGATACTCTTGCGGACTCTCTATCAACAGGTACTCAGGTGACATACTTTCGCCGTGAAGTCGCTCTACCTCATCGACGGGTAAAGGCTCAACTCTAATGCCTGGCAAGCTAGTGCAAATCCCAGCTTCAGAGCAGGGTAAAAACGAGATAGACCCCATAGTTAACAGATGGCTGTACCACTCATCTCTGGTGGTCACTCGCGAGATACTCTCTATCGCAACACCCGCTTGGCGAGCAAAGACTTCGAGTGGATCGATCTTGTCATTAAACCCTTTACCATTGAGGCAGAGAAACGGGTAACTACAGATAGCTTCTAAACTGATTGAGGCTGAAGATGTCCAAATAGGATGAGACTCTTCTGCCGCAAGACTAATTTGTGAGAGTACCCCCAGCGACTCAATCGACAATTGATGTTCACTCGTGGTATCGAATCCGACCCCGAGATCGATCTCACCATTATGGATAAGATCGGCCGACTCACTATCCCAACTGACAAACTGCAATTTTCCAATCAAATGACGGTATTGACTACGAGAAAATGCAAGCGACAAACTCGCCATAATACTTGAGGTCACCGCTACCTTTATACAATCCGTACTGTGTTCTCCTGCCTTTTCGGCTATCGACTGTTCTATTTTTAAAACGGCATCACAGAACTGGCAAATCGGTTCATATAAGTATTCGGCTAATGGCGTGGGCTTGAGTCCCAACTGACGACGATAAAACAACTCATCATCAAAAGTGGCTCGTAACATATTTAAACAACGACTAATTTTAGGCGCTGACACATTGAGCTGCTTAGCCGCAATATTGGCATGTCCAGTCTGGAATATTACTTTAAAAACCATCAGGCAAAAGACATCGAGTTCGCTTATTTTTTTAAGGCTTTGGCTAGTCATCTACACTATTGTTTATTTGAGCAATCTAATATTTATAACACAAGATTCTACCAAAGCAATATAGGTTACTGTCACACTATTAGATTTTACTTGTTTAACTTTTATGCACATTTTTTTACTAATTATGAACTAGTGGAGCTTAAACTAAGGTGATTTCATCAGCGGTTAACTGACGACTCTGACCGGGTAAAAGCGTGTCATCTAGCCTGATATCACCCACCGACAGCCTATGCAGCGCAACCACTGGATTTCTAAATCGGCCAAACATACGCTTAATTTGATGATAACGCCCCTCTTGCAGAGTCACCAAGGCTCTGTGACTACTCACTATCTCCAATGTCGCAGGCAAAGTGGTGATCCCTTCAAAAGCGAAATAGAAGCCATCAGCAAATGCTTGAACATACTCTTCATCGATGGGATTTTTTAGTGTGACTAAATAGCGTTTATTAACCTTATGCTCAGGTGACATGATACGCTTCGACCACTGACCATCATTGGTAAGCAACACTAAACCCGAGGTATTTAAATCGAGGCGTCCGACGATATGTAAATCATCACACTGCACTTGATTGCTGTTGGGTTGAATGTTGTTGGGTTGAATACCATTAGGTGAATAGTTAACCGTTTCCTTAAGCAAGTCGATAACGGTTCTATGCTTATCGTCTTTAGTCGCACACACCATACCAACTGGCTTGTTAAGCATGATATAGCGAGCCTGTCGTTGCTGCAGCACAAGACCATCGCAGATGATATGACTAAACTGATCGATTTGGAGATCGATATCTCTAGCAATAACACCATCGACCATGACTCGTCCCTGAGCTAATAATAGTCTTACCTGCTTTTTAGGTATTTGGAGATGACGACTAATAAATCGATCTAATCTTGAGCGCTTAGACTGCATCATTAATCCTGAGAGAGCGGAACGACTTTATAAGCACAGCGGCGTGCACCTTCGATAATATGTTCCTCTCTACTAACCGTCGCCAGATCGTCAAATAACCATTGAAACAGTTGCAATTCAGAGCGGCAAAAATTGACACAATGTCTTGCTGCCGCGCAAATAGGACAGTGATTTTCAAGCAACCAAAAATGCTCCTCCTCCTGCTCTACAGTGGCCACATACCCTTCAGTCGTTCTCAATCGAGCGAGAGCGTGAAGCTTTTCGAGCAGGCTAGAATGACTCGCTAACTCCCTCTGATAGAGCGCTTTACTGGCCTCTTCTCTATGGCTAATCAATTGCTCTAATCCGCTATCACCAAAAACAACTTTTACCGACTCGATCAGTTGACTCGTGAGATCATCGTGTCTATCTGGAAACAGGGAGTAACTTTTCTCGGTGAGTGACCAATAGCGTGTGGGTCGGCCACGACTCGCTTTTCGATCTTCAAAGACGAGCATCCCCTCCTCTTCTAATCCTTGTAGATGCTGACGTACCCCCATGGTCGTTAGCGAAAACTGCTCCGCCAACAGCTTGGCAGTGGTCGGCCCCTCTACCTTTAGGTAATCCACTATTTTATCGATTGTTTTCTTACTCACTCCACGCTCCCAAATAACACGCTACTTGCCACATTATTACCCATACTTACGAGCTATCCAACAAATAAGTAAACTTTTCTATTTACTTTAGTCTTTACAAAATTAAGTAAAGCAATTACATTACAAAACATTAAATAAACAATATGGTTTACATAATGAATATACTTATCGTCAGTTCCAGCCAAAGAACCCCATCACAAAGCGCTAAAGTTGCGAGTTACATTGCGAAGCACTGCCCACAATTTCAGTCAGTTAGCCATATCGAACTGTGTAACTTTAGGCTGCCATTTTGGGACGGTGACAGAGCCAGCCCTGCGTTACTCAATAGTGATTGGCATGATATTAGCGCTCAGATCAAGCAAGCCGATGCCTTAGTGCTGATCACTCCAGAATGGGGCGGTATGGCATCACCACTGTTAAAGAACTTTCTATTGCTCTGCGATGGCCAAGACACTGCTCATAAGCCCGCTCTGTTAATTGCAGTATCGGGTGGTATTAGCGGAGCTTATCCGATTGCCGAACTAAAAATGAATGCATTAAAGAACAACAAACTGGTGCCTATCCCAGACCACCTCATCATCAGAAATAGCGAAAGTGTTTTACTACAGGGTGAACAAGATCAGCGAGAGCAACAACTTAGAGGCAGAATTGATTACAGCATCCACATGCTGCATCAATACAGTATCGCATTAAAAATAATCCGAGATAACCATCAAACTCAACCCTATCCGAAGCAGCAAGAATATAGCTATGGCATGTGATCGTTCCGATCATCTGACCAAGATTATTTTCCTCGAGGAGTCAAAAATGATCCACTTAGAACATGTTAACTTAGTCGTTAGAAACATCACCGCCAGCCTAGCTTTCTACCAGGCGGCATTCCCTCATTGGACGGTTCGCGGTGGCGGTAAAGGTACTTGGTATGGCAAGCCACGAAACTGGATTCACTTTGGCGACGACTATCAATATCTGGCATTCAATGATGATGGTGAAGCAGATAACCGAGACTTAACGGGACATCAAGTGGGCTTAGCGCATTTTGCTTTTGTAACTCATGATCTTGATGGCCTCTGCAATCGACTAGAAAAAGCAGGATTTAATGTTGATAAAGATGGCGCAAGTGATCCCTATCGCCGCAATGTGTACTTTATTGACCCTGATGGTTTTGAAGTTGAGTTTGTCCAATACTTAACTGACCAGCCTAACGAGCGAAATAACTACAATATGTCATCTTAAACGCCAGTAAGACTTAGCTAAACAGATAAGTCTGTTTAGCTAAAATTTACCCCAACCAAACTAATAACGAAAATAAGCCTAAGTAGAAAAAGAAACCGCTTAGGTAGACCATGTAAAAGTCATTTTTAGCCAAACGCTTTTGATGATGAAATAGGGCTGGCCAATAGAGAGGTTTCTGGATCTTTCCCAATGATAAAACGGCTAATGCGACAGCGCCTGTGGTATACAAAATGAACGACAGCAACACCTCCCAAAATAACCAGATAAAGAGTTCAGTTAAACTTGCCGCAATCATAAGCATTCCTCATAAAGTAGCGGTTTGCAATATCAGTTAATCGCTAATCCCTTAACGAAAAAAGAAAGCCTACAATCACCGCCAACCCAACAATAACCATTAGGGTTAGCGTTTTTGAACACGTCATCGATTATCATAAGGCAAAGCTAGTTTGCATTTCGATTACGTCAAACCAAGAAGCCTTCTGCTTGTCCTGATTAGATTGGTACTTGGATTGCTCTTTGGATTCGTGCCTAGATTCATGTTTGGAGATATTTGATCCGTCTGTTTTCATCTACTTTCCTTAGTCGACTCTTGTTGAAATCTAATCATTTCAATCTAGGACAAATCGACTCTAGTGAAAAAAGTGCGGCAAGTCAGGTTAACTGTTTTCTTAAATATTTATTTAACTATCTATTTATAAGAGTAACCATCCCAGTCATCTTAATAGATCTGCTGTGGGGAACTTGGATTAGGCTATGGCTTAGTCAACCCCAAAACTTCGGGGCGACAATAAAAATGAATTTCAAACAAGGCATCATCGCTAATCGGTTCTATTCTGTGCCAATACTCAGGATGTGAAATCGCCGTCTCATTCACGCTTAATATTAACTCTCTATTAGCCTCACTTAGCTTACTCTCATAACCGTAGAACTTAACTTGCCCCTTTAGGACATGGATCTGCCCATATACACCGATACGTGTAAAGTGACGTTGAGAATAGATATCTGGAATATTGTCTTTGCCAAACGTTTCTGTTGTTTTGCACTTAACATAACCCTTTGGAACGCACGACATAGACAACCGCCTAATACTAATGTTAATTGAGGAGTAAGAATCTAAAGCTAGTACATCGTTGCACAAATTTCTATTGCTATTACACTAGGGCAAATTTAAAAACCTTTAGCATTCATGGAACCAGCATTTCGCTATACCACACAATTTATTCTCGATAAGCCATACTATAGCGAGTGCTTCGATCAATCCGTTAGCGTCGATCCCTCCTTGAAACGCTATAGCAAAGCAAGCATCTTTGTCGGTATGGGGACGATACTACTGCTAACTGGTGCCAATAATTACGCGTCATGGTTTATTATCGGTCTTGGTATTCTCGAAGCATTAAGTGTTAAATTTAAACGACCTTGGTGGCTGCTGCGGCAGATGTGGAGTAGAGCGGCCGGGAATGAGGTTGAACTGACGATCGATGAAAATGGCATAGCGACTAAATCGGCCTATGTAAATGCCATTATTGCCTGGGATGACATCTATCGATTAAAGGAGACTGAACAAGGTTTCCTCTTCACCCTAGAGCGAGGACAAAGCTATCTTTCCAAAAGGTATCTGAATCAGCAAGCCTGCGAATACATTCGTAGTAAAAACTAAGCACAGCACTGTTTAAATCAAACGAAAAGCAATAGGCGTGTCTCAAATCGTCCGTTATTCCTCTGCCGCTGACCCGATTTCAGGTTGGTAGGCTAGATCCTAAAAAAGTAATGAACAATAAAGCATCACTTGTTCATGCTAATGCATTATCTACTTAATTACCTTTACTATAAATGCGAAAATCGAAACCAATATTCGGCCATAGTTTCTCCACCATATTTTTGGGAGTCAAAAATGCTCAACAATAAACTGTCTTTAATCACGCTCATCGTGAGCTCAAGCATGCTGCTATCGGCTTGCCAAACGACTAATCCTTATACCAATGAATCTCAAAATGCCAAAGCCACCAACGGGGCGATTATTGGCGCTATTGCGGGTGCCGCTATTGGGGTTGCCTCTTCGAGTAAAAGCGATCGTGGAAAAGGCGCTCTTATTGGTGCCGCTTCTGGCGCTGCCGTCGGTGGTGGTATAGGTTACTACATGGATGTTCAAGAAGCAGAACTGCGTAAGCAACTGCAAGCAACTGGCGTCAGCGTGACACGTAGCGGCGACAACATCATATTGAATATGCCCAACGAAGTGACTTTCGGTGTCGATCAGTCTGTGCTCAGCACCCGTGCCAAGGAGGTGCTTAATAGTGTTGCCTTAGTGGCAAAAGAGTACGACGAAACCATGCTCAACGTAATGGGCTTTACCGACAGCTCAGGTAGCGAATCTTATAACCTGCGCCTATCTCAGGTTCGTGCAGCAGAGGTAGCCAACTACCTAATGTCACGTGAAATCGCTAACCAACGTATCAGCTCTATAGGCATGGGCGAATCGCGTCCTATCGCCGATAACACCACCAAACAAGGACGCGCACAAAACCGCCGCGTAGAAATCGTCCTTAGTCCTATGCCTCAAGCCTAACGACCGCTTCTCACACCATCGGATTGCGATCGCATCCGGTGGTTTGCTCCCTTTCGCTTTTTGGTAACCGCGCTAAGAATAAGACAAAAGTATCTAAAACAAGCCCGCATAACTCAAATCTAACGTCTAGAATTAACCTCAAGAGATAACAAGAAAGTTGAAATAAAGATGGATGCTTGTGCCAGCATAAATGACTCGCCATTCGCCCAGTTCGTTTGTGATGCCAAGGGAAATATTTCCCAGCATAACGACGCACTCATCGCACAGTTCGATGAGCTGGAGATTCAGCCTAATATCAGCTCATTGCATACCTTGTTTCAGCTACCTGGCAACATCCCCTTTTCACATAACGAACTCACTCAGTTGCAACAAGGCCTGACGCTCAATGTCTGTGCAGAAGCTTGCTCTGCTCAGCGATGGTTCACGCTAACGCCACACCCTCTTGAGAATGACAGCTACCTGATACTCTGCACCCTCTTAGAGACGCCCCCCGAAGCCGATCATGATTACATCAAGCGCTATGAAGAGTTCATCTGCTCAGCCAACATCGGTATCTGGAGGTACAGTTCTATTACCGATAAAACCACCTTTTCTAACAAGGTCAAAGAGTTGCTTGGACTTGAGCATCATACCCAACTGACCTGGGATCGACTGCAACAAATGGTGACGTCCAAAGACAGGCACAAATTCGATGACTTACGTCGCCCCAGATTATCGGCAAAGACCAAGCTACATTTTACCTTTAGGATTGAGCGAGGCGATATATGCAACCAGTTTGAGCTCATCGCCGAATACCTTTATTCCAAGACTGGGCAATACAATATTGTCGGTTTGCTCCTGGATAACACCGAATCTAAGGAAATGTTGGAGGCGCTTAATGCCGCTAACCAATCGAAAAACCTGGCGCTGGAGGCCGGTAATATCGGCAATTGGCGGGCTCAACTGGATGCCAATGACCAATGGGTATGGCAATGGGATCAGAGAGCCAACGACATGTTCTGCCTGAATATGGAAGACATTGGTGTGTTAGAAAAATGGGCCGAGCGTATTCACCCAGATGATCTCCCCATCGTCATGGCAGCCGTCGAAGATTCGTTACAGAACGGCAGTTTTTTCAGCCAGGAATATCGGGCCATCTTACCCAATCAAGAGATCATCTATATCCTCGCCAAAGGCAAGGTCAGCCTTGGGGCTAATAACCACAGCGCCCGTATAGACGGAATATGTATCAATCAGACCCCCATATATGAGGCCAAACTGGCGCTACAGGAAAGCTATAAGTCCCTCGAGACCCGGGTCAACCAGCGGACGACGGAACTGCAACAAGCCAAGGAAAGAGCCGAAATCGCCAGCCAGGCCAAAAGCGAATTTCTCTCCATGATCAGCCATGAACTGCGAACGCCGATGAATGCCGTCATCGGTGCACTTGAGTTGTTATCCCTGTCGAGTCACTCTGGCGAAGAGCTTGACCTTATCGAAACAGCCTCTACGTCGGCCAATAACCTTATCTATATCCTTAACGATATACTCGACATCAACAAGATCGAGTCGGGCAAGATGCAACTGGAGCAACAAGACTTTAGCCTATCTAATGTGATCGCCGATCTGGTCAGAACCTTTGCGCTCGTCGCCAGCCGCCAGTCGTTACAGTTCTTTGTCGAAGAAGCGCCGGAAGTGCCCGATTTTGTTGAGGGTGACATAGTCAAAGTCAGGCAGATACTCAACAACCTGCTCAGCAATGCGATGAAGTTCACTCATAGTAGCGAAGAAAAAACCGGTGCGGTTTATCTCACCGTCTCAGTCACTGATAGCAATGAGATCATCACCAGAGTCTGTTTTACAGTCAAAGATAATGGTATAGGCATAGATAAAGAAACTCAGAAGCGCTTGTTTACCCCTTTTGTGCAGGCACAGCGATCTACGACCCGCAAATATGGCGGTACCGGATTAGGGCTCGCAATATGCGGCAAACTCACTAATCTGATGGGGGGCAGCATTGACTTACAGAGCGAACCAGGTAAAGGGGCGAGCTTTAGCGTAGAGCTACCCTTCTGGCGAGCCAGCAATCCTAAGCCCTCGATGAATCTAGAGAAAGTCACTGTGGGTCTGGTGGATCTCAGCCAGTCTTCCACCCGACTAGACTGGATTAAGCGCCACCTAACGAGTGAAGGCGCCAGAGTCAAACTGTATCGGGCTGAGCAACTCACCGCAGACATCCAGCACCTGGAACTCATGTTAATTCTCTGCGATGGCAAAGAAGATGAGTTGGCATTTCTAACCAACAAATATACGACCATGCAACAACCCGAAAACTGGCTTATCGCCTTGCCCAATGAGCAGAAGCAATACCTGCAGCCTCCTCTCTCTCTCTGCGATACCTTAGATATTAATACCCTGGCTAAGGCACTCTTTATTAAGGTCATAAGGAAGAAGCTCGATAGTTACCAATTCATCGATCTAGATGAAATGAACTTAGAACTTGGTGCATCTGACAGCAAAGAGGTCGCCAGAGACGAGGATAGACTCGCCGAAATTCTGGTGGTCGAAGACAATCCGCTCAATCAAAAGCTGATTATGAAACAGCTCGATATGTTGGGATATAAATGTCATCTCGCCGAGGACGGCCTAGCAGGCATCCAACTTTGGCAAAGTACCGATTACAAGTTGATTCTCACCGACTGTCATATGCCCAACCTAGATGGTTATGACATGTCAAAACAAATTAGGCAGATGGAGAATTCATCCCAACGAAAATCGGTACCGATAGTCGCGATCACAGGCGCGGCAATGGCCACTGAACTCGATGACTGCTATCGCTCTGGGATGAATGATTTCGTCAGTAAACCTGTGCAGCTAAGAGACCTCAAGAAGGTTATTCAGAAATGGTATCGTGATGAAGAATAGTCCAAGCATACTCAACCCAAGCGTGATGCAAGAACTCATCGGCAATGAGCCGGATCTGATCGCACAGTTTAAAAAAGACTTTATCATACAAGCCCAATCCAGCCTCAAAGAGCTGGCAACCCACTATAATGCCAGGGATTTCGAGGCCATCAGACAGGCTGCGCACTTCCTCAAGACATCGGCAAAGGCCATCGGCGCCGAGCAGGTCACGGAAACACTGCAGCAGATTGAGCACGCCGCGAATGCCAAAGATGTCAATCTCACCAAACAGCTCATAATGCAACTCAAAGGCTCGCTACAAACTCTTGTAAAGGTAATCAACTCATGACTAGAAAACCCAGTTTCGCCAGCCGACATCCACAAGTTATTATGCTGTATGAGAAAGAGGAAGATATCTCAGGCGCCGCAAATATTATTGCCGAACAAGTGGAGGAGTACCGCACGATTCCCGTGAGCAAACTGATTGGGGAACAAATAAAAGAATATAAGCCTTCGGTCATTTTATTTGCCATGAGCTCGGTAAAGCTCAGCATAGAATTGTATACCAAACTATTGAACAGTCACCAAATAAACTACAGACACTACAGCATAGTCCTGTGTAAGAATAAAGAATCGGCCCTCGCCTTTCGCTGTTGTGTCAAAGGCGTGTTTGACAACTACTTTGTCTACCTACCGTTATACGAAAAGTTCCGCCTGAAGATGATCGTCCATAATGGCTTGCGACTAAGCCGAGGCGATGAAAATTACGGTGGCCTCAGTGATGATCAACTCGACATGATAGATACCAACCTCGCCTCGTTAATCGACCTAGGCAGTCAATCTAAACGTCAATTACTGGACTCAGTAGACAGTTGTAAGGCGTCAATGCAACAATCGACAGATGCCTTAGATAACCCCGAAGATGGTAACGAAAATGGTCATGATAAGGCGCTGGTAAAGTCTCTAGCCAAACAGCACATAGAGCCACTATTGACCCAACTGGAATTGGAGATCAAAGATGGCCTAGATCTTATCTTGACTCAGTTAACCAGTAAACATAGTGAAATTAAGGAAATAAAGCAGCGCGTTATCGATAAACAAAAAGAAAAAATTCCATCACAGGCACTGATGTCGTCACTGTTCGAACAAGAAGAGGCTAAGCCAGCAAAGAAGAAAGTTTTGGTGGTAGAAGACAATCAAATCTACCGTGAGATGATCGTCAAAGTACTTCAACAAAACAACTATGATACCGAGCAAGCTGACGATGGTCTGAGCGCACTTAAGATGATAAAAGGCAATGATTATGCGCTTATTTTAATGGATCTCTATATGCCACACCTCGATGGCATCAACACCACCAAACAGCTCAAGGCACAAAATGATGGCAAGGATATCCCCATCGTCGCCCTCACCAGTAACAGTAATCGAGAGTTAATAAAGCGTTGGGCTCAGCTGGGATTAAAAGGCTATATACTCAAGCCTTCTAATCGCGCAGAGATCCTCGAAACGGTCAAAGCCGCTATCGATGATTAACAGGGCTTATTATTTCACCTCACCTACGGGCAATATGACTCTGCCATATTCTTGGTTCAATACCTGCGCCATGGCAAAATAAATCGCGCTGGCACCACAAAACATGCCCTCAAAGCCCGCAATAACGCCAATCAACTCACTACCAGTAAAATCTCTTGCCGCCAGCAAAAAGAACAAAATAGTCAATGATCCAAAGACGAACTGCTTAGCTCTAGGGTAGCGAAGTGAACCGACAAACATAAATGCGGTAAATGTTCCCCACAGGGCTAAGTACCATCCCATAAAGTGTGCAGGACTTGCAGCAACACCCGCATTGGGCATTAGTATCAAACCAACTAAGGTTAACCAAAATAGTCCATAAGAGGTAAATGCGGTGGTGCCAAAAGTATCACCTCTGGCGAAGCACATGATGCCAACAATCACCTGACCAATACCGCCATAAAATATCCCCATAGCGAGGATCATCGAATCAATGGGGAAATAACCCGCATTGTGGATATTGAGTAAAATAGTGGTCATGCCAAAGCCCATAAGCCCTAACGGCGCTGGATTTGCCAATTTTGTAGACATCAAATTCCCCTAATAAAATCTCATCAACAAATGCGCTGCCTTCTCTGCCAGCGCAATAAACGGCGGATTCTATTGGATGACAAACCTCTCGGCAATCTCTGCTCCCTCAAACCAAAAACAAAACAAAACCCATTTAAATACAATGACTTATAGAGAGGCGTATTTTAAGTCATTACACTAACCAAGTGATTAACTATAAGAATCAACAAGATAAAAATAGCGGCAATCGTAACGAGACCCACGTCACGCTACGCGCAAGTATTGAGATAGCAATCACAAGTGTTCATTCTGGTGAGATGAAATAACAGAGGAAAGTAATTCAGCAAGAACGATTATTACAAACCAGATCCCATTAACACAGATAACGAGAGGCCGATCGCAAACTAATTTAGTGCTAAATAAAATTGAGTCTGTAGTGATCTAGATCAGTTTTAAATAGGCTGATTTTAGCAATCAGCTCGACCTCAGCGTTAAAACTAAAACCTTCGATTAAGCAAGATTCGCCATAAGATAGGCGTTAACATACTGGCCGTCTCGAAAAGCATAATCTTTCGCCTCTCCTTCAATCACAAAACCATGACCCTGATATAGCGCAATGGCGGCTTGATTGTCAGTATAAACTTCCAGCTCAATTCGGGTAACAGCTAGCCAGTTATGAGCTAAATCAACGATCGACTTCACTAGCTCGCTACCGACACCTTGGCCTCTAACCGATTCACATACTGCCATGCCCATATTAGCTACGTGCTTGCGTCTGGGGCGCATACAAACCTCCATGCCAATCTGTCCAACCAGCCTACCATCTAGCTCAGCGACTAAGCTGTAACAATTTTCAGGCAAGTTCTGTAGCCGCTTTTTCCAGTATGTCAGTGATGGATAAGGATGTTGCAATGTTCCCGCGTAACAGCTGGGTTGAGAATAGAGTTGGTAAATAAACTCAATGTCTGCATCATTGCTATGACGAATACGCAATGAAAGATTATCTTTCGATTGATTTGCCTCAGGTGCCACAAAATACCTTTTATAATAAATCCCTAAATAGATAATAAATGTGCCATAAAATAGATAATTTTATCAATGATTAACTTTAGAAAATAAGCCTCTCTTCACTAGGACCTGTTGATCTTTGCGGGTTGAATTTCGTTCGAGACAAAAACGTTTTAATCGAGGCGAGCGGATTACAGACGAGTCATCTAAGCAAAATTCACTTAGCAAAGAGTAGAATGTTTTTAGCCGCCCCCTTTTGGCAGCGATTGATGGTCATAGCCCTTACTATCAAGTACTTACAAAGAATAACTACAATAAAAACCTTCTGCCTTGTATAAATACCCAACAATTCGCGGCAAAAACAACCTTAGAAAGATCAACAGGCCCTAGCCACTCTTTTCCAGTACCATATCACAGAGTAACAAACATCGAGCTGATGTTAGTCTCGTTAAAATGTTAATCTTTTCACAAAAAGACAAAACCAACACCCATATACGCCAACAAAAAACCATCAATCAGCAAACAATTAGGTAAACCCAAGGTCACAGCAGCTAGAGTTCTGTATCATTTTGCATCAGAAAGGCTGAAGTATCTGGTTAAAATTTAGTTCAGTGGTAACCTAGTATTCCCTGTAATCATTAGATCGAAAGACGTAGTAATCCTAAATCATGAACAAGTTTACTGTTTGGCTACTCATTGCATCACTCCTCTCATTTAGCGTCTTTGCTGATGACGAGATTTTATGTGATACAAACAATGCTTGTATCGAAGTTGGTCGTTGGGATATAGGCATAGCATTAGGCTATGGCGTAAAAACCAATCCACTAAAAGACTACGACAACATTCCGATTTATCTCGCCCCAACCATAGCCTATTACGGAGATAACTGGTTCTTCGACAATGGCAATATTGGTTACACCTTAATAGAAGATGAACAGTTTACCATTAATCTAAACACTAGCTTTAGTGCTGACAGTGCTTACTTTTATCGATGGGATCCGTCAAATATCTTTATTACTGGCACCAATCAATTAGCGATACAGACTCCTAGAATCGCAGGGCCAAGAACCTTATCAGCTACAGCTGAACCGATATTCAATGAGCTAGAAGATAGAAACTTTACACTTCTTGGCGGAATAGATGCGTTTATTTACACCCGCATAGGTATAATCAATTTAGCCATTGCACACGATCTTTTTGATGTACATTCAGGCTCACAAGCCAGATTAAAGTGGCTTTATAACCTAGCATTAGATCAGTGGAAAGTTGAAGTAGCCGCCACCGCAGATTGGAAAAGCGAAGAAATAATCAACTACTATTATGGTGTTAGACCTAGCGAAAATCGCTACTGGAGTGAACAGTATCAAGCTGGTTCGGCAACCAATTTAGGACTAGAATTGACAACTCAATATGTAATTAACGAACACTGGGAGCTCATTTTCTTAGCTCGCTACACTGAACTTGGCGATAAAATCGTAGAGAGTCCCTTAGTCAACAAACACAATACCAATACTTTTTTTGTTGGCACTGCTTATAGGTTTTAGGCCCAGTGCAATTGTCGACATACAAACTTTTACAGATAATTTTGGTATTAATTTTTCTGTGCAATACCGCGCAAGCCTCCAACGAATCGGTTGAGGCTAATTTGTCGCTATCCCCAGAATTTTGCATTACCGATAGCCCGAATAAAACCTGTGATATTAAAGTAGTACTCAATTGGCAAACTGACGCACCACATACCGTCTGTATAATGTCCGATAATGAATCATTAACGACCTGGTGCGCAGATTCACCCCATATTAACTCACTGAGCATAATGGTCTCGACAGATAGAGATATTCAGTTCGTAATGATGGATAAAGACACCCATCAGACTTTAGCCGGTGTCAAATTAAAAGTTACCCCAACCGCAGAGCCTCAAGTTAGGCGCCGCTACCGAAACCCGTGGAGTCTATTCTAATGACCGAACCCCAATCGACCCATAGAGTACTACTTGTCGAGGACGATATTCGTCTGGCAAATTTGATTGTGGATTTTTTAAAGTCGCATGGAATGCATGTTGAAGTTGAACGTCGTGGAGACACAGTACTAACCCGACTGCTCAACTATAAGCCTGATATTATCTTGCTAGATATCATGCTACCAGGAATGGATGGCCTAACCCTATGCGAAAAACTACCAGACTACTTTGCTGGCCCAATACTATTGATGAGCGCCCTCGGCTCAAATGAGGACCAGATCAAAGGACTCGAACTCGGCGCGGATGATTATGTGGTGAAACCCGTCGACCCTGCGTTATTGGTCGCAAGGATTAATAACCTACTTCGTCGCACCGCTAAACCACCCCAAGCGGAATCACATTGCCTGTCATTTGGTAAGTTGAGCATTGACCCTCATACCCAAGCAATTCGATTAGGCGATATCGAAGTCGATCTGACAAGCCATGAGTTTGAGCTACTCTGGTTACTCGCCTCTCAAGCAGGACAGGTGCTCAGTAGACAATATATCTATCAATATCTGCTCAATATTGACTTTGATGGCAAAGATAGAAAAATTGATGTTCGTATTTCACGATTACGTAAAAAGCTGGGGGACAATATCGAAACCCCGTTTAGAATCAAAACCGTATGGGGCCAAGGTTATCTATTTGCACCAGAAGCCTGGAATAACTAAGCGGGATCCTAGGTGAAAAGACTTTTTATCAGCCTATACCTATTGCTGAGTCTCAGCTTTCTAGGTATAGGTTGGACGTTAGATAGCTTATGGCAGAACAATGTCGAAGAGAGCGGTGCCGCCGATGCACCGCTTATCGCGTTAGCTCAACTGATCGCTAAACTCCCCAAAGCAGAGAGAGCTGACTACCTAACGGGGATCGATACCGCTTCCAACTACCCTCTTCAGTTACTCGACAAAGATAAAATAGCATTGGGGAACAGTGAGTCGCTGACACAAACCAACGTGTTGGTTGCCGCTCAAGATAAAGAACACGAACTCCACTTTATTAAAATCGATGCGGATCAAATCTTGATGGCAGGGCCCATAGAGATAGATCCCAGAGACCAGCTCAGAGGTCTATTTACCCTATTTTTCTACCTGTCACTGGCCTTTGTTGCACTCATCTGGGTATGGCCTCTATCTCGCGACCTTAAAATCTTACGACTGGCAACCAAAGAGTTTGGCCAATCGAACTGGGACACTCAGATCCAGCTTTCACCCCGTTCACAGGTACAGCCCTTAGCCCGTACCTTTAATGAAATGGCCAGTCATATCCGCGCCCTGATTGAAAACCAGAAGCATCTGTCTAATGCCGTATCCCACGAGATTAGAACGCCCCTCGCTAGACTCAAATTTGCCCTAGCGCTAATGCCGCAATACTGTCACCCGGGTTCAGACGAGGCACACCGACAGGCGTTCCTAGATGAAATGCAGCAAGACGTCAAAGAGATGGAAAACCTGCTGCAAGAGCTGCTCACCTACGCCAGTTTAGAATCTCAACGCAAAGCGATTCAATTTGAACGCTGTGATCTCATTAAACTAACCCAGCAGACGATCAAGCGACTGCAAGGATTGCACACGATCTCGATAAAATTTGAGTGCGATATAGAACAGGTTGAAGTGATGGGAGACCCATCGCTTATTGAACGTGCACTGCAAAACCTCATTATCAATGCACAGCGCTTTGCCAATAAAGCGATCGTTATTAAGTTAACAATCCAAAACAAAAAGAGAATCCTGAGTGTTATCGACGATGGCCCAGGTATCGCAGCTGAAGATCAGAGTAGGATCTTCGAACCCTTCTATCGCAGTAACGTGGTGCAAAATGGTAATAAAGGACATGGACTAGGACTGGCTATCATCAAGCGGATCATGGAGCGACATGGGGGCGATGTCTTACTTAAGAGTGAGCCAGGACAAACTCAATTTACGCTCAGCTGGCCGCGAATAAAACTTGGGCTAAATAAACAGACCTGATCTCGGATCATTAAGGCTCTGCATCAAAATCAAAATTGTCTGTAGCCGCGGCTCTTTCTTGTAAAATCTCAATCTTTCTTGCTTTTAATATCGCAAGCTGACGCCGGCGTTTTCGCTGCCTACACAAACGAATGACATCATATTTTTGCGCATCAGAAAAATTAAGCCAATTAAAACGCTCGTCTCGATTACGCAAACAGCCTTTACAGTAACCACGCGCATCCGTTTGACAGATGCCAATACAAGGGCTGGGGATCTCAAAAAACTCTAACTGTTCCACAAGTAATCAACTGCCTGAAACAGAGCTGATACACGTAAATAAAGCAAACCTTTCATCCTCCACCTCAATAGGTCACTGAAAAATCTAACAAAGTGACTAAAACATAACCTATCCAAGCAAAATTGGCTAAATTTATTGTTAGCTAATTTAAAAAGTCTTGCATAAATAAATGGATATAGTCACATTGTTTAAAAGGTATTCAATGAGATGATTACAATGAAGCTTAACAATAAAATCTTAATCCTACTCATTAGTTTGGTGGTGAGTGCTTGTGCAAGTCAGCCTAAACAAGATTATGATACCAACTACGATTTTAGCCAACTTAAACAGTTTACAACCCAATCACCACAAAGCATCACTGACCCACTAAGTGCAAGACGGATCGAATCGGCAATCGAAGCCTCCTTGACCGCCCAAGGATTTATCAGGGCAATCGAGTCGCCACAATTCTCAGTCACCTATTCCTTTAAAGTTGAAGATAAGCCAAAAAACTCAGGCTTATCCATAGGACTTGGAACGGGTTCATGGGGCAGCTCTGGCGGAGTAAGCGTAGGAACCAGTGTTGGCGTACCGCTCGGCAGTAACAATGATAAAATTCAGCTGATCCAGATTGATATTATCGATATAGCCAGCAACCGGCTTATCTGGCGAGGAAGTGATAAATTTGATTTCAATAACGGCGGTGAAAAGAAAGCCATTGAGACTCAACAAACAGTATCTAAAATCTTGGCCCAGTTTCCACCAACACCTAAAGACTAAAACCTAATGCCACCTTGCGGTGCTAGCAAATGACTTACGCACCGCAATATCTATCTCCAAGTTTCGGGCAATAATGCCTGTCTTAAGGCTGGGAGAGATGCGCATTAACCGTACGCCCCTTGGCCCATAGTCTTAACGCACTCAATTGTTCCCGCATCACCACTGATAATGGCCGGGTTTTCATTAACTCGTCGAGCAACAATTGCTGTGACATCTCCATATTGGCGGCTCTGGCACTATAGATAGCCGAAATGATGGCCTGCTCGATTTCAGCACCTGAAAAACCTTGGCTCGCTTGTGACAATTGAGCCAAGTCAAACAGCTTAAGATCCAGTTGCCTGCGTTTCGCATGAATGAGGAATATCGCTTGGCGCACGCTATCATCGGGAAGATCGACAAAAAATATCTCATCCATTCTCCCCTTGCGCATTAACTCTGGCGGCAAGGCGCTGATATCATTTGCTGTCGCGACTAAAAACACCTCAGATTTGCGCTCTGCCATCCAAGTTAATAACGCCCCTAAGATCCGCTTAGAGGTGCCATCATCGTTATTGCTGCTGCCTAAGCCTTTTTCAATCTCGTCAATCCACAGCACGCAAGGCGACATCAGATCGGCCAGCTCTAAGGCATTACGCAAATTTTTCTCTGTTTCACCGATATATTTGTTATATAAGGCCGACATATCCATTCGAAGCAAGGGGCGTTGCCACATTCCGGCGACAGCCTTAGCGGCTAAACTCTTACCACTGCCTTGTACGCCAAGTAACAAGATCCCTTTAGGCGAATCACTAATATCGGTAACAACCGATGGCATTCTGTGTTTTAACCATTCTTTAAGGTTATGTAAGCCTGCAACCTGAGAGAAATCACTGGTATCATATTCAAACTGCAACACCCCTTCCATATCGAGGAGCTTAAACTTCCCTTGGTTGATTCGATCTACGTCGGAATGAGTAATCGCTCCGTCGTCCACTATCGCCTTATGGGCCAGGCGTCTAGCATCATCGAAGGTTAACCCTCGTAGATTCTCTGCCAGCTTACTCACAGCTTGATCGTCAACACTTTGCAACAAACCGTCACTTCTCGCCCTGTCTATCTGCTCATAAATTAGATTCTGCAACTGACTAACATTAGGCAAAGAGAGCCTGAAATGCGCGCAATATCTTTGTATTTCTGGCGGAATATCAAAAGCATGACTGACTAACACCAGAGTATGTTTTAACGCTTCATACTCGAGAGCGATCTCTTTCAATAAACGAACGTTCTTAGGCGCGTTTTCAACAAAAGGATGGAAATCACAAAGCACATAAATCCCTTGCTGACTGGTTGATTTTATTTGTCCTAAGATCTCTGTGGGATCGGTATTGAACTTCTGTGTGCCCATATTAACGTCCACACGCGTCAATCCTTGAGTAATACTCCAAGTAAATAGCGGTTGATAGAGAACCGTCGACACACGCTTTAACAGCTCGATGACTCTATGCTCTTCGTAGGTTTCAATGACCACCAGTGGCGTGTTAGACCGCAGCACTGCGGTGAGATCCCTGATATCTTGCATTTATCTTCCTTTTTACATCACGCTAGAAACCTTATTCCAGCCAATAATATATGTACTCCACATCGATATCGAATTCAATCTCGTCTCTGTAAACAAGCCAAATTGCCAGTGTCTAAGACCAAGCGGTATAATATCCTCATACAGCATAGACTTGGGCCGAACAAAAAAAGGCCCGCATTGCGAGCCCTTCGATATCACTAAATCACAGGTTTAATGGTACAGGTAGTTCAACCATCCCTGCATTCTCAGTAATACTTTACGCATTACCGATACATGGGAAAAATGCTCTGTATAGATAGCGATTTGTCCTGCCGCGCCCAAAGGAAAAGCATGCTTGATCTCATCACCTTCAATTTTAATCAATACAACCACTCGTCCAGGCTGCATTAGCATTCTCGATGGCATTAAACTTCCTGTCGATTGAAGCTCTCCTTCGGCCATCGCTGGTAATACTCTAGCAACCTTCCCCTTAAATACTTCACCAGGTGCACCATCTAGAATAACTTCGGCTTCATCCCCCTCTTTTAAGCGCAACAATGAGTTTTGCCAAAAAGCCCCAGCCATGTAATGCTCTTCATCGGGTATAAAGCTCATCACAGATCTTAATGGCATAGGTACAGCAATAATACCGGGACGGAGTGCCATCTGGGTCACTATCCCATCGGTTGGTGCATACACCACGGTTTGCTCCAGATCATATACGGCTTTATCTAGCTCAGCTTTGATCCCTGCAACCTTGGTATTAACGCCATCTACGTTCGACTCATAAGCCAAACGCACCCTAAGCTCTTCCGACTTTGCCGCCATTAACTGAGCTTCTGACGCCATATAAAGCTGACGCTTGTTATCCAGTTCTAATTCAGTGAATGGTGAGTTTGCACCGCCCCGTTTACGTCCCTTTTCATAGCGCTCAAAAGCCGACTTGGTTCTATCTCTATCAGCGGTCGCGCGCTCAACACTGGCCTTTGCCTTTTGCCAAGCCGCTTCCAGTTGTGGCACTTCAAGTTCAGCTGCAGCCAATGCAGCACGTTTTTGCATTACAATAGCCTCAAAAGGTGTTGGATCGAGCTTGAACAGCACATCTCCTTTCTTCACTGGCACATTGGGTTTGACATTGACCTCTTTCACTACGCCGCGCACAGCAGGGTTGATCGGAACAGAAACAAACACCTCTTTAGCATAGGGACTATAAGGATGGTTATAGTTCATTAGCAAAACGAGCGCCCCAACAATAAATACACCGCCTAATATCGCCGTAGGAACAGTCCATTTATTGAGCGGAATTTTGAACGCCTTAAAAATAGCGATACAGATGGCGGTATAAGTCAGAATGAGTAATAGATCCATCTTACGACTCCTTCTCTATAGTGGTAGAGGGTGAACAATCAAGGTCGCGCGTCCCCGTTGCAGCCTCTGCTCCTTCGACAACACGTAAACGACTTTCTAACTCGACCACGGTCTGATGCAAACGCTTCATTTCATCCTCTAGCTCAACTTCACGTTTAATCACTTGATTAAAACCCCACCCCCGGTCCTCACGATACAAGGTGGCCCAAATCCATAAAAATGGCCAAATTGCATGTAATGTAAATAGACTAATCCAACCAGCGACATGCAAGGCATCTTGCTGAGGATGGTTACGTTTTTTGGCTATTTCGTAGGGAATGTCATGAATAACAATGACGCCATAAAATAGAAATAAAGCAACGAAGATGATGACACCTAATGCAAAATAATCTAAAAACACGACTCGCTCCTTACAAATCGAATAGCCCGAAAAGCGACTATGCCTCACTTTGATTTTATTATTTAACACAAATAGTTACAAAACAACATCGTTTCAACATTCAAACAACAATACTAGTCGTAAATTGACTATATATCGCATTTAATTACCAATAAATAGTTGATCGAGTACACACTTGTTCGGAGAGATCATCTAAATTTCTGCATAAAAAGGTAAAATAACCAAAGCTCAGGTTAAGATAAGTCAAAATAATAGAAAAAATTGGCGTTTACACCGACCAATCTAATAAAAAATAAGGTACCCACATAATGATAGGCACACCACACTGTAAAGGCGCGATAAGGGCCATGCTCCTCGGCTGCGGCGAACTTGGCAAAGAGGTCGCAATAGAATTACAGCGAATGGGCGTCGAAGTGATTGGCGTCGATAGATACCCTAACGCTCCAGCAATGCAAGTTGCCCACCGTAGTCATGTGATCAACATGCTAGATGCACAGGCATTGCGAGCGGTGATCACCGAAGAAAAACCACACCTGGTGATTCCTGAAATCGAAGCCATTGCGACCCAGACATTAGTCGAGATGGAAGCTGAAGGGGTAAATGTTGTTCCAACCGCGAAGGCAACCCAACTCACCATGGACAGAGAAGGTATTCGTCGTCTTGCGGCGGAAACCTTAGGCTTACCTACATCACCCTACTTTTTCTGCGACACTCAAACCGAGTTTGAGCAAGCCGTAGCAAAAATTGGCATTCCATGTGTAGTAAAACCAGTCATGAGTTCATCGGGTAAAGGCCAGAGCGTTATTCGCAATTCTTCTCAGATTGAGTCTGCTTGGCAATATGCTCAAGAGGGCGGGCGCGCTGGCGGTGGTAGAGTGATAGTTGAAGGCTTTGTACCATTCGACTATGAGATAACCCTGCTAACGATCAGTGCCGTTAATGGTATTCACTTCTGCGATCCAATTGGTCACAGACAGGAAGACGGTGACTATCGTGAATCTTGGCAGCCTCAGCAGATGTCAGCAGCCGTACTAGAGAAATCTCAACAGATTGGCAAAAAAGTCGTTGAAGCCCTCGGTGGATACGGATTGTTTGGCGTCGAGCTGTTTATCAAAGGTGACGAGGTTTACTTCTCAGAGGTTTCCCCTCGCCCACATGATACAGGGCTAGTCACCTTGATCAGCCAAGATCTATCCGAATTTGCATTGCATGTGCGCGCCATACTCGGGCTACCTATTGCCAATATCGCTCAGCATGGGCCATCAGCTTCAGCCGTGATCTTGGCCGAAGGTAAGTCGCAAAATATCTGCTATCAAGGCATGGCTGGCGCACTAACGGAAGCCAATACTCAGCTGCGATTATTTGCCAAGCCGGAGATTGATGGCCGTCGCCGTTTGGGTGTAGGGTTAGCTCGCGGAGAATCGATAGAGCACGCCATAGAAAAGGCATTAACGGTTGCAGCCAAGGTAGAGGTCATTCTATAAGCTAGCCAATTTAGGCTAATGGCTTTTAGTCAGGAGACTTTTAATAAATATCTTTCCAATAAAAAGGCGCCGATGCGCCTTTTTATTTTACCGGCAAAACAGACTAACAGATCCGATTAACGCTAGCGCCAGCAACAAACTCCTGCAGATTATCTAGGGCGATCGCCATTAAATTCGCTCTAGCCTCTAACGTAGCCCAAGCATTATGGGGCGTAATACTGATGTTTTTTGCGTTAAGTAGCGGATTGCCCGCCTCTGGCGGTTCTGTCGATAACACATCGACGCCGGCTGCAGCGATCACGCCATTGTCAAGCGCATCGGCAAGCGCCAGTTCGTCAATCAAACCACCACGAGCAGTATTGATCAGCAGTGCATTTGGCTTCATTTTTGCCAAGCTGACGGCATTAATCATCTTTTCGGTTCCCGCCGTGAGCGGACAATGCAGTGAGATAATATCAGCGTGCCGATAAAGTGAGTCGACATCGCACCAAGTTACGCCATCTGGCAGGTCTGTCTTAGGTCGATGGCTATTGACCAATACCTGCATCTGAAATGCTCGGGCAATCGTCGCGACTTGGCGGCCAATATCACCATAACCGATAAGCCCTAATGTTTTCCCTTTGAGTGATTGTAGCGGCGATAAGGTAAAGCAAAAATCATCCCCTTGGCTCCATTGACCATCACTAACCGCGTGATGATGAGCGGCTACCGCTTGAGTGTGATGCAAAATATGGGCAAACACCATCTGCGCGACGGCATCGGGTCCATAACCAGGCACATTGGTCACAGCCACGCCATGAGCCTTTGCCGCCTCAATATCGACAACATTAGTGCCTGTGGCTAACACACCGATATATTTTAAATTAGGCAAGGTGGCAATGATGTCAGTATCGAGAACCGTTTTATTGGTTAATAAAACCTGTGCATCTTTGGCGCGATCGAGTAGCAGATGCGCAGGCGTTCTATCAAAGCAACTGAAATCACCAAACGCTTCAAACCCTTGCCAATTGAGATCACCTGGATTTAGGGTGTATCCATCGAGTACCACTATTTTCATATGACCTTCTACTGCTAATGGTGCGATAAAGTAAGTTGAGATAGAGTAAGTTGAGATAGGGTTAGTTGCTATGCTCACCCGTCATGACAAAGAGCTAAAAGCTGAACTTGATCCCCGCATTAACCTGTCCTTGCCACATAATATCGGCGCGAATATTCCATATACATTGGTTTGCATCACAAAATAAGGCATTGTCGCTGCTGACAAAGGTGGCATATCCACGGGCATCGGCCAAAAGCGAAAATTGGTCCGTAATTTGATATTCGACACCGGCACCAAACCCCATCGAAAAACGCGATTCATTACTATAGTCACCCGTTGGACGCATCTGAGTCAACCCAGCGCTAACGGTTACATAGGGGCGTAAATTGCCCTTAGGAAAATAAAGTGAGCCACCGACATGCAGGTAATCAACATCAAGCTGAGTCAGAAGATCTGGGCTGAAGTTGCCACCTAGCCTTAAATCGGTAGCCTGATGACTATAGAGCAAATAGATATCACCAGGGTCCTTGGTTTTAACCCCCATCATAATACCATAGTGACCCGACTCAGCAATTTTCAACTGGGTATTGACCGTGTTACTGTTACTGTTACGTATTTCATTGGCATCGAGTTCACTCGCGGCAAAACTATAGCCACCAAAAGGAGCGACGAACCATTGCGATTCAGCTTGTGCGCCCATAGACAAACTCGTTACAAGCAAGCCACATATACCGCTAAGTAAACCACTTTTTGAACCCGCCATGCCCATTCCCCCAACAATAAAATACCAGCAAAAATAGCATTATCTCATGCTGCGATCTTGCTTTACCCTATCATAAGCGGCTTGAATATCTTGCGCTTTTTTCTTGGCTAGCTCCATCATCTCCGCTGGCAGACCTTTAGCAACCAGCTTGTCTGGATGATGTTCATTCATCAGCTTCCGATAAGCTCGCTTAATCTGTTGATCTGAATCTGATTCGCTCAGACCTAACACATCATAGGCGTCTTTAAGGGATGTTTTATGATTTCCACCGCTATGGAAATTAAACTCCGCTTGCCAACGCTTTAAAAGCTCATCGAGTTGTAGCTGACTATAGCCAAGTTCTTTCGCGACCGTTAGCAAAATAGCATGCTCATTCGCATCAATTTTGCCGTCGGCAAGTGCGGTCTGAATTTGGATCTCAAGGAACATCTGCAACAACTCTTTCCGTCCCATAGAAATGAGACGAAACGTTTTCAAACAAGCTTTGAGATCAAAATTACTCGCTTTCCCCTGATTAAAAGCCGCTTGCGCATCACGCCTTGGCTGCCCTGTTAACTGCATCTGATCCATTAAGGCCGTGGCCATGCGGATATCACTCTCTGTCACCTGCCCAGAGGCCTTAGCCACATGCCCCATTACCGCAAACGTTGTATTAAAAAATAGTGACTGTCGATCGCTGCCCTTACCGATAACCGCGCTCAGTTCTGCCCGTTTTTTATCGTAAAGATGTCCAAGCCATAAGCCTATGATCCCACCAATAATTTTGCCAAACATAAAGCCGATAGCAAAACCAAAAAACTTACCCCAAATTTTCATTCAATAACCTATTTATTTGTTAGCCGATGCCGCTACGCGGTCGTTTAATCGAGCCAATCTATCCAATGTGCCAACATCACACCAATACCCGCAAAAATGTTCACCAGCCACAAGATCGGACGCCATTTTTTGCTTTAACAACGGCGCCAAACCAAATCGGCCATCGGGCGTATTATCAAAAAAGGCTGGGCGATATACGGCAATGCCCGAAAAGGTCAACTTTGGCTCTCCCGTTATTTCAACTTTATCTCTATTTAGCCCAAAGTCCCCATTAGGGTGCTGCGCTGGATTATCGACCAACCATAAATATGCTTGGCGATGAGTCATCGCCTTCTCGATAGCTATCAAGGATAAAGGCTGACCATTAATGGTCGGTAGTGAATCGACAAATACGTCACCATTTATGACCAAAAATGGATCTGAACCCAACAGAGGCAAAGCCTTTTTAATCCCGCCACCTGTCTCTAACGCTTCTAGCTCCGGACTATAGCTAATCGTAACTTGCCAGCGGCTACCATCACCGAGCGCTTGCTCTAGCTTATGACCTAGCCACGCATGATTGATAACGATATGCTCGATCCCTAGAGAGGCAAGACGCTCAATGTGATAAACGATAAGTGGCTTGCCGTCGACTTCAGCTAACGGCTTGGGTATATGATCGGTTAATGGACGTAATCGCTCACCGCGCCCAGCGGCTAATATCATCGCCTTCACGGTAGCGGTGCCATAAACGGAATAACGTCGCAGTCTAACCATCGAACCAAACCTTCTAACTCAGGGTAACGCTTGGCGACATCGCGTACATATTGCAAGGTTAACGGAATATCTTTCATATAACCTGGCTTACCATCTCGGTAATTTAAGCGGCAAAATATGCCTGCCGCCTTAAGGTGTCGTTGTATTCCCATCAAATCAAACCAGCGGCGGTACTGCTTTAGGCTTACCTCCTTGGCGAGCAAGCCAGCCACTTGCATCTGCTGATAATGACTTTGCATCAAAGATTCGACAACATCATCGGGCCAGCGCACATAACAATCCCTTAAAAGGGACACGGCATCATAAGTAATGGGGCCTATGACTGCATCTTGAAAATCGATAACCGCAAGCTTGTTATCACACAACATCAAATTGCGACTATGATAATCACGATGCATCCCGACTTTAGGCTGTTCGGCAACATTGGTAACCAGCAACTGATACACATTAGCCAGCATAGATTGAGTTTGAGGCGTGAGCGTTAGCCCTAAGTGATGCACAATTAACCAATCAGAAAATATTGCCAACTCTCTTTCAACAAATGCATCATCGTATGAAGGCAGTGACTGACCGCCAGACTCAGTAATGGTGGCGATGGAATTTAGTCGACCCAAGGCTCGGTGATAATAGTCACTGACATTCTCCAAATTAAGCACACTAAGCAGTTGAGTGTCACCTAAGTCAGTCAACAACAGAAAACCTTGTTCAACATCTTTTTCAATAACTTGAGGCGCATATATCTCTTTGCCTTGATACGCCTCGGCAAGTGCGATAAACGGCGTCACCGCAATTAAATCTGGCGGGGAATCCATTGCAATGTACTTTATGTCCCCCAATGACACTCTAAAATAGCGCCTAAAACTGGCATCTCCAGAGATGAGTACTATCTGCGCATCTGCACCTAAAGTTCGCGCTATCCATGCTCGAAGGGCAATAAATCTCTGATCTGACAAGGGCACCTCATGGCTCTTAGATAAAAATTGCTTTATTATAAAGCAAAATGGAAACAGCAATTAAGATGATTTTTATCTCTTTGCTAGGTTGCTTGTGCATATAGATGCAACTATCCTCTCCGATAACTTGTCTAGACTAAGAAATCACAAAAACGATAAAAGATGCATATCCGTTACTTATTGGCTTTAGTACTGCTTCCGCACCTAGTCTTGGCAGACGACTCAGCAACACCTCTTGATACTGGCGCACAATGTCTTGTGGAGCCTCCCGTGCCTATTCCTCAAGCGGAAGAGACTGATACGCCAATCAATTTACAGCAAATTAGCATTGTTTCAGATCGTACATCGGCGAAAATGGGAGATAAAGCCAATTTCGATGGTGATGTCACCTTTAGCCAAGGTGGACGTCACATCTCTGCCGACAGTGCCATATTAGATCAAGCCAACCAACGTTTAGATGCTAACGGAAACTTAGTATTTCAAGACAGCATGTTCACAGTGACAGCCGACTCTTTAAGCGCTGAAATGCGCAGCAATAATGCCCAATTAAACTCGGCGCAATATTGGCTTCATGGCCAGCAGATACATGGCGAAGCAGAAAAGCTTGAGATCACTAAAGATAATAATCTGCATTTAACCAATACAAATTTCACCACTTGCCCTCCAGGCGATACCTCTTGGTTACTCGAAGCCGAAACGATAAAAATCGATAGCTCTGAAGAGTGGGGAGAACTGTGGAATGCCAAACTAAAAATCGGTGACGTACCTGTTTTTTACCTGCCTTATATGACTATCCCGGTATCAGAAAAACGTAAGTCAGGCTTTCTATTTCCAACCTTCAGCACGAGCACAACCAATGGTGTGGAGATAGCGACCCCTTACTATTGGAACATAGCGCCCGAATACGATTTAACCTTCACACCACACTATATGTCGGCGCGAGGTCTGTTCTTAAAAACCGAATTCCGTTACCTAACTGGTGAAGCTCAACAGGGACAATTCAACGCTGAATATCTTGCCGATGACAGCCTGATGCCCAATAAAGACGATCGCTACCTTTATCACTGGCAACACAAAGGCGCGATTAACGATAATTGGCGCGTGTTAGCCAATTATACCAACGTGTCTGACAACAACTATTTTAATGACCTCAAATCAGATGTATTGCGTGCAACCGATAACCAACTTTCTAGAATCGGTGAAATCGCCTATTTTCAAAACAACTGGGACATTACCGCGCGAGTTCAAGACATTAAGGTGCTTGGCGAAGATGAATCTCCATACCAAGTCATGCCACAGGTCGGTTTTAACTATCGTTCACCTGAACTTTGGCGAGGACTCGATTTCAACCTATTAGGTGAGGCAACGAACTTCCGTCATAAAGAGGATGAATACGCTACAGCCAACCGTCTCCACCTTGAACCTAGCATCACGCTACCGATACATGGCCCTGCTGGATCGTTAACCAGCGAATTAAAGTTGATGCAAACCAACTACTGGCAAGATGTTGAAAACAGCATCAGCGCTGACGAACTCGACAGCACAGTTAGCCGAACACTGCCTCAAGTGCGGATCCATGGGCAGGTTAACTTCGAACGTTTCACAAACTATTTTGACGTAAACTATCGCCAAACGTTGGAGCCACAGTTTCAATACCTTTATGTCGGCTATGAAGATCAATCTAACATAGGTGTCTATGATACGGCGCGATTACAAGATGATTACTATGGTCTATTTAGGGATCGCCGCTTCTCAGGTCTAGACAGAATCGCAGATGCAAATCAGATGACCCTAGGTTTAACGACCCGTTTATTTGATGAACACAATCTCGAAACCTTTAAATTTAGCATAGGGCAAATTTATTACTTTGAAGACAGTAAAGTGGGACTCACAGATCCATCCCTCCCCAATCAAATGCTGCAGCAGCAAAATACCTCTAACTCTGTGTTAGCCGCGGAATTGAACACCCAAATTTACAACGATTGGTTCATGAGCGGTGCGATTCAATATGACACTAAGAATAGTGACAACAAAAAGAGTGAAGTGACCTTAGATTTTCGCCCTGAAGCTAATAAATTACTGCAACTGAGCTACCGCTATGTGCCTGACTTAATTAATAGTAATACCAATGAGTCAGTCAATATCTCCCAAACAGGGGTTCGAGCGGCGTGGCCTATTAATGACAACTGGTATATCGTGGGCAACTGGTATTATGACCTCAATGAGAGTAGAAGTGTCGAGACTTATACTGGATTTCAATACGAATCTTGTTGCTGGGCGCTTCGCTTAAGTTATCATTACCGCATTAAGACAAACTATGATGACGATTTAGAGCCCTCCTTCGATGATAGAGAGTTATTTGAACATGGAATTTATCTTAACTTCGTGATCAAAGGCCTAGGAGGTTCAGGACCACTTGGAGTCTCAGATATGCTTAACGACGGCCTGTTTAATTATCGCAAGCCCTTGTACTTAAAAAACTAGCATTTGATAATTAGTTAACATTTTGCTGAACCTAGATACGGACTTGTAGTCCAATCAGAATAATCGAATTAAGTGGTCGGTCAATTAGTGACAAACGACCTCAATATGCCAAGGATTTTTGTGGATGAGACCCTGTAAAAAACTGATTATTGCTTTTCTGACATTGACACTGAGCCATGTCACCCTTGCTGTACAACCTTTAGATCGCGTCACGGTGCAGATCAATGAAGGTATCGTATTAGAAAGCGAAATCGCTAACATGATCAAAACGGTCAAAGCCAACGCGCAAACAGCTGGTCAAGCTTTGCCATCAGATATGGCGCTTCGCACCCAAGTTATTGAACGCCTCATCATGACTCGCCTACAACTGCAAATGGCCGAACGCATTGGTTTGCATATTGGCGATCTACAACTAGACCAGACTATCGAGAATATCGCTAAAGAGCAGAAGATGACTCCTGCAATGATGCGTCAAAAAATCGAAACTGAAGGCCTAAGCTGGAATCAATATCGCGAACAGTTACGTGAAGAGATCACCTTAGGTGAAATACAGCGTATTCAAGTTCAAAGGCGCATCCAAGTGTCGCCTCAAGAGATCAATAGTTTAGTGAAGCTGATCGAAGAACAAGGTATGCAACAGGTCGAATACCAGATTGGCCATATCTTGATTGAAGTTCCGAGCAACCCTAACAGCGAACAACTTGAGAGCGCCAGTAAACGAGCCAACACAGTATTAAAACGCTTACAAGATGGCTCTGACTTTAAGCAGACCGCAATTGCATCGTCTGCAGGCCCGAAAGCCCTTGAGGGGGGGATCTGGGATTACATGAACATTAATGAGATGCCAACCTTGTTTGCTGAACTGCTAACGGGTGCCAAGACTAACGATATTATTGGCCCCATTCGTAGTGGTGCAGGCTTCCATATTATTAAAGTAATGGATGCACGAGGCTTACAGACGAAAGAAGTCGACGAAGTCCGTTCGCGTCATATTCTCATCAAGCCTTCACCTATCTTGTCTGAAGAACGCGCTAAGGCTATGCTGGATAAGTTTGTTAAACAGCTTCGAGCTGGTGATGCCGACTTTGCTGAACTGGCACGCCAATATAGCGAAGATCCAGGTTCTGCGACTAAAGGCGGAGAGCTAGGCTGGGCAGACCCATCGGTATACGTGCCCGCTTTTAGTCAAACATTAGCTGCACTCGATATAAATGAAATAAGCGAACCATTCCGCTCATCTCATGGCTGGCATATCGTTCAGCTTGAAGAGAAACGTAAAACCGATGCGACTGATAAGTTTAATACTAATCGCGCACATCAACTTATCTTCCGTCGTAAGTTTAATGAAGAGTTACAAAACTGGTTAGACGAAATGCGAGCTGACGCTTACATTGAAGTGTTTGATGCCGATTTTAACCGAGGTTAATCATATTGACGACTAAACGTATCGCTATCACACCGGGCGAACCTGCCGGTGTGGGACCAGACTTAGTCATTCAACTTGCTCAGCGCGCTTGGCCCGCTGAGCTTGTTGTTTGTGCCGATCCTGCTTTATTGAAATCTAGGGCCAAAAAAATCGGCCTGCCGATCCAATTGCGCCCATATCAACCCAATCAGCCTCCTAAGCCTCAAGAGGCAGGAACATTAACCATAGTTCCCTTTCCATTGGTAACAGAGGCGGTGTGCGGCACCCTAGATGAACAAAATAGTAGCTATGTCATTGAAACGCTGAGCTACGCTGGCGAGAAAAACATGAGCGGTGAGTTTGATGCCGTTGTCACAGGACCTGTGCACAAAGGTATCATCAACCAAGCTGGCATCCCTTTTAGTGGGCATACCGAATTTTTTGCCCATCAAGCAAATTGCCACGATGTGGTGATGTTACTGGCAGCGCCGGGTTTGCAGGTAGCACTTGTCACGACTCATATTCCACTGGCCTATGTATCGAAAGCCATCACGCGCGATCGCTTGCACCAAATTATCAAAATATTGCATGAAGACTTGGTTAACAAATTTGGACTGATGCAACCTAAAATTTATGTCTGCGGCTTGAACCCACACGCAGGTGAAGACGGCCACTTAGGCAGAGAAGAGATTGATGTTATTATGCCCGCGCTAGATGAACTACGCGAGATGGGCATGAGTATAGTCGGGCCTCTACCGGCAGATACTCTGTTTCAACCTAAGTACCTTGAAGATGCAGATGTCGTATTAGCCATGTACCACGATCAGGGGCTTCCTGTATTAAAGTCACGCGGATTTGGTAGCTCAGTGAATATTACCTTGGGCCTGCCATATATTCGCACCTCGGTCGATCACGGAACGGCATTAGCCCTTGCTGGAACGGGTGATGCAGAAATAGGAAGCTTCGTCTGCGCACTAAATAAGGCTATAGAATTGGCCGACAGAAACGAGTCAAAAAAAGAGAAGTAATGAGTAATAAAGTACATTTAGGCCACACGGCAAGAAAGCGTTTCGGACAAAACTTTTTGACCGATAGCAATGTGATTAATCGAATTGTCGGCGCGATTGCCCCAGACAATGATCACGTTATGGTTGAAATTGGTCCAGGCCTTGCGGCATTAACTGAACCCGTTGCCGAGAGCATAGACAAGCTCACTGTGGTTGAGTTAGATAAAGATCTTGTTGAGCGTCTAAAGACGCACCCTTTTCTCAAAGATAAACTTGAGATCCACCAAGGGGACGCGCTCAAATTTGACTTTAACCAGTTGGTTGAAGAAGGCAAGCAGATGAAGGTATTTGGTAACTTACCTTACAACATCTCAACACCACTCATGTTTCATCTTTTCGAGTTTGCAGAACATATTGAAAATATGCACTTCATGCTACAAAAGGAAGTGGTACTTCGTTTGTCTGCCGCACCAGGCACAAAAGCATATGGCCGTTTAACCGTCATGGCACAATACTTCTGCCAAATCATGCCCGTGCTAGAAGTACCTCCAGGCTGTTTTACACCTCCACCTAAGGTCGATTCAGCCGTAGTGAGGTTGGTGCCTTACAAGAATAAACCTTGGCCTTGTAAAGATGTCGATCTACTTAGGCATATTTGTACGACCGCTTTCAATATGCGCCGCAAAACGCTACGCAATAATCTTAAACATATTCTTTCAGACGATGAGTTTGAATCACTCGCCATTGATGCCAGCAAACGTCCTGAGCAGATAACGGTTGAGCAATATGTTGCGATGGCAAACCTAGTCGCAAACAAGAAAAACGGCTAAGGTATCTCAAGGGGGAAGCAATTTCCCCTCCTCTCTATTACATTTAGGACATTCAATGATGGAACTTGAATCCTCAATTAAAATTGAGGTAAAAACTGAATATATCGAAGAGCAATCATCACCCGATGAAGAGCGCTACCTTTTTAGCTATACCATTACGATCGTAAATCTGGGTGAAAAAGCCGCAACCTTAAAGAGTCGTATGTGGTCAATAACCGATGCCAACGGCCATCATAGTGAAGTTCAAGGGGCTGGCGTCGTTGGTGAAACTCCGACAATCGCGCCTGATACTGCATACCGATATACTAGCGGTACCGTCTGCGAAACGCCTTTTGCGGTCATGCAAGGTTATTATGTGATGATCAGCGAAGATGGCACTGAGTTTAAAGCACGTATTGCCCCCTTTAGATTAGCGGCGCCGGGATTAATCCATTAGCGCCATCTAACCATTCCCTGAATCGCGAACTAACGAGTAATCAATGGCAACCTACTTTATCGGTGATATACAAGGCTGTTACGATGAGCTACGAGCCATACTAAGCCAAGTTGATTTCAATCCGTCAAAAGATGAGCTATGGATTGTTGGCGACATGGTCGCTAGAGGTGATAAATCACTTGAAACCATCAGGTATATCAAATCCCTTGAGAATTCAGCCAAACCAGTACTTGGCAATCACGACCTCCACCTTCTGGCCTTGCACGGAAAACTTAAACGACCAAAACCCAGCGATCAGCTAAGCGCTCTCCTCTGTGCTGATGATATTGATGAACTCGTCGACTGGCTTCGATTACAACCTTTATTAAGACAACACCCATCACAACCTATAGTAATGACCCATGCAGGTATTCCGCCCCAATGGGACATAGCCACCGCCATTGAAGAAGCAAACGCAGTCCATCGAGCGCTAATGAGCCCAAATTATTTAACCCACCTTATCAAAGATATGTACACTGATGATATTGATGATTGGGCGGAGTCAATGCCGAGTAAACAACGACTAATTTACTGTGTAAATGCGCTCACTCGAATGCGATATCTAAATGCTGACGGTCGCTTAGATTTTAGTTGTAAACTGCCTCCCGAATCCAACCCTGACAACACTTTAAAGCCATGGTTTCATTTCCCCAGTATGGTGAGTGAAACGCACACATTGGTGTTTGGACACTGGGCAGCATTGATGGGAAAAGTTGACAATCCAGCACTTCAAGCGTTAGATACAGGTTGCTGTTGGGGTGAATATTTAACCCTTTGGCACCTTGAATCTAATCAAAAAATTACCCAAAAGAAGTTAAAAAAGAGTTAAACTGGTTAGGATTCTGGCCGATATAAAGCTAGCTGTGCATGCAAGCACTAATCCTGAAATTATTTTTATAATTAGGGATATAACAACAAAAAAGCGGAGTACCCCATGAAATTGAATGTCGCCACTAGAGTTATCGGTGGGTTTAGCGTTGTGACTTTATTGCTAATAGCATTAGGTGTCGCTTCGTTAATAACCAATGAAAATATCAAGTCAAGTACTCTGGTTTTGCAAGATTTGAGTATACCAGCATTAGAAAGCAGCAATCACCTAACCCAAGATTTGGCACTACAAGAGAAGCAACTTCTAGTCGCATTTCACTCAACTCGCTCCGAACATATTCCCAAAGTTGAACAGAAGTTTAGCGAATACTCTCAAAGTTTTTTCAATGAAATTAGCTCATTACAGTCTATTATCAGTGGGCATAAGCAAGGGCTAGAAACTCAGATCATCTCATTAAAGAGTAGCTATCAGGGCTTTAAGGATAATAGCCTAAAAATGATGTCCGCTCGCGAACAGTCATTGCAAACTCAAGAAAACCTGTTAAAACAACTCGAAGACCTAGAGATTGCTGTAGATGATACCGCATCGCTACTTATCGACCTTATCGATTACGAATCCAGCGAAGACCCAACAGAGAGAGAAATTGCAGCAACGGCAAGTAATATCGATACCAGCTTTAGCAGCCTTATTACGAGCAGCTACGACCTCGTAAAAACTAAAGAAAAATCTAAGTTTGATACCATTACCAAAGAGCTCGAGTACATTATCAGTGATGTTACAAACAAGTTAGAATATGTTAGCCGCCACTGGGAAGGCGTTATAGACCAAGAGATTTTAGATGATATAAATAAAGAAGCTTCAAAAGCACTAGATATGCTTAGCGGCGCTAATTCAATCCAAGCACGTAAAGGCAAACAGCTGAATTTCGATATCTCTGCTGCAGCACTTCTAGATCAAGTCGAAGCCAATGTTGAATCTGTCAACAAAAGTATGAGTAGCCTCAATAAACAGATTGAAGTTGTTTCGCAAAAAGTCAGCAATAACGCCATTAGTGATATCGATAGCGCCAGCTTTAAAACCATGGCCCTAGTGCTAATTGCCATCCTTGTCTCGATCATTGTTAGTATTGCCGTGATACGTCCACTTAAGCGCTCTTTAGATAGTGTGAATAACGCGCTGGACATTTTGGCTTCGGGCAATCTAACTCACAAACTAGACGACTCTGGTCACGATGAATTTGCCGAGCTTTCCCGTAACTGCAATCGTCTTGTTGACAGCTTAAGAACCCTAATACAAGGTATTTTAGACCGTTCTAATCAGCTAGCTGCCGCGGCAGAAGAAACCTCGGCGATTACGGCTCAGACCACAGCTGGTATTCAAGAGCAAAAGAATCAAGTAGATCAAGTCGCTGCCGCAACAACAGAGCTAAGCTCTAGCGCGATGCAAGTCACCAGCAGCGCCGACGAAGCCTTGAGTCAGATCAAACAGGCCGATGATGAAGCGCAACATATGCGTACCATTGCCGATGAGAACAAACGCACAATACTGGCACTTGCTGACGAAGTCGCAAAAGCGTCTCAGGTGATCAATAAGGTCCACTCTGACAGCGCTTCTATTGGCTCTATTTTGGATGTTATCCGAGGTATCGCAGAACAAACCAATCTATTGGCACTTAATGCCGCTATCGAAGCCGCTCGAGCCGGCGAACAAGGACGCGGATTTGCTGTCGTTGCCGATGAGGTGCGTAGCCTAGCTTCTCGCACCCAAGATTCAACCCAAGAGATCCAACAGATGATTCAGGTACTACAACAAGGTACTCAAGAAGCGGTCTCGGTTATGGAGCTTGGACGAAATCAAGCAAATAGCTGCGTAGAAAAAACAGAGCAAGCTAATATTGCCCTAGAAAGTATCAGTCAGGCTGTCCATAATGCTCATGATTCAGGCACTCATATTGCTCATGCCGCCCAAGAGCAAAACTTAGTTAGCCAGCAGGTCTCTGAGAAACTAGAGCATATTGCCGCTATCTCTGAAGAAACCGCCACTGGTGCAGACCAAACTGCGCAATCGAGTCATCAGGTAGCGCAACTTGCCGAGGAGCTTCAAGCCTCTGTTGGTGAGTTCAAGGTTTAAACCTAAAACAAGCCTGTTATTCGCAGGCTTGTTTGGCTAAATTAGCAAATATAAGACATAAAAAACCGGATATAACATCCGGTTTTTGATTGGTAAAATTCAGATTAAAACTAAATCTAATTACCCGATATTCGATCTTTTATCGCAGCAGTGATTTCGCTACCACCGTGCCCATTAGCTTCAGCCCATTCAACAACGGTTTTACCATCGGCCTCTTTAGCGGTTAAATCATCAGTAGACAAACGTTTTGCCATGAAAGAACCAACATCGTTTGCGCCACTTTTCATCGCAAAGCGTAAAAGACTATCGCCATCACAGGTGAGCCCTTGATAAACGTTACGTAACTTAACACGCGTTTCTTTTAATTTACTACGTAAACGGTTCTTATCATCGGCATGAACATAGTTGCAAATGTTCGCTGCAAGCTGATCATTTGCATGTACCGGAACAGTATAAGTATAAGCAGAAGCTGCAATAACCACAGCAATCGTCGTAGGTAAAAGACGCATCGGGTACTCCTATAATATTTATTATTTTTATTCCATAGAATAACAAATAATGACTTCATTACTCTAAAGACGACTCAGGACAACACCATAATTTAACATTCTTTTGTCAAAGTGATAAAGCGATATTGCAAACCTTTATCATTTGTGCAGCTTTCACTTTCAAGTATATGCCAAGATCCATCATCCCACAGAGGAAAATGGGTATCCCCCTCCACTTCTAAAGCGATCTCGGTCAGATAAAGAATATCGGCCCTCGGCAATATCGCATGGTACAACTGACCACCACCGATCACCACCAGTTCTTCGCATTCGCCCGCTAATTCGATAGCTTTATCAAATGAAGTCACACAGCTAACTCCCTCGATGGCTAAATCTTGCTGCCTGCTAACAACGATATTGTGACGCCCTGGTAGAGGCCGACCTATTGATTCAAAGGTCTTTCTCCCCATAACGACAGGTTTACCGAATGTCATCGCTTTAAAGTGGCGTAAATCTTCGGGAAGATGCCAAGGCATCTGATTATCTTTACCTATAACTCGGTTATTAGCCATGGCGGCGATCATTGCAATCTTCATTTGAGCTCCAACAGTCTATTGCCGTTTCAATCTAAAAAGTTAAATCACTGGACGGGTACGGAAGTAAAGCAAACTCGGCATCGCCAATCCCACAGATAAGGCACCAAGAATAAATACGGTTTTTAATCCGTTACTAATGACTTCTGCTGTTAACTCTGGGCTAACTTCAGACTGGGCGGTTAGCTGCACTAGCGCGATGACAGTATTGTAGGCATAGGTGCCAGGGATCATAGGTATAATTGCGGCAACCGCGTACATTAACGGTGGTGCTAGGTGTTTTTTTGCAAAACCTATGGTCAACACCCCAACGATAGCAGCCGCGGCAAATGTCGCCCATTCGATTGGCATATGGAAATGAAGTAAAAGCGTCCTAACACTATGGCCAACCGCACCAGCTAATGCGCAGTACGGTAAAAAACGTTTAGGAACATTAAAGACCATGGCAAAGCCAATAGCAGGAATCGATGAAAACAACGCATCATTGAGCAGATTGAATATGAGTTCCATCATAAAAATAGCCCACCAATTTGCATCGCTATGGTTATACCAATAACAGATGAAACAGTTAACAGCGTTGCATGGCCCCAACGAGAAATACCTACATTCAAGTGGCCTTTAACCATATCTGAAATAGCGTTAATCATTGGAAAACCAGGGACTAACATCAAAACACTTGCCGCCATAGGCAGCTTAGGGGTGTCGGTTAATTGAAAATGGTAACCAACCTGCGCAACAAGAGTGGTAATAAAGGCTGTGACGGCAAAGTTAACTAATAGATTAAAATGACGTTTGGCAATAGATATCCGAACAAACATGCCTACTGATGCCGCAATTACGGTTATCAGAACCGCCATCCAATCGCCACCGAATAAGTGACAAAAGCTACCACATGACAGTCCTATCATAGGCACGAGATAACGCCGAGGATAAGTCTTTGGCTGGATGCGTGAAACACGCTTACGAACTTCGTTAAGACCGTAAATGCCTTTCTCGGTAAGCAAACAGATACGCTGTAGCTCACAGATAATAGTCATATTTATGCCATGTTCCCGAATTCGACGAGTAGTAGTAATACAGCGTCCATGGACAAGACTGGTTAATACGAGAGAATTGGAAGAGATAGAGATCTCAACACTGGCAAGGCCTAACGCCTGACCTAAGCGTTGACTGATCTCTTCTACGAGTTCAGATTCAGCGCCATAGGCCAGAAGTAGTTGTGCAACCCGGACCACTTGCCGAGTAATATCATTTTGAGTATCTGCGTACACGTTATTCTCAGAATGAAATCATTAACAAGCAATACTTATCTTTGATAGATGATCTCAACATCGTAGTCATCGTCGTCAAAGTCATCATCAAAATCATCATCATAATCTTCGTTAACAACCTCTTGACTCTGTTGATGATAGTTATCCCATTTGAACTCGACTTCGGCATCGGGATCAGCCTCTTCCTCTTCAGGAAGTGCATCGATGAAATCCATCAGTTTGAGAGATAACGCCTCTGTACCTTGACGGTTATAGGCCGAAATATTAAAGACTTCTCCCTGCCAATCGAGTTCTTTAACAATACGCTCGATGCGTTCGTTAATTTCTTCTTCGAGCAACAAATCCGTCTTATTAAACACTAACCAACGAGGCTTACTCGCAAGCAATGGAGAATGCTTTTCCAGTTCGCCAACAATGGCGCGCGCAGAGTCAACAGGATCGCTGCCATCAATCGGTTCAATATCTAATATATGCAGCAATACACGACAACGTTCAAGATGCTTAAGGAATCGAATCCCAAGACCTGCACCATCAGCCGCCCCTTCAATCAAGCCTGGAATATCCGCCACAACGAAGCTCTGCCCGTGACGTGGATTAACCACCCCTAAATTGGGTACCAAGGTGGTAAATGGATAATCAGCGACTTTAGGCTTAGCACGTGATACCGCTCGGATAAAAGTCGACTTACCAGCATTAGGCATACCTAACAAGCCCACATCTGCAAGCAACATCAGTTCAAGTCGTAAACTACGAACTTCACCTGGGGTACCTAAGGTCTTCTGTCTAGGGGCACGGTTAGTACTGCTCTTAAATCGCGTATTGCCTAAACCATGGAAACCACCCTTAGCGACTAATAGCTTTTGCCCATGAGTCTTAAGATCGCCTAAGGCTTCTAGCGTCTCTTCGTCAACCGCACGAGTACCAACTGGCACTTTAAGGATAAGATCTTCACCACCGTGGCCAGTACAATCGCGTCCGCGACCATTTTTACCGCGCTCGGCAAAATGAAAACGTTCAAAACGATAATCGATCAGAGTGTTAAGGTTTTCGTCTGCCTGCAAATAGACACTACCACCATCACCACCATCACCACCATCAGGACCACCATCAGGTACATATTTTTCACGTCTAAAACTGACGCAACCACTACCACCATCACCAGCTTCAACTCTGATCACAGCTTCATCGACAAACTTCATACCAACTCCAGGCACCGCACAATAGACCGATTATACTGCCTATCCAATCGTACCGCCAAAAAAACAATTATCGTATCGAGCTAACAATAAGCAATCGCCCTATGCCACCCAATGCTTTTCTGGTGCTGGAGCAACGTAATCGGCTCATTTCACCAGATATCAATCTTTATAAACAATAAAGCCCTACCAGAGGCAGGGCTTTATAAACTATCTTAGGTGAACTAAGAATTAAGCTTCGATGCTAATGAACTTGCGGTTATTAGGACCTTTAACTTCAAACTTAACTTTACCGTCAGTTAGTGCAAATAGAGTATGGTCACGACCAATACCTACGTTAACACCTGCGTGGAATTTAGTACCACGTTGACGTACGATAATGTTACCAGCAAGAACTGATTCACCACCGAAACGCTTAACACCTAGACGTTTACTTTCTGAATCGCGGCCGTTACGAGTAGAACCGCCAGCTTTTTTATGTGCCATTAGTCAGACCCCTTATTAAGCGTTGATAGCTGTAATTTTAACTTCGGTGAACCACTGACGGTGGCCCATCTTCTTGTCGTGGTGCTTACGACGACGGAACTTAACAATAGTTACCTTCTCGCCACGGCCATGGCTGACAACTTCAGCAACAACCTTACCACCTTCAACTAAAGGTGCACCAACATGAACAGTCTCACCATCAGCAACCAAAAGAACTTGGTCGAATTCGATAGTTTCGCCTGTAGCGACTTCTAATTTTTCTAGACGTACAGTATGGCCTTCAGCAACACGGTGCTGCTTACCACCACTTTGAAAAACAGCGTACATAGCTATTTTACTCCGATATTTCAAGCACGCAGACCTTTTTGGTTTGGCTGGGTGCTATAAAAGCTTTAATGACAATGGTCGCGGAGTTTACGCTATGTTAGCCAAGCTGACAACCCCTAATTCACTTTGATCAAAAAAAGATCGGAATTACTCGCACATTGTGGTTCTAATACTGTCTTGTGACCCATTTTTAGGTAGAATCGACTTATTATAACAATTTAGCCTTAATATGGGCTGCCAGAACAACTTAGCAACCCGAGAAGTAGAGCCTATATATGGATTTGAACGCCATTCGTCAGCTGGCTGATGCTGATATGAAAGCCGTCGACCAACTTATCTATAAGCAGTTGGAATCAGATGTAGCCCTAATTAATCAACTTGGGTTCTACATAATTAATGGTGGGGGCAAAAGAATGCGCCCACTACTCTCTATTCTTGCCGCGAGAGCCATAGCCTATGAAGGTGAGGCTCATATAAAGTTAGCTGCAATCATAGAATTCATCCACACAGCATCATTACTTCACGATGATGTTGTCGATGAATCTATGCTCAGGCGAGGTCGTGAAACGGCTAATGCGTTGTTTGGTAACAGCGCAAGCGTACTCGTCGGTGACTTTCTCTATACTCGCTCATTCCAGATGATGACAGAGCTTGGCAGCATGCAAGTACTCGAAGTGCTTGCTGATGCAACGAATGTGCTTGCCGAAGGTGAAGTGCTGCAGCTAATGAACTGTAACGATCCTGACACTACAGAAGAAAGCTATATGCGTGTCATCTATTGTAAAACAGCCAAGTTATTCGAAGCCGCGACGCGTTTAGCTGGTGTACTAGCAGACAGCAGCATCGAAGTACAAACAGCACTAGCCGATTACGGAAAGTATTTAGGTACTGCGTTCCAGCTGACAGACGACCTGCTCGACTACACAGCTGAAACCGAAGAGCTGGGCAAAAATATAGGCGATGATCTTGCAGAAGGTAAACCAACCTTGCCACTGATCTTTGCTATTGCAAATGGAACAGAGCAAGAACAAGCCTTAATTCGCAATGCCATTGAAAAGGGCGATGGTTCTGGGCATATAGACACCATTCTAAATGCACTAAATCAATGTGGCGCCCTGAAGTACACAGAGCAAAGAGCCCTAGAAGAAGCAGAAAAGGCGATTAGCGCGTTAGATGTATTGCCTGATACCGATTACAAGCAAGCCTTGATATCGCTCGCTAGAATCGCTGTGGCGCGTAATCATTAGCCGCTATAAGCAGTCATAAGCGATGATTCCCCCGTGTCTCGCCTATAAGCATCAAAGCATAAAACCTAAAAATAAAAAATGGAGCCAATAGGCTCCATTTTATTAATTCGCTTAAGACTATTTAACGAATTCTACACCAAGCTTAATGTCAGCTTTAAGGGTATCTAGCATTGCATCGCGAGCATTGGCTTCGAACTCACTCACATCACCATATGCAAGCACTTGCTCTACACCACTCTTACCGAGAAGAATTGGCTGAGCAAAAAATTCAGCATGCTCACTACCACCGTCAACATAGGCACATTCGACAACATTAGCTTCGCCCTGTAATCCGCGAACTAATGACAGACCGAACCGGCACGCCGCTTGACCCATAGAAAGTGTCGCGCTACCGCCACCGGCTTTCGCTTCAACAACTTCAGTACCCGCATTCTGAATACGAGTAGTCAAAGCTGCGACTTCGTCATCGCTAAAAGTAACGCCTTCAACTTGAGAAAGTAGAGGAAGAATCGTCACGCCACTGTGGCCACCGATAACATTAACTTTAACGTCAGCTACATCTAAACCTTTGGCTTCAGCAACGAAAGTTTCAGAGCGAATAACATCAAGAGTGGTAACACCAAACAAGCGTGCTTTATCGTATACACCAGCCGCTTTCAATACTTCAGCTGCAATAGCAACCGTCGTATTAACAGGGTTGGTAATGATACCGATTAGCGCCTTAGGGCAAGTCGCAGCACACTTCTCAACAAGATTGCGAACAATACCTGCGTTAATATTGAATAGATCTGAGCGATCCATACCAGGCTTACGTGCGACACCTGCAGAAATAAGAACAACATCAGCACCTTCTAGTGCTGGGGTTGGATCTTCACCAGCAAAGCCTTTGACTTCAACTGCAGTCGGGATATGGCTTAAGTCAACCGCAACACCAGGCGTTACAGGAGCGATATCATAAAGGGACAGTTTTGAACCAGCAGGCAATTGAGTCTTAAGCAGTAGAGCAAGAGCCTGGCCAATACCACCAGCGGCACCAAGTACAGCAACTTTCATAGTTATCTCCGTCAATTCTTGGATATTTGTGATGTAGATCTAAATTCACCGATGGCGCAACATTACTGTAATCACGCAAAGAATTCAATTATCCGTTAGTCGTGTAGCCAGATATTTTACTTTTTTACTCTAAATTGTTATTTCACTAGCTATAACGTATAGTCACAACTCATCTATCACATCTCCAGCCTTTCTCTCTCCTTCAAGATTGAAGTGAATTTTTATTCACAATTTCCGATTAACACTTGACTTTGACGCTAACTATATTCAGAATGAGCCAGATTTTTGAATAAAGAATAATAAAACTATGCAAGCAAATAAAAATCAAGACGAATTAGTAAAGACCTTTAAGGCGATTTTAAAAGAGGAGCGCTTTGGCTCTCAAAGTGAAATCGTCAATGCCCTCCAAGCTGAGGGATATAGCAATATCAATCAATCTAAAGTCTCTCGAATGCTGAGCAAATTCGGCGCAGTACGTACTCGTAACGCAAAGCAGGAGATGGTCTATTGCTTACCAGCAGAGCTAGGCGTGCCTACAGCTGGTAGCCCACTAAAAAACTTAGTCCTAGATGTTGACCATAATCAATCAATGATTGTGATTCGAACCAGTCCCGGGGCGGCGCAATTGATAGCAAGGCTACTCGACTCGATAGGTAAGCCGGAAGGTATCTTAGGTACTATTGCAGGTGATGATACTATTTTTATCTGTCCTTCTAATATTCAAGAAGTAAATAAGACGCTAGACACTGTGAAGTCACTTTTTAATTATGCTGACTAACTAGAGGCTGTTACTCTTGCTAGCTCAGTTTAGCTTAAGTTGATTAACGAACTTTTTACCTCTAGAAAGCTAGCGCATAAAAAATTGCAGAATAAAAAACACACCTTTTAAGGTGTGTTTTTTATTCTATGTTGGCTAATCACTTGGATTCAGTAGTTAATCAACGACACTTTCCATAAAGTCCAATGACGGCGCAAAAAACGCTGAGCCCGTTAACGCTTGAGTAAAATGCATCAGGTGGTCGTGATGTCCCTCTCCGTCACCATGGATCATGCTATGCAGCATTTTTTCGAAATGCACCGAATTACGGCAATTAGAGATAAACATCAATCCCTGCTCTTTCATTGAGCCATAAGGCATGCTCTGCCTTAAAATTTCCATTGATTTACCGTTACTATCTTTAAGATTAACTCGCTTTGTGTGGCTGGTTAACGCTTTCTCTTCCGATGCATATTCAATATTATCGATCTTTGTCCGACCGAAGATATCTTCTTGCTTCTTTAGCGGCAATCTATGCCATTTACTCAAATTATGTGCATATTTTTGGACATGCACATAGCTCCCTGAACGGAATGGCCTATCTTCATCGCCAACTAAAGCCACCTCTTGGCGATGACGACCTTTAGGGTTTTCAGTACCATCGACAAACCCCGTAAGATCGCGAGTATCCATAAATTGAAAACCACGTTCTTCATCAACAAGTTCGACTAGATCCTCAAACATCTGACACACTTCATTGGCAACCAAGTGCAATATATCGTAACGATCACATCGAAGATGGACAAAAAGATCATACTCGTGCGCAGGAGCATCTCGATTATCAGAGCTCATTGCTGGAAAAGGTTTGAGTTGTGCAGGCCTGTCAATTGGGTAAAGGCTATCCCAATAATTAGCACCAATAGCCACAAAACCATTGAATGCACTATCAGCATACTGATCTGACAAGTCATAAATATATTGAGCTATGTTAGCGACACAGGGACGCAACTGAGATTCAACGCCATCATTAGCGCTAAACATTAAATAAACACTATGTAAATTACCTTCTGCGCACACACCCAACTGTTCACGTGGCATAACCTGACTATCCATAATAAACCCTACCCTTTGTCAGTCTCAATTTCGGCAATATTATCCGAAACTTTAGCGGTAAATAGTATTACATAACCCACAAACCATTAAAATGAAACCCATATAACCCGTTAGATTAGCGTGTTTTTATGCTAACGACTATATAGAGTCATAAAAGTGTTAAGCTTGATACTATCAAAACAATACTAAGGCGTGCTCTAAAATGTTAAGCCTAACACTTTGCCCTACTTCAAGCCCGATCTGAGCCGTTTTAATATCCAAACTATCACTACCGACTAGCACGCGGTAATAACAAACACTACCTAAGAATCGTCTTTCAGCAATACGTCCTGAGCCTTGTTCATCAGCAGAGATCTCAATCTGCTCTGGGCGTAAGAGCAGCTCGCCACTATACCCTATGCTTTGCAGTAACGACTGAGAACTAGTCGCTTCACCTATCGCTGTCACCACCCTGGTCTCATCAATTACTCTGGCAGCGACATAGTTTCCTGCCCCAAGAAACTCTGCCACATATTTGTCTGACGGATGACTATAAAGCATCTCGGCACTGCCATATTGCGCTATAGCGCCCTCGCTAAATAACGCTAACTTATCGGCAAACACGAATGCTTCATCTTTGCTATGCGTCACAAATACGGCACTCACGTTACGTTGCTTCAATATAGCGCGGATCTCTAACATCATCTCGCTACGCACTTTTGCATCAATATTAGAAAAAGGCTCATCGAGTAATAACAGCTCAGGCTCATAAGCAAGCGCACGAGCGATAGATACCCTTTGTTGCTGCCCACCTGATAGTTCGTGGGGGTAGCGTTTAGCCAAACCCTCAAGTTTAACCAAGGTGAGCATCTCCTCTAGCCTCAGCTGGCGCTCGACTTTACTCAACCCCTTTACCCCAAACAAAATATTCTCAGCCACTGTCAGGTGCGGGAAAAGCGCATAATCTTGAAAGATCATCCCCACCTCCCGTTGATCACTTGGAATGAATATGTCACCCGCAGACAATAATCGGCCATTAATGCTTATCAGCCCTTGGGTAATTGGCTGAAGCCCTGCAATTGCGCGTAGTAACGTCGTCTTACCGCAACCACTTGGTCCAAGTAAGGCGGCGATTTCTCCTTGTTGAATATTAAGATTGAGTCCGCTCAATATCACCTGACCGTGATAATCACTATGAACGTTTTCGATATTAAGTGTCGACATAATTAGCTGCGATGCTCCAGAGAACGATTTAAATAGATAAGCGGAATAAGTCCTACAAGAACAATTACGATTGCCGCTAGTGCGCCATGTTCTAACTGTTCGTCAGATACGAATTGATAGACATAAGTTGCAAGGTTTTCAAACCCAACAGGCCTAAGCAGCAGCGCAGCAGGAAGCTCTTTCATACTCTCGATAAACACTAGCAATAGCCCTGCAAATATCCCCTTTCTCAATAAAGGTAAATGAACTCGCCACAGCAAGATTTTCGGCTTAAGCCCCATCGTCATTGCAGCCATATCGAGCGTCGGACTCATACGCTTGTAACTAGTCTCCACACTGCCAATCGCTATCGCCACAAAACGGACACTGAAACCAAACAGCAATACAAAAATACTACCGCTTAAAATGAGACCCGGCCCCAAAGCATCAAAATAGGCATATATATCGTTTATCACAAAATCCAAATAGGTCAGCGGTACTAGTACGCCAATCGCGAGTACAGTACCGGGTAAAGCATATCCGGTTGAAGCAAATCGGGAGGGAAGCTTATCGGCCTTGCGTGGACTACATCTTCTAACGAACATCAGCAATACCGCAATGCAAACTGTAATAATACTAACGAGCACCGCAATATAAAGGCTGTTAACAGCATAATTGAGAAAATTGCCGTTCCAACTCACCTCAAAATACTGCCAGCCATAACCCATCAGAATCATAAACGGTAACAAAAATGCCAATAACAACAATCCAAAGCAGTATCCCAGAGCTAAATATCCCTGCGTTTTTGACAACGTATAGCGATCGCCATCATTTAACTCTGTATGCTTTTGAAATAACTTTTGTCTTCTACGAGCAAACCGCTCTATACCAATGATGCCAAAGACGACAAATAACATGATGGCGGACAGCTTAGCGGCGGCAGACAAACTACCATATTCGAGCCAAGTATCGTAAACGGCTGTCGTTAATGTCGGTACAGAAAAGTAACTCACGGTCGCAAAATCTGCCACTGTTTCCATCGCAACTAAGGCTGCGCCGACCGCGAGTGCGGGTCTTGCCATAGGTAAGCTTAGACGCCAAAAGCTGCGCCATGGTCCACACCCCATAACCCGGGCAGCATGTTGCAAACTGGACGACTGCTCTAAAAAAGCCGTGCGTGCTAAAAGGTAAATATAGGGAAACAACACCAGAGCCAAGATTACAGAGGCTCCCGCTAAGGTACGAATATCAGGAAAGAAATAATCTTGAGGCGATTGCCAATTAAACAGGTGCCTCAACCCACGCTGAATAGGTCCAGCATAATCCAATAGATCGGTATAAACGTAGGCGACGACGTAAGCAGGCATGGCTAATGGCAACAACAAGGCCCACTGAAACACTCGTCGCCCAGGAAAGTCACAACGTGCAACTAACCATGCAGCAGGAATAGCAATCGCCGTCGCCCAAAAGCATACAGAGAGCATCAATAACAAGGTATTGAGGACATAAGTAGGCAATACAGTGTTAAGCAGATGAGGAAAAATTGATTCATCAGGGGCTGCCGTCTGAATAACGATTGCGACAAGAGGGAGCGTCAATATTGCTGCAACAACATAGCTGGTTACCGACCAACGCTTAGCAAAACCTAAAATCATTAGTTATCTCTTTTATCTCAGTCGCACAATTATCTGCTATCAACCTAAATCAAATCTTAAAGAACAATAATTACAGATGAAAAAACGAGCAATACTCGATAAAAAAACAAAATAGCCCTCTCTAATGGAGAAGGCTATCGCTTAAAGCTTGTTAATCTTATTTACAACATGCCATTACAGATCAAATTTAACCTCATCTAATAACTTGACTGCAACTTTATGATATTCAGCTAATTTATAAATCGGCAACTCATCGGCTTTAAATTCTCCCCAAGACGCTACCAGTTTTGAAGGGGCAACATTTAACTTAACGGGATACTCCATGTTAACTTCAGCATAAGCCTTTTGGGCGGCATCACTTGATAGATATTCCATTAACTTTATCGCATTTTCTTTATGTGGCGAATGCTTAGCTAAGGCCATACCAGAAACATTGATATGAGAGCCTCGATTCTCTTGGTTTGGAAAGTTGATATTGACCGCCTCAGCCCAAGAAACTTGGTTAGGATCTTGAAGCATCTTACCGAGGTAATAACTGTTACCAATTGCAATGTCACACAAGCCCTCTTTAACAGCCTTCACCTGAGCGCGGTCATTTCCCTGAGGCTTACGAGCTAGGTTTGCCTTGACGCCTTCTAACCATATTTTGGTTTCCTGCTCTCCATGATGCGCAATCATGGATGCAACTAAAGAGATGTTATATGGATGCTTACCACTGCGCGTACAAATTTTGCCTTTAAACTTAGGATCGGCAAGCTCTTCGTAATCTATTGCTATGGGTCCTATCCTATCTTTCGATGAGTAGATGTTTCTTACCCGCTTGGTCAGCGCATACCAATCATCTTGAGGCGATCTCAATGCATGAGGAATATTGTCACTCAAGGTTTTGCTGTTCACTGGCTGCACGAGTTCTTTATCAACCAACTCCATTAAACGCGAAAAATCACTTGTTAAAATCAGATCGGCAGGAGATAAACGACCTTCTCGGGCAAGGCGTTCCGCAATACCATTTTTAGAAAAGACGACATCCACTTTCACACCTGTTTCTTTGGTAAAATCAGCAAGAATTGGTTCAATTAGAAACGCCTGACGATATGAATAGACCGTTAAGGTCTCAGCTGCGCTCACTACAGTGGCAAAACAAGCTAATCCCAAAAAAGCCAAGCTTTTAACAAACTTCATTTAAACTCCCACAATATTAATGATAATGATTATCAATTAACCATAGGTTAATCAATCGCAGATTAAACGGCAAGTTAAAATCAAAAAATGCACGGATGTAAATTTTGACCCTACAGAGGTCTCAAACTAGACTTTGTTAAAATCAACAATAAATGGCACGGATATATTGATTAAAATAATTACTCTGGTATTTGCCATAGCCGTATTGATGTATTTGTTTAAACACAGATTTACTCGAACTAAACTAGTGCGAGCTAAGAAAGCTGTTCATCAACACCATAAAGTTCGCCATTCTACTATTAGCGAACAAGCGCCAATCGCAAGCGAACAAGAATCAAAGTCAGATCAAAACGCTAGAGCTGGACTCCGCTCCTATCATAGTGTTGAAATCGTGAATGAATCGGGCATGTGTGCTAGCGCAAAAGGCTTAAAGGGCAAACGTTACCTATCTCAAGATGCACCAAAAATTCCACTGCCTAACTGTGAAAATAAAGAGTGTAACTGTCGCTATATTCATTATGAAGATAGAAGAAAATACAATGAAGATAGGCGGTTAGATTTTGGTGTTACACAAGAATTATTTGGCGTATTTGGTGAAAAAAATCGTCGAGGAACAAACCGAAAGGGGCGCAGAGCATCTGACTAAAAACAGCACTAAGTTTTTAATCGACTGACTCTGCTCACGTGACTTATGTGTAGTTAACACAGATGAGTCATCACTCAGAAAACGCAATAACACTGATACTGACTTACCTAACTACCAATACTTTTCAACCGTAATTTGCCCTGGTGCCCGGCGTAAGTTCTTAACTAATCCGCGATCAAGCAATAGCTGGTTCAGCTCCTTAATCATTTCTGGATGACCACATATCATCACCTGAGCATCTTCGGCAGTAAGCTTAACCCCAGTTTGAGCTTCTATCACACCAGTTAGCATACCTTGCGTAATACGCATATTAATAGCCCCTTCATAAGGTTCCCTAGTCACAGAAGTTACCAACTCAAACTGCCCTGGATATTGAGACTTATATGATTCAAACTCTTCTATATAAGCAAGATCATCGGCATATCTGACACCATATACCAAAATGACCTTATCAAAGCGCCCCCAAGGTTGTGGCGTTCTCATCATAGAAATAAAGGGGCCGACAGCCGTACCTGTGGCAAAGAACCATAAATGGCGTCCCTGATTGGGCAATTCGTCGAGGGTCATAAAACCTGCAGCTTTAGTCGAAATATCAACAGTATCGCCGACATTTAAAGCTTGAAGGTTTGGAGATAGTACTCCTCCCTCAACATTAATCGCCAGCACTTCAACTAAATCACTCGATGGGGCATTAACCAATGAATAAGCACGAGCAACACGTTTACCTTCTATGTGCTGCGACAATTTAATAAATTGCCCCGCAATAAAATCGCCAATATCTGCAGATAGCCTCAAAGTAAACAGCTCATCATTCCAATCAATACGCTCAACTACTTTAGCCTCCCCCCACATATATCCACCTCATAAGTTGATTTTTAGCCGAGAACATCTCCATCATTGAGGTAATTGAACTCAGAGTCAAGACAACAAAATCCCCCTGTCATTAGGGGGATTTATGGTTACAACCTGACAAATATATTCTTACTCAGATTCTTTATCTGTAGTAAAGCTGTCTCTAAAGGCCTGTAAACCTTCTTGCACTAAACCGTAGGTTTTATCGACACCGTCAGCAATATCTCCTTCGAGCACTTTAAGGCCAGACAAAATATCTTTTGCTTCATCAAAGCCCTGATCGATCGCACCACCAATAATGTCCATAAAAGAGTTAAGCTGCTCATCAAATGACATACCCCGATTTTGTTCTTGATGAATTGCAAAAAATTGAGTCGCGAAACTCACGATACGCTCGGCAGTGGCTTCAGGAGAAGTATCAACACCCTGCTCAGCAGCGGTTTCGATAGCACGATCCCCCATCGTAGGCGCTAACTCTTCATTTATTGCCTCAATAGCGGCTTTATATAGCAAGCGCATAGGCTCATTGCCTGAACTCAAATTAACGTCTTGTTGAGCAGCTAAGATCGCTGAATTCATCAACTGCTTACTTGCCGCTAGTGCAGTCTTGTTTTTGGCAACTTCAGACACCTGCTGCCCATGATTAGATGTGGTTTCCGATTTTTGACGAGCAACCTCTGATACAGCTCCACCGTGATTCTGAATTTCCATAGCACCCTCTCTCAACAATAAACGATCGCTTAACCTCAATTATCGGCCATTTTTCACACAACTTTAGGTGAAAACGTGAAATCCATCACAATTGTTTCGGATTTGCCCCCAAATTAAGGTATGCTGTGACCATTGCCATCGCAATGAAGCTACAAATATGAGACTGATTGGTATTCTTATTATCGCGGCAACCTTAAGCTATGTCGCGACGTCCACCGCACAAGACTCTGTAACAAAGACAGTTATCCTAGTCAGACACGCCGAAAAAACGATAGGTCAGAAAGATCCAAGCCTAACAGCAATGGGGCGAATTAGAGCTAAGCAGCTTGTTACAACGTTAGCCAAAACGGAACTAACGCTGGCAATAAGCACACAGTTTGCACGAACAAAAGAAACCTTGATACCGATAACTGATGCGCAAAAAATCCCCTTATTGATGATTCCGGCGACAAAAGATATTAATCGGCATATTGAACAGATCGTAGAAAAAGTGAAACAACATGATGGCAATATTATCGTTGCGGGACATTCAAATACGATTCCACTGATCATAGCATCGTTAGGCGGGCCAAAAATACCAATGTTATCTGAGGACGAATATGACAAATTATTCATTCTGTCTATTCCCCAAAGTGGTGCAGTGAGCTTGATCCAAACCCAATACGGTGCAAGTTCAAGCAAAAATAGTAAGTAACTAGATATTAATCTAGATAGCCCTAGATTTATCGGCTAAACTTGATTACATTAGCAATACATGGAATAGGGGCTAGTACCCCGACGTTAACATAAGGAGAACAACTGGTGAGTGATGCATTTTTTGGATCGGACAATAAAAGTAAACCCTTATCGGTAAGTTGCCAAAACTGCGACCGATTGACCGTAATCGAAGGTGAAACGATCTGCTTTAAAGGCGGTGAAATCATTCGCCTAACCCCTTATGAGCCAAACAACACTAAGTTAAGTCTACTTTGTGATGGCTGGAGGCTAATTAACACCTCCAAATCAGCTTAAGGGCTGACCATGCCAACGAAATCCTGCGAAGATATCTTTGGCTCTCTGGTTACACCTTCTATTGATGTGTCATAAGCTATCTTTGACAAAGTAAGCCCTCTGGTCGTTACCCTTAAGTAGGATGTTAATTGCGCATATACCAACATAAGCTCTTCTTGTTCTAACCCTCGCTTTTTTAACGTTGCCATAATCGCTAACCAGTCTGTATCAACGGTACAATGCTGACCTTCGATGCTCGCATGTATTGGTATGTTTTTCATCGAAATACTCTCGTTACAGTTCACTTTTCAGTTATTATCCAGTTTTAACCTGAACAAGAGCTTAATTAACCAACATTAACAAAGAATAAGAAAGCATTAATGCTGGTTTTGGACAGTCCATAGCTTATGGTAAAAACCGCCAGCTTTTAACAAACTATGGTGATCTCCTCGCTCAACAATCATCCCCTGGCTTAACACTAGAATTTGATCGGCGTCGACTACCGTAGATAAACGATGGGCAATCACTAAACTTGTGTGGCCCATAGCCATCTCCTTTAATGCTTTAAGTATCGCCTGCTCAGAATGGCTGTCGAGTGAAGAAGTTGCCTCATCAAACACCAATAAAGGAGACCCCTTCAATATTGCTCTTGCAATAGCGACTCTTTGCTTCTCCCCCCCAGATAACTTCAAACCACGCTCACCCACCTTGGCATGCCAACCATCCTTAAGTTGCGCAATAAAACCTGACAGATGCGCCATTTTAATGGCCTGATTCACCTGTTCATCTGAAGCATGAGGTGAACCATAGCGAATATTCTCAAGCAATGAATCATTAAATAGCACAGTATCTTGAGGAACTATAGCAATAGCTTGCCGCAAAGCACTTTGAGTCAATGAACAAATATTATGGTTGTCTATGTATATATTCCCCTGCTGCGCCTCATAAAAACGAAACAGCAATTTCACAATAGTAGATTTACCTGCACCACTATCACCAACGATAGCGACCTTTTTTCCTGGTGGTAATTCAAAGCTCACATCCTTGAGGATCATTCGGCCATCATAATTAAAGCTGATATTCTCAAAACGTAGCCCGCCATGATCGATCTCTGGACTACAGGCATCGATACGGTCTTGGATTTTAGGCACTCTATCTAATAATGAGAACATACGTTCGATATTCGCCAAAGCACCACGTATCTCTCGATAAACAAAACCTAAAAAATTAAGAGGCATAAATAGTTGCATCATAAAAGCATTGATAAGTACAAAATCACCGATCGTCATAACCCCTTCACTCACATGCTTTGCTGCAAGGGCTAACATCATAGTCATGGCTAACGAAATAATGAGTGCTTGACCCGCATTCAAGGCAAATAGCGATAAACGGTTGCTTCGTTTAGCACTCTCCCACTCCTCTAATGCCTTATCGTATTTTTCTGACTCGTAGGTTTCATTGTTAAAATACTTAACGGTTTCATAGTTCAACAGGCTATCTACCGCTCGCGTATTAGAGTATGAATCGGCGCGAGCAGCCTCACGAACAAACTCTGTACGCCACTCTGTCGCTATTACTGAAAACACAATATAAGCAATGACTGCGCCTAAGGTGATCAGCGCAAAAAGTGCACCATAGTTGTAAAACAAAATCCCCACGACTAAGGCGATTTCCAACATAGTAGGCACGATATTAAACACCATAAAACGCATTAAAAAACTAACACCACTGGTCCCCCTCTCTATGTCGCGAGACAAACCACCAGTTCGCCGCTCTAGGTGAAACGCGAGATCCAGCCTATGTAAATGCTCGAATACTGAAAGACCTAAACGTCGAATCGCCCGCTCTGTTACCCTCCCAAACAGGGTATCTCGCACCTCCGAAATTACGGTATTGAGCAAACGCATTCCGCCATAGGCGACAACAAGTGCAATAGGAACACTGATCATCTGCTCTACGGATGCAGTGCTTAAGGTATCGACTATAGATTTGAGTACGAATGGTAAGCCGACGCTGGCGATTTTAGCGATGACCAAACACAACAAGGCCAATGCCACTCTTCCCTTAAACTCCAATAAATAGGGCCAAAGCAATTTAAGAACATGCCAGTTTAATTTATCAATTGGGCCATCAAAATACAGTGTGGGACGCATAGTTACTCCATGTAAAACAACATACAGATCGCCCAAGGCTTACATCTGATAATCGTCAAAAAAAGGAAATCAGCCCCAACTCAGAACGAACCGATTTGTCAGCACTAACCTAAGACCTTCACGTGGACATACTAAGCGAGCCTTAGGGTTTGGTCATGTAACTTCATATCATCACAGTTTAAGGGCTGGCGCTATTACCTAGGCAGTTGATTTGGTTTACTCATGTACAATCAGGGACATCAATTGCTCCAAATTTGGATAACATAACGCTAAGTGATGATTCAAACTGTGATCATATATCCTTAACCACAATCCGCTCCAAATATATAAATCACCTACCACGAACATAGCACTTTAGTTTTACATTTAATGAAAAAAGCGATACAAAAGAGCTAACCTTAAGTGAGTAATTTACCAAATCCGCCCTAATGAGATTAATTGTTGTTATCTCTTTATGTATATTTTGGTAATCTGCACTTGTCGCTAAGGCTGCTTAATCTTAGCGAACGTAACATCGGGAATAAACCCAATATAGTTAAAGGAAGCCGATATGCCACAATCATCTGAAGCTCAATACCCTCCACTGCCGTTAATACAAACTTGGGTATGGATGATGACTGAATCGAATAGCCCAGAAATTCAACAAAAAGGGCAAAACAACTTGATATCGTCTTTTGGTAGCCTCGCAAAAGCAAACGAATACTTGGTAAAGCAGCAACTAAGATAACCACTGCTAAACTCATTAGACAAAAAAGGAAGCTATCGCTTCCTTTTGTCTTTTTTACAAAGAACTTCTCCGTTGAATAATACTATTATTCAACACTGCTAAGAGCGTTTCCGTATCTTCCCAGCCTATACAAGCATCGGTAATACTTTGGCCGTACCGTAGCGGCTCACTTTCGACATAATCTTGGCGCCCCTCTACAAGGTGACTCTCAACCATGACACCAAAAATCGACCTATTACCTGTGCTAATTTGACCAGCAATATCATCGGCAACCAACATTTGATTCTTAAACTGCTTACGACTATTGGCATGGCTAAAATCAACCATAATATTTGCCGGAAGACCAACCTTAGTTAACTGCTCTTGTATGGAACCTACATCTTGTGCACTGTAATTAGGTGCCTTACCACCGCGTAAAATAATGTGGCAATCGGGGTTTCCCTTGGTTGAAACAATCGCAGAGTGACCATATTTAGTCACAGATAGAAAATGATGTGGCGCACTGGCGGCACCAATGGCATCAATAGCAACTTTAATTGTCCCATCGGTGCCATTTTTAAAACCAACTGGACAAGATAAACCCGAAGCCAATTCCCTATGCACTTGAGACTCAGTCGTTCGCGCACCAATTGCTCCCCAGCACATTAAATCAGCCACATACTGAGGTGTGATCATATCTAAGAACTCACCAGCGGTCGGAACGCCCATATCATTAAGATCGAGCAGCAGTTTGCGGGCAGTTCTTAGTCCATCATTGAGCTTAAAACTATTATCCATGTATGGATCATTAATTAACCCTTTCCAGCCAACGGTCGTGCGGGGCTTTTCAAAGTAAACACGCATGACAATCTCTAACTGATCTTTATATTGCTCACGTAAAGCAACTAAGCGCTGACCATACTCCAATGCTGCTTTGGGATCATGAATAGAACAGGGGCCGATGACAACTAAAAGCCTATCATCACGGTGCTTTAATATTTCATGAATATTTTTTCGTGCATTAAACACTGTCGCAGATGCATTTTCAGTTGCCGGAAATCGCTCAAGTATCGCGATGGGAGGTAATAACTCTTTAATTTTATTGATGCGAACATCATCATTCTGATAATACATGGTAAATGTTTCAACTCCGGCTAACGATTAAAAAAAGTCTCTCTATTGCACTACTTCTTTCAATTTAGCCAGTATTGACAGGCATTGCAATCAAACATTGCTAAATTTAAACAATACAAAATAACATATTGTTATTAAATTAAATTATATTTACTGAATTACAAAAATGCTTATCCCGATGCGCATCTCTAACGAGTTAAACACAACAAAAATCCAACATCATTATCAAATTTAGCCATGTTACGCCATATCAGATTATTTATGCAGCTGAAAACTCTTCTATCAAGGATGAATATAGATATATACTTATATAAGTAATGACAAAGGATTGCGTGACAACTGATGAGATTTTTACTGTTTTTATTATGCTACGTGCTCCCTGTATTCACGCTTTTGGCAAATCCTACACCGCAAGGAATCTCGTTTGCAGTCAGCAACAGTATTCCTCCTTATTTCTTCGCAGACAGAAAAAGTGGCATACAGTATGATTTATTGAAAAGTGCCTTAGCAACACAACAGCTGACAATAAAGCAACTTTACTTCTCCCCAAATAAGCGTGCAATAAGACAAGTTAAAACCCATTTAGTAGACTGTTTAATTAATGCTCCTGAGAACATTGAGGGCCTGTTCTACACCGATAACGTGATCGATTATCAAAACAGTCTTTTTACGTTAACATCCAGTGAGTTAACCATTCAAAGTGTTGCCGATTTGGCTCATTTATCTCTCAATGGATTTCAAAATGCTACCCGATATTTGGGTGAGGAATTTAAACTGATGGCAGCCCTCAACCCCAACTACAGTGAATCTAATAGCCAACGCAGCCAGGTATTAATGCTGTTTACCAAACGTGTCGACGCGGTTGTATTAGAAAGGCGAATATTTGCTTATTATAAAGAGCAATTAACACACAGAATCGATACGAGTTCCCCAGTGTCTGAGCATCAAATATTTGCTCCAGCACAACGGAAAATAGCCTGCTTTGACAGTAAGTTAACAGAACAGATAAATAAGGGCATCAAGCAGATAAATGCTAAACCTTCTGCAGAGTAGCATTCAATACGAACTAAATAGAAAGCAAACTATTCAAAGAGAATTGAGGCTTCGAGAAGCCTTAACACGCTATGGCTCTATTCATTGATTAAAGTTATCAACTCTCGTTAAATCAAAAAATTAAACTTAAATTCAAAATACTTACAGAAGCGCAAGGCATTAAAGATGTTAGCCATTAATGGGTTTTCATCGCATGTAATTTTGACTGGTAACGACGTTTATTCATATCATCTCCAGTTAAGGCTAATGCCCTTTCGAGATTTAACTGAGCCTTGCGTTCATCCCCTGTTGCCCAATAGGCTCGCGATAAACCAAAGTAAAACTCATGCCGATAACTCGCCTTTTCAACAGCACGTTTATACCAAGTTAATGCCGTTTCATACTCATGATCAAAATACGCTTGTTGAGCCATATCATAGTAATAATAAGGGTTACGTATCCTTGCAAGCTCGAGCGTCTTATGAACTTCAGCCCACTCATCTAATCGCTGTTGACTAGCCAATAACACAGCATAATTATACAGTGCATTTAAGTCTTCTCCTTCCATAGACAAGGCTAGCTTGTAAATGGTTTCAGCTTGGTTATCCAGCCCCTTATAACGATATAAAATAGCCAGGGTATTAAGAGCTGGCACAAATTCAGCTTTTAACATTAGACTCTGCTTAATATAGGCATAGGCTAAGTCATACTTACCCTCAACCAACGACTCTGCTGCAATATTATTAAAAAACATGGCCATTACCGTGGTTTTATCTATGTGCTTCTTGGCATATCCACGCATGGTTCTTTCTGGTAAAAAATCAATTTGAATGGCGTCTTTAGAGACTAAATAGGTATTGTTGGTTTCCTTGGGCAATAGACGTAAGTTAATATGACCATTAACTAAATAAAAGTCCCCTTGCTTATCCCAAACAGGTGGCACTTCTATCTCTTGAAACTCAACACCAACATCTAGCACTTCCGCCAAGGAAGCGGAAAGTAAGACTAACGATAGGCAGTTGCCAGCTCGATCATCAAAGGTTTTTTGAGCAATACGAGTGACATTATCTTGATATTCAAATCCACCATTACTGGCATTAATATAGTTAGCTAGCCAACGATTAGCCATGGTGTAATCTCTAGACATGCGACTCTTTTGAAAATCTTGTCTTAATGTCTGAGTGATCTGACTAGATAGAGAAAAAAGTTCCTGCGGTTGGATAAGGTCTTGTGCAGGAGAAAAATATTCATCCCGAAAATACTGCTCTACATTATCAATGCGAGTTTGTGATGTTGAAGAGGCGCAACCTTGTATCAGCACAAGTAAGATGGACAGACATAATATTAATCTCATAATTGCCAACCTTAACGATCACATCATAAGATCTATCATAAAGTAGTTAGCTCACTTTTTCCCCACCAAAGCGTTACAAAATATTAACAAACTCACTCGTGCAGAGGTGGATCGATCTGAATAAAAACCTCATTAGCAGAGGATCCTGTTGTTGGATAAGTATAAGGACGATAGTAAAAATCACCGCAACTAAAGTGACGATAAGGACGTGGAATAGCAACACAGCCGATGGGTAGCGCTTGTAAAATTTGTATTTGCTGCTGCATTCGCAACATCTCTTGCCATTGATGATCTTTAAGGACTTGATTCCTAAGCGCAAACGCATCAAACGGCTCACTAGACTTGCGAACAACCACTTGACCAGAATGAACCGCTGACACAAAAAATAAGCCAATACACAATGCTAGCACTCTCATGTTCACTCTCCACTCAACAGTGACAGTCATCAATAGCCCATCATACATAAAAAAGGGCCTTTGCGTGAATAGCAAAGGCCCTGGTAGAGATGACACTAGATTAAACGATTAGCTAGCACTCTTTAGCGATACAAATTCAGGATACGCATCGATACCACAATCAGACGCATCCATACCGTTGTACTCTTCCTCTTCGGTAACTCGGATCCCCATAGTCAACTTAAGTGCGTACCAAACTACAAATGACGCACTAAATACCCAAGCGAAAATCACTGCGGCGCCATAGAACTGGCCCACTAAAGTTGCATCTGCATTTGACATAGGCACCATCACCAATCCAAACAAACCAGCAACACCGTGAACCGAGATAGCACCAACTGGGTCATCGATTTTTATACGGTCGAACATCACAATTGAGAACACCACAATGCCACCAGCAACCAAACCTATCGCACCAGCGAGAGGTAGTGAAGGAGAGAGAGGATCGGCGGTAATAGCCACTAAACCAGCTAACGCACCATTAAGAATCATAGTTAAGTCGGCTTTGCCCCAGACCATTTTGCATACGATCAACGCAGAGACAGAACCAAATGCAGCGGCTGAATTTGTGTTTACAAAAATTTTGGCAACTGCCGATGCATTTTCAACATCAGACACCAGCAGCTGAGAGCCACCGTTGAAGCCAAACCACCCCATCCATAGAATGAACATACCTAACGTCGCCATAGGAAGGTTAGAACCAGGGATAGGATTAACCTGGCCATTTGCGCCATACTTGCCTTTTCGAGCACCAAGCAATAACACACCTGAAATCGCTGCCGCAGCTCCCGCCATATGGACTATGCCACTACCAGCAAAATCGACAAAACCGGCTTCAGAGAGGAATCCACCACCCCAAGTCCAATATCCTTCAACAGGATAGATGACGCCCGTCATAAAAATTGAGAAGACTAAGAATGACCATAACTTCATCCGTTCTGCTACGGCACCAGACACAATAGACATAGCAGTAGCGACAAACACCACTTGGAAAAAGAAGTCTGACTCCAACGCATGATCGGCATCGCCAGCTTGAGAACCAATTAAGCTAGCAAGCGATGGCAGCCAACCGCCCTCTGCATTGTCGACGTACATGATGTTATAACCGACAATCAAATACATGATGCATGCTATAGAGTATAGGCATACGTTTTTGGTTAAAATTTCTGTGGTGTTTTTAGAACGAACTAACCCAGCTTCAAGCATGGCAAAACCCGCTGCCATCCACATTACCAACGCACCAGAAATAAGAAAGTAGAATGTATCTAGTGCGAATCGCAACTCTGTTACTGTTGCGCCCAATGCCTTTAACTCTTCCATTATCTAATCCCCCTAAAGTGCTTCGTTATCGAGTTCGCCAGTACGGATACGGATAACCTGATCCAGATCCGTGACAAAGATTTTACCGTCGCCAATCTTGCCGGTTCGCGCGGCTGAAACAATCGACTCAATCAGATGCTCAACATTTTCAGCTTTGGTAGCGATATCCAGTCTTACCTTAGGTAGGAAATCGACCTGATACTCTGCTCCGCGATACAGTTCGGTGTGCCCTTTTTGGCGCCCAAATCCTTTCACCTCGGTGACTGTCATCCCTTCTATACCCAGCCCAGCTATTGCTTCTCGCACATCATCCAATTTAAATGGTTTGATTATTGCGCTGATTAATTTCATTCCAGCCTCCGACTCGTCATTGTAGTTTTGTTATAGCAAAAACAATTCAATCATTAGGCCAAAATTAAAAACATATATAATACATACTGTTAACTTATTGCGTCCTAAGGTACAAACCAAGTTATGCACTAAAAAGGTGCAAGCATGCCCTTAGCGCACAAGAAATGGGCAACTTTTATTCGACCTATGACGGATTGGTAAAAATGGCGTTATCGGTATGATGGAACATCAAAAAGAGGAGGTCGCTATGTTAACACCACAGGATTGTGTACTCGTCATCGTCGATGTTCAGGGCAAACTTGCCCAGATCATGCATCAAGCTGAAGCAATGACAAGCAAGTTAGAAACCTTAATAAAGGCAGCAGAACTGTTTGAGATCCCAATTGTTTGGCTTGAGCAACTGCCTGATAAACTCGGCTCAACGAGTCAAAATCTTCAGACATTACTATCACCCAAGCATCATCCGATAGCTAAAGCTCATTTTAGTGCATGGCATTGTGAAGCTTTCCGTGAAGCCATGAGCAGTCATGATCGCAAGCAGGTGTTAATGACGGGAATTGAGACTCATGTATGTGTTTATCAAACATGTAGAGATCTATTAGATAATGATTTTGAGGTCAACGTGGTAGTCGATGGCGTATCTTCTCGAACAGCAGAGAACAAGCAACTTGGTATTCAGATGATGACCCAGTACGGCGCCAAAGTGACTAACAGTGAATCTTTGCTATTTGAACTTCAACAGCACGCTAGCGGCGAACGCTTTAAAGCCTTACTTAAGATGATTAAATAGGGGTTAATGGCATAAAAAAACCCTGGTTATCTAACCAGGGTTTTTACTAAAACACTTTTGCTAAATAGTATGACTTAGTAAGTTGCTTCGCGCTTCTTAGCTTCTTCATCCCACTTAGGTAATGTATTTTTCTTGAACTCTTCTTTCGCAGCGTTCATCTTCTTCATATCCATACCTAGCGCAGCTTGTGCTTTTGCTTTGGTAGATACATCAGGAATTGCAACAGGCTGTTTAACACCTTTAGCAGCAAGTAGCTGAGCGAGTTTAACTCGGGCATCACCAGCTTTATCGACTGAAGTACCTAGAATACGCAATATTTCATCTGCCGCGTGAGCTGCAGCACCATGAGATGCTGTTGCATAATCCCAACGCCATTGTGAATGACGAATATCCATAAGAATTGGCTTCATTTCAGCTTCAGTCGCACCGGCATCCCATGCCGCTTTCGCCTCAAAGTGAGCTTTGACTAACTGAGATTCAGCGCGAGCCTTAAGATCACTAACCTTAGTTTGCTTCTCTTTGGTCAAGTTAACCATGAACTCTTTGCTTTGAGAGTGACAAGTAGCACATGTCTCTTCGAAGCGGTCAAATGGGTTACCTACTTTATGGTCGGTAAACTTACGACCTTCAGCATTTTTAACTTTAGGCATATGGCAATCAACACAGGTCACATTGTTCTGACCATGTACGCCAAGCTTCCAAGTTTCATAACCTGGGTGCTGTGCTTTCAACATTGGCGTCTTAGATACGGCATGAGTCCAATCGGCGAACTCCATGTTATCGTAGTAGACTTCCATCTGCTCAACAGTTTGGCCCATATCCCATGGGAACTTAACAAACCCTTTGCGGTCTTTAGTCTTCTCGAAGTAGTACTCTACGTGACACTGAGCACAAACCATAGATTGCTTATCTTTCTTAGACGCTTTATCAAATGGTGTGCCAATTGTCGCCATTGCACGCTCGGCAAATGGGCGAGACATACGTAACTTAGAAGAGCCTTTCTCGTGACAATCACCACAACCGATAGTGTTAACGATTTCAGCACCACCTTTGTACCACTTACCAGTGAAGTAACCATCTTCACCTTGCTCTTCGATCACGCGAGGCACATCTGGGCTCTTACAAGACCAACATGCCATTGGCATTGGACCATCTTCGGCTGACTTAGGTGCACCGGTACGCAGTGTATTGCGAACATCGGTGACAGCATACATGTGGCCACGTGGCGCATTATAGTCTTTGGCAAAACCATAACCAGCCCAAAGTACGACTAAGCTAGGCACTTTCTCAAGCATGTCGACGACTTCTTTGCTCTCTGCAGTGTCATGCCAACTGTCATACTGCTTCGAAAACTTATCTTTATAAACTTCATTACGAGGCTCTGTTTTTTCGCTCGCCATCACGCCTGAAGCCATAAGGCTTGCCGCGACCAAGGCACTTAGTGCAAAGGTTTTCTTAGTTAATGTTTTCACCATCTCATCTCCGTGTTACTTTTTATTGTAGTCTTAATAACCACATCATCTCCATGGCCAAAGTTAGCCTTTAACCCCTACTTAAAATATACCTCTTATGGGGTATCCGAGGTAAAGTTTGAGTTAGATCATAATGTGAATGTGTTGTACATCACACTTTTGCTAATATGTTAATTTTATGAGCAAAGACTAATAAAGCGGTGTAGCGGATAATCACTAAAATTCTGAGATAAATTAATGAGTTCTAATAGATGAAGAAAGGTAGTCTTACCTCCACAATTTTTGGGTTAATGTTAACCTTTATTTTACTTTCCAGCGGACTGGCAACTTTTGCTATCGCCAATTTGGCATACAGTTTAGGTGACGCTAGAGCGATTAATGCCTCAGGATCTTTGCGGATGCAGAGTTACCGCCTGATGTTTTATGCAAACTCAGGTAGTGCAGATGCCGATGAGAAAATTAAAGAGTTCGAAACAACCCTCTATTCCGATGCACTTAAGCGATCATTAGGCTGGATGACACCCGATGTTCTGGGAGAGCAGTACCTGTTAGTGATTCAAAAGTGGAAGGTGATGAAGGGTTATATTGAAGAGGAAAATTCTCGCCTTTATGCCTCTGCACTCAAGGATTTTGTTGATACGATCGATCTTCTGGTTCTTGAGACTGAACAACATGCCGCCTTTAAGCTAAAACTACTCACCGCAAGCCAAATTGCCGGCTTAAGCCTAATGTTGTTGATCGCCTTTTTCGCCGTCCGCTATACCAAGCGACAAGTCGTCAAACCATTGCATCAGCTAATGGAGTCAGCTAACACCATATCGAAGGGGAATTTTAATGTCGATGTACCTCAAAGCGAATATATAGAACTAAGTGCGCTTAGCAATGCGCTGGCGACGAGTGCTCTAGAGCTATCAAGCCTATACGACAATCTCGAGAATCAAGTTAAGGAGAAAACCTTCGCATTAACCCGAGCCAACAATGAACTTAAATTACTCTATGACAACCTAGTCATGTTGCATTCAGGTAAGCTTGAAAAAAATACGATAAGACAGGCTCTAAACCAATTAAGAGCACATGAACCGAGCACATTTATCCGAGTTATCATAGTACAAGATGAGGATGAACAGCTCTGTATCGAGGCTGATGGTGGCTGGCCGCGTTCGTCTATAGCAAAGATACGCTTTGCGCTAAAATTCGCTGAGAATGAGCTAGGGTATCTCGAAGTCGCAGCAAACGGAGAGATAAATCATGCACTATTTGAAAACTTCGCCATCATGCTTGCTCGTTCAATTGTTATCTATAACGCGAGCGAACAGCGTCAGCAGTTAGCCTTAATGGAAGAGAGAGGCGTAATTGCAAGGGAGTTGCACGACTCATTAGGACAACTGCTCTCATTTCTAAAAATCCAAGTTAGCCTGCTATCTAAAGGCTTAAACGATCAATGCCGTAGCCCTCAAGTAGAACAACAGCTTAGCGAGATCAATGAGGGAGTAAATACGGCCTACGTGCAGCTTAGAGAGTTGCTATCCACATTTCGCTTAACCATAAATGATCCGAATCTTAACCATGCGATAGAGGCAATGCTAGATCAACTCCGCAGCCAATCAACAGCCGAGATCACACTCGACTATAAGCTCCCGATGCAATTACTCGGCGCGCATCAACATATACACGTATTGCAGCTCACCAGAGAAGCGACCCTAAACGCAATTAAGCATGCCAATGCCAAACATATCGCAATTTCTTGCGTGACCCAAGATGCTAATGTTCGCATTAGTATCAGCGATGATGGTGTTGGCGTCGATAAATTAAAAGAACGAGATCAACATTTTGGGATTGGGATCATGCATGAGCGCGCCAGCAGGCTTTCTGGTATAGTAGACTTTTCTAGCAATGAAAATGGCGGCACCACAGTAACCTTACTCTTTCCGCCAGAAAAAGCACCTGACCAATAGTCTAGGTAGAACACATTAATTTTTTATACAGCATACAGCCGCTGGAGAGTTAAAAATGGGCAAACCTTACTCAGTACTCGTTGTCGATGATCATCCTTTATTACGCAGAGGGATCTGCCAACTCATCGCGTCAGACACTGATTTTACTCTTTTTGGCGAAGCGGGTAGCGGATTAGATGCGCTATCTGCCACTGCTGAAGATGAGCCAGATATCGTATTACTCGATCTCAATATGAAAGGAATGACCGGACTAGATACCCTTAATGCCCTGCGGCAAGAAGGGGTTACCAGCCGCATCGTTATTCTCACCGTATCAGATGCCAAACAAGATGTTGTACGCTTGGTAAAAGCAGGAGCCGACGGCTATTTACTTAAAGATACTGAGCCCGATTTATTGCTCGAAAAGCTTAAAAATGCAATGCAAGGTCACAGAGTGATCTCTGAATCTGTTGAGGATTTCCTCTATGAGCTTAAAGATAGTGAAGATGAGCAAGTTTGGATTGATAGCTTAACGCCTAGAGAGTTACAGATTTTAGAATTGCTGGCAGAAGGCAAAAGCAATCGAGTGATCTCCGAGCAACTCCATATCAGCGAAGGAACCGTAAAGGTTCACGTAAAAAACTTACTCAGAAAAGCCAATGCTAAATCTCGTACAGAAATGGCGGTGCGTTACCTAAATCAATAAACTCAGTCAATTGAACCTTGATGGTTTTTAAATAATAAAGGCAGCTAACGCTGCCTTTATTATTTCGGTTTAATGCCAGTCTTAGCGACTGTCCTTAATAAATGCCTGCCAACTATCCAAGGCGGCAGCAAAATCCTCTAAACCACAAAAAGCTTCTGATTCGCCATCATAGAGAGACATGGATTCATCGAGTTCAACCTCATCTTCCATCTCTAACACATTAGCAAATACACGAACTTGTTCACTATCGAGTTCAATCGAAATCGCCTTACCCACAAAACGTTTATCGCTTATTGCACTTTGCTGTAAAAGTAATATAGTGTTTTGTAATTGCTGACATAATTGACTGTCCTCACCCAGCTCATCGACGAACCACAGCCCCATGATCTCATGGTCCATCGAAAAGTTGGCGACTAACGTGCCAGTTAACGTATTACGGCGAAATTCATATTCCATAACCAAAATCCCAAAATAACTATGTGCAAATTTTAACTCAAGCTAATAGGAAATGCGTAGTTATCTCGCGCGGTAAACCAACCTGATGACAAAAGCGCTATCAAACGACTAAATTCCAGACATAAAAAAGGACGCTATGCGTCCTTTTTTGTTCAACAATGGCTTGTTACTTTGCTGCAGCGGCATCAGCCGTTGGCGCTGACGCTTTCTCAATAGAGAGTAATTCGACTTCAAAAATCAAAGTTGAATTAGCTGGAATAGTGCCTGTGTCGCGGTTGCCGTAAGCAAGCTCAGCAGGAATAACGAACTTATACTTAGCACCGACAGACATTAGTTGCACACCTTCGGTCCAACCAGGGATAACGCGGTTTAATGGGAACTTTGCAGACTCTCCACGTGCAATAGAGCTGTCAAATTCAGTACCATCAGTTAACGTACCTACATAATGGACTTCAACTGTGTCTTCTGCAGCAGGCTTTTCGCCTGTACCTGGTGTTAACACTTCATATTGAAGGCCCGATTCAGTCGTAACAACACCTTCTTTCGCCTTATTGGCCTCAAGGAAAGCTTTGCTTTCTGCTTGTGCTTTTTCAGCTAAAGCCGCAGCTTGAGCTTGACGTTTTTGATTCAAGGTTTCATCTAAACTTTGAAGAACCGTTTGCATCTCTTCTTCAGTCAGCTTCAGCTCGTCATTAAGTCCATTACTAAAACCAGTAATAATAAGACTACGATCAACAGGTAGACCTAATTCTTCTTGCTCTTTAATGTGGCCAGACATGTACTTACCAATAGAAGCACCTACACTATACGCTTGCTTTTGCGCGCTAGTTTCTAACTTGACTTCTGGCGCAGTTGTTGTTTTTTCTTCTTGATTACAAGCAGTTAAACCAACCACTGCTAGCGCGACCAGTGAAATTTTGTAAATCGACTTCATTAAAGCTTCCTCAGCATTTTCTTGTGGTTACAATAAGCTTACTTTTATAAGACGAACCACTTTATACTAGTTAATTAACATATACCAATTACATTGCTGATGTTTAATCTAAGCTATATAGATACAACTCAGGATCCAACATAACGTGACGACCATAAACAGCTGAATGCAATAATACTTGAGCTACAGACAATATCTTTAGGGACAAGTTCATGAAAAAAAGCAGTTTGCTGCTAATTTGCGCTATCATCATCACAGCCTGTCAACCAAAGCCTCACTCGACACCGATCATCTATGAACCGAGTTATAGCGCTTCGCTGTCAAGTACCCCAAAATTTTTACTGCTCAGTACAGCAAGCAATAACTTACAACTTTGGGATCTGACAACTAACACCCAGCGTTTCCAATGGTTTCACGGTAAAAACAACGAACAAGCGATCGACACCGCAATCTCAAATAACCTCAGATATGCAGCCTCTCTCAGCCGGGACTCTGTCGCCCTTTGGAGTATTGAAGATGGAGAGTCTTTAGGTTGGTGGTCGCTACCATCCACAGGGCAATCAATTTCGCTGGCCAATACTGGCGCGCTTTTAATTGGCTTAACCGATGGTAGCGTTATGTCACTCGATCCGAAAAGCAACCGCCTGATCAAGTTTCTCGGCCATACAGAGAAGGTCAATAGCGTTGCGATTTCTGATGATGGAATGCTCGCGCTATCTGGGGCAAACGATAATCAGGTGATGTTATGGCATGCACAAACGGGACAACCAATACATCAATGGCCGCTAGCGAGTCGGGTCATTAAGGTGAGTATCAGTCACGATGGTCAATTGGCGTTTGGCTCTGATAGCACCAATCAAGGGATAATTTGGCAGACTCAAAGTGGTCAGCAGTTAAGTCAACTGAAGATTAAACGCCGCACAATGAACTTTTCGGCCGCAAGGTTTACCAATGATAATACAGGCCTACTGACGGGAACGCCTGCGCGCGAGATCATATTTTGGCGAGTATCAAATGGAAAACCGCTCGCTAATTGGCGTGTTAGCCTGACAGAGCATGCCCAAACCAAAGGAGCCGTTGTATACTCTGTCGCTGAAGCGCAAAATAACCAGGTAATGAGCATTAGTAGTAATGGCTTGTTAGAAACCTGGTCAATCCCCGCCCAATAGAGGAAAAGATTGGTGCAACTAGAACAAAGAATTGAAGAACTGGAAATGAAGCTCGCCTTTCAAGAGAGCACCATTGATGCACTCGATGAGCAAGTAATAAAACTCAACGAACTAGTCAATGATCAGCAAGAAAAGCTACGCATGCTCATCAGTAAAATACAGCAGGTTGAGCCTAGCAATATGGCGACTCAAGCAGAAGAGACACCACCACCGCATTACTAATAACGATCCATTTTGCTTATGTACTGATATTGCTGTAAATCGAGCATATAAAAATGAAGGAGTGCTAAATAATATGGCGATAAGTCGATGCCATCCCCCGATTAAGGTACATGGTTAATGAAACCCTTCTTGATTGCTATTTTAGTAAGCTTGAGTGTGTCAGGTTGCGCCTTTAACAGCATCTTCATCAATTATCCTTCGCAAATTGCGCCAATTAAGGCGCAACTCAACTCACAAACGACCACGAATAACTATCAGCGATTCGACGACAAGATCAGTGGTGCCGACGGTCTGCTATACGCTCAGGAAGCTGGCCGCGTCGCTCAGTTAGAAGGTGACTTTGAAGCCAGTAAAAGCTACTACGCAAAAGCCATAACGGCATATGAAAAATTTGATGACAAGGCGCTAATCAGCGCTAGCGATTTAGGCGCTACAGCCAGCAGTTTATTTATCAACGACAACGTTATTCCATACCGTGGGCCAGGCTTTGAGCGGATAATCTTGCATCAATACCAAGCACTCAATTATCTCTTTAGCGGTGATAGCCAAGGCGCACTAGTCGAAGTTCGCCGAAGTAATGAACTCCAAAGCCTAGAACAATCTCGTTATCAAAAATCAAAAACGTCAGTACAATCCATGGCAAATGGCACAATTGATAGTGAAATGGATAGACTCGCGAAAGCAGCGGGTTCTACGACCAGTTCATTTCTAAATGCATACAGCTATTACACTACTGGCCTATTGTATGAAATATTAGGGCAACCAAATGATGCTTTCATCGATTATCGTAAGGCGGCTCAGCTCGCACCGAACAACCCTTATCTTCAACAAGACTTAGTGCGTTTAGCTAAGCAGTTATCTATGCCCCAATATGATGAATTTAAGCGGCGTTGGGGAGAGGCTGAGGCAACTAGCAAGCAGCAGGGGCAAGTCGTCATCATGTTAGAGCGTGGCTTTGTCCCCGAAAAGCAAAGCTTCACAGTCCCCTTTACTGTTCATGGCAACTGGCAAACCGCATCGTTAGCGACCTATTTTCCTGATCGTGCCATAACGAAACCCGGCGAGATCTCTGGTTTAGGGACAGTGTTAAAAGCATCCCCTATCACCAACATCGATGCACTTGCTATTACCGCATTAAAAGAGGAACTCCCAGCCGCTCTAATTAGACAAGCGGCTAGAGTCTATACTAAAGCAGAGATGGCCCAGAGTGTTCAGAGTGAATCCAAGAGGCGCCGTAATGAAATTGATGCGGCCGTAATTGCAATGCAGATTTTCAATGTCGTTACAGAGCAGGCTGATAGACGTAGCTGGCTGACCTTACCAAAGCAAGCGCAAATTGCTAGAAGATATGTCAGCCCAGGCCACTATGAAATAGCGCTCGATCAACGACCACCGCAAAGCATAGAGGTACAAAGTGGCAAAACAACATTAATTTGGATTATAGACACTGGTAATTACACCCGTTTTTATTCAATAATCATCTAATCTACTTATAGGAATCGGTATTTTATGAAAAAGTTCAAGCTTCTTTTTATCATTGCAGTGGCAATCGGTCTCGCAGGCTGTCAATCAAAGGTCCAATACGGTGATGCGACTGAAGTGGAAACCGTGAATGAAAACTTCGGTTCCACCGATCTGCAAGCGATCACGGCTAAGATGGTCGATAGCATGATGACCTTCCCTCCAGTGGTCGCCATGACAGCAAATGATCGCCCCATCATTTTTGTCGACAAGATTAAAAATAAAACCTCAGAGCACATAGATACAGAATCGGTTACCGACTCTATCAGTAATAAACTATTGCGCTCGGGTAAGTTTCGTTTTATCGATATGACTAAAGTTGATGCGGTGCGTAAACAGCTAGACTACCAAAACAACTCAGGCATGGTTGATCCATCGACAGCAATCAACTTTGGGCGTCAAATTGGCGCGCAATTCATGCTATACGGCAATCTATCTAGCATAGTTAAGCAAGATGGCAGTACCAAAGATGTCTATTACAAAATGACTATGCGTCTAATGGATCTTGAAACAGGTCTGATCGAATGGTCTGATGAAAAAGAGATCCGCAAGGTAAAGTCTAAGTCTTTCCTTGGCATGTAATACCTATCGGTATTTAGCTACAACAGTGCTAAAAAGCCAGCAAAAATGCTGGTTTTTTTTATGAGATCGGGTTAAAAATAGCCGCGATATGAGATCATTAAGGACCCCGCTTTGAAACCGATTCAGCTTTGTCTCCTTGGCGTAATGTCACTATTGGTTTCGGCCTGCCAAAGCACTGTAACCCCAAAACAGGATCTCATTATAAATCAAAGTCACTCTATTAGTGCACAGCAAGCACAGCAAGCACAGCAAGCCCAGCAAGCCCAGCAAGCCCAGCAGCGAGCCAAGCGGATAAGTGATCTTGATTACCAGCTCAATCTAACCCTAACTCACCCCAGAGAATTTAGTGGCAGCGCCATTATTAGTTTTAATCTAAGCGATACCGAGCAAGCTTTGGCCCTCGATTTTAACCAAGCTAATGTGACAGCTTTTACCATTAACGGGAGCAAAGTTTATCCCAATTACGATGGCAAACGCTTAAGTATCTCTGCAGCCCTTCTCAGCAGTGGTAAAAACCAAATTAATCTGCAGTTCAACAAGCCATACAGCCGCGCAGATCAGGGCCTGATCCAATACACAGACCCAGTTGACGGCAATACTTACCTCTATTCCCACTTCTTGCCGTCAAGCGCGCAAATGATGGTGCCGCAGTTTGATCAACCCGATCTTAAGGCCGTATATCACTTAACTGTCGCCGCCCCCAATGATTGGACAGTGATAAGCGCTAGTGCATCTAACGCTCAAGTTAAAGGTGAATTAGTGACTCAATGGCAATTTGAGTCAACTAAACCTATTAGCCCTCATAGTTTTTCGCTTCATGCCGGTCCCTACAAACAATGGCAAGTCACACTTGATGAGCTGCCAATCACGCTATATGCTCGCCAATCGATTGCTAATCAAGTCGATTCAACGCAGTGGCTGGAGCAGACTCGACACGCAATAGCCTTCTATCAAGAGCAATTAGGCGTCCCATATCCATTTTCAAAATATGATCAACTGCTGGTGCCCAAACTGCCTCAGAATATGATGGCAAACGCTGCGATAAGCACCTTTGAGGAGTCTATGCTCGACACGGAACAACTTCACTTCCTCGTGTCGCGGGCACTCGCTGAGCAATGGTTCAGCAACCTTGTCACTTTGAGATGGTGGGATGACCTCTGGCTTAGTCAGACTCTTGCCACTTTTATGGCCAACAAAGCGCTCGCAGCTGAGTCCAATCCACCAGCCAACTATCTAGATAAATATAGTTTTTATCAAATCGATGACAGAGATAACAGTCAGCCTATCCAAACCACTATAGCCAGCAGCGAGCTGCTCGATGAAGGCGTTGCACCCAATACCATTAAAAAAGGCGTAGCCCTACTCACCCAGCTTAACTTTCTTGTCGGTGACAAAGCCTTTAACAAAGGCCTCTATCAATACTTGAACCAATATCAGTTTAGCAGTGCCAATCTTCATGAATTTATGGCGAGCCTTTCTGCGTCAGCGAAACGGCCACTCGATAATTGGACAACGGATTGGTTCTATCGAAGTGGCGTCAATCGCATTGAAGTGCAGTATCAATGCAGTAACAACCGCATTAGCCAGTTTTCCCTACACCAAGATCCAAGCAAGGCTAATTCTGTTCTGAGAGAGCAAAAAGTAAAATTAGGCCTATTTACCATAGGTCGCCAAGCACTGCATCCAAACTTGATATCCACTGTCACTTACGATGGCGAAATTACTAACATCAAACGTCTATACGGCGTTAGATGTCCAGATCTTGTTTTCCCAAATTACCAAGACTTAGGCTATGTCAGGGTCAAACTCGATCCTCGCTCACTTGAAACCGCGCTAATTCATCTGCATAAAATTGAAGACACACAGCTGCGGATCATGCTTTGGCAAACCTTGTGGAACGGTGTCCTAGAAGGAGAACTCGCTCTTAATCGCTTTTTGGGGAGCGTGTTAATTAACGCCCCCACTGAGCAAGATCCACAGGTACTAGAGCAACTGATCGACAAACTAGAACAGGCTAAAGCCTTGTTAGAGCAGATGAGTCCGAATCAGCAACGTTATAGCCAAAGAGCACTGCGTGCACTCGAACAGATGAGTCTTCGCCTTACCATGACCCAATCAAATGATAAGATAAAAGGATTATGGTTCGATGCCTATATTAAATTTGCTACCAGCCACGATGCTAAACAACACCTTGCAGCACTGCTCGATGGAACCGAAAAACTCAATGGCATCAACCTCGACCAGACTCAGCGCTGGGCGATTATTATCCATCTCAACCGTTACGATCACCCTGGCGCTCAGCGGTTACTCTTAAAAGAGAAACAAGTTGATAAATCTACAATTGCAGACAAATATGCAATGAGTGCCGAAGTCGTCCAGCCTAAAGCAACTCAGAAACGTCAATGGTTTGAACGTGTGCAACAGCATAGCGCCGATAGTGATCCGCTGATGCTAGATAAGTTAACCCAAGTGATGCGTAAGCTTTACCCTAGTGAACAAAAAGCACTAAGCCAAGCTACGGCTGAACAACGACTAACAGAGCTCATCGAGGTCGATAAACGCAATAGTCCTGATTTTATGAGAGTATATACTCAATATCTTTTACCGATGAACTGCTCATATTCAGGTGTTGCGAGGCTAACACGGATACTCAATAATGAGCCCAACTTGAGCCAAGTCACTCAAATGGGACTTGAGCGCGCCGTACAAGCTGAGAAGCAGTGTTTATTAGTTAAAGAACATCTACTTTAATAAAAAATAGCGCACCTGAACTTAAGATAATTAGTTAATTTAACGAGTTATTAACAAAGAACAAAATGGCTATTAGGGTAATAGCTATTAAATAAATAAGATAAAACCAGCCCAAGCTTTACTTGGTGCTATAGATAGTCATTAATACCAATCCATATAAGAAAGTTTATAAAAATTAAAGTTAAAGGGAGAATAACAATGGGACCTTTTGAAATTGCCGCAATAGCGATTATCGGCGGTTTTGCCATCAGTGGTTATAAGGAATATAACAAACGCCACGCCAATGTAGAGAATCAGCAAATAGACAACTTAAAAGTTGAACTGGCAAAGCTAAAAGATCGCGTCGTGACCCTAGAGAAAATCGTCACAGATAAATCTTATCAACTCAGTGATGAAATTGACCGCTTATAACAAAAAAATGCCACCTACATTAGGTGGCATTTTTCCAACTAAAACCTAATGGCGCTTAAACAAATAGATGCTTAATATTCTTAAGGTCGCCTTTCCCTTCTGCAAGTTCTTCTGGCGATAAACCAGACACTTCGTGAGGGAATACCAGCCACTCTTCAGACTCATGAATAAAATAATCAGGTTTTAATTCAACGGCAGTATTCTTTGGCTTGTAATAAGGACAAGCAATACGCACGTCTGTAGGCATGTTTAGACGCATCAGCTCTTGTAACTTCTCTTTTAATGCATGGATACTGCGACCAGAATCAAACACATCATCTACGATGAGCAGACCATCATCCGCATTGGCATTTTCAACAATATAGTGCAGGCCATGTACTTTAATCTGCTTACTTTGTTGATTAATGCCATAGTAGGACGAGGTACGAACGGCAATATGATCGGTATCAACCTTCTTAAAATCAAAATACTCTTGAACTGCAATACCAATAGGGGCACCTCCGCGCCAAATCCCAACGATAAATTGTGGTCTGAAACCACTTTCATAAACCTGTGCCGCTAAGCGAAAAGAATCCTCAAGCAGCTGCTGAGCAGTAATAAAGTGTTTTTCAGACATCAGACCGTCCCCATCTTGTGATATTTAGCGTTATGAGTAGGTAAAGAACTAATCGAACAGATTAGCTTTCGCCCAAATTCAACGTAGCACAATTAAACCGGATTGATGCTCAAAACGATTAAAAATTGACAACGAGATTTTGGAGCTGGATTTTATACTAAAACCCGCCAAACTGCAGAACTAAATAGTGAAATGTCGATGTTGAATTGACTTTTAGTCAAAAAATAAAAGCCGCCAAGGGCGGCTTTTAGCCTCAAATCATCACGAGCTCAACTAAGCCGCTGTGATTTTGGGTTCACCCAGCTGAGTCACCGCAGCAAAATGCTTATCTGTCGCTTCATTAAACTCGACAGACATCAAGGTATCGACATAATGCCAATCACTTCTGACTTGGGTTTTATCGAAGGTCAGCAACATAAACCCGCGATCACGCAAGTTGGTGTACTTTAGACCATCAACGAGATCGACAATACCCGCTTCTGTCACTGTTTGCTGATCCGCTTCTATTCCCAAATAATACTCGAGTCCCGGAGATGAAACCGAGCTGGTCGCAAACTCAACACCAACAAGGTCACCATGAGAGTCTAATATCTCATTAGCCCAGGCATTATGAGTATCTCCAGCAATAACAACGAGGTTAGCACCAGCGGATTTAGCCGTCGCGAGAATAACCTCTCGCTCATAAGCATAACCATCCCAAGCATCTAGGTTATAAGGGATCGATGGCAACTGTAGCAGTCCCATCACCTCAGGCGTTAGCTTATGCTGATTACCAATCAAATAGCTGTATTCCTGCGCGGTTAATGTCGGATCATTCGCTGCGGCGCGGCCAGCAAGTTGTGCTAAAGCCCCCAATTCTGCGTATTGGTATACACTCAGCTTTTGTGTCGCTATCGCCGCAGGCAACATCATGGTGCCCATTAACACTTGTTGCCCTAGCACCTGCCATTTAGCGGTTGAAGTCAGTAAATTAGCTTGAAGCCACTGTAATTGATCCGCTCCAAGCATGGTTCTGTCACTGCTAGTCACATCAGCCATGAAGCGAGCACTATCCATACTGTTAGTGGCATCATCGATGTAGTCGGCATAATCTAACTGCTTGTCACGCGCCAAAAGACGAGTATCAAGCATATGTAAATCAACGAGATCCCCAAAACTAAATGAACGATAGATCTCTTCATGGTTCCCCTCTGCCCAAGGACGAATAGGTAACCACTCAAAATAGGCCTGAAGCGCCGCTTCTTTACGCGCTTGGAAATCCCCTTCACCCTCATTATGATTTTCGGCGCCGTCAGCCCACGAGTCATTAGCGACTTCATGGTCGTCCCATACGGTGATGAAAGGCACCTTTGAGTGCAGACCCGAAAGCGATGTATCACTGCGATATTGCCCATAGCGAGTACGGTAATCTTCAAGGGTTAATAACTCTCCTGCAGGCAACACCTCTCGACCAAGAGTGGCTGCATTTTCACTGGCATAGCCACCACGCCCATACTCATAAATATAGTCACCAAGATGCACCACAGCATCGAGAGAATCGATCTGGCTGGCTAACTGATATACGTTGAAATGGCCCGCTGGAAAGTTAGCGCAAGACATCACGGCTAACTTGACACTATCTACGACGCCCTCGGGTAAAGTCTTAGTCAATCCGACATCAGAGGTCTTATCAGCCGCTTTAAATCGGTAGTAATAGTGAGTACCAGAATCTAAACCAATAGCATCAACTTTAACGGTGTAATCACGATCTCTACTAGTCACCGTCTCACCGTTGCCGACTAAATCGGTAAATTCGGCATCTGTCGCGATCTCCCAGCTAACGCTGATATCGGCGTCGACAGCGGGTGTTACTCGCGTCCATAAAATTATGGCACTATGTGTTGGATCGCCACTAGCTACACCATGATAAAACTGCACCTCAGTGCTCGATGTATCATCATCTTTATCACTGCTAGAACACCCCATGAGTCCGTATGAGACGACTGCGGCGCCAACACCTTTAGCCGACATTGCCAAAAAGTCTCTGCGCGAATAATTTGTTTTCATTGTTATTCCTTTAATTGAACCGATTATCCCTTCAGATCTCATCTCACATCTTGTGAGCTTGATAACTACCGCATAGAAAGATAAACAGGCATTATTATTTTTATTCCTGGTAAGAGGTCTAATGACCTCTAATTATCAATGACTAATATTGCAGATTTATTATTCAACGGCAACTTTCAAACTTTCGAGAACAAATTACAACGCCTGCAGCGAAAACTAGATCGCTCATTACTCCCCTAATAAAAAACAGGCCTTAGGAAACAGGACGATATTCAACAAAACTGTTATGCTTCATCTACCGACATGTTGAGGGAACAAACAATGAAAGTTAGTGACATTATGACTACTGAGCCTGTCTGCATCAGCGATCAGGCCACCGCAAAGGACGCACACCTGTTAATGCAAAATCGGGGCGTAAGGCATCTACCGGTTATCAGCGAAGAAAGTGGCGATTTAGTTGGCATACTCACCCACAAGAAGATGATATCAACCGTAGTCCATATGCTGACACATTACGGGAGTGAGGCATTAGATAGAAAAGAGCGTAAAACCTTAGTTAAAGAGATCATGGAGTCTGAGTTTCAAAAATTGACTTTAGATGAACCTTTAGCCGTAGTTATTGATTACTTTATTGATAACAAACTTGGCTGCCTGCCTGTGATTGATGAACAACACAAGATAACGGGGATTGTTACCTCATCCGATTTCGTTAAATTATGTGCCAGACTACTAAAATCCCAATAGCACAATAAACACCTATATTAAGATGCAGGCAAAAAGTGGCGCGACCATAACCATAGTTATCCCAGTCAAAATCATGGTGAGGCTGGCAACAACGCCCTCCTCTTGTCCAAGCTCTGCGGCTTTTGCCGCGCCAACACCATGAGCCGACGCCCCTAAGGCTGCGCCCTTCGCCAGAGGGCTTCTAACTTTTGCCAATTTAAAAATCGGCCCACACAGCAACATCCCCAGTACGCCAGTAACTAACACTAACATTGCCGTCAAATCGGGAACGCCACCAAATGCTGATGTGGCTTCTAAAGCAAATGGCGTAGAGACCGAACGAACCAACATACTGTGAGATAATTCGGGGGGTAAATAGATCAATTTCACTAACAACCACGAAGAAAGTAACCCAACAAGTAAGCCTGTTATTACACCTAAACTTATGGTCAATGGATAACGTGCGATCAACCGTCGCTCTCTATAAATGGGCAAGGCAAAGGCTATTGTCGCCGGCGCCAACAAGGCACTTAAGTAATGGCTATAAACAAAATAAGTTGGCAGAGGGATCGCAAATAACACCACCAAAGTGAGTAAGCTTATCGGGGTTACAATCATCGGAGATAACCACCACTGACGAAAAGTCCGATATAAGCGTTTACTGGCAAAGTAGCACACTAGCGTGACTAATAAGCACAACACGGCAACACTTTGGGAGGAGAGATACTGCAACATATTAGTGACCCGCTACCTTAGAATGCCCAATCGGAGCAAAGACTCTTTTGGCGCGATTATGACGTCGTTCAAAGCGAAACACTCTATCGATAACAAACCCTGTTATCAGTAAAACACACACACTTCCCAGCACTAAGGTCAGCATCAGACTGACGCCATATTGTTCAAATAGTGGAGCATAATGGATAGAGGCGACCACTGGCGGAATAAAAAACAACAGCAGCTCCCCTAACAACCAAGCCGCTCCCACAGCCACAAATCGCTCGGGCAGCCAATTGAGTGCCAACAAGCATAATAGCCCACCTAAACCGACGACACTGCTCGGGATAGGCAGAGAAAAAACATCGACTAACCATTGCGCCGATAACGCAATTAAACAAAGTAAGCTGACTTGCAGTAATACCTGAAGAAGACGTTTTAATGATAGAAAAGAGGTACTCATAGCGTGATTTAAAGCCGAAATAATATTGATAGGATAATTTTACGCTTGTATTTTTGATAAAAAAAATGAATATTATTTATAAATTAAATAACTAAAAGAAATCAAAATGGATCTGAAGGCGCTACACTATTTTGTAGAGATCGTTAACTGCAAAGGATTTAACCGTGCAGCGGCTAAGATCCATATTAGTCAGCCTGCGCTGTCTAAATCGATAAACCAACTAGAAGCCGAGTTAGAACTTCCACTGTTGATGCGCGGAAAACGAGGAACAGCGGTCACGCTAACCACTCACGGCCAATTGGTTTATCAATACGCGCAAAAGCTATTAGATACCAAGCGTGAACTATTCACAGAACTCGACGCGCTTAAAGGGTTAAATAAAGGTGAGTTAAAGCTTGGGCTTGCTCCACTTGGCAGTGCCGAGCTTTTTGCTCCTATCATCGCTAAATATCGCCAACGCTACCCGCAAATTCACACTCAACTCTTAGTACGTGGCGGAGTAGAGCAAACATCGGCGCTCAAACAGGGCGAGATAGAACTGGCGACAGGCATCATCGAACTCAATCAAGAATTTGAAGGAATAGCGATTCATACCGAGCCAATGGTGGTGGTTTTACCTAGCCTGCATCCGTTAGCTAAAAAGACTGAGATCCCCATTAGCGCATTAGATCGCTGCGCTCAAATTCTATTTGAGCCTGAGTTTTCACTCCATGAAATGGTCATCAATGCCTGTAGTGATGCCGCCGTAACCATAGATAACCCGACTCATGTTAATCAGCCAGAGTTTGGTATTGCCTTGGTTGCCGCAGGAATTGGCGTCATGCTATTGCCTAAGTTCATTGCCGAGCGCTATCAACTCGAGGGCGTAGTTAGTCGTCAATTGACAGAGACTTCACTTAACTGGCGCATGAGCCTATTTTGGGAAAAAGATAAACCACTTTCGTTTGCCGCAAATGCGATGATCGATCTGCTGAAACTGCATCTCAACGAAAAACCATAAAATAAACGCCGTATGAATTAACGGCATCGAATAAAAATCATTCTTAAGGTTAAAGATTGGGGCATTGAATATCGGTCACAGGGACATCACTGCGACCATTTTGATTTGTAGTGGCACCAATACTTATCTGGTCTACCACCTCCATCCCTTCAATGACCTTACCAGAAACAGCATACCCATAACTGCTGACACTTTGGTCTAAATGGGCATTATCAAGCGTATTAATGAAAAACTGTGGGGTAGCGGAATTCGGGTCATTTGTCCGTGCCATAGCAATAGTGCCTCGAGCATTGGTAAAACCAACATTGGCTTCATTCACAATTGCTTCAAAGCCGGGTTTGGCAACTAAACCTTTAGTAAAACCACCACCTTGGATCATAAAGTTATGGATCACGCGATGAAAAAGAGTGCCATCATAAAAGTTGGCCTCTACATAACGGGCAAAATTTTTCCCCGTAACCGGGGTATTAACAATATCAATAGCTAAGGTGATCTCGCCTAAACTGGTACTCATTAGATAGCATAGGTCGCTAAACGGCTCAGGCGTTAGAGTCGGCTCAGGTGCCGGGGTTGAACTATCATCACTAGGACCTGAACCGCACGCCGATAATGCAAAAAATCATCAAGACAACAACCGCTAATGTTCTCATTTTTGCTTACCAACCTCTTTAATATTTGAAAAAACACTCAACTGCTACGGCTTAAAAAGTGATAAAATCACATATAATACAAGTTGTTATGAAAACACCACCAGCTTGAGTTCATTAATGACTATTTCAATCCTAGTTTGCCAATGAGAGACATCAACAACAAAACAATCGCGCCAGCTATCACCCCAAAAAGAGAGTTGAGTAAACTCGGTGTTAGCATTGATAAGAATGGACCAATCACGATCCATTGCGCCACCAACGATGCCCAAAGGTTAAATTGCTCACCGATAATATGGATACCATGGGTCAGGATGCCGCCCCCCACCATAAACATCGCAATGGTGCCGACAAGGGTTAACCCCCGCATTAAATAAGGTGCGGCATTAACTAATCCACCACCTATCCAGCGCCAAAAACGCGTGAGTCCCCCTTGCCCCTGTCGCTGACTCAAATAGAGCCCGGCATCGTCAAGTTTGACGATGCCTGCAACCAATCCATAGACTCCTATGGTCATCAACACAGCTATCACACTCAGAGTGACCACTTGAGTTAAAAAGCTACTCTCTGCAACCACCCCTAGAGTGATAGCAATAATCTCTGCTGAAAGCACAAAATCGGTACGAATGGCACCTGCGACCTTCTCCTTCTCGAAAGCCTTAAGATCACCAACAGCCTCAACGAGTTCTGCGTGGCTCATCTCTTCTTGCTGCTTATGCACCATTGAATGATATAACTTTTCAAACCCCTCATAACAGAGAAATAAACCACCAAGCATCAATAATGGCGTTACCGCCCAGGGGATAAAGGCACTAATTAACAGTGCGGCAGGCACCAAAACACACTTATTACGCAACGATCCTTTAGCCACCGCCCACACGACAGGCAACTCTCTGTCGGCGTTGACCCCCGACACTTGTTGGGCATTGAGCGCAAGATCATCCCCCAACACGCCAGCTGTTTTGCGCGCAGCGACCTTACTCATTAATGCCACATCATCCAAGATTGCAGCAATATCATCTAGCAAGGTTAATAAACTTGCACCAGCCATTTTTTCTCCTAATTCCTTTTATTATCTAATAACGAAGCATCTCTGTAGTCGCTAACCTACTCTGCTCAAGCCATTTTTACCAGTCCCAGCGATATCAACAAGCTGCCCACTGCAAAATGGTGCGGGCTAAATATAAACTAAGCAGGTTCAGTTAAGCGCACAATAGGTTAAGCGTACTAAAGCTGCTCGTGACGGGAGACCACTTCCGAATGAAACAAAAATACTGCTAAATGAAACAAACTGAGTCATTTGACATATCCCCGACGGCAACTAAAGGTATAATAATGCCAAAATGATTCGTTTATCCTTATAGGAACTCCTCATGACTCAAGATGAAATGAAAAAAGCGGCCGGTTGGGCAGCACTAGAGTACATTGAAAAAGACACTATTGTCGGTGTTGGTACCGGTTCAACGGTTAATCACTTTATTGATGCTCTAGCCACCATAAAGGCTGACATCGAAGGCGCGGTATCTAGCTCAGAAGCCTCTACCGAAAAGATGAAGGCATTAGGCATTCCGGTATTTGACCTTAACTCGGTCGATGAGCTGTCTGTCTATGTCGATGGTGCCGATGAGATCAACGGCCACATGGACATGATAAAAGGAGGCGGTGCCGCTCTAACCCGCGAGAAAATCGTTGCAGCCGTTGCCGAAAAATTCATCTGTATCGTCGATAACACCAAAGAAGTCGACGTTCTGGGTGAGTTCCCACTACCCGTTGAAGTGATCCCAATGGCTCGCTCTTACGTGGCGCGCGAACTGGTAAAACTTGGTGGCGATCCTGTTTATCGTGAAGGTGTTATTACAGATAACGGCAACGTGATCCTTGATATCTACAACATGAAGATCGTTAGCCCGAAAGAGATGGAAGAAAAGATTAACCAGATCGTCGGTGTTGTAACTAACGGCCTATTTGCCCAGCGCGGCGCCGATGTATTGCTCGTGGGGACACCTGAAGGCGTTAAAACGGTTAAGCTATAAACCCCAGTCGCAATAAGAAAGCCACTCATGGAGTGGCTTACTCTTTATAGCTAGCCCTATTCGTCAGAGGTTACTCACTGATAAACAAGACAGCATAGGTAATAGCCAGTAAACTGGTTCCCCGCCCCGAATAAAGGTCGATAAGATGAAATCCAGATACAAGCAAGTTAGCGATCTAACATCGATCCCCAATGTCGGCAAGGCAACAGCAGAGGATCTGCATCTGCTCGGGTTGCATAATCCTGACGCACTGATTGGCCAAGACCCCTACCAGATGCACCAGCGACTAGAGGCCATTACAGGCAAGCGTCATGACCCCTGTGTTATCGATGTCTTTATTGCCGCTGTACGTTATATGGAGGGACACGACGCCAAAAACTGGTGGGACTACACCGCCGAGCGTAAAGCCTATCTAGCGAGCCCGAAGTAATCCCACACAAGCACTCAGCTATCTAGTTGCCGGAGAGTCGCTTACCAAATGAAATGGCATACACAGTGGAGCGTAACCTTAATACAGGGTCATCACTCGGCTCAATTCCCTTAGAAAGCACGTTAGGATCATAGTTAATCCCATCACAGCGGTTGTCACCACTTTGATTGATAGTTTGCAGACCTAAACTGATGGTTTGGCGATCTTTTGGCCAAAACTGTGAAGGATCGTTTGTGACATCATCCTCATATCCAATAATAGCGTGCAGCTCAAACAGCACACTACCGGTGCTCAACTCTTGCTTTAACTTGTCAGCTAAAAAGGTTGGTGGAAGCTGCTTCATCTGCTGTTCCGTCAAGGCTAGCTCGCCCGCAACGGGTGCAAGCTGCCACTTGAATTTAGTTTTATCACCTTTATCATCGACAAAATTAAAACTGTGGATGCCATAGTATTGCACGCGCGAATATGAACTTGGTGGATTATGACTTTGCAACCAATTAAATTGAGCTTGTGTACTTGGATGCTCTTGGCGATATTGCTTTACCTTAGCAAAATCAATACGACCTTGCTCGTTAGGCACCAAGGTTTGCAGTAATCCTAAAAAGGTTTGTGGATCTTTACCTGGAAACACTGGAGTGGTTAAGCCTGCAATATTATGAACCCTGCCATCAGGCAGCTTAAACTGAACGCCAACGCCTCTAGGACTGCGCTCAGTTTCATTGGCTGCCGGATTTCCACCCGCCATTGAAAAACGAATGCTCGCCTTTACACTTTCAGCTGTAAACAACGCACTACTTGAATATTGAAGCGCTGCGGTCGAGGGGGCAAACTCACCGACGACGCAGACGCCTTTTGCATGCCCCTTCCTGACACCTGGTTGCTTCCCTGAAAGCTGCTCAAACACCTGGATAAAGTCATTACCCTGCACCTCGGCACTCGCTGTCTGACCAAGTAGTAAGGTTGGCAGGAATAAAAAAGAAAGCTTTGCTAATTTCACCATCAAATGAGTCTCCGAGAACTGTTGCCGCATTCACTAAATTAGTATCGAGCCAAGTAAGACCGTAGCGCTTGAGATTACCTTTCCAATAAAACAAAATTTAGCTCACATACAGGCATAATTAGATACGGTTTCAGCCGATTCCCTATTCGACGACTATGGTACCAGCACAGAAAATTCCGCCTTTGGCCGAACGCTAATCATCAAGTCTCACCTCATGCAGCCTCCTCGCCATAGACAACTCGCTGCTCAATGGCCTCACTAATTTGAGTACTGCAACCTAATTGAGCTAGATAAGCAGCTCGGCCAGAGAAAAGTAATCTGCCAAGAGCGGCTTTGGACGCCTAACTGGCAACAAAAAGCCCAGACATAGGCCTGGGCTTATTCGCGTCACTATGAAGATTAGAGTGAGAAATTAGCTATGGTCTTCTGAATACCGACCACATCGGTGCCTTTCTTCAGCTCTTTAACTAACGGCTCTTTCTGACCGGAGATCCACAGTTTTAACTCGGAATCCATATCGAAGCTACCAGCGGTTTCCACCTCAAAATGGGTTATCGCTTTATAAGGCACTGAGTGATAACTGACTTTTTTGCCTGTCATCCCCTGCTTATCGATGAGGATAAGGCGCTTGTTAGTGAATACAAACATATCGCGCAGTACACGATAGGCCAATGCTAACTGCTCATTATCGCCCAAAATTGGACCTAACTCTTCCGCCAGCTCATCTAAATTTACCTCTGAAGCATTGCCCATTAACGCATCGAGTAATCCCATAGCCATTATCCTTAGTCTAGGCCGCGATAGCGACAAAAAATATATAGGTGTTTAACTTACCGATAAAAAACCAATTGTCCAATAGCCAATGGGCAGTATTTGTTATCGACATAACTAGCCGCTAATAGATACTTGATTCATCTCGGTCAGTTAACTACTTCTATAAAAAAATCGCCAATTGGCGATTTTTTAAGGGTTAGATAATTCTAGCAATTAGTCGCTCGATTTAACCTGGCGATTTTCTGCGACCACCAGCATCTCACACTTAGGGCAATCAAAGACCAGCTTTAATACGTCTTTACCTATCTCCAACACCATAGGGTCAGCTTTAATCCCCGGCACCTCTTTTGGACACAGATTAAAATTAAAGCGTAAACAATGTTTAGTGACCATTAATGGCACATCTTCGGTCACGCCATTTTTTTCATAGGTATCTTGAATGTCGATAACGCCATGGCGAGTATAAAAGTCTTTAGCCTTTTCATTGGCGACATTACCCAAATAACTTAGGTGTTTAACCGGATAAGTCGCTTCTTGGTTATATTTCCATGCTTTTGGACGCTGATAACCATCAACTCGCGCCAGCTCTAATGCCGCAACCGTGTCACGACGTAATCCATTTAGCATTGAAGTGGGGATAAACCAGGTTTGTGCGGTCTCGATGGCGATCTTACGCGCCTTGAAATCAGTACTGCCTAACTTAGCCAGTTGCTTACGCAGCCCCAGCTGTGTTTTCTCCACATCGGTTGCCACTGTTTTTTCAACCACTAAAGACTGACTAACGCTGTGACCATAGCAGTCGGTCATGGTTAAACATACGCCGTCGTCGGTATCGGTTAACTGCAAGTCGACCTCTATAACGCGCTTAGATGACTCTTTAGCTAATACCGCTTCAAATGCCTGATTGTGATTACGATAAATGGTCATCCCCACCTGTAACTCTTTCGGGACGCGAGTAAGATGCAACTTAAGGCCTTCGGCGCGATTAACCCGCATCCCTTTTAGCTTGTCATCAGACTGCTTAGCTTCGGTAAAATTACTGGTAAAGAAACATAAGCCATCGCCATTATTGAAGCTTTCTTCTGAGATCACCTCGATAAAGTCACTGCCAATGCGTTTCACCTTGGCAACTTCTTCGCCGATGTACTTTGGCGAGCGGAAGTCATTCATCCCTTGGCTGCGCTCATGGACGAAATAATCAGTCTTGCCGCGGTTAAAGGTTTTCTCTGGATCTGGGATAAAGTTATGCTCACAACGACCATGTGACGAGGCTGTAAACTCTGGGCGTCTCGCGATAATTTTATCTAGCTCTTGGCGATAATGGGCGGTGACATTTTTAACGTAACTTAAATCTTTGAGGCGGCCTTCAATCTTAAATGACCGAACACCGGCGTCGATAAGCAGCTCTAGGTTGTCGGTTTGATTGTTATCTTTCAACGATAACAGGTGTTCATTCTGTGCTAACACTTCACCCTGGCGAGTTTTTAAATCCCCCGGTAAACGGCACAGTTGCGAACATTCACCGCGGTTGGCGCTGCGGTTACTAAAAGAGTGACTGAGGTTACACAGGCCACTAAACGCAACACAAAGGGCCCCATGAATGAAAAACTCAATTTGCATGTTGGTATTGGCGGCAACATCGCGGATCTGACTTAAGCCAAGCTCCCTTGCCAATACCACTTGAGAGAAGCCCACCTGCTCAAGAAAAGCAACCTTCTCTGGACTGCGATTGTCCATCTGAGTACTTGCATGTAACGCAATAGGGGGAATATCAAGTTGCAAGATCGCCATATCTTGCACAATAAGTGCATCGGCACCCGCCTCGTAGACCTCCCAGATCAATTTCTCTGCTGCGGCTAACTCGTCATCCATCAAGATGGTATTGATCGCAACAAATACCTGCGCATGATACTGATGAGCAAATTCACATAAGCGGGCAATATCTTCAACGCTGTTACCCGCTGTCGCACGGGCTCCAAAGGCTGGCCCGCCAATATAGACTGCATCCGCGCCATGTTTAATCGCTTCGATACCGTAATCGGCATTCTTAGCTGGAGCTAACAGTTCGAGGCGATTAGACTGTACCTTGACTGGTGCTGGCGATACTGAATCTGGGGTGAAAATCTCAGGCTTGTCCATGGGGGTCTCAATCAGCTCACTGTTAGATAGAAAGTTGGATAAAAATTAGCGCGCGATTATAACAGATCTAGCTCACAGATCACGGTTATCATAGCCAGATTTTAGTCGTTTTTAATGGATCGAGCTTAATAATGCACAGCTAACCAGAGAGTGGGTTCGCTTTCACTCGTCCAACAAACTCTGTGCTTACAGCGGGAAGGAATGGTTATATGATCTCCCTTATGAAGGTGAACCACCTGTGAATCATCAAATACTAGCTTGGCTTCACCTTGTAACACCATGACCCACTCGCTGCGATCTTGGCAGTACCATTGCCCCTTAGGCGTTACATGAGCCATAGAAATAATACGTTCAATAACAATGCCACGCTGATCCACAATAGGCTCAAACACCTCACAAGTTAAATCATCTGGTAACGTACTAAATATATTATGTTTTTCCACCTTAACAATCCCCTATCCCAAATAGCCACTAAACAAGTGCAAAAAAACCCATGAAAAATCAACACATTCTAGGTTAAATGCTATGTTTGTGTTAAAAATGATCTCAGGACTATTACATTCTCTACAACGTACCTCAAATAGATTTGGTGACGCCAACTATAACTTTTATTAAAGAATAACCATGACCTTTAAATGGACTTCATTCTATCTATTATTAGTAGGTACGCTAACTTGTTTGGTACCTAGCAACGCCTATTGCTTAAATATAAATGACCACTATACCGACTCGATTAGCGAGCGGTTTTCCACTAAAGAAGCCCAAGAACAACTTTCTGCAGAGCAAATATTAGCTAGCTACCTGAATGGCGAATTTCACCAAATTGAAAACAATGTCGCCAATTTTGGTATAAATTCAACACCTCATTGGCTTGCTATAAGCATTCGTAATCCAGAACGGTTCACAATAGAGAGACAACTTACCGTAAGTAACTCTTGGCTTGATAACATTGAGTTCTATTTTTACTCCCCAAACGGCAAGTTCCACAAGTTAGTGCGGGGAGATCATCTACTCTTTTCTCAACGGGGTAACAATCAACGATTCTTTAATATTGACTATGGGTTTCCCCCTGGCATCACCCATCTACTCATTCGTGTAGAGTCAATCGACCCCATGTTAGTACCCATATATTTTCAAGATGAAAATGAATCCGTAGCTCGTCAACTTTTTGATAGTTATAGCTACGGTTTTCTGTATGGCGCAATATTCTGCCTATTGGCATATAACGTGATGCTATTTATCGGACTAAGAAATGTAAGTTACTTTTATTATTCGTTGTTTTTACTTAGTTTTATGATTCTCAATATGGCCTATACAGGTCATGGATATCAATGGTTATGGTCTGAAAATATTCAATGGCAACAACTTGCAAACCCTCTATTAATGGGAATGTTTAACCTATTTGGCTTACTCTTTGCGCTTCATTTTTTATCTATCAAAAGGCTGAGTCCATTGCTATATAGGAGTGTACTAAGCCTATGCGCCATCTTCTTATTACCACTCATTATTATCTTAGCAATGGGTGAACAGGCCATTGCCTTATATATTGCATTTGTCTTTATGTTACTGTTTTCAATATTGATGTTGATATTAGGTATGTTTGCCATAAGAAGAGGAAACAGTAACGGCAAACTGTTTTTACTCGCCTCTATCACCTCAATGCTTGGCACAGCTTCCACAGGAATAACGGTTTGGGGACTGATTCCCTATACCACATTGAGCTACCGAGCTGGTGAAGTGGGTATGTTAGTCGATATGACATTATTAGCTTTCGCATTAGCACGACAATTTCGTAACATCGAAAATGAAAAACTCCACGCTCAATATATGGCTAAGCTCGACCCGCTTACAGGCCTTAATAATCGCCGAGCCTTTTATGAGTTAATGCCCCAATTGTGGCAACAAAGTCAACCTAAGCAGGGCTTGAGCCTTGCCATGATCGATATCGACTACTTTAAACAGATCAACGATAGATTCGGTCATTCCTGTGGTGATTTAGTGCTAGCTAAGATTGGCTCAATTTTAATGCAGCAGTTGAGACAAAAAGATGTGGCTGTAAGATGGGGAGGTGAAGAGTTCTTGCTGGTTTTTTATAACACAAAATTAGCCGATGCGATTGTCATCGTTAATGAGTTTGCTGCACAAATACAGCAATATCCGTTTGCTAAAGGAGATGAAACCTTCAATATCACCATAAGTGCTGGTGTCGCTTATGGCACAAGTAATCAATGTACTTTAGGCCAACTTATCGATAGAGCCGATGAACTCCTTTATTTAGCTAAGCATGAAGGACGCAACCAGCTGCGCTTCTAAAGCATCAGTCTAATCGGCCTCAAGGTGCTCAGGTTAAAAAAACCTAAACAGAGCAACCTGAAGCCAAACTATTCATCGAGTCATCACTAGGATTTAGCCAAGCTTGCTCGTAACTTTTGATTCTCAACTTCTATATGTCTATAAAAATCGCAATCGCTTAATTTTGAAGCGGCGGCTTCATCCAATACTAATACCGCATTTCGATGTAACTGCAGTGCAGAAGCTGGACAAGATGCACTTAACGCTCCCTCAACCGTCGCCTTGATCGCATCAGCCTTATTATCACCGGTGGCTAAGAGTACCACTTTCTTTGCGTCCAAGATGGTACCTATCCCCATGGTGATCGAGAGATGAGGTTGATATTCACCTTCACTAAAGAAACGCGCATTATCATCGATTGTCGCCTTTGTTAGTGTCTTCACTCGTGTACGAGACATTAAGCCTGAAGAGGGTTCATTGAAACCAATATGCCCGTTACGCCCAATCCCAAGGAGCTGAATATCGATCCCACCTGCTTCAATGATTTGATTCTCATAACGCTCACATGCCTCTATAGGATCTTGGGCATCACCAGGCGGAACAAAGGTTTGGCTCTTATCAATATCGATATGGTCGAAGAGCTGCTCATTCATGAAATAACGATAACTCTGTGGATGAGAACCATCTAGGCCAAGATATTCATCGAGATTGAAACTCTTTACCTTAACAAAGGAGACCTCTCCAGCCTGATTAGCATTGATAAGTTGTCGATATAGCGACATTGGTGTCGAGCCCGTCGCCAATCCAAGCACTGAATCAGGCTTAGCCTGCAGTTGCTCAATAAAGATATTCGCTCCATATTCGGCGACTTCTACACTATTTTTCAGAATAACAATTTGCATATTTTTGACTCATTCAGCCTTAAGCAACACAGATCGATGCCGCCAGAGATTAATGCCCAGAACACGATAAGCGCATTAATGACCTGTGCAGGTGATCAAATTAACATTACTATAACCACAAATGACAACGTTGTCATTACTAATGTTGCAGTATATTTGTTCACATATAGCTAGGCTATAAACCCAAACTCGACATGATATAATCTGCTTCTAACCACCTCAGAAGCTCACTAACTCATGTCAGACAACCAACAAGATTCAAACTGCAGTCGTATCAAAGAGTCTCACTTTAAAATTTTCAAACCTTATGGTTACCTGAGTCAGTTCGTACCCGAGCGACGTAAACGCAAACCGCTTCTGGCTGATTTAGCCGTCTTTCCGACAGGAATTATGGCTATTGGGCGCCTAGATCATGATTCTGAAGGGTTATTACTGTTGACGACCGATGGGATGACAAGCCATCGAGTTCGCAGCAAATCAATAGAGAAAGAATATTATGTTCAAGTAGACGGAGATATAGATACTAAGGCATTAGCGCTGCTAACAACTGGGGTCGATATTGGTATTAAAGGAGAAAAGTACCACACCTTACCTTGTAAGGTATTTAAGCTCGCACAGGTTCCCGAATTACCCGATAGAGGACGAGCTATTCGTGATCCACGCCATGGACCGACAAGTTGGATATCCATTACCCTCACCGAAGGTAAAAATCGCCAAATACGTAAAATGACAGCTGCAGTCGGCTTTGCTACCCTGCGCCTAGTGAGAGTGCGTATCGGCAATATTCACATCGATAATATGGACTCGGGCGAAGTGAGGCTGATAGAAGATCTACCCAGTGCAATATCTTGAGTGATCATCTCGCTATAAAGCCTATCGAAATCTAAGATAAAAATGACTCTAAATCTTTTGCTAATAAAGGCTTACTGTAAAGGTAACCTTGTGCTTCATCGCATCCAGCATCAATCAGAAATTCGGCTTGCTCCTCGGTTTCAACCCCTTCGGCAATAACCCTTAGGTTAAGGGCATGTCCCAAAGCGATAACAGCCTTAGCGATAGCCGTATTGTTACTATCACTGGGAATATCTCTGACAAATGATTGATCAATCTTTAACTTATGTATTGGTAACCGTTTAAGGTAATTGAGTGAAGAATAACCCGTTCCAAAATCATCCACAGACAACTCAAGGCCCAGCTCACCTAACTTCTTCAGCAAGGTGATCACCGTCTTAGGATCCGACATCATACAGCTTTCGGTCACCTCTAATTCCAAGTGATGCGGTGGCAAGCCTGTTTCATTTAATATCCTTTTGACGTCATCATAAAAGTTCGCTTGCTGTAACTGTGGGCCTGCGACATTAACAGAAATACGCTCAAAGGTTTTCCCCTCATCTAACCAGCGCATACCTTGAGTCGCCGCATTTTTTAGCACCCACAAGCCTATTTCATATATTAGACCGATTTTTTCTGCAACAGGGATAAAAACGGCTGGCGATATATGACCTAAACTTGGATCTTGCCAACGAAGTAGCGCCTCGAATCCACTGCATTTAAGCGTCGTGAAATTAACTTTCGGTTGATAAACCAGATGAAAAGCCTTGTTAGCAATCGCATCGTGAAGTGCACTTTGCAATTTCAGGTGTTCGATCGATTCCAGCGTTAACGATTGAGTATAAAATGCATAGTTATTTCGGCCATTAGTCTTGGCTCTATGCATCGCTGCATCGGCGTTACTTAATAAGGTATCACAGTTGTCACCATCGCCAGGATAAAGGGCTATTCCCATACTCGCAGTGAGACGAATAGCACCACCTTGGAACACAAAAGGTGCTTCAAATACTTCGCGTAACTGACTCACCATCAAAGAGACTTGATCGCTACTCTCGATATGGGATAACAGTGCCACAAACTCATCACTACCGAGACGAGCCAAAGTCCCTTGATTACCCAATTTAGCCGCTAGTCGCTGTGCAAGCTCTACCAAGACGGTATCGCCAGCAACATGACCAAAACTATCATTAATATGCTTGAACAGATCGACATCGATAAAAATCAGTGCAAGTTCAGCTTCTTCTCGCTTAGCATGACGTAGCTCTTGTTCGAGTTGAGCTGAGAGTGTCATTCGGTTAGGTAACTGAGTCAATGGATCATGATAAACCAGCCGAGCTAACTCTTGCTCACTCTGTTTTTGCGCCGATATATCGGTAAATACGGCGACAAAATAACGCACGTTATCATCATCGTCATACATTGAACTAATCGTCAGTCGCTCAGGGAAGATAGCACCACTTTTACGACGATTCCATACTTCGCCATGCCACTTACCTTGAGTCAAAATAGAGTGCCAAAGGGCTTCAAAAAACGCTTTACTATGGCGACCAGAATTGAATATTCGAGGATTTTTACCGATCACTTCATCGCGACTAAATCCTGTGATATCAGTAAACGCACCATGAACTTCGACAATACGACCAGCGGCATCGGTGATCAACACCCCCTCTAACGAATTTTCAAATACGCTAGCGGCCATTTCTAACTGCTCTTGGGCGGCCTTATGGGAAGTAATGTTTCGCGTTATCCCTATAACCCCTTCTAAGATACCATCATCACTGACTACAGGTACTTTAGTGGTTTCAAGCCAAGATTGTTTGTCATCGGTCAAAAGACCTTGGCATTCAGCAGTCGTAACCTGCACGCCACGAACAATAGAATCATGGTCTCCTTGTACGAAAGCCTCTGCTAGCATTGCGTCAAAGATCTCATCATCGGTACGGTTAATGATCTGATCTCGAGGACGGCCCCAAGCCCGCTCAACACTATGGTTAACAATGATGTATCGCCCAGCGATATCTTTCATCCATATATGTTCTTTGATGCTATCGATGAATAACTGCAGATCTATTGATGGGGATAAAGAGGATTGCCTAAGTTCTATCTTTTGTTGACGCGAAGACTTAAATGCATGATTCAATGATAGTTCGATGGAATCGACACCCATCATAATCAATCTATTCAAACCAGGGAAATTGTCACAATGAGCTGAATCGCCGACCTTATTAGGTACAAGACATAATGCACCATAGACCGCTTTTTGTGGCCACAGGATAGGAATAAGACTGATGCCATCTTCAGACGTATAAACCTCTGTGGGCTCGATAAAATGTATAAAAGGTTTTAATAAATTAAGCCCAGATGCAACAAGCGAATCAGCCCGTTCTATATCTTCAGCCGAAGCGTTTTGACATTTTAGCTGTAAGCTTAACTCTTCTGAGTCGTCTAAAACGTAGAGTAAAATACTGCCATCAAAATGCTCAGACAGAGTATCTATAGACTCCTGCCATTTTTTAACTTGTTGTTGTGAAAGCTTAATGTCTATCACTATCTGCAGTTACCTTTAAAATATCAAAACAAAACTATGTTTTATCGTTATTTAGCATATCGTCATTTATTATGAATAGACACAGTCAAAATAAAAATTGTGGACGATTATAAACAAATAGAATTAAATCATAGGTTAAAACACTATACACCCCGCTTGCTAAAAGTCGCTAGTAAAACGATTTATAAAACCTAGGTTAGCAGACAAGCTTATTATCTTGAGAACAGGTTGGTGATAGTAATACCAATCAGTATATGAAAGGAGATAAAGACTAGCGGTGAATACTCACCAGATATAAAAAAACCAGCCATTTGGCTGGTTTTTTAGCACCTTGCTAAACTTATCCTTGTGGACGCATAGCCGGGAATAAAATCACGTCACGAATGGTGTGTGTGTTAGTAAACAGCATCACCAAACGGTCAATACCGATACCTTGACCCGCTGTTGGCGGTAAACCGTGCTCTAATGCCGTGATGTAATCAGCGTCATAGAACATAGCTTCATCATCACCAGCATCTTTGGCATCAACCTGTGCCTTAAAGCGTTTATCTTGATCTTCCGCATCGTTAAGCTCAGAGAAACCATTAGCCACTTCACGACCACCGATAAAGAACTCGAAACGATCGGTGATAAAATGGTTTTCATCATTACGACGTGCAAGTGGTGAAATGTCCGCAGGGTAACCGGTAATGAAAGTCGGCTGCATCAGCTTAGGCTCAGCAGTTTCACCGAAAATCTCTTCGAGCAACTGACCACAAGTCCAGAACTTCTCAATGGTCATGCCTAAGCTCTTAGCTAGGTCACGCATAAATTCAACGTCTTTAACCTCTTCATAGGTCATTGACTGAATGGTTTCATTGTCTGGGTTATACTTCTTAATTGCGTCTAGCATGCTTAAACGCGCATAAGGACCACCAAAATCAACGGTATGTTCACCGTACGGAAGCTGTGCGCTACCACATAGTTCAATCGCGATAGAACTGAGCATCTCTTCGGTAAGATCCATTAAATCTTTATAGTCTGCATACGCCATATAGAATTCCATCATAGTGAATTCAGGGTTATGACGAGGCGAAAGACCTTCGTTACGGAAGTTACGGTTGATCTCAAATACTCGCTCAAAACCGCCAACCACTAGACGCTTAAGGTAAAGCTCAGGCGCAATACGCAGATACATAGCGATATCAAGCGCATTATGATGGGTTTCGAACGGACGAGCAGATGCGCCGCCAGGAATGCTATGCATCATTGGGGTTTCAACTTCCATGAACTCTTTTTTGATCATGAAGTTACGGATTGCAGATACCACTTTAGAACGCATAATAAACGCATTACGAGAATCTTCGTTAACGATCAAATCGACATAACGCTGACGATAACGAGTCTCTTGGTCAGTTAGACCGTGGAACTTTTCAGGTAGTGGGCGCAGTGCCTTAGTCAGTAATTGATACTCTTCCATGTTGACGTAAAGATCGCCTTTACCTGAAAGATGCAATTGACCAGTAACACCAATAATGTCGCCAATATCGAGACCTTGATATTTCTCTTTCAGCTCTTTCTGTACGTCTTTACCCGCATAAGCCTGAATACGACCGCTCACATCTTGGATAACCAAGAATGGACCACGTTTTGCCATGATACGGCCAGCGATAGAACGCTGAATATTCATGCCTTCCAACTCTTCTTTGGTGTTGTGACCAAATTCAGCTTGGATATCTGCCGCTTTATGTTTTCGATCGAAGTTATTTGGGTGACCGTTAGCAGGGCAAGAAGCGCGTACATGCTCCAACTTGGCACGGCGCTCTGCAATTAACTTGTTTTCGTCTTGAGTTTGTTCAGTCATCTTCTTCTCTCGTTAAAGGCCAGATTTCAGGCTAGCTTCAATAAACTTATCCAGATCGCCATCGAGGACGCTCTGAGTATTTCGATTCTCTACACCGGTGCGCAGATCTTTAATACGCGCATCGTCGAGCACATATGAGCGGATCTGGCTGCCCCAACCGATATCAGACTTAGCATCTTCGGCGGCTTGTTTGTCGGCGTTCTGTTTGAGCATCTCTAACTCATACAGTTTTGCTTTTAGCTGTTTCATCGCCGCATCACGGTTCTTATGTTGCGAACGGTCATTTTGGCACTGCACCACGGTATTAGTCGGCAAGTGAGTAATACGAATCGCCGATTCAGTCTTGTTGACGTGCTGACCACCAGCACCCGACGCACGATAGGTATCTATTCGCAAATCTGACGGATTAATGTCAATTTCAATTGAGTCATCAATCTCTGGATAGACAAACACCGAGCAGAAAGAGGTGTGGCGCTTACCCGACGAATCGAATGGTGATTTACGCACTAAGCGATGTACGCCTGTTTCGGTACGTAATGAGCCAAATGCATACTCACCAGTAAACTTAATGGTCGCCCCTTTGATACCGGCAACGTCACCATCGGTCACTTCCATCAACTCAGGCTTATAACCTTTTGCTTCCCCCCAACGCAAATACATGCGCAGTACCATGTTGGCCCAATCTTGCGCCTCTGTCCCACCAGAGCCAGATTGAATATCCAAGTAGCAGTCGGATGCGTCATGAGGACCTGAGAACATGCGGCGGAACTCGAGTTCTTCTAAGCGTTTTTCTAAATCACTCAGCTCACTAGAGGCATCGTTAAAGGTCTCTTCATCGTCTTCTTCGATAGCAAGTTCGAGAAGACCTTCAATATCTTCCAAACCACTATCCATATCATCGATAGTTTTGACCACCGCTTCGAGCGAAGCGCGCTCTTTCCCCAATGCCTGAGCATTATCGGGATCATTCCACACTTCAGAGCTTTCGAGCTCTCGGCTGACTTCTTCTAGACGCTCACTCTTGGCATCATAGTCAAAGATACCCCCGAAGGAGTTGGGTACGGTCAGCCAATTCCTTGATTTTAAATTTAACCGGATTAACTTCAAACATGACTTTTTCTACTTAAAAAACGATGGGCAGGAGTGCAAACGCGGTATTTTAACTCAATCCCCCACTTTAGCCTAGGGGCTGTTGGCTTTTTACAGCTTGTTTTTAGCGCTGTTTATTGGCAATTTTTACAATGCCAATACAAGGCGCTTAAGCTATTTTCCACAAATCGCCTTTAACACCGCAAAAATGACTAACAAAGCTAGCCCATTGAGCTCCTTGATACACTTGATATTGCGCTTTTAACCGATTTTAGCTTACGGCTTACGCTTACTGTCTCAAGCTTGTTAATTATCCCTAATTTAATTTAAGGATGAGAGTGAGCGAAAACCAATATAGATTCAAGGGTTAGCAACACTTTTTTATGAGATTTAAGACACACCTCACCAATTGAAATTTGCTGGCTATACTTTTTAATATGAACCAAAAGCGAAGCCAATGCTGCTACCACGAAGATGAAGGATTTTCATGCACTGAACCTGCTGAACCTTCTGGTCTGTGTTATTGGCATGATCCCAAAATCATCAAAGATAAGCCGGAAGATATTGCTAGGCTCGAGGAGTATGCTCGAGGTGGCGGCATGCTTCGAGGTATAAGCCTTAAGCGTGCTCAACTCCCAGGTATAGACTTGGTTCGTCATCATCAAAAAACGGGATTTGACATGAGCCATGTCGAGCTTTATCGAGCCAATCTGCAAGGCGCGCACATGTTTAACCTAAATTTGCAAAATGCCAGTTTAATGAAGGCGGATCTACGAGAAGCAAATGTCCACTGCGCTAACCTAGTCAATACCAACTTGCTCGGGATAAAGTGGAACGGCGCAAAAATTGAAAATATTCATACGGGTAAAGTGCTCAAGCAGGAGCGTTTAGCTAACGAAGCCGAACGCCTTGGCGAACATGAGATCGCCCAAGACTATTTTGAACAAACAGAAGAGATCTATCGCGATCTGCGCAAAGCCGCCGAACGAGAAGGTCTGTTCGCCATGGCTGGTAACTACCTGCGTAAAGAGCTTACGATGCGCCGTCATCAAATGCCTAAATACAGCTATTCTCGCATGCTATCGAAAATGATCGACATTTTTTGCGGCTACGGCGAGGCCCCAACGAGAGTGATCGGCTTTTCAATGGGATTGATCTTTGTCTGCGCCCTGCTCTACCTTTTTACGGGACTAAATTATGATGGCAATGTACATATTTTTAAGTTGAGCAATAGTTTCACGACTAACCTATCGCTATTTTTTAATTGTCTGTACTACTCAGTCGTCACATTTACCACCTTGGGATATGGCGACTTTACCCCCATTGGATACTCTCGGGCTATTGCCGCCATAGAGGCCTTTACCGGTAGTTTTACCATCGCATTATTTGTGGTCGTATTTGTGAAAAAAATGACCCGATAGCTCTCTCTTATTAGCAAAACAAGACGAAGATCACTAACCAGCCCAAGCCAGTCGCGATACGAGCACACTCTTAAGTACTATCGTGATCTCAACCACATAAACAGCATAAATATGCACTACTAAGACCTCTAGCTAAAACGGCTCTGGGTATACTCAAGCAAAACCTTAATCTCAAAATGTACTAACTCAGGGTCATGGATTGCCGAGCATAGTTAACGATTCTAATAAAGGTCCCTACAATGATAACACTCACCATCGACGGTCGAACGGTCACAGCCAAGCGGGGAGAGAACCTACTCCAATGCGCCACAAATTCAGGCATAGCGATCCCCAGCCTATGTCATCAAGGCATGCAAACGGATGGCAAACAAGAATGCGGTCTTTGCTATGTTGAGACTACTGACGGCTCGGGCAATATGGCGACCATTAAAGCCTGTGAAACCAGAATAACGGAAACTGTCAGCGTCATAACCCATTCAGCCGCGCTGAGTAAGATCCGCCAAGCGTCTTTAAAACACCTGCTTAGCGATCACTTTGCCGATTGTGAAGCTCCTTGCCAGCAAGCCTGTCCCGCTGGTGTCGATGTGCAATCCTACCTATTTCAAATAGCCCAGGGAAATCACCGAGAAGCGGTAAAGATCATTAAAGAGACCCTGCCCCTACCTTTATCCATAGGCCGTGTATGTCCAGCTTTTTGTGAATCTGCGTGTCGCCGAGGCGAACTCGATGAGCCATTAGCCATAAGGCAACTTAAACGCCATGCGGCGGATATCGATCTACAAGGCGACAGTTATATTCCGAATAGATCGCCCTCTACAGGGAAGAAAGTCGCCATTGTTGGTAGCGGCCCTGCGGGGATAAGCGCAGGTTTTTATCTATCCAATGCAGGCCATGAAGTCACTCTATATGAAGCTATGCCCAAAGCTGGCGGCTGGCTCAGATATGGTATTCCTGAGTATCGCCTACCTAAGGCGATACTGGATCAAGAGATAGAATTACTCTGCAAAAATGGGATGAATATTCAAACGGATACCCGCTTGGGTAAGGATATTCATCTTAGTGGCCTACTGGACGCTTTCGATGCAGTCTGCCTAGCAATTGGTGCACAGAAAGCCGTACCTATGAACTACCCAGGTGTCGAGCTGGATGGCTGCTATCTAGGAGTCGACTACCTAAAAGATCATTGTACTAATAAGCACTATATTACTGGCAAAAAGGTCGCCGTCATTGGCGGTGGCAATACTGCAATAGACTGTGCCCGCACTGCACTCAGAGAAGGCGCAGAGGTCACATTGGTTTATCGGCGCACTCGTGATGAGATGCCTGCCGAAGATTATGAAATTGAAGAGGCCGAACACGAAGGTGTGCGCTTCTATTTCCTCACCAATCCAATCGAGAACCATGCCGATAGCAATGGCCGCATCAACAGTGTCACCTTAGAGAAGATGGCCCTAGGTGAAGCAGATGCCTCAGGCAGACGCTCACCCAAAGCCACTGGCGAAACCTTTGTTGAGGACTTCGACACGGTGATCCCTGCGGTATCACAAACGCCCGATATGGAATTTCTTGGTCACCCAAAGAGCCTGTTGTCGACCGGTGAAGTAGCACTAACGCGCTGGAACACCTTCTCTGGCTGCGAACACACCATGTCATCTGGCATTGAAAAGCTGTTTGTTCTAGGTGACTCTCGAACTGGGCCCGCCACAGCGGTAGCCGCCGTCGCCGATGGAAAGAAGGCCGCCGAAGCGATCGAAAAACAACTTAACGGCCAGCTCGTCTGTGGACTCACACAAACATCATTTAACTCAGAGAAACGTAGCCAAGCACCATTAAATCTTAGCCATTTTCCTCAGCGATTGAAGCAGCAAAAAGCGACAATGGCAGAGCTTTCAATAGATGAAAGACAACAAAACTTCGATGAAATTGAACTTGGGTTTAGCGATGAAATTGCCATAGCAGAAGCGGCTCGCTGCCTCGAGTGTGGCTGCCAAGCTAACACCGATTGCAAACTCAGAGATTATGCCAGCGAATATCGAATAGATAGTAAGACTCTGGACAGCGAACAGCATAGACACTTCGTTCAAGATAGCAGTACGCCTTTTATCAACTTTGACCCCAATCGCTGCATCAGTTGCGGCGCCTGCGTAGCCATGTGTCACCAACAGGCTGGGCACAATGCAATTAGTTTTGAGGCCGATAGTTATCTGGCAATTCCACAAGGGGCCTCACAGAGCACACTTCGTCAGGCTCCTCGCGCAGGATTTAACGTCACCATGGCGGACAGTCAATGCGTGCAGTGCGGCAACTGTGTTCAAGTTTGTCCAACTGGCGCGCTAACAGATGCTCGCGATAAGACTCAAGGTCGTAAGGCAGCGCTAAAACAAACATCCACAATCTGCACCTATTGTGGAATTGGTTGCGGAATTACCCTACATACCGATCCCGCCAACGACAAAATACTGCATGTCAGTGGCAACGCAGCATCGCCTGTTAACGAGGGAATGCTGTGTGTCAAAGGGCGATTTGGCTTCGATTTTGTGAATAGCAATGAGCGTCTCACCACACCGCTACTGCGTAAACAGGGGCGACTGGTCGAAGTCAGCTGGGATGAAGCTATCTCTCATATTGCAAGCAAGCTTAAGCAGATCAAAGTTCAGCATGGTAGCGATGCTATTGCTGGTTTGGCCTCAGCCAAGGCGACCAATGAAGATAACTATCTGTTTCAAAAATTATTTAGAAGTGTTATCGGCACCAACAATATCGATCACTGCGCGCGCTTATGTCACGCCTCTACGGTAACGGCTTTGCAAGACTCCCTTGGCAGCGGCGCCATGACTAACGATATTCCATCGATCAAAGAGTCTGATCTCATCTTTATACTAGGCTCAGATACCGAGGCGGCTCATCCTATTATCGCCTCTAAGATTAAACAAGCTGTTGATCAACATGGTGCGAGGTTAGTTGTCGCTGACCCCAAACGAGTCAGTATTGCCGATAAAGCCGAGCTTTATCTTTGCCACCGTCCAGGCTCAGATGTGATGCTACTGAATGCCTTGATGCAGCAAATTATTACAAATAATTGGCACGATCTTGATTACATTGAACGCCGTGTCGATGGTTACAGCGAGCTATATAAAGAGGTGATGAAGCCAGATTACAGTCTCGAAAATGCGGCATTGATCACCGGCGTCGGTGCAGAGCAGATAACCTTGCTTGCCAAGATGATCGGCACAGCCCAAAAGACGGCGATCTATTATGCTATGGGGATAACCCAACACACGAGTGGACATGACAATGTTACCGCCATCGCTAACTTACAACTGCTCTGCGGTAATATCGGGGTTGCAGGTGCAGGGATTAATCCACTGCGCGGCCAGAGTAACGTACAAGGTGCCTGTGATATGGGGGCACTGCCTAACTATTTTACTGGTTACCAGAAAGTCGACGATCCTCAAGTGCAAGACCGCTTCGCTAAAGCCTGGGACAACCAAGCCCTGCCATCGAAGGTTGGCATCGCCGCCACAGAGATGATGCACTCTCTGGCTCATGGGCAACTTAAAGCACTCTATGTCATGGGAGAGAACCCAGTACTGAGCGATCCCGATCAGGCTCATGTACTCAAAGGGTTAAAAAATGCTGAATTATTGATAGTTCAAGATATCTTCATGACAGAAACGGCTCAGCTTGCCGATGTCGTACTACCTGCGGCGAGCTTTGCCGAAAAACAGGGGCATTTCACCAACTCCGAACGCCGTGTTCAGCAATTGCAAGCGGCGATTCCCTCTCCCGGTATGGCACGCCTAGACTGGCAGATCATTAATGATATCGCGAATGAACTCGGCGCTGATTGGCAATATCAAGATGAACGCCAAATTTGGCATGAGATCAATCAAGTCACACCACAATACCGCGGTATTAACTGGCAGAGTGTCGATGCATCTAACCCTGATAGCCGCCGAGGGGTCCAGTGGCCTTGCCCAAGTGAAGGGCATCCTGGTACGCCGATTCTACATACTGAGGAGTTTACTCGCGGCAGAGCGATAATGAAGCCTGTTGGCTATCGATTGCCTGCCGAAATGCCCTGTGAAGATTACCCTTTTATTCTGTCTACTGGGCGGCTTCTGGAACAGTTCCATACAGGAACGCTGACCCGAAAAACAGATGGTTTAAACCAATTAGCGACACCAAGGGTGATGATATCGGCCTTCGACGCCGATAAACTCCAGCTAGCCAACGGCGATATGTTAACGCTTTCGACTCGGCGCGGGACGATTAAGATTGCCGCCTTCGTGACTAAACGAGCCCAAGCTGGCGTATTGTTTCTGCCGTTCCACTTTGCCGAGGCGGCAGCCAATAAGCTCACCAATAATGTGCTCGACCCTGTGGCCAAAATTCCTGAGTTTAAGATCTGCGCGGTGAAAGTTGAAAAAGCTAAGCCTATAGTTAAAACAACATAGCGAAGCGTATAGTTAAAACAGAGCAGCGGAACTTGTCGCTGAACGAAATCCCCCAAACCAAAAGGCCGCTATTAAGATAGCGGCCTTTGCTTATGCTTGAGAGTGCGACTAGACCTTAAACTGGCCCACTAGCTTATCTAAGTTACGCCCTTCATTGGCCAAACCTTGGCTAATATCTGATGCACTGTTACTCGACTGCAAGAGTTCATTAACGATATCTTGGATAGCAAATACGTTACGGTTAATCTCTTCTGTAACGGAACTTTGTTCTGTCGCTGCAGTGGCAATTTGGGTACTCATGTCATTAATAGAGGTCACTGCCGAGGTTACTGCACCTAAACTATCGGAAATCGCCCGCGATGAGGTTACCGAACGGTGACAACTCTGCTGACTCGACTCCATGCTGCTTACCGCCAGAGACACCAGGTTGTGAAGTTCAGACAACATCTCATTAATCTCTAGGGTACTCGCTTGGGTTCGACTTGCTAAACTTCTCACCTCGTCAGCGACCACCGCAAATCCTCGCCCTTGCTCTCCCGCTCTCGCAGCCTCAATCGCCGCATTAAGCGCAAGTAAATTAGTTTGTTCGGCAATACCACCGATAACACTAAGTACACTATTAATTCTCTGGGACTGCTCATTGAGGGAATTAATATGATTGGCTGCGGTATCGATTTCAGACATTAAGTTAGACACTTCATGCAAGGAGCTATCGACACACTGTTGGGCATTGCTCACATCATCTGTCGCGGCATGGGTCGCCTCAGCAACTTGAGAAGTATTCATTGCCACTTCAGATGCTGTCGCGGACATCTCTGTAATAGCGGTAACAACTTGGTCGGTTTCATTATTGTGACTAATCAACTGAGCAGCCATAGCGGCAGTTTGCACTGAAATATTGTCGGCACCGCCTTTGACTTCTATCGTTGCTCTGGCGACATCTTTGATGATCCCTTGCAGCTTATCGACAAATTGGTTAAATGCCCTCCCCAGCATAGCAATTTCGTCACTGCCATGAACATTTAAACGCTTAGTTAAATCCCCCTCGCCTTTAGCAATATCTTCAAGGTTTTGTACCATATTGTGTATTGGATTAACCATGCGTTGTGCAGCCACTAAAATAACCACCGCTGTTACCGCGACCAAAATAAATGCGATGAAAATAATCATCATCGTTTTATCATTCATATGTTGAGTCATCACATCGCGGTAACTATCGACCTGAGCATCGATATCATCGGTATAAGCACCTGTTCCCAAGATCCACTCTTTACCAGGGACCGTGGCGGAATAGCCAATTTTTGGTACTAGGCCAGTCACCCCAGGCTTAGAATAATCATAATTAAAGAATCCATCACTGCGCTTAGCCGAATCGATAAGTCCCGCAACAATTTTCTTACCATTAGGGTCAGTCATGCCGATTTGCGCAGTCCCTTCTAAGGCGGGTTTTGTAGCATGAAAACGGTTAAAACCATCGAAATCGTAAATGAAGAAATAGCCAGCGGTGCCGAACCTGACATTACGTAGCGCGTTATTGACATCCCCCGCAGAACCGAGACTTAACTGATGTTCAACGATATCTAATGCAATATCGACTTGATCCTTTAGCTGGGCCTTACGTTCGTTATAGAGACTATCTCGAAAAGTGTTCATGTTCTCTTCGAGGGAATTAGATTCAAGGTTATAGGTAATCGATACCAGAAATAAAAAACTTAAAATCAAGGGTAATAATGCAAAAACCAGTAGCTTATTCTTCATTCTTAATTGCCACATTTTTCTCTCCTGCCAGAAGTGATACATCTATAAACTAAAATATAGCTAATAAATACAAATGTCAGTGATTATTTATCGTGAAGTTGTAATAGATCAACAATTTGATAAATGGTTATCTTATCGGCAGGTGTTGAGATATGTGGTTAGAGAGGTTTAGTTATTAGAAAAAAGCCGGCCTCCTATCCTTAGGGGGCCAGCAATAACTTATTAAGCTATGACGAACACAAGCTAATTAGGCTTTTGTTACTTTACGCTTACGGCGTGCGCCAGCTAGCATCATCATCAACAATGCGGTAAAACCGAGCGCACCACCATCGTCTTTAACTTTAACTTCGACTTCTGGTTTGGTCTCTGGCTCAGGCTGTGGCTCGACGCCATCTGACTCAACGGTCAGCATGAAGCTGGTCGATGCCGCATCGCTTGGGTTTTCCACGTCGCTTACGGTAACCGTGACTTCCACTTCACCATAGAAGTTCTCTTCTGGAGTGATGGTGATTTCGCTGCCCGAAGTATGGCCATCGACCACGGCGGTAATGTGCTCACCGCTGACGGTGATCTGGTTGACGCTGTTTTGCTCATCGGCGTACATAACAGTGATACCTTCCAGACTTGTGTTCTCGGCAACACTCTGATCGACGATGGCGCCCAGGGTGATGTTAGAGGCAACACTGACTGTGTGGCTCATGCTGATATCGGCCATGCCTTCGACCTGGCTGACGGCATTGACGGTAAGATCCTGACCGGCGGCATTGTCTTTAACGCGAGTCCAGGCGGTCACCTCGAACTGTGAGGACTCAGGCCCCATATAGTCGTAACAGATCACTAGGCCGTCAGATAACTTCTTATCCAGCTCACCATAGCTAAACTGCTCACCCAGATACTTCTGCAGCGGTCCATAGGCATAGACGCCGCCTCTAAAGCCTTGAATACCGATAGAGCCTCGGCCATCTTGGCCACCGAAATCTAGGTTGTCATAGGCCATCATCATCTCATACTCACCGTCGCCATGGCGGGTGTTGACGTTGAAGATCAACTCGAAGTCGAATCTGTCATCCAACTCTTCCCACTGGTAGACACGGTTAGCATCACGACCTGCTGGCAGATATGAACGGGCATTATCGTATTCCAGGATAGCCCAACCAGTTTGCGTGCTGGCAATCGAGATACCTGAGCGCTCGCTAAAGCTATTGACCAATGGCGCCGACAAGATAGCTTTTGGCGCACTAGGGTCGAGCACCTCGAAACCGCGCCACATCATGCCGATCGTCTCATACGGGAAGTTGTTGTATGGGAAGATGTCATGATATGGGAAGAAGAAAGGCTGGCCTTCCCATAGCGAGACTATGCCGTGGGCATGGATATCCAGCACATTCTGCTTGCCGACGTTAAGCTTTTCGCTGTTGTTATACAGGTGGAAACTGTCATAACGACCACCGAAGATCACATCGATTGGCAGTACGATGCCGTTGCGAGTCAGGATGTTATTGTCTTTACCAGTGATGGCACGACCATTGGCTCCATACTCAACTGGCGCAAAGCCACTAAACATTGGATAGATACGGAACTCTTCGAGATCCACATAGCCACCTGGGTTGCTGTTACCAAAGTCTGGCGTGCGGCACATGGCATCTTCCAGGTTAGTGGTCACCTTGTAGCTGGCTTCCATATCTGCCGTGTTAGGCTGGACACCGCTAATGGTTAACTTGCCATCTTCTAAGGTGATGTCTGTGACTATCTCTTTCGATGAGGTCAATACATCTTCCACATTCAGGCTTAGGCCTGCAGGGATGTCGGCGCTAATGGTAAAGGCGCGATCGACACCACTGTCGTTAGGCTGAACCTCGAAGGTAAAAGGTACTTGCTCACCCAGATGTGCACCGGTTTGCGGTACATCCAGATGTACGTCATCGATACCACGCTCAAGCTTGAAGGCGACCTTGCCTATGTTGCCGGCGTTGATCTCTGAGGTGCCAAAGTCGAGCAGTGAGTAATACACATCGCCTTCAACCATCTCAGGCATGTTCCAGTTAACCTGAATGTCTACAGGCTCCTGACCATTGCTGGCGGATACTTCCAGGCTCATGTTAGATGCCACAGTGTCAGTGACTACGGTTGTCGCAAACTGGAAGGTCTCTTCCATCGCGTCATAGTAGTTGTTCTGAGCCGTACCCTCTCTATTGTTGTAGAAGATCGCCCAATATTGGCCCTCTTCCGGCTCGTTGATATTACAGAAGTTGTCGTACTGGATGTGGTTAGACACACAGAGTAACTCTTCAAACGGATCCGCCTGGCCATTACCGTTATAGTCTTTACCCACATAAACGATTAGGTTACCGACATCTAAGGTACCTTCCAGCTCACTCTCTGTGGTACCGAAAGATTCCACCATCAAGCGACGGGCATTAGCAGGCACATCGATCATCTCGACGTGGGTGGCCTCATCCAGGCGCTCCTCCATAGGCACAGTCATGTCGGCTGTAGAGCTCCATGGGAAATTACCATCATCATCCTTTGGCAAGGTGATGGTTTTCACATCGGCCTTCACAGGTGCAAAGATACGGCCATGGATGTTGTCGCCTTCCGGCAGGCTGATCCCCTTGATGATGGCATTGCCATCGTTACGATGAGCCGTTGCTGCCAGACGTCCAGGCATGCCGTTCTTGTCATACTTGAAGACCACAGGCCAGTGCGCCTCTGACGCATTGCCACTGGTTTCGGTGAAGATTAAGTTTGAATGCAGTTCAACTTCCGCATTACTGAACCAATCCTGGGTATCCATGATCGAGGCCTCGACCACGATATCCATGGATTCACCGGCTTCGAGAGTAAACTCGCTCGGCGTTACCTTGATAGACACACCGTTTTGCGCCATCTGTGAACGTGAATCGAATGCCCAGTTGAGCACATCATCATGGGTCACACTCCAGCTACCGGCCGTGGTGGCCTTGATGGTACGGATCCACTGACACTTTGGCTTACACTCAAAATTCACCAGCTGTGGAATGTTGAGCTTATGCACCGCGCCACCGTTTTGCGGATCGGCAGCCTTGAAGTTCTCGGCTGTCTCGTCCAGGACAAAACCTGCCTTGGCCGCGTTAGCCACATTGATACGACCGGTACCGGCACGGTAAGTCGAGGCCAGTGCCACATCACCGTTTTCATCATCGAGTCTGTGATACTGCACCTTGTTCTCGGCAGTCATTGCCAGCGCAGACTGGATCTCGGTAGCGCTCCAGTCCGGCTTGGCCTGCTTAAGCAGTGCCATGGCACCGGCAACATGCGGCGAGGCCATCGAGGTGCCGCTTAAGAAGGCGAAGTCACCAGATGCGCCACCACTGACAAACGGATGCTCATCGGCAAAGGCGGCGTAGATGTTCACGCCAGGCGCCGCAACCGCAGGGATTAGGGCTTCAGGCGTCGAAGAACTCGGACCACGTGACGAGAAGGCGGCTAACCAGTCGGCGCGCTCAGGATCCAGATCGCGATCGATAATGGTCTCAGAGATGGTCAACACATGGTCGCTACCTTTAGCCAACCAATCACTCAGGCCGTAACCAGACATACCGTTGTCCCAGCGACCGTCCCACTCCTGCTTGGTGATATGGATACTCGGCACCGAGTAGGCCGCGGTCGCGACGATAGCGTCGGCATTGGCATAGTTGTACATGATCATACCGTCGGCGCCGCCCGCCAGGATATTATCTGCCTTGGCGCTACGGGCAATACCGTTTGGATCGTCTAGACTATTTCGCTTACACACTACGATCACATCGGTTGGATTGCCGCCAGAATCGGTCAGGTCAAAAGTGCCCGCCGGGAACGGCTCGCCACAATACTCATCACCATAGTCGCTGGCCTTCACCACCATGCCAGTTACCGAGCTGGTGTTTACCGCACCGCCAACAATCTCACTCCAGCGGGGCATTTCGGCACCGCCCATTGGATCGACAAGCTTGGTCTCGACCAAAATCTCACGTGAGTGAGTGCTCGCCGCCACATTCATCAGCCAAGGAGAGGCATGATCGATGGCGCCGAAATATTCTTTATAACCCTGAGGCTGACCCGAGTTACCCGCCGCGGCCGCCACAGAGATACCTGCTTCGCGTGCAGACAGGAACGCCAGTTCCACATCATCGCTCCACGGGTGAGAATCCTGACCACCGATAGAGAAGTTAATCACATCCACGCCATCGCTGATGGCATCTTCGATACCGGCGATCAGTGCTTCACCCGGACAGCCAGGGTTAAGTTCATTCGATGGATGACATACCTGATAAGAGATGATGTTGGCGTGGGGTGCCACACCGCTCATGCGCGGGAAGAGCGACTCTTTTATCACATCGCCGTCGCTGACCGCACCGCGTGCCGGGTTAACAAAATCCACATCCAGCAACACGTTACCCGCCGCCGTGGAGGCCACGTGAGAGCCGTGGCCCTGGTAGTCTTCACCTACGGCTGGGCGGGTATCACCATAGACACCGCTGGTGAAATTATCTGTGATCACTGGGTATGAGCGAACGCCAATAAGCTTGTCGTTACACATAGCCTCAAAACCCTCTTTGGTACAGTCGCCCACATACTGGCCGGCTCCCCAAGGGTTGGTATGGTCGTAACCGTCATCGCCAACATCGGCAAATGAACGGTGATCTGAGTTAATCCCAGTATCAACAATACCCACGATCACATTTTCGCCTTTGTAAGGCACAGAATCGGTAGCAGTACCGGTCCATAACTTATCAGCTTGGATTAGTTCTGGACCCGCATCTGAGAATAGTTCATAGTTTTTTGAGCGACGAACAGACGCCACACTGCCCATTTGAGCAACACGCTGCGCTTCTGCTTGCGTCATCATCATCGAGAAACCGTTTACCGCATTGGTAAACTGTTGGCGAACGTCACGATCACCTAAGGTTGAACCAATTTCTGATATGAGTTGTTGTTGTTTTTGCAGAAGTTGATTGCGATAGGTCTTGATCTCATTGTTCACAGGCTTACCAGCCACAAAGAGCTTACCATCGGTAGACTTATTAGCGATTGATTTTTCGCCAGAATTACCCATATTAAGCAGCGTAGCGCCCGCTTGTGCTAATGGCTGCTGATGTAATCTAACAATATAAACATGCTCACCCATCAGCCCATCTTCGATGACGAACTTACTTTCTTGACGATTAATTTGAACATTCAATCCATCATTTTGTAGCAAGCTATCACTCTGTTTTGGCCCAGCATTAAGTTGCTTAGCCTGCTCTGCAGTGATGTTAAGAGGCTGAAGCTTATGAACTTCTCCTCCTGATAGGGCAGCGGCTTGTGCCATACTCGCGCTATAGAGCGCGGCGGCAACTGCCGTTACTAATGTTTTCACCTTCATGAAACTATCCACCTTTTAAGTTATTACCTGATGAGATTTGTTTTTTTGCATATATATTCACCAGCGAAATAACATATAATCATGTTGTTAAACGAAAACGGCAGTGGTTTGATGTAGCATTTTGTATAACTGTTAAAAAAGAAACATTAAATCAACAATTAAGGATTTGTAGCGATACACACCTAACATCCACTTATAAAAACTTCCAACTAAAACAATAAAAACAAAAGAATAGAAACCAAAACGATGGAGGTAACACTGGCGGGGCAATGTTAAAAAACCACTAACATTAGCTAATAAAACCGAGACTGGATGTCACTATATCTATTAAACTACTATGGTTAAGATGCATTGACACATAATGGTTACCTCAATCAATAGAGGAAAGGTGATGATATATTTATGCAGAAATGTTTAATTGATTACGCTGAGTTTCCATCATAAGTTAACTAACAGATTGATATATAGAAGCTAACAGCGAAACACAGCTAGCTTTATGGATCGGCATAGCGCAACACCTAATGTATCATTTTGTACGCTCACGGATATTTTTACAGACTTTTAACTTAAGATCGTTTTAGATTCATACATGCTGTTTTAGGATTTAGATAAAATCATGAAGTACCTTTTTTCCAGCCTCTGTATCATATTTTTCCTCACTTTAATAGATGCTAGAGCCGACGAGCAGCTTGATGCAATAAAGACGGGCGAACTGCAGTTCACGCTCGCCTTAGGCTATGGCGGCATTGAAAATCCTAGAGCGACATCTGACAACATAACCACCTATGTGTTACCCAGTTGGTCCTATTATGGTGAACGCTTCTATGTAGAGAACTTTACCTTAGGCTATAGCCTCTACGAATCTGACCGTTTTATTGTCGATTTACAAACTCGGCTAAATGAAGATGGGATATTTTTCGAACTTGATGGTTGGAGCAATGTTTTTTTAAGCGATATTTTGGGCTATAAACCAAATAAGCAGCCACTATTTGGACCTGAGTTCCCCGAAATACCGATCGAACGACATATCTCCTACCTTGGAGGAGTTAATAGCTCATGGTTAACCCCTTATCTGGATATCAACTTAGGCTATTACCATGATATAAGCGGGGTTCATCAAGGCAATGAGATCCACTTAAAACTTAAAACAATCCAGCCTTTATCATGGGGAGCCCTTGCCTTCGAAGTGGGCGCAATAAGAAAAAGCAGCCAACTCATCAGATACTATTACCACTTTACCGAGGCAGAAGTTGGACGGCTGATACGTGAAAGTGCCCAATCTGCGTCTATCAATTACCATGCTAGCGGCGTCATCAACATCCCACTTTGGCAAGATATCAATTTTGTCGGCATTGTCACCTACACTTGGTTAGGCGATGAGATAAGCGACAACCTGATGGTAGAAAAAGATGGCTACTTATCTGGGTTCGTTGGAGTAAGCTATGCCTTCTAGCGGGTCAACCTTGATGACAATGCTCCTAATTTGGGTCTCAGTATTGAGCGTCGAAGTGAGAGCCGCGACGACAAAAGTCGAGATCAAACCCCAAACCTGTGCGGTGATCGAAGCTGGGACTCCTTGCCATATGCAGCTCAAGATCAGCTATCATCTACTGGTGCTGGAGCAGACCTGTATCTGGATAGCCCTAAGAGAAAAACCTGAGCAATGCTTCGACAGCCTAAGCGTCAACCACTTATTTGACCTCTCACTAGTTGAAGATACTCAAGTATTTATAAAAGATCTCAATGATAAAGTGCTTGATGAAGTAACAATACAAGTTGCTATCTATCAGCCAGCAAATACCCGAAGACGCAGAGGACTCAATTGGAACTTGCTATGACGACGCCAAAGATATTGCTTATTGAGGACGATCTTGACCTAGCCGAACTCACGGTGCTTTATCTATCTCAACAGGGATTCGAATTAACCCATGTAGAATCTGCTGAAGAGGTATCTCAGTTGGAGCGGACTGAACACTTCGATCTCATTATCTGCGATATCATGTTGCCAGGGCAGGACGGGTTTAGTCTATTCGAAGCGCTGGCACAGCGCTTTCAATGCGTGATCATCTTTATGACGGCGCTCGACGGCCAGCAAGAACAAATCAAGGGGCTCGAGTTGGGCGCGAGCGACTATATTGTCAAACCAGTAAATCCAGAGCTGTTAGTGGCGCGAATTAGGGCGAATCTCAGAAAGGGGCAAACTAACCCACAGTCCAAAACCCTTGCTATTCATGACTTTCATATCGACTTTACCAAACAGCAACTGTCAATAGCGGGTCGACCACATAAAGTCACCACCCAAGAATTTAATCTACTGTGGATCTTCGCCCAACATCATGGTGAAATTTTAAGCCGCGAGTTTCTATTCGAGCAATATGTTGGTCGTCCCTACGATGGTCTAGATAGAGCTATCGACCTAAAGATCAGTCGATTACGTAAAAAAATAGAGGGCTATCAGATAGCAGGCTTAACCATCAAAACCGTTCATGGGCAAGGCTATCTGTTCAACTATCAGCCACAACTATCGGACCGATAATGAAGTTTCAATTTTATCGCCTCTATGCTTTATTGATACTCAGCAGCGCACTGATCATTTGGTCATTTAGTGAAATTCATACCGCCATGCAACAAGGCAATGAGTCATATCAAATCGATGTCGATAACGTATTTAGTGGTCTAATAGACGAACAGCAAGCCGTCACTATATCCCGTATCAGCGCAGACAACTTGGCCCTGCCAACAGATCTTAACGACCAGCTCAACCAAGGCAAAACCATCGCCCTAACCTTAAGTAATCGACAAACCTATTACTACCGACAAGGCAGTAGTACTGAAGAGGTGATCGCCTTTGGCCCTGTCATACATGCTTCGCGAGCGAGTGTGCCGAGGGAACTTATCATTTTCGCGTTATACGCTAGTCTCGGCTGCGTAGCACTCCTGCTTATATGGCCACTATTTCGCGATCTCTCGAAATTACAAAAAACCGCTATCGCCTTTGGCGCGCGGCCGAGAAAGATGCCTCAAGTCATCAACAAGCGCTCTGCAATCTATCCTCTCGCCAAGGTATATCATGAGGTAACGATACAGATAGTCGATTTCCTGCAGATGCATAAAGAGCTATCTCGAACCATCTCCCACGAAGTCAGAACTCCGCTGGCGCGTATGCGTTTTGCCCTGCAACTTAGCAAGGAGCAGTTGGATGAAAAATATTGGCAGAGGCTCAATGCCGATATCGACGAGATAGAGCAACTGGCCAGCAACTACCTCTCCTTTGCCAAGCTTGAACACAGAGAGACACAGCTGCAGAAAGTAGAAACTTCCCCCCAACAGTTTCTAAAACAACTACAAGATAAGTTTTCCCTTTATCAGCACAAAATCATCATCAATTTCGATGCTAACAATTTTGCCACCTATATCGACACACAATCCATGACCATAGCCACTCAAAACCTGATCATGAACGCCCTCAGATTTGCTCGGACCCAGATCAATGTCAGCTTTTATTGTGATGGCGAGCGTTGTGAAATTAAGGTTGAAGATGACGGACCGGGCTTCGAAGGCAAAGGAAAACAGTTGTTAGCCGCCTTCGCCAGAGACAAGGACCAATCCGACAGCTCCGGCTATGGCCTTGGACTATATATAGTGCGTAAGGTCGCCATCTGGCATCAAGGGGCATTGACACTACAGCCATCCACTCACCTCGGTGGCGCATGTCTTTGTATCCGCTGGCGCAACCAAGATTAGCCCGTAAACCCGAGCGCTAGCCCCACAACAACATAGCCAAGCACCAACCATAAGATATTTAATCTAAAGCGTTTAGACAGCCACAAACCTAATATCACCAATAGAAGATCCACCAGCGAAAAGATTGCACTGGTAATGACCGGCGTGATTAATGCGGCTAATAGCAGGCCGACCACCGCCGCGTTTATCCCAGCAATCGCGCCACGAAACTTTGCGCTAGCCATCAAGCCATGCCAAGACTTTAATGCGGAAAGCAGCAACAAGAATCCAGATAAAAATATCGCTAAGGTCGCGACTAGGGCACCTAAAATAGGGTTGTCTGCCCATGATTCGGCGCCAAGAAACGCCGCCAGAGTGAACATAGGGCCGGGAACGGCCTGTGCAAAGGCATACCCAGCTAGAAAGCGTTCGCTACTGATCTCTTGACCGACGCTCATCTCGAGTAAAGGCAGCACCACATGCCCACCGCCAAATACTAAGGCGCCGGCATGATAGAACTGCGCGAAGAGCTGAACGGCTTTGACATCGATCGTTAGCCAAAACAGTGACAGCAAAAACAGTAGCGCAAATATGAACAGCCACCGAAAATCGATGGCCAGTGGCGGCAAAGCGGGTTGGCTAGCCCCTGACTCGAATGACTTGGGAGACAAAAAATATGCGCCGATAACCGCCGCAACGAATAACAGTAAGAGTTGAGCCCAAAGCGATGCAAAGCCAAGGATAATCACGGCACCCAAGAGCATGATCAGCCGCGTCAAGGTTTGACGACAGAACAGTTTAAACATCCCGCTTACGGCATCGGCAACAATCACCACAGCCATCAGTTTTAAACCATGAAGTAAACCTTGGAACCAGCTGGCACCTAGCCAATTCGTGCTACTAACAGCGAGCATAGTCAAGAGAAGAAACGAAGGTAAGGTAAAACCAATAAAAGCCGCGAGGCCACCAGCAAGCCCACCTCTAAAATGCCCTATCGAAAATCCTACCTGACTAGAACTAGGACCTGGAAGCACTTGGCTTAAAGCGACAAAACTGGCATAGGTATTGGCATCAAGCCAGTTTAACTCATCGACGAAACGCTTTTTGAAGTAACCGATATGGGCGGCTGGCCCACCGAAACTCATCAAGCCTAATAGAAAAAATTGCCAAAAAATCGCCAACACCATCACATCCTTATATCGAATAGAGTCAATAGATTATGACAGATGAATGACAACTTAATGACAGACTTCACCAAAATAATCAGAGACATCAGGTCAGAGCAGGACTAGAGTTCACGTTTCAACATGACGAGGACTTCGAAGTGATCCGTATGAGGAAACATATCAAAGAGTTGTACCTTAGTTATCCTGTAACCCGTGATCTGCTTGAGATCTTTAGCCAAGGTCTTAGGGTTACAACTAGAATACAAAATAGCCTTAGGTGCAAATGCACTGAGAGAATGGCAAAGCGCCTCACCAATACCGCGCCTAGGAGGGTTAACGATAATCAGATCGGGTTTGTTCTGAGCGTCACTTCCACTAGCAAACTCGGTGGAATCGAGGGCGGAAAACTGCACATTGTTAAGTCCCATCGCCTCTGCAGACATCTTAGCGCAAGCGATCGCTTCAGGTTCAATTTCAATACCTGTGAGTGAGATTGACGGCGAAGCGCAGTGCAAGCCAAAACCACCCACACCACAAAACAGATCCCAAATTGCATCTGGCTTCAATTGCGCAGTCCATTCACGGGCAGTTTGATACAGCTTGGCAGCGACCTCTGGATGGGTCTGAAAAAAGCTCTTGGGACGAATATACAAAGGCACATCATTGAAGCACTCCTCTAAACGGGTTGCTTCGCTAAGAAATATCTCTTCATCCCCTTCCAGAATCGCCATATGTACAGGTTGCAGATTGACGGAAACGACTTTGATTTGAGGATAGTCGGCCAGTAATATCGGTAGTTCCCGCTCAATGCGTGCGATTGCACCTGTTGTTCGCAACACAAACCTGAGCATATATTCGCCGCGAACTTGACTGCGAGTCAGCAAGATAAACTTAAGTTCGCCCTTAGCTTTATAGACGCGATATGGCGGTATCCCCGCCTGCCTGACAAATCGTTCGAGTCGATGTAACAGTTGCTGCATCTCTAATGGATAAAGCGAGCAGTCGCACAAGCTAACAGGCTCACCACTTGGGCTCACCAAGCCTAAAATGGGTTGATGCGCAGCGCCAAGTACCACCATTTTAGCCTTATTTCGAAATCCACTATCGGGGCCTGAGATGGGTGGCAACCATTGTTCAACCGTTAACCCCGTAAGCAGTTCACTTAGCACAACTGATTTTGCCGCTAACTGTGCCGGTAACGGCGTCTCAATATTGCGACAAGATAGGCATTGCTTGGCATCGAAATAAGCACACTTCACGAAAGTTTGACTCGCTGAACTTGATAAAAAAGGCGGCACACTTTAGCGCTTTTACGGTAAAAAATCATCTTATCACTGCGATTAATTAAGAGGCTCTTAGCCTGTTCCATAAGACAGTCCCTAATCCAATGGTAACGAATTGATGTCAGCTTTAATTGGTCTCGCCCCCAACTGCGCAGAGATCCAAGTGACAACTTCCTCTGCAGTATGGCGAAAGGTGGTTAATTTTCCACCATAGATAGTCAACAGATGTGGATGACTATCTTGGCTGCTCATCAAAGTCTCTCTTGGCAGGTCAAATGTATCGCCACTTAATTTTGGCAGCACCCTAATACCGCAATAGCTAGCAACTATCTTTCTATCTAGTTGATTGCTATCGGCAAGATGCGGAAAATAGTAGCCAAAGATACCCAGTAAATAATCGGTCTCAGCTTGGGTGACTCCAGCATCTCCTATTGTATCGATTGGAGTTTCAGTGGTGCCAACCATCGTCTTACCATGCCAAGGGATGACAAACACCACGCGTTTGTCATAAATTGACTCAAGGTACAAGATCCCTCTTGGCGGCGGGATATCGAGCACCAGATGACTGCCCTGCACTAACTCGATGTTGACCTTAGAGATTGCGGGGGACACCAGATTTAGCGTTTGATTGACCCAAGGACCAGTAGCATTGATGACACATTTAGCGAAGATCTGCTTGGTTTGCTGCTGGTGTTGATAGGCTAAGATACAGCCTTCGGCGTTGTGAGCGATTCGTTTAATATCGACGTTAGTCTCAATAGCTGCACCTAAGCCTTTTGCACTTTTCGCTACCGCTAAGGTTAAGGCATGATCGTCTGTTTGAGCATCCCAATAGCGAAATACCGCGCGCAGCCCCTTGAGCTTTAATCCCAATGAAGGCCACTCTTTAGCGTCGACAGATTTAAATTGTCCCAAAGTATCAAATTCACTTAGCATTGCATAAAGACTTAACCCCGCACGTATTGCTAGCGGACCTCGCTTGCTTCCTTGATAAATAGGAATATAAAAAGGCACTGGCTTAACCAGAGTTGGTGCTAATGTTAATAACGCCTTACGCTGAGCCAAAGACTGGCGCACAAGACTAAGTTGCCCAGTCTCTAAATAACGTAAACCACCATGAATTAGCTTACTGGAGTTAGCAGAGGTTTTCTCTCCGATGCCATCTTTTTCTAATATGAGAACACGATAACCTGCAGCTTGCGCACTCTGAGCAATGCCAACGCCGGTAATACCGGCACCTATTATCACTACATCAACAGCGTCCATACTGCGCCCTCTGGTTACACAATGAGTCGAAATATCAGTTTTTGTCTGATTTATCAGCGTTATCTAGGTAGCGGTATGCCTTGTCACAAAGCTGCTTTAGCTGAGCAAACTCTTCAGGTTCACCACCTAATTTACAGCGCATCTGCAGTGGAACCTCCAAGGCTTGCTCCCTCAACGCAGCTCCTTTCTCTGTCAGGTGCAATACCCGAACTCTTTCGTCAAGTTCACTTCGACCTCGATTGACTAATCCTTTCGCTTCGAGCCGTTTGAGCAAGGGAGTAAGCGTTCCTGAATCGAGATGCAGCTTCTCACCTAGGGTCTTCACACTGATCCCCTGATGCTGCCATAGCACTAACATGGCTAAATACTGAGAATAGGTTAAATCTAAACGCTCGAGTAAAGGTCGATAGGCACGAACCATAGCGTTTGCGGCACTATATAAAGAGAAACAGATCTGATTTTCCAATGAGAGTGGATCACTCTGATTATCCTGACTCATTTTGACTTTACCATTATTTAATTGCACACAACTTTTAGTCAGTTTACTGCAATGATGACACAAAGTGAAAATTTTATTTATAGAAATCTAAAGTCAATAAATTGTCATTTATACATAGACTTAATCAAATTACTACACAAAACCATTAAGATAGTATCCGACTAGATTATGACGCCAGAAAAATAGCATCGCTTTGTCAGTACATTTGACCAGTAGCAGGCAAAAGCATGATTGATTTTCAGCCGAAAAAGGCCTAAATTGCGTCCGGCATTTAGATTTATACTTTATAAAACACATTGGAGGTGTTCACTATGAAGCTTCAGCTAATAGTGATTGTGTCATTTCTCTTCACCGTTCAAGCAAACGCTCATTGTCCACAAAACATTAATTTTGGCGATATTCCGTTTGAAAAAAATAGTTCATACTTTGCTAATAAACATACAAAGCAATTACAGCAGTTAATTGAAAAGACTCAGTCTGACAATGGCTACTTGTTGTTAGAGTTCCCAGTATACAAAGGCCAAACGGATAAGAAACTGAGACAGTATGATATGTGGTTAGCGAATCGCCGTATCGAGCGTGTTCGAAACTATTTATCACAATCTGACTATAACCACCCCATCGTCACTCGTATCCTCACCGCAAGTAGCACAGACTCACGCACATTAAGCATTCATTGGTGCCAACAGGAGCATCAGCAAACCATTGTCGCAGACGCAAACCAAACTCATCACAATCTTGAATAGTGTTAGCTTGCTCTGGCTGAGTCCACAAAATCGATATCTATTTATTTCTGAAGCCAAAAAGCGGTGCTAGTTAACACTTTGCGTACATTTCAAGATTTCCATAGCAAATCTAGAACATAAACTTAAACTCCCCTTTTTTGCACAGTAAACTGTTGCTAGGCCTGTTGAACTTTCAAGGTTGTTTCTGCAGCGAATTGTTGGGTATTCACACAAGACAGAAGCTTTGTAGTGTAGTTATTCTACATAATAAGCTGACAACGAAGTAGAAATGACCAACAAACGCTGCCCGAAGGATTCGGCGAAAACCATTTTACTCTTCGTTAAGTGAATTCTGCTTAGGTGATTAGGCTGCAATCCACTGCCTCGATTAAAGCGTTTTTGTCTCGAACAAAATTCAACCAGCAAAGATCAACAGGTTCTAGAGGATTAATCCCTTTATCATCTTGCTCTTGATTTGGTAGACACTTCCCGGGGAGGGAATATGTTAAGACCCCTTGTTTTATGTTTGTTAATACTCTTTAGTGCGATTCCATCATTTAGTCAGGCTTCTGAAAGTCAAAATCCGACGACGGATACATGGCATTATGTAGACGCGCAAGGTCAACTAAAAATCAAGTTATACTTCTTCTGGTCTAAGACCTGCCCTCACTGCGCCGAGGCTCATCCATTCATCGATGCCCTACCTGAAAAATATCCTTGGATTGAACTTGAGTCCCATATGGTTTCAGCAGAAGGAACCATGAATAAATGGCAGCAGATAGCAAGTGAAACTAAGGTTGAAGCACGTTCTGTTCCTTATATAGCCTCATGTGAAAAAGCCACCGTGGGATATAGCAGCCAAGCCGTGACGGGTGAGTATATTTTACAAAACCTCAAAGCATGCTATCTCGCATTAGGTGGAAAAATCGATGAAGCCGACACTGATATAGCGCAAGTTAATACTCCTGCAGATGATGCATCTCCATTATTTGCCACTTGTAGTGAAAGTGCAGAGGAAGGTACCTGCGATTTAGGCTTAGGCAACAACGACGAAACTCAGGTTAGCAATGTACAACCTATTGAATTGCCGCTGATTGGAGTGATTGCACCAGAAACACTGTCTCTTCCTGTGCTGACAGTAGTCCTTGCAGGAGTCGATGCATTTAATCCATGCGCCTTCTTCGTCTTACTCTTCTTACTATCGATTATGGTCAACGCCAAAAGCCGCAGTCGCATGCTGATCGTTGGCGGGATATTTGTCTTTTTCTCAGGCTTTATCTACTTCTTATTTATGATCGCTTGGCTCAATATTTTTGAGTTACTCGGCGCTGGCAGCGATGGAGGACTGATAATTCTAGGCGCAGGGCTAATGGCGCTCATTGCAGGTACGATCAATATTAAGGACTATTTTTTCACTAAAGGTGAGGTCACCTTATCAATGTCTGCTGAGAATCGCACCGGACTGATAAAGCGTATGGGCAAACTCACTAGTGCTAGCAGTATGGCGGCTATGATAGCCGGCACTGTAGTATTAGCCATCCTTGCCAACGCATACGAACTATTGTGCACAGCAGGATTCCCGATGATCTACACCAGCGTCCTTTCGATGCATGAACTCCCATCTATGGAGCGCTACATGTATTTGGTGTTTTATAATATCGTCTATGTGATCCCGCTTGCTGCCATTGTTATTGCCTTTAGCGCGACTCTAGGTAAACGTAAACTGACGGAAAAAGAGGGGCAAACCCTAAAACTGATGTCCGGCATTATGATGATTGGCCTAGGCGGAACATTAGCGGTAGACCCAACGGCGCTGCAAAATGTTACCTTAGCAATAGGCTTAATCGCGGCCTCAATCGGTTTAACCTTTGTGGTGACGCTAACGAGAAAACTGGTGACTAAAAACAGCTAATGAGTCGTTTCTTGAGGGTGAGCACTCTTGGTTAAAGTTCACCCTAAAGTTTTACTAAGCTGAGCCGATAATACTGTAGTTAAGATGTGTCATCCCATTTAGCAACAGACATACATCAGTGTAAGGCGGTAATTATGGCAGTAACAGTTGGGACAAGTAATCTTCAACCAAACCTAAGCAATGGAAGCGTTGGTGTTAAAGTCGCTCAACTTGCTAAAGAGCAACAACGGGCAGAGGGAGAGATTGCACTACAACTGATAGAGGCGGTGGATGCTGCTCCTAGCGCAGCACCTGTTGGTAATAGTGGTCACAATATCAATACAACAGCTTAGTTAGAGCTAAATCGATAAAGCCCCTCCTTTCAGAGGGCTTTTTTATGCAGGTAAAAATTAGCGCGATCATACTTGCTCAGCATCATGGGCTTTGGCTTTTCCACTGCAATAGCCGTCGCGCCCCGATGATTTAGCCTGATAGAGGAGAAGATCAGCTCCGCGAGTAACATCGCCGACCTCAAGACCTGGTTGCCACTGACAGACCCCCTGAGACACTGTGATATAAGGACTAACATCTGAATCGGGATGAGGGATCTTAACCTGTCTGAGAGCCAGTTTTATTTTATCTGCGATGTACACCGCCCCTTCAAGGGCGGTATCGGGCAAAATAATCGCAAACTCTTCACCACCATAGCGACAAGCCAGATCTCGTGGCCGAGAAGCAATACTGTGTAACAGTTCTCCAATTATCTTCAAGCACTCATCGCCAACCTGATGCCCTTCACTATCATTAAGGCGCTTAAAGAAATCGACATCAATCAAGATTAACGATAGGGGCGTACTATCACGCTCTGCAGCCTTAACTTCTTTCAGCATAACATCATCAAAATGACGCCTGTTACTAAGATTTGTCAGTCCGTCAAGAAGTGCCATCTGCTTAAACTGTTGTAAAAGCTGTTGCTTCTCAATATCACTCAAGATAGCCTTTTTAAACCATTCTATTAACACGTTTTGTCCTGAGATAATGATCACCAGCAAACAGATAAACTTAGTCACTGCAAAAATCGGGGTTTCTGGTATTTCAATCAGGCGAATGATCAGGCCGATCATCATCAAAGGTAATATACTGATGAGTAACCATCTGCGCTTTGGAAATAGTGAAATAGCGAAAGTAAACACCAAAATATCGACTATGGTTTCAGCGCTATTTAAGGCGTTGTATTCGCTGAGCACTTCGTAAGAGGTAGTGAGATAGAACTGGCCAATGATGAAGATAATCCAAGCAGCCTCTAACACTAAGATATAGCAACATACCAAGCCAAGACTACGTTTCTGTGGTTGCTTATAAATGACGCCTGCAAGCCCAAATAGAGACGCACACAGAACAGGAAGCTCTAACGTAATAAGCTGCTGAACTGTAATGATATGTGTTTTTTGCAACATAACGGCGAAGAAGATCGCCGTCAGCAAAAACATCGATAGCAACGCCACCCACTTAATCGATTGAGTAAGGTACTGATGAGTTTCTTCTATGACAGCCTCATCGAAGCTTTTTGGCATATAATTATTCACTACCTAGAAAAACTCCTCAAATTTGCCAATAAAACACAACCATACTCAATAAATTAGCTAAATTATATAGTCGAATAAAAAACAGCCAGCATATAGCTGGCTGTGTTTAACTCAATATACCGCTTTAAGCAGCAATCGTTTCGGTCGATTCGCTGTGGCGAATTAGATAATCGAACGCGCCTAATGAAGCCGTTGCACCACTCCCCATCGCAATGATGATCTGCTTATAAGCCGAGTTAGTTACATCTCCCGCAGCAAATACACCCGCAATAGAGGTTTCACCTTTGGCATCAACGATAATTTCACCTCTGTTGGTCAACTCGAGGGTATCTTTTAACCACTCAGCATTGGGTACCAATCCTATCTGAACAAATATACCGGCTAACTCGACATGATGACTTTCGCCTGTCGCTCTATCTGTGTAGTTAAGTCCATTGACGCGAGTACCATCACCCGTCACTTCCGTGGTCATCGCCTGAGTAATAATCTTGATATTACCCATTGAGGCAGCTTTGCGCTGTAAAACCTCATCGGCGCGTAATTTATTGTCAAACTCTAACACTGTGACATGTTCAACGATATTGGCTAAATCTATCGCAGCTTCAATCCCTGAGTTGCCGCCACCAATCACCGCAACTCGCTTACCTTTAAACAGTGGACCATCACAATGCGGACAGTAAGCCACACCTTTTCCGCGATACTCCTGCTCACCGGGTACGTTCATTTCACGCCAGCGAGCACCTGTTGCGAGTAATATGGTTTTACTGCGCAGCACGGCGCCACTTTCTAATTCAAGCTCAAATAGTTGACCAGATTTTAGACTCAAAGCACGCTGATTATCCATAATATCGACATCATACTCGTGAACATGGGCTTCTAAATTGGCAACCAGTTTTGGTCCCTCTGTCGCTTTGACAGAGATAAAGTTCTCAATACCGACGGTTTCAGCCACCTGCCCACCAAACTTATCGGCGACGATGCCTGTACGTAATCCTTTTCGAGCAGCGTAGATAGCCGCCGAGGCTCCTGCTGGGCCACCACCAACCACTAAAACATCGAACGCCTCTTTCTGATTAAGTTGTTCTGCCTTGCGACTACTCGCATTGACATCGAGCTTATTGAGAATTTCAACAACACTGATCCCACCAACTGAAAACGCTTTGCCATTGAGATAGACCGAAGGCACCGCCATGATATTACGCTCATTCACTTCTTCTTGAAAAAGTGAACCATCGATCATGACATTGGTAATATTAGGATTAATCGCAGCCATCATATTCAGAGCCTGCACAACTTCAGGGCAAGTTTGACAACTCAGTGACACATAGGTCTCAAATTGATATTTACCAGGTAGCGCGCGGATCTGCTCAATTAGCTCACTATCGAGCTTGAGTGGATGTCCACCCGTGTGCAATAACGCCAATACTAGTGAAGTAAATTCATGCCCCATAGGTAAACCAGCAAAGGTGATTTCACTTTGAGTTTCTTTATTGGTTACAGTCATCGACGGAGTACGCTTACCCTCTGATTCGGTCAATGACACTAAATTTGAAATAGTAGTAATATCAGTTGCTAACGACCTTAACTCTTGGGCTTTAGGGCTATCATCTGCCGACACGACAAGTTCAACTGGGCGCTTGAGGTTTTGCAGATAAGTAGTCAGCTGATTTTTTACATTCGCATCTAACATGGAAACTCCTAAAAATAAGACAATGATTAATGAATCAAGAAAACTAAGATAAAAAACCAGCTCACACTTTGCAGGGGGCGAGCATGAGCTGGCGAGGAGATAATGGGGCTTAGTTACCAACCAAGCCTTATCAGATAAGGGAGATGAATCCTCATCTGATAGGAGTTAGGCAACTAATTAGATCTTACCAACTAGATCTAAAGATGGTGCGAGTGTCGCTTCACCTGGCTGCCATGCAGCTGGACATACTTCGCCATCGTGAGTTGCAACATATTGAGCAGCTTGGATCTTACGCACCAACTCAGACGCGCTACGACCAATACCCAAGTCATGAACTTCAGCAACCTTGATTTGGCCTTCAGGGTTAATCACAAAAGTACCACGAAGCGCTAGGCCATCCTCTTCGATCATCACACCAAAATTACGTGTAATAGTGCCAGTTGGGTCGCCAATCATTGGGTAATTGATCTTGCCGATAGTGTCAGAACTATCGTGCCATGCTTTGTGAGTAAAGTGAGTGTCGGTAGATACTGAGTACACTTCAACGCCCATAGATTGTAGCTTCTCGTAATGGTCAGCCATGTCACCTAATTCAGTTGGGCAAACAAAAGTGAAATCAGCTGGGTAGAAGAAAACCACTGACCACTTACCTAATAGATCTTGCTCGGTGACAGAGACAAAGTCGCCATTGTGGTATGCAGTTGCAGAGAAAGGCTTGATTTCAGTGTTGATGATAGATTGTGTCATTTATAGCTCCATTTACGTTATTAACGGATTTTGTTACGGGTTGATGGCAACTGCCGAAACCCAGTATTCGTTGTCGATGGAGTAATAATAGCGACTGTAGATAATTAAATATAACGGATAAAAGCTATCATGCTAATCGATTTTTATAATTGAACTATGTTTTCAACTGAAAAACCGATTAGCCAAAAGATGAAGTCTTTTAAATAATAATCATTGCCAGTGCTCAAAACGAGTAAGGCTGCGCACTAAAGGAAAGTCGAGTTGTACTGATAGTTGCTGTGCATCTGCTTTCAAACCACTGCTGCTAATATCTCTGGCGACTTTGCCAGCGATCACAACCCAGTTGCCACCTCCTGTTAAGCAGGCTCTCACCTCGGAAAAGTGGATCTGCAACAAAGCTAACAATTCCCGATTTTGGCTATGTTCCTTCCAGCAATTAAGCACCAAATAACCATCGGCTTTTACCATGCTTGATGCATTAGCTATAAATGTCTCGGTCAATTGATTCTCGTCAACACCCTCTGCCCCATAGATATCGGCAAAGATAACATCGGCTTTTTTATGATCACGCTGCACTAAAAACTCAGTCGCATCTTGATGAATGAGCGAGAGCTTCTTACCTATGGGAAGTTGAAAATAGCGTTTAGCCACCTCGATCACGCTAGCCCTAAGCTCGACTGCGGTGACATTGATCGCCCGATCGTAATTACGCAATGCGTGAATAAGTCCCCCACCACCGAGACCCAATACAATCACTCGCTTTGGCTTAATAAACAGTAACACCAATAACATAGCTTGAAGGTAGGTATGTTGAGGAATATGCGGTGCGCTCTTGAGTAATTTGCTTTGTTCATCGCTGTCGCCAAATGAGAGTAAACGTATGTCTCTATCTTCGAGTACGATCACTGGCCCGAACTCATCTTCACTGCGGTGTATCGTCTGATAATCTGTCATGCAATTTCCAAAATAAGCGCATTACCATTAGCGGCTCATTTCTTTAGTACCAAAGAGCCAATATTATGAAGTAATTGCCAACGTAACACAGCAATTATCCCTAATATGCACTAACAACTTCGTCGAGCCAGTCATTAAATAAGCTGAACTCGGGTTAAGAGATGGCATAACGCTAGATGAATTAGCCGTTTTACGCTTGTTTCATCTCAAACTTGTCATTTGTTTTGCTAACAAGGCGTATTTACGCGTCAATAGGCCGCCTATTGCAAGTAAATCCAACGCAGTTAGCGGAATAAAGGGCTGTTTGAGATACGTTTATTATCCCGAGTTCAGGTGAAATAGTGATTGAGTTGAATCAACTTTATCTGCATGCGCCTTGAACCACGCCACTTAAATCCACTAAACAAAAAACTCATCACGCAAACAAGAGGAACAAGTCTAGATACCTTGTAACTGTGGTAAAAATTGTAGTCAAAGCGCAACGTGACTTGGCGATCCCAAGGCTAGAATCAATGGTTATCGAACGATTAATTGCATAAAAGTAGTCAATGTAGTATTTGTTTAAAATCTTATGTTTATAGCAATTTACCCATGACCCAATCACTACTTATTATCAGTCTTTATATTGTACTTTTTGTTTTCGGCCAACGTCTACTCAACAATTGGGTTAACAAACTGGCACAGTTAAAACAGGTCACCCACACCCGCGCTAAGTTGGTTACTCAATACATAAGCTATCTGTTTTTCAGCGTTATGGCTTGCCTAATGATAGTGTCTCTGGGGATTGAATATCAGCAGGTTTCCCTGTTTATCTCCTCTGTTTTTGCTGTATTAGGCGTCGCATTGGTCGCACAGTGGTCGATACTCAGTAATATCACCGCAGGTATACTGATCTTTTTCGTATTTCCGTACCGTATTGGCGACAAGATCAAAATCATAGATAAAGATGAAGATGTGAGTGGCGTTATTGCCGAAATCAGCCTATTTCACGTACTGATAGAACGAGAAGACAATATAGTCATTACCTACCCTAACAATTTGATGTTACAAAAAGGGGTACTAAAGTTATCCAACAAAGCCCCGAAGGCTATCGCTATCGATGAACACAAAGATCATACCCAGCAGCAAAGCGATTAAATAGAGGTGTAAGCATGATAACGACCTTACTTTACCATCCCAAAGACGACACTTTAGTCAAGGGAGATGATTCGGCTATCGCGACCTGGCAACAGAGCGAGGACAGCATTATATGGCTTAATATCGAAGGGGAATTAACCGCATCGCTGCAACAACAATTACAACAGACCTTTGGCTTACACCCATTGGCGCTTCAAGATGCCTCTCGCGACAGGCATCCCCCAAAAATTGAAGGCTTCAATGATCACACCTTTATCATCCTAAGAGGATTATCTGCTGACTCAGAATCGATAGACTGCGATAACATCCTACTGGCACTGTTTATCAGCGAACGTTTCATTATTACCCGTCATTTAGAGCGTTCGTTAAGCATTGAACGCACCATAACAGCTCTCGAATCGGGTTCACTCTCATTAAGCGCTGGCACGGGTGCAATAGCACTAAAAATAAGCCGCTTTGTGATTAAGCGCTATCATAAAATCTTGTTTGATCTTGAAGTCCGCCTAGAGGAACTTGAATCGGTAATGCTCACCACTGCCGATGATAAAGTACTCGCCGAAGTAGTACTTTATAAAACGGATCTCACACGGTTAAGACGTAATTTTCACTATCACGTGGAATTATTTAATACCTTACGCGATGAACAATTTGCACCATTCGACGCTAGCTTAGCCCATGAAATTAACGATGTATGTGAACATCAACATCGTGCCGCCAGTCTCGCGGATCTCTTCTATCAGGTCTCTAGCGATCTTATCGATGGTTATATCTCGATTAGCGCTCATAGGCTAAACAATATTATGAAGGTACTCACCATTATCACAGCTATCTTTGTCCCATTAACCTTTATCGCAGGTATTTATGGGATGAATTTTGAGTACATTCCCGAGCTAAAACATCACAATGGGTATTTCATCGTCTGGGGAGTCATGTTGACCATCACTGCGGTATTGATCTGGCTATTTAGAAAGAGAAAGTGGATTTAATTTGATTCAATAAATAGGCGAACCTTAGTTCGCCTATTTATTATGCTTCAAAAATACTAATTGGCTGGCTTGAGGTTCTCCATAGACTAACGCAGGACTCGATGGAAAAAGGCCACCGCTTGCTGATAGATCTGTAACGCCAACGCTGGATCGTACCTGTCTCCTTCGTCACGCATAAACGCATGTTGCGCATTAACCTCATGCCAACTAAATGTTCGTCCTGTCTCTGTTAGCCTGTCATAAATAAGCTTACGCCCCTCTCCAGATACATGAGGATCTTGCTTGCCGAACACCAATACTAACTCCCCCTGAATATCGGCGGTTCGACTCAAAGAGTCATTACCGTTATTGCAAGGTAGCGTATTTGAATGAATATCTGTGGGATAAAGACAAAATGCACCAACGACATCACTGTTTAGCGCAGCTCGATAGGCTAAATGGCCACCGATACACACGCCCATCGCGCCAACTAGACTGGTGCAAAATGGTTGGCTTTGGGCAAATGCGACCAAGGCTTGAGTGTCGCTATCGTGGTGCTCTAACCCTTTAGTAAACTTATCCTCATTGCCTTTATCTTTACCCGCATCATCATAGGCGAGAACGGTTCCGATAGGATTGAGTTCATGGAACACTTCAGGCACTAGGACGACAAAACCATGCCCTGCTAGCATCGCTGCCGCTCTTGCAATAGGTGCGGTCTGCTGAAATATTTCAGAATAGAAAATGATAGTAGAAAACTGCCCTTCGGCATCAGGACGATAGAGATAACATCTCATTGTCCCGGTAGGGGTATCTATATCCTGCACATCCTGTTTAACCATCATACTCACACCCTCAGGCTAATAAATTTGATTATAATCTATCAGCCCAACAGATGAATGTCAGTTATCGCTAGTAAATTAAATAAGCAATCTGATTATTGATCAGAAAACACGAACTAAAACCCAGCCCATATTAAGATAACGCGTTATTCTCATTATATAATTCCTAGCATTACCTCTCACATTATTATGTTCAACCATAACCAAATAAAAATGAGTAAGCTGTAATTAATAGAGCTGATTTGGACACACTTCGCCATTCAGTAACTGTTTGATATTAGTCAAACTAGTATGCGCAATAGCACCTAATGCTTCCTCCGTCAGGAACGCTTGGTGGCCAGTAAAGATAACATTATGACAAGCCGATAAACGTCTAAATACATCATCTTGAATGATCTCATTTGACTTATCTTCAAAAAATAACTCTTTCTCATTTTCGTACACATCTAAGCCCAATGAACCAATTTGACCCACTTTCAAGGCCTCCATGGCATCGATTGCGTTAAGTAATCCACCACGACTGGTATTAATAACCATCACTTTGGGCTTCATCTTAGCAAAGCTCTCTTGATTCAGTAGGTGATGATTATCTTCGGTCAACGGGCAATGCAAACTAATGATGTCACATTGCGGATACAGTTCATCTAAGGTGCAATATTCGACGCCTAAATCGAGCACGGCTGGATTTGGGTAGGGATCATATGCGAGCACTTTACAGCCAAAGCCAAGCAAGATTTTTATGGTGGCAACGCCAATCTTGCCCGTCCCAATCACACCAACAGTGCGGCCATACATATTAAAACCAACCAAACCCTCAAGAGAAAAGTTCGCGTCACGAGTGCGCTGATACGCCTTATGTACCTTACGATTAAGGGTCAACATCAAGGCTATGGTATGTTCGGCAACCGATTCTGGAGAATAAGCAGGTACATTGACCACTTTCAAACCTAAGCGTTTTGCCGCGACGAGATCGACATTATTAAAACCTGCACAACGCATTGCGATGATCTTGGTGCCATTTTTAACTAATTCGACTAGCACCTCCTCACACAGAGAGTCATTTACAAAGGCACAAATGACTTCATAACCCAGCGCCAACTTTACCGTTTTCATACATAGACGAGAGTCAAAATATTCAATGTGAGCACCAAAGGCACTATTAGTGCGATTGAAATGTTCCATGTCATAGTACTTAGCACTAAAAAAACCTATTTTCATTTGTCGTTACCTAATGTTGTCTTTGCAATGTATTAAGCAGCGCTCAATACCCTATTGAAGATACTCGTTATTTCATAACGAATATGACTGCCAAATCTAAACTATACCTAAGTATAACCAAGCATTGTTGGCGATTGAATAATTGTCCACCTGTAAGCTTGGGGTCAGCTGACAAATGCTGCATAAAGCACAGTTTACCGAATAATAGAGCGCTGATCTCTGTGGTTAAATGTGTTTTCGAATATTTCCTGATAAGCTGACCACTAAATTAATCCACTGTACAAATCATATGGGACGAAAGCAGATCTCCGAAAGACAGTTTTGGGTACAAAGACTGAGTAAAACCAGCTTGAGAGCATTACACATTCTAGGTGTCGTTGGCGCTGGCGGAGGCATTTTATTAGACGTACCTAAGGCGGATTGGACCCTTTATTGGACTATCGCCATGATATCTGGCTCTATCTTAATGTTATGGGAAGTATTTCGTGATTGGCGCTGGTTAATTCAGCTTAAAGGTGTGTTAACCCTGGTCAAGCTTGGACTATTAAGTTTGTTCATCCCACTCGCGAGTTACAAACCTGAACTCCTGATAACGATAGTACTCTTATCTGTGGTAGTTTCTCATGGCCCAGCTGGCCTGCGGCACTATTCAATTATTCATAGGCGACGGATCGATGGAAAAAAAGAGATTAAAGGATAGCGCATCAGAGTTACTGACAAATAACCTTAACTTATTAAACATCAATAGCCGCGCTCAAGTATTAGACTTGGCCTGTGGGAGTGGCCGAAATGGTCTATGGTTAGCAGAGCTGGGCGCACAAGTCACTTTTATTGATAGAGATCTAAGTCACCTCAGCAAACTTCCAACAAACTGTCACTCAGTCAAATTTGATCTAGAAACGGGTAAAAAGCTCTCTCTGGCGCAACAAAAATTTGATCTCGTTATCGTGTTTAATTACTTACACCGACCACTCTTTGAGCCCATTAGGCAGATGCTCAAGCCTAGTGGACTAATAGTATATGAAACCTTTATTACGACTCAGGCAGAGTATGGACGACCAAAAAACCCTGACTTCCTGCTACGCGAAAACGAACTTTTAGATGAGTTCAGTGATTTTGCGACTTTGCACTATTTCCAAGGTAATGTAGGCTGTGAAGATGCCCCTTGCTTTAAAGCCCAATTGATCGCCCAAAAGCCTATCAATTAAAAGCAGATCACCTAAAAGCAAGATTAAGCTTCATTTAAAAACAGCATAAGGATCTCATATGTTTCCCTACCCAGAACAATATCGACTAGCAGCACCGCCGCTGATAACAGCATTTATGGTGGTGTGGTCCCTATTGTCTAGGGCACTGCTTGGTGACGCTAACCCTATTGGTTTTTATCCATTATTTATGCTGTTTCCGTTAGTGATCTTACTTCACGGGCATTTGATTTGGACAGCTAAAGGAATGGAACGATTAGATCAAGCCATCTATGCCTTCATTCACCTCTCGTTAGCATTCGTTGTATGGACTTTTGCCATAATGCATGTCAATGGTCACAGCCTGTAAAACCAGATTAAACTTAACCCGTTTTCCTTGCTCGCAACTAAGGTAACGGGTATCTTTGCTGCCGCTAAAAAATTTTGAATTAACTATGACAAATTTTGTGTATGCTCCACCCACTTCGCCTTGGCTAGATGTGGTTTATCAAGATAAAGATATTATTGTAATTAATAAGCCATCGGGACTACTTTCTGTCCCTGGGCGCGATCCAGCCTATCACGATAGTATTTACTCGAGAGTACTAGGCGAACATCCCAATGCCCAGATCGTTCACCGTCTCGATATGTCGACCTCGGGTATCATAGTCGTCGCCCTTAGACGCAGCGCAGAGCGGGAGCTCAAGCGTCAATTTAGAGATAGAGAGACTCAAAAAACCTATTACGCCAGAGTCGCGGGACACCTAAAACCACAAATGGGAACCGTTGATCTTCCGCTTATTTGCGATTGGCCTAATCGGCCGAAACAAAAAGTCGACCACAAAATAGGTAAACCTTCTACCACACATTTTGAAGTGGTTAGTAAGGCCAAGCGTTCAACCTTAGTCAAATTGACCCCGATCACAGGTCGTTCTCATCAACTTAGAGTGCATATGATGGCCCTTGGTCATCCAATCCTTGGTGACAACTTTTACGCCGATCCGTTGGCGAAAAGCCTAGCACCAAGGTTACTACTGCACGCACAATCACTCACCATAAAACACCCTTATAACGGTGAGTTAATGACCTTTTCGACAGAGATCCCCTTTGTTGAAGTGACTCAGCAACAGTGAGTTAGCACCTCGAATCTCGCCGTCTCTGGACGGCTTTGTCTGACCACAAAACTATTGCGCTAAATGCCACTCTTCGCTTCCATATCTAGCAGCAGTAAAACACTCTCATTAAGCTAATTGATGCTATATCTAGCTATTAACACAAAAAATTAGCCGTTTAACAAAAAATGCCGTAAATTAATTAACAATATTAGTCATTGTGCGGTATTTATTGATGGATAACTCATTTCAACGAGATCAGCTCGACAATCAAATTCTTTCAGCTCTTATGGAAGAAGCTAGAACCCCATTTGCCGAGTTAGCCAAACGATTTGGTGTCAGCGCAGGAACAATCCATGTGCGTGTAGAGAAGATGAAACAAGCAGGAATTATCACTGGCGCGCAAATCACTGTAAACCCAAAAGCATTAGGCTATGACGTTTGCTGTTTTATTGGTATTAATCTCAAGAGTGCTGGCGACTACCCAGCCGCTATCGCTAAATTAAACGCGCTTGAAGAGGTCACCGAAGCTTACTACACCACTGGCAACTACAGTATTTTTGTCAAAGTTATGTGCCAATCAATTGATGGCTTACAACACGTCTTAATCAACAGAATTCAATCTATCGACGAAATTCAATCCACCGAGACACTCATTAGTTTACAAAACCCCATTGTTAGAGCAGTAAAGCCTTAAGTGGAATAATTAAAAGACAACCCATATAAAAGAAAAAAGGCTAACTTTCGTTAGCCTTTTTTATTACTTAACAAATATACTAAGCTTTAAATTTGCGACGCATCCATACAAATGGCAATAACATCAAAGTCATCCATCCAGCCGCACCACCATTATCTACTTTAACAGATTCAGCAATTGAAACATGAGTCGTAGCGACATCGGAGTTACCATTACTATCAGACACTGTTAACTCAAAAGATAATATCATTCCTTTGCTGTCAACTTCAGGAGCCTTGAATGTAAACGATGCAGCAGACTTATCAATTTGAACAGGTGTGCCTCCTGTTTGTACCCACTGATACTTTAATGCATCATCGTTGCCATCAAACGATGAAGAGCCATCAACTGTAATACTTTCACCCTCATATCCTGTAGCCGGAGAGCTAGCCATCGCAACTGGCGCAACTTCAGCGACACCAAACTTTAAAGTCTCTTCTATAGTGTCACCATCACGCTCATTGGTAAGCTTAAGCGCATAAGGATAACCTGCTTTAGTTGGAACCAGATCAAACCCTACTGACAAGTTTTCACCAGAAGAGGCCTCTTGAACAACAGTCCAAGTAATAGTATTACCTTCCATCACACCGTCATGAGAAATATTAGCGACCTTATGACCAGCAGACATCTGGGCACTAAAACTATATTCTCTGTCTTCATCAGTAAAGTTAGGCTCGACTTCAAAGCTAACACGACTTGCCTCACCTGCGACCATCGCATCAGAGAGATTTGTCATATGTGTGACATCGTTTGTACGAACAACGCTGTAAGGCAATTGAACCATAGCCGACTTATCACCCGACTCAAGAACAACGATACCAGCAGAGTTTTTATTGGTATCCCAATTAAATGTCAGGTTAAACTTACCATCGGCTTCATCAACGACTACCGCAACATCATCACTTTTGGACTCATCATTAGCCAATACTGAAGTAATTTTCACAGTAACATCATCACTTCCACCTGGGGTCGACGCTTTATAGCCGTCAACAACGATGTAATAAACACCAGCAGGTAAGTTAGTAAATGCTACCGCTTCGTCAGAATCAGGGCCAGCACTGCTTCCAATCTTAGTAAAGCTCGCATCCAAAATTCGAAGATCTACATCTGGTGCTGTTTCAGAAGAAGTAGAAAAGATGACATTGCCTAAGTCACTAGAAAACTCAACGCCGGTATAATCGAAACCATCTTCGGGTACACTCAATACCGTTGGTTCGATTAGATTCGACGCTTTATCATAGGCTCCAGCAGTGATATTACTTAGTTCATTAGAAGTAAAACCACTATAGGTAATACTACCTTCTGAGCGTGAAGCAGTAATAGTTAAGCTATCTGGTAAGTTATCACCGTTAGACTTCACCGCAACAGGAAGCTTAACCTCTGGCATACCGTCAGAAGCGAGCTTGATATTGGCAAAATTCCAACCTGCGCTTGCAGCAGAAACATCAGCTGTAACTGTAAGCTCTTGCGTTTCACCCGCCTTCAACTCAAAAGTACTAGGCATTACGCTAAGAACTAACCCGTCGGTAGCACCTAAGCTACTAGCAGTCCACGCACCATCTTTAGTCGCCTTAACCGTTCTTGTCCAAGTACATTTCTCTACGCACTTAGCGTTCGCCATTGTTGCTAAGTTAATTTGAGAAGGTTGTCCACCTAAACTAGGATCGGCTTTAACATAGTCAACATAGCTCTCATCCATCACTAAACCAGTTTTAGCAGCGGCCTCGACATTTGCATAGCCAGCACCCATGTCAAAGAAATCTGATGGTGTTGTGCCATCATCTTTAAGGGTCGTTTGATTAGCGGTCATCATCAATGCAGACTGAACTTCAGCTGGCGTCCAATCAGGATGGATGCTTGCCAAGAGTGTTAAAGCTCCGGCGATATGTGGGCTCGCCATTGATGTACCACTTAGGAATGCGTAGTCACTTGGATCTGGAGAAGTTTTAAATGCATCAGACTGGTCATTAGCGTAAGCAGCAAAAATACTGACACCTGGTGCGGCAATTGAAGGAGCAATAACATCTGGTACTGACTTGTTAGGCCCACGAGATGTAAAACCAGCAGCAATACGTGCTAGTTTGTCATCATGGATAACCTCTGTGCCGCTTATGGTCGCTTTGTGATCTGCACCGCTCGCTAACCACGCTCGAAGCACATCACCTTGAGCAGCATCGATATGAATAGCAGGTAATACGTGAGCATCTGCAACAACAGAATCAGCGCCACCACTAACATTAGCCAAAACTAAAGCTGAGGCACCACCAGATTTAACATGACGACCTTTATCAACTCGTGCAATTTCACCACGATCACAAACTACGATGGTATCTGCGGCAAATGTGTTCTCAGGGAAAGGCTCAAGACACTGTGCTGGATCATGATCAGGATCATTAGGATTTTCATAGTCACCAGCATACACGATAGACCCTGTATAAGCTCCAGTCATCGCTTTACCTTTTAGCGCTGCAGGAGCTGCGGTATCACCACCGCTAAATCCACTAATTTCCTTTTCCGAAAAATCACGATCATGTGTATATGCAGCAACAGTTGTTAACCACGGCGCGTCACCTGGCGAACCAACTGTTTCAGGTCCTGGACCAGAGTTCCCCGCAGATGTCGCGACATGTATACCCGCTTTACGTGCAGAGAGGAATGCAAGAGCATCGGCGTCGTTCCAAGGATTACTCGAACCACCACCAATAGAATAGTTAAGAGCATCAACACCGTGTTCAATAGCATGTTCAACAGCTAAAACAGTTAAAGATGGGAAACAACCACCAAATCCAACATCATCATCTTCACCGGGAAGACAAACCTGATATGAAACAATGTTAGCGTGAGGAGCAACCCCAGACATTGAATCAAAAACCACACCAGTGTCCCCACCGTCAACATCTGGGACGTTGGTACCCACTAGTACGTTACCCGCTGTCGTACTAGCCGTATGAGAACCATGCCCATTATGATCTTCACCATTTGTTGGCACATCAATATCATAATCGAGATATTTATCCGTTACAGCAGGCCAACTATGGACACCAATCAACTTATCGTTACAAAGCTCTGGATAATCAACTGCACAATCACCTGAATAAACACCAGGTCCCCAAGGGTTGGTATGGTCATACTTATCGCCGCCAACATCAGCAAATGATGGGTGATCGGTATTAACACCGGTATCGATAATACCAACGATCATTCCTTCACCTTTACTTTCTACACCAGTAGCATCACCACTCCAAATTGCTGGCGCTTTAATTATTGCAGGACCAGAGTCAGTCATTGGCTTACGTAACACTTCTCGTTGAATCTGGGCGATTCCTGCAACGCTAGCAAGCTTAGCCGCTTCATCCTGAGTCATCTCAATGACCATGCCGTTATAGGCCAGAGTCGTTCTCTGCTTAACGTCCAACTTACCTAATAAAGCGCGCGCTTTAGATAAAACTGAATCTTGACGAGAAGTAAGCAGGGAGCGGTAAGATGTTACATTCTTACTATTAATATCAAGCTTACGATTCTTATACTTAACCACTTCAGCGGAAGTAGCCTTATACCCTTGAATCCCTCCTTGATAGAGTGCTACAGGGCTGTCAGTAAGGCGAACAAAATATCTATATTTTCCTTCTGGTAGATCATGTTCAGGTGAAAAAACAGCTCGATTACGTACAACCTGCTCCTGAGCATAGGACTTCGAATCCACCTGAGGAATATGGTTTTTGACGCTGGCTGACTTAGTTACGGCAACCGTGGGGGTTTGAATCGAACTTATTGAAGCAGCACTCGAAGACATGCTTAATAACGCAGTAGAGACTGCAATCGCGATTTTAGTTTTCACTTGTCAATTCCTTAACTTCTTATAGTATTTTTGTTATGTCGGCTCTATCAATTGATAAAATCGAACCTAGCGCGCTCCCTTCCCAGAATAATCACTAGGCCAATGCAAATTCGTCAGCACATTTATCTGACGAAGCATACCTTTTAACACGGAATGAACAAAAAAAACAAGTTAGAAACAAAAGAAGTTTGTTTGAAACAGGATGACAATTAGAAAAGAGATGATGGATATCATTAACCGTCATCTAAAATCGCAACACGAAGGGTAAAAAAGCCATATTTACATAAATTACAAATAGTTAAAATTAATTTTAAAACTCAAAAACATTCGTCATCACTTTATACAACTCGGTCCCTTGATAAACAGATGCTGACGCAAAATGCAAAATAGGAACACAATCTAAGGTCACCGCTAAGGAGCTGAGCACTTGGTCTGAGCCGTAAAGATCTAAACGCAAAATATTCGCTAATGGTTGACCCACCTCTAAAGGTTGACCAACTTGAGCCAAGTACTCAACCATACCACCAATGGGAGCATGGTATTTTTTATAGTCCTTTAAGTAACAGCCAAACCTTTGCATCTTAGCGGGTGCAACACGCTCACCTATAACGCCACGATGGCTCAAGTATGCCATAATGCCCTGGGCATCGACCAAAGCATCTTCTAAATCGATACGTTCCTGTGAACCGAGTTCCAAGGTAAATGCAGAGACTGGCACGGCAAATTCTCTCCCTTGCGCTTTAAGATGTTCGCTAAGTTGCCACCAAGGACAAAATATCGACTCATCCATTGCACCACCAAACTCATTGGGGATCAACAAGGTATAGGGAATTGAAAACAAGGCCGCAGCCTGAGCATCATACTCAGGACAATAAAGATGCTTACAGGATTTTGGCCCCGTATGGAGATCGAGTACGATATCCGCTTGGTGCCCCATCTGCTGCAGCATCACCGCTTGTTGATGCCCAGTTGTCACGCCCCACTCATTCGTAAGACGCATCTGACACTGCTCGAGCAACATGGCTCGGTAAGCTTGAATCAACTCACCATCCGCTAAATGACTGTGCTTGACGTACCAAGCAGCGACATCGACTTTATGGTCAAAATATTCACGATTCCAGTTTACCCCAGTGATCGGATCAAAACGACCAAGGGTAAACTCACCGCTTTTTTGATTAATACCTAAGGGGTTAGCCAAAGGCACTAAGGTTATACGGCCCAGCAGCTCACTATTTTCGAGCAAGCGCATAAGCTGATAGATAACCGCGTTACCCTGCACTTCTGCACCATGCACATTGGCTTGAATATAGACGCTAGGTCCCGATATCGAATCAGGCTTAAACTGAAAAATAGGCAGTTCTAAATCTTGCCCTGTCGCCAATTCGCCAATCTTAAGCGTGGTTCGAGTCGGTTTCATTAGGCACCTTCAAATAGGTTTTCATGCAGCGAACGAACGACTTGCGCCGCTTCAGACTCTGCCACCAAAACACATAAATTATGTGGGCTCGCTCCTTGACAGATCATCCGAACATTATGGGGTTCTAGTACCTCAAATACCCGGCGGCAAACACCTGGTGTTGAAGCTATCTTGTTTCCAACAATAGCAACCAAGGCTAACTCATCCTCAACGCGGACCCGACAATGCTGAGACAACTCTTGCAGTAGCGCTTCACTCAATAAGCTACTACCCGCCGAATCGGAACCCGTTTTATCTAACGTAAGCGATACATTCACTTCAGAGGTAGTGATCAAATCGACACTGATTTTATGTCTAGCGAGAGTGGCAAAGGTTTCGGCTAAAAAGCCTTGAGCATGTAACATCTGCAAGCTATGAAGATTCAGTAAAGTTTGATCTCGGCGCACTGCAACGGCGCGATAGATGGGCTCATCACTCACTTGATGGCGGATCCAAGTTCCACCCCGTTCAGGTTCTTTACTCGATCCCACAAACACCTGAATCTTCTGCCTTACCGCTGGCAAAATTGTCGCAGGATGTAGCACTTTGGCACCAAAGGTTGCCATCTCTGCCGCCTCATTAAAGCTGATCTCGGCAATGGGTTTCGCATTCGGAGCCAAACGAGGATCGGTAGTATAGATACCTGCGACATCGGTCCAAATTTCTACAGCCGATGCCTTAAGCGCCTCGGCAAGTAAAGCCGCAGAATAGTCGCTACCACCACGTCCCAAAGTTGTTGTAGCACCTTGTTCATCGGCACCAATAAAACCTTGGGTTACAATACGCTGACTTTTTAATAGCGGCGTTAAATGCTCACAGCATAAAGATTCTATCTGTTCTATTTGAGGTTCTGCACGACCAAAATGACTATCGGTACGCATGACTTGGCGAACATCAAAAGCAGAGGCTGACTCTCCTTTCTCACGCAGTACGGCGGCAAAAAGGGCTGATGAACACTGCTCACCTTGAGACAGTAACTCATCCATCGTCGCCTTGCTACGCTCCAGGCTAAGAGACTCACTTAACACCGCAATACGGCTAAGCACAGCATCTAAACGCGCAGCAACATCACTCGGACGACCTAGTTCATCGAGGATCTTATATTGAATCGATGCAATATCTTTCAACAGTTGCTGACGTCGACCATCATCTAACTGTGCTTGAGTAAGCTCAACCAGTAGGTTAGTCACACCACTAGAGGCACTGACAACTACGACACGCGTATCGGAACTGGCAAGAATAATATCGGCGCAACGACTCATAGACTGATAGTCAGCGACGGATGTGCCACCGAATTTTGCAACAACAATAGACATTAGCTCACCTCAACTAGAATGATTGAGACAGGCAATAAAACTTGAATAGTTAACATGATTACGCTCCGAACTAACTTCGTTCGAAGAGCCTGGTGCAAAGATTACGCACCCCAAGACGGGAAACAGCGATCACCACCAGAAGCTCTCCACCAAAACAGGTGACAATCGACGGGATTCAGCCCTGACGACCGATAAACAAATGAACCAAACAGATGCCTATCTCGGCGTTAATCTCCCTCATAAACCGTCATCAGAGTTTGGACTCTTCAAGTTTACTACCTAGTTAACGCTCCTCTTCTGTATCTCAATCAATAATGATTAAGATGGACGAAAATTAGCAAACATATATCTAACAAGTCAACGATATTTATTGTATTTGAGCAAGTTTCTTGTCTAGCGAAGCAAATCCTATCTATCTTAGCTGCAGCGAGGCCTTTAAGAATAGATATCTGGCAGCTCGCTGACCAAACTGACCCTTGCTGAAAAGCTCCCCAAGGAGAGTTCGCTATAGTTAATCAAGCAGGGGACAAGTTGCAAAAGATCTTCCTCTACATAATAGATAGCGTTTTGATTAAACACCCGAGCTAACGCAACAGCATCTAGCTTGTCCATAGGTATCGCCCAGCTTTTTTCCATATGTTGCTTATCTAATGAACAGCCAACTACAGATCGGTAGGGATATTGTAACTTCACGATATGCCTTTGTAGTTGTCTATCTAATAAACGATTCTGCGAGGGGGTGAGTATTTCACCTCTTGGGTTGTGAGCGGTAATTATTGCGAAGGATAGTAAAGGAGAAAATGTTTGGGTTAGTAGAAATTGTGTTTGCTGATAACAGTGCCAAAAATGTTCAATCTCAGTACTCATCACTAAATCATTCCTAAATTAGACTCAGCAAATTATAGCAAAATAGCGCGAAGTTCCTATCCCTGTGATGCAGGTCACCTTATTAACTTTTATTAATCCCTTTAATAACAGATGGATAAAGACAAATACGTGATATAGATCAAATCTGAAAGTAAATTTGTTAACATTTCATTTGTTAACAAATGACTAAAACGAGTACAATGAACACCGAGATTCACTTCCACTCATCTAACGATGAAACACTTTTTGCTACCCCTTGCTCCAGAAGCAGTAACTTAAAGTTAGTCAATTTTCTGTATAAAATGTGAGCTTAGGCTGTTTTAACATTTAAACTTGAAAATAGTTAATAGTTAAAGGAACTATTTCCTACTACTGTTAATCGAAGTGAATACTGTTCGCGTAGCTTCTTATCAAGATACGCATACTTTACTAATCATGAAGTGTGTTGCTGTTTCAAGCCAGTTTGATGAAAACACTTACGTGAATCAGTAACTGTAAGAAAAGATAGGCCACGGCACCACTTGGCGCACATGGTTAGGACAGGTTTAAACAAATATTAGGTAATTAAATATGCAAAACCCGCACATTCTGATCGTTGAAGATGAAGCCGTTACCCGGAACACGCTAAGAAGTATTTTCGAGGCTGAAGGATATGTGGTAACTGAAGCCAATGATGGCGCAGAAATGCATAAAGCAATGCAAGAAAATAAGATCAATCTAGTTGTTATGGATATCAATCTTCCAGGCAAAAATGGTCTTTTATTAGCTCGCGAACTCCGTGAAATCAATAATATCGGTCTAATCTTCCTAACGGGCCGTGATAATGAAGTTGATAAGATTCTAGGGCTTGAAATTGGTGCGGATGATTACATCACTAAGCCATTTAATCCTCGTGAATTAACTATCCGAGCTCGTAACTTGCTAACTCGTGTAAATAGCACTGGCGCAGAAACTGAAGAGAAAAGCTCAGTTGAATACTACCGCTTCAATGGTTGGAGCCTAGAGATCAACAGTCGCTCATTGGTAAGCCCACAAGGTGAGTCTTACAAGTTGCCACGTAGTGAATTCCGCGCGATGCTTCACTTTGTTGAAAACCCAGGTAAAATCCTGACTCGTGCAGACCTGCTAATGAAGATGACAGGTCGTGAGCTTAAGCCACACGACCGTACAGTGGACGTTACGATTCGTCGTATCCGTAAACATTTTGAAAGCTTACCAGACACGCCAGAAATCATCGCAACGATTCACGGTGAAGGCTATCGTTTCTGCGGTAACTTAGAAGAAGCATAAATCACATCCAGCTAGCGCAAATGTGATTCGATTCGAAAAGCCAGTCTAACGACTGGCTTTTTTGTACATGGATTGTATTTATCCCCGATGGCCATGGCTGGACAATGAGGGGATTTGTGTCTGGAACACTTATGCCAAAGCCCAAGGATGGATAGCTTTGGTATTTGTACATGGATTGTACTTATCCCCGAAGCCTATGGATGGGCTAAGAGGGGGTTTGTGTCTGGAACACTTATACCAAAATGACTTGAAGACTAGCAAACGGTTACAAAATTAAGGTATGTACTAGCCAACATAATAGACCCGCCTTTACCTCATTCAGAAGGTAATAAATTGTGCTAAACATGAAATATCACTTACATTGCACCATATTCTTTTAACTTTCGATATAGCGTTGCCAGGCTCATCCCTAACTTCTCTGCGGCCTGAGTTTTATTGTTATTGAGTTTTTTTAACACCGCTAGAATATAGTCCTCTTCCACCTGATGTAACGCTCTAATGTCTTCCGATACTGAAGGCATGCACAGACCATCACGTATTTCATCTGGTAAGTCTTCTGGCATAATCTGCGGCCCAGGACTCAGCACCACCGCCCGCTCGATAGTATTCACCAACTCTCGCACATTCCCAGGCCAAGAGTAATTCAACAGTAAATCTGCTGTTTTATAATTAAATCCAGTATGCTCTCTTCCAAGCTCTTGATTAAACTTCGCCAAAAAGAAACGGCTCAAGGGTAAAATGTCTTCTGAGCGTTCACGCAGTGGTGGAACAACCAGCTCAATGACTTTCAAACGATAATAGAGATCTTGACGAAACTCCCCTTTTTCAACCGCGTCTTCAAGACAACGATTGGTCGCCGAGATTATGCGCACATCAACACTAATCGTCTCCGTATCACCGAGTTTTCGTATCTCTTTTTCCTGTAAGACTCTTAATAGTTTCACCTGTAACGCAGGTGATAGTTCTGCCACTTCATCCAAAAATAAAGTGCCCCCATCAGATGCCTCAATCAAGCCTTTCTTGGTCGTTTCCGCACCAGTAAAGGCTCCTCGCACATGTCCGAATAACTCATTTTCTAGCAAGGTTTCATTCAGTGCGCCACAGTTAATCGCAACCAGTGGTTTATCTGCTCTAGGTGACTGACTATGAATAAATTGCACCAACTTTTCTTTACCAACACCACTCTCACCAGTAACAAGCACTGATGTCGGTACTTTCGCCACATTGATTGCCAGCGCCAATAGTTTGCACATTTCGTAGCTCTTAGACACCGGATAGCCATCGGCCATTGAGCGATACTGCATAGATGAGTTAATTCGATCTTGCATATTTTGCGGCAAAGCATCACCCCAACATTGCAAATTGCCAAGCTGCGCTGCAACACTCTCATTGCAGATACCATCATAGATAGGCAAATAGGGCTTGATCTCCTCCCCCCACTCCTCCAAGTAATTACCGCTGATATGGCAATAGCTATCGCCTTTGGCTTTGCATTCTTCCTCAATAAAGTAAACGGTACGATTTTCAATGTTTGATACGTAACCACTGGCAAAACCTATATGCTCCCAGCAAACAGGCACTTCACTTAAACCGCGTAGCTGCAAATGCTGCTCTGCTTCATATAGGCTTATCGCATGGGTTTCAATTAGAGGTTTTGCTTTAATTCCGTCGCGTCGCTGACGGCTAAGAATTTCTCCAAAGCCACACATAGAAAAAAGCAAAGGTCCAAGTTCACCATTACGCGCTTCTTTCCAAACATCCGGCATTTGGCGTTTTATCTGCTCCGCTAACAGCCAACCTCTTATATAACCTGAGCGCACAACAAGGGACTGTGTCATCTCTTGCCCAAGTCTTTCGCATAGCTCCATCTTATGTAAACCATGAGAAAAAATATCTGTCATATAAAGTCTATGACCAAGAAAACTCATTGCCCCACCTCTGGGTTTAAAAGACAGCAATTCTCTTAAGTCTAAGTCCAAAGTATTCATACGTATCCAGTAGCGGCAAAAGTCACATCATAACTCAGTTAACAAAAAGTCAACGTGACTACCTTCACCTAATTTAATCATTAATCGGCATTACAAAAATAGAGTGCGATGAGTGGGAGGATTTACGACTTAAATCATTAGAACACAGCCAGATCACAACATACTTCAGACGACTAAAAAATGCTGCAGGTTCAGAAGGTTTGTTGTATTACGAACACACTTCCATTTCAGAGGGGGCTTGGCTCGAAATAAGCAAAGGCACCTAAGTGCCTTTGCTTGTATGGGGCTTCAGATTCGCATTCTTAAATTTAACGATAGAACAACACCGAATCGAATCAAGCCTCTTTATGCTTAAAAAGTGTAGCGCAAATAAGACTGCGTTCGCACCATATCGCCTTCTGCACTCCCCATATTTTCAACATCACCGAAGCGGGTTCCCACTGCAAACTGCAAGTCTTTGGTGATATCCCAGTACAGATTAGTATGCCATGAAAAGGCCGTTTTATTAGCCATAGCAGTCAAGGTACCACTGTCAAATGCATCTTCGTCCTGCTCTGAATACCCAGCCCCAACCTGCCAGCGTATACTTGGACTCAAGGCGAACATGATGCCACCAGTCAAACTCTGATAACCTAAGGTTTCAATATTACCAGTGTTGTCTATGCCAGCTCCGGCGTTGAAGCCTAGCCCTGCATAACGGCCAATACCATCACCAATAGTATAATTTAATACAGCCTTATGACCCTGCCCAAACTTCACACTCGCACCCAAAGCAAAACCGTAACCAGTGCTCTTTTGCCCACCTAAGTCAAATTGACGAACCACTGCACGAGGACTAATTGTTACAGGCCCCTTAGCAAGAAAATATTTGACGACTAAATCTGGCAGTGTCTCTTCACTTCTCGCATCGTGTACACCGTTACCGTTGGTATCCAAGTTAACGTATCGAATTGGCGTGCCACCGATATTAGCCATCCCATAAGCGGGATTCTCTAAACTAGCCATCAGGTACTGCCCTGGACTCAAATTGTACTGATAGCGAACTTGTGCTTGGCGTATAAATGAATTACCCGGATCTGAAGAAAAGTCCATAGACGGCAATGAACTGGCAAAATCCATGAAGGCCGTCCAAGTCTGTCCCACGAGTATGGAACTGTCCTCTCTATCGATATTAATATAGGCATGACGGATTCTAAAACCATGGCTATTTGACCAAGTAGGACCATCTGAATCGATATCAGCGAAGAAATCCCCTTCTACATGAGAGGAAATGGTTCCTATATCTGAATCGGTTTTAGTTTTCAGGTAAACACGGCTCTCTCTGGCCGTCATATTAAAATGGTTAGTATCCGCGTTAGCTGTGCCGTCAATGGGAGTACCATAGACACTGTAAAGGTGACCGTTATAAGGTGCAGTAACAGTACCGTTAGAATCGAAAGTTGCCATGCCCTTGATATAGCCACCCACTTTTAGGTCGGTATCCGCCACCTTAAAATCAATTGAATGAGCCAGTGGAGATAAAGACAAACCTATAATTAGTGGTAACAGTGCTTTGCGAGTATTTATCATTTTCATCATTTCCATCCTTTGTTAAGCCAAATCCAATCATGAGATTTGGCTTTATAATCAAATAGGTATAAAACTACTAAGGCAGTTTTTTGAACTCAAACCTTGGGTGACAACCGATACAAGCATTCTCAGAAGGCTTATGTTGGTGATGGCACGAGTTACAATTAGTCTCGGTATCGTTGTGACGATTTTTATGAGGATTGGTGGGCTGTACATCTTTTGTTGTTGCAGCAAGCTCTTGCGTGTCATGACACTGCAAACAAGCGAACATTGGAGCAGGTTGTTTTTTCTTAACATCGCCATGACAATCTGAGCAGTTAAGTCCCGCATTAGCATGGAGCTTACCCAGTTCAACAGCCTCTGCAGAAGCGACTCCATTTACACAGAACACCATCGCAAAAGTAAGCAAGAGTTGGTACATTTTCAAAAATTTCATCTTTTTTATCCCATGATTTTATTTATGATAGGAATGGCTATCAGTATTTACCTATCCCTTTTAGCCCTACAACTTGGCAACGTACTTACCTGTCAAATACCCAGCGGTATAACAACGACCTAAAGACAGCCCGAATACAGTTAGCGGGTAATCAACGCCACCATAAAAACCGCCGCCAAGGTTGCCAACAACGTATAAACCGCCAATGGGTTTGGCATCCGCATCAAGTGCTTGGTAATTGTCGTTAACCAACATTCCTGAACAAATAGCCGACACTCGTACCCGACGATGGATGCCATAGAAAGGCGCTTTTAGCACTGGCACCATTTTTGAGGAATGTTTACCGAAATCATCATCCTGACCTTTTTTACACAACTCGTTATATCGTTTGACGTTAGCTACGAATGTCTTTGGATCGCATTCCAGTTTCACGGCAAGTTCTTCCAGAGTATCGGCTACGTAGGTATTTGTGAGGGATGGATAGACACCAGTCTTTGGCGCAGGATCTTCTGGCATATAGACTTTCATTTCTTCAGGAGAATATAAATGTCCCGGCCAGTCAGCTGCTTGCGTCATGTAATCAGAGTCGAATACTTGAGAGTAATGCCCCGCATTTTGTTCATCACGCAAGTAGTTATTCAATAGAGACATCTCAACAGTCTCATTGACAAAACGCTCACCTTTTCGATTCACAGCTAAAAATGGCATATCGCACATTGAAGCTGGACCAGCATCAAAATCATGGAGCATCTTAGTGTGGCCTACAGGTTCAATCACACCACCAGCCCAATACGCCATCGCGAAACCATCACCGGTACGGTCTTGCTGCTTGCGCTCAAAGTTTTTCAAATCGGGGATGAAATAATTGCTCATCGCTTTATTATTCTGGTAATCACCAGTCGACAAAATCACGCCTTTTTTAGCCATATACTTGTGATATTGACCATCACGAGATTGAGCGATCACACCGATCACTTTGCCTGATTTATCTTGGATTAGCTGTTGTGCAGGCATGTTGAAAAAGAACTTAACTCCAGCTTTCTCAGCAACCTTAGCAAGCGCGCGCATACCATCACCAGCAGTGTATGGCTTAGGACCGAAGACTGAAGACACAAAGTTAAGTGGGTATTCGCTAACCCCATGAACACCATGCTGTGGTTTAGTGCCTAGGTCTACGACTTGAGCGCCCCCTTGCTTAGCCCGGTCGATAACCCAAGATATCGCTTCACCTGAGTGGTAAGCCCAGCTTCTCAAAAGACCAGGATGACAACGATGAGCACTATCTTTCATCAAACGAGAAACCAAGGCTTCGACAGAGGCCTTAGGGGTGGTTTTTAAATTGATACCTGAACCAAAGTTACCCTGTGAGACGACAATAGACTGCTTTTGTAACACGGCAACTTTAGCGCCATTCTCAGCAGCCGACAGCGCAGCAGGAACACCTGATGCACCAGCACCAACCACAACGATATCAAAAGTTTGTGTAGAAACAATATCCTTATCAGCAATAGCTTTTGGCTTAGGTAGAAAATTCAGCGTCGCCTCGCCATCGATACTGTGAGCAAACTCTTGGCTAGAAGGCGTTGCGGCTGTCGCCATTCCGCCAGTTAACCCAGATACTGCTACGGCTCCGGTACCAACGGCCGCACGAGTCAGGAAAGTACGTCGTGAAATACCGTTTCTCAAAGTATTTTCTGTATACGGATCTAAAGCGATTTGTTCATTATCACTTTCTTTATTCATTACTGATACTCCTATTAATTATGATTATGGAGAGGCCAGCTAATCATCATTTCGAGCCATTAAGTTTATGCAACCCTTCTGATACCCAGGCTCAGCATAAAATTCAGTAAGACTTAAATATCAGCCACTTCTATATAACGACTCTTCACAACATAAAGATTAATAACCAATCCCTGCAAAACGGATATGTAAAATCCAAACAAAACGAACACAAGGCTCATTTAATCATTTTATTGCAGAAGCTATGCCAAAAGAGTAATCTAGCTCAAATCATTGATTTTAAAGGATTTCATAAAACAAAAAACATGAAAGCCATTTAATAATGAGAAATGAATTGTCATTTGATTAGTAGGGGCGAGAAAATTAAATAGTGAAGTAGATCAAATTAGAATCACGCTAATTAGAAATAACAGAAAGACAACAGATGTCACATTAAATTTATTATTGAGAGCAAAACCCAATCATCCCCAATGAAATAATTAATCATATAATAAATGCATCTTAATAAGTCAAAAAATAGTCCTATTCCTAATCTATTAAATACTATTTAATAGAATTATCATCCTCCACCCTTTAATTTTGCGAAAAGTGATTATTCAATTACGATACAAAAAAGCTCAGGCAGTGCTATTAGCGTGAGAAATAACAGTGCCATTCTATGCATCAATTCCATCAAGCGGTGCATTTCACTTCGAATTACTCGCCAACCACAAATACAACTTAATCAAATGATAGGTGATGAATGAGTGACCTGAACGTACGACTCAGAGGTAAATTTATGCCTAAGAATAGGCCATGAATAAATCGACTTAATCCCAGTAATGAAAACAATACAGGGTTAAGCCGACCTAAAGACAATGTGCTTTTAATTATCCCTACACGACTCACAAAAAAGCCCTGCCGCTTCTTCAAGCTACAGGGCTTCCAAATTAATGGTTAAAACGGACAGCTTAGTTGACCGCTAATCTTAGTGCTTCAGTTGCTTCTCTAAGAAGTCCGCCAGCGAACGATAAAGATGGGTTCTCACCTTCTCGCCGCGCATCGAGTGCTTAGAACCTGGGTAGTCAATCATCTGGAACAGCTTGCCCTCATCCTGCAGCGCCTTGTAGACCCGAGTACTGTTTTCAAACAATACGTTATCATCGGCCATGCCGTGATACATGAGTAGCCCTGACTGATAGTCTTTCACATAGGGCAGTACGCTACTGGCCTCATAACCTTCGGCATTACTCTCTGGGTGAGACAAGTATCGCTCGGTATAATGAGTATCATACAGCGACCAATCCGTCACTGGCGCCCCAGAGATCGCCGCTTTAAAGTGGCTTGGCGCTTTGAATAGGCTCATTAATGCCATATAGCCGCCATAACTATGGCCATAGATGGCAATATTATCACCATCGACATAGCTCAGGCTGCGGAGGTAATCGACACCCGCCTTCTGATCGTTCACCTCAGCCTCACCTAAACGCTTATAGATCACATGTTCAAACTGGGTGCCGCGATGTGCCGAGCCGCGATTATCCAATTGAAACACGATAAAGCCTTGCTGCAGTAGATACTGGGTAAAGTAGTCATGTTCGCTCCAACTATTAACCACCAGCTGAGCATGAGGGCCGCCGTACACACGCACCACAACTGGGTACTTTTTGGTGGCGTCAAAGCCTGTGGGTTTAAACAGACGATATTGCAGCGCCTGAGCGTCTTCGGCCTTTATTTGGCCAAACTCGGGCAATTGCCATTGGCCAAAGAAGGGATATAAGGGATGAGACGGATCCACTTTATTTTGCTCTACCCAAGCTAAATGCTCTCCTTTTGCGCCATGTAAGCTGATCTGCGGCGGTTGGGCTAAGCTATTAAAATAGTCGAGATACACAGCTTGATTGTCGGCAAATACGGGACTATGCATACCACTGCGCTCGCTTACCTGCTCAACCTTGCCACCTTTTAACGGCACTCTGAACAGGTGTTTTTCGATGACACTTGCTTTGCGGCCAGTGAAATAAACCCAGCCCTGTTTTTCATCGATAAATTCCACCTCGTCGACCGCCCAATCACCACGGGTCAACTGTCTGATCAAGCGCCCCTGTAGATCGAAAAGATAAAGGTGGTTGTAACCATCACGTTCCGATGCCCAAATCAACTCGGGCTGCTTTTTCAAAAAATGCAGATCGTTATTAAGGTTAACCCAAGCATCACTTTGCTCTCTAATAACCGTGACTGGCGCCTCGTCATCTCTTAAATCTACGATACGTAAGTCTAGGGTCTGCTGATCGCGACTTTGCCACTGAAACGATAACAGCTTACTGTTTGGCAGCCATTTGACTCTTGGCAGATAGATATCTTTGTCGTCACCGATATCGATCCACTTAACTTTTCTATCATTAATGTTCACCACTGCTAGCTCGATGGTGGCATTGTTTTTACCCGCATAGGGATAACGCTGCTCGGTGAGCTTAATACCATCGGCATAAATCTCGTTACGCGTCACCTGCTCGACACCCGACTCGTCGATACGGGTAAAGGCGATAGCCGATTCATCGGGTGCCCACCAGTAGCCTGTCATGCGGTCCATCTCTTCTTGAGCGACAAACTCTGCCATACCATTTTTAATCGCCCCGCCACCGTCGGTAGTCAGCGCGGTTAAGGTATTGTTTTTCAGATTTAGAACATAAAGGTTCTGATCGCGCACAAAGGAGACAAAATTACCTTTGGGAGAAAGCTTCGCATCGGTAGTAAAGCCTTCACCTGTTGGCAGCGCCGCCACTTTGCCATCGACAATAGAGTAATAATAGAGCGCCCCAGATGCAGGAATTAAAATAGCCTGACTATCATCGGACCAAAAGTATTCCATGATCCCTTGACCATAGATGCGCTGACGTTCGCGCCTCGCCTTCTCTTCATCTGAGAGCTCAGCGCTTTTTAAGCGATCGGCATTGAGTAAGATTTGCTGCTTACCCGTACCCACCTCCATCTGCCAGAGATCATATAAGTATTGATCATCACTACGCCCTGCAAGATAGGTGACGAGCTTGCCATCGGGTGAGAGCTTTAAGCCTCGAGGACTACTGCCAGCAAGCGCAGGCGATGCATAAAGTCGTTCGATGGTTAAAGGTGTGTTGCCACCAGCAGGCTGCGCTAAGCCTACCTGAGAAGCGATTACAGATTGAGATAGAAACATAGGCACCGCCATAAGGGCTGAACTTATCCATTTTTTAGTCATTATTATGTCCTGGATATAAAAACGAATTCGATAAACCTGAGTAGCATACAGGCTCGAGCATTTTGCCTCAAACCAGCAAAAAACAAAAACTGACCACTTTGGCACTGAAAAAGCAGCAAAACTGGGGTAGAATCGCCGACATAATTAAAAGATATCATCTGGATCTGGCCTTAAGCGTAAGCTTAGCTCTCTATGTCATAGGAAATAACATGCAAACTCTGGCGAAAAACCTCAGTTCACAAGGGATTGAAGCCCCCTTATCTCAACTTATTCTTACCCTAGCCGATACCTCCAAAGCAATTAGCCATGCTGTTCGTCATGGCGCATTAGCGGGTGTACTCGGTGCTACCGAGCAAGAAAATGTTCAAGGTGAAACCCAGAAAAAATTAGATATCATTACCAACGACATGCTAAAAGATGCCCTAAAAGCCGACAGCACTGTGCGCGGTCTAGCATCTGAAGAAGAGGACGATGTCGTCGAGGCTGGCCAAAGTGGTGATTATTTGGTGTGTTTCGATCCACTCGATGGCTCATCAAATATCGATATTAACTCGCTAGTCGGCACCATCTTCTCGGTCCTGCCGGCACCAAGTGGTGAGTTGAGCGAGCAAAGTTTCCTGCAATCGGGTCGCAAGCAAGTCGCCGCAGGATATGTACTTTATGGTCCGTCTACCATGCTAGCGCTAACAACAGGCAAAGGGGTACAACTGTTTACCCTAAACCCTGAAACCAACGAATACCTGCTGACCAATGAAACTATGTCGATCAGCAAGGACACGAGCGAATTTGCCATCAACATGTCAAACCAACGCTTCTGGGAAGCCCCAATGCAGACCTACATTAGCGATCTGCTACTGGGTAAAATTGGCCCTCGCGAAAAATCATTCAACATGCGCTGGATTGCGGCCATGGTGGGTGACGTGCACCGCGTACTGTCACGCGGCGGCCTGTTTACCTACCCAACCGACAACAAGAACCCAGAGAAGCCATACAAGCTGCGTTTGATGTATGAGGCGAATCCTATGTCATTTCTTGTAGAGCAAGCAGGCGGTAAAGCATCGACTGGTTATGAGAACATTATGGATATCGCGCCGAGCCACATCCACCAGCGCGTGGCCGTTATCTTAGGCTCTGCCAACGAAGTCGATGCCTGCCTTGAATACCACAGTGTTGATTACAGCGAAGAGCCAAGCCTGTAGGCGTTAGCTAATTGCCCGCTTCACTCGCAACAGAAAAAAGTCGTCAAGGGCGACTTTTTTCTTATCCCTAACTATGACATTTTGAGCTATTAGTTACTTACAGCGTCTTGCAGATTAGGTTTCACATAGCTGATGTCAACGTTGACCTTCATGGTGTTGAATTGCTTGCAGCAGGTGAAGCGCATGGATACCCAAATGTCGTGATCACAGGATGTGAAAGAGGACCTATTCGTGCAGGTACTTCTGTGACACGCCGCAAGTACAACCCCTGTAGGCTCTGCTCTGGCATCTGATGTGAATGGATTCACAAATGCCGCGATGACATGGATGTCAGAGAGCGGTCATGTCACGGAAGGTCACAGCCGCACCTACACCAAGTTATCACTCTCTTCAATTTGGCCTTACCACTCCAAATCTACCTCCTTTTTCATAACGCCGCGCTCTGCGGAAATTTGGGAGCGCTAGCGAGTAAATTTTCCGTAGCAGCGCCTTATTATGCATTTTGCGCCACTTTGGTTGTATTGAAGCCTTCCTCGAGGGTGGGAGCCATAAAATACTTTGTAACCTGCTCAAACATATCTGGTGTATCAGTTGCCGCTCTTTCAGGCTGTTCTTCGCGCCGTTTTTCAATCTGTTTTAAACAGACCTCATTTGGCAAGTCGATGTATACCAAATTATGTGGAGCTTCAACCTCGGAGAAAATACTCCGAAACCAATCTCTTTGTGACAGAGTATTTGCCGGGAAGTCCATCACCACATTGGTTCCCGCAGACAACATGGATTGTACAAGCTTTTTAATCTGCGGCTTAAGTAGATTTGAATATTCGATATAGTCATTTAGTGATGAAATCTTATTTGGGTAAAGTGACGCAAGCCATTCATCTTCTGAAAGTAATACTGCATTGCCTTTCTGTGCGATTTCGCTAGCTTTGGTAGATTTTCCTGCACCCATTTTTCCACAGAAGAAGGTCAATGTTCCTTTGTTCATTGTTGCTCTCTATTTTGATGCATAGACATAATGACTCCCACACAGTGCTAGCCTCCGCTTCTCTCTCTGAGAAATTTAACGCCTGAATAATGTGTGAGCGTAGTTTGGCAATTTTATTGCGTCGTTTGCAACTAAAAATGACAAACTATTGTGAATCACTCTTAAATGCTTTGTTGAACGAAGCCGCTGTGCGGCAGAAGAGATAACAAGCCTCTTTGCCCTACCATCCTAAATACTTTCTAGAGACGTTCCATTTGGAGCGCTAACCTAGGAGTATTGTCATGAACACATTCGAACAACAACGCTTTGATTTTCTTTATGAACAACATCTTACCAACTTAACCCTACAAGGCAAGCGACCCGCAACCATCGACGCTTATAGTCGTGCAGTCAGGCGTATTGCGAACTACTTTGATTGTTGCCCCGATAACCTATCTACTGATGATTTGAAGCGCTACTTTGCCGATTTAATCGCATCACACTCATGGAGCACTATTAAACTTGACCGTAACGGCCTGCAGTTTTTTTACCGTCATGTTCTCAATCAGGAGTGGCAGTGGCTCAACATCGTCAAGCCGCCACAGGTAAAACGTTTGCCCGATATTCTAACCCCTGCTGAAGTCGCTATCGTCATTAGCCTCACTCATCAACTGCGTTATCAGGTGTTCTTTTTGGTGCTCTACAGCATGGGGCTTAGGCTTGGCGAAGGTATTTCAATGCAGGTGGGGGATATCGATTCACAGTTAATGCAGGTGCATATTCGTAACGCTAAAGGCGGTAAAGATAGGTTGGTTCCGTTGCCTAAACGTACTTTACTAGCACTGCGTTATTACTGGAAAACCCATCGCCATCCCCGCTACCTGTTTCCCGGTAAAGATAACAAGTCTGACTCATTGATAGACAAAGGTGGGATCCAAAAAGCGCTAAAACGCGTCATTGCTGAGTGCAACATTCATAAATCCATCAGCCCGCATAATCTACGCCATAGTTATGCTACACACCTGCTAGAACAAGGGCTAGATCTGCGCTCTGTTCAAAGCCTGCTCGGCCATAACAGCCTTAATACCACTGCTCGATATACACGACTTCCCCAGATCACTCGCAAGAATACCGTCGAGGCAATTAACTTGCTGACAGAGGGGTTAGCGCTGAAGTGGGAGTGTGGCGTATGAAGTTCATCGATATTTTACGTGACCATCTTGATGCGTTTAATCAGGCATACGAGCAACAGATAACAACCGCGATGCGACAAGCCATTTATTCGATGCTCAGCTGCCGCACCAATACTGAACGCACGAGTCATTGGGCCTGTCAGAGTTGTACTCATACCACTGATTATCCACTCTCATGTGGTCACCGGAGCTGCCCTCTATGCCAGCACAACACCACGACAGATTGGCTCAACAAGCAGCAAGCTAAACTACTGCCCGTTGAGTATTACATGGTGACTTTTACCCTACCTTTTGAGCTTCGAGTCATTGCAAAACATCAACCTGAGTTGATCTATCAAGCTATGTTTTCTGTAGCTGCCAGCGTGCTAAAAGCATTCGCAAAAAACTCAAAGCAACTCGGTGGAGAGGTTGGCTTTACTGGCGTACTGCATACCCACAACAGGCGTAGAGACTACCATCCGCATATTCACTTCATCATTCCCGCAGGTAGCTTCAACAAAGCCAAAAATCAGTGGTTGAAAAGCAGAGGTAAATATCTGTTCAACGCTTTTAATCTCGCCACTGTGTGGAGAGCAAGATTGCTTAAACAACTGACCAAAAAACTCAACATCATGTTACCAGAACACCTACCTAAGAAGTGGGTAGTCGATTGCCTGCATGTGGGCAAAGGCTTACCAGCTCTAAAGTACCTGTCCCGATACCTCTATCGCGGTGTATTACCCGATAAGGATATTATCAGCGACATAGATGGCCAAGTCAGCTTTAAGTATCAAGACAGCCAGAGTAAAACGACAAAAATACGTACCTTACCTACGGTGAAGTTCTTATGGTTAGTGCTGCAACACGTATTACCCAAAGGGCTACGACGAGTCAGAGATTATGGCTTGTTGCAAGGTAGCAGTCGAAAGATTCGTCAGCAGATCCAGCTAATGCTTGCGGTTGCTGGTGCGCTGCCTCAAGTAGTAGGAAGTCTGGAAGTGCCAGAGCTAAAGCGTACTGTGGTGAACCGCACTTGTCCTTGCTGCCGTCAGCCGATGCGCTTCATGGGCATTCATCTCAACAGACGACCGACGAGTTCAATGTTCACAGCCTAGCGCTGGAAGAATAAGGATAACGGTAACACTGAGTTAAAAGAAGGGGAGTAAATACAACACACTGATATAGCGGGACTTGTCTAATTGGCTGCTTTGCTAAGGGCTAGATATGTTCTGGTGAAAACAAACTACTGACCAATCATTCAAACAGACCGAACTCTCGATCTGTTATTTACAATTAAAGGTATCAATCGGGCTTGTTCAACACTCGGGATAAGGACGCGGCTGCGCGCGGCCTATCCTTATTTGTTATGCCTTACTTGTTTAAAAACGATGATACAAAATTATTGATAATATAATACATAACATTTTACGGTGGGTATCCTCCATAGTTTCTATGTTATTCTGACCTCTAGCTATTGCAGCTTTTACTCTTCCAGCAGCAGCTAACACCAAATCAGATTGATCCCAATCCTCAAAACCACCTTGCTCAAGAATAATTCTGTACTCTTCTCCAGTCCAAAGACGCCCATCCTTTTCAATATTTGCCCAGTCATTTTTGCTAAAATTGACTGCTACTTTATCTTCGTGCATATGATAATTACTAGGCGGAATGACTGAGGCTACCTGAAGAATCAGCTCATTAAGTTCTCTTGCAAATGAATTTTCCTCTTCAACATATTTGTATTCATCGTCATCCCAGTATAAATCCCAATTAGAGCGTATGTGCTCAAGTGGCAATAGCACCAATTCAAGCAAAATATCACTATCATCAAAAAAGGATTTCATCTGAAAATTCAATTTAATACTCCAGAGGCATAACGATCGTGGTTCACGAGCCGAAGGTCTCGTGTAACGGGTTGTTCTTTACTTTCGGAGAGAGGAGGTTATCGCTACTCAATCCGTGAGCTCTTATTCCATGCCCTTGGGGCTTAATTGATGCCCCCTGCGGCGTGAGGGAAGCATCGCTGCTTTACTTGAAGTCAATTGCAGGTCTCTTTGAAAGCTTCGCTTTACGAGCCTTAGCAAGTGCCTTCAAGCTATCATAAATGAGGCGTTTCTTCCATCGCGTTTGGCTCTATCTATTCCTTCGGCTAGACTTAAATATCACTTCTTTTTTGCTGAAAATCGTCTACCGCAGGTCAAGAACATTTTATTAGTGCGCATGCGCGTTTACCTCGTTGGACCAGTGAAAACGCGCACAGTTAACTATCTGTATGTAATGAACTTATAAGCATTCTGTTAAATATACCATCCGGAAAAACGCGCATGCGCGTTTCCCAAACCTATTATCTAACCTATAGCTTTTATAATTATATGATTTTAATCACATTTATTTATATTGGAATGTGAAAACGCGCACGAAGTTGGGATAAAAATCGTCATGATTTCAATATGACTGTATGCCTGTCCAGCTTTTAAGCATTGCAACATTTGAGTGAAATGGATGAAAATTTCTAGGCAAGAAAGTCTGCTTGTAACTACTCCGCAAACCAGGTGTTAACTCACTTTGGGGCAAAAGCACGTTAGCTTTCTACTCGCCACTCACACCAAATGAAGCAAAATCGAAGAGAGAAAATAACCTTGTGTAGATGCAGCTGAGGGTATCGAAAACATGGATGTTTTCGTTAAGCGGCCAAGGATGGCGCAAAGCGTCCCGAAGCTGTATCTGCACATGAGCCTGCCGCAGGCAATTAACTCCCATTGAAGGTATGACCTTCAAACACACTTAACAAATTAGATGCAGCCAAACGCAACTAAGGCTAATCCAAAAAATGCCAGACCGTCATCCTAAGGCCAGCACACTTTGGGGCACAAGTACGTTAGCCTTTATCTCACTAGTCGTATCAAATGAAGTCCAATCGAAGAAGCGTTAGAGATAGGTGTAAGCGCGGTTTTGGCCTTTGAAATCATGGCCGAAAATGTTCCTGACATTTTTCGGCATTCCCTCCGTCCTTGGAGGTCAGATGATTTCGCAGAGCCCACATGGAAGTACTGGCAACGATATCCCTATCTAAAAGCCAGTTCGACAATCCCTGTCTCTCGTTCATAAGCACGAAGCTATGCTTCACTCACCGAGCCAAAAGAGTGCTTGCACATTCCTAGCCGGACAGGCGTTAAGTAACAGCAAAGGTACGACCTTCAAGCTCACTTAACCCATTCCCACCCAGCCAAACGCTACATAAGCTAATCCAGAAAATGCCAGACCTTCATTCCAAGGCCAACCCACTTTGGGGCAAAAGTACGTTAACTTTTTACTCGCCACTCACACCAAATGAAGCAAAATCGAAGAGATAAAATGACCCAGTGTAAGCGCGGTTTTGGCCTTCGAAATTATGGCCGAAAATGTTCCTGACATTTTTCGGCATTCATGCACTGGACAGGCGTTAAGTAACAGCGAAGGTTCTCCCTTCAGGACTTTCAATAAATGAACAGGCAGCCAAACTCTATCTAACTTAATAATCAAATCCGATTTGCGCTTTAACCCCAGCTTCAAAAGCATGCTTTATCGGTTGCACTTCACTCACAGTATCGGCTAACTCTAAAATTGCGCGATGGCACGCCCTACCTGTAATGATCACATGCTGCATGGACGGTCGATTCTTAAGGGCGTCAAGTACGCGTTCTAGCTCAATGTAGTGATAACTCACCATGTAGGTCAGTTCATCAAGCAAGATAATATCTATGGTGTCATCTTTAAGCAGGGCTTCAGCGGCCTCCCACGCTCCCATCGCCGCTAAGGTATCTTTCTCTCTGTCTTGGGTCTCCCAGGTAAACCCTGTGCCCATGATATGAAACTCGACTCCAACCTTCTCTAATACGTTACGCTCTCCACAAGGCCAATTACCCTTGATAAATTGCACTACCGCCGCCTTTTTACCGTGACCGACGGCGCGGGTAATATTGCCAAAGCCACCTGTAGACTTGCCTTTGCCATTACCTGTAAGTACCAGTAGTACCCCTTTTTCGATTTGCGCCTGCGCTATTTTAGCATCGACCGCCGCTTTTACTTTTTGTTGGCGAGCCTTATGACGCTGCGCCTTTAGTTCATCTGTGCTCTTGCCAATATCATCCGTCTTGTCTGTCATTTTCAGTCCTATTCATTCGCTTAGAGCTTAGTGGTTTTCTTTTTCTATTGTTCGAAGATTATCTATCTCAGCTAAAGATCTATGTGCTTGCCGAAATAATCGCTGAGAGTCTTTGCATATCCATATGTTCGGCTAACATATCCGCCAATCGGTCTAACTGCACTTGCCTCAGAGCATCGATATCTATGGTGTCAGGGCCCATCTTTCCTGACTCGCTCATGCCAGCTCGCTCCATACCAGAACAGCCCACTCCGGCCCAAAACAGCAATAAACTGCACGCCTCTGGGGTATCAAAAACGCCATGAAGATAGGTACCCAATATCTGCCCATCAGAGGATAGATAGCCATCTTGGAACTGACGACCATCATCACTGTTTAGGGTCATTAGTGCCGCTTGCTGAGAGAGAAGCTTAGAGCGGCCACAATGGATCTCATAACCACTCACCTTAGCTTGTTCACCGAGTAGATTTAAACAACCTGACACTTGGGCTAAACGCTTATCTGGGGTCAACTCAGTGACTATCGGCAGAAGGCCGAGGCCATCACTCTCGCCGCTCACTCCCTCGACACCTGAAGGGTCATCAATTGCGAGCCCGAGCATCTGGTAGCCGCCGCAGATCCCTATCACCTTACCGCCATACCTAAGATGGGTTTTAATCAATTTGTCCCAGCCGTTATTCAACATGGTCATTAAATCTTGGCGAACGCTCTTACTGCCGGGCAAAATAATCAGATCCGCTTGGGGCCCTGTGCCATCAAATCTTGAGGTCACTGTCACATAATTAAAATCAATATCTGGATGTAAGCGCAGGGCATCAAAATCGGTATGATTGCTAATGCGCGGCCAAACCAACACCAACACCTTAAGTTTCGCTTGAGCGGATTTGTGCGGCGCGACCATTAACGCATCTTCGGCATCCAGGTGCAGATCGTTAAGGTAGGGCAATACGCCTAACACAGGTTTGCTGATCTCTTTTTCAAGCCAATCTAACCCCGATTGCAGCAGGCCAATGTCGCCGCGAAAACGGTTAATCACCACCCCTTTAATTCGCGCACGTTCCGACTCAGACAACAGGGCTAAAGTGCCGACAATATGGGCAAACACGCCGCCTTTATCGATATCGGCAATTAAGATAACCGGGCAATCGACCTCTTCGGCAAACCCCATGTTAGCAATATCGCCTTCACGCAGATTGATCTCAGCAGGGCTACCCGCCCCCTCAACCATAACGAGTTCATACTGCGCCGTTAATCTTGATAGGGAATCAAGCACCGCCGCCATCGCCTTAGTTCGATAGCCCGCCGCATCTTTGCCAAAATAGGTTTGGCCGTCCATATGAGATAGGGCTTTACCTTGCACTATCACCTGCGAGCTAGTGTCAGAACTTGGCTTTAGCAAAATAGGATTAAAATCGGTATGGGGTGCCAAGCCACAGGCAACCGCCTGCAACGCCTGTGCTCGGCCAATTTCGCCACCATCAGCGGTTACGGCACTGTTTAGTGCCATATTTTGCGGCTTAAAAGGTGCGACCTTGACACCTTTACGCGCAAAGTAACGGCACAGACCTGCCACCAAGGTACTCTTACCTGCATCTGACGTGGTGCCCTGCACCATCAAGATTGATGTTTTATTGCTATTTGATGACACAGTTATCCAACTCATTCATTAACTATTTAAGCCTCACCGCCCCTTCAAGATCATAGGTAATCCAGCGGTAACCAACACCACCTCATCGGCTAACTTTGCGATGGCCTGATGCAACCACCCCGCCTCATCAACAAAGCGGCGACTCAAAGGATCGCCAGGTACCACGCCAGTGCCCACTTCATTGGAAATTAATATTATCCTTCCCGGTAACCTCGATAGTGCGCGTAAAAAATCGGCTTTAGTTTGCGACCAATCGCTACTGGGATTAAGCAGGTGATTAGTCAACCACAGGGTTAAACAATCGACCAAGATAACTCGATCGTTTTTAGCCTGCTTAATTAAACACTGGCTCAAGTCTAGTGGACACTCGAAGGTTTTCCACGCCAGCGCAGCTCGCTCTATTTTATGACGCTCAATACGGCAAGCCATCTCATCATCAAACGCCTCGGCCGTTGCCACAAACAGACACTCATCCCCCTTGGCGACATAATTGGCAGCGAGCTTGAGGCCGTAGCTAGATTTACCGCTACGCGCACCACCTAAAATAAAATGGATCATGACACGAGTGCCAGAATAAACAGATACACAGTGAGTTCACTCACCTGTTGCGCAGCCCCTAAGGTATCGCCAGTATAACCACCAATTTGCCGCCTAAAGCCCCAAATTAACAAGTAGCGCAGCACCAGCAACAAGGCGCACAGACCCAGCGCTGCAGTGATCCCGCTAACCCAAAGGGCTAACACTCCTGTTATCAACAAAATAGCGAGTTCATTTAAGGTTTGTGACTGGGCTAAAGGTTTACTCTTACTGCTGGCATCTTCACGGACATAGGCCTCAGAAAAAATAAGCGATGCCGCCAGCACGCGACTCAGACAATGAGATACGATAAGCGCACTCACCACTAAATGTGGCGCATATAAAGCGATCTCACTGAGGAGGACAAACTTAAATAGCAGCGCAAAGACCAGCGCGAGTACGCCATAGGTGCCCACACGGGAGTCTTTCATGATGCTCAGTTTGTCTTGCAGCGTCCAGCCACCACCAAAGCCATCGGCGGTATCGGCTAAGCCATCTTCATGAAAGCCCCCGGTGGTAAGCACACTTGCGATCATAGCCAGCACTATGGCGATGCTACTGGGGAATAACTCGCTGGCGATCACATAAACCAGCGCACTTATGCCACCCACGACTATGCCAACAGCACCAAAGTAACGACTCGCTTGATTAAGCCGCTCGCTGTTTACCTCGACCCAGCTCGGCATAGGAATACGCGTAAAAAAGCCCATGGCGATAAAAAACAGGCCCAACTCTTTTCTGATCATCTTTCTCTCATCATCTGCGTTAACTCCTCAAGCCCTCAAGCTTACGAACCGTCCTGCCTTAAATCTCAATCGACAACTCTTGTAAGCTAGCCATCTCGTTATAAAAAGCGGCGGCGGCGCGCACTAAAGGTAAGGCTAATGCCGCACCAGAGCCCTCACCTAAACGCATGGACAACTTAAGCAGCGGCTTGGCTTGCAGATGGGTCAGCATTAACTGATGGCCGCGTTCATCGGATTGATGGGCAAAAATCATATAATCACGAGCGGCGGGCGCTATGGTTGTCGCCACTAACGCCGCAGCCGTGGCGATAAAACCATCGACGAGTATCAACATCTGATGCTCAGCAGCGGCCAACATGGCCCCTGTCATCTGCACGATTTCATAACCGCCAAGGGCTGCTAGTACGCGATAAGGATCTGATAGTTCCTCACAATGTAGATAAAGCGCTTGCTCAATAAACATCTGTTTGCGGGCGAGGGTCGCCGAATCGATACCTGTGCCACGTCCAACACAATCGGCCACATCTAACTTTAAAATCGCCGCCATAATCGCTGCTGCAGAGGAAGTGTTGCCTATGCCCATATCGCCAAACGCGATAAGGTTAGTACCATTGTTATGATGTAAAGTGACGCGTTCGAAGGCCATAGCAAAACCTTGTTTTACCGCGCCTAAGGTCATCGCACTCTCTCGATGAAACGCCTTTGTTCCTGCTCCGAGCCTGTGATTAATTAGGCGTTCGTCACCTTCAATAGGGGTCGCAATACCGCAATCTATCACCTCCATATCGAAACCAGACTGAGCACAAAAAACGTTAATGGCAGCACCGCCATTGAGAAAATTCTGTACCATCTGCGTCGTTACTTCACTCGGCGCAATTGACACACCAGAAGCCGCAATCCCATGATCGCCAGCAAACACCAGTAACTTAGGATGACTAATCGCTGGTGACGTTTCCCCCAACACTTGCGCTATCTGCAACGCTAATGGCTCAAGCTCTCCCAATGCTCCCAAGGGTTTGGTTTTACCATCTATTTGGGCTTGGATCGCTTGATCAAACTCATGACTCACCGGCGTTATAGTAAACATCTCTTTCATCTTACTGCGTCCTCACCTTACTGCACGAGAAACCGATACGAGGGCTATCCACGTCGCTTGGTTGCTAAAATAAACAAAAAGAACAAGCTACCGATAACGGCAGTGATAATGCCGATTGGCAATTCTTGATAACTCAGCAGGCATCTTGCCAACACATCTATCCAGATCATAAACAGGCCACCGACCAAGCCTGTGATCAACAAGGCAAACCTTCCAGGCAACAATAGCCGCACCATATGAGGGATCATCAACCCCACAAAACCGATACCGCCGCAATTGGCCACCAGCACGGCGGTAATTAAAGAGCAGAGCAGCAACATACCTAGGCGCAAACGCTGTACATTAATGCCTAAGGTATGCGCGGTCTCATCACCGGCTTTCATGGCTAAGATCTGACGTTTAGACAACAAGATGATTGCCGTGGCTAAACCTATCACCACCAAAGGCAGAGTAAGCCCTGCCCAGCTTGCCTTGGCAAAACTCCCCAGACTCCAAAACAGCACAGAAGCCGCCGCCTGAGGACCTGAAAAATAAAGCAACAGACTGGTCAATGCGCCAAACATAAATGATACCGCCACCCCTGAAAGCAACATGCGCTCGATCTGAGTGCTCATGGCTCGACCACATAGTGCCAGTACCATAAGCACAGAAAGCCCCGCACCGATAAACGCCCCCATGGGCAAGCTAATGCTATTTATTAATGAGCTAGGGAGTGTGCCCGACATAGTCTCTGAGTTGCCAAGTAGGGTGATCACCAATACCGCACCAAACGAGGCGCCCGAAGAGATCCCAAAGAGATAGGGATCGGCAAGGGGATTTCGCGTAACGGTTTGCAATACCGTACCCGCTATCGCAAGACCAAAGCCCGCGATAAAAGCCAGCAGAATACGTGGCAATCGCAGCTCCATCACAATCCGCGATGTCACGCTGCCGCTTGACTCACCGCTTAGCGCGCCAACAATGGCATCAATAACCTGTTTGACACCTATCTCGGCCGCACCAAAACTGGCGGCAAAAATAGGGGTTAACAGAGAAAAGAGGGCAATCAATACCGCGAACAGTATGACTCGCTCTACCCTATTTGCGCCCAAGGAGCGCTGCATTACCTTGGTGATCATCAGCCCTTACCCTCCTTCAGATCGCTCTTTGTGAGAAATCTGCCATTGGCTGAGGTAACGCCTATCGCGTCACCATGGACTAGGTCACCTTGCTCGCCTAGATGGGAATAACCGTAAAAATAGTTAATCTGCGGATTACCATGTTGTGGATGGGGTAATACCTGACAGCATACGCCAAAGACCTCACCAATCTGCTGCTCTGTAAGCACCTCTGCAGGCGAGCCTTGGATCACCGATCGCCCTCTATTAAGCAGCAATAATTGATCACACAAGGCACTGGCTAAATTCAGATCGTGAATAGAGATCACCACGGTAATATCTAAGGATCGCAGTAGTTCTAAGATCTGGATTTGGTAACGAATATCGAGGTGATTTGTCGGCTCATCGAGGATCAATAACTTAGGCCGTTGCACTATGGCTCGAGCAATCAATGCCCGTTGTTTTTCGCCGCCCGAAAGTTGCTCATAAGATTGATTCGCCAGCTCACTCAAACCAACCGTGGCAAGCGCATGACGTACCTGCACCTTATCTTGCTCGCTTGTGAGGGAAAATGCGCCTTTATGGGGCGTGAGTCCTAAGGCAACTAACTGCGCCGTCGTCATATCGAAATGATGGGGCGTATCTTGCAAAACCACAGCCACTTGCTGTGCAAACGCCTTAGCCGATAGATCGCCAACGGAATGACCAAATAGACAGATATCGCCTTTACTGGGAGTCAAATATCGGTAAAGGCAACGCAATAGCGTCGATTTACCTGCGCCATTAGGGCCGATGATCCCAAGCATTTTACCTTGGGACAGCGACACGCTGACATCTGACAAAATTTGGCGTTCGCCGCTGTGCCAGCATAAACCTTGTGCGGATAAGGCAGAAACGTCTTTAATCACGGGCACCAACCCAAGGTGCGGTCTTAATGCACAGGTATAGCGCTGCAATAGATGAAGACAGGGCAATAGCCCAAAATGTAATGGTCATGAGTAGCTCCCTCAAGTCACCCGCTTGAGTCATAAGGCTATAAAGTAAGGCAGGTATCCTGACTCGTGGTTAACCTAAGGTATTAGCAGCCTTATTTAACACACTCACAGTTGCGGGCACAGTTTGGGCTGATGGCAGTTTGCCTTCCCAATTCCCTATTAAGTTTGAGTTGCTCGTCTCTTTAGCAGAGGCGAATCTCAACACCTTACTCTCGACATCTTTCGCTACTGAAATTTCGCTATTGAAAGACACCTAAAAATTGTTGGTTATTATGCGGCATTTCAAACAAGAGACAAGCACTAGCTGTCGTGCCATCAAACAAGCACAGCCCCGCTACCACTTACCTCCTATGATTCAGCCCCAATGCAGTCGCCAAAACCCCTTGCCATCGTCAGCTCTGTAATGGGTAATTTTAACCACACAGGCATACTCAAGACTCATTCGAGTATAGAAGCCTACCGACTTAGTGACTCCCAAGGCCTTGGACATTAAATAACGAATAACGCCACCATGAGTGATAAGTAATAACTTCTCACCACTGTACTGACTAACGAGATCATCGACCAGCTCATCGAGGCGCAGTTCAAAGGCCGACATAGCTTCACCTTCAGGTAAAGGATATTGCCAAGGATCTTGCCAATAAGCCGTTAACTCTTCGCCATGCTCTTCGTGTAATACCGGGATTTCATGGCCATCCCAACGGCCAAAGTAGATCTCCTTTAGGCGTTCATCAAAGCGCATGCTCATCCGTCTTTTACTGGCGATATGTTCGGCAAAACTGGCGCAGCGGATTAAAGGCGAACTCACTACTCTGTCAACGGCTTCGGGCAACTTAGCATAGGCCAACTGCATCTGTGCAAAACCGATTTCAGTCAGCTGAACATCGCAATGGCCTCGCAGCAGATTACCACCTTCACATTCGCCATGACGCATCAAATAAAGCGTTGTTTGAGTCATATTAAAACAGGATCGACTTGCTTGAGTGTAATACTTAAGGAGGATACTCTTAACCGATAACACATTGCAATACATGATGATTAAGCTTTTGATAATTTACAAAAATCTATAGCAATATCCATTTAATCAATCGCCTAGGTACAGTCTCTTCATTGCCTAAATCGCTTATAACTTAGCTAGGTTATTAGTCCACAAAGGTTATACTATTTTGACTTGCCCTAAGCGCTATAAGTCGATTAATATAGGTAAGAAGTATAGACGTCTATACGTTTATACTTCCAGATAAGAATAACAAACGGTAACGTACCCTTAATCACACTGCATTAACCTCATAACGACGGTTTCCATGCAATGGCTAGTTAGAAGTTAGTAAAAATAGGTAGAATTTTATGGCGACCCATACCCCTGTTAAGCATGTAAGACAGATAGCACCGCAGATCATCGAGCAGCTCAAATCGCAGATATTGATCCTCGACGGCGCAATGGGCACCATGATCCAAGATCATAAGCTTGAGGAAGATGCCTTTCGCGGCGAACGTTTTAAAGATTGGCCCTGCGATGTAAAAGGCAATAACGATCTGCTCGTACTGACTCAGCCAGCCATTATCAAAGATATCCATAAGCAATACCTACTCGCTGGTGCCGATATTATCGAAACCAATACTTTTAACGCCACTCGTATCGCCATGGCCGACTACGAGATGCAGGAACTGTCCGCCGAAATAAATCTAGAAGGTGCAAGGCTTGCACGCGCCGCGGCCGATGAGGTCAGCGCTGAAACGGGTCGTGCTTGTTATGTCGCTGGGGTACTAGGCCCCACCAACCGAACCTGCTCGATTAGCCCCGATGTCAACGATCCCGGTTATCGCAATGTCAGCTTCGATCAACTGGTTGAAGCCTACCGCGAATCCATTGAAGCGCTCATCGAGGGCGGCGCCGACATCATCATGGTGGAAACCATCTTCGATACCCTCAACGCTAAAGCCGCACTGTTTGCGGTTGAGAGCATATTCGATGAGATAGGCCAGCGTTTACCCATCATGATCTCAGGCACCATCACAGATGCCTCGGGTCGCACCCTCACGGGACAAACCACTGAAGCCTTTTACAACTCCTTGCGTCACGTTAAACCGTTATCGATCGGCCTTAACTGCGCCCTTGGTCCACAAGAGCTGCGTCCCTACGTTGAAGAACTATCAAAGATTGCCGAATGTTATGTGTCGGCGCACCCTAACGCGGGTCTGCCTAATGAATTTGGGGGCTACGATGAAACCCCTGAAGAGATGGCGGAGGTTATCGGTGAATGGGCGCAAGAGGGCTTTCTGAACATCATTGGCGGTTGCTGCGGCACTACGCCAGCACATATTAGCGCCATACGCCAAGCGGTTATCGAGCACCAAGCCCGTGAATTACCTAATATCCCAGTCGCCTGTCGCCTGTCGGGGTTAGAGCCGCTTACCATAGATGAGAACTCGCTATTTCTAAACGTCGGTGAACGCACCAACGTCACCGGCTCGGCCAAATTTTTACGCCTGATCAAGACTGGCGAGTACGAAGAGGCGCTGTCGGTTGCCCGTGAACAGGTCGAAAGCGGTGCCCAGATCATCGATATCAATATGGATGAAGGGATGCTCGACGGCGTCGAGGTAATGCAGAAATTCCTCAACCTTATCGCCTCAGAGCCTGATATCAGCCGAGTACCGATCATGATCGACTCCTCCAAATGGGAGGTGATTGAGGCAGGACTAAAATGTATTCAAGGAAAAGGCATCGTTAACTCCATCTCCCTCAAAGAGGGCGAAGAGAAGTTTATCGAGCAAGCCACTCTAGTAAAGCGTTACGGCGCAGCCGCCATTATCATGGCATTCGATGAAGTCGGCCAAGCCGATACCAAGGCGCGTAAAATCGAGATCTGTACCCGCGCCTATCGGGTGCTGGTCGATAAGGTCGGCTTCCCGCCAGAAGATATTATTTTCGACCCCAACATCTTCGCCATCGCCACAGGCATTGACGAGCATGACAACTACGCCGTCGACTTTATTGAAGCCACTCGTGAGATAAAGCGCACCCTGCCCCACGCGATGATCTCGGGCGGTGTGTCGAACGTGTCGTTCTCATTCCGTGGTAACAACCCTGTGCGTGAGGCGATTCATGCAGTATTCCTCTATCATGCGATTCAAGCGGGGATGGACATGGGGATCGTCAACGCGGGTCAGCTGGCGATTTATGACGATATCGACAGCGAGCTAAAAGCACGCGTCGAAGCGGTAGTGCAAAACCTGCCTTGCCCAGTGGCTGATTCCAATAACACCGAGCAACTACTTGAGGTCGCCGAGAAGTTTCGCGGTGATGGGAGCCAAGTGGCTAAGAAGGAGGATTTAGAGTGGCGCAGCTGGGAGGTGAGCAAACGTCTTGCCCATGCTCTAGTGAAAGGCATTACCGACTTTATCGATGAAGATACCGAAGAAGCAAGACAACAAGCCACTCGGCCACTGGACGTGATTGAAGGCCCGCTCATGGATGGCATGAACGTGGTCGGCGACCTCTTTGGCTCAGGTAAGATGTTCCTGCCACAAGTGGTCAAATCGGCGCGGGTAATGAAAAAAGCGGTCGCCTATTTGAACCCCTATATCGAACTAGAGAAGGTCGAAGGTCAGTCCAACGGTAAAATCTTGATGGTCACCGTAAAAGGTGACGTGCACGATATCGGCAAAAACATCGTTGGCGTAGTGCTGGCCTGTAACGGCTATGAGGTGATCGATCTTGGGGTCATGGTGCCTGTGGAGAAGATCATCGAAGTCGCCAAGGCGGAAAATGTCGATATCATCGGCATGTCAGGCCTGATCACCCCGAGTCTCGATGAGATGGTGCATAACGTTAAAGCCTTCCATAAAGCAGGGCTCACGATCCCGTCGATCATTGGCGGCGCGACCTGCTCGAAAATTCATACCGCGGTTAAAATCGCGCCCCACGCCCCAACAGGTGCTATCTATATTGCCGACGCCTCACGCGCCGTGCCTATGGTATCCAAGCTTATCAGCAATGACACCCGTCAAGCCACCATCGATGCCGCCTATGATGAATATCAGGTGATGCGCGACAAGCGTAACTCACAAGAAAAGCGCAAACAGATCATCCCTATCGCCGCCGCACGCGACAACCGCTGCCAGCACGATTGGGCTAACTACACCCCATTTGTGCCTAACCAACTCGGGCGTCAGGTGTTCGATGACTACCCACTGGAAGACTTAGTCGAGCGTATCGACTGGACCCCGTTTTTCCGCAGCTGGGAACTGCATGGCCATTTCCCGAAAATCTTGGACGACAAGGTGGTCGGTGAAGAAGCCCGTAAGCTATTCGCCGATGGCAAAGCCATGCTTAAGCAGATCATCGACGAAAAATGGCTTACCGCCAAAGCGGTTATCGGCCTGTTCCCTGCCAATACCGTTAACCATGACGACATTGAGCTCTACACCGACGAAACCCGCACAACAGTGGAGATGACGACCCACCACCTGCGGATGCAGATAGAGCGCGTAGGCAACGATAACTTCTGTCTGGCTGATTTTGTCGCCCCCAAACACTCAGGTGTTGCCGACTACATGGGCGGCTTCGCCGTCACCGCAGGCCACGGCATCGACGAGCATATTGCCCGTTTCGAAGCCAACCACGATGACTACAATGCCATCATGCTCAAATGTTTAGCCGACCGCCTAGCCGAAGCGTTTGCAGAGCGCATGCATGAACGAGTGCGTAAAGAGTTTTGGGGCTACGCCGCAGACGAAGACTTAGATAACACGGCACTCATTCGTGAAAAATACAAAGGTATCCGCCCAGCACCGGGTTACCCCGCCTGCCCAGATCACACCGAAAAAGGCTTGTTATGGGACCTACTTAAGCCAGATGAAACCATTGGGCTTAATATTACCGAAAGCTACGCCATGTTCCCTACCGCCGCCGTATCGGGTTGGTATTTTGCCCACCCACAATCACGCTACTTTGGCGTGACCAATATTGGCCGCGATCAGGTAGAAGATTACGCCGCGCGTAAGGGGATAAGTGTGGAGGAAACCGAGCGGTGGTTAGCACCAGTATTGGATTATGATGTTTAGTGGGAAGTGATCTGGAGTCATCACCTTGACTCCTTTGATTACCCAAGCTTTGCTTGAACATTAGTACTGAGACTTCAACTCACTAACCCATACGGCCTTGCGGCCGAGGTAAGTCGTGGGTCTTCAACCCACACCCGAGCCAAAGGGGAAAAGCGCCTGTTCCCCTTTGGCAAATCCCCCGGCGCCCCAGACGAAGTTGTTTTCCCTCGTGCTTATGGATAAATCGCTACCGCTGCCGAAGGATGCATCCATGCACCTGCGGAAGCTAGTCGGGCATCCATGCCCGCCTCACGCAATTTATTCCAACGCCCTTCGGCAACTTCGATAGGGACTTGTTGTAGCATCTGACCTCTTAGGTATTAATCAAAGTCATCTAAAATTCATTAACAATTTTATGCTAAACAAATTCCATATTTTGGTAGCACATCATGCAATATATCGAATCTATGAGCCTGAAGAGCATCATGGAACATTTTCCAATCAGAGCTTAAAAATGGGCTATGATATTCAAACGTGTCATCTTCTTGATCTTTAGGTGCTAGTTGACCTATCGATTCATGCTTCCATGAACCCTCGCCTTTGGCTATATAAGTCAAGGTCTCAGCACCAAAAGAAAACTTACCTTCTGCAATTGCGTCTAGCCATCTACGATGTCTGACCTCTCCATCGTCATCATTAATACCTGCTAGCATCTCCCTAATCACCAACGCATCTTCCTCAGGAATGCCAGTCACAACATCTAGATTTACTGTCGAATCACCACTAATAAAGCATTTCATTGCACAACACATGCTATCAACGGCATCGAAGAAAATTTCTCTGTTATCTCGCTCGACTTGAACTCCAAGACCATTTTTATACTGCCAAGTAATGTAAGGACGATCGGGATGACTCAACGCAGCCCCATGACCTAGAGGATAAGCTTCACTCAAAAAGAAATTCGTAATTTTAGAAAGAAAGTTCTGATCTAATTCTGCATCACTACTTTTCAGCTCTGACACTTCATTGACTTCATGTCGATTACCAGTAAACCCTTGATGAGCAAAGGTATCAGCATAAACGTGCATACTAATTCCTAGGCGATGAAGCCCATAAGACTTAGCTTTATCTGCTATAGCCAGCTTTAACATATCCCTAGCGATAAAACTATCCGGTTTACAAATCAACTTATGTATGAAGCTACCAGTTGGATTCTCTCCAGCAGGCAAGCCCGCATTGCCTGGCAAAAAATGAAATGCCGCCCAAGCTTGGTGGTTCGCTAGTTCGTCAAAATTACTATAGTCCAGCATCTTATGAGCAGATGCTATACGGTAATACATCGCACCATTGGTAAATTTGATGACGCCTCCATTGGTTGCGTCATCCACATACTGAGCACTGTAAGCAACCTTAGAAGCATCCTCTGCATCAAAACCAGCAAATCTGGCTGCAATGTAAGTTAGCGCATGATGTCCATCTATCTGCATTTTTAACTCCCTTAATAGATTCTATTAATTATTGCTTGTCTGCATTTCTGTCTAGGCTACTTAACAAAGCGCTACACTAACTTTTCCAAGAGCTTTAACGTTACCTTGGCAAAATCCTCCCCATTGGCGACGATTTTGTTTACTTTATTATTTTGTTCTTCCGCTGATTTCACGATCTTCATCAACTCTGTAAATGTCTTCACATCACCAGGCACAGGAAAGAGCTCCGTTACCTCTTTATCGGTCATACGCGTCAATGAAGATATTTTCGACGCTAAATGCTCATCTGTTTTATTTGCACTGGATGCAATAGCACCATCTATATCCAATTCGTCCCAGTCAATAGGCATCTCATTACTCCTTTCTTCAGGTTTTAAAGTGAGTTTTTCAACTCATTCAATTTGTCTAAATACTTCTCAGCCGATTTTACTTTCTCATCTACATCTCTGGTTTTACCCAATAAATCAGCCACAATGGTGTCCGTTCGATTTATGATTGATGTGACTCCACCTTCTGAAATACCCGCGAATTCCAGATAGCGATTTCGGTTCTCAGCAACTTCAGATGCGGAAAGCAAAAAGCTAGTAATACTGTTATTAATTGCTCTAGCCTGAGCATATTCCCCGCGGATATTGTCTTCGATAGTGCTTTCCAGCTCATCAAGAGGCTGGATAAGCTCACGTCGCTTGGCATTGATTTTTGCCTGCAACTTAGGCCCAAGCTTTACAATAAACATTAGCCTTTGCGTTTTATCATTTTCTCTTACTATTGTTTCCCATGCTTGGGCAATCTGAGGTGTTCTAAAGAATTCGCTCGCAAAGGTAGGAACCCATTCTTCATCGATGAAGCGATCTACCTCTTTTCTTTTTTGATCAAAATATCGATTGAGTAAAACGACATTTGAACTCTCTATTGCACTAATCCGATTACCTAGTTCAACTGAGAGTTCTGGAGCTTCTGGAGGGATTGCAGTACAAGCTGATAAACCTATCAAACCTACCACAATAAGTGATTTTCTTAGAATAACAAAACTCATACATATCCTCGTAAGATCTTAAAAATTAAGCAATCAAAAACCTTAACCCGGTTGTAGAGCGACGATATAGAGATGTAAAACAGGAAGCTATAAAGAAATCTTAGTTTCTTATAATCCATCTTCCTTGATGCCGATACATACACAACGCAGTGCGAATTAAAATGCGTCTTGGGTCGTCCTTGTTGCACATTTATTGCTCAGACCAAAATACAGTCATACAACAAATATGTCTAGCCTTTATGAAGCATACTTTTGCCTTACGATATCAACTACAGCAAATAGTTAAGCTTCATCTAAAGCTGTCTAGAATAAATTCAGGTTGTGGCTACAACAAATCCCCATCGAAGTTGCCGAAATACATAAGTGAAAATGCCGTATAGCCATCATGGACGGTGGCTAAGGCTCGGGGGGACAGGAGTCCCATCCGAGTCGTTAGGCGATTTTCATTGGAGTATGAGGGCAAACAACTTCGTCTGGAGCGTCAGGGGGGATGCAAGGGCGAAGGTCATATCAATGACCGTTTTGAGCGAGAGGCAAGGATGCCGAACTGGCTTTTTACAAGGAAGTATTTGGCGAGGACGAGCAGCCTTCTTGCCCGGGTGTGGGATGGAATCCCACGACGTAAATATCCAAACTAAGTTTGAACCAATACATAGATAAGCCGTGAGGCATCACCTCCCAAAGGGAAAGAGATAACCCCACGACTCGCAACGATCATCTGACCAACACTCTCCTGTTATCTATCTAGATTCATCACCTTGACCCAGGCGGCAACGAAATCATCGACAAACTTCTGCTTAGAGGTATCGAAGGCATATACTTCGGCGACCGCACGCAGTTCAGAGTTAGAACCGAAGATGAGATCCACCGAGGTGGCGGTCCACTTAGGTTTGCCGCTGCTGCGATCCAGCCCCTGATAGATGCCATCAACATCAGACTTCTGCCACAGAGTAGACATGTCTAACAGGTTGACGAAAAAGTCATTATTAAGCGTGCCGGGACGCTGGGTCAGAACCCCATGCTTCACCCCTTGATAATTGGCATCGAGTGCCCGCAGGCCACCGACTAACACTGTCATCTCGGGCACCGTCAGATCCAGCTGGTCGGCTTTGTCCACTAACATCTCGGTAGGCGATTTATAGCTGCTGTTAACGTCGAAGTAGTTTCTAAAGCCATCGGCATGTAATTCCAGCAAGCTAAAGGAGTTCTCGTCTGTTTGTGCCTGTGTAGCGTCACCTCGTCCTGGGGTGAAAGGCACGGCAACCTCGAAACCCGCCTGCTTGGCGGCCTGCTCTACGGCACTTGCACCCGCAAGTACGATAACATCGGCCAAGGAAACCTGGCTTTTGTCGGCGCCCTTATTAAAGTCGGCGCGAATCGCCTCCAGAGTCTTAAGTACCTTGGCGGTTTCGATTGGGTTGTTCACCGCCCAATCCTTCTGCGGAGCTAGGGCGATACGGGCCCCATTGGCACCGCCACGCATATCTGAATGACGATAGCTCGCCGCCGAAGCCCAAGCCACACGAACACGTTCGGCAACGCTAAGCCCAGACTTGCCTATTGCCTGTTTAAGCTGCTTGATATCGCCGGCACTGAGACGTGACTGGGTCTTCTGGTCGATGGGGTCTTGCCAAATGAAGCTGCCCTGAGGCACCTCTTTACCGAGGAAGTTACGGGCAGGCCCCATGTCTCTGTGGGTCAACTTGTACCAGGCCTTGGCAAAGGCCAAGCGATACTCTTCTGGATCGGCTAGGAAGCGCTCGGCGATCTTGCGATACTCGGGGTCATACTTGAGCGCAAGATCTGCCGTGGTCATCACGGGTGCATGAAACTTACCTTTGACATGAGCATCGGGCACGGCCTTGTGCACCGACTCATCGGTTGGGATCCACTGGATCGCACCAGCAGGACTGCGGGTCTGCTGCCAGTCGTAGGTCAGCAAGTTACTCAGATAGAGCGAGGTCCACTGAGTGGGCGCCTGAGTCCAGGCCCCTTCCAGGCCACTGGTGATGGTATCTTCAGAGTGGCCCTTGCCACACTTGTTGTGCCAGCCCAGCCCCTGAGCTTCGATGCCTGCCGCGGCAGGTTCTGCCCCCAGACAATCTTTCGGCTTATGAGCACCGTGCATCTTACCGAAGGTATGGCCGCCGGCGATAAGTGCCAGAGTTTCCTCATCATTCATCGCCATGCGGGAAAAGGCTGTGCGGATATTCTTGGCCGAACCTAGCGGATCTGGCACCCCTTTAGGGCCTTCTGGATTGACATAGATGAGTCCCATGTGGGTCGCGCCTAAGGGCCTTTGTAGCTTGCCGTCTCTGTCTTCACGATCGCTGGCGAGCATCTCGACCTCCGGCCCCCAGTACACCATGTCTGGTTCCCAATCGTCATTACGGCCACCGGCAAAACCGAAAGTCTTAAATCCCATGTTTTCCAGGGCGACATTACCCGCAAGCACGATAAGATCGGACCAGGAGAGCGCTTCACCATATTTTTGTTTCACCGGCCAGAGCAGGCGGCGTGCCTTGTCCAGACTGGCGTTATCGGGCCAACTGTTTAGCGGTTCGAATCGCTGCTGTCCACCACCGGCACCACCACGCCCATCCAAGGTGCGATAGGTACCTGCGCTGTGCCAGGTCATGCGGATGAAGAAAGGACCGTAGTTGCCGTAATCGGCAGGCCACCAATCCTGTGATTGGGTAAGCAGCTGGTCAATATCGGCCTTTACCTGGTCGAGATCCAGCGAGTTGAAGGCCTTAGCGTAGTCGAAACTGCCGCCGTAGGGATTGGAGCGGGCGTCGTGATCGCGTAGCGCGGAAAGATCCAATTGATCGGGCCACCAAAATTGTTTGCTCTTGGTTTGAAACGCTTTGGCAGTGCCAGTGACGGCGGTCCCTTTGGGTTTAGTCATCTGTGCGGAGTTTTGCTCATCGGCGACGGCTGGGTTAAACACCAACAAGGCACTCACTAACGCCGCAAGCGTTTGCTTGTTTACTGTTTTTCCTTTCATGTTTAGCTTCCTTCAGGTTAATTTGGCTTCGCCGAAGCGAAGCCTATTGTCAGCCCTGAGAGGATTTCACCAAGCCACCAAAACAAACGAGAGACAGCATGCGACAAAGCTAAATTCTCAGGGCATTATTTAGTTATCAGGAATATATTAGGGAGAACAGGCAAAAGCTTATATCGAATAAAAACGATTATCTTAATCGGTAATACAGAATCTTGATGAAAAATGCTAGGTTTGAGTTGTGCCCAGCAAGCCTCAACTCCGAGATCCACTCTCGATACCTAAAAGATCTAGCATGATCACATCAATGTGATAAATGACGACAACAAAGCCCCATCAGAGTCATTCGGAGTTTTAATTGGAATATGAGGCACCAACCTAATGCATGTAACTTTGTTAGGGGCGGCACGGAGAGATGCAAGGTGAATAGCCACCTCTGGTAAATACGCTAATGAGCAAGAGGCAGGGATGCCGAACTGGTCCTTGTATAAGGACATATTTGGGATTGCCCTTGATGCCCCTCTTGCCCTAGTGTGGAATGGAATTCCACGACTTACCTCGGCCGTAAGACCGCATGGCCTATGGGTGAGAAACCCACAATGTACTCGATCGCAAGACACCCAAAAAAAATAGTAACAGTCAGCCCCGAAACTTATACGCCAAACTAATACGCCAAACTAATACAAAATTAATATCCAGCATCTACAATAGACACGCACTAACGAACTAATCTAACTAACAATTCATAGTCTGATGTAAACCAAACTATCAAGTAGAAGGAGATCCACTCGTGAAGAAAGTAGGGATTCTATTAATCTGCCTGCTGATGCCCTTTGCTACGGCATTTGCACAGGCCACTAAACCGCTTTCAGTCGATGTGCTGTGGCAACTCAAACGTATTGGCAGTCCAATCATCTCACCACAGGGAGAATACATTGTCGCGCCAGTCACCCAATATGATGTCCCAGAAGATAAGGGCTCAACCCAGCTATGGCTATTTGCTAAAGATGGTTCGAGCCAACGTGCCATTACCGCCGAAGGGATGAGAGTCAGCGAGCCGCTATTTTCCCCCGATGGCAAAACCCTAGCCTTTGTCAGTAAGCGCGACAAAGATGAAGATGGTCAAATCTATCTGCTGCCAATGGGTGCCCCCGGTGAGGCCCAACGGCTAACAAATGTGCCAGGTGGGGTTTATGGCATCAAGTGGGTAGGTGAACATCTCTATTTTATTAGCCGTATTTATCCTGATAAAAACTGGGATGAAATGGCTAAGCAGTTAAAAGCAGACAAAGACACCAAAGTCTCTGCCCATCAATGGAATGCCCTGCCCTATTCAAGCTTCGATCATTGGATTGAAGAGGAGCGTCAAGCCCATATCTTCCGTATCGCGGCTAAGGGTGGTGATATAGAGGCCGTTACCCAACCGTTAGAAATCGAGTTACCTCGCTCTTCGCAAGGGGCTGACAGCTATGATATCGACCCAAGTGAAACATGGGTGGCGTTTAACGCTAACGGCTGGGAAGCTGAGCTTAAGACCCGTCAGGTCGATCCTAAGATTGATATCTTTTTGGCCAAAATTGGTAGTGATAAAGCGGTAAATCTCACCAAAGACAACCAAGCGCCTGATAGCAGTCCATCATTTAGTCCAGATGGCAAAACCTTGGCTTTTACTCGCCAGCTTATTCCTGGCTTCTATGCCGACAAATCACGTCTGATGTTACTAGATCTTAAAAAACGTAGCGAACGAGAGCTGGCAAAAGAGTGGGATCGCTCTGTATCGAGCTTTAGCTGGACGCCTGATAGCAAAGGTTTTTATGCCGCTATTGATGATGCTGCCACCAGACGGATTTATCACATCGATGCCAAAAATGGCAAAATAAAGCCCATCACTAAAGCAACCAACTTTGGTCAACCTGTAATGGCTAAGAATGGTGCCTTGATCGCAACTAATGACAGCTTTCTCTACCCACCACGTTTAGTCGCGATAAACCCCAAAAATGGTGAGACTTCGCGTTTAGACTCATTTAACGATGATGTGCTGGCCGATGTGGATATGGGCACCTACGAGTCCGTCACCTATAAAGGCTATCAGGGTGATGATATTCAGATGTGGGTGCACTATCCTCCGGGGTTTGATCGCAGCAAGAAATATCCCTTGATGATGCTGATCCACGGTGGTCCTCACAATGGCATCTCTGACGGATTTCACTTCCGCTGGAATGCGCAAACCTTCGCCTCTTGGGGATATGTTACCGCTTGGGCTAACTTCCATGGTTCGAGTGGTTTTGGACAAGAGTTTGCCGACAGCATCAATCCCGATTGGAAAAATAAGTCACTGGATGATGTGTTAAAAGCCGCCGATTGGTTTAAACAAAAAGAGTGGATCGATGGCGATCGCATGGTCGCCGGTGGTGGCAGTTACGGTGGTTATTTATCGTCCATTATCTTGGGTCAAGAAAACCCCTTCAAAGCCCTGTTAATTCACGCTGCGGTTTACAACATGTACTCGCAGATGTCGTCTGATTTTGCAGTCCATAGCACTCGTTTCGGCTATTACTGGGAAAAGCCTGAGATCTATCAGTCAATCTCTCCGCACTACTTTGCAGGCAATTTTAATACGCCGACACTGATCATCCATGGGCAGTTGGATTATCGTGTTCCCGTAGGCCAAGGCTTTGAGTTATTCCGCACCTTACAGAGTCGCGGCGTCGAATCAAGAATGATCTATTTCCCCGACGAAAATCACTGGATCTTAAAGCCCAACAACTCGATCTATTGGTACAACCAAGTTAAAGATTGGATGACTCACTACGCCGAGCCTGGTGGCCGCTAAACCATCCACAAGACTCAAGCTTAACCGCTTGATAAAACGCGAATCATAAAGGCTACCGACTAAGGTGGCCTTTATCATTTTTAAACTCAAAGATTGCTGATAAGGATCAGTTTTAACATCACAGATTATGGCGAACATTTAAGGCATAATAAGCCAATCTGAAACAATGAAGGTGAGCCTGCATGATACTAATTACTGGCGCCAGCAGCGGCTTAGGCGCGGCGTTAGCCAAGCTTTATGCCAAAGATAATCAAAATGTGACTATTACTGGTCGCGACCAAATCCGCTTACAAAGCATCAGTGAGGCATCGAGTAAGATCCAAGCCATCAGCGCAAATCTAAGTAATGAATCCTCAGTCTCGGCGTTACTGGATCGACTACCAGCGCAGCCTAAGAGCGTTATTCACTGTGCGGGCAGCGGCTATTTTGGTGCCATAGAAACTCAACAAGCCACGGAGATAACCAAGCTGCTGGAAAACAATGTCACCTCCACCATACTGTTAGTGCGTGAGCTAGTTAAACGCTATAAAGATCAAAAAATCAATGTGGTAATCGTGATGTCTACTGCGGCCTTAGCCGCCAAAGCGGGCGAATCGACCTATTGCGCAGCTAAATGGGCGGTGCGCGGATTTATTGAATCGATACGTTTAGAGCTGAAGAATAGTCCGATGAAACTGATCGCCGTGTACCCCGGCGGCATGGATACCGGTTTTTGGCCAAGCAGCGGTAAAACCCTGGACACCTCTAGTTTTATGTCGGCCGAGGAGGCGGCGGGAATGTTAAAGCAGGCACTGACTGCCAGCGAACATGGTTATATCTCAGATATCACCATTCAGAGAGGCTAGCTCAATCGCTTGAAAACATAAACTAAAAAGCAGAGCTAACGCCATCACTCTGCTTTTTGTTAATTTAAAATACCCCAGCAATAACCACTAAACTCAACGACTGTTTAGCTCATTGCCGTTAAGTACCGCAGTAACTCACAAATGGGCCGAAGCCCGCGGGCGCAGGCTTTGCGTAATCCTCTGCACCCGATTGCGCGGTGTATGGGTTAGCTAACACACTGATCAATTGTTCGAAAGGCTGATAATCGCCACGCTGCTCGGCGGCCTCTATCGCCTGCTCCACCAAATGGTTACGGGCAATGTAGAGTGGATTGTTCCCATTCATCATCTTGACCCTATCGAGCGTGGATATCGACTCCTTCGCTAGGCGAGTCAGCCATAATTGACGCCATTGATTGAAACTCGTGCTATCGCTGAAGAGCTGTTCGCTGTCATTGCGGCCGATTTCTAAATCACTGGCCAGCTGACGAAACAGAGAGGTAAAGTCCACCTTTTGGCCCTGCATGGACTCAAGCAGCTGCTCACCTAAATTAAAATCGGCATCATCTTCTGTGGTTAAGCCAAGTTTGGCGCGCATCCCCTTAAGCCAATGGTGTTTAAATGGGGTCCAAAAATCGCCGATCGCTTGGGTCGCCTCTGCGATCGCTAACTCCTCATCGGTGTTGATCAATGGTAATAAGGTTTCGGCTAGGCGAGCTAAGTTCCACTGGGCAATCGCGCCTTGATTACTGTATTTATAACGTCCACCGCTATCGATAGAACTAAACACCGCATTGGCATCATAATCATCCATAAACGCACAGGGGCCATAATCTATGGTTTCACCGCTGATGGTCATGTTATCGGTATTCATCACCCCATGAACAAAACCCACCAATAACCAGTTGGCAATCAGCTTGGCTTGTCTATCTCGCACCGCGCACAAAAACGCGAGATAAGGCTGCTCACTCTGCAGCACCTCTGGGTAATGACGGGCAATGGCGTGATCGGCTAAAAGCTTAACCTTATCTTGCTCACCTTGAGCGGCAAAATATTGAAAGGTACCAACACGCAGATGACTCGATGCGACTCTCGCGAGTACAGCGCCTGGCAACTGTTGATTATTGCGTAGAATGGTCTCGCCAGTGGTGACAGCAGCAAGCGCGCGAGTAGTTGGAATGTTCAGCGCATTCATCGCTTCGCTAACGATATACTCCCTTAGCACAGCGCCAATCACCGCCTTGCCATCACCGCCGCGAGAAAAACGAGTAGGGCCAGAGCCTTTAAGTTGTAGATCGAAGCGCTGTCCCTGTTTATCTAATACTTCGCCCAGCAATAATGCCCGGCCATCCCCAAGCTGGGGATTAAAGCCGCCAAATTGATGCCCAGCATAAACCTGTGCCAGTGGCGAGCTGCCAGCTGGTGCATTGCCTCCCGACAGTGCCTGAGCGACTTGTTCCCTATCTAGATTACTTAGGCCCATCTGTTGTGCTAAAGGCTCATTTAACTTGACTAACTGGGGAGCGGGCGCCAAGTCTCCGAGACAAGCGACATAAAAACCATCAAGTTCATTGGCGTAGCTGTTATCGAAGTTAAGGCCAAGATCGATAGGCGTCTGGGTCATGGTGATATCCGTAGCTGAAAAAGTGAATCGAGAATGCATGTCACTACTTTAGCTTAATTACGCCGAGAAAGAGACTGTAATTTACAGTGATAATATTGGCTCAAACCCTTACAAATAAAGAGGAATTGATTAATCGGCAGTCAAATTGTAACCGGTCTAAGATCGCCGCTGACGCTTATGCCGTCATCTCAGAGTCGAGTGACTCAAGGTTCGAGATTGGCGGAGCAAGCACAAGCCGAGTACCTTGGTTCAAGTAAGTGGTACAAGCGACTCTTAATAGAGAGCTAAAATTACTCATCTCTGGATTTTTAAGCTGTACCTCACCATAGATGCGCGTTAAGAACTCAGCAATAGTTAAGTCAGCCTCATCCGCTATCTGCTGCAAAATCTGCCAAAACACCGCCTCAAGGCGAATACTGGTAACCACACCATCGATACGAATAGAGCGAGTCTTAAGGGCAAACAGTTCAGGCTCGGCACCGGAATAGATCTCACACATGATTTTCTCCCTAATCATTACACATCCCTAGCCTGAACCCATTTGCGCTACAAGGCAATTAGACCTTTATCGCCCTTAACTCAACAAGGCGTTAAATTGAGCTAGCCATGTAGGATGTGCAGGCCATGCAGGCGCAGTCACTAAATGGCCATCGGTAATGGCATCAGTTACTGCAATATCACAGTATTCACCACCAGCTTGGCTCACTTCTGGCGCACATGCAGGATAAGCAGAAATTCGTTTTCCTTTGATCACGTTAGCCGCCGTTAATATTTGTGCGCCGTGGCATACCGCGGCGATAGGTTTATTGTTAGCAGCAAAAGTCTGTACCAGCGTGATCACCGCTGCATTGAGTCGTAAATACTCAGGGGCTCGTCCACCGGGAATTAACAGAGCATCGAAGTTGGCTTCGACTACATCCGCAAAAGTACCATTTAAACCAAAAAGATGACCTGGTTTTTCAGTGTACGTTTGGTCTCCCTCAAAATCATGGATAGCGGTTTTTAGCGTGTCTCCCGCTTTCTTGTCAGGACACACGACAGTGACTTGATGTCCTACCATCTGCAATGCCTGAAACGGCACCATTAATTCATAGTCTTCGACAAAATCACCCGCAATAATAAGTACCTTTGCCATCATTCACTCCTTGTTTATCAGTTGGACAAAATACTATCTAATCCGATCTACTTTACCTCGCTTAGATGAGTCGAGGTAATAGCCGATTACTACAAAACTGCTTGAGGGCAAGCGGCATCAATTAGGCACAAAAAAAGCGCCCGCAGGCGCTTTTAACAGATACAGATAAAAATCTATGTATAAAGATAAGCAAGAGCCTAACGAGCGACTTTTACTTCGGGTTCATTTAGCATTGCCAACAATGGATTGCTCGCCATTACTTTAGGTTTGAGCAAGATACCAATCACTAAACCAGCGATAAAGCCACCGATATGAGCCCAGTAAGCTACGCCTTCACCTGCCATCATGAGTCCAAAAATATTGAAGCCTAACCAGATCGCGAAAAAGGCTAACGGACTGAGTTTCTTCTGATAGATGACAAACATAAAGGTTAGGCTGGCATGACGGAACCACATCAAATACATACCAAATAGTCCAGCGATTGCCCCGCTAGCCCCCACCATATAAACACTCGATGCGGGATCGGCGACAATTTGTGCTGCCGCGGCTGCAAAACCACATAGCAGATAGAGACCTAAAAACTTGGCTCGGCCAAGCGCATCTTCAAGATTATCTCCTACCACATAAAGGAAATACATATTGCCAGCCAGATGCATTAAATCACCATGAAGGAACATATGGCTCACTAAAGACCAAGGATGATGCCCCGCAAGCAGGTCGCTCGATCGCATGGCGAAGTTATCAAATACCGTATTGGTGGTATTGATATCGAAGCCATAAAAAGCAAAGATCAAGATGTTCACCGTCAACAATAGATAGGTCACTATCGGACGCGATTTGGGCTTAATATTGAACTCAATTGGCATCTGAGATAAAAACTGAAACACCCAGGTTTTCACACTGATTTTTGCATCCAGTTCACCCAGTAAATTTTTCACTAACGGTGAATTCACCACCTTGCTGCGCTCATGTTCATCAATCCAAATACCACTGCATTGATGACAAACATCGACCTCTATTTGATAACCATCCATCAAATGGTAACGTTGCATGTTAAAATCGCAGTGCTGACAGCAACGCTGGGATATGCCCAGATGCTGACCTAATGTCTCTTCGACTCGCACCGCATCATCGCCATTATCGGCTTTCGATAAGGCGCCATTTAACTCACCATTTTCAAACCACATACCACCACAATTTTTACAGCTATCGACCTCTTCGCCGTGAAAGTGGTTTACTCTCATTACGCCTTGTTCACAGCCTGGACAACTTGTCGCCATCATTAAATCCCTTTATTAATCTACAAAGATATCGTTACGCTTTAGTTCATCGGCCAAGGCCGTGTAATTTGCCTTCAATGCGGGCAAAGTCTTATCGCTTACCTCTTGAGTCAGCGCTTTTAGCAGACCACCGCCATATTTCGCCCCATAGATACGCCGTTCAATCTTGTCGATGAGATCGGCTGACTGCATGTAGAAACGACGAGTCTCAGAGAGCAATTTGGGCGGAGTCTCTAAGGTGTAGGGCGAATAACGCATGTTTTCCCATACGAAGGTGGCCAATACGGGGTGATGATTCTTAATCTCATAGGGAGCCTTACCCGAAATAAAATCGGCATACTCATTAATAATATTAACGTTGTCAGACACCTCATCATATAAGGCATGACGTAGGTAATAGTTATTTTGCTTGTTGGTAAGGTTGTCAAATGTAATAGCCTGAGACAAGCCCTCTTGGGCAGCAAGATAAACCCCAACGACCGTTGCGATAATCATAAAGATCTGGCTAACCCAGAAGCTGGTTTTTATCAGCTCGGCATTATCGAGCTGAAAACGTTTGGTATGCACTTTATTGGTACTGGCATTTGAATTGATCTCCATATCCTATCTGACTCCTAAAATAGTACTGTCTAACAGATGATCTAACAGCTAGCTATTCTAGCTATTTTAAGAGGGCGAATACTAGAGCCTGTTGATCTTTCAAGGTTATTTTTGCACCGAATTCTTGATTATTTATACAAGACAGAAGCTTTGTGGTGTAGTTATTCTACATAGAAAGCTGACAACACAGTATAAATGACCAACAAACGCTGTCCGAAGGGTTCGACTAAAAACGTTTTACTCTTTGCTAAGTCAATTTTGCCCAGATGACTAGGCTGCAATCCACTCGCCGCGATTATTTCATGGTGCCAGAATCTGCTCTCCGCTTTGAGTTGTTACCCCTATTAGCCCCGTCACAACGAACAATACCACTCAATATAAATTCTAATTAATCGAATAGAATGGGCAATATTTCGCTATATTCGTTCGATACAATAGTTGTTAATCTCAGCTTATTCACCTGCAGCGACACGCTACTGCCACAGCTGAGTTACAAAGCTTAGCTCAATGGTATAGCTCATCGACATAGCTGGTGTATCTATTTGGTCTCGATCGAGGAAACAGAAATGAAAGTATCAAGTCAATTTAGTGCCAGACCCGCAATGGACGGCGACGGTGTCAACATCCGACGAGTCGCCGACTTTGCAAATACCAAATTCGATCCCTTCTTGATGCTTGATGAGATCAAATCTGATGATGAGCAAGATTTCATTGGAGGATTCCCCCCTCACCCACACCGTGGTATTGAAACCTTTACCTATATACGTAAAGGCGGTTTCGAACATAGAGATCAGTTAGGCAATGTCAAAGCGATTCGTGCTAGTGACGTTCAATGGATGAGCACTGGCAGCGGCGTAGTGCATTCAGAAATGCCATTAGCCGATGCAACCGATGGGCTGCATGGGTTTCAGATCTGGCTCAATATGCCAGCCAAAGATAAGATGCGTCCCGCGATCTATAAAGACAGCACAGATACTCGCAACCCAGAAATCAGTAATGGCGATGGCGCCGTGCTACGCGCCTTAGCTGGCGATTGGCAGTTTGCTGGGGGAAATACCATTAGCGCCCCAGTACAAGGGCTAGCGGGTCAAGGTATAATCGCCGATCTCATGCTCAATAAGGATGCTCGCGCCAATATTGATCTGAGTCATCGTCAGTATGCCGGGCTATATCTATATCAAGGCAGTCTGATTAATACAGAGCAGGCCGAAACCCGCCATTACCACGAAGGCCAATATCTGATCCTCGACAGCCAAACCTTACTAAGCTTGCAAGCAGGCGAGCATGGTGCAGGTGCCCTAATCTTTGGCGGAGATCCTATCAACGAGGCAATCGTCCATATGGGACCGTTTGTGATGAACACCCAAGCGGAGATCCGCCAGGCGATTGAGGACTATCAAGCGGGACGCTTCGGCTCAATCTAAACATCTATCTACTATTCCCATCAGCATAGGAGCGCGCACAATACGGCGCGCTTGCAGCATTTCAATAAGTCGTTATAGCCTAAACCTCAACATCATTTTGATTGCTTTCACAGATCCTAAAATAATTAAATATGCGACACTTGTTAGCAATAAGTTGCTTTTTGCGCATTTATTTAGCAGGTTTAAGCAAAAAGATAATAATTAAGTTAAAGGTAATACAAACAAACTTGAGCAACATCAAAATTTAAAACATCTAAGCTGTGGTAATTTTTAAGCTATTCCTAACATTGAGAACACTTGATGAAATTATTTCCGCTAGTTAAAACCCTGCTTTCATCACCGATAGCAAAGTGTATTTTAATCCTCACGGCACTGTTTACCCCTTCTGCATTTGCTAGTGCAGCCGAGGGCACGGAGCAAGTGTTAAATCTCACCGCAACAGGCGCGGGTTATGCTGCAGTGGTCATCTTCGTATTGGCTTACCTGCTAGTCATGGGTGAAGAGCTGCTCCACCTTCGAAAATCCAAGCCTGTATTAGTCGCTGCGGGGTTAATCTGGGGCATTATCGGTTTCATTTACGTGCAGCATGGGATGTCAGAACTCTCAGAAACCGCCTTTAAACACAACCTACTTGAATATGCCGAGCTACTGCTATTCCTGCTTGTGGCAATGACCTATATCAACGCGATGGAAGAACGTAATCTTTTCGATAGCCTTCGAGCCTGGATGGTAGGTCGTGGATTTAGTCTGCGGACCGTTTTTTGGCTAACTGGTTTTATGGCATTTTTTATCTCTCCGATAGCCGATAACCTCACTACCGCACTGTTAATGTGTGCAGTCGCGATGAAGGTGGGCGGTGATGATAAGAAGTTTATCGCCATCGCTTGTATCAATATCGTGGTTGCCGCCAATGCAGGTGGCGCCTTTAGCCCCTTTGGGGATATCACTACCTTAATGGTATGGCAAAAAGGGGTGGTGCACTTCGGAGAATTTATCGACCTATTTATCCCCTCTCTGATTAACTACTTAGTGCCAGCAGCAATTATGAGCTTCTTCATCGTTAACACGGTTAACCAAACTGAAGTAGAGAAAGTCGTGATGAAGCGTGGCGCGCGCCGTATCGTACTGCTATTTTTGATGACTATCGCTACCGCCGTATGTACCCATAGTCTGTTGGGGTTACCTCCAGTACTCGGCATGATGACTGGACTCGGTTTTCTACAGTTTTTCGGTTTCTATCTTCGTAAGAGCTTTCCAAAAGCGGTCGTTAAGGCACGCGAACAGGCTGAGCGAGAAAATAACCTTAAGCGTCTAGAACAGCTGGGTAATGTTGTGCCTTTCGATGTATTTAGTCGTATCGCTCGTGCCGAGTGGGACACCTTACTCTTCTTCTACGGCGTGGTATTGTGCGTTGGCGGCCTTGGATTTATGGGTTATTTAAGCCTAGTATCTGAGGCCATGTACACTCATTGGGATGTCACCTACGCCAATATTGCTATCGGACTACTCTCCGCTATCGTGGACAATATTCCAGTGATGTTTGCTGTGCTCACCATGAATCCTGATATGGCATTAGGTCAATGGTTACTCGTCACCTTAACCGCTGGTGTGGGTGGCAGCTTGTTATCGATTGGCAGCGCTGCTGGTGTGGCCCTGATGGGACAAGCTCGTGGCACCTATACCTTTATTGCCCATTTAAAGTGGTCCCCCGTCATCGCCCTAGGATATGCCGCCAGTATTTTGGTACATCTTTGGTTAAATTCAGCGCTGTTCTAATATCAATAGCCATCCACATAAGAGAGTGCACTTTGACGAATAAAAAAGGGACCTTAAATCGGTCCCTTTTTTTATGCTTGCGGTTTCTACGCCAGAATGAGGAAACCAACAAACGCAACCCCAGCAGCAATCAGAGCATAGGGAAGCTGAGTCACGGCATGGCTGACAAGATTACAATCTGAGCCTTGGGCGGCCAGCACGGTGGAGTCGGAATAGAAACACGCCTGACTACCAAATGATGATGCCGATAACAGTGCGCCAATCACTAACGGAATATTGGCATCAACCGCCTGAGCAAGTGGCATTACAATCGGAATGGAAACCGCAAAGATGCCCCAGCTCGATCCCGTCGCAAATGCCAATATCGACATAGTTAAGAACACGATTGCAGGCAAGAGCTGTGGCGTCATATAGGGGCTGAGATTACCTATCACATACTGTGGCAGCATCAACTTGTCACACACATCTTTAAATACAAAAGCGGCGATAACCGTGCCGATGGCAGGCAGCATAGACTTAAAACCATCGAGCATCTGCTCCATCATCTCTGATAGTGGCATTAGGCGCTGCACAGCATAGTAAGGCATAGTGATCGCCAATGTGGCAATCAAGCCCTTAAGCACATCGATATCGAAATAGAGGGTAAAACCCACCAGCAACAAGATAGGCACGAAGAAGTTATGCAATTTACCTAAATTATCAGCATGCTTAAACTCATCTTCAATCGCCTTAACACCATAATCATCAGGAGTTTGCACCTCTTCAGGATTACCTTGCTTCAAAGCGGGTTCCCCCTGGGCCGCGGCGAGCTGGGCTTTCTTCATCGGGCCAAATGCTGGCACAATCCCTAAGATAACCAACAGCACCATAAGCACGGCAAGCCAAGCGTAGATCATATAAGGGATCGCTGACATATAAACAGCAATACCTTGCCCTTCTGCCGCGATACCGTTGTCGACCAGCAGACCACCGAAAAATACCGCCCAAGTTGAGAGCGGTACTATCACACAGATAGGCGCCGCTGTAGAGTCAACAACATACGCCAGCATCTCACGAGACACCTTAAACTTGTCGGTGACTCGCTTCATAGTTGAACCAACGGTCAACGCATTGAGGTAGTCGTCGATAAAGATCACGACACCAAGGATAAAGGTCATAAACAGTGATGATTTAGGTCCTTTAGCAAATTTCAAGGCGTGACGACCAAATGCCATCGAGCCACCGGTTTTCACCAACAGCGCAATCAATGCACCGAAGCCGCCACATACTAAGATAAGCCAGCCAATGGTTTCATCGGCCATCACGGATAATGAAATATCAGAGAAATTGGTTAGCACTTGGTCGGGTTCAAACATCACGAGACCGACTAACGCACCAATGATTAATGAGAGAATTGGACGGCGTAACCAAATAGCTAACACCAAAACCACCACAGGTGGGATAAGACTTAAGGCTGTCGGTTCAGACATGGCTTAAGGTCCTTCTTAAATTGAGCCAATATGGCAAACTAATTTCACTAGGCGTGATTGAATAAATTTTCAACAACGCTTAATTGCTGCTTTATTATGGACATACCACCGATCCCAAGCTGGAGATCAATGCCTTTTTGTGCACCTTAGTTAAAACATCGGCGGCAAAATAATCCTCAAAGCAAGCTGAGTCAATAATAAATATTTATTTGGATAAAAAAATATTTTCCCACCAAACACAACCAAAGTTAAGCAATTGAAAAACAAGAATATAAGTAAGTGTTAAATGAACAATCAATCACCACGCGAATGCCTTGGTTATTCATCTAATCTGCTTATCTAAATGGGAGAAGGTTAGAGTTGGGATATTTAAAAGCGAGAAAGCAGGAATGTTGGATCGCTGGAATGTTAAAAGTTAGAAAACAGCAAGTTCGCTAGTCCCTAAGCGCCTTTAATCACAATTTGCGATGATAGAGATGACAATCACAAATAGCGTGTTAATCTGCCTCAGGAGTCAATCAATGGAGTATGACAATGACAAATTCAACCCCCTCAGTACATCCAACCGCGGTTATCAAACCGAGTGCATCTGCTCGGCCTATTATTCTTGATTGTGATCCTGGCCATGATGACGCGATTTCCCTCATCTTGGCGCTGAGCAGCACTCAGCTCAATCCATTGGCGGTAACTACAAGTGCGGGGAATCAGACCCCAGATAAGACCCTCAATAATGCGCTGCGCATCCTGACATTACTTAATCGTTCGGATATTCCTGTTGCTGGCGGCGCAATAAAACCCTTAGCGCGCGAACTCATCATTGCCGACAATGTTCATGGTGAAAGCGGTCTCGATGGCCCCAAACTACCCGATCCTGCTTTTACGGCTGTCAAGCAAAATGCCATAGAACTGATCGCACAAAAAGTGAGCCAAAGTAGCGAACCTGTAACGCTTATTCCGTCGGGACCTCTTACTAACATCGCACTATTTATTGCTAATTATCCTGAACTACACCATAAGATTGAGCGCATAGTCCTGATGGGCGGTGCGGCAGGCGTCGGCAATTGGACCCCAGCGGCAGAATTCAACATCTTCGTCGATCCTGAAGCTGCCGATATGGTGTTTAAATCTGGCATCCCTATTACTATGTGTGGCTTAGATGTGACCCATCAAGCGCAGATCATGGATGAGGATATTGAACGTATTCGACAAATTCCAAATCCCGTTGCCCAATGCGTTGCCGAGCTGCTAGACTTTTTCATGATCTATCATAGAGATCCTAAATGGGGCTTTACTGGTGCTCCCCTGCACGATCCATGCACTATCGCTTGGTTACTCAAACCTGAACTCTTTACCGCACAAGATTGTTGGGTAGCGGTAGAAACCAAAGGCGAACATACCCAAGGTATGACACTAGTCGACCGTTATCTACTCACAGATAAACCCAGTAATGCAACGGTGTTATTTGATATCGACCGAGAAGGGTTTGTAGATCTTATCGTTGAGTGTTTAACCGCTTATAACCAATAAGTCACCTAACGAGTAGGAGGAAAACCCTCCTACTTGGGACGAGGAAACCATGACTAGACTTCTTATTTTGGGCAGCGCTAATGCCGATCATGTAATGAACGTGGAATATCTACCCTGCGCGGGCCAAACCTTATTAAGCCAAAACTACCGTCTCGAACATGGCGGTAAAGGAGCTAATCAGGCTGTCGCTGTTGCTCGCCTACGAAACTCCAACACTCGGGTCGATTTTATTTGCCACCTTGGTAATGACGCCATTGGTGAAGCGATGGCGAACTCTTGGCTTAGTGATGGTATTGAGTCTGATGGGGTAAGCAAACAATCGGATTTCGCAACAGGAACGGCGATGATTTTTGTCGCTAATAATGGCGAAAATATGATTGGAATATCGGCGGGAGCAAACGCATCTCTGACCCCTAAAACACTCGAAAAACATCGCCAGCTTATTTTTGATGCTGACTATCTTTTAGTGCAGCTAGAAAATCCTGTAGTCACCATTGTTTCCGCCTTAGCCATAGCAAAAGAGCATGGTGTAACCACCATTCTCAATCCTGCACCAGCCACAGTGGTAGGCAAAGAGCTATTTCGTTTAGTCGATATTATCACGCCCAATGAGACCGAGGCCGAAGCGCTAACGGGAATCGAAGTCACCGACGAAGACAGTGCTAAATTTGCCGCGCAGATGCTACATCAATTCGGCCCCAAGACGGTGATTATTACCTTAGGTCAGCAGGGGGCGCTGCTAAGTTGCGAGGGTTTTAGTGGTATCATCCCCACGGTTGAGGTCAAGCCTATCGACACTGTGGCGGCGGGCGATACCTTTAACGGCGCACTAATGGTTGCATTGAGTGAAGGTAAGGATATGGTTAGCGCAGTAAAGTTTGCCCACCAAGCCGCTTCACTGACTGTCACCCGAGAAGGTGCCCAGCGTTCGATTCCCTATCGTCACGAAATTGAGGATTAAGGAGCCTCTCGGCAATCGAGTAGTATTTGACGAAAGTGGCCACCGAGATCTTCACTCGCAAACGCACCACCAGAACGGGCCAACTGTTCGACACTCTGCAGGGCTTGCTCTAAGCCTTGCTGATCGACCAATACTGACGCATACGCTGCTAAATCAGCACCTTGCTGCAACAGTGAGATGAGCTGAGCCAGACTAAACTCTTGCTCCATCGCCCCTTGAAGGTCGCCCATGAGCTCGGTAATTTTTGCCGATTCAGCTAATGCCCCCTCGACACCGACAAGATGGCCTAAGGGATCATTAGCTAATGTCATCGCGACGCATTGAGACAGAGAACCCGCTTTCGCCCCCTTAGCCACAACATCAATGCCTTGAGTGCGGATCTCATCGACAATGGTTTTAAGTTGTTGATCTTTATCGAGCCAAGCCTGCTCTATTTGCGCCTTATCGCTACCGATAAAACCGCAACCGGAAAGAAACAGCAGCCCCAACACTGTCATTGATTGAGTTATCATATTCATCTATTGCCACTCCTTTATAAACTTAATAGCACTATAACAATCCATGTTGAAATGACTATTAAATTAGTAGTGCTTTCAGTGCTCAACGCCCACTTCCCCCTTCATCGGAGCATCACGCTCACGACTAGTAAAGGCTGGTCTCTGATAGCGCTCTTTCCCAATCTCTGATTGAAATAGCAAAAAACAACAGAAACAGAAACAGAAACAGAAACAGAAACAGAAACAGAAACAGAAACAGAACTTTATTATGTGTCATAACGCCTGCTTATTATCAACAACCTCTGCATCGACACTAAAACCCACCTATCTCAAATTCAAAGCGATATTGATACAAAAAATGCGATTTTCGCTCATTTTTTGATTGATTTATCACCAAAAGCGGCGTACTGTTCGGCGATCTCAGCAAAGATAAGTCGCGTTAACAGGCTCACTCGTCGATGCAATGGATAAGTTAAATAGATAGGTAACAAAAGAGGATCTCCTATGAGTAAACATCGCAATAAGAGCGATGCCATCCCCCACGAGAGTGGTCGAGGCATCATTAAAGACAACGCCCTAAAGGCTATCGTTACCAGTGAGTTATTTAGAATGCGCACTGAGAAGCCAAGAAAAGGCAAAGGTTCATACAACCGCAAACAACAAAAGGGGCAGATGCTGAAGGGCGTTGCCCCTTTTGACTTTTTAGGCTTGATAGGTTCAAACAGCCTAACGCTTCATTAATTAAAACTAATTTCAATCCACCAGCATTATCCCATAGCAATAAAAGCTAAACTCAGTCAAAATCAGCCTTCATCACTCTTTGCTTAATCAGTTAAATGCGTTAGTTGCAGTCATAAGGGCGCAGTTGTCTATGTCATCTCAACCGATTCTCCCCAAATTAGTCCCTATCTCATTTTTGGCTGTGGTGTTGATCTGGTCTACTACGCCACTGGGTATCGTGTGGAGTAGCGAGTCGGTACATCCAACCATGGCGGTTCTGCTGCGAATGGTCATAGCACTAGTGATTGGCTCTGTGATCATCTTGTTCTCCAACATCCGCCTACCTTGGAACAGAACGGCATTTAAGCTCTACGGCTTCTCTTCAATCGGCATTGTCGGCGGCATGCTGCTTAGTTATTTTGCCGCACGCTATCTGCCCTCGGGCACCATGTCGCTCATTTTCGGGCTATCGCCTTTGCTTTCAGGGCTCTTGGCACAGAAATTACTTAATGAACCTAAATTCAGTCGGATGAAGATCATCGCATTGGTGGTCGCATTCACAGGTTTAGGTGTCGTTTGCTCGGCAAAACTCTCGCTTGCAAGCGACAGCTGGATAGGCTTAGTGCTTATCTTATGTGCCGTATTTTTATTTAGCCTAAGTGGAGTGCTGATTAAGACGGTAAACATCGCCATTCACCCTATCGCGAGTACCGTGGGCGCCCTGCTATTTTCGACGCCGCTATTTGCATTAGCCTGGCTGCTATTTGATAGCACGGTTCCAATCGATACTTGGTCAATACGCTCAATGGCGGCCATTATCTATTTAGGCCTATTTGGTTCGTTAATCGGATTTATTGCTTATTTTTATATTTTACAGCACCTTAATGCTAGCACAGTGGCATTAGTGACTCTGATAACGCCTGTGTTTGCCATGGGCTTGGGCGCAGTGCTAAATGGAGAGGCAATAACAGATGCGCTCATGGTTGGCGCAGGCTTAGTGCTCGGAGGCTTAGGCTTGTATCAATTTGGCAATAAAATGTTGCTGAGCCTTAAACCCTCAAGCGCTCACAGAAAAAAACAATAAAGCTTATCGCTTCTCACCCTTGCGCGGTTTGCTCCCGACGAGTGTGGGGGCAGATTTGCTGCTCGCAATAACAACGACGCTGTTGCTGCAACTTTCGAATATAGTCGATACGTTGACGATACGCCTCACAATCAAGATACAAGGCCTGATTCACCACAAAGCCTAGCTCAGATACATTACAGGTTTTCATATTCAGCTCCTCATTCTATTGACGTAAAACGTCATAGAAACTGGATTCACACAACCAGAATATATGCAGCATAAGTCGTACCAAAATAAGCTTGAATGAACTAAGTCACTTATTTGGCTGAATTATAGCTGACCTATAAATAGATACGTTGAATATGAGCGAACCGATCAAGCGTCAAAATCTGAGCAGCTCACTCCTCTTCGGCAATTGAGATATGCATTCTGCTAATGTCGCGATTCCATAGCTGAATAATTTTGCGCGTTTTCTCCTTATTCCAAAAACATTTGCCAAAAATGATAATGCCAGCCCCTTCGAGATCTCGACGAGAGTTGACCCCAAAACGCTGCTGCAATTCGGTTTTAAAGCCATCGATAGGAATACCGACATCTTTGCAATCGGCAGGATTGAGCCAAAGCAAGGCTTTGTCACTATGGGAAATCGTCCCCCAATACATGCGCGGCGCGCCATTGTCAGTAGGCTCAGCCTCACTAAAATTGACAAATAGATTTTTGGCTCGCCAACGATATTTTTCATCTGTGTACACCCACAGATCTGATGTCGCTAAATCACTACCACGCAGTAAACTATGCAGTAGTTTCTCTAAGCCTTCGCTGCCAATTTTGGGGGCTGGAATGGGCGTGTCTTCACTCGCCTTATAGGTAGGTGGAGTCTCATTAACTTCAGTCTTAATAGGCTTGCTCGAGGCAGGCGTATCAGACTGACACTCTTCGATTTTATCCTTAGTATCCGTTGTTTTATAACGTTTATTCGCAGCGCTGCGTTGCCTTGGCGCTTTAGCAAAATCGATTATCAAGGCTTCGCTATCGACAATAAGCTGATTCACCTCAACCGCATCTAGTTCCTCTCGTTGACGGCTCAAAGAGGGCTTAAACTCTCTGCAGTCAAGCTGGTGATAACGAGAGCCAAAGCAGGCCACTTTACCATCGCTTGAGGCTTTCCTGAAATAGGCTTTACCATCACATACAGGACAATATAGATGCTGGCGTAGCCGCTCAATTTCCGCTTCATCTAGGGTTTGGAACTTAAACACCGAATAGGTGATTTGAGGAAGATCATCTATCCGGCAAATAGCATCTAACATTGACTACCTCTGCATTAACACTCATGCCAGCGTTAAGGATTTAGATTAAAATGAGTATACCTTTTAGGTGAGTGCGACCACTAGATAAAAGCAACTCACCAGCCTCTCACTTGCCGCCAGTCTCTTGGCTGTCGCCGGCTAAAATCCCCTCTTGCTCAGCGACCTCTCCATTGCCTAACCAGGTAATAAACAGCTCATACCAAATAGCCAAGATCACCGCGCCCAAGAACAGACCTATGCTCCCAGCCGTCAACATACCACCAATAGCGCCAATAAGAATAACAGGCATAGGCACATCGACATCACGTCCCATCAACAAGGGTTTAAGAAAATTATCAGATAAACCAACGACTAAAACCCATATACTAAATATGGTCGCCGATAGTTGGGCCAGCAATACTAATATCTCCGCTTTGCAACACCTCAATGGTACGTGCCACACCATCAAAAATTGAACCCGACACAACAACTGGGGGAACTAACAGCATTATCCCCAGCAAAGTCAATACTACTGCCGCTAATCCCCTACGCCCTTTAAAGGCACGTTCGAGACGGTGAGTTAATGGCATTAACGCCACAGCGATGATCGCGCCCCATAAGACAGGAATGACAAAGGGCCTAACAATATCGTATGTCCATACAATTAAAATGAACAACAATCCAATGCGAATTGCCGATTCCATCATATTGCTAACAAAAAATTTTTTGTGCACCTAGCTCCTGATTATCCATGACTCATTCCCTACTATTTTTAGTTTGCGATAAACCCGCACTGACTAAACTTGCAACGACAATTGCCATGTAAAATACACCAGCAATCGCCTCCATATAAACCATCACCTGAGCAAATGGTGTTCGAGGGCTAATATCACCGTAACCTAAGGTAGTTAATGTGACAAAACTAAAATAGGTCAGTTGTGAGAGATTATGCCTCCAAGGCCCTCCATCAACGCCGTTAAATGCTTGAGGAGATACAACAATAATTAAAATATAGATTATGGACCAAATTAACCCAATCAACAGAAACAAGACGATAGAGCCAATAACTTTATTGGTATCAACATCACCAACAAATAAAATTTGCCGCGCAATCGACCGAAACGTTCCCCAAAAAAATACCATCATCAAAACGAGTATCAGGTAATCGAGCATTTCGATAGCAAATAGACGATAAAGTAGCGTGGCAGCAAGCCAGCAGATGATGATACTCACCATAAAACGGGTCCACGCCTTGTCAAAGCGTAAACTCAATATACACACCCCAAATGTCAATAGGGTGAAGCCCTCGATAATATACTCGAGTATTCCCTCGGGCATCACATTAACCAAAGAGGCGCTGATCAGTAAAGCAATGAGCGCCAGCGCGGTATAAATAAAGTTATTACTCTGAGTAATTTTCCCAGACATCTCCGCTCCTTACACCATCATCAGATTTCCATTAAGGCTTTCGACTACTCTAACTTCACGTTCGACGCCGATTTTAACTCAACAAATCAAATATAAATTACTGTCTCACTCTTAAAGTGATCATCACAGGCGCATGATCTGTACTGTGGCTGTCTCGGGCATACTCAGGATTAATCAAATGACGATCATAGGTATGATAGTGTTCGACCTCAGCAAGACATTGATCATTATGTGGATCGAACTCGCTGGATAACAAAATATAATCGATCACTGCCCCTTGGTTTTGATGATAATGGGTGGCAGGTCTTGCAACCGCTGCGGGGCAATAGTGAGAGTCTTCAAAGAGTTGATAAGCATCTTGCAAGCGATACTCTTGGAAGTCTTTATCCGAGAAGCTCGATAATAACCGAGTATCATCTAAGGTAAGACCCACCAACACGCCATCATTAAGGCTGTCATTAAAATCCCCCATCAACACCACGGCATGCTGTGTTTCGGCTCGGCGTTTGGCAATGGCATATCTAAGCAAATAGGCCTCACTGCCTCTGACAATGGCTGCACTCCATTTGGCCGCGGCCTCAATCGCAAAGCTAGATTGCATCTCAGTGACGACGCCCCCAAGAGACTCAAGCCCTTGCTCGACACCAAACTGCCCACGTTTAGACTTGAAATGCACCACATAACAATCACACAAACCTATGTAGGGTAACGCAAGTGTCGCCCGTAATGGCGTGCGGCTAAATTGAAAACTATCACTCAATCCCATCAGCGCCGCTAACTTAGACTCTAGCTTACAGGGCATGATATCGACGATAGGATGCTTAGACGCTAACGCCACCACTGGACTTCGATAGATAAAATCATCGATCACCTCTGGTTGATCAACGACCGCAAAATAGGGGTAGCCAGCATCGAGCATTAAGGTGCGCAGCGCATCGATGGAAAATACCTCTTGAAAACCGACAACGTCAGGCTGATGGGTCAACACATAGCGCGTGATCCAATCACACTTTTTCTGCCACTGCTCTTCGGAATAGATATTAATAAAATCATAATATGCAGCGGGAGGCGCAATAAAATTAAATAGATTAATAGTGGCAATTTTTAAGCGTTGCTCCGCTATGAAATCGATAGACAATCCGCCTCCTTAACACACCTAATCAAAGCTCACGATCTCAAAAGCAAAGCTAACTCCCAATACATCATCCCAAGCCATAGACCATCTAAGTTAAACATTATTACCATGGCATGTTAAATGAGACCTGCACCAGTAGGTCCTTATTCCATGGCAAGATAGGCAGATAATCAGGATCATCGGTCACCCCTCTGGCATAGGGCTCTAAGTTATATTCGGTATATTTAAGGCTCACAATCAACAAACTGTCATCACGCCATTCATGAGCGTCGTATCTGAGGGTCACTTCAGCTTCATTCTCAAGCCAAGCACTTCCATCGTTCCAATGTTGCAGTGATAGACCTAAATCAAACGAAGTGCCGAGATCAAAATGCGTATTGGCTGCAATGGTATAAGCCCCGGTTTTATTTTGAAAATCTTCTCTGTCATAGCCCCGCATACGCGGTACGTCATCATCAATTTCTAAGAAGTAATAGCCCGGGCCGACTTTTAACTCAGCCGAGAAGGGATCTGTTTGATATTGATAGCTTATGGTAGGAAAGAGTTTTAATTGTTTCTCAACGGAACTCACGGTATTACGCTTACCACCGACAGTGACATCCCAGTTAATGGAACTCGAAGGCGAAAGTTGAAATAGCTCACCTTCAGCAGCATATTCCGAGCTAAACCAAATAGGAATATGATCGGGATCGAGTTCATCCACATCATTATCGATGTAAATGTTGAGCTTACCCGAGAGCAAGATATCGCTTTGGGTCATATGTTCGAGCGAAAGATGAACTTGGGCACCAAAGGTATGCGAATCAGCCTCATCTACATAATAATCATGGCCGCCAATGCCTAAGCGCCAATCTAAAGCTTGAACAGAGGGTGAAATAAATCCTACCGCTAAGGCTCCGCTAATTAATACACGTTTCGATCTATTCACAATAATTCCCTCTATATAATTTTCACCGAAAAAACACCTAGCGACCTTAAAGCATCGACAACTACACTCTGACAAATTTAAGCACGATTTACCTTAATTGTCAGTAAATTAACACGCAAAAACCACAGTGTTTTGTGTATTTTTAGATGATTGCCAGTGTTATTTTGAGGTCATTTATTATGCTAATCGATTTTGCCCCTAATGACGGGATTAATCCCGTAAAATTAACTAACCTGAACTTAAACTAAATTGGATATTAGCGGGTTATGCGACAGGGTAAATAGCCCGAGTTATCCTTGCACTAGGGCATCAAAGATGAAGAAAACGATAACGTAAACTAGCTAACACTGAACAACATTTTTACCCCGTGATAATTTCAACATCAATAGTACCTTAGCCTTATCACGCCCAAAGTATAGCGATGAGCCTAGGATTTAAGGCTTGCGTTCTTTTTATGCTATTGCCATAGTAGAAATCATCGCCAATCACGGATGACTAAACCTATGTTGCCAGCAAAACCTTCTCTGATGAAAGCTCAGATCGATGATGAGAGCGCCGCAGGCTCCATGTTCTCAATCAAAGGCGACAACCCCCTTATTTGGCCACTACTTTCGCTACTCCAGAGTTCAAATCACAGCTGGAAAGTACATCACCTTGCCGCAGAACTGCAGCAAAAAGGCCTGTTGCAGAACCTAGATGAGAATGCCCAAAAAGCCCTGTTTAAACAAAACTTCTTACTAATGAATGCGCTGTTTGAACTACAACAGATGCTACTTCCGGGTAGCTGGCTGCAAGTAAAATCGATGGAGATCCAAATTTTCAGGATCATCCCTAGCGATCTCAACCAACAGTTATCTGAAGCCGATGCGTTACGGGATTACTATATGGATTGGCGTAACTACGACACCTGCCCAAACATTATCCAGGAGATGTTAGAGTCATTTTGGAATCGTTATGAACAATACATAGGCGCTAACCCCAATCTTATGCACAAGAGTCAGGCGTTACGGGTATTTGAACTCGATGACAGTGCCACAGACAAAATGGTGCGAAAACAGTGGCGTAAGTTAGCACTCATATGGCATCCGGACCGCGAAGGCGGCGATGCGGCCAAATTTCGACAGGTTTGTGAGGCTTGGCAAACTTTGCGCGTAAAGTTATAAAAAATCACCTCAATATACAACTTAGCTCACACTGTAGGCGCTGTTTCTTAGCGCCAGTTCAGTCATGCTTAAGCTTTCGCTATTATGCTAAAAACAATTCTGTTTTTACGCTTAACACTTTTGCACAGCGCAGCTGTCACTAGAGGACTCTATGATTAAACATATCGCATTAGCGCTCACCTTAGCCGTCGCGCCATTAAGCAGTTTTGCTGCACAATTTGTTGAAGGTAAACATTTCACTACGGTATCTGAAAAAGCCCCCAGCGCAGAACCCAAACTGACCGAGTTCTACTCTTTTTATTGCCACAACTGCTTCAACATGGAGACGCAATATCTTGGCGATATTAAGGCAAACCTAAAGCCAGAAGTAAGCTTCGACAGCAAGCATGTTGACTTTATGAACAGCGATATCGGCACCGAAGTGATGCGTTCGCTGGCAGTGATCCAAGATCTAAAAGTACAAGATAAGATGATCCACGCGATGTTTGCTGCCATTCAGGGTGATGAGGGGGCCAACGGACATGGTCATGACCACGATCATAGCGCCCACGACAAACCAGAAATCAACAACCGCGCCGATATCAAAAAAGTCTTTGCCGACAAAGGCATCGACATCAGCAAATATGATGAAATCGCCGACAGCAAAGCGGTAAATGAGAAAATAGCCCTATGGCGTGCCCAGCAACGGGAGTTCCGCATTCAAAGCGTGCCAACCTTTATCGTTAACGATAAATACTCCGTTAACCTCAGCGAAATGCGCACCCTTGGTGAGCTTATCGACCTCATTAACTATCTCGCGGTAGAGCACAAGTAAGCCCAGTGCTTAGCATCGATTTTATCTCAAAGGCTCCCATGGAGCCTTTTTGTTATACGCTTTGTCATTTAAATAATGCATATAACGGAATAACGATCTAAACATTAAACAATGGTATTTTAACCTTAGCATCATGATATGCCGCTAGCAGGAACAAAATGTGTGTTTACACATCATTTTGTCAAAATTTGTCGCTATCATCCGTATCAGGCGACATATAGTCAAATTACTACAAGGAGTATCTATGTCCCTTAGCCACAAGCAAAAAGTGTACATTCCAAAGGACGTGAGAAGTAATCAATATATCACTGCGGAGATCAAGGTAACCGATGAGTTACTAAGCCATTACCCTGACTACAACACATGTTACCAAACACTGAGTCGCACTATTTTCAACCTCGCCATTGAAGAAGATATTCGCAATATTCATGTGATCACCAATGATAAGTTACCCGTCGTCCGCTTCCATACCGAGGCGTATTGCTTCCCAACTGCAGAGCAGATAGTGTTTTTCTATAATCCTCAATACCATGAAGCGCAAACCCTTCATAGTCAGGAAGGTTACCGCGCACGTAAGATCAGAATTGTGTTCTTAGCCACGGGTGATGAAATTCGCAGTAACTCGGCTAATTTTCACATTAAAGTGCGCTCTTTTCTCGGAAAGTTAGCGCCACAACTGCCTGAAGCCGATCTCAAAATAAAGATCCGTGATCATCAACATCTCTCTTACGATCTTTTTGCAAAAGCCAAAGGTAACAAAGAAACCTACGGCTATAAGCTGCGCCCTATCGACCTAAGATATAAAGCAAGAAACTGCCCCCTGCCTGACGATCATGGCTCCATTTGCTATGTCACGGTAAAACTGCCCCTAAGCCGCAAACTTAAACAAGAGATATTACCAACGCATAGCGAAGACTACACACCGCTGTACCAAAAACTAGAGGAGACATTTGTCCAAGCGGCATCGACCAAGCAATTGAAGCAAATAGCTATGGTTGCCAATGGCTTAACACCGCTGGTACGCAACAGTAAATATGATCTGGTTGAAAGCACCGATGAAGTACAGATGCTGGGTTTCGATCCCAATCAAGAAGCGCAGCAATTTGTGAGTCATTGGGATGGGAAACGCTTAGTCGAAATGGTGAATTTTATTATCGTCGCCGAGCCAAAAGACTGTAAAGATGCGGGTTTAGGTCGTTTTCTGAATCAGGTCGAAGATGCACTCAAGCTGCTGACCTCAGATCTAGCATTAGATAAATCTCGTGAAAGCTTAATCGTGCGATTCCATCAGCACATTAGCTATCACACCGCTAAGTAAAGTCAGGTCACAAACCGCTAACTCATAGCCTTAACGCATGAGTTAGCGGCAAAATAAGTCAACACAAGTATCTTGAACTTCGAATCAAGGTTGGCAAATTCACTAAGCCTCTATTGTTGCATTCCCAGTTGTTATCGTTGATGCCAAAGACGGTGCAAAACATTTCTATGAACCCTATGGCTTTCAGGCACTTAAAAATGCTGAACAATAAAAGTGAAAACAGAGTGAAAACTAGCAAAAGTGAAAACTAGCCACCCATTATAAAACAAAAACATAATAAGCTTTCTGTTCATGTTCACTCACCGTGATGTGATTTGCTCATCTCTAGGTCGATACGATATTGCCGGAATATTGATGTATGACGACATTAAGCCTGCTGACTTGAAATGGCGTATTTCAGCAGCACTAAACCAACCTATTGCACGAAAAGAACAACAGGTTTTGTTTGCAATAAAGCGTTAATATCAGTCTATTTTGAAATGCTGACAGCTCGTTGCAAAGTGCCGTCGTCGCTTCTCTAAGTGTTCACAGTAATGGGTGAGTGCTTGTAATGTGCCCACCGGGCCATGAAAAAATTGACCAAATTCGCTAATGAGCTTAACCCAATTTTCATGGGGGATATTCAATCTTGTCAGTACGTTAACACTGTTTTCATTGATGGCGCCACGTTTATCGTCACGAATATTACGTCCAGTATCATCTACCAGTTCAAGATAGTCTGTTAACGAGAAAGCTATACCATTCGGTTGATTATCGCGTTCATTGCCGATAAAAGGGAGTAGCTTTTTGGGCTGTTCCCCCTTTAAGGCAGCCTGAATGCGTAGTTGAACACTGGTATGCTCTGAGCCCTCAGGGGTTGCGGCCATCTTGACTCGAATGGGGTTCAAATCAACGTAGGCCATGCAGGCTAAAACCGCGGCTTCATCTAACAAAGCTTGGGATTTAAAGCGTCCTTCCCAGAATCGACCCGTACAGTTATCTTCTTGATTTGCTTGCCGAGCAATGGGTTCGTTTAAACATCGCATGAACCAACTAAGGTCACACAGCCGACTTCGGTAAATCGCAATCGCATGCCTTAGCCTGACCACTTCGTGAGGTTCAACTAACTCACCTTTTGCGAACTTTCGCGTTAAGTCATCGCCGTTAAACAGCTTATGCCACTGCTCAACTACTTCGCGGTCTGTCCAGCGATTTGCGGTTTCCACATCGATATACAACACCACGTGCAGATGATTCGACATTACGGCAAATGCTGCCACATCAATGGCAAAAACGGTTTCAAGTTCAAACAGTAGCGTTTCAATCCAACTACGGCGATGGTCATAATTCTTGCCTGAAAACTTATCATCGCCGCACAACGCGGCTTCAACAATGGTAGTAAGGTGTGTCTTCAAGGCTAATTTGGGTACGGCGAGGGCGCGGCATAAATACCTCCTTGTTAAATGCTTAATCAAAGCATAGCGGAGGTTTGCTACTGTGCCATTAATTCAGGGTGTCCTATTAATACTACTGAACACGGTGACGTGAAAGATCGAAGGTGTACATATGTTGCTATTTTGTTTTCATTGTCGTTGAATTCGTGGTATTCAATTTGCCTGTGCACCAAGGTTATGCGGTCATCCTTGATGAAATCCAAGGAAAACTTTATATTTCGCACATTTATTTTCAATTAAATTAATGACTTACACTGGGGCTTTTTAGTAACTCGCACAAAAAGGAACTTGGATTGACTCATTTTTTGGCAAAAAAAGGCCATTTGTGGAAATGAAATGATCAATTCAATTCTTCCTTGCCGATGCAGTATCTTTACAACGCCCGGCAACAAAATACAGGGAAGAACAAGGAGGAAACCGAATGTCTTTATCACCAGCTTTTTTAAGCCGGATCCATCGTCTGTACACAGGGTTGACCAATTTCACTCATTCATCGAAACCGGCAGGCGCGGGGCTCTTCATAGTGCTCGCCTGCTCCATGGGAGCACTGCAGGGCTGTGACGGAAATGAAAACGCTCCGACTGCGCGACTTACGGCAATGGAATCGTCTAACGTGCCCGGCCGAATGGAACTCGATGGCAGTTTTTCCGTTGCAGGCGGTGAGAGAAAACTGGTTTCTCATACTTACACAGTAAAAAACCAGGATACGGGCGAAACCGTCTATGGGCCGGTTACCATTGAGGGCGGGCCGAACCGGGGGCCGCTGAAAGTCCATCCCTACGCTGATACCGCCTCAACCCAGGGGGTCAAAGACGTTTCGGGGAACTACCAGGCGACGCTCACCGTCATGGACGATGTGGGCCAGACGCACACCGCAGTGACAAATTTCGCCCTGGGTGGAGCAGTTTCTTACGCTATCGAGGACTGCGATGCAACCTGTTCTCTTGCCTCCGGCAATTCAAACCAGGTGGTATGCACCCTAAACACCAGCTGCAACCAAGCAGTTTTCTGGACCAACATTGTCACCCAGGCAAGCCCCCTCAACAGCGCCGTAGACGAGAATACAACTTTATGGATACAGGCTATCGGCGCCGGAGGAGGTAATGGCACTAACGCGACTTTCGGCGGAGGATCGGGATCAGGCGGAAAAGGAGGCTTTGCCCAGGTGGTAACCACAGGCAACAATTATGGAAATATCTTCGGAAACGCGATTTTCTACTACTACCTAGGGCAAGCGGGAAGTCACGATGACAGCGGAGGGGCCGGAGGCGCCGCCACGATCGTGGCGAGCTTTGAGCCGAACGGCTCCCTGCCGCACAGCGATATTGTTCTGATAGCCGGCGGCGGTGGCGGTGGCGGCGAGGGCAGCTCTCTCTTCAGCGGTTCCATTCAAGGCGGCGGTGGTGGCGACGGCGGCTTTGCGTATTCAAGCCTGGTCGGCAAGTCGGCTATCGGTGTAGGCACAGCCGCGTTTTTTGATGGTTTGGATGATTCAGTAAGCGGTCTGGGCGGTGGTGGAACCGCTTGTACTGAAGGTGTGGCCTGCGGCGGTGGCGGTTATAACACTGGATATCAGGGTTTCGGCGGAGCGTCGGGCGGTTCGGGTTCCGAAGGATCAAAGGGCTGGATAAATGGTGGCCCTAATCTTGCGGTCAATGCCGGGAAAGGTGGCGAGGGCGGTAACCCGGCCAGCTGCGGTGGGGGCGGTGGAGGCGGCGGCTACGGAGGCGGCGGTAGTGGAACCATAGATGGCATGTACTCTAAGGACGCTTACCGATGCTATGGCGGTGGCGGGGGCGGCAGTTATGCGATGCCTTCAAGCAGGACGGACAGCAAGGCCCCGACTTCTTATGCCGGAAACTCCGGAAACGGTGAAGTCCTTTTCATCTTCAACACAGATCCCTCATAGAAGGTGCCTGAAACGTGCTGGCTTGAAAGACATCAAGATTAGCAAGTCGACTAAAGTCGTTTGAGTCTTTTGTCAAAAAGCAACTAACAAATAAGAATAAGTGTCGCATCGCCGACACTTTATTTGGCTGTAGAACAAGCCCGTCGCTTTATTAAGTAAATTGCTCGGATGGGCACAGGAAGGAAGAGCGCCCGCCACTGTTTGACAGGCGAGCGTCGCCATGAAGCATATGAGCCAATGCTCTCAAACAACAAAGTCGTCTGCTTCCTTTTTCCCAATTTGAAGTTATCCGAAGCAGACTGTTTCGATAGCAATTCCTAATTCGAAACTGTCTAACAACGCTTTAGAACGACCACTTTACATCGATAATGCCCCATTTCGCGTTATAGGGCTGCTGAAGCTAACTCTACAAGCAGTAAGTTGACCAAATTTAAGTAATGCTACAGAGTTTCTTGAATACTCCGGCTTTAGTAAGTGTCTAAAGGACTTGTTGTCCCCACGAAATGTTGGCCAAGTACATGTGTATAGATTTGTGTTGTACTCACGTCATTGTAGCCAAGTAACTCTTGAACACTTCTGATATCACGACCTGCTTTAAGCAGATGAGTTGCAAAGCTATGACTAAACGTGTGACAGGTGACGCGTTTATTTATTTGAATACTACGCACGGCATTCCCGAGCGCTTTACGAATAACACTTTGATGCAAGTGGTGCCTGCAAAGCGTTCCAGTATAAGGATTAATGCCGGTTGATTTTGAAGGAAAAATAAACATCCATCCGGGTTGCCTAAACACATTGGGGGACTTACGTTCTAATGTATTTGGCAGAGATGGACCTATCCCTTGTAGATTGTCATGCTGTTGGATCTTAGTAGCCTTTTCAATATATGTAGTGAGCTTTTCTGCGCATTTATGGCCGAGGATGGTTTGCCTATCTTTTCGCCCTTTTCCATCTCTAATCGTCAGTGTAGCCCGCTCCATATCAATATCTTGTACGCGTAACCGGAGGCATTCTGAAACTCTCAATCCTCTACCGTAGTGTAACTCTATGATTCGTCGTTCCCTCACATCCTTGTGATCACGCCATTGGTACTTCCATGCACAGCACCCACTGGACAGACATAAAGTAACTGCGAAGGTGAGACCTTCAAACGCCTTTAATCAATCCTCACTCAGCCAGACGCTAAAGCTCGCATCTTGAAACCCGTAGCTCGTAGCTCGTAGCTCGTAGCCCAAAGCCTAATCACTTTGGTTCTATCTGCTCCACCATAAATTGCAGACTCTCATTGCCCCTAAATTCATTAATATCCAGCTTATAAGCTACCTGAGCAAACTGGATGGTGGCGTCGGGCCAGGTTTTCAGGTCGACATTAAAGGCTATCGCATCGACCATAGTCTGGCCACACTCAGTCTCCAGCACCAGTTTGAGATGACGCTCACCAACGATGCGCTGCTGCACCACCCTAAAATAGCCATCAAATACTGGCTCAGGGAAGTTCTGCCCCCAAGGACCTGCACTTCGTAACTCTCGAGCAAGATCCATGGTCATCTGATGAGGTAAAAGCTCACCATCGCTAATGATCTCTCCGGTTAACTGCTCTGATGCCAATAGCTCTCGCACCGCTTCATCATAGGCTTTGGCAAAACGGCCAAACTCACCCGCTCTAAGGGATAATCCCGCCGCCATCGCATGACCACCAAATTTGATGATCATTCCCGGATGTCTGGCATTGATCAGCTCAAGTAGGTCGCGCATATGCAAGCCTTTTATCGAGCGCGCTGAGCCTTTAATTTCGCCCTCGTTTGCCTCGGCAAAGGCGATAACGGGGCGGTGATATCTGTCTTTAATGCGTGAAGCTAAAATACCGATCACCCCTTGGTGCCAATCGCTCTGATAGAGCGCGATTCCCCAAGGTAGGTCCGATTCATCCAGCGCTAACGCTTCTAGGCTTTTTAGTGCCTCTTGCTGCATATCAGTCTCGAGATCACGTCGCTCGGCGTTTAGACTATCGAGTTCACTGGCCATACGCCGAGCTAGCATGATGTCATCACACAATAAGGTTTCGACGCCCAGCGCCATCTCATCTAAACGCCCTGCGGCATTCAGCCGTGGGCCAACGGCAAAGCCGAAATCAGATGCGACAATGCGTGAGGTATTGCGCTTAGCGACTTCGAGTAACGCGGTGATCCCTGGGCGGCAACGTCCTGCTCGTACCCGCTTTAAGCCCGCATCGACCAAAATCCGGTTGTTGGTATCGAGCGACACCACATCGGCCACGGTACCTAGGGCAACAATATCGAGTAGGCTCGCTAAGTTAGGCTCAGCAATAGCTAACTGATGATACCAATCTCGCACCCTCAGTTCGGCGCGAAGCGCTGACATCAGATAGAAAGCAACCCCAACCCCTGCGATCGATTTACTGGCAAACTGACACTCGGCCTGATTAGGGTTGACGATCGCATCGGCATCGGGAATGGTTTTACCCGGTAAGTGATGATCTGTGATAACCACATCCATCCCCAGCGCTTTGGCCGCCGCGACCCCCTCAATCGATGAGATACCGTTATCGACAGTGATCAGCAGCTGCGCCCCTTTTTGATAGGCAACAGTAACTATCTCAGGACTCAGGCCATAGCCATAATCAAAGCGGTTGGGAATGAGGTAATCCACCTGCTGCGCGCCCATCATTCGCAGCGCTAACAGGCAGACACAGGTTGATGTCGCGCCATCGGCATCGAAATCGCCCATGATCAAGATCTTGCGGTTATTGGCTATCGCATCGGCAATGATCTTAGCGGCAACATCAAGGCCTTTCATGGTGTCGGGACGCAATAGGTTAGCCAGCGCTAACTCGCAATCGGCATCGCTACAACCACGGCTGGCATAGGCCTGTTTTAAAATGGGAGAAAGATGGGCTGGTAGATGATTATCATCGACCTTAGGACGGCGAACTATCTTATGGATCACAACAGAGACAACCTAAGAAAACAATGGCAATAGCATAACAAAGGCGGCGGCAGAACACACAGCAAAACTGGCTTTAAGAATGAGCAAAGAGGAGGGAATCGATATTTGTGCCAATAAAAAAGGTGAGCCTTCGCTCACCTTCTCACTGACTCAACAAGGACTATTGCGCGCGCTCTAATGCTTGGAACAGCTGCTGCGGAGGTTGATAGCCAGGGATCATAGTGCCGTCTTCTAAAATAATCGCTGGCGTACCGTTCACCCCAAGAGTTTGGCCAAGATTATACTGCTGAGCAATTTTTGCATCACAGTTTTTAGCCGAGCTAACAGACTTACCCGCTTTAGCATCGTTCATCGCTTTAAGAGGATCGGCTGCACACCATACCGCTTCCATGTCGTTAGCATTCTTTGATGGAACGCCTTGGCGAGGAAAGGCTAAATAACGCACAGTAATACCAAGGTCATTGTATTCCGCCATCTGGTTATGCAATTTACGGCAATAACCACAGGTGATATCGGTAAATACGGTAACAACATGCTTTTCATCTTTAGCTTTATAGACCAGCATATTATTTTCAAATGGCTTAATCATCTCCATGCGAGGCCCAGCTAATGCCGCTTCGGTAAGGTTTTTCATACCATTATCGAGATCATATAAATTGCCATGAAACAACTTAGAACCATCTTGACTAATGTAAAGCACACCACGGTTGGTTACCGCTTCATAGAGGCCAGGCACCGCAGATTGAGTCAGACTCTGTACCTCAACGCTTAAGGCATCTGATAATTTTTGTTTTAGTTGCTCGCCGTTATCAACGGCGCTATCAACGGCGCTATTCGATGCTGCAATCGCAAATGGCATTACGAGCATGGCGCATAATAGGGTAAGAGCTCGAGTAAAGTTCATTAGATATCCTGTACAGTATTTGGGCTACAACAATAAAACCAAACATGGTCGTGTTAATTAGACCCGACTAAGGGCTGAAAAGTTACATGCTCAACGCATTTAAAGCAAATTATTCGCTTAACCTCTTGGATGATGCTGTTGATGCAGTTGTGCTAATCTCGCTTTCGCCACATGGGTATAGATTTGAGTCGTGGATAGATCACTATGGCCTAACAGCAGCTGCACGACTCGGAGATCCGCACCATGGTTAAGCAGGTGCGTCGCAAATGCATGGCGCAAAGTATGCGGTGATAGATGTACAGCGATGCCCGCTCGCAATGCATAGAGCTTAATCCGATGCCAAAAGGTTTGTCGGGTCATCATAGTGCCGCGTTTCGATGGGAACACAACATCACTACTCTTACCCTTAAGTAAATCGAACCGCGCCGAGGCTAAATATTGCTCAATTTCACTAACCGCCATTTCACCTAAGGGCACTAACCGCTCTTTACTTCCTTTACCGACAATTCGCACCAGCCCCTGACGCAGACTCATCTGATCCATGGTTAAGCCGACAAGTTCTGATACCCGTAATCCGCTGGCATAAAGTAGCTCCAGCATGGCTCTATCTCGGCATTCAATAGGATCATCAATATTCGGTTCGCTAAGTAATCTATCGACATCCGCCTCACTGAGCGAATCGGGCAATTTCCTAGCAAGCTTAGGCTGTTTAATCATGACTACAGGATCGACATCGATAAGCTTTTTAGCCACAAGGTGCTTATAAAAGGCCCGCAGACTGCTGATCAACCGAGCACTGCTGGTTTTAGCAAATCCTTGTTCAAATCGTGCGCTAAGATAATCTCGAATTAATTCCTGACCAACATCAAGCAGCTGCCGATGCTGTTTCTGCACAAACTTATCGAAATGACAAAGATCGCTGCGATAAGCTTGCAGGGTATTGTCGCTTAATCCTTTTCGTGACCATAAATCGTCGAGAAATGGCTCAATTAAAGGATCGGCTTGGTAGGGCCGCTGAGATTCAGTCACTTTGACTCCAGATAAAAAAACGGTGCTAACTCAGAGGAATTAACACCGTTAGTTTACGCGACGATTAGTCACTATATCAATTAAGAACCGCTTCAGCCTTAGGGCCTTTAACCATCAAACAGATAAAGATAGTGAATGCCGTTGGCAGTAACCATGCCATTCCCTCAGCATGCAGTGGCATATTTTGAAATGCACTCATATCTAATCCAGCCGCTTTCATGCCATCGATAAGCCCAAAGAGCAGCGCCACGCTTAGCACCACGCGGTGAGCAAGAGCGGGTCTAGAAAAATACTCGGTCAGATAGGTCACCGCCACAAGAGCGATCGCAACAGGGTAGACGGTCACTAGCACTGGAATACTGATATTGATCAACTGAGCTAATCCAACATTGGCGACAACAGCGCAGGCTAAGCTCATCACGACCGCTAATAAGCGATATGAAAGTGTCGGCATCAACTCGTTAAAGTACTCGGCACATGCAGACACCAATCCCACCACAGTGGTCAAACAGGCCAATGTGACCACCATGGCTAAGAGTAACTGACCAAGATCACCAAAATGCATGTTGACATAGTTAGTGAGGATGATTCCGCCATTATCGGCCCCGGCAGCCAAATCGCCAGCACTCGCACCTAAGTAGAACAGTGAGATATACACGAAAGCCAAACCAGCAGCGGCAATTAAGGCAGCCCTCACCAAATATTTGGTCTGTTCTTTCGGTGAGTCGATACCCTTTTTACGTAAAATATCGATAATCAACATGCCAAAGATCAATGACGCCAAGGTATCCATGGTGTTGTAGCCCTCTAGAATACCTTTGGTGAGAGGGTTAGATTGATATTCACCGACGGCGAGGCCCACATCCGAACCCGGCAAAACCAGCACAGAAACAGCAAGGCCAACCAGCAGTAAAATCATGATAGGGGTTAAGATTTTGCCTACGCTATCGAGTAACTTACCTGGAAAAAGTGATAACACCATGGCAAGCCCAAAAAAGATGATGGTATACAGTAACTGTGAGCTATTGAGCACAATCCCAGCCAGCTCAAAAGTCGAACTACTATCGGCAATAAACGGCTTGTAACCCATCTCATAAGCAACTAAGCCAGCACGCGGCGCAGCAAAAGCAGGGCCAATAATAATATAGATTGAGATAGCAAACAGTGTGGCAGCAAACGCAGGCAATAATCCCATCACCTTACCGTTAGCCTTTGCAACGGCAATCAAGGTGATCAGCGGCAATGTCACCGCTGTGAGCAAGAATCCAAGCATCGCCAGTGACATATTTTCACCCGCTAAAAAACCCGCTAACGGTGGAAAGATAAGGTTCCCAGCGCCTAAGAAAAAGGCAAAGGTCATAAAGCCTAAACCTAATGTATCGGTGAAACTCATTTTACTCTTCTGCACACAACGCCTCGTTAATCTGCTTTTATATTTATCTCAATAGCTTGCAAGCGTAAAACCAACACCGCTCCCAAGCTTATTAATATGTAAAGATAGAATTACACTATTCGATGGTAAATCTAGCCAGCGCATGACTAATTTTTGAACTACAGCAGGATTAACTAACGCTAAAAATGCATTCAAACTGGTTTACCTCTACCAATTTGGCCCTTCAAGCGCCAAACCGAGGCCATACTATTAACAAAAACATTTCAAATTAACAAGCAAACCACAGGCAGGAACAGCAATTAACACCAATAATTTAACAACCCACCTACACTCAGATTGCACCTTTCACATCTAACGCTCATTTCCGAGTGTAGATCATGCTGTACCCCTGACCACTTCAGCCTTTTTACTCTAGATGCGATATCGTACAATGACGCCTCAATCTCACATAGCCAGTTAACGCCATGCCCTTTAGCTTTAAACAGTTTCATATCGACGATAGCCATTGCGGCATGCCAGTCAGTACAGACGGTGTTCTTTTAGGAGCGTGGGCTCCTCTGCCCGATGCAGAGAGCATCCTTGATATTGGTGCTGGAAGTGGATTACTTTCTTTGATGGCAGCCCAGCGCTCTGCTGCTAAGGTCACCGCTATCGAAATTGATACTCACGCTGCAATGGATTGTCTGTATAACATCAACCAGAGCCCATGGCGTGATCGTATTGCGCTCACAACCCAATGTGTCACCCAATGGCTGAAGACAGCTAGCGAGCAGTATGACCATATTATCTGCAATCCGCCCTATTTCGATAATGGCCCACAATCTAACGATCAACGCCGCGCGCAAGCACGGCATACCGACAGTTTGAGCTTCAAGATGCTGCTAAGCACAATAAAACGACTCCTTAGCCAAGATGGCAAGGCAAGCCTTATTCTACCGCAGCCCAGTTTATCGCGATTTGTATCATTGCTTGACGATTATGGGCTGACACTCGTAGAACAGGTCGATGTAACGAGCGTGGAGGGAAAACCACCACAGCGTCACTTACTCTTGCTCAGCCACCGCCCGGCGCAGCCTAGCCAGGTTAAAGTTAGCCAGCTAACCATAAGAACGCGCTTTGGCGAGTACACCCAAGAGATGATTGAACTCACTCGGGCGTTCTACCTAAAGATGTGACCGCGATTGAGCCAAAGGTAGGATCCGTTATATCTCCCTTGGGAATCTCGCACTTTGCCCTAATTTGAGTGTATAATGCCGCGCTATTATTCATTGAGACGCTGCGCATGCAATTTGAAGATTTCCATCTTGACGAGACCTTACTAAGGTCACTCAAGGCGATGGGCCATAATACGCCCACCACAATCCAGCAACAGACCATCCCACTTGGGCTTGAGCAACAAGATATTTTGGCTCGTGCACCTACAGGAACAGGGAAAACTGCAAGCTTTTTGTTGCCTGCGCTGCAACACTTAATCGACTTCCCTCGCCGCTTTTCAGGCCAAGCCCGGGTGTTGATCTTAACCCCAACCCGCGAACTTGCCAGCCAAGTGCATCGGTATGCCTCGCACCTTGCCACCGACTTAGATCTTGATATCGCCATTATTACGGGTGGTGTCCCCTATGCGCCGCAAGAAAAAGCCTTGAGTGGCAATGTCGATATTCTAGTTGCAACCCCGGGTCGCTTGATGGAGTACTTGGATAAGGGCCAATTTGACGCGCAAGAAGTCGAGATATTAGTTATCGATGAAGCCGACCGCATGCTTGATATGGGCTTCACCTCTATCGTGCAAGCTATCGCTATCGAAGCCCAAGGCCGTAAGCAGAATATGCTCTTCTCGGCGACGCTGGAAGGTGGTGGTGTCAGTCGTTTTGCACAAGAGCTGCTTACAAACCCTGTGACTATTGAGACTAAACCGCCTCGCAGCGAGAAAGCCAAAGTTCACCAATGGATCCATTTAGCCGACGATAAAGACCACAAGTTTGCACTACTTTGCAGTATCTTAAATCGTGAAGATGTGACCCGCGCCATCGTGTTTGTAAAAACCCGTGAAGTGGTTGCTAGCCTCGAAGGCCAACTAAAGCGTGTTGGCATTGACTGCGCCTTTATGCGCGGAGATATGGAACAAAAAGCACGTTTTCAAGCCTTAGGTCGATTCACCAAAGGCGAAGTTAATGTGCTGCTAGCGACAGATGTTGCAGCCAGAGGAATTGACGTCGACGATATTAGTCACGTGATTAACTTCGATATGCCTCGTAGCGCCGACACCTATGTTCACCGTATCGGTCGTACCGCTAGAGCGGGAAACAAAGGAACTGCTATCTCGTTAGCCGAAGCCCATGATATGCGCATCGTCGCAAAAATTGAGCGCTATATTGAGCAACCTTTAAAACGCCGAATTATCGAAGAGTTACGTCCTAAGCATAAAGAAGCGCGCCCACCATCAAAGAAAAAAGTCAAAGCGGGCGACGCTAAAAAGGTCAGCAAGAAATACAAAGCGAGCAAAAAGAAGAAATAACCGAGTAGATCTTATTTCACTCAACAAAAAGCGCCTCTCAATAGGCGCTTTTTTGTGGCTAACTTTCACCGATAAAACCTAAGTTCAGACTGAGTAACTTAGGCTTGCTTGAATATCAATATGTTAAGGAGAACGAATATCACTCAGTTTGAAACATTTATTTTACAAAAAGACTTTTGACCCTAGGCAAGACTCTGGTAATTTATAGAGCAAGCAGCTCAGCATGGAATAGCATGAAATCAATGATAAAAAAAATTATACGTAGAGTTCTTCCTCCTTGTCTCATCTTGATCGTTTTTGGTGGTCTAGCCGGATTACTAATGAGCACTCAAGAAGCACCTGAACAGAAAGAAGATGAGATTCCAGTCCCCATCGTTGACGTTATCTCTGTGACTCAAGAAACAGCATCACTGAACCTCCCCTCTTATGGTGTGGTAACGCCAAAGAACAAGACCCAATTAGTGACTGAAGTTCAGGGACGTATGTTAGCTATCTCTGAGAAATTCGTCGCCGGTGGTATTGTGAAGCGAGGCGATAAACTCGCAGAAATTGAGCCTTCAGACTATCAAGCCGATCTCATGCAAGCTCAAGCCACTCTGGCACAAGCAAAAGCTCTGCTAGATGAAGAGATTGCTCGCGGTGAAGTCGCTAAAAATGATTGGGACGGCTATGACAGCGGTCCAGCTCCCGAACTTGGGTTACGTGTCCCACAATTGAAAAAAGAACAAGCCAATGTCAAGTTTGCCGAAGCGGCACTTGCCCGTGCACAGCGTAATCTTGAGCGAACCATTATTCGCGCGCCATTCGACGGTATCATCAAGGCTAGAAATGTCGATCTTGGTCAATATGTTACCCTCGGCACCAATCTTGGCGAACTGTATGATACTCGTATAGCCGAGATACGTTTGCCTCTTGCCAACAACGAATTAGCTTATCTTGAGTCAATCGATAACCCTGACACTGAAGTCACCCTGAGCGCCGAACTTGCCGAGCGAACCGTCACTTGGGTCGGTAAAATAGTCCGCAGTGAGGGGGTCATCGATGCCGAGAATCGCATGGTGTATCTGGTCGCAGAGATCAAAGACCCCTACCTCAGAGAGCAGAAGCTGCCAGGACAACTCCCCCTTAAATACGGCAGTTTTGTCAGTGCGGTGATCAAAGGGCGTACCGTCGATGGTATCGTTAAATTACCTCGCTACATAGTTCGGGGAAATCAGGTTGCAGTGGTCCGAAATGACAACACTCTCGAGATGCGTGAAGTCAACGTGGTGCGCACAGATATCGAAAGCGTCTATATCAAAGATAGCCTTGCCGATGGCGAACGTGTTTCTCTGACCAACATCAATAATATGAGCACGGGTCAGTTGGTTAAAGTGATTGGAGAGCAAGATAACTCTAACACTGATACCGATGAGAGTAAGCCGGAGAGTACCCTAGTTGCTGCGGGTGAATTGTAATGGATAGTAACAAAGGAATTATCGCTTGGTTTGCCCGTAACGGCGTGGCGGCAAACCTGCTAATGGTCATCTTGCTCGTTGGCGGACTATTTAGCACAGTATTGATTAACAAAGAAGTTTTCCCCTCTTTTGAACTCAACTATTTGCAAATATCGGTTGCCTATCCCGGTGCCGCCCCCCAAGAGATTGAGGAAGGGATCAACATCAAGATAGAGGAGGCGATTCAAGATATTAGCGGTATAAAAAAGGTCACCTCGGTCGCGAGTGAAGGTTTCGGTAATGTCACCATTGAAGTTGAGGATGGCTTCGATGCACAAGATATTCTCGATGAGGCTAAACTGCGAATCGATGCCATCGCCACCTTTCCAGAGAACATTGAAAAACCGAATATTTTCCGCCTGAAGCCAGAAAATAACGTTATCTGGGTGTCGGTCTATGGCGACATGGATCTGCATCAGATGAAAGAGTTGGCCAAATCGATACGCGAAGAGATAACCGCCCTCCCCGCAGTGACCCGAGCGCAAGTGACCGGGGTTCGTGATTATGAGATTAGTATCGAGCTTTCTGAGGATAAACTGCGCGAATATGGCTTAAGTTTCGCACAGGTCGCACAGGCGGTACGCAACTCCTCCATCGATCTACCTGGTGGCTCAATTAGAGCCGAAGATGGCGATATCCTGCTCAGAACCAAAGGCCAAGCCTATACAGGCGATGACTTTGCCCAAATCGTTGTCAGCACGCGTCGTGACGGGAGTCGCATCATGCTGCCACAGGTAGCAACGATTCGTGATGACTTTGAAGAGCGATTAGAGTACACCCGATTTAACGGTAAACCGGCAGCAATTATCGAGGTGCTTAGCGTCGATGATCAAAATGCCCTCGATATTTCATCTCAGGTAAAGAGCTATATCGAAGAGCGCCGTGCCACATTACCCGCCAATGCTGAGCTCGATACTTGGGGTGATTTAACTCACTACCTCAAAGGTCGTCTCAACATGATGTTGTCGAACATGTTTTATGGCGCCCTGCTGGTATTTATCATATTAGCGCTATTCCTCGATTTAAAATTGGCGTTTTGGGTCATGATGGGATTACCCGTCTGTTTCCTTGGTGCTATGTTTATCATGCCACTAGAACCCTTCTCGCTATCGATTAACATGCTGACGTTGTTTGCCTTTATTTTGGTGCTCGGCATAGTGGTCGATGACGCCATTGTGATCGGTGAAAGTGCCTATACCGAGATAGAAAAACATGGCCACTCGCTAGAGAATGTTGTCAAAGGAGCGCAAAAAGTTGCAATGCCCGCCACCTTTGGCGTACTGACCACCATAGCCGCCTTTATGCCAATGATCATGGTATCTGGCCCTATGGCCATTATCTGGAAGTCCATAGGTTTAGTGGTGATCCTCTGTTTAGCCTTCTCATTGGTGGAATCTAAGTTGATTTTGCCAGCCCATTTGGCGCACATCAAACCCAGACGCCCTAACCCTAACCCCAATATGTTTGTGCGCTTTAAAACGGCGCTCAATAACAAGGTGCAGCATTTTATTCACCATAAATATCGGGTGTTTATCGAGCGTTGCATTCGTAATAGATACAACGTTGTAGCGACCTTTGTTGGGGTGCTAATCCTGTCCATTGCCTTGGTAGCGAGTGGCAAAGTACGCTGGGTATTTTTCCCCGATATTCCGTCGGATTTTATTCAGGTACGACTCGAAATGGATGTCGGTAGCTCCGAAGCCAATACCCTTAAGGTGGTCAAAGAGATTGAAAATGCCCTCTATACCATGAACGATAAAATGGAAGATCAGTATGGTTACCCTGTCGTGAAGCACAGCTTCATCAACATGGGAGCCAGAACCTCAGCCTTTATTTTTGCGGAGCTTACCAAAGGTGAAGACCGAGACGTCGATGGCGTAACCATTGCTGACGAGTGGCGTAAGGCGCTGCCTGAACTCATTTCTGTCAAGAAGCTTAATATCAATGCCAGCACCAACGATGCCGGTGGGGATATTTCCTTTAGGTTAACCTCGAGCGATCTCGAGCAGCTCTCACTGGCGGCAAATGAACTTAAGCAAAAGTTGAGAACCTATGAGGGTATCTACGACATCTCCGACAACTACTCATCGGGCAGTCATGAGATCCGCTTGGCGATTAAACCCGAAGCCGAAGCGCTAGGCTTAACCCTGTCAGATCTTGCGAGCCAAGTTCGCTATGGTTTCTATGGTTTTGAAGCCCAACGTATTTTGCGTAATAAAGAGGAAGTGAAGGTGATGGTGCGCTATCCATTGGAGCAGCGCCGAACCGTGGGTCATCTGGAGAATATGATGATCCGAACCCCTCAGGGGATCTCAGTTCCCTTCTCTACCGTGGCAAAAATTGAGTTAGGCGACTCTTACTCCTCTATCACTCGTGTCGATGGCAGGCGTGCCATTACTGTCATGGCTAATGCCAATAAAAACATCGTCGAACCATCGAAAGTTGTGGGTGAAATCCAGAAGGATTTTCTGCCCTACTTAGAAGGTAAATATCCACATATATCGAGTACCTTAGATGGCGGCAGCGCAGATGAACAAAGTGCGATGCTGGGCCTATTCCAAGGCTTCTTCTTCGCCATGTTTACCATCTATGCCTTAATGGCTGTTCCGCTAAAATCATACAGCCAGCCTTTGATCATCATGTCGGTGATCCCATTTGGTATTATTGGTGCGTTGTTCGGTCATTTCATTCTCGGCCTGTCGATGAGTGTCTTGAGCCTTTGCGGAATAGTGGCGCTCGCAGGCGTTGTGGTGAATGACTCACTTATCTTGGTCGATTTTGTGAACCGAGCCAGAAGCCAAGGCTTGCCGTTAGTCGATGCAGCCATAGATGCAGGATGCTATCGTTTTAGGGCAATTATCCTCACCTCTATGACCACCTTCGTGGGCCTAGTGCCGATTATTTTGGAGCGGAGTTTGCAGGCGCAGATCGTGATACCAATGGCCACCTCGTTGGCATTCGGTATTTTGTTCTCGACTGTGGTAACACTTATTTTGGTGCCAGTGCTCTATATTATCCTCGATGATATTAGGCGAACATCTCGCCGTTTCTATCACTGGTGGTGGCAACCAAAAACAGAGGATATTATCGAGCGCTAAGATAACGATAGAAAAGGGAGGCACAACCTCCCTTTTTGATCTGTTCAACATTTTAAGCCATCGAAAGTCGCTAGAATATGACTTTGATACATAAGTTTAAGCAGATAATGAGTCAATCCACCCTAGTCTACGACATCCGCAATAGTCGCTACCTCAATATTACTGGCCGCTGCACCTTACGCTGCCAATTTTGCCCAAAACATAATGGCAGCAAACAGATCCATGAATACCAGTTGGCGTTAGACCACCAACCTAAGGCCGATGAGATCATTCCATTGCTAGGTGATGTAACCCGGTTCGAGGAGTATGTGTTTTGCGGCTATGGGGAGCCCACTTTAAATCTCACCACCTTGATTGAAGTTGCGACAGAGATTAAACGTCAAGGCGGCAAAGTCAGAATCAACACCGATGGCTTAGGTAATCTATTTCATCGCCGCAACATCTTGCCTGAACTGGCGCCAGTGGTCGACGCCTTATCTATCTCGCTCAATGCCGATACAGAAGAGACCTATCTACGTCACTGCAAACCTAAATTAAAAGGCGCTTACCAAGCCGTAAATGAGTTTATAACACTGGCACCGGAGTATATTGACAAGGTACAAGTATCAGCCATTGACGGCTTGGAAGGAGTCGATATTGAACGCTGCGAAGCGATTGTCACTGCCGCCAAAGCCCAATTCAAACATCGCTATTTAGGGGTGATGGGATAAAGGGGCGAGCAGAGCGTTAGCAAGATGTAAGTGACTGTGTTAAGCCGATAGAATCATGCTAACATAGCCGCAAAAGAACTCGGACAAATACCACTTTCGATGCTGACGCAAAAAACTTCACTTCTGATCACAGGCCAAGGTTTACACTGGTCAACGCAACGTATTTTTTCTGTGGCAACACAGATCATTATTTTGCTTATCAGCGTGATCTTACTAACCAATGTGATCATTACACTCGGTGAGCGTCGTCTTCAGGAAGATTGGGCAACTCAGCGATATAGTGAGTTACAGTCTGTAGGCACCTTAATTACCGATAAGGTCTCGTTCCAGCAGTTTCGAACGCAGATGTTTGCCAACGCTGAATTATTAAAGCGCTATCTAACGATTCCCAGCGAAGTCCGTCAGAGAAAGCTGCAACAAAATTGGGCTGTCATGACCCGCAACATTCCAGGATTGCTGGATATTGCGCTGTTTGATCCTCAAGGTAAATTTAAGTTCTCGACCACCAATAATTTTAGCCGAGAATCGCTGCCCGCTTCGCTGCTAGAAGGAGCTCGCAATATGGGGGGGACAGAGGTTTATACCTCGCCACTAGAATTTACCCCGATCAATGGCAAACTTGAGCCCTATCTTTATCAATTGGCCTGGTTAGAAAACCCTAACCAAACCGTGCGCGGCTATTTGGTGACCTACCAATCGATGACTCGTATGCTAAAGAGTATCAAGCCAGCCTATTCCAGTGCCGAATCACCACTTATGATGCTAGATACCCAAGGTCTGCTATACGCTGGAGCCGAGAACAAACCTAACATCAATCGTATTCCAGAGACCATGGGAGGCAGCCTACGTCAGACCTATCCTGCGTTATGGCGTAAGATGTCAAACAGTAACTTCGGGCAGTTTCATGGCGATGATGCCACCTTTGTTTATTTAAAGGTTGAGCTAACCACTCAGTATGAAACGCGCAGAGAATATTATTTAGTGTCCTATGTCCGTAATGACGCTATTGCCGAAAATTTCTCAGAGTGGCGCAATATTCTAATCGCTGGTGCTGTGGTATTAACCCTACTCGCATTGGCGCTTATCTTACTGATCCACTCCTATCGTATTGGTCAACGTTCAAGAGCCTTTAGCATCGATTTAGCCAATAGATTATTTTATCAAGATATCGGCTGCGTCATCGTTAATGACAACAATCGCGTCGTGACCGCTAATGAAAAAGCCGCGCAATTACTAGCGATACCACTAGATGAGTTGTCAGACCGTAACCTGCAACGCATTTTACAACTAGAAAATGAGCAGTATGCAGAGATCCTTACTCAGTTAGAAAAAGAGAAAAAATGGCATGACGTAATCGACTTTGAAGAGCTTTGCGGTTGTACGTTAGCCGTGACCATAAGTTGTGCGATTCGCTCAGCAAAAAAAGACCGTTATTTGTTGGTGACCTTTGAAGATGTCACCCAGCTCAAGCAAGCCCAGCAACAGGCTCACCTGAACCAATTACTTAATGATAATGCGGTTGCCTGCGCATTAGTAAAAGCAAATGCTGAACTTGAGTTAGCCAACGATGCCTTTATGGAGCTGGTTTCCATCCACGACATAGACAATAAAAACCTAACCGAATTACTTAATAATGACCTCGATGCTCAATGGCCACGCATCACCCAGCAGCTATTACTGCAAAGCACCTGGAAGGGACAAATACTCTGTGATCCTAATGGTCATGAGAACACCTGTCTGCAAGCGACCCTTAAAGGGCACTTAGATGCGGCAGGCGAAATTGAACATATCGTCTGTACGCTAGAAAAAGCGCAGAAGAGAGCATTACTGCAAGATAGAGGGGACTTTATTCCCCATAGAAGTACTATCTTAGTCAACCTGCGTGATTTAGATGACTACTTTAACTCCTTAGATACGGTGAGCCGCAATAACTCAAGCCTACTGCTGATCGACATTACCGCCGAAAGCATGCTGAGCCACATGAGTGACATAGGTCAGCTGGAGAGCCGTCAGCGGGAAGTCGAGATCCACATTCTCAAATCACTTCCGATACGCTATCAAATGTCTCATTGGCAATTAGGCAAATTGATTGTGATCTTACCTAACACCCATTCAGATGACGCTCACCATTATGCGGTAACCACACTTTCGAGTTTAAATGAAATAGGCCTAGGCACAGGGATCTGTATGGGGGTTGCCAGTTATCAGCCCGAGCAAAACCTAGAACAATACCTTATCAATGCTGAGGTGGCGCTCAAACGTGCCAAACAGATAGGGGAACAAAATATCTGTCAGGCGTTTACCCGTAACAATTAACCTCAGGTTATCTCTTCGCAAAGGCGCCCACAGGCGCCTTTTTATCCTCTCTATATTATTGATTTAGCCGTATTTGGTGTGAATTCAGAGTTAAAAGCTAACGTGCTTTTGCCCCAAAGTTTGTTACCTTCGAATGAAGGTTTGACATTTTTTGGATTAGCCTTAGTTGCGTTTGGCTGCATCTAATTTGTTAAGTGTGTTTGAAGGTCATACCTTCAATGGGAGTTAATTGCCTGCGGCAGGCTCATGTGCAGATACTGCTTCGGGACGCTTTGCGCCATCCTTGGCCGCTTAACGAAAACATCTGACCTACATGGAAGTAGGGAATGCCACAAAATGTCGGGAACATTTTCGGCCATGATTTCGATACCCTCAGCTGCATCTACACTAGGTTATTTTCTCTCTTCGATTTTGCTTCATTTGGTGTGAGTGGCGAGTAAAAAGCTAACGTGCTTTTGCCCCAAAGTGTGCTGGTCTTGGAATGAAGAACGATGACATTTGTTTGAGTAGCGGCTGGCTGTATTTTCATTTATTGAAAGTGTTTGAAGGTCGAACCTTCACTGTTATTAATCGCCTGTCCGGCGAGGAATGTGCAAGCACTCTTTTGGCTCGCCACGAGCACTTCCATGTGGGCTCTGCGAAATCATCTGACCTCCAAGGACGGAGGGAATGCCGGAAAATGTCTGGAACATTTTCGGCCATGATTTCGAAGGCCAAAACCGCGCTTACACTGGGTCATTTTATCTCTTCGATTTGACAGTGTTTGGTGTGACTTGAGAATTAAAAGCTAAGAAGCTTTGCCCCAATTCCGTGTTTCGACTCGTTATCTCAATCGAAAATTCCTACTTTTGTGCCATACAAAATCTCATCCATTTACCTAGTGTTTGGCCTTACCAGAAATCGGCTAATAATGTATGGGTATACAGTCGTATTTAAATTTAGATTTTTTGGTATAAATTTTAGACAAAATCAGTGCGCACTAATTCCATTCGCAATAAATAAAATCCCATAAAATCAATTAACTATGGTGACAGATTTTTAGTTAATAGGTTTGGAAAACACGCATGCGCGTTTTTCCTGATGGATTACTTATATGAAAAGCGGCAGAATGCTGATAAGTTCATTACATACAGATAGTTAACTGTGCGCGTTTTCACTGGTCCAACGAGGTAAACGCGCATGCGCACTAATAAAATGTTATGTGTGCTCGATTATCCAAACTTTTTTAACACTCCAGAGATTGCAGCTTGGCTAACACCAAACATCTGGGATAGTTGAGTTTGTGTATAATTGCCAGTTTTATAGTAATGATATATCTGTGTTTTTTCAGACTCGGTGAGCTGTCCTCGCTTTACACCTTGGGACTCATTGTAGCGTGCAATATCAGCTTCAAGATCCTTGATTTGATTCATCATATCGCTGAGCTTTTTTTGCTCATCAAAAAACTCCTGCTGTGTGATTGTTCCTGCCATGCATCTCATGTTTAAGTTATTGAAATGCACGTTGTAAAAATTTTGTAGCTCTAAAAGTGCAGTTTGCAAGGAGCGGAGGCTGGATTGTGAGTATTCGCAGCGTTGGTTGTATACGTAATTCATTATGTTATAAAACTTATATTATTAGTGTTGAATATGATTATAAGTTTGTATAAGCTTGATGGCAAGTGTTGACCAATCCGGGGCATCACTAGCAGAAGGGGTAGGTAAGATGAGTAAATTGATTGATGCAGGTAAGGAAGTGCTCGGTACTGGACGTGAAGCCAAAGAAAACTTCAATTATGATCAACTAGTAAAAAAGTATGATAAGCATACAGCGGATATGCTCATTTCTAAACAGTTAGAGGCTGGCGATATTACTCTTGGTGAGTTTGATACCTACAAAAAAGTTCGCCGTTTTGTCCATAATGGCGGGTTGAATGTAGCAAAAGCCGTTGACGAAGCAGAAAAGGATGCTGCTTCAACGTCAGAGATCCAAGAAATCTTAGCTTGTTAAACTTATATGGGGCTGGACAATCCCATGTTCCATTTATAACACATAACAAACCAATGCACAGCGACCCAAACCGCTGCGTCGCTTTTGGTACTGCCGCAAGCGGCATCTTACACCAAAATCGCCCCATCAGTTTGGTCGCGTGATTGGGGCGTTATAACTCACTATGAAATTACACATAACTTTATTTATTTTAGCAACATTGGGATGTTCTTTTGGTTCATACTTTTTGGGATATAAAGTTGGTGCCGAAGACGGGGCTAAGTATACAGTTCAGACGTTTGCCAGTGACTCAATATCTCAAATGAACAAACACACACTAATTTTGGAAGCTTTTAAGCAGGAACGGTTGGACTTAGCTAGGGAAGCTGTTGAGTTACTTGTCAAAAATGATAATGAACACAGGAAAAACATTGAGTCAATCGTAGCTAAGGAGTCATTTGACTTTTGCAAGTTATAACAAGCTGCTAAATCCAGATTCACCAAGGCTGTCATGCCATTTGCTGAGCAAATCGCCCGCCAGCACTTGGTTAACTTATTAGCAGGGCGTTAGTGTTCAAGGAGTGAATTTTGGCGACAAGTTTTATAAGCGAGCATTCAGCTGAATTTGTATTGGTTCCGATCATGAAAGCCCTCTTGGAGGAGAGGTTTTCAATTGTTGTACCAATTTTTCCTTGGCTATCACGAGAGTTTGGAAATCAGGCAAAAAGCTCGCACGGATTCTCAGGGTTTCATGTCTTAGCTCTCTTTCCCAGAAGACCAAAGGTCTCTGATGAAGGCGATGTTCTCGTAACAATAAATGGCGAACTATCCGTATACAAAGAAATTGCTCTGAAACATGGAATAACGGTTCTTGCTGGATGCCCTAATGCTACCAACCTCCGGGAATTGGCGACTTGCGATGAGTGTGCATGGATAGATATAGATGGTTATTACGATTACTTGGAAAATATTAATTGTCTAGGTGGTAAGCGATTAACTGATAAAGATGTTATTGCTTGTGTATCAAGGGGAGAAGTCCATACCATGGAGAGTCTTGAGGAGTTTATCCGGGAAACTCGTTATGTGTTGCCGGCTGGTTTCTTTGGTATGCGATATAAACCAATATATTTTTTGGTGGAAGAACACTAACAATCGGCACCAGGTTCAGCCACTTCTTGGCTTGGACCTCCGTTCCGTTGGCACTTTTGTGTGGTCGGTTACCACACAAAATCACCAACTACACTCCGGCCCCTGTGCCGGGCGTTAGCCATAGAAATATTAATCTTAAACTCACATAGTAGAGCAAAAATCCTAACGCAGAAATGTCCAAAAACGATTTAACTTTTGATTGCCCGAGTGATATCCGTAAGGCTAAATCGAAGAGATAAAATGACCCCGTGTAGATGCGGCTGCGGACGTTGATGGCAGGGATGCCATCGTCGAGCCTCCACGGATAGATTCACGGCGTGTAGCAGCAGTATCTGCACATTCCTCGCCGGACAGTCGATTAGTTACAGTGAAGATACAAATTTCAAAGACACTCTGCCAACACTAATTCAGCCAAATGTTAAACCACAAAAATGCCAACCTTCATTCGAAGGCCAACAAACTTTTGTCCAAAAACAATTTAGCTTTTGATTGTCCGAGTTCCAACCTTAAGGTCAAATCGAAGAGATTAAGAATTAGGTGTAGGTGCGGCTGAGGCCTTCGATTTCAGGGATGAAATCGCAGAGCGCCCAGGGACGGGTTTACAGCGTGCCGAGGAAGTACCTGCACGAAAGGCCTGCTGCAGGCAATTGGTTGCCATAATGGTTAGCGCTACCATCAATAAATAAAAACTAACTCGACTAAATGCTACAAGCCAAAAATGCCTGCTTCTTCATTCGAAGGCAAAGTTATTTTGTCCAAAACAATTTAACTTTTGACTGTCCGAGTGATACCAGTAAGGCCAAATCGAAGAGATGAAATAACCACCTGTAGATACGGCTGAGGGTATCGAAAACATGGCCGAAAATGTTCCCGACATTCGTATATCCATATACATCACCGCCGCAGGCTTTTAACTACGACGAAGATTCGATTTCAAACACAGGTAATTGGCACCCAATCAAGCGGTGATTCACTGGCAGCATTGGCTAGCCTAGGCTTCATCTTCTTGCTCTCCCCCTATGGGCTCGACACCATCGGGTAACTGGCTTTCAGTCACTTCAACTATGGTTGAGCGGTTCATGGTGATCTTGTAACGCGCAAATTGCGGCGGATTGCGCCCTTCACGTAACATCAACAACAGGTTGACTTGATAACGACGTTCTACCGAATCATTACTGATCTTGCCATCGCTCTCTTTGTAGATCTTAGCCTTACCTCTTTCAAGGTAGCGTGCAAATGGAGCCAGACTGAAGTTCACCTGCTCTTGAATCGTCGAGTAACCCGCTAAAAAGTCTTTCTGCGATATACGCGAGCTAATGCCATAGTGCAGAATATCCGCATCAACCTTATTTTGGCTGTGGCGGCGATTTAAAATTTCATTGATCCCATCAGGCAGATCTTTGGTTTTGATAAAATCGAGCCAAACCAATTGGCGACCAATGATCGCTTGGCTGGTCGTATCACGAAGGATACGGCTCCAACGAGGCCGCCCTTTCTGGATCACCCGCCATAGGGCGTTACGAATATCTTCTTTAAAGATTTCACGAAAACCATAGATCACCGCTAAGGTCAGCACCAGTGACAGGGTTAGGCCACTGAATACACCTTGCGCCTTAATAATGAGCGCAGAGACCACCAACATGACAAAACCTGTGGCAACACCGGTTGTGAGTTTTTTTAACCCCACACCCAGCGTTTTAAGTTCCTCTTTAAGCACAACCCCTTGCTGAATAAGACGGCGCAACAGCAGCATCTTATTTGAAATGCGGTTAGGATCATCTTTGGTCTGTGATGAGTTATAGTTCTTACTCTCGCGGTAGTTTTTCTCGCTGCGACAGAGGGCTATCACCTCCTCCACGATTTCACTGTAATCGCTGCTGCGAGGAGCGTGTGACATTAACTTCAACAATCGCTGCTCACAAAACCAAGATAGATAATTATCCGAGTTTTCGAAATAGTGTTTCCACTTGGGATCGCTTGGCTCGTTACGACGAAACTTTTTCAGTAGTTGCGTCACAATCTCACTCAACTCCTTAAGCGCGGCGTAGAACTTGTCGGCATCCTCAATCTGCGCCAACTCTTTACTGTCGGTCTCAATTGCCACCGCAAATTGATAGGCAAACAGGTTGAGATACAGCCTAAACTCCTCAACGGTTCGCTTATTTTGGCTAATGAAACGCCCTTGAACTAAAGGAAGATGTAAGCCTGAAGAGTAATAGGAACGCCGACCCGCAATAGCGGCAAAGTAATACTCCTCTTCATCTAGGCTTTGGGCATTAATGCCCATCTCTTTAGGCAAGAAAAAATAGAGATCGAGTCGCCTATGATCACCCACCTTCATCTGATGGGTAAATTTTATCGACAGTGATTCTTCCTGCTTAACGTAGATCTTAGACACAGAGCCTCATAGACATTTAAATATCAGTAAGTTACAACTGGATTATAGTCGAACATATCTTAGTGGACTAGACGGCAACCACAAACTGTATTGCTGGGTTGGAATAGCACGACCGCATAATCCATGTGTGGATCAAGCTCTAAGGGTTCGATGGATAGATTATGCATCCCTTTGCTGTCTAAGTTAAAGGAACTGATATAAGAAAGATACTGCATATGTCTAGGTAACTGCGAGTCTTGATTATCGTTACTCTCCTCTTTGGTATCAACTGAGAAATTATAACGATTAGCCTGCTTATCAAAGTCAACCAGCTTACCTTGCATGCGAATGGTCCCTGCTGAGGTACCGTCAAGATTGAAGTATCGATAATTAATCTGGGCCTGCTGTTTCTTAGCCATAATATCGACCAACAAATAATGTTGCCCAGCGCCTTCCCCCGTATCGGCAGTATCAAATAGCTCTGAACTGCAACTCAGCATTAAAGTTTGTGATGGATTGAGATAGCGGTAGCTCACAGTAATACTCACGGCGAGTAACATTAGCACCAACAGATTAATGCCCCACAAGACCTTTCTATTCACAAAGCGACACCTCAGTTAACCATCTATCAGAGACAAAAGATTTTTGTTGTCGATAATCGGTCAGCTTCAGATTTCTTACCAAAGATTGGCCCAACTTTTCTCCACGCATGGTGATATTAAACACCTGCTTATCATGGGATAGAGAGAGATAAACCTGCTGCCAAGACGATGTTTTACATTGAGCAAAGCCTCTGGCTAATCTCGAAGATAAAGTGACTAACGAAGTATTGTTGGTTTTTGATTTTGCGTAACTAATAAAGGTGATTTTCTGACCAGAATCAAGGGTAATACTATGGGTACTGTAGGGTGCACTATGATGGACTACGGCTTGGGCCGCTAGGATCCATTGCACCGAAACCAGTACGAATAACACCAAGACTAATACACCGACCCAGGCTTTTAACACACGATGATGCTGACCAAATAAGTATGTGATCATGGCATTATAATTGGCTTTTAATTCACGGAACCGAGTGTGTTGATTTGACTCGGACACATACTTATCGATGTGCAATCGATAGCCCTTGCCTTTCACCGTTTCAATCATCTGCTCATGCAGAGGCCCTAAAAACGAGCGCAACATAAAGACCGCACGGGTGACCGAGGAATCGCTCAATGCTGAGTACTCTTCATCACCGGCGCCTAATATCTGCTTGGCAACGACTTTATTTTGATTATCAATGAGCAATGACAATACCTGCAGCTCGGCACGCGGCAGATGCCACTGTTCACCGCTCACTTGATTAGTCAATAAACCGCGCTGCCTATCAAATAGACAATCACCTAATAGCATGTATCGATCCGTTAATCATTTACCCGATAAGCATATTCAAAAGGATAAATAATTTCTGTGATCGCCTCTATCTCCTTAAAACTCATATGGGAATTAGCGCAAATTGACCAAGAACACTCACGATGTTGTGACAAAAATCACATTATTTATCTAGCAAATCATTCAACGAATGCTAGCTTCACGCCCCCCGAATTAACATGAAGGCAACAAATAAGGCGATCGCCATCACAAGTCAATCGAACAATAAGATTAGCAAAACTCGATAATTAGCATCAACACGATTAATCTGCTGATCAATTAAACAAGTCTTCATTAGAAAAATACGGTTTGGATTCATCAGGCTGGCATCACACTATTTGCAATCCTCTCCTCCCACAATGGCCTCAAGTTTCAAGGAGCGAACGATTTCGCACCGACAATAAAAATAACACCTATCCATGTGAGGAAATTTTCATGACTATCAATAGACGCCAAGCACTGACCAAAATCATTGGTATTAGCACCGCTGCTGCGGGAGCCACCTTAATGGGAACTTCGGCTTTTGCTGCGACAGATGAAGAGGGTAACTACAAACTAGCACTGGGTGAAAAGCTTAAATATGCAAAGCTAGATCCTATGGCGACGGCAAAGCTTGCCTATGAGACGGGTGGCGGATGTATGCACCAAGTGTTTCACGCTTTAGTCACTATGCTAGCCCAATCTGACAGTGCCGATGCAGCCAAATTTGCCACAATCCCAACCGCCCTTGCAGGCTATGGTTGGGCTGGTATCGTGGGTCAAGGCACCGTCTGTGGTAATAACAATGCCACTGGTATGTTGGTCAACATCTTAGATGATATCAATGGCCAAAATTCAGCCGTGATCGGTGCTTCTTTCCGCTACTATGAAAACACAGAACTGCCTCTCTCTAGTGATGAATTTGTTGCGGGCATAGGTTCGACAGCAGAAAAAACGGCGCTAGTTGGTAAGTCTTCTGTGGCCAACAGCATTCTTTGCCACTCTTCAATCAGTAACTGGTCTAAAGCATCTGGCTTCACCTTTAGCCAGAAAGGTGAACGTTGTAAACGTCTGTCAGCCTCTATCGCTTATCACGTAGTAGAGCTACTTAACCGCGCCCATGACGGTGAAGACCTATCTGTACTTCCAGAATCTAAGCCATCGAGCGAAGCACAGACCTGTCAAAGCTGTCATGGCGTAGATTCCACAATGGGTAGCGCCGCCAGCGTGAAAGCGGACATGGAATGTACGACTTGCCATACCGGACACTTTAACTAAGTAAGGAGCTAGTCATGAACGATAAATTAATGACCAGCCTATTGGCGACACTGCTGCTCTGTGGTGGTTGTGGTAGTGATGACAATGACACTGAAGTGCCACCTGTTGTCACGCCACCTCCTGTAGCCGATAGTGTTGATGCCAATGAAGCATTAGCGATTAACCTTTCACTGGCTGAGTTTGATGGGGCCAGTGGGGCGCTGAGTTTTACCCTTGAAGATGATGCGGCCTTAGCAATAACCAATGCTAAAGATTACAAAATCACCTATTTTGGCTTCCCCGCTGAAGGTGCTGCTTCCAGTAATGCAAAAGCATGGAAGCGTTGGCACGTAACACAAAGCTTTGAATGCGATAGTAGCGCCGGCGAATGCGAAGGCGTACTCGTGGAGTCAGAAAAAGGCACTTATAGCTTTGAGGCTCCAGGCTTAGATTGGGACCAAAATACCGCCAATGGATCGGTGCAACAGTATAAAGTTGCCATTGAAATCAAAGGAGCGATGGCAAACAACGAGATAGTATTGCTTCCATCAACCTAACCACTGCACTACTTTGAGGGCTAATATCCAAAATATTAGCCCTCTTTTTTTGACTCAGCCACATTGAAACAACAGCAGACATAACATCAGTAAGTGCAGAATCGCTAACTCATCTAAGGCAAGTAGATATAAGACTATTCAGTGTCAGACTATTCAGGGTAAAACTTGGCAGTATAAGGTGATTATTCACCAGTATCCCACATAGGCATATCGACTAACTCTTGGTTTGATCCGGGTCTAACCATCTCATTAAATATAGAGGTATCATAGGATGGTTCGAAAAACGAATACAGGAGTAACAGAAGCAATATAAGCTGAGATATCAGTAAGGTATATTGCTGCAGTGAAATGCTTTTTCCAGGGAGCCCCATTGAAAATCGCGAAGAACGTCTTATATTATCATGGAGGATAAAGCCCTGACCGTCGATAGACTCGATCAAAAGTGCACTCGGTTCCCCGAGAAAAAACGTTATTCGCTCAAACGCTTCCCTTAATCGCTCGATACTAGCTTCATCTTCTGCAATACAAGCCAGTAGTTGGTTATTAGACAACACTTGACCACGATGCTCAGCCAATTGCTTCAACACAGAAAACTCCGCATTAGGCATCATCCAACTTGTTTCATTTTCATGATTTGACAATTGTGCTTGAGACATATCAAACCAACAACTACCAATTTGCATACTAGGTCTCTCACCAATGACAATAATTCATTGTAACCTTAGTCAAATCGGGAATCTGTGATGCTTCACATTAGGTTTTAAAAATTTTCGGCTTTCGTGACCACAAGCACGTAAGTCATTAATAAAATGGAACAAATGATACAGAATGATACAGTACTGCGTAAAATAAGACGCTCAATCCCCATCGACTTACAATTGATATAAAAAAAGCGCCTATCAGGCGCTTTTTTTATACAAAATGACTTAGAAAGAATACAGCAAAGTCATGTTAGTTTCGGTATCTGTACTCTTTTTATCGTCGGCAGGTTCGCTGTTGTAACGCACAACGACCGCAAATTTCATGGCTAGTGCCCCGATAATATTTGCAGTAATCGATGTTTCAGAGCGTCCCTCTAAACTATCACCATAATCGGCAACAAAAAGCTGCTTAAACTTAGAGCTGTCGGTAATCTCGGTTTCAAAATTCATCACGCCGTGAGCAACCCAGCTCTCCTCTGTATCATAACCCGCAGCGAGTGCGCTGGCATCATCGAGACGCTTATACTGGTAACCAGGACCGACTTCAACAGCAAAAAGTGTCTTACCTGTATCTACAAACTTGTGGCCATAACCCGCTGAAACTGTGGACTTAGAATCGAAACCCGTAAAAGGATCGATTTCATGGTTGCCGTTAGCAAAGACGTAGTTTACATCGCTTAGTTTATAGTTACCTTGGATCAAGCCGTAGTAACGCTTACCAGTTTCTTCACCACTATCTTCCTTATATAAGGCCTCGAGTAGATACTGGTTTTCCCAATTACCAAGCTCATGCTTCATATCTAAACGGCCTTTTAATGAGGTCGTTTCTGTGTTGCCCGTCGTGATGGTCGCACCAAGTTCAGCATCCGCAGCGAAGGTTTTATCACCTTTAACGAAATCAGCACCTGCGTGAGCAGCGAACGGAGTCGCTAACAAAATAGCGGTAGCTGTTAGCAATTTTTTCATTGTCATGTTACCTATCTTATCCAAGTCCCTTAAAAATTGGCGCAATATTAACATCCAGCACGCAGAAATGAAAATTGACCTTGCACTATGGCATATTTCGACTAGCAGATTAGGGCGATACGAGTCGTAGTTTCGAATTTTTAGCGAATTAAAGACTCATAGTTTGATAGTAAGAAGGAAGCTTTCTGGAATATTGCGCCGCAGCCAAATGCTTTAGGCAATATTATTGCCATAAAAAAAGCCCACTTGCGTGGGCTTTTAACATCTAGAGGAAAACTAGATTAGTTAACCTGTGGATCTAACTCACCAGACTGATAAGCCTTATACATGGCTTGCAGTGACTTAGGCTTAATCTTAGATCCCATGCCCGCACAACCGAATGCTTCATAGCGCGTGGTACAGATATCGGCCATCGCTTCCATCGACGCTTTAAGGAATTTACGTGGGTCGAACTCGCTTGGGTTTTCAGCCAAGAACTTACGCACAGCGCCTGTCGATGCTAGACGTAAGTCAGTATCGATATTCACTTTACGTACGCCGTGCTTAATACCTTCAACGATCTCTTCGAGCGGTACACCGTATGTTTCAGGGATAGCACCACCATATTGGTTGATGATCTCAAGCCATTCTTGCGGTACTGAAGATGAACCGTGCATCACTAAGTGAGTGTTGGGAATACGTGCGTGGATCTCTTTAATACGGTCGATACGCAGTACATCACCGGTAGGCTTACGGCTAAACTTATACGCGCCATGGCTAGTACCTATTGCAATGGCTAAGGCATCTACATGGGTATCACGTACAAAGCGCGCCGCTTCTTCCGGCGTGGTCAGTAGTTGGTCATGACTGAGAACACCTTCAGCACCTACACCATCTTCTTCACCCGCCATACCCGTTTCTAGGCTACCTAGACAACCGATTTCACCTTCAACCGACACACCACAAGCATGAGCGAAAGCCACGGTTTTACGGGTCACATCTACGTTGTATTCATATGATGCAGGTGTCTTACCATCGGCCATCAATGAACCATCCATCATGACTGACGACATACCAAGCTGAATAGAGCGCTGACAGATATCAGGGTCTGTGCCATGATCTTGGTGAATACAAACTGGAATATCAGGGTACTGCTCAAGCGCTGCGGCCATTAGATATTTAAGGAACTGAGGACGCGCATACTTACGTGCACCCGCAGACGCCTGAACGATAACAGGGCTGTCTGTTGCTTCAGCAGCTTGCATAATCGCGCGCATCTGCTCTAGGTTGTTCACGTTAAAAGCTGGAACGCCATAACCATGTTCTGCAGCATGATCTAGCATTTGACGTAGGGAAATTAAGGCCATTTTTTACTCCAATAATAGGGTGATAAGTTAATTTCTTTGATTAACTTAAGTCACCGAGGTCACTATCGTTTGGACAGATTTTTATACTGAAGATAACCACTTAAATCCTGTTAGTGGTTATCGACAGCGGTTTTTTTTATAATATTAGTTATTCGTTTTACTTATTCAATCACGGCTAGGAGTAACAGTTATTCGCCACGGCTCTCTAGCATAGCGACGGCAGGAAGCTCTTTACCTTCAAGGAACTCAAGGAAAGCACCGCCGCCGGTTGAAATGTAAGATACCTTGTCGGCAATACCGTATTTATCGACGGCCGCCAGTGTGTCACCACCGCCCGCAATAGAGAATGCCGATGAGTCAGCGATCGCTTGAGCGATACGCTTAGTGCCTTCGCCAAACTGGTCGAACTCAAACACCCCCACAGGACCGTTCCATACAATAGTGCCAGCATTTTTAAGGATCTCGGCAAGTGCCTCTGCACTATCAGGGCCGATATCAAAGATCATGTCTTCGCTTGATACCGCGCTGACATCTTTCAATGTCGCCGCCGCTGTTGGGCTAAATTCACCAGCAACCACCACATCAGTAGGCACAGGGATATCACCGCCACGACTTTGGGCATTGGCAACAAGACGCTTAGCTTCCTCAATTAAGTCTGCTTCATACAATGACTTGCCCACTTCGTGACCAGCTGCAGCAATAAAGGTATTGGCAATACCACCACCCACAACGAGCTGATCGACGATGCCTGATAGGCTTTCGAGTACAGTCAACTTAGTAGATACTTTTGAACCACCAACAATCGCCACTAATGGACGCGCAGGGTTATCCATCGCTTTGCCTAATGCAGCTAATTCGCCACTCAGCAACGGGCCTGCACACGCGATAGGTGCATATAAGCCTACGCCATGAGTAGACGCTTGAGCACGATGAGCGGTGCCAAACGCGTCCATTACATAGACATCACACAATGCAGCTAGCTTTTTAGACAGTGCTTCATCGTTTTTCTTTTCACCAACATTGAAGCGAACGTTTTCAAACACAACCACTTCACCGACATTTGCATCGACGCCGTCAAGGTAATCACTTGCAAGACGCACAGGACAATCGAGCGCGTTTGCGAGGTAATCAACCACAGGTTGCAATGAAAACTCAGCATTAAATTCACCTTCAGTTGGACGACCTAGGTGAGACATCACCATTACCGCTGCGCCTTTTTCAAGGGCAAGCTTAATGGTAGGCAATGCGGCACGCAGACGCGCATCACTGGTGACCACACCATCACTGACGGGAACATTCAGATCTTCACGAATAAGCACACGCTTACCTTGGAGATCTAACGCTGACATATTGATAATAGCCATTTTACGCTTCCTTAAGATTTAAAGTTAAAAGACAAAAGTTAAAATTTTTTAGGTTCACTTTGGGGACAGAACACCTAAGTGAACTTGGCTGACGGCTCGGCCATCAGCCTAAATAGTTATTAAGCTCTTACCGCTTTGACCATCTCTAAGCTAGTGTCGAGCATACGGTTGGCAAAACCCCACTCATTATCACACCACAATAATAGCTTAACCAAATGGCCAGCACTGACCCGAGTCTGGGTGCCATCGACAATACTAGAGCGAGGATCATGGTTAAAATCACAAGAGACTAACGGTGCATTAGTATAGCCTACAACCCCTTGGTATGAGCCATTAGCTGCTTGAGAGAGTACTTGGTTCACTGTCTCGATATCGACACGTTTATCTAAGGTCACCGATAAGTCAATTGCGGTCACGTTTATTGTCGGTACGCGCACAGAAATCGCCTCAAATTTATCTTTCATCTCAGGCAATATACGCTCAATCCCGCGAGCCAACTTAGTATCGACAGGGATAATGGACTGACCTGCCGCCCGGGTGCGCCTCAGATCATCATGATATGCGTCGATGACTTGTTGGTCATTCATTGCTGAGTGGATAGTGGTGATCGCCCCACTTTTAACCAGGAAGGCTCTATCGAGCACCTGAATAATCGGCACCAGACAGTTGGTGGTACAGGATGCATTAGAAACGACTGAGTGCTCGGCTTTCAAGTCATCATGATTAACGCCATAGACAATCGTGGCGTCGACATCGCTTGATGATGGGTGGCTGATCAATACTTGTTTAGCCCCTGCTTTCAGGTGCGCCTCACAAGCTTGCCTGTCGATTAAGACGCCCGTTGCTTCATAGACAATATCGATTCCCATTTCTGCCCAAGGCAGCTTTTCTGCATCGGCTTCATGAAGCAAAGTAATATGATCGTCGCCGACAGTTAATACATTATCATTGAGTGACGTCGGAGATTGAAAACGACCATGAGTGGTATCGTATTGAGTCAAATGTAACATGGCTTCTGGATTAGCAAGCTCATTGATGGCGACAATCTGAATTCGATCACGCTTACCCGATTCATAAAGGGCACGAAGAATTGAACGACCAATACGGCCATATCCATTAATAGCAACTCTAATCATTAAGCGCTTTGACTCCTCAAACCATCCCCGTAAGGGCAGACTTTTGATGCGACAACGGCTTATCTAATATTGCTATCAGATAAGCCGCTCCATCAGGCATTAGTTCTACAAAACCCAATGCCTCGACTACTGCTAACGCTTAAAATAAGCCGTTAACGGTAGCGACTACGTTATCAACGGTGAAGCCGAAATGTTTCATCAGTTCGCCACCAGGTGCAGACTCACCAAAGGTAGTCATGCCTACAACAGCGCCGTCGAAACCAACATACTTGTGCCAGAAATCAACATGTGCCGCTTCAATCGCAACACGCTTAGTCACAGCGCGTGGCAGTACTGACTCTTTGTATGCGGCATCTTGCGCATCGAAAGCATTGGTCGATGGCATAGATACTACACGAACTTGCTTACCTTGTTCTGTTAGGGCTGCTGCAGAATCAAGCGCGAGTTGCACTTCGCTCCCCGTCGCAATCAAGATCAGATCAGGCGTACCAGCACAATCACTCAGTACATAACCACCTTTAATGACGTTAGCTAACTGCTCTTCGGTACGCGCTTGAGCAGGTAGATTTTGACGGCTAAAGATAAGTGACGTTGGCGCATCACGACGTTCAATCGCATTTTTCCACGATACCGCGGTTTCAGCCGCATCACATGGACGCCATACCATCATGTTAGGGGTCATGCGTAGGTTCGCAAGCTGCTCAACAGGTTGGTGAGTTGGACCATCTTCACCTTGACCGATAGAGTCATGGGTATAAACGAAGATATTTTGAATACCCATCAAGGCAGACATACGCACTGCGTTACGGGCATACTCCATAAACATCATAAAGGTCGCGCCGTAGTTGATGAAACCACCGTGCAAAGAGACACCATTCATGATACCGCTCATACCGAATTCACGTACACCGTAATAGATGTAGTTACCCGCTGGATCGTCTTGAATACCTTTAGAGCCTGACCATAGGGTCAGGTTAGAACCCGCAAGGTCAGCAGAGCCGCCTAGAAGTTCTGGCAACATAGCGCCAAAGGCACCAATGGCGTTTTGTGACGCTTTACGGCTGGCAATGCCTTCGCCTTTCTCTTGACACTCTTTAATGAAGGCCTGTGCTTTGGCTTCAAAGTCCGCGGGTAATTCACCATCGATAACGCGGCGCTTATATTCGACAGCAAGCTCTGGATAGGCTTCGGCATATGCTGCGAGTTTGCCATTCCAGTTAGCTTCATTGGTTGCACCGGTATCTTTTGCATCCCAACCTGCATAAACGTTGTCAGGGATCTCAAATGCAGCGTGATCCCAGCCAAGGAATTCACGTGCCGCCGCGATTTCAGCATCACCCAGTGGTGCGCCGTGACAGTCGTGGCTGCCAGACTTGTTAGGTGAACCAAAACCAATGGTGGTTTTACAGCAGATCATGCTTGGCTTATCGGTAACCGATTTAGCTTCTTCGATTGCCGCGCGGATAGCGTCGCTATCGTGGCCATCAACATTAGCAATCACGTGCCAGCCGTATGACTCAAAACGCTTAGGTGTGTCGTCGGTGAACCAGCCTTCAACGTGACCATCGATAGAGATACCGTTGTCATCCCAGAACGCAACCAACTTACCAAGACCTAAGGTCCCTGCTAGTGAGCAGGCTTCGTGAGAGATACCTTCCATCAAACAGCCATCGCCTAGGAAGCAGTAAGTGAAGTGATCCACAATGTCATGACCTGGACGGTTAAACTGCGCCGCCAAGGTCTTTTCAGCAATCGCCATACCCACAGCATTGCTGATTCCAGCACCAAGCGGGCCTGTAGTCGTTTCAACACCAGGTGTATAACCATATTCAGGGTGACCTGGCGTTTTAGAGTGTAGTTGACGGAAGTTTTGTAACTCTTCAATCGGCAATGCGTAGCCAGTAAGGTGCAGCAAAGAGTAAATCAGCATAGAACCATGACCGTTTGACAGAATAAAACGATCGCGATCAGCCCACTCAGGGTTGTTTGGGTTGTGCTTAAGGAAGTCATTCCAAAGCACTTCAGCGATATCAGCCATTCCCATTGGGGCACCTGGGTGACCAGAATTGGCTTTTTGAACGGCATCCATAGTTAAAGCGCGAATGGCGTTTGCGAGTTCTTTACGAGATGACATGCTCTCTCCTGCTGATAGTTGGGGATTTTGCGGGCAATTGTGGACGCATATTTTCCCCTACTAGGCGGTGGGACGCAAATAAAAATCACCATTTGATGCAGATTAAACCGATATTACTGCCGATAGGCGTATTTACCTCGTCTACCCTAGGGCTTGTTGCGAGCTAAATTGAAATATTACGCTGCCTATATTGCAGTCAAATCAAGCGGACAGTGACAATAACCAAGCTTAACGCTAGATTTTCTAGCCTCTGTCATGGTCTATCACCTTGAAAAAATATTCATAATAAACAATAAAATAAAATCACCCACTCATTTATATAATGTGACCCATTAGAAAATTTACTGGGCTTTACAGCACAATTTTTATCGAAAAGGGTGTTATCCATTCTGTTTTCCACTAAAATAGCCGTCTAGATGTAGATACTTCTACACATTCAAATTGTTTAGACACGAGATTTTCCAATATGGCAAAGCACTTGTTCACCTCTGAGTCGGTCTCAGAAGGTCATCCAGATAAAATCGCCGATCAAATTTCTGATGCGGTACTCGACGCGATCTTAGAGCAAGATCCTAAAGCTCGTGTTGCGTGTGAAACATACGTAAAAACCGGCATGGTAATGGTAGGTGGAGAAGTAACCACTTCAGCATGGGTTGATATCGAAGAGATCACCCGTAAAACCGTGCGTGACATTGGTTATACTCACTCAGATATGGGCTTTGATGCCGATTCTTGTGCCGTGCTAAATGCCATTGGTAAACAGTCTCCCGATATCAACCAAGGTGTTGATCGCGCCGATCCTAAAGAGCAAGGTGCTGGTGACCAAGGGCTAATGTTTGGCTATGCCAACAACGAAACCGACGTTTTGATGCCAGCCCCTATCACATACTCGCACAAGCTAGTGAAACGTCAATCTGAAGTTCGTAAAGACAAAACCCTTCCATGGTTGCGTCCCGATGCAAAAAGTCAGGTGACTTTTGCCTATAACAGCGATGGCAGCATAGCGGGTATCGACGCAGTGGTATTGTCTACTCAACATTGTGACAGCGTAAGCCAAGCGGATCTGATTGAAGGCGTGATGGAAACCATCATTAAGCCTGTGTTGCCAGCTAAATGGTTAACTAAAGATACTAAATACTTCATTAACCCAACAGGCCGTTTTGTTATCGGTGGTCCAGTTGGCGACTGTGGACTAACGGGTCGTAAGATCATCGTTGATACCTACGGCGGTATGGCCCGTCACGGTGGTGGAGCTTTCTCTGGTAAAGACCCATCGAAAGTTGACCGCAGTGCGGCTTATGCAGCGCGTTATGTTGCTAAGAACATTGTTGCAGCAGGTCTTGCCGATCGCTGTGAGATCCAAGTTTCTTACGCCATCGGTGTAGCAGAACCTACGTCAATCAGCGTTGAAACCTTCGGCACGGGTAAAGTCTCTGAAGAAGTAATGATTAAGCTTGTTCGTCAACATTTCGACCTGCGCCCATACGGCCTCACTGAGATGCTAGATTTAGCTCGCCCAATCTATCAAGCGACCGCAGCTTATGGTCACTTTGGTCGTAACGAGTTCCCGTGGGAGCGCACCGACAAAGTTGAAGCACTTCGCGCAGACGCTAAGTTGTAATTAGCGTCGATAATAAAAAACCGCCTACATGGCGGTTTTTTTGTATTGATACCTTACCTTCATTAAATTAGTACCCATCAATCAGGGTTAACAGCTTGCCTGGTTTTACACAACTAATACCAATCAGTATAAAGATGTGATCGCCCAGCGAGAATTTAGCGCTTATGAGGCAAGGCCCTTAATTGCTCCCCCGCTCTAGCATCCTCGGTAACCGCTCCAAGCGTTACCCTATCGCCTAAATCCATATAGTCGTGCATTAAGGGCATTCACAACATCTGACGTCCAGAGATGGAGGAAATGTCTTAAGTATGTCGGCAACATGCAAGACCCTGTTGATTGCAACGAGTGAAGAGCATAGCTGTTCTTGGGCCTGTTGAACCTTCAAGGTTATTTTTGCAGCGAGTTGTTGGGTATTTATACAAGTAAAGAAGCTATGTGATGTAGTTATTCTACATAAGAAGCTGAGAACACAGTAGAAATGACCAACAAATGCTGCCCGAAGGGTTCGGCTAAAAACGTTTTACTCTTTGTTAAGTGAATTTTGCTTAGATCACTATACTGCAATCCACTCGCCTCGATTAATACGTTTTTGTCTCGAACAAAATTCAACCAGAAAAGAGCAACAGGCCCTAGGGACAAACTCGTTAACACAGCATCGAAAGCGCTAAAACTCACCTGTTAGGTGTGTTTTTCTTCCTACTTCTCAGCACACTTAAGGTACCAAACAATCTCATCATATCAATTGCCCATTCCTACCCAGTCGCTATGAGTGACTATATTAACAATGGTCAAAATGGCTGTATTCCATACACATAAAAGAAACTTGCTGTAACGTTAGTGTCGGAACGGCAACCTTTCGAGCAGTCTCTATTGCTTGTTGTGATGGCGGTAATACCTGTTCAATACTGGCACTGTAATCGTTGGTCCATCCACAATCGAACCAGTTACCTTGCCAATTCACATAATAGCCATTACGTGTTTCGCCTCCCTCTTTTATACGAGGTAGTTCAAGGCAATCACACCCTTCACCAAGCTCGTTTAATAAAGCCCTTATCAACTTCATATTGTCAAAGGCGCTTAAACTGAACTCTTCATAGGGTTGTAACAGTGTACTTAAATTTATCGACTTCATTGTTTTCCCCAAAAGCCTAAGCCTCATTGGCCGTAGCGAGCAGGTAGTAATCCCTACCGTCGAAACCGAAAAAGTCGACAACCTGCATAGAAGCCTTACGCGTATGTGCGGCAAAAGAGCGTTCATTATCCTCAGAGATAAAAGTCAGCATATAAGGATATTGCTGTTTTACCGCGAGTTTCAGCTCGGCCACCATAGCTTCAAATAGTCCTTGGCCACGGTGGTTAGGGCTTATCCAGATTGGCCCATACTGACAACAATTGGCTTTGGTCAAGGTTCGCCCTCCAATCTGATGCTCACCTAAACGAGTTAACAGGCGGCGATATATGGGCCAAGATTCGAAAAAGGACCATTTCCCCGCCATAACATAACCAACAATCTTGCCCTCAACTTCAGCGATAACGATCCAATGTTGCTCGACAAGTGTTGTTATATCCTGTTTGGAAAAAGCCTGCCCTTGCATGGTTCCACCGCGCTGAGATGGCTCAAGCTCGGCTTCGAGTTGAGACTGTTCCAGCTGCGCGATAGCTTGCACATCTGCCAGTATTGCTTGTCTTATTTCCATCAAATTTCTCAAAATTAAATCGACTCTAGGTTAATTGCGCTTAAAACAGATAAAGCAATGAAAAACCAGCGTTGATATTTGCTAAAAGCCGATTTGGCAACCACAATTAACCTACTTTTAACATTGAAGGTCACTGCTCTTATGCTGCCTGAAAACATCCACACTGGCGTTAGTATACTTGAAAACGATAATGCACAGATAAACTTAGTCCGTTGGATGCATCAATGTGAGCTGATGAAACGCTACTATCAAGCGGATGTCGCCTTTGTGGTTCAGAAAACCGACTTAGGTTTTGAGGTGATAGTCAGCTCTATCAACGACACCCGAAAATATCTGTCTGGCACTGTCTATAGTGACAAAATAGACCTATTTAACCGATTATCAAGCAGTCAGCCTGATGGCATTAACCTAGAGTTATCAAGTAACACCATGGTATTGCCCGATGACCTCGCCTCGGTGACCAACATTTTATCACGTCCAATTCTCTGGCCTGACGGCAGCATTTTCGGTTGCCTATGTGTGCTCAACACTGCCGATGATGGCACACCAGGGATCAACTCTTTCATGCTTGAACCTTTCCAAATCTTGCTGCAGCAAGATTTAGCCTTGCTATGCCAGAGTCAAAGGATCGAGTCGCTATCTATGCGTGACCGTGAAACGGGTATGCTCAATCACTATGGTTTCATCATGATGGCACCAAGGCAGTTGAACCTTGGACGCCGCTTTGGTGCCCATGCAGGCATTCTCTTTTTTGAGTTGTATCCTACGCCTCCTAGGCTTGAGGCCATTGAAGATAAACACATAAGACTGCTGGGAAATATCATCCAAGATACCATCCGCACTGCAGACATCGCCGCTCACTATAGTAAAGCCCAGTTTGTTGTTTTAGTCTTTATCGACTCTGAGCGAGACCTGCCCCACATAGGAAAACGTGTAGAAAAACTACTGAATCAACAAAATGATCAGCTACAACTCGACTGTGGATATGCCTTCTTCGCACCAGAATCCAGTGCTAAGTTAGCGCCCATGCTAGAGAAAGCAAAGAGTCAATTACGCTCTCAAAAATCGACCCAAGAAATAATCGAAACAGGTGAAACCACGAAGAGCTAAGATGATGACTCGATATAATCAAGCTTGATACACAAATGTGGTGAATTCTACAGAGTTAGCAATGAAGGTTCAGACAAAAAGCAGACAATGATCTCAAAAGTAAAGTTTACATTCTCACAACAATTGAATTTTGGTTATGATATGACCAGTATGGATTGTTGTGATTTTTCCTGATAAAACCAATATATTTAACAATAATAAGAGAGCAATATAATGCTACTGCAATGTACCGACCAAACTTTATGGTTAAGAGAGCGCGATCATCCCGCAATTACCCTTCCTCGCTGGCAACAACAAGTTGATCTGTTAAATGAGTTCTACCAAGCCGATGCCTGTGTTGTTTTACAATATATTAAGGATGAATTTCAGGTGGTCTGCAGTCGCCAAGCGACAAACTTGGATCTATACGCAGGCACAAAATTTAGCGATCCCCAGTTGTCTTCTTCGCTACTTGCACATGGTGGCTATGGCGTTTTAACGCTAACTCAGACCCAAGTAACCAGCAGTAAACTTTCACAATTTGAAAAATTTTGCGCCTTACCCATCTATTGGGCCGATGGTCAACTATTTGGTCTTATTGCGGTCTGTAACACTAAGCAAGCTAAACACTTTAATCGCTTACTTCCCATGCTTGAAAGCAGCAAAGCACTTCTGCAAGCCGAATTAAAGCATCTTTTCTTGATGCAACAAATACAGATGATGTCTGTACAAGATGAACTGACCTGCATGCTAAATCCCTACGGGTTTAATCTCATGGCTCCCAGACAACTAAGCCTTAGCCGCCGCTTTGGTTCTCATGCCGGCATAGTGCTGATTGAAGACATCAGCGAATACCCAGATAAAACCTCTCAAACCCAAGGGTTAAGGCAGTTGGCAAGGGTGATTCATCATCATATGCGGGATGCTGATGTTTCGGCGCGAATTGAAGATCGGTTATTTGCCATCCTTGCATTTGTCGATAATCAAGTGAACTTAGATAGCCTCACTAGACGCCTAAGAAAACAGATTGCTAAAGAGGAGATTAATGCACAAGTCGCTATAGGCTGCAGCTTTTTTACACCGAACACCCATCTTGCTATAGAGCCTATGCTGGAAGCCGCGCGACAAAATTTAATAACCAATAAATCGGACACGGCGAACCGGATCCATATTCCGTAACAACGCATTGCTCTAAACCACAGAGACGCGCAAGCCTGCAGGAGTGATATCTAGCAGGCGCTAACCAACGTCGTTATTGGGGTTCTTCCTGAGATCTTGCCCATTGAATAAACATAACAATCGGAAAGGGTGACATCATGACTAAGCCTAAACCAATTAAGGTAGCGACGAGCAGCATGCCGTTCACCTCTTGAGTGAGCGAAGTAAAACCATAAATGGCTAACCCCACAACTAACATACATAGCCCAAGCCAATGAGCAATTTTCAACCCTATCATCATCTCGTAATGGCCCTCTCAATACCATCTCTGACTATGATTCATGGGTTCATCAGTGTTCGCCACTCTAGATGAACTAAAAATCATGTGAAAACTCGCTATCATCTCTTTTTTATTACCACTAACATTGTCAAAATAGCGATCATATTTTTTTCTGGATTTCGTCATGTCAAACAAGCTCTTCATCGTCTCCAGCATGCTTATAGGTTTATCTGCTTGCCAAACAATCCCTGCAGAGGATACACCGGATATAGCCATTAATGGAACATGGTTAATTGAAGCGGTACAAGGTGAAGCTGTCATCGATTACAGCCCCGCCCAATTAGTATTTGCAGAAGATGGAAAACTCAGTGGCAATAACAGCTGCAACCAGTTCTTTGGTCAATATAAGCTAGATGGCCAACAACTTGAACTTTTACCTGCCGGTAGCACAATGAAAGCCTGCGTCGATGCGTTAATGAATCAAGAGCAACGCGTAATGCAGGCTATGGTACTAGTGACTCAAGCAGATGAATCAAAAGGTAAGTTATTACTTAAAGACGTCGACGGCAATATTCAATTAACGCTGACAAAAAGTAGCGCTGAGTAAAAATAGTGAGCGTTAGAATCGCCATGCTCGGCGATTTTAACGCTCCTCAACACAAAGGCAAGCTTTAGCTTTCGAGCCTTTCGGCCAAGATCTGACTCTGCTCGGCATCGGCATTGTAGTGCTCAACATCGAGTTCGTTTTCTGACTTTGCAATAATTGTAGTCGCTACTAAATCACCAGAAACATTCACCACTGTACGCGCCATATCTAAAACACGATCGATACCCGCAATAAGAGCAACACCTTCCAATGGTAATCCCACTGTCGTCAATACTAACGTCAGCATAACTAAACCCGCTCCAGGCACACCTGCGGTACCAATAGAGGCCAAGGTCGCCGTTAAGATGATGGTGATATAGTCAACCCAAGTGAGGTCGATACCAAATGCTTGCGCCACAAACAGCGCTGTCACGCCTTGATACAGCGCGGTACCATCCATGTTAATGGTCGTCCCCAACGGTAACACGAAACTGGAGATTTTCTTATTAACCCCTAAAGACTCGCTAGCGCACTTCATACTCGCGGGTAAGGTTCCTGCCGAACTCGAAGTCGTATAAGCAACCGCAAGCGCACTGCGGATCCCTTTAAAGAATTGCAGCGGATTAAGCTTAGCTACCGTGCTCAGCAACAGGCTATAGAAGCCAATAATGTGTAGCGCACAACCGACATAAACGGCAATGATCACCTTAAGCAAAGGGGCCAGCATGTCGACACCATATTGCCCTGCGACCCAGGCCATCAAACCAAACACACCGTAGGGTGCTAACTTCATCACCATATCGGTCAGCTTATACATGGCCTCTGCCAAGCTCTCAAACACTTTTATCGCGGGCTTACCATGATCACCGATTAATACCAAAGAGATCCCCAGCGCCACGGCGAAAACGATCACTTGCAGTATCTGGCCATTAGCTAACGCTGCAATAGGATTAGTTGGCACGATATTGATTAAGGTCTCCATCACAGAAGGGACCTCTTTTGCCACAGCAACGCCGAGATCAGAGGTCATATGTAACCCTGCACCAGGCTGCATAATATAACCAATAGCAAGACCTAGCGTGATGGCAATCGAGGTCGTTCCTAAATAGAAAGCAAACGATTTGAAACCGATCCGCCCCATCTTTGCCGTATCCTGCATAGAGGTCACGCCAACAATCAGAGAGCAAAACACCAGAGGAACGATTAACATCTTAATCGTATTAACAAAAAGCGTCCCGATAGGCTTGAGTACCACAGCTTGTTCGCCAAGCCCAATGCCCACTACGATCCCCAAGATCATACCAATAAGAATTTGCAGCCAAAGAGGCACAGACATCCAGCCAGACCAGACTCGGCCCAACCAAGAGGAGGATTGTTGAGACATGTTTTTAACCTTGAATTAGAGAGTGATTTCGCCCAGCGATAACTTAAGCTACTAGATACGCAGCCTGACTATCATGCAGACACAGTAAGGAACTTAATTTTATCACAGCAAACGCTAATGGTGTGTGATGCATGTCATGGCCAATATCAATTAAGACTGACGCCTCAAGCCTCAAACTGATAAGAGGGTTTTGGCTTATCAAACTCTAATGTATGTAACGCTGCAGGCGGCTGCTCTCTCTCAATTAAGTGACTCCAGTAAGCATCATCGAAGCCGTGAAAAAACTGCCCCTGCTTACCTTGTGACCGTAAGATAATTTGCCACCAGACGAGTCCCCAGACCCCAAAAGTGACTAAGGTTAATAGGAAGTGCCAATGATGTTCGATCTTATCGAGCTGAAAACGATACGCTTCTATACAACTAATATTGCAGTGATTTTTTCTAGATGCAGCCTTATCTTTATTCCTGGTGCGTAGCGGTTTTTGTGGCTGTTCATGTTTCATAACCTCACCTATTCCAGCTAACCATAGTGCATAATAAAAAGTCTAGCAGAGTTAGACTTTAGTCGTAGCCTATTGCTGAAATATTCTCTCTAACTCGCCGTAGAATACATGCTAAAGTAGCGATCTTATTAAGGAGAAAATGATGCAAATAAGAAAAGGTCAACAAGCAGATCTGAGCGCTTTAGTGCAATTTAATCAGGCGATGGCCAATGAAACCGAAGGATTACAACTCGATGAACAGATCCTATCTAAAGGGGTAAAAACCTTATTAGATCATCCCGAAAAAGGATTTTATCTAGTTGCTGAACAAGCTGGGGAAATTCTAGGATCACTCATGGTCACCTATGAATGGAGTGATTGGCGCGCCAAAGACTATTATTGGATCCAAAGCGTCTATATTCGTCCGCAGAATCGTCGCCAGGGGATCTATGGCAAGCTCTATCAAGCAGTAAAAAATATTGCCGAGAAAGACGGTGGCGCAGCTAGCTTTAGACTCTACGTTGAGCAGGAAAACAGTAAGGCACAACAAACTTACCAAGCCCTGGGTATGGAACAGAGTTACTACTTGATGTACGAAGAGAAATAACCAGACGTACAAATAGCAACGCCCTAGTCACTCCTAGGGCGTTTTTTTAGTTGTTAGCGCTAATACAAATCGTTATAACCAAAAGGTTAAGCACAAATACTGGTAACTTTAATAGCCAATCCACCTTGACTGGTTTCACGGTACTTCACGTGCATATCTTTGCCCGTTTCATACATGGTCGCGATCACCTTATCCAAGCTGACTCTAGGTTCGCTGTTACGACGCATCGCCATTCGAGTTGAGTTAATCGCTTTAACCGCTGCAATCGCATTGCGCTCGATACAGGGCACCTGAACTTGTCCAGCAACAGGATCGCAAGTCAAACCAAGGTTGTGCTCCATACCAATTTCGGCGGCGATACACACCTGAGATGGATTAGCGCCCATCAATTCAGCAAGTCCGGCAGCCGCCATTGAACAAGCCACACCCACCTCTCCTTGGCAGCCAACTTCGGCTCCTGAAATTGAAGCGTTGCGCTTGTACAAGCCACCAACCGCTGCAGCAGCGAGAAAGAATCTTGTATATTCCTTCTGACCAACAGGTTGAATGAACTTATCATAATAGGCCAGTACAGCAGGAATAATGCCCGCGGCACCGTTAGTGGGCGAAGTCACCACTCGACCACCAGCCGCATTTTCTTCGCTTACGGCAAGGGCAAACATATTGATCCAGTCAACAACCACCATAGGATCGGAAGAGAGACGTTCATTAGTGACTAACTGCCTAAACAGCGCTGGAGCACGACGCGGGACCCGAAGCGGACCAGCCAAAACGCCTTCGGTATGACAGCCGCGCTCAATTCCCTCTTTCATGGTTTGCCAGATAGCATCGAAACCTTGAGAAATGCGCTCTTCGCTATGAAATAGCTTTTCATTGGCCAGCATAATCGCACTGATACTCATACCTGTATCATCACATAATTTGAGCAGATCACTCGCATAGGCAAACGGATATGGCACCACAACCTCATTCGCAGCCGATAAGCCAAAGTGGGCCTCGTCAACAATAAAGCCACCGCCAATAGAGTAGTAGGTCTGGCTATAGACGCAGCTTTCACCAATCCAAGCACTTAGGGTCATGCCGTTTTCATGTAACGGCAAAGCGTGCTGATGAAAAACGACCGCTTCCTTTGGAAAATCAACCTTGTGCTTCTCACTACCTAAGGGTAAGGCTGAAGTGAGCTCAACTTGACGGATAAACTCAGGTGTTAAATCGATATCAACGCTTTCAGGCGTATTCCCAGCTAACCCCATAATAATGGCGGTGTCGGTATGATGCCCCTTGCCAGTTAATGATAATGAACCATAAATATCGACGGTGACAGAAGTGATATCAGTAAGCTCCCCACGTTGACGTAAATCATCAACAAAACCTTTAGCGGCCTTCATCGGCCCGACGGTATGTGAGCTGGAGGGACCCACACCTATCTTAAAAATATCAAATGCGCTAACCATAATTTACCCCAAATAAAGCAGGAAGGGCCGCTTACTTAACCTGTAAATAAGCGACCCAAAACAAACATCAAGCGAGAGATTAAGACAACATACCAAACACGATAGCTGTCATTGCCAATAGACCCGCAATGATGACGAAAATATTGCTAATACGACCGCGATACGCCTTTAACGCCGGCACCTTATAAACCGCGTACATTGGCATTAGATAGAGAATAGCCGCAATGATTGGGCCACCTAACGCTTCGATCATGCCAAGAATGCTTGGATTGATGATGGCAACGCCCCAGATAGTGAGGAACATAAAACCAAGGATGAACTTCTCAATTTTACTGTCGGCAACCTCTTTGTTAGCACTGCGTAGTTGCTTAGTAATAATCCCTTTCATCCCTTCTGTAGCCCCCATGTAATGACCAAAGAACGAAGAGACAATCGCAATCACCGCGATGATCGGGCCAAAATAGCTCACAAAACCACTAGAGTGGACGTTGGCTAAGTAAGAGAGAATAGGCAGATTCTGTGCTTTCGCTTCGGCAAGTTGCGCAGGACTTAATGACAGCACACAAGAGAAAACGAACAGCATCACAAAACCAACCAACATCAAGGTAGTGTTACGTAAAATAACGTCGGCTTTCTTTGCCGCGTTCTGACCATGTTGCTTCTTAAGTGATACAGAGAACTGAGAGATTGCTGGGGAGTGATTAAATGCAAACACCAATACAGGAATGGTTAACCAAACGGTACCGAGGAATTCTCCCGCGGCAGGCACTTGCATCAAGGCGTCGGTTTTCCAACTAGGGATAAGGTACAGCGACATGAAAGCCAAGATAGCAACCAGAGGGTAAACCAATAATTGTGTCACCTTAAGCATAAATTTCTCGCCAGCGACCATAACCGACATCATGCCCAGAATGAGCACTCCTGATAAAATGAAACGCGGTGGCGACGCCATGCCAAGCTGATTAACAATAAAGCTATCGACGGTATTGGTAATACCTACGCCATAGATCAACACGATTGGGTAGATAGCAAAGAAATAAAGCAAGGTGATCGCTTTACCTGCGCCGACACCAAAATACTCTTCAACTACATGGGTAATATCACTGCCCTGCTTTTGTGATGAACACACAAAGCGAGAAAGACCTCTATGGGCTAAATAGGTCATAGGGCCGATAATTGCAGCCATCATCACTAATGGCCAAAAGCCCCCCATTCCGGCATTGATAGGTAAAAATAGGATCCCTGCACCTACTGCAGTGCCAAACAGGCTTAACATCCAAGTGGTATCGGTGCGTGACCAACCCTGTTTGGTTGAAATCATTACTTCAGAAACGGTTGCTTCATTTTGCATAGATAAGACCTTTCGATGCTCTCGCATCTCAATGTTTCCAAGACTTCTAGTAGCAATAATCTAACTAGAAGGTCGACTAAATTCGCGCTCAGAATATAGGAGAAATGACTCGAAAAATTGATCCAACACGTTATTTTGTAGTTAAATTTCAGAATGAGCTAATGTTGTGAGCAACCTCTAAATAAGCCTGTAACTAATTTTCACATTAGCAATGAAGCCATAACCAGAGCGTACCGATCATTAACAGTTTCATCACTCAGCCCCCTTGCTACGCAGGAGATCATCGAGTACACAACATAGAAAGCACGCCGATATTTTGCTCTAAAAGCAACAGGCGCAAGAAGCCAAACGGTGCCTTATGCATTGTTCTCAGCTTTTCATGTAAAATGACGACACCACAAAGCTTCCGACTTGTATAAGTAATCAACAACTCTCTGTAAAACAACCAACAAAGGTCAACAGGCCCTAGAGATAACCGATGCCAACACTCAACAGCAAAAATACCATCCGCATTACCGTAGGATCTAAAAACCCAGTCAAAATTGGTGCAGCCAACAAGGCAATCTCATTACTATTTCCAAGTGCTCAAGTGATTTGCCAAGGCATGCACGCTCCTTCAGGCGTTGCCGACCAACCTATGACAGACTGCGAAACGAAAGCCGGCGCCATTAACCGCGCACGCTACTGCGAGCAGCAAGCACAATTAGATGCAGAGCTCAGGGCCGATCTTTATGTTGCAATGGAAGGTGGAGTCGACCGCTTTGACCACGGTGCGGCGACCTACGCTTATATGGCTGTGATCTATCAAGGAGAATTATCGATAGGACGAAGCGCCCAACTGCCGCTCCCCGAATCTGTCTATCAAGCACTCGAGGATGGTGAAGAACTCGGTCATGTGATGGACAGATTGTTTAATACTGTGAATATTAAACAAAAAGGCGGGGCGATAAGCTTATTTACCTATGGTAAGGCCAGCAGAGAAAGCGTCTATACTCAAGCAATAGTGCTTGCCATGGCACCGTTTTTAAACCCCAAGGTCTTTTGCTAGTCGAATAGATTTAAGCAGCTTAAGTTGAAGATCTTAAGCTGCGTCAGGTATTTGTAGTGGTTTTTTAGTTGCATTAGTAAAAACTTGCATTTCTAAATTAGGCCGTCTAAGTTAGATGTAAAGCGCAACTATATTTACTGATACGGATCGCCAATGTCATCGCCTTGCCAAGCCACCATAGATGAAAAGAGTCAATTGACTACGATAGAGCTGCCTCAAACCTGTTCCTCACTACGCAGTTTATCGAGATTATTAGTGAGACAATTAGGCCTGCTCAATTCAGCTTGTGGCGATCTACCTTTATCGCCGGTTCAGGCCCATGCAATGATAGAGATTGATTCACAAGAACTGTCGATCAAACAGATCTCTATGGCACTCAATATTGATAAGTCTAATGCCAGCCGAGCCGTAACCCAGTTGTGCGAAAAAGGCTATGCCAAAAGCCGCAATAATCCCCGCGACAGCCGCAGCTCTCTATGTCAGCTCACAGCCCAAGGCAAACGGCAACTCAAATGCCTTAATGAGCAGCAAAACCAGATGTTTACCCAGATACTGTCGCAATTGTCAGCCAGTCAAATCAACCAGCTGGAATCGTCATTAGCGCAATACACACGAGCGATTGACTATGCCAACATGCAGCAGGGGTACGAGATCCGCAGTATCACCCCAGAAGACAATCCGCATATTGCCAGAGTCATTCGCAATGTCTCTGCCGAGTATGGTCTAACGCCCGATAAAGGCTATGGTGTTGCCGATCCCACATTGGATGCCCTGTATCAAGTGTACGATAGGCCCAATGCTCACTATTGGGTTATTGAGTCTAAAAGTCTCATTTTAGGCGGAGCAGGCATTGCTCCACTTGATGGACACCCAAGTGTCTGCGAGTTACAAAAAATGTATTTTGACAACAAGATACGAGGCAAAGGGTTGGCTAGACGCCTAGCGCTTCAAAGCTTAGATTTCGCTCGTAACCAAGGTTATGACAGCTGCTATTTAGAAACCACGGCATGTTTAAAAGAAGCTGTGTTACTTTATGAAAATCTGGGCTTTAAGCATCTAGATAAACCACTTGGGAATACCGGGCATGATGCCTGTGAAATCCCCATGATGATTAAACTTTAACCAAAAATTTAACATAGAAATCATCGAGATAATCTATTAACAAATCGTGAAATAAATTATCTAGTGTTTCACAACAAAGCTTGCTAGCCTCAAAGGTAATCCTTGCTCATTCTGGAGATTTGAATGGACTATAGACGACTACCACATTCGAGCCTAGACGTTAGTCAGCTTTGCCTCGGCACCATGACCTGGGGCGAACAAAATACCCAAAGCGAAGCATTCGCACAACTCGATTACGCCATAGGTAAAGGGATCAACTTTATCGATACCGCCGAGATGTATCCGGTACCACCAAAAGCAGAAACTCAAGGTGAAACGGAGCGTATTCTAGGTCACTACCTTAAGTCGCGAGGTAACCGAGATAATTTGGTCATCGCCACTAAAGTTGCTGGCCCAGGTGGAAAGAGCGACGGTATCCGCGACAATATGGCGCTAGATTGGCGTAATATTCATCAAGCCGTCGATGATTCTCTCGAGCGATTACAGATAGAGACTATCGATCTGTATCAACTTCATTGGCCCGATAGAAATACCAATTTCTTCGGTGAACTCTTCTACCAGCAACAAGATTCGGAAAAACTCACCCCGATAATAGAAACCCTGGAGGCATTAGCTTCGCTCATCGCCGCGGGAAAAATTCGTTATATCGGTGTTTCAAATGAGACTCCTTGGGGTGTGATGAAGTACCTGCGACTCGCTGAAAAACATGGGCTACCGCGGATCATTAGCGTGCAGAACCCCTACAATCTGCTTAATCGTAGCTTCGAAGTGGGCATGGCAGAGATTGCTCACCGTGAAGAGTTACCGCTACTGGCCTACTCACCGTTAGCCTTTGGTGCGTTAAGCGGTAAATATATGGATGATCAATGGCCTGAAGGGGCGCGTTTGACATTGTTTAAGCGCTTCGCTCGCTATACTGGGTCAAGCATCGCACTCGAAGCAACCAAGGCTTATGTCGAACTGGCTCGTGAATTCAATCTTAGTCCGGCGCAGATGGCGTTGGCCTTCGTTAATACACGGCAATTTGTCGGCTCAAACATTATCGGGGCAACCAATCTTGAGCAGCTCAAAGAGAATATCGACAGTATCGAGGTGACGCTAAGTGCTCCTTTGCTTGCCAGACTCAATGAATTAGCAGAGCTATACCGTATTCCCTGCCCATAATCTAAGCGAACCTAGCTAAAAAGCCGCTTGCAATAGGCGCTAAGATCTCCCAAGATCTTAGCGCCTATTATTTATTATCCTTGGACCCATCGATGGACGTGAACCTACTGCGTGAGCAGTTTCCTGCACTTGCCCAAACATTAGAGGGCTATCCTCTATGTTACCTTGATACTGCGGCCACTAGCCAAAAGCCAAAGCAAGTACTCGATGCCATAGCAAACTACTATCAATATGATAACGCCAATGTCCATCGAGCGGCCCATCAGTTATCGACTCGAGCGACGATAAGATATGAGGCTGTGCGCGACAGCGTACAAGCATTTATTCATGCTAAACGGCGCGAAGAGATCATCTTCACCCATGGCACTACCGAGGGCATCAATATGATTGCCCACGGTCTGAGCCAACAAGTCAAAGAAGGCGATATGATCTTAATCGATACCGCGGCCCATCACGCCAACATCGTACCTTGGCAGATGCTGGCTCAGCACACTGGCGCCATCATAAAACCCATTCCACTCGATGATCAGCTGAGAATCGATCACAAGGCTTATCTTCAGTTACTTAAAGCGCAGCCCGTAATTGTGGCACTTTGTCACGTATCCAATGTGCTGGGCACGGTAAACCCAGTCAAACAGATGGTGGCGCAAGCAAAAGCGGTCGGTGCGATAACGGTTATCGATGGCGCTCAAGCGATTGCTCATATGGAAGTAGATGTGCAGCAGATTGATTGTGACTTCTATCTGTTCTCTGGTCATAAGATGTATGGTCCTACTGGAGTCGGTATTCTTTTTGGTCGTTATCGGCAGCTCGATAAACTTGCCCCCCTACTCACTGGCGGAGAGATGATCACCAGCGTGAGCTTCGAAAACACCGAGTTTAATGTTCTGCCTAATCGCCTCGAAGCAGGAACGCCACCCATAAGCGAAGTGATCGGCCTCGGTGAAGCCATCAGTTTTATCAACGCCTTACCAAAAGAAGAAACCCAAACACGAGAAGCAGAGCTACTTGCCTATCTACATACGTCACTGCGTGGCCTTGGGGATATCACTCTTTACGGCGCCCATGATGACAACCTTGGCGCAGTCGCCTTTAATCTGGCCGACGAACACCATCAAGATGTGGGAATACTGCTCGATCAACAAGGCGTTGCAGTGCGCTGTGGCCATCACTGCGCCATGCCACTGATGCAATCTTTGAATATTAAAGGTTGCTGCCGCGCATCGATTGGGGTTTACACCAATATCGACGATATCGATCGCTTTATCGATGCGCTAAAATCGGTCAAAGAACTGCTACTCTAAAGTAGAATAAGCAAGCACTAAAAAAAACCGTTAACGGCCAAAATGAGCCCGTCGCGATCGAGCAAGGATATTCATGAGTTCATCCCAAATTCCACAGCCAGCAAGGGCGCAATTTCTTGCATTAACCTTCGACAGTGAAGCGATATTGGCGCGCTTCAAGCACGCCGCAAACTGGCAGGAGCGTTATAGGGAAATAATGCTACTGGGAAAAACCTTACCTAAACTCGATGACGCCTTACGTGTTGAACAGGCGCAAGTGCGTGGCTGTGAAAGCAGCGCTTGGCTTTATCACTGTAATATCGAAGGAAAAAACTACTATTTAGCCGACAGCGATGCACGTATTGTTAAAGGCCTTATCGCATTACTGTTGGCGGTGACACACGGACAGAGTGCACAAACCATCGCCGCCTTAGATATCTATGCCTATTTCGATGAATTAGGGTTAACGGGTCAACTGAGTCCATCGAGAACCAACGGTTTATTCGCCTTAGCCACGGCCATCAAATCCGAGGCCAAATGAACGCTATTTTTATCTCGCTATAATTGATCTCTTTACAATATTGGTATTTAGTTAAGCGTGAGCCTTCACAAAAAATTCACGCTCTTACAAAAATAATATAGACATTCCGCTTCGATTAGAGAGCACTCTAATCGCCTAATGTTGCGGCACGTACTTGGAAAAGACAAGATGACACCAACCTTTGATAAAAAGATACCGGAACACTACTTTCGTAACCACCTATTACTCCCTGGATTACTCTTTATCACCATTGTTTCACTCATCGAATGGTCTCATTTTGACCTCACGCTTAGTCAATTCCTATTCCATTTAGAAGGCGGTGTCGATAGCTGGCCACTGCGCGGTGCCTGGCTAACAGAAACGGTGATCCATAAAGGCGGACGTAACTTCGTCATCCTCCTAGGCCTGATCATTATCGGGTTACTCATAGCCAGTATCAAAAAGGTCAATCTTCGACCCTATCGTAAAGGGCTGATATTTATTTTTCTAAGCGTATTAAGCAGTGTGGTATTAGTTCGCTTAGGCAAATCAATTACCGATATTGATTGCCCATGGAACCTGAAAATGTTTGGCGGCAGCGCCGATTACCACTCACTATTTTCAAGGGTAGGAGATTTAAATTCACCTGGACAATGTTTTCCAGCAGGGCACTCTAGCTCTGGATATGCGTGGGTCGTACTCTACTTTTTTGCACTTGCCTATGGCAAGCAGTATCGCTGGCTAGGACTCTCATTTGGACTCGGACTCGGGATGACATTTGGCCTAGCACAACAATTTAGAGGCGCACATTTTATCTCTCACGATCTATGGAGCCTGGCAATTTCTTGGTTTAGCGCAGCACTTTTATATTATGTGATGTTTGCCCGCAGCCAAAGCAAGAGCTCACCAGTCATCCAGAGCCAAGACATATCGGCTCTAGAAAATTAACCAGGGTTATATCACTGATGCCTGTCGCTTCGTCTGTTCAAACCCCTCATCGAGCCCAATCTGATATTGATTATCCCCTCGAGCTTTAGCAGCATACATCGCCTGATCTGCCACATGTAACAAGCCATCAATATTAGCCGCATGTTCAGGAAAAATAGCAATACCTAGACTAGCGTTGATCCCACTAGGTATAATATTTAGCGGCTGAGATAACTGATGTGATAGTCGAGTACAGATCTCTTTTGCTTGTTGGTCTAGGCTATTTTCACTAAACAAGTCCTCAACTACCATGACAAACTCATCCCCGCCAATACGTGCGACGAGATCGCTAGGCTGCTTAAGTGCAGTTAACCGTTTGGCGCAAGCAACCAAGACCTGATCACCAACTTTATGTCCTAAGGTGTCGTTAATCTCTTTAAATCCGTTTAGATCAATAAATACCAATGCGACTCTGGTATTTTGTCTCCTCGCTCGTTGAATAGATTTAACTAGGTGCTGCTCCAGCATCAGGCGATTAGGTAAGCCTGTTAACGCATCATGATGCGCTAAACGATGAAGATGATGTTGCTGCAGTTTTTCTTGGGTAATATCACGGACCACGCCCATCATTTTGACGACTTCGCCTTTCTCGTCTTTAACGAGGTTGCCCGTCTCTCTTACCCAGTGAACGCTATTATCGGGCCAAATGACACGATACTCTTCATCGTGATTTTCACCAGTTTCGATACACCTCAACTCCCCGGCTCGCACCTTCTGCCGATCCTCTGGATGAACACATGAGTAAAAGAACTTATAACTAGGGGTTATTTCACCAACTTTAAATCCAAAGATACCGTATATCGCTTCAGACCAGTAAAGAGTATCGGTACCCACATTCCAATCCCAAGTCCCTATTTGGGCAAAATATTGACTGCGCTTGAAACGCTCCACATCACCCGCAATATCGTCGCATAGATCTAATTTACGCACTAAAAACAGTAACTCAGCGCCGTTATCAGTTAAGCGAGTAAAACTTAAATCCATCTGACTGCTATTTAAACTTTTACCATATTGTCGATCGGGACAAGTTATCGACGACAGTTCGCTAATATTATCAAGCCACTCACCGATGAAACGATGAGATAAATCTTTAGAATCTCTGTCTAAAAGTTGTTGGGCACTGAGATTATGTTGCAACAGATACCCATCGTGACTGACTAACAACAAGCCGTCGTCAATATGTTGATTGAGGTTATCAAACGCTTCTTTAATCAGTTCATTCTTATGGGATAAACGGCGATGAGCGACTATCTTAAGCAGCAAGGATATAACACTCACCAAAGTGAGCGCTGAAATGGTAACGACAATCGCTATTTCTGCAACACTATTCATGCAGTATCTCTATTATGGAACCCAAAATAAGAAATTTATGATTTGTGAAGATGTATTGCACTTCCATGTTAATCAAACTCCATTTTCGATATCTAATTCAAGAAAGCCATAATAGATTGACCCAGACTGCTATGCACTCATATGTTACAACTATGGGCGATAGCTAGAGCCACAACAGGCCCTAATCATCGCGGGTCAACACTTCGAGCAATTCAATATTAAAACTCAGATCTGAGTGAGCTTTAATCAAATCACCGATTTGACGTTCACCATAGGCTAGGTGAGCAGGCACATTAAGCTTACGCTTACCACCGACTCGCATTCCCATCATGCCTAGATCCCACCCCTTGATAACACGCCCCGTACCAATAACACACTGAAACGCCCGTCCCTTATCATATGAGGAATCAAACTTAGTGCCATCGGACAAAAAACCTTCATATTGCACTGTAATTAACGCGCCTTTCACCGCTGCTTTGCCTTCACCGACTTCGACATCGATAATCTCTAAGTCACTACTCATTTAAACTCCTAATGAAGATAAAATAAAGCCCCCAATAAAGGAGGCAAATCATAACATAACGGCCCGTTCAGGCGGCGATAATGCAACGCGCTTACCTTATACTGATTACCATTAGGTATTATTAACAGCAATAGGTATCGACAGATTGATCTGACGACCCATATATCCCCCTAGCACCATAGCAAACACAAATAGAAAGATACTCGGTTCGAAAGAGGCCAAATTGACAATGCCGGGACCGGGACAGATCCCGACCATTCCCCAGCCAAGACCAAATAACACAGAGCCGATAAGCAAAGGCGCATCTATCGTTCGCTTAGTTGGCAAGTGGTATTGCTTATCGCATACTGGACCTTGTTTAGCTAACACTCTCGGCTTCACTACCAGCAAATATATAGGTAAATAGACCGCTAATGCCGCTGACATCACAAACATTAATGAAGGGTCCCACTCTCCAGTTAACAACAAGCTTAAATTTAAAAAACTAATCACCTTCGCAGGATCGGCCAGCCCAGATAACATCAAGCCAGTGCCAAAAAGCGTGCCGCATAACAGTGCCATAAATTGCTTCATATCAAGATATCCCTAGTGAAACACGATGGCGGCAAGCACACCAACAGAGATAAAAACTAAGGTTGCGACAATGGAACGAGGAGATAAACGACCTATACCACAGATACCATGACCACTGGTGCAACCACTACCTAAACTGCACCCGAGCCCAACTAACACGCCCGATATCAACAGCAAGGGAGTCGATACCTCTAAATGACTCATCTCTATCGGCGTAACACCAAACAGTAGCTCTAGCGGCCCCCCCATGAATAATCCACTCAGTAATAATCCAGCTAAAAAATACCATTGCCAAGCGATCCCTTTGGCATCGCTTTCTCTGCTAGACCAAAGTGCGCCAGACAGAATGCCACTGATCCCGGCAATTCTGCCATTGAACAAGAGTAACAATATGGCGCCTAAGCCGACTAATAAACCGCCGAGTGATGCGGTAACGAAGGATGAAAACATCAAATACCTCTTTCATCTAATACTGAATTGAAAGGTGCCCTAAACCATAGGAGCACCTTGAATATGAGGGATTAAGCCGTGGCAAACTTATAGGTGCGATAACCACCAATCAGATTACGAGCCTTGTAGCCGTTGTTGACCAGTTGACGGTAGGCCACGTTACCTCGTAAACCGACCTGACAATAGATGACGATCTCTTTATCTTTAGGTAGCTCGTCCATACGACCGCGTAACTCATCCACAGGGATATTTAGCGCACCGTCAATGAATCCGCCGTTTTGCAACTCACCAGGATTACGCACGTCCAGTAACAGTTGATCATCGCTTAGGCTATCGATCTCATCATAGTGAATCGGCATCGCATCGCCTTGCATTATGTTATAAGCGACGAAAGCCGCCTGATTGATCACATCTTTTGCACTGCCAAACGGCGGCGCATAACTCAGCTCTAGATGCTGTAACTGCGCAATGGTCATCCCCGCTCGCTGGGCAACCGCCATCACATCGATACGCTTGTCGATACCATCTTTGCCTACGGCCTGGGCGCCAAGGATTTTGCCTGATAGCGGGTCAAATAACAGCTTAAAGGAGACCACTTCGGCACCTGGGTAGTAACTGGCATGGCTAGCTGTGTGTACATAGGCTTTTTGATACGCGATCCCCTCTTTCTTCAGCAGCTTTTCATTCTTACCCGTAGAGGCCACCGCCAAGTCGAAAATTTTACAGATAGCTGTGCCTTGAGTTCCTCCATAGGTTTCTTGACGGCCAAACATGTTATTGGCAGCCATTCTCCCTTGACGATTAGCAGGCCCAGCCAAGGGAACTAAGCTTGCCTTACCCGTGACGAAATCTTGATCCTCGATGGCATCACCCACAGCGAAGATAGCGGGATCGCTGGTTTGCATCATCTCATTGGTGTAAATCCCGCCTAAGGGGCCAATCTCTAAGCCCGCATCACGGGCCAGCTGTGTCTCAGGCCTGACACCTATCGCCATGATTAACAAGTCTGTTTCTAAGGTTTCACCATTACTCAAAGACAAGTTTAAGTGCCCCTTAATATGTTGATGGGCGGTTTCTTCGCCGGCGGCATCGCTAGCCATATGGGTCTGCGGCACATACTCGACCCCAGACAATGCACTACCCAAACGCAGATCGATCCCCTTTTGTTTGATTTCGACATGGGCAAAACCCGCCATTTCACGATCGATTGGTGCCATCACCTGATCGCCTAATTCCAGCAGGGTCGTTTTAATGCCTAAGTGATGCAGTGACTCCATCATCTCAAGGCCAATAAAACCACCACCAACCACGGTGGCATGCTCAACATTGTTCATCTGAATCGTCTGTAGAATACGATCCATATCAGGAATGTTGCGCAGTGAATGGGTCAAAGGATTATCTATGCCAGGAATAGGCGGCACTATTGGCGAGGCACCAGGACTTAGCAGTAAGAAATCATAAGACTCGCTATATTCGCTGCCATCGCGGACATTTTTTACCGTGACGCTCTTATCCTGACGATTGATGGCAACAACTTCATTCATCACTCGCACATCAACATTAAATCGTGCCTTAAAGCTCTCAGGAGTCTGTAATACTAAGGCACTTCGTTGGCTGATCTCACCGCTGATATGATAAGGTAGGCCACAATTGGCAAAAGAGACATACTCACCACGCTCAAACATGATGATTTCAGCATCCTCACTGAGTCTACGTGCCCGTGCTGCTGCAGATGCGCCACCCGCGACGCCACCGATAATAAGTATTTTTTTCATCTTAATGCCTCTAATTCCTACCCAAACCAAGTCATGGCCGAAAGTGTATTACATTCGTTATTACATGCAAATTTGTTTTATTAGAAAAATCTAAGTGAAAATTTGAAACAGTGATCTCGGTTCAACTTATGGCATTTTACAAATAAATCTTGCTATTAAGATTGATCTGCCACTCAGCAACAATGTCTGACAAGTTTCCCCTTTACAGCGCTCACTCAGCCACATAAGATCCAGCCACTCTACGCAAAAGAAAGATATCTCAATGACCACAATAACCATTACTCGTCCCGACGATTGGCATGTTCACCTACGCGATGGCGATGTGCTTGCCGATACCGTCAGAGATACTGGCCGCTATATGGGGCGCGCCATCATCATGCCAAATCTCGTGCCACCCGCCACCAACCTTGATAGCGCCATGGCCTACTATGACCGCATCAAAGCGGTAACGACGACTAACTTTGAGCCTTTGATGGTGCTCTACCTGACAGATAACACCACGGCCGAAGATATTCGTACCGCTAAAGCTTCAGGCAAAGTGGTCGCCGCTAAGTTGTATCCAGCAGGCGCCACTACCAACTCAGATTCTGGCGTAACCGATGTGAAAAACATCTACCCAGTGCTTGAGGCGATGCAAGAGGTAGGCATGCTATTTTTGGTTCACGGTGAAGTCACCGACTCCTCTATCGATATCTTCGACAGAGAAGCGATCTTCATCGAGAACACCTTAAAGCAAGTGGTTGAAGACTTTCCAAAGCTTAAAATAGTGCTTGAACATATCACCACTCAAGATGCGGTCGACTTTGTGATGAACGCGCCAGACAATGTGGCGGCAACCATCACTGCCCATCACCTGCTCTATAACCGTAACCACATGTTAGCCGGCGGTATTCGTCCCCATTTTTACTGCTTGCCTATCTTAAAGCGCAACACCCATCAGCAGGCGCTGCTCGCTGCGGCGGCCAGTGGCAGTAAGAAATTCTTCCTCGGTACAGATTCAGCCCCTCACGCTAAAGATCGTAAAGAAGCAGCTTGTGGCTGCGCGGGTTCTTATACCGCTCACGCGGCTATCGAGCTCTATGCCGAAGCCTTTGAATCGGTCAATGCATTAGACAAACTAGAGGCCTTTGCTAGCTTTAACGGCCCAGATTTTTATGGCCTATCGCGTAACAGCGACACCATTACCTTAGTGAAACGCAGCTGGGAGGTGCCAGCAACTTATCCACTGGGTGACACTGGTGTGGTACCTATTCGCGCTGGCGAAACCATCGAGTGGCAAGTCGAGAGCTAATCTCTCTGGCTTTATAACATTAGCAAGCCTTAATAAAACACCGCCTATGGGCGGTTTTTTTTTACTCTAAAGAAAGGGGACTCATGCCTTATCAATCCCTCTCATCATTCGGCAACCAGAGCTTAACCATCAATCCCGCATCCGCGCGATTATGCAAGCTTATCCGTCCATCATGTGCTTCGATTATTTCCCGGCACAATGCCAAACCTAGGCCCGTTCCCGAATGTTTAGTCGAGTAGAAAGGCAGTAGAGCTTGAGTCAATACCTCAGGCGACATACCGGTTCCAGCATCTTTCACCTCGATGATCACCCCAGAAACTCCATCACTCAAGACACTGGTGGTAATCCGCAGCGATATCTCATCCACAGTCGATCCCGACTCATGGGCATTCTTAAGTAAATTGAGTAACACTTGCTCGATTTGAATAACATCGAAATAACCTGATTCTGGCGGCAATTCACCTTCGAGGGTGAAACCATAATGTTGCGCTAACTGCTCGGTCAAGCGCGCCCAATCGACTCGACTCTTTTTAGGTAAAGGCAACTTGGCGAAACGGGCGTAATTAAAGATAAATTGACTCAAATGGCTGGTTCTATCTTCAATGGTGTCGAAGATGAGCTTGAGTTTAGGATCTTCTAAAGGCGCGGTGATCTTGCGCCCCGATTTTACCATAGAAGCTATGGGCGCCACCGAATTATTCAGTTCATGGCTGATGATTCGAATCACCTTTTTCCACACAGCCACCTCTTGACGATTAAGTTCACGCGTCATCTGCTTGAGTAAAATAAGGTGATGATACTGGCCATTAAGCAGGAAACGTCCCCGAGACAGGTGCCAGGTTTCGTCCTCACTATCTTCAGTCTCACAGGCCAAGGTAAACAAGCCGCCCTTAGGGTTGTTAAGCGCTATCGCCAACTCTTCACTTAACCCTTTAAGTAATTCAGTTAGTTTCAGTCCTTCGATTCGAATGCCCTGATTAAACAAGTGCCGCGCGGCATCATTGGCATAGATAACCCGCTGTTGATCATCGAGCAGTAGCATCACATTGGGCGAACTTTGAATCACCTTATCGAGCAGCAATTCACGCTGATAGATATACTGACGCTCTCGCCGTAGCACCTCTGCAGACTCATTAAACAGGCTCGCTAACGCCCGTAGCTGACCACCACCTTGCAGGGGAATATGCACGCTAAAGTCGTTATCTTTAAAATTAAGTAAACCGACTTCTAAAGCGCTTAAACTGCGGGCGAGATCGCGAGTAAGATAACGACTCACCAGCAGTGAGATAATCACGCTAAGCAAGAGTGCACCACTAATAAGCGGCCAGCCTAAATCGGTTATCGCCATTGGGGCTAACCACCAAAAAAGTCCAATAACTAGCCCTATGGCGCATAAAGTTGAAAACATTGCGCCCAAGATGAGCTTACTGGGTAGCGACAGTCCAACGGATACTGCGGCGCTCTTATCTGAGCGCTTATTCGATGATTGGCTCACTTATCGATACCAAACTTGTCCATGCGCCGGTATAACGCTTGGCGACTTAATCCCAGAGACTTAGCGACCCGTGCTATAACACCGTTATGCTCGGCAAGGGCAGTTTCAATTTCATACTTGTCAGGTTCTATTTTGGCATCGATTTTTGCCACCGCCCCCCTATTGTTCTGGGCAGGAACATGAGAGAGAGTTTGCGCGTTAACGTGATGGCTATATGGCATCGGCTTATCCGCAGATGAGGTATCACGACTTGTAGGTATACTTAACAAGCCGAAATCGGCAATGGTCAGCTCGGTGCTTGGGGCTAAAATCACTGCCCGTTTACAGGCATTTTCTAACTCGCGAACATTCCCCGGCCAAGGATGATTAACTAAGGCTTGTTGGGTCGACTTAGACAATGAAAAATCAGGACCAATAAAATGCCCTACTAGAGGAAGAATATCGTCTTGGCGTTGACACAGTGGCGGCAAAGCAAGCTCAATCACATTCAGGCGATAGAAGAGATCTTCTCTAAATCGCCCGGTGGCAATATCCTCAGCCAGATCGGCGTTGGTCGCGCTAAGTACTCTCACCTTAACCTTGCGAGTCTGATGGCTTCCTAGCCGCTCAAACTCACCCGTTTGTAACACTCTCAGTAACTTGACCTGCCCAGAGAGGGGTAAATTACCTATTTCATCTAAAAACAGTGTGCCGCCGTCAGCCGCCTCGAAGCGACCGATACGGGCCTTATTCGCCCCCGTAAACGCCCCCGCCTCCGCACCAAACAATTCAGCTTCAAGCAGTTCCATCGGCAGAGCCCCCACATTCACCTTAATAAAAGGTTTATGCTTGAGTGGAGAATTAGCATGAATAATGTCGGCCAATTTATCTTTGCCCGCGCCATTAGGCCCAGTAATGAGTACCGATACATCTGATTTAGCAATTTGCAGCGCTAAGTCGATACAGCGCTGCATTGCACCACTGCCAAAAACAATGCCGCATAAGTCGGCATCTTTAATCGCCGTCATCCGCTGATGCTCACTGCGCGCTAGCTGAGTATTTTGTTTAGAGAGTGTGTGCAGCGAAATCAGGTTATTCACGCTATTGAGCAACTTATCGTCATCCCAAGGCTTACCCATATAATCGGCAGCGCCCTGTTTAACCAGCTCTACCGCTAATTCAAGCTGTGTCCAAGCGGTTAATAAGATAATCGGCAATTGTGGCTGCTGCGCTCGTAATTCAAAGAACAAACGCTTCCCCTCTTCACCGGATGTGGTGTCTTGGGTAAAGTTCATATCTTGAATTACTAACGCAAACTCATTTTCTGCAATGCAGGCTAAGGCCGCATCTGGCGAGAGGCAAGTATGAGTGTTAAATCCATGTAGTTCTAACATCAATGCCAGTGCACTGCACACAGCTTGATTGTCATCGACGATGAGAATGGTATCCATATCTTCTTATTAATTTTTTACACATCTATACAAGAACAACAAAACTACCCGAAAGTGCCAGCAATATAAAGACCATGGCACTTTCGAATACTGAAGCAAACCCGAAAACTTACACGCTACGCGTCGCCATCGCCGGAGAGATATTAGCCGCCTTACGCGCGGGCAATACCACGGCTACCGTCGTGACCAACAACATGCCAACCACTGTCATCACTGGATAGATAAGGTTAAGCTGTGGTAGATCGTAATGCTGCATCAGTTGTTGTCCAAGTAATATAGCCAACACGCCACCAACCACACCGCCAAGAATACAGATAATGTAGTTTTCGGTTAAGAACAGGCTCAATATATCGCCCTTAGTCGCCCCTAATGCCCGGCGTGTACCTATCTGTTTTGTGCGGCGCTGAATATTAAACATCACCATACCAGTCAGTCCTAAGCTGGTGATCAGTAGCAATAACACCACCATCATAGACAATACCGTCACCATCAACTCATGATCTCGATAAGAGTTGTTCTTCACTTCTGCAATAGATTGGAAATCATCGATCACTCGATTAGGATTCTCTTTCATCAAGGCATCGAGTATCTGCTTCTGCAACACCCCATGATGTTCGCTAGCGGCACGTACCATGTATGAGTTGCCGCTATAGTCAACATTTTGAATAATGCTGTACTCAAGATCGCTACTGTCAACCCAGGCGCCCTGCATCTTTTCAACGACACCAATAACTGTCACCTGCTCATCTTCTCCAGCCCACAATGTCTTCCCTACAGCAGTGTCGTTGGGCCAAACCTCATCCGCTAATGCTTTAGTGATCAGCAACAACTTATTTGAACTGTTGACATCATCACTGATTTCATCGGCATAAAAATTACGCCCCTCGACTAACTTGAGCCCTAGAGTTTCTAACGTGTGCTCGGTTCCCAGATACATGGCAAGCTGAGGCGTTGACTTGGCGGTTTCTGGATCGGGCCCAAGATTCAAGGTACTAGACCAACCACTGCCACTGAGCGGTAGCATGTTAGTCGACGTCGCGGCCATCACATTAGGCAGACTGCGTAGGATCCGCTGATCGACTTTATTTTGCAATTTCTGGTCTATTTGGGGGTCAAAGTTATAGACAGTAAAGGTCAATATCTCTTCTTCGGCTATTCCCGAGTCTCGCTGCATCATGGTCAGTCGTTCATGGATAATAAAGCTGGCATTGGCGACGATGGCAACGGACAAAATAATCTGCATTAATAAGAGTATCGGACCGCTCTTACTACGCAGTAAGCTGCTAAAAACTGGCTTAATATTAAACATTTTCAATCCCTTACTGGCTTTTCAAATAAACACTTGGTTTGGTTCTGCACACCACCCACGCAGGATAGAGCCCCGCTAACATTGCGGTCCCAACAGCAATGGCTGGCGTGATAAGCCACATGCTCAGCGACAAATGGGTTAAACCCTCCGCCACGCCAAAACGTGCAGATAAGCCATAGAGAGCTCCCCACGCCCATGCCAGACCGATTAAACCGCCAAACAGACCTATCACGCCCACTTCAACCATGTACTGAGAGAAGATCTGACCGCGACTGGCACCAATAGCCCGCCTAACCCCCACCTCGGGAGCACGCTTGAGAAACTTGGTGAGCATCAAGCCCAAAATATTAACCAAACAGACGCTTAAAAAGAGTGCACTCAAACCAAGTAGAATCTTATTATCTTCTGGCACGACATGATTGCGCTCCAGCCATGCATCAACGTTAGACAACTGCGCCGACTCAGCTGCAAGCTTACCGTCAGTAAAGCGGCCCAACTCTTTTTGCTGCTCCACATATTGGCTTAAATAACGCTTATAGGACTGACGGTCTTCGGCCGTAGGCAGATCAACCCAAAACTCTAACCAAACCTTCTCAGATGCCAGCCGCTCTTGATAACCGTTCAGCCGTTCGTACTTCCAGCCTGACATATTTCCCCAAATAGAAAACTCTTCGCTGGCAGCCAACGAGAAGGGGATATAGATCTGCTCCGCCTTAGAGAAAGCACCGCTGGTGGGATCGTAATACTTTGGCTGTGGGTTCCAATCATCGATGACCCCCACCACCTGGTAAGGTTTCCGGTTAAGGTAAATCGTCTTGCCGACACTGTTATCACCGCCAAACAGCTTCTGATTAAGCTTCTTACCTATTACAGCCTGAAAAGCAGCTTGTTCATCAACTGACTTGCCCCAACTATTTCCATAGATAAACGGCACCTCAAACAGGTTGAAAAAGCCACTATCGGTGACTCGTACCCCGTTTAACGAAGGTAAGACTTCAGGATCATCTATCTGTACCGCCATACCACTACGGAACATGGCGGCCTGCTCGCTAGCCTGTTTCCCCTTACGTAGGTTCATCGCATCCTGATAGGTCACCAACGAATGGAAATCATCCCAAGAATCCGGCCCCTGGCTCCACAACTGCACGGTATTAAGGCGCTCAGCGCGGTCCCCTGCGGGATTAAAAGCCATCATGCTGTAAACGTTCAAAGTGGTAATGGTGATCCCAATGCCGACCGAGATAGCAAGCACCATCAGCAGGGACAGTATCGGCGTCTTTTTAATGCTGCGCCACGCAAGATCCACGTAATATAAAAACATCCTGACTCTCCTTAGCTCGCCACTTGCTCGGCACTCTCAACCAGATGGGGTTGACCACCTTGATAAAGAGTAAAATCACACACTTGACCATCGACGATCTGAATATTGCGCTGAGCGCGGCGTGCCAGCTCAGGATCATGGGTCACCATAATAATGGTGGTGCCCGCCTTGTTGATCTCTTCTAAAAGCTCCATCACCTGACGAGCCATCAGGCTGTCCAAGTTACCTGTTGGCTCGTCGGCGAGGAGAAATCTTGGTTCGCCAGCAAGCGCTCGGGCAATCGCCACACGCTGCTGCTGACCACCGGAAAGTTGTGACGGTAGATGCTTCATCCGGGCGCCCAAGCCAACTTGCTCGAGCGCCTGTTTAACCCGTCGCTGACGCTCCTTAGCGCTAAAGCCGCGATAGCGCAGCGGTACTTCTACATTTTCGGCTAAGTTAAGATCGGGGATTAGGTTAAAACCCTGAAAGATAAAACCTATTTTCTCATTGCGGATCCCCGCGGCCTTGTTATCACTCAAATTAGATATATTGACATCGTCCAGATGATATTCGCCATGAGTAAAACCTTCTAGCAGGCCAGCGATATTGAGAAAAGTCGTCTTACCCGAACCCGAAGGCCCAGTGACGGCAACAAACTCGCCCTCTTGTACCTCTAGGTTGAAATCCCGTAACGCATGGGTTTCAACTAAATCCGTTTTAAACACCTTGCTGATATTTTTCATCGTTAACATGGGTTTGCTTCCTTTATGTTTGTATCGCGTTATTCAGTTTGTTATTTAACCGCGCAGACGGGTCAATAACCATTGGGGGAGATCACCGCCTACTTTGGCGACGTCGGGAAGTTGGTTTATATCGACGGTCTGCCCGTGCACGCCAGTCGCTTCTAATATGTTAAGTCCAAGCAGAAACCAGTCTGACGCATTGAGGGTATAGACCTGAGCCGCAATCAACAGCAGCATCAAAGCCAAGCCTGCGATCACACGTTCTAGATTAAGCTTTCGGGATAAGGTTTTCATTGCCAGACTCCTTAGCGCATCAACACTTGTTGGGCATTCTTAAAGGCATCTGTGGTTGAGATAACCCACTGTTCACCGGCTTCACCACCAGAGATAACTTCGATATGGCTCATACTACGTGCCCCCAGCTGAATCTTGGTTCGCTCAGCCAGATCTCCCTTGACTACGTAGACCAAACGACCACCGCCACTGTTAACAAAGGGGCCGCGCTTAACCATGAGTACATCGGGACGATTTTCCAGTAACACTCGGGCCGAAAGACGCTGATTCTGACGTAGGTGTAGAGCCGCATCTTGCGCGAAGCGCACTCGGGTAGTCACCTCACGATTACGCACCTCAGGCGAGATAGACGAGAGCTTACCCATCACGAGCTCGCCACCGAAGTTAAGCTCAACATCCATGCCTAGTCCCAGCTCATCGGCATAAGATTCGGGGACTGCCAGCTCGGCCTCGAAGGCACTGAGATCCACCACTGTGAGTATGGGTTGGCTCTGGTCAATACGGGCCTTCTGCTCAGTCAACCAGTTACCTATGATGCCGCCCACTGGCGCCGTGATATTCAACGCCATGACTTGTCGTTTCAGCTCAGCGACGACCAGCGCTTGGCGATCCACCTCTGATGCCTTGTTTTTCAACTCGAAACTAAGGGTATCTTTCATCAGGTCGGCTTCTTGCTGGGCGTGGGCAAAGAGCAATCTAGCCTTATGTAGCTCATCCTTATTCTTTTCGTAATCAATCTTGGAGATCAGATCGCTTTCGATAAGTTGATCGCCACGACGGCTCTCTCTATCAGCAGCGTCGAGATCCACCTTAGCCATATCTAACGTCTGAATCGCCTTAAGTTGATCGCGGCGAGCATCTAGCTTGGCTCTTTCTAGCGAACTCACCATCCCTTCCAACAATGCTTCTTGCTGTTTGAGGCTATTGGTCAGGCTATGACTCTCTATGGTGGCCACCACCTGCCCCTCTTCCACTTTGTCACCTGGATGGGCAATAAGGCTGACCGTCCCCTTCTCTGGGCTATAAAGAACTGGCGCGTTGGCCGCAACTATCTTACCCGTCGCAGCGATATCTCGAACTAAGGTACCACGCTCCAAGGTGGCAAAACGCAGCTCGCTACGATCGATAGACTCACTCACGCTACTGCCACTGACGCTCGCCCACACTAATCCGGAAACCAAAAGCACCCCAGCGCCAAGGCTTACAGGCCATTGCAAACGGCGTCCTAAGCTTGGAGCGACTTGTTTATCTTGTCCGCTAGTATCTTTAATCATTGTTGATCCCTGACTCTGTCCGTTAGCGTAAAATATTGCTATATAGATTTGGTATTACAATTGTCGTGCCAACTATAAATAAAATTAAAAACCAATAACTTAACATTATCCAGAGTGTTCTAGGACAGAGAAAAGTGTCCGCGGACACATGTTAAGTGTCCGATGTTATAGGGAAGTGTCCGTATATAGGGAGAGCGAGTCACTTGGTTAGGGCTTGAGGTTGAGTAATGGGAGATCGGGAGTGAGAAGTGTATTTGAAAGTCGTACCTTAGTGGCAACTTATCGCCTGCGGTGAGCGAATATGCAGATACCTTTATCGGGACGCTGTACGCCATCCTCTGCCGCTTACCACATGATGAAAAAGTTAGTATTACTTTGTTTAGTTGTCTTAACCATTAACGCCTGCAGCAAACCGCTACCAAACGGTAAACGATCTGTTTGAGCAAAGGTCTTTTAAACTATTCGCAATAAATGCTGGTTATCACACAATTGGGTTCACAATAATGGGGGCTATTTTAGGTGGCTGGCACGAATTATGACAAATAAGGATAGGCCGCGCGCAGCCGCGTCCTTATCTCAAATGTTGACCAAGCCTGAACATGTGAAATATTGCTCTTTATTATGTAACCTGAACTCGGGTTAAGAGATGGAGTATCGCTAGATTAATTAGCCGTTTCACGCTTACTTCATCTCAAACTTGTCATTTGTTTTGCGAACAAGGCGTATTTACGCGCCAATAGCCCGCCTATTGCAAGCGAATCCAACGTAGTTAGCGGAATAAAGGGCTGTTTGAGAGACGTTTATTATCCCAAGTTCAGGTTATGTAAATAACCGCTCGAGAAAGTGCGCTGTATGACGTGATCGTTATCATGCTATTTTTCATGAGGCAACATGAAGGTTGGCGCCGGTCATCTAGGATATAAAAACCAACTAAAGCAACATGCTGTCCGTTAAAATGCTGATACCTTCATTCGAAGGCACTTTATCACTCGAAAATGGACATCTTCGAACCAGAGGGTCTATACCAATCAGCATAAAAAATTGATCTGCTCCGCGTGCTTTTTGCCAACTAATTCAAGACGAATGGATGATGGAATAATCGATCCCTTGTGAGGCCATTCAACGCCGAAGTAGGCAGGTAAAAAGCACGCCTGCAAGGCGAGTTTTAGCGCATCCGATACTATGTTAACGAGTTTGTCCCTAGTGCAACTATGCTCTTCACTCGTTGCAATCGACATGGACGTTATGAATTCCCTCAATGCGGGAGCAATTAAGGGCCTTACCTCATAAGCGCTAAATTCTCGCTGAGCGATCACATCTTTATACTGATTGCTATTAAGCCCCTAGATAGTCAACTCGGCGCGCTTCATAGCGCTCAACCATCTCATTTAGTCCATCTTCTTCGAGTGGTCGCAGACCACTTAACACTAAGGTTTTACGACCTGTTCCAATGAGCTTATCGCCACAATGCAACTCAAATTTGAGTGTCACATCACCGCGCTTACCGTCGATTTCTAAGTGTTGTTCCACTAAGGACAGGTCGATATGGTTAAAATCGAGAGTGGTTAGATCAAACGACATACTCTCATAGATCACCAATGGCCTAGCAGGGTTTATCATCACCCCATGTGTGCGCATCATAGGCACTAATACATGAGTAAAGTTAAGCCCAGAAAAAGCCACGTAGCTGCGGATAAATGACTCGGTCTGAACGTCACACAAGGTGCTAGCACCACTGCGTTCGACACTTAAATACTGTTTCTGTTTATCATCAAAAATCGTAAAACTATCGCCTACGCTATCGGGGAAAACGAGTTTAACCCCACCACCAACCATACCTTCAAAGCTAAAGCTCATCTTCTGGCTCAAGCCATATTGACCCAATACTAAGGCAAATAGCAGATCACCTGGGACACAGAAGCGCTTGGCCGCGACATCATGGATGGGATTAAAGTCTTGCGCCACGCCTTTAGCAAACTCACTCGCTTGCAGGGCCGAGACAGAAACAAGTTGTAGTTCTTTTTGAAAATAAGGACTTAGAAACATATTGGCTCGATAAATCAAGGGGTTCTAAAAATAAGGAGCCATAGTGTATCGCAAAAAATGCAAATCACTCACCCGATGACTCCCTTACTTCTATATAGCTCCCAATTATTAGCAACAACAGTTTCCAATAAAAATAACACATACATCACAATTCTTAATCGCAAACAGCACTCTAAATGATAATTGTTTGCATTATTATGCGTAATAAGTAAAATCCTCAGCAATTAAATAACCCTGACACAACAATTGGGAAAATAATGATGAGAAAAACACTGATTGCCGCAGCTTTACTTGCTACTTTCGCTAGCCAGGGCGCTTATGCATCTGAGGAGACGCAAGAGCTCCGCAACATTATCGAGCAACAACAAAAAGTGCTTAAAGACCTAGAGAAGCGTCTAGAAGAAACCGAAAAGCGCGTTGAAAAAACAGCAGATGTGGTTGAAGAATCAAGCTCAGCTAAGAGCGCTACCACCATTGGCGGCTACGGTGAACTTCATTACAACAACATCACTGACAATAAATCAGGCAAAGACAAGAAAGAGTTCGATTTCCATCGTTTCGTATTGTTCGTTGGCCATGAGTTCACGGCTAATACCCGTTTCTTCTCTGAGCTAGAAGTTGAACACTCTATCTCTGGTGACGGTCAAAATGGTGAAGTTGAGCTAGAACAAGCCTATATCGAACATGATTTTAGCGATGCATTAACGGCTAAAGCGGGTCTATTCCTAATGCCTGTGGGTATCATCAACGAAACTCACGAGCCACCAGCATTCTACGGTGTTGAGCGTAACCCTGTTGAGAAAGATATTTTACCAGCCACTTGGTGGGAAGCAGGTCTAAACCTCAACATCAAAGCCGCTCCAGGCTTAGCGTTCGACGCAGCGGTCACTTCAGGCCTTAATGTGGGCGATGATTACAAGATCCGTGGTGGTCGTCAAAAGGTATCAAAAGCCAAAGCCGAAGACTTAGCCTACACGGCGCGCGTGAAATACACCGCTGTACCTGGCCTAGAGCTAGCAGCTACCGCTCAGTACCAGTCAGATCTGACTCAAGGTGCTGGTGATGTAGATACTGCATCAGCAACGCTAATTACCGCTCATGCTATCTACAGCATTGAAAACTTCACCATTAAGGCTCTTTATGCTCAGTGGGATATTGACGGTCAAGAAGCTAAAGCCCTTGGACGCGATGAGCAGAGCGGTTATTACATCGAACCTTCATATCGTTTTAATGAGAGTTTTGGCATATTCGCTCGTTACAATGCATGGGACAACAATGCAGGTAATGGCGATGATACCGAAATCACTCAAACCAATGTGGGTGTGAACTATTGGTTACATGAGAATGTGGTTTTCAAAGCGGACTATGAAAAAGTCGGCGGCGCGAAAGACTCAGATGGTTTCAACCTTGGGATTGGCTATCAATTCTAAGCCAAAACCTAGGTAAAACCTCGGCGTTGCAGCGTTCAACATAGGTTGAACGCTGCAACAAAAAACTGATTTAGGTTCTAGTTATGCACGCTTTCAGATCACTTTCCACTGCACTACTAATTTTATTTTTATGGGCTCCATTTGGTCACGCTCAAGCCACAAGCGTTTACCAAACATCTGACGACTTTATTAGCCAAGCCTTTAACGCCGCTACGCCTAAGGCGAAAGTATATTGGTTAGAAGATAAAGACAAGAAGGTGATTGAGCAGATTTTATCTCATAAATTCAATAAAATGCGCATACGTTATTGGCAGCAAGCCAATGAAACGGTTTGGATCATGGACGAGATAGGCAAAGAGTCTCCCATTACCGTTGGTATCCATATTAAACAGCAAGCCATTGTGAAAACTAAGGTGCTTGTTTACCGCGAGAGCCGCGGTGATGAAGTGCGCCACGACTTTTTTACCGACCAATTTAAAATGGCCAGGCTGACACAAGATCAGCAGCTAGATAGGCATATCGATGGCATTACGGGCGCAACCTTATCGGTTAGGGCTTTAACTAAATTATCTCGTATCGCCTTGTATCTCGACAGTAAGATTGATGCTTAGCACCACAGGATTGAATGTTGGCGGTTTCACTCATTAATAGATTGAACAAACCCAATGTTATTATTGTCAATTGTGTAATATCATCGCTAGCCAATTAACCTTATTCCCCCTAGGCAAGTTTGCCGATCTAGCGCAGATAGAAAGATAACCATTAATGACTAATAAACCTCGCCACCCTCATCGTAAATCACTGTCTCAAAAGCTGGCGAAACTGTTTCGGCCTTGGCATCGACGAGTAGGCATTATTAGTGCACTTTTTGTTGTTTTGGTGGCCTCAACAGGCATGTTAATCAACCATAGCCATCATCTGGCATTAGACAGCATGCCCGTACAGCAAAAATGGTTACTCGATCATTACGCTATCAAGGCGCCGGAAAAAACCAGTGTCTTTTCACTTTCCCCACTGCTCGCCAGTACCGATAACTTACTGTGGCAAGCCGACACTCAGCTTTTAGAAGCAGCAAGTACCATCCTTAGCGCCGTCGAGTATCAGGGCCTCATAGTGGCAATAGATAACAACAACCTCTACCTCATATCCCAGCAGGGTGAATTACTGGAGAAGCAAGATAGCTCAACAGGATTACCCTCAGATCTTAAGGCACTAACCGTCATAGTTAATGGCAATGACAGCGAACTTTGGCTTAACAGCGATAACGGTATTTACCTTGCAGATAGCGAGCTTATCGAATGGGGCACCGCGGTGCCCAATAGTCAACCCAAGTGGCAAACCCCAATAAAATACAAGGCTAATCAAGCCATCATAGAGAAGCTCACTCAACAAGCGCGAGCGAGCCATCTCACCTGGGAGCGAGTGTTACTCGACCTTCATAGTGGTCGTATTATCGGCTTATCTGGGCCTTGGTTGATGGATATTGTCGCACTATCGTTAATCATGATGGCTATTTCGGGACTCTATCTTTGGCAACAAACCAAACCCAAAAAACACAAATCTAACGCTTAGTTTATCCCCCCGCAGTAGCAATATTAAACAGCGTAACGACGATACCAGCATGCATGTTGAGATGGTGCAGATAATCTTCATTTACGCATCACGATTTTCTGGCTAAAACCCAAAACCTGAGTTAATTTTAGCGAAGATAAGTTCTCTGGTGCTATGGGACCCACAAACGCCTGCAGAATGGTTCTAGACTATGTCGATTTTCGACATTGATACCAACACCTTGCTGAGATTTTACAACCTATGTCTAATGTGGCTCCTATCCTGTCGTCTATCGACACCCAGTTGCATCAGCTAGTTAAAGATATTGATATTCTTGAGGCGGTTAAACCGCTCAACTATCTGCAACAGAGAAACGCATTTTTCGAAAATCATTTTTCAATCGAGCCAAGATTTATCTATGCCGATACCTCTATCGATCCTTTCACCCTCAAACGCAGCTTGTTCAACTTGCCGTTAGAGGAGATTGAAGATCCTGATATCTATACCCTATATCTCGATGTAATTGACTCCTATGTCGATAAGATTGACCAGTTTAAGTCGATTGGGAGCAGTGAATTTCTGTATGATTCTCTACGCTATTATGGCGAGCCAAGCGAAAAAGATATCCGTAATGCTCAGTTTATTTTGCATCTACCTGACAATCCAGACGAGCAAACTGGTGAGCTACTCGATGCTCAGGCTATCAGCGAGATCTTGGCCAAAATGGCAGTCGAAGAGAACTACAACTGGCAATTACAGATGGATGAAACCATGGTCGCTAATGCCTTAGTATCTGGCACTAAGGTTCGCATCAACAGCCACGCTATTTTATCGACAATCGATGCCCAAGCGCTTGCTCACCATGAATTAGGCGTGCACTTAGTCACCTCTCTCAATGCTAAGGCTCAGCCACTGCAGATCCTCTCTTTAGGTTGCCCACTCAATACCATGACCCAAGAAGGGCTCGCCATCTTAAGCGAATATCTATCTGGTAACCTGAGCGTAAAACGTCTCAAGACACTTGCCTTGAGGGTGATGGCCGTTAACTCGATGATTGAAGATAAAAACTTTCGCACCACATTTTTAATGCTCAAAGAAAACTATGGTGTAGACGATAACTTAGCCTACACCATTACCGCACGCGTATACCGTGGTGGCGGTTACACCAAAGATCATCTTTATCTAAAAGGATTCAGCATGATTTTAAGCGCTTACGAACAAGAGAAGCACTTTAACCACCTCCTAACCGGGAAGACATCGTTGGCCTACCTACCTTTGATCTCTCGTTTGATTAGTAAAGGGATATTACTCGAGCCGGAGTTCATCACTCCTGCATATCGTAAGCCTGTAGCCAATGGTGCAGTGAGTAGATTCATTACTCACGCAATCCGTTGATCGCTTGATTTAACTGAATCAATAGGCTTAATTCAACACATTACGCATCACAGTAACCGATGCGTAAATTGAGAAGGGATTTTATGATGAAAGTGCTTGAGCAATATAAGCAAGCAGCAAACATGCTCTGTCAGTCATTTAGGCACAGTGAATGTCAGGCCAATATTTCGCCATTAGTCGACGATGACATTACGACACTAAAGCAGATTGGCACAGATCCTAGCATCTGGCGTTTTGCTCGTTTTCCTAAAAGCGAGCAAGTTGTTTTCAATCGTTATTTTGAATCACTACTCAAAGATCCAAGCAGTTTTCTGTTTACGATAAGAGACAACCCCACCCAAGAGGTGATTGGATTTACTCGCCTTAAAAGCATTGATTTCAACCTAAAACGAGCGGAAACCGGCACCTGGTTAATGGGTGACTTTCAAGGTAAAGGCCTCAATAAATACATTAAAAAACAGCTACTCACCGTAGCCTTTGAGATACTAAAACTTGAAGAAGTCTACTGTTATGTCAACCGCGAAAATCAACCTTCGGTAAAGAGCTTACTCTCACTAGGCTTTGTCATTAACGAGGATAAAAATCGCCTTTCCCCAACCCATAAAAAAGAGGTTGATATGGCGCAGTACTATATCCATATCACTGCCGAACGCTTTGCTAAAACGCTTTGCTAAAACGCTTTGGCAACAGCAGGCATAAGGTTTGAAAGAAAGGGGGCTAGCCCCCTTCTCTATTTCAGCCCCACCAAAGCTCAACCCTCGCTAGCTGCCCGTTAACTTCTGCCACCATGAAAGCGGTTTGCCACAATTTTTGGTTGGCTGGTAACTTTCACGTAAAGCAGGCAATGCCACCACATCTGCGCACTCGGGTTCTTGTGCAATACCCGCCTTGTCGAAATAGCCTTGTACCACACCATCAACAGGCGTACGTCTCAAACTGATGGGCGAGCGATTATCTAGAAAGGCCTGATAGACAGCCATAGCGCCGCTGCTGCCATAGAGGCTGGTCTTACCGTTATCATCGAGACCGACCCATATGGCGGCGACATTTCGCTCATCGAAACCTGCAAACCATGAGTCACGAGAATCGTTACTGGTGCCCGTTTTCCCCGCAAGGGTTACGCCTGGAAATGCCTTGCCAAGCCTCGCCGCCGTGCCTGAATGAACCACCTGGGTCATCGCATGCTGCACGAGGAAATCACTGGCGACATCAATCGCTTGGTTCGTACTTGTACTCGCGCCCACCAAAGGATTGTTATTCACATCCAACACATGGGTCACCGCATTAAGCTGACGGTAACGACCATTATCGGCCAAGGTTTGATAAACCTGCGCTACCATCAATGGCGAGCCATTGACTGCGCCGAGCAGCATAGATGGATATTCAGGGATCTTATCGGCCCACCCAGCCTTGTCCAAGGTAGTTGCTACCGCTCCCGTACCAATTGCCATACCTAAGTTTACAGTCGGCACGTTCATCGACTTCTTAAACGCGGTCAATAGAGGCACTTGTCCAGAAAACTGCTTGTTGACGTTTTGTGGTGACCACGTCTTACCTTGCTCATTTTTAAGGGTGATAGGTTCATCCTTAAGTGGCGTGGCCAAATTATATTTATCGCCTTGGCTAAGGGCTGTGGCATAAACAAAGGGTTTAATCAGCGAACCTATTGGTCGTCTAATCTCTACCGCGCGGTTAAAGCCCTGATAACTTGGCACCTTGTCACCTACCATAGCGGCGATTCCCGCCGAATATTTGTCGGTCACTACCATGCCAACCTGTAGATTCTTATCACGACCCACTAAGTGTTTCATCGTCGACTCAACCGCTTTTTCCGCCGCCTCTTGCGCCATAGGATCGAGCGTGGTGTATACCTTCACCCCTGACTGTTGTAGCAAGGCATCACCAAAGCGTCTAGCTAGCTCACCTCTGACTACCGCAAAGAAAGCGGGAAGTTTTTGATGCACAGGTCGGTCGAACTTACGTAATCCCAGCGGAGATTCGACCGCCGCCTTATACTGACCGACCGATAACTGCTCAGCTTCCATTAGTAGTCGCAACACCAGATCTCGGCGCTCTTGGGCGCGCTCAGGGTAGCGCCAAGGGTTGTAATAAGAGGGCCCCTTGATCGCGGCTACTAAGAATGCCTGTTGCGGTAAAGTTAGCTCCGCAATGGGGCGGCCAAAATAGAATTGTGAGGCGAGTCCCATGCCATGAACCGCGCGCGCTTTATCTTGCCCCATATACACTTCATTTAAGTAGGCTTCTAAGATCTCATCCTTGTCATAGCGAAAATCTATGATGATCGCCATCAAGGCTTCACGTACTTTACGTACGATTGAGCGCTCACTGGAGAGGAAGAAGTTTTTCGCCAACTGTTGCGTCAGGGTTGAACCACCTTGTACGGTTCGCCCAGCGCTGATATTCACTAATGCAGCACGTAAGATGGCAAAGGGATTCACCCCATGATGCTCATAGAAGCTGCGATCTTCCACTAAAATCAACGCATTGACAATTGCAGGGGGAATTTTGTCTGTCGGCACAAACAGACGATCTTCACCGTCGCCTGTGATCATTCTGTCGAGTAATACGGGCTCTAAATGGAACACCGCCATTTGACGATGATCGCTTTGACGCGCAACTGACTCCACCCCTTGGCTATCGAAGGTGATCATCACTCGCTGCTCAGCCTGCGAGCCTTGTGGATGCTGAAACGGGCGACGCCAGAGATCGACCTTAGTCTTTGACGCAGAAAACTCGCCGACTTGACGAGGATTCGCGACCTTGCGATACCCCAGAAGTTTAAGTTCGGCAATCAACTGTTCATGGCTGACCGCGGCCCCAGGGTAAAGCGCCATAGAGCGGCTAAAAACCTGAGCCGGAAGATGCCATTTCTGCCCTTCAAATTTACGGGCAATGATCTGATCGAGATAGATACTATAAATCGTTAAGCCTGCGATAACGATAAGCGCGAGCTTCCACGTAATAGACCATAACTTACGTCCCCAGCCTTTAGATGCTGACTGTGGTTTTTTAGACTTGGTCTTAGCTGACTTATTCGTCGGCTTCTTCGCTACACGCTTTTTAGGTGTCTCTTTGGTTGTCATTTCATTTCCATTAAAAATAGATAACGACGCTTTATTGGCCGTTATTTAACGTCTTTTTCTTGGTATATTTGGTCGGCAATGTGTTTGCAGGATCATCAGGCCATAAATGTTTGGGGTAGCGCCCTTTCATCTCTTTCTTCACCTCGACATAGGGACCAACCCAGAAGTTGGCTAAATCCGCGGTCAAGGCTAACGGACGCTGTGCTGGAGACAATAACTCCATAGTAACCACCAGCTTACCTTGTGCCAAGGTTGGACTTTGCGCCATGCCTAACGCCTCTTGCAGGCGAACACTCAACAGAGCACGCCCCGATTCTTCATAACGGATCTGGGCTCGAGTCCCCGTTTTCATCGGCCAATGGGTGGGTAACTGCTCCGCCAACACTTGTTGCTGCGACCAAGGTAAAAGGTTGTGTAACAGGCTATAAAAATCAAGCGCTTTAAGTTGAGTTAAACGCCTAACATTGTCCAAGTAAGGGCCTAGCCAGGTCTCTAAACTGAGTAACAAGCTAGCATCATCCATGGCTGGCCAATCCCCTGATAATTGATGATCTTGAGCTAGACTAACTCTTTGTCTAAGCTGGGCAACCTTATCATCAAAACTCAATACGGCTATGCCTTTAGTACGAATTAAATCATAAATCGCCTGCTTGATTAACTGCTCGTTTAGCTGCGCTATGGGGCATTGCGCTAATACAATCGCACCAATACGACGCTGCTGCTCGGCATAGAAACCTGCCTTATCATCATCCCAGCCACAAACAACCTCTTGCGACACACAGTGACTTAATCTGTCCTTAAAACGCTCGGGGTTAACCGCCGCAGCCAGATATATTCTGCCGCTGCTTTTTCCTTGAGTCTCTTGAAACTCAACCACCACTAACCATGGCTCACCACTGAGTCGATCATCTTCGGCTAGCGACACGCCCGCACCACCAGAGAGTTGGTAACCGCTGCTACCGCGCGCCTTCGCAATCCTATCGGGAAAGGCCAAAGCAAGCAGTACCGCAATATCATCTGGATGAACCAAACTTATCGCCTTATCTAAACTCGCTCTACTCTGTATACGAGTCAGATAACCTTGAGCCAACTGCGCCGTTTCACCATGCCGAGCATCGGCTAAATAGTCAGTAATATCGGCGCCGCGACGCGCGCGACTGCGGGATTCTATGATCCCAGCCAACAGACAAGCAAGGCCCAGAATCTGGCTTTCAGGCTCGGTTTGCTGCCATTGTTTCGCCGTTAATAGCATATGCGCTAACCTCGGATGACAGCCTAGCTGATAAGCCTGCTTACCATGAGGCGTTATTCGGCGCTTATCATCAACAATCTTAAGCTGCGCTAACAAAGCCCAAGCCACCGCCTCATTCGCACTCGCAGGCGGACTGAGCAGGGGTAATTGCTCAAGGGAACTCTCGCCCCAATAAGCCACATCCAGCACCATAGACGTTAAGTCACTATGAAGGATCTCTGGCTCATCGGCTTGTAATAGGCGCCCTTGCTCCTCTTGTCCCCACAGGCGAATACAGTGTCCAGGAGATAGACGTCCCGCTCGCCCTGCCCGCTGATCCGCTGATGACTGACTAATACGCTTAAGAGACAACCGACTGACCGCCGTCTTAGGATTAAAACTCGCTTGACGTTTATAGCCACAATCCACCACCAAGGTTATCCCCTCGATGGTCAAACTGGACTCGGCAACGTTGGTAGAGAGCACGACTTTACGCATGCCCTCTGGCGCAGGGGCGATGGCACAATCTTGTAGCTTGGCCGACAAACTGCCATATAAGGGCGCGAGCAAATATTGTTTAGGATCGAGGCGCGTAGATAAGCGCTGCATCAGACGATTAATCTCTCCTTGGCCGGGCAGAAAAGCCAGCATGGAGCCTTCAGCTTGGTTATTGAGGGCCTCAACAATCACCTGCGCCATATGGTCGAGCCAGTCTAGGGATGAACGAGGAGCACGATACTCGATGCTAACGGGAAAACTACGGCCTTCACTTTGCAGATTTATCGCGTTGGGCATGAGCGCTTGTAAAGGCAAGCCCGATAGGGTTGCCGACATCGCCAAAATCGAGAGGTCTTCACGAAAGGAGGCTTGCACCTCTAACGCTAAGGCAAGCCCGAGATCGGTCGTTAGATGACGCTCATGGATCTCATCAAAGATAATCACAGCATATCCCGTCAACTCAGGGTCTTGCTGGATCATTCGGGTTAACACCCCTTCGGTGACGACTTCTAGGCGCGTCGCAGTTGTCACCTTAGACTCGCCACGCACCCTAAATCCGACGGTTTGTCCTATGGTTTCTCCGCGCTGCTTAGCAATAAACTGCGCCACATTACGCGCTGCCATACGACGGGGTTCTAGCATCAGGATCTTGCCCTCGATCTCAGACCAATCGAGCATGGCTAGTGGTAAAGCGGTAGACTTCCCCGCGCCTGTTGGCGCCTGCAAAATCAGCTGGTGCGATTGAGCTAACGCCTCTCTTAAGGCGGAAAGCAGATCATGAATGGGTAGTTGGTTCAAAAGAGGCTTTCAATACGCTAAAAACTGCCACAAGTGTACAAGGTATGAAGGCAAAACAAAATGCTGACTTAGATCTACGAAATAAGGACTGGGCTCACTAGGCTAGGCTTTCCCTGAGAGTAGCTTATACCACTCTAAGCTTTGACCCGATAACAAACTGTTTAAGGGCATAGGCCGAGCAATGCCAAAACCTTGGCCATATTCAACCCCAAGTTGGGCCAAATGCTGGCCTATCTCAATGGATTCAACATATTCAGCCACTATCTTAAAATCCATATCTCGCCCAAGCTGACATATAGCAGACACAATAGCCTGATCAGCCTTATCACTACATAAGTTTTGTATAAATTGGCCATCGATTTTAACATAGTCAATATCGAGCAGTTTTAGGTAAGCGAAGCTTGAAAAACCTGAGCCAAAATCATCCAGCGCTAACTTGCATCCCATAGGCTTCACCATATTGATCAACTCAGTGGCTAAATCTAATTGGCTAACGGCGGCAGTTTCGGTGATCTCAAAGCAGATTTTATTCACTAACTCAGGCTCAGCTAACAACCTCATTTCAAGCCAATTAACAAAATCTCGATCACCAATGGAGAGCGCCGACAAATTGATAGAGACTAACGAAAGCTGTTGCCATATCGCAATATTCTCGCTCCCCCAGCGTAGCATCTGCTCAATCACCCAACGATCGATCTTAGAGACTAAATTAAAACGCTCTGCCGCGGGCAAGAAAATCCCAGGGAGCAGGTATTCTCCATTCTCCAACTGCATCCGCAGTAAGATCTCTAGGTGGAGTCCACCGCCATCTTCCAGTAGCGTCTCAATGGGTTGAAAATAGAGTTCAAACCGGTCATTGGCCAGCGCACCTATAACATCAACAGAGGTATTCATGTCGGCATTTAGACGCTCAACTTCGGGATCGTCACTGGCATATAAATACCAACCATTGCCCCCACCTTCTTTAACGACGCGGCACGCTGCGCTGGCTCGTCGCAAGAGATCTGAAATCGAATCAGCATGGCAATCACATTCGGCTAACCCCATACTGACGCTAACGCTATGCTTTCTTCCGCCCCAAATAAACTCATGTTTGTTGAGAGCATTACAGATCCGATGCGCGACTTGCTCGGCGATAGCTTGATCGACGGTGGGCATTAAAATACCAAATTCATCACCGCTGAGCCTTGCCACCACATCATTTCTGCGCACTAATTGATTTAATCTCTCGGCCACCTCGCGCAGCAATTGATCTCCCGCTTGATGGCCACTCACATTGTTAATGACCTGAAAGCCATCGAGGTTGATAAATCCCACGAATGTTCGACGTATACCAACACAAGGTTCAATATGAGAATATAACGACTCAAAATAGGCTCGATTGGCTAGCCCTGTTAATACATCGAAATTAAATAAAATATCCTTTGGTTTATCTTGACGCTCTTCTGTCGCCGCCTCAACAAACATCATCAGCGAATCATCTGCATCTGATAGAGAAAGAAAAGTCACCTTAGCCTTATCTTTACTATCATGGCGCATCATTAGATCGCAGCTGGCTTGCTCTAACACTTGTTCACGCACTAATGCCATAGTGTCACGAAACAAGGGGAGATCTATAGGATGAATCAAACTATAAATATCTTGCAGGGTTTCAACACCCAGCTCTTGTGTCGCCTGGGCATTAAATCGTACCACTCGATCATCTGCACCGATATGTACACAAGACATAGGCATGCGGTACAAGTGTTCAATGCACACTAACTCATTACTTTTAGCCACTTGCTCAAGACGATACACCTCTTGAGAATACCCCAAAACATTACCTGCCAATGTCAATGCTTCGACTAAATCCTTGTCCCAAATGCCATCACATTCATAACGATAAGCACCAAAGATATAGTACCTATCTCCACAGGCAGGGAGTAATAGCACGCTGCGAACACCAGCCTGAGCAAGTTGCTGCTGACTATCTAAATCATCGATAGCCGTTGAAATATCTTCAATAATTGTGGGATGTTTTAATGAGGCATAGCTTTGAAGGTTGTTGTTATTAGAAACCCGTCTTAATAATAATTCGGCATCACGCTGGCTAAAGACAGAATCATCACTTCGATACATGGCTTCAATATTGACGCGGCGACGCCCCGCTGTGACACGTAGTAAGAATAAACCATTGCAGTTCGTTCTCTGGGCGAGACCTTGCAGCAGAAGATCAATTTCGTCATCTAAATCATAATCACAAAGATAGGCAGCCACCTGTTGCAACAGTGTCGAATGGTTTTGCTGACTATTTGACATGTAACCTCGCTTCCTTATGATGATCCATGTGGTATCTCAATTAATTATAGACAAGATCATAAGATTAGCGTCTTAGAAGTCACTATTGAGATCAACCACTACACCACTGACTCAAAATATGAAAAACCTATACTCACGCAAGTCACTCTCAACAAACTAATCGTTCAGTTGAAACATTACGCTTTCACTCAACTTAGCAATAAATAGATACCATACTCAAGTACTATTCGAGTAGTGAACTTAGGTATACAGCAAGATGTTCGATGGTTATGGAGCATAGCAAATGATTAAACGACTATTTCTAGGTATTAGCCCATCATCAGAGCAAGCCAATATCTTAGCCCACACTCAATCTCTTATCAGTACCGATGGACGAGCTATCCCCAAAGATAATTTTCATGTCACTCTCTATTTTCTTGGTCAAGTTGATGAGCAGCAACAAACTCAGCTGATAAAGACATTGAATCAACTTAATGCTCAAAACAAACTTAAACCCTTTAGTGTCGATTTAGAAGCCATCGAGTGGTGGCAGAAACCTAAGGTGATCTGTCTGGCGGGGATAGCAAAGGATCCCGCCCTTATCAAACTGCATCAAACGTGTCGGCAGTTAAGTCATGAATTAAATTTGCATCAAAGCGAACGCCTGTTTACACCTCATATCACCTTGTTTCGTAAAGCTAGGGAGTACTCCCCACAGCAAATAGCGCCGCTAACAATAACGGCTCATGAGTTACATCTTTATCACTCAGTAAGCAGCGAAAGTGGCATCAGTTACCCTATTATTCATTCATGGCAACTCACGGCATCTACTCATTGTTCCAAAAAAAATGCGCCCAATTAGGCGCATCTAGTCTCATCAACACAACTTAATCTTCTAATAGACCCGCAATGGTTAGCATGCCATGGGTCGTCGCACCTGCCGCCCATAAACCGTTAGCCGTATCGGCGAAGGCTGCGGCTAAATCGACATGCAGCCATTGTGCCTCTGGTGATACAAATCGCCATAAGAAACCGGCAGCATTTGAAGCACCACCCGCTCCACCACCTTTCACTGGGCGGCTATTAGCCGTATCCGCGTAAGGTGATGGACACATCTCTTTATGCCAAGGATCTAATGGTAATGGCCACACTCGCTCAGCGACTTCAGAAGCCTTACTTTGCGTGCGCATAAGTAATTCACTGTTTGGTGAGAAAATAGCATTGTAGTTAGTGCCCACTGCCATCACCGCTGCACCCGTTAAGGTTGCTGCGTCGATAATCAGCGGAGCACCAGTCTCCGACGCCGCTTGCAAGCCATCGGCCAGCACCAAACGCCCTTCTGCATCTGTGTTAACCACTTCGACTGAAACACCATTTTTATAAGTCAAGATGTCGCCTAACTTGTATGCATGACCACTGATCAAATTCTCGGCGCAGCAAAGGAACAACTTAACACGCTTGTTAAGACCTGATTTAATCGCTAATCCCAGTGCAGCGGTCACCGTTGCCGCACCGCCCATGTCGCACTTCATCCCCAGCATACCTTCAGAAGCTTTGATGCTGTATCCACCCGAATCAAAGGTGATCCCTTTACCTACTAGAGCGGCAGATACAGGAGCATCAGCATCTAACGGATTAAAATCCAGCTCTAACAGTGCGGGCGGACGCTCACTACCACGGCCCACGGCATGAATACCGATCCACTTATGCTCGAGTAACGCCTCACCTTCGATGATCCGATAAGTCACTTTGTCGCCACCTAACTTGGCTAACCATTTAGCGGCTTGAGTCGCCAAGGTCACTGGGGATAAGTTTTCTGGGGTTTCATTGATTAGCTGTCTGGCAAAATTTGCACTCTCAAGGCGAGCATTTAATGCCGCTTGCAAAGCCTCATCCCCACTCCAATGAATCTTCCCCTCAGCCTTAGCAGTAGCAAATCCAAGCGCAAACGCCCACTGACTGTTAAGATCCCAATCAGCGCCACTCAACACAACCTCTAAAAGGCCTTGACCACGGATCTTACGTGCAGCTTGCTGTACCTGACGCAACTGATCGCCTGTCTGTAGATGGATATTGGCTTGATCTTGGGTAAATGTTACGTCAGCCTTGCCCCAATGGGCAGCTGGTGCGTCGTTAGTCAGAAAAATCTTCATCGCGTCGCTCATATTGATTCCTTGTTTTGTACCGCTATTATTAGGCTCAGTTGATCTCTCGAGCTGAGTTTTTGCGACCAAGTATAACCCAACTGAAATAAGATCATCACCTATCAATTAGTGTCAATCAGGGCTTTCTGATAACCTGCGGTTATCGCCCATGTATAGCCGTGCAGAGTATGCTTTTTAGTCCAACCTTCGAACAAGGTATCTTAATTAAACGTTACAAACGATTTTTAGCGGATGTCCAACTAAAGGATGGTTCACAGATCACCATTCATTGCCCAAATACGGGCTCGATGCGCAACTGCTTATTCCCCGGAGAAAAAGTCTGGTTCTCTACATCTGACAATCCCAAGCGAAAATACCCTCACACTTGGGAGCAAGCGCAAACCGATACTGGCGATATCATAGGTATCAACACCGGCCGAGCCAATGATCTCGCCGCCGAAGCGATCGCCGATAATGTCATCACCGAACTCGCCGGCTACGCCAATCTACGCAGAGAAGTCAAATATGGCAGCGAAAATAGTCGTATCGATCTATTGTTAGACGATCCCCAATTAGGGCTCTGCTATATAGAAGTTAAAAGTTGCACCCTGTTAGAAGAGGGTCAGGGTTACTTTCCCGACGCCGTCACCACCCGCGGACAAAAACACCTCAGAGAACTGATGGAGATGGTAGCACTAGGTCATAGGGCGGTACTGTTATTTGTAGTTCAGCATACAGGGATTGCCTCTGTTACGGCAGCGCAACATATCGATCCCCACTACAGCGAACTATTACAAAAAGCCCATCAAGCAGGCGTTGAAGTACTCGCCTATAGCACCGAAATGTCACTCCAAGGTGCCTACTTGACTAAATCCTGCCCTGTCAAACTGTAAATGAGCGGTAAAAGTTGAATAAATGCTAAATAGAGGACATAGTCAAAAGATAGATAAACCGCAGCATAAAAAATTTGCGTGGTATATAAGATTCTGATATAGATATCGGCCTTTAATGAAAGCCGCCCTACAACGCAAATGATTAACAGGAGATGCGTTATGCCTGAAGGCACTAAAAAACTTGGCGTACTCGCTATCGCAGGAGTAGATCCTTACCAGGAAAAACCCGGTGAGGAGTACATGAATGACGCTCAACTGAATCACTTCAAGAAAATTCTCGATGCATGGCGTGGTCAGCTTCGTGAAGAGGTCGACCGTACTCTTAGTCATATGCAAGATGAAGCTGCTAACTTCCCTGATCCTGTGGATCGTGCAGCTCAAGAAGAGGAGTTCAGTTTAGAACTTCGTGCACGCGACAGAGAGCGCAAACTGATCAAGAAGATCGAAAAGACACTACAGAAAATCGAAGATGATGATTTTGGTTTCTGTGACTCTTGTGGTATCGAGATCGGTATCCGTCGTCTCGAAGCGCGTCCAACAGCCGATCAGTGTATCGACTGTAAGACCCTTGCAGAGATTAAAGAAAAGCAGATGGCTGGCTAGTCTGACTTTTTAATGGAAGCGGGGTTTATCCCCGCTTTTTAGTATCCGCTTTTTGCAAAGGCTGCAACGTGCACTCTAAAGCCTACATTGGTCGTTTCGCTCCCTCGCCTTCGGGTCCTCTCCATTTTGGATCATTGATTGCTGCCCTAGGCAGTTATTTACGTGCCCGCGCGCTGCAGGGTAAGTGGTTAGTACGCATCGAAGATATCGACCCACCCCGAGAGGTTGCTGGTGCAAGCCAAGGGATCTTATCAACCTTAGAGGCTTATGGCCTGCATTGGGACGATAGCGTGCTATTTCAGAGCTCGCGTTTGGCCGATTACGAGGCTCAGCTACAGCAACTGCTTAGCCAAGATAAGGCGTACTATTGTCAATGTACCCGCAAGCAGATCCAAGCAATGGGACACAGTTACGATGGCCGATGTGGTCGGCTAACACCCGCCTTAAATGCTGGCGCAATACGTATCCGTAACACACAACCAATAGCTCAATTTACCGATCAGCTAATGGGGAAGATTAGGGTTGAGGAGGATTTTGCCAGCGAAGACTTTATTATCAAACGCCGTGATGGTCTTTATGCTTATCAATTAGCGGTCGTCATGGATGACGGAGATCAAGGGATCACCGAAGTGGTGCGCGGCTGCGATCTGCTCACATCCAGCGCCCGCCAAACGACCCTGTTTAACCTCTTTGAATATCACACACCAAATTGGCTTCATCTGCCACTAGCCTGCGCCGAACCGGGACGTAAACTGTCCAAACAAAACCATGCTCCAGCGATCGATAACCGTGCGCCACAGCAAAGCATTCAGGCAGCGCTTCGCTTCTTAGGTCAACCCAGTGTCGATATCGACACTCCAGAGATCATGCTCGCTCAAGCGGTTACGCAGTTTAATTTAGACGCGATTCCTAAGCAGCAACAGATTATACTGTAACTGTGGCACAGCCTAAACACTAACCCCATCACGAAAGCCGCACTTGAGCCCCTCCTATGGGTATACTCTTTAACCCATATTTGAGTTATGATAGCGGCCTTATTTTAACCCTTAGTTAAGATCCATGTTCGAGGTGTCCTATTTTTCGCCGTATTAGTCAATTCTGTAAGCAGCTTTTTGACGACAATCAAAACACAACAGAAACCACACAAGCGGGACTAAGCTTGGAGATCGTTGCAAGAAAAAATCATGCAATTTCTCGTAAGCAGATTAGCGAAAACGCTATAAAGGTACTCTACCGACTGCATAAAGCAGGCTTTAAAGCCTATCTTGTCGGTGGTGGGGTGCGTGACATTTTACTGGGCCTCGAACCTAAAGATTTCGACGTTGTCACCAATGCGACGCCTGAAGAGATCAAAAGATTATTTCGAAACTGTCGCCTAGTCGGTCGTCGATTCCGTCTGGCCCATATTGTCTTTGGCCGTGATGTTATCGAAGTTGCGACCCTACGTGGCCACCATGTCGACAATGAAGAGAAGATCTCCAAGGTCAATGCAGAAGGTCGACTACTGCGTGACAACGTGTACGGCACCATAGATGAAGATGCTGAGCGCCGCGACTTTACCGTTAATGCTCTCTATTACGATATCAGTGACTTTTCGATACACAGTTATGGTGGCGGATTACAAGATTTAGAATCTCGCACCCTTCGCCTGATTGGTGATCCGCAAAAGCGCTACCGTGAAGATCCGGTTCGTATGCTCAGAGCCGTGCGTTTTGCCACTAAGCTAGGGATGGACATAGATAAAGGTGCTGCCGACCCTATCTATGAACTCGCGCCACTGCTTAAAGATATTCCAGCCGCTCGCATGTATGAAGAGGTGTTGAAACTCTTCTTTAACGGTCAAGCGCAGAATAACTACACTATGATGCGTGAATATGGCTTATTTGAGCCGTTATTCCCATTAGTTGAAAATGTCTTAGTAGAAGATCCTCATGGGCCTGCCACTAAGATGAACAACGCCATCATGCGTAACACAGATCAACGGGTACTGGCCGATAAAACGGTCACCCCAGCATTCTTCTATGCGGCTATGTTATGGTATCCACTGAGTCAACGCGCCGATGATATAGCAGTAGAAAGCGGCCTAAGTACCTATGATGCATTCTATGCCGCTATGGGTGATGTGATGGAGCAGCAATGTCGCTCAATCAGTATTCCCCGTAGGTTCAGTACACCAGCAAAAGATATTTGGCAGTTACAGTTACGTTTCGACCGTAATCAAGGCACTCGCGCATTTAAGTTCATTGAGCATCCCAAATTCCGTGCTGCCTACGATCTTCTGTTACTTCGCGCCGAAGCTGAGGGTGGCAATTTAACCAAGTCGGCGGCATGGTGGAAGAGTTTCGTCGAGGGCAGCGAAGAGCAGCGCAGTGTGATCGCACGAAGCACAGCCAAAGGCAATCGCAACCGTAATAACAATCGTCGCCGCCGCTCACCGAAAAAAACCACTAAACCAGAAGAATAATGACCCAGGTTTATATCGCATTGGGGGCCAATCTTGAGTCCCCAAGACAACAGCTCGATGAAGCGGTTATCGCACTAAGTGCGCTCGCAGAAGATGCCGAAGTGCAAGTGTCTCCCTACTATCGTAGCGCGCCTATGGGGGATGTTGAGCAGCCCGACTATATCAATGCCGTTGCTTGCCTTACCACCCAATTAGCCCCGATTGAACTGCTCGACGCCTTGCAAACTATCGAGCTACAACAGGGACGAGTGCGCAATGTTCGCTGGGGGGCTAGAACCCTAGATCTCGATCTGCTGCTGTATGGCGATGAGCAACTCTCATTACCGCGATTAACTGTGCCTCACTATGGAATGAAACAACGTAGTTTCGTATTGGTGCCCCTAAGCGACTTAGCACCACAACTGATATTGCCTTGCGGTACGCCAATTAGCGCATTAATCGATGACAATCTCCGAGCCGAAGTGCAACAACTCGGCGCAGATCATTGAACTTAAGCCAGAGTTAGCTTATAAAGCACTCTACTGTGAATACAGAATCCTTTTTAAATCAGATTTAAGACCTTCATTATGTCTAAGATAACTAGCTCTACCCTGCTCAAATTTAAGCAGGAAGGAAAAAAGTTCACTTCAATCACCGCCTATGATGCCAGTTTTGCTGGTGCATTCGACAGTGAAGGAATCGATGTCCTGCTTGTTGGTGACTCATTAGGGATGGTACTTCAAGGCCATGATGACACCTTACCTGTCACCATTGAAGATATCGCCTATCACACACGCTGTGTGCGCCGTGGTATCAAACGTGCCTTACTGATAGCCGATATGCCCTTCATGAGCTACGCCACGCCTGAGCAGGCGATGACCAATGCCACGGTCTTGATGCAAGCTGGCGCTAATATGGTTAAGATCGAAGGTGGCCATTGGCTACTTGAAACCGTAACTAAACTCACCGAACGCGGCATTCCCGTCTGTGCTCATTTAGGCCTGACTCCACAGTCTGTTCATGTGTTTGGTGGTTTTAAAGTCCAAGGACGTGACGCTGATAATGCACAGCGGATCTTAGATGAAGCCAAAGCCCTCGAGGCTGCTGGCGCGCAGTTATTAGTGGTAGAGTGCATCCCGGCGGCGCTCGCTAAGACCATCGCAGAAGCGCTAACCATCCCCGTTATTGGTATTGGCGCTGGTGCCGATACCGATGGTCAGATCTTGGTCATGCATGATGTACTGGGCATTTCTAGTGGCTATATTCCTCGCTTTTCAAAGAACTATTTAGCCCAAACGGGCGAAATTCGTAGCGCCATTCGCGCTTATATTGAAGAGGTGGCAAACGGCACCTTTCCTAGCAGCGAACATACGTTTAACTAAGGTAAGTAGTAAAGATGTTTACCACTCAAGATATCGCTCAACTCCGAGAACAAGTGCGCCTTTGGAAACGCCAAGGTGAGACAGTAGCATTTGTACCAACCATGGGGAATCTGCACCTAGGCCATATTACCTTGGTAAAGGAAGCCGCTAAGCACGCAGACCATGTCGTGGTCTCTATCTTCGTTAACCCTATGCAGTTTGGTGCAAATGAAGATCTCGATGCCTATCCTCGCACCTTAGATGCAGACAAGGCGGCGTTAGTAGACGCTGGTGTAGAACTGCTATTCACCCCAACACCAGAGATCATTTACCCCAAAGGTATGGATAAGCAGACTTTCGTCGAAGTCCCGAAGATCTCAGATGAACTCTGTGGTGCTAGCCGTCCAGGTCATTTTCGTGGCGTGGCAACCATAGTCTGTAAGCTATTTAATATTGTTCAACCCGATATCGCCCTGTTTGGTAACAAAGATTTTCAGCAGCTAATGGTGATTAAAACCATGGTAGAGGATCTATCACTACCGATAGAGGTAATTGGTGTAGATACCATACGTGAGCAAACAGGTTTAGCCATGAGTTCACGCAATGGTTACTTAAGTGCAGCACAAAAGCTGCAGGCAGCCACACTTAAACAAACCATGGATGAAATGGCTGACGCGATTCGCCGCGGTGAAGCTATCCCTAATGTAGTGCAAGCTTCAGAAGCTAAATTGATGCAGGCGGGTTTTAAACCCGATTATCTGGCGGTACGTAACGCCAATAATCTCCATGAAGTCATCGAGCAAGATAGTGCCCTAGTGATCTTGGCGGCTGCCTATATGGGGACAACACGCTTGATTGATAACCTGACATTCCAGCGCTAGCCACTAAAATGAGCCAAGGGTGATCAAGTCACGACTAATTGATGGGTAACTATCACATCCCTTAGCTTGTAATTTGATCAATAAAACGAGGAGCAAGAACCTGAGCTCCTCGTCTATTCCCTTACCAGTAATGGCTACAATTCAACCAAATCTAGCCCCATTATTGCATCACGACTTTATTTTTATCTCACAAAATGGCGTTTACTCGCCCCAAATTGGTGCAGACAAAATCAGCTTCATTCTCCGAAAATCAGAAATAAAATTACCTATTTGAGAAAAATGGATAAAGTGAGCTAGATCGAGATCACATACATAATTTTTACACGGGTCTTTTGTGAAATTTTACAGATAATGACTAACTTACTGAATATTATTGGTAATACCTTTTTACCAACATATATCACCTACTACCGACAATTAACAGAGTGATTTAGATCACTCCCCCTAAAAACCAACGCTTTCATTAATGAGTTCTAAACTGAAATTATGAGATCAGATATTTCCATAAACGAGACCATTTTAGAGTAAAAACTCTCTAAAAAACACCTTCCCGAACTATACACATTGTTTTTGATTCCATTTAGTTATAACAAACTGCGCAGACCAGTGAGCCAGATCACACTTTAACGCTAGCGCAACAGACTAAGCTCACACACATTCCATCTCCTCCTACATAATCAATACAAGATGATCTAGATCATATTTGCTTTTAGTGAATTAGCGTTTAGTACGCATCAAAGCTTAATTGACCAATGAAATAATTAAGCCAACAAGCGCGGTGCTGTATCAATTGAGCCAGCCCTAACAAAAATTAGAATCCACAAGTAAAGACAGTAAGAGGCAATCATGACCCTACTTCAACTGCTCGCCAGTTTAACGCCAGTAATCAGCGTTATGCTATTTTTGGTACTATTAAAAATGCCAGCATCGCGCGCCATGCCGATCTCTATGGTAATGACAGGCTTAGCCGCCGTCTTTATCTGGCAGATGGACACCACGATACTTAGTGCATCTGTGGTCGAAGGACTACTTTCAGCCCTAACGCCGTTAACAATCATCTTCGGTGCAGTGTTCCTGCTCAACACCCTTAAATACTCCGGCGCTATGGACACCATTCGTGCTGGATTTACCAATATCAGCGGTGACGCTCGCGTACAAGTAGTTATCATCTGTTGGTTATTTGGCTCGTTCATCGAGGGGTCCGCCGGTTTTGGTACGCCTGCAGCAATCGGTGCACCACTGCTAGTACTGCTCGGTGTGCCGCCCATTGCTGCCGCCGTAGTCGCTTTGATAGCCGACTCTACCAGCGTATCGTTCGGCGCAATTGGCCTACCTGTATTATTCGGTATGGAGCAGGGCTTAATGTCTGGCGGTGTGAGTATGGCTGCAGACCAGATTGCCGAACATGGCGGTCATTTCTCTGACTATGCTCAGTTTATCGCAATGCACATGATCACTATCGATTTGATCATAGGCACCTTGATCCCATTAGTGTTGGTTTCTGTCCTGACAGGCTTCTTCGGTCGCAACAAGTCATTTAAGGAAGGCCTAGCCATATGGAAGTTTGCCCTCTTTGCAGGTTTAGCATTTACTGTTCCAGCTTGGTTAATCAACTTCTTCGCAGGCCCAGAGTTCCCATCAGTTATCGGTGCACTCGTCGGTATGGCCTTAGTTATTCCTGTTGCTCGTAAAGGCTATTTACTACCAGCAAAACCATGGAATGATTTTGCCGAAAACGACAACCAAGAGCAAAACAAAATAGAGACTAAAGCTCATTTTTCTCAAGTTGCTGCATGGACGCCATATATCATAATGGCGGCACTACTAGTGCTTTCTCGCACCGTAGCCCCACTAAAATCTTGGTTAACTAGCTTCAACATCAGCTGGACAGGTTTACTCGGCACAGAACTTAAAGCTGGCTTCGCCACGCTTTATGCGCCAGGCGCCTTCTTCGTTCTTGTCTGTATCCTTGGTTTCTTCCTGTTTAAGATGAAATCCCCAGCAATCAAAGAGTCTTTCACCGTCTCTTGCAAGTCAATGCTACCAACGATTATCTCTCTAGGCGCTTCGGTTCCTATGGTGAAGATCTTCCTAAACTCAGGCGCAAACGAATCAGGTTTAGCCTCTATGCCTGTGGCACTAGCCGATATGCTAGCTGGCTCTATGGGCGCAGTATGGGCTTGGATGTCACCGATAGTGGGTATCTTCGGTGCATTCCTATCTGGCTCCGCAACCTTCTCCAACATGATGTTCTCTGGTCTACAATATAGCGTAGCCGACAACATTGGCATGAACCACGCGGTCGTTCTCGCGCTTCAAGGCATAGGTGCTAACGCGGGTAACATGATGTGTGTGATGAACGTGGTCGCTGCTGCAACCGTTGTTGGTATGGCAGGTAGAGAATCTGAAATCATTCGTAAAACCATGCCTATTGCGCTTGGTTATGCCTTAGTCGCCGGTACGATTGCGACCGTGTGGGGCGGTTTCTAAGTATAAATTCTCAGGGAGGTGAGCAAATCATTGCTCACCTTTTACCCGTTCAAAATAAAGAGTAATCTCATGTCGATTAACTATTCAGCTGTTGTCGCAGATTTAAGAGCAAAACTAGGCCAAGATGCGGTCACCGATGATGCGGTGCGCCGTTTTGCCTGGTCAACCGATGCCAGTTATTTCCGTATTGTTCCTGAAGTGGTCGTACACGCAGAAACACTAGAGCAAGCTAAGCAAACTCTCGAGGTTGCGCGTGCTCATCAGGCTCCTATTACCTTCCGCGCCGCAGGTACCAGTTTATCGGGTCAGGCGATCGGTGAAGGTATTTTGTTGATCTTAGGCCATGATGGTTTTAGAAAAATTACTATCAGCGAAGATAAACAAAAGATCTCATTGGGGGCGGCCGTTATCGGTAGCGATGCTAACTTGGCGCTGAAGCCATTTAGTAAAAAAATCGGTCCCGACCCAGCAACCTTAGCCTCGGCGATGGTCGGCGGTATCGTAGCCAATAACGCTTCGGGTATGTGTTGTGGTACGGCGCAAAACAGCTATCAAACCATCTCATCAGCCAAACTACTGTTTGCCGATGGCACCGAGCTTGATACTGGTTGTGAGAAATCAAAAGCAGCCTTTGCTGCCAGCCATAAAGACCTACTTAACGAGTTGACCGAATTAAGCCAATTGACTCGTAATAACGAAGTGTTAGCTAACCGTATTCGTAAAAAGTTCTCAATAAAAAATACCACAGGCTACAGCATTAACGCCTTGGTTGATTTCGCCGATCCATTCGATTTAATCAACCACTTAATCGTGGGATCAGAAGGTACCCTTGCATTCGTAGAGGAAGTGACCTACGACACAGTTGAAGAAGCTAAGTTTAAAGCGTCTGCCATGGCGGTATTTTACAACATGGTCGATGCGGCAAGTGCGATTCCGCCGATTAAGTGCGACAGTGTTGCAGCAGCTGAGCTACTGGACTGGGCGTCCATTAAGTCAGTTACTGGCAAGAAAGGGATGCCAGAGTGGTTAAGCGAACTCCCTGAAGGCGCAGCAATTCTACTGATTGAATCCCGTGCTAACGATGAAGAAACCCTCAACCGTTACACTCAAGATGTGATCGCTAAGCTCGCCCATCTAGAAACTGAGCGCCCAATCACCTTCAGTAACGACCCTGAGGTTTATAGCAAATACTGGGCAATGCGTTCAGGTTTGTTCCCCATCATTGGTGGTGAACGTCCAAAAGGGACTTCGGTTATTATCGAAGATGTCGCGTTTGAGCTACAACATTTAGCCAACGCAGCGAGCGATCTAACCGCACTATTCCATAAACATGGTTACCCTGAAGGGGTGATCTATGGTCATGCGCTAGCGGGTAACTTCCACTTTATTATTACCCCAACCTTCGCCTCGCAAGAAGATATCAACCGTTTCCACGCCTTCATGCAAGACGTGGCCGAGATGGTTATCGACAAGTATGATGGTTCAATGAAGGCTGAGCATGGTACTGGCCGTGCGGTAGCGCCATTTGTCGAGATGGAATGGGGTGCTGACGCTTATACCTTAATGAAGCGCATCAAGCATATCTTCGATCCGCAAGGGCTACTTAACCCAGGCGTGATACTTAACAACGACGCCAATGTGCACGTGAAGAATATCAAGCCTTGTCCTGTGGTCGATGACTATGTCGATAAGTGTATCGAGTGTGGTTTCTGCGAAAAAACCTGTCCAACCTCGGCGCTTAACTTCACGCCGCGTCAGCGTATTGCGACCTTACGTGAAATTGCTCGTCTCGAAGCCTCGGGTGATAAGCAAGCGGCAGAAGAGATGCGCGCAGCCGCCAAGTATGATGTCGTTGATACCTGCGCCGCCTGTCAGCTATGTACCATTGCCTGCCCAGTTGACAACAGCATGGGTAATCTGGTGCGTAAGCTACGTACCCCTTATATCACCACCACTGAGCAGAAAGTACTGGATTTCCAAGCCAAACATTTTGGCGCGGTAAACCAAGTGATCAGCACAGGTTTCAACATACTCAACATCATTCATAAAGTGACCGGTGACAGCGTGACTAACGGGCTGATGAACGTTGGTCGTATGGTGTCTAAAGAGGTACCTTATTGGAACCCTGACTTTGCTAAGGGTGCTAACCTGCCTACCCCTTCGCCAATCAACCCAGACAAGGAAACCGTGGTCTACTTCCCAGCATGTGGCGGTCGAACTTTCGGGCCAACACCGCTAGATCCAGACAATCGCACCCTACCAGATGTCGTGGTGACGCTACTTGAACGCGCAGGCTACAACGTCGTGACGCCAGATAATACTCGTCACCTATGCTGCGGCCAGATGTGGGAATCAAAAGGTGACTTTAAAAACGCCGATGCTAAACGCGATGAGCTAATCGATGCTCTAAGCGCACTGAGCGAAAACGGCAAAGTCCCGGTAGTGGTCGATGCACTATCTTGTACATACCGCACACTAACAGGTAACCCTAAGGTTGAGATCACCGACTTAGTCGAGTTTATGCACGACAAGATTTTGCCTAAGCTGACCTTCACCAAGAAGGTCAACATCGCGCTGCACTTTGGTTGTAGTGCGCGTAAAATGAAGCTTGAGCCTAAGATGCAAGCGTTAGCCGACGCCTGTAGTGCTGGCGTTAAGCTACCTGAAGGTATCGAGTGTTGTGGTTATGCTGGCGAGAAAGGCTTGTACAAGCCAGAGATGAACGCTAGTGCCCTGCGCAACATTAAGAAACTGATCCCTGTCGATATCAAAGAGGGCTATTACGCTAACCGTATGTGTGAAGTGGGTCTGTCACATCACAGCGGTATCTCTTATCGTCACTTGGCTTATCTTCTAGAAGAATGTAGCCGTTAGTCACAAATTAGGTTTTAAATAACCCCACCCAAGCAAACTCCGCGATATGAACTGATTTCATATCGCGGTTTTTTATTTCTGGCCTCATTTGCCGTTATTACAGTTATTTAACGTTACAAATACTGGTGTTAATGACCGACTTGCGCCATAGTAAGGGGGTTTACTAGGCGAAATAGGGATGTGCGGCGCTGCCGATAAATTTCTCCCATCGACTAATATGATCACTAAACTGTCTTTTTTAGGCTGATAGAGGATATATCGCCAAATGGGAAAACTGCTCCTGACCCTCACTTTCATGATGCTATCTATGGGTGCCCATGCTAATAGTATTTATAAGTGTATAAAAGGAGACAAAATTGTCTTCAGCCAGTCATCTTGCCCTAAAGAGTTTCGCCAACATGAAATTCAGTATCAACTTGGGATCACCACTGAAACCGACACAGATAAAAAGCGCCAATCGGTCGACCCACTGCAAGCTCTGCTCACTAAAAACACCATCTCGAAAGAGAAACTATTGCTACTTATCGGTAGTGAGATCTATCGTCTCAAGCAGGAAAACAGCTATTACGAGATCTTACGCGCCAGTGAAAAACAGAAGCTTGATCGCAAGCGTTATTGGCAGAAGCAGGCTAAAGACGATCCTGAATTCATAACCAAAATCGATGAGATGAATGCCCATTTCGATAATTTGATTCAGATTAACCTTGAAGCGATAGACGTACTAAAACAGCATCAAGCTAAGATCCAAGCCGAATCGACCGAAGATGAAAAGCCGAGTCCCGCCTCAGAAGCTAAGCAGTAACAATACCAAGATATATTCATTAAGCTTGGGTAACTTTAGTTGCCCCAAATAATAGGTAACTTCAGTTGCCCAAATAACAGGTAACCTAATGCTACAGTGGCCGATACTCATCAAGCATCCACAACAACCCCAGTTACAACTGATTGAGCACTTAGCTCAATGGCAGCAAGAAACGCTTCACCTATCCCCACAAGAGTTGCAGATCATAGATAGCCAAGGCATGAGTTATCACTGGAGGGGATCGCAATTTCAGCTTGCAGCTGAGCAGATGACGCTAGCGACTATTATCGACTGGGTACGCGCCCATGCTAGCCTTAATGGCCACTGTTGTACGGCCAAACTTGGGGCTAACAGTATCGCCCAAGTGTTCGATATGATGCGGTATTTAGAGGATATCTAGTTCCTAGGAGCTAAAGCCTAGAAACTAGATAGAAGAAGTGATATCTGCAACTAGGTGCGCAGGCCTATACCTCGGCTGATCAGGTAATACGCAACCGCCCATAGCGCGCTGCAAAAGCCCACCATAATGGCTATCGATAACGGAATGCTGATATCGGCGTAGCCTAAGAAACCATAGCGAAATACGTTAATCATATAGACCACAGGGTTAAGCTGCGACACCCCTTGCCAAAACTCAGGCAACAGGCTCAGCGAATAGAACACCCCGCCCAGATAGGTCAGTGGCGTTAACACAAAGGTGGGCACTATGCTGATATCATCATAGCTCTTAGCAAATACCGCATTAATCAGTCCACCAAGGGCAAACAAAATCGCGGTAAGTAGCACGGTAAGCGCCACAAGCCCCGCATGGTGCAAGCTAATATCGACAAAGAACATCGCCACTAAGGTAACTATGGTGCCGACACACAAACCGCGAGCCACTCCGCCCCCAACATAGCCAGCAATCATCACATAGTGAGGCACAGGCGCAACAATCAACTCTTCGAGGTTACGCTGAAACTTAGCACTAAAAAACGAGGAAGCAACGTTAGAATAGGATGCGGTGATCACCGACATCATGATAAGACCCGGGGCAATAAACTCCATATAGGTAACGCCGCCCATCTCACCGATGCGCTTACCGACTAAGTTACCAAAAATGAGAAAATACAAGGTCATAGAGATCGCGGGCGGTACTAAGGTTTGCACCCAAATACGGGTAAAACGGGTGATCTCTTTGATCAAGATACTCTTAAATGCGGTGAAATAGACATGCTTCATGTTCGCACCCTGGGTCGCGTCTGTACTCAGCTGATTATTCATCTCTTTACTCATTGCGCAGCCCCCTTACCCTTCTCAACCAACTCAACAAATAGCTCCTCTAAACGGTTCGCCTTATTGCGCATCGATAACACCTCGATCCCTTGCTCACTGAGCTGAGCAAACACACTGTTGATACTATGCTCTTTGGCCACATCAACCTCTAAGGTGTGCGGATCGGTTAAGCGACAATTGATCCCAGAGATCTCGGGGGCTTGATTAAGATCCTCGCGCAGATCAAACACGAAGGTTTCCATGTTCAAGCGGCTTAACAAGGATTTCATGCTGGTGCACTCAACCAATACCCCTTTATCGATAATGCCGATATTGCGGCACAGCATCTCGGCTTCTTCAAGGTAGTGAGTGGTCAAGATAATAGTAACGCCTTGTTGATTTAGCTCGGTTAAAAAAGTCCACATCGAGCGACGTAGCTCAATATCAACCCCAGCCGTCGGCTCATCGAGGATCAGCAGTTTTGGCTCATGCATTAAGGCGCGAGCGATCATCAATCGACGCTTCATGCCGCCCGATAATGCGCGGGCTGGGGAGTTACGCTTCTCCCATAAATCGAGTTGACTTAGATACTTCTCCGCTCGCTGCAATGCCACTTCACGTGACACACCAAAGTAACCAGCCTGATTGACCACGATCTGCTGCACGGTTTCAAACTGATTGAAATTAAACTCTTGCGGCACTAAGCCTATCGACATCTTGGCTAACTCAAGATGAGTATCGATATCGTGCTCGAACACCTTTACCTTACCAGCGCTTTTCTGCACCAAGGAACAGATAATACCAATGGTGGTCGACTTACCCGCCCCGTTAGGGCCTAACAGGGCAAAGAAATCCCCGGCGTTAACCTTAAGGCTTATTCCTTTTACCGCTTCGACGCCGCCCTTATAGGTTTTCTTGAGCGAGTCGATGACTAAAGCATATGGCTCGTTGGTCATTACTTACTTCCGTTAGTTGGGTTAAACACAAAACAAAAACTCCCGCACAGGGCAGGAGTTATAGATCTAATTTACACTCGAACTTAATCGAGTGGCACCACTTTAGCGATATACGGCAAGTTGCGATACTGCTCCGCATAATCGATACCATAGCCAACGATAAACTCGTCAGGAATAGTAAAACCGATAAAATCGACATGTACGTCCACTTCGCGGCGCTCAGGCTTATCGAGCAGGGTACACAGCGTCAGACTCTTTGGTCCACGCAGCATCAACATCTCTCGCACCTTGTTCAAGGTATTACCAGAATCGATAAGATCTTCGACGATCAATACATCGCGACCTTCGATATCCGACTGCACATCTTTAAGGATCTTCACATCTCGTGAGCTGCTCATCGCGTTGCCATAGCTAGATACCGACATAAAATCGATCTCCACATGGCCTTTGATACGACGACAAAGATCGGCCATAAAGACCACAGAACCTTTTAATAAACCCACCATTAATAAGCGCTCGCTATTGGCGTAATGCGCATTAATCTGCTCTGCTAGGATATCCAGTTGTTGCTCAATCTCATCTGCGGAGATCATCACTTCGATGGTGTGTTTCATACTACTCTCAAAATTGTATTAATTGTCGCTATTGCTGGCACTGTGCTTATCATAGCCCCAACGCTTAGTTAACGCGTGGTCGACGCCCAGATGATCTAAAATCCGAGCGACCATGAAGTCTACCAGATCTTCGACCGATTTGGGATCATGATAAAACCCCGGTGCGGCGGGCATAATGGTCGCACCTAGCTTAGAGAGCGACAACATGTGCTCTAAGTGTATGCTGCTAAAAGGAGTTTCCCTAGGTACCAAAATTAACTGACCACGCTCTTTTATTACTACATCCGCAGCACGTTCTAACAAACTGTTGCTCATTCCGGTTGCAACCGCCGCCAAGGTGCCCGTGCTGCAGGGGCAGATCACCATCTGCTTAGGCGCTGCCGAGCCCGATGCCGGCGGCGAGAACCACTCCTCTTTGCCAAGCACGTGCAGTTCACCGCTAATATCTATTCCCTTTTCCGCAAACAAGGTTAGTAACTGGACCTTGGCTTTATCGCCATTGGCGCTGAGTTGCAAACCATGCTCCGTCGCCAACACGACCCGCGCGGCACTCGATATCATCAAGAACACTTGATAGTCGGCCACCAGCAAACACTCTAGCAACTTAAGCCCGTAAGGGGCGCCCGAGGCCCCAGTCCACGCTAAACTGATCGCTTTAGCCTTCTTTGGATAATTCATATAAATCTCTTCAATGCTAGCTCATAGCTTATTTTAGCCTTTGTAACAGCTTACCGTGTAAGCCACCAAAGCCGCCGTTACTCATTACAATAATGGTATCACCAGGTTTGGCCTCGCTAGCGACCGCCTCGACCACATCTTCTATTTGATATAACACAGCCACAGGCAGTGTCGCTTTAGCCATTGCCGCCTCAACATCCCAATCGATATTATCGGCCTGATACAAAAACGCGGCATCGGCGAGGGCCATAGATCCCGCCAACGTCGCTTTATGCACGCCACGCTTCATGGTGTTCGATCGTGGCTCAAGCACCACTAAAATACGCCCCTCACCCACTTTAGCTCGGCATCCCTGCAAGGTCGTGGCTATCGCAGTTGGATGGTGGGCAAAATCATCATATACCTCTATGTCATTAGCCGTACCAATCAACTCCATTCGGCGTTTGGGCGGGGCAAACTTGGCTAACGCCTCTATGGCCGCTTGAGGCTTAACGCCCACATGACGCGCCGCGGCGATCGCCATGGTGGCATTTTCCACATTGTGCTGACCAATCAACTGCCAATCTAAGATGCCTTGGGACTCGCCCTCGAAGAACAGCTCGAACCTGTGGCCATCTTCATTCAAAAGCTCAGTGTGCCAGCCCGTATTGGCCGTATTAACACTATAGGTTTCCTGCTCACTCCAGCAGCCCATGTCGATCACTTCGCGCACGGCAATGCTATCGCTTGGCCAGATAACCTTGCCTTGCCCCGGTACCGTACGTATTACGTGATTAAACTGACGTTGGATCGCTTTTAAATCATCGAAAATGTCGGCGTGATCGAATTCGAGATTATTGATCACTAAGGTACGTGGCTGGTAGTGAACAAACTTAGAACGCTTATCGAAAAACGCGCTGTCATATTCATCGGCCTCGACCACAAAAAAGGGCGAGCCACCAAGACGCGCCGACACACCAAAGTTTTGCGGTACGCCGCCAATCAAGAAGCCTGGCTCGTAGCCGCAATCTTGTAAAATCCACGCCAACATACTCGAGGTTGAGGTTTTACCGTGAGTCCCCGATACCGCCAACACCCAGCGATTGGTCAGAATATGTTCGGCTAAAAACTGCGGCCCCGAGGTGTACTTGAGGCCACGATTGAGTACCGCCTCAACACACGGATTGCCGCGACTCATGGCATTACCTATCACCACCAGATCCGGCGCATCATCTTCATTGTGTCCTAGCTGGCTAGGATCAAAACCTTGGATCAGTTCAATACCCTGCTCTTCGAGCTGAGTGCTCATCGGCGGATAGACGTTGGCATCGCTGCCAGTCACCTTGTGACCATTGGCTCTGGCAAGCAGTGCAAGGCCACCCATAAAGGTGCCGCAGATGCCAAGAATATGTACATGCATGGGGTTGGCTCTAGATGAGGAATAATCTGTCGGTATTCTATCGATTTGGGATGCCATTGTCAGTTAACAATACTTTAAATAACTATTTGAATTCTGGCTGGAGCCACTAGGAAGTGGTTTTCAAACTGCGTTTGAATGGCTGACGCCGAGAGTGCGGCCTTGCGGCCGAAGGGGATTTTCCAAACTCCGTTTGGAGCAACGTCGTGGGATTCCATCCCACACCCGGGCAAAAGGGGGATCAACAGCAATCCCCCCTCTTGCATCTCCCCGTGTCGCCCCAGACGAAGTTGTTATCCCTACGTGGCTATTTGAAAATGACTGACGCTTCCGATGGGGCGTCTGATAGGCAGGATGCCTGAATGTCTTGAAGTGCATGGATGCACGAGAAAGACCAAGCCCCCCGAAAGCTAGCCTCACATCCATGTGAGTCTCACGACCCTTTTGTTTGATAAAGAGCCTGCTATCCACTCCAGCAACTTCGATGGGGACTTGTCGTAGCCTCTACCTGCAACCTCACTAACTAGAACAAACTTAACTCTGACCCAACTTTTCATTTATAAGTATCATTAGTGATCGGGCGCAACGCTTCAAGCAGAGGCGCCAGCTTTGCTGGCGTCCTGCTGCCTTGACTTGTTATGCATTACTTCACTGGAAAGCTCTGGAGTAACTACTGGGAAAAGCAACTCAACTCCAAGCTGGTATATATGAAGTGCAACATACCATAGCAACAATGCTGAAACTCCAATCAATACATATATATCTAGTTGATCGAACTTTAGAAAGTAAGTTACATCATAGAACTGTTGGAGAAATGCACCCTCAAGCAAAGAACAAGCAGTCGTCGAAACGGCCATGTATGTGCCGATAGTTAATGATATATCGATAGGCAAAAAACCACTTTTAACTAATAGGCTACGACTACTATTTTGAGACTGTACTTTCAAAGAATGTGTAAAAACGATAATTCCTATCGCCATATTAAGAAATATTTTCAGGTACCCCTTTTCAAGTATCAGCCGCACTGTACCCATCGCTATATCTTGATAAAAGTAAGCGACTGTCGCCAATGCGGCTACAAATATGATTGAAATACCAGAGCTAAAATCAAATTTCCTCATGATAGGCTCCGATTGAAGGAATCTATAGCTAGCGATTCTTTCTTATCGGCCTCATTACCAAGAAGAGCCCCTAGGGCTCCTCCGATTAGTACCCCAGGCATTCCACCGAAAAGCCCAAGAGCGCTGCCAATGACGGTTGAAACAGGAGTATTATCATTAGACTTCTCTGCGTTAACTTGCGAAATATGATAGGTAGTTCCATCAACAGAAAAGTAAGCCCCACCTAGCTTTTGAGCAAGTTCATTCCTTGATACGGCGACTATATTTAAGTACCGTTTTTTTCCGTTCATATCACTAATGTATAGCTTCATAATTCATGTCTATTCTGTGCATAACGGTCGTGGTTCACGAGCCGAAGGTCTCGTGTAACGGGTTGTTCTTTAACTTTCGGAGAGAGGAGGTTATCGCAACTCAATCCGTGAGTTTATATTCCATGCCCTTGGGGCTTAATTGATGCCCCCTGCGGCGTGAGGGAAGCATCGCTTCTTTACTTGAAATCAATTGCAGGTCTCTTTGAAAGCTTCGCTTTACGAGCCTTAGCAAGTGCCTTCAAGCTATCATAAATGAGGCGTTTCTTCCATCGCGTTTGGCTCTATCTATTCCTTCGGCTAGACTTAAATATCACTTCTTTTTTGCTGAAAATCGTCTACCGCAGGTCAAGAACGCCTTACTAATGGGCGCATAAATGCTTGGCTAAAATTAGCGACGAAGGTGCGCAAGCCTAGCGTTTTGCGTCCTTTTGAGTAACTTGTTAGTTTTATTCGAATGTAGGTACTGTTGGCAAACCACACCATGATGCGACTTTGTTATATTTTTTAACTAAGTCTACCGCAACTTCGTAGCCTTGCTGAGTTGCGTCAACAGCTTTGCGTATTGAGCTATTTTCATCTAGCAAGCTATCCACAAAACGGGAGAATTTCGCCATTGCCGACGACTTTCTTACAACGTCTGTATTTTGCTCAGCTTCAATTCTTTCTAACGCTGAAGTTAAATCAGAGATTGGCAATGCAACATCATCATCTTTTGAGAGAAGTTCTTGTAGCTCACTCAAACAGCCCAAGCTTTCTGATACGTCTGAATTGACCGTAATAGCGATGTGATTTTGGATGCAAGGATTAACTTGAACATTAATGGGAACTGATTCACGTTGAAGTCCTAATCCAACCATTGAGAGAAGGGAGTCAACACGAGCTTCACTTGTTTGCAATTTCTGGTTTTGCAGTAGCATTATATCTTGCTGAGACTCGATACGGGCTTTTGCCACCCGTAGTTCACTACGCAAATCCAAAACTAGTTTATCGTTATTTGTGAATTTAGATGCTGACTCCTTACCTGTCATTATCTGCTCATACTCGTGTAATGCTTTCTCGATAACTTCTGAATTTCCATCCTCAGACTCTACAATCATTCTGACATTCATTCCACGTTGTTCAATTTTCACGGTGGCATCTTGATCAGGATAGTTTTGACTTAGATATGAAGAGAAAAAGTTAAGAATACCAACGCCAGCCTGATGATACTCAGGTGGAAATTCTATACTTTTATTTATAACTACATTTTTAGGCTCGTGGTTAGGAACATGCTCGGATTCGATTTCATGTACTGCCGTTTCGAGAAGTTGAGGATGCTTTGAGTAACCAATGATAACAAATGGAATACCCAAACTAAGTGGAGACAGCATCTCAAGTTGTTCTAAATAGTGCTCAAAAGATGTTCTTCGACTCATAGGTCGATTCCTATCGTTTTCTGGCATAGAGTCTTCCATGGGCACAACAAGTATTGCTACTTCACACACGTCATGACGCACAGCCATGTTCGCATAGTTGTATAGCCACCGATTAAGAAACTCAGGATTATTAAAACCAATCTGTGCAGCTAAGCCATTGCTAGTCGGCCCCGCAAATCTTACCGAAACCTTTCTTCCCGTGTTACTAAAAATACTTTTTTCGGACAAGTCCCAACCTTGATCGAAAAGTGCTTTTTCCCAGGTTTCTCTATAAGAAAAAGAAGATAACTTTCGTTCTTCCACCAAAGTGACGTTTCCATTGACATAATTTTCTATTGCCAATTGAAGAGATTCCAACTCTGCTGTTTTGTGGTGGCAGATTTTTTCCCACGCACCCATGAAACTAATGACACTATGTATCAAATTATACTCCTAGCCATAATTATAAAACTAGACATAATGACTCCCCACAAAGATGCTGATCTCCAATCAATCGTGGGTTAGCTGAAAGTCAGAGCCATACTAGTTTTGTTCATAAACTAAAAATTGGAGATCAGCATGAAACAACATAGCACACTTTTTATTGGCCTTGATACGCATAAAGAATTCGTTGAAGTTGCTTATATTGAAGAACAACGTGGAGCGCAAGCCGTTCATTACGGTAGAGTTTCTAGTGCGAAGGCCTCAATCACCAAACTCGCTCAACAATTCCAATCAAAATATCCTAACGCTATATTGCATTTCGTCTACGAAGCTGGACCTTGTGGCTATTGGGTTTATCGCTTACTCACAAGCCTTGGTCATTGTTGCTATGTAATAGCTCCTTCTCTAGTTCCTAAAAAGCCTGGGGAGAAGGTCAAAACGGATAAGCGAGATGCGCTTAAATTAGCAAAGTTACTTAAATCTGAAGACTTAACCCCAATATATGTACCAGAGCCAGAAGATGAAGCTATCCGTGACTTATCACGTGCGCGAGAAACGGCAATGAAAGATTTAAAAGATGCCAAATATCAGCTCAAAGCGCTGCTATTACGAAATAATATCAACTATAAAGGCACCGCTAACTGGTCACTACAACATTTACGCTGGTTAACAGAACTCATCTTGCCCCATCCTAGTCAACAGATTGTCTTACAAGAATATTTACAAACCATTACCGAACGCCTATCAAGGCTTAAGCGGCTCGATAATGAATTGGAACATCATGTAAAGAATTGGCGCTATTATCCTGTTGTGAAAGCAATCCAAGCTCTTAGAGGTGTAAGGCTGTTAGTGGCTACCGGAGTGATTGCTGAACTAGGAGATCTCACCCGGTTTGATCACCCTAGAAAACTGATGAGCTATCTGGGGTTAGTACCTTCAGAACATTCAAGCGGCGGGAAACGGCATATTGGAGCCATCACAAAATGCGGTAATAGCCGTGCTCGCCGATTATTAGTAGAAGGTGCTCATACTTACCGTTACTCAGCTAACATCTCAACGGATTTACAAAAACGACAAGAAGGCTTACCAAAGCAGATTATTGATATCGCATGGCAAGCGCAATTAAGGTTATGCAGACGCTATCAACGATTAATGTATAAAGGTAAACACTACAATGTCGTCGTGACGGCTATTGCACGAGAGATGATTGCTTATATTTGGGCTATTGCAAGAGAAGTGGTGTTAGTACAAGTTGACCCTAAATTACGGATAGCGAGAGTTCCTGCATGAGTAACGATTTTGAGTTAATGCGGTTGATTAGGCATCGGGTGTGGCACAACCACCGACGGCGTTAGGATGGCAATACGGCTAATCCTGTATTGAACCACGAACATAGACTGACGACAGGTGCCACGACGGATCAAGTAAGGTAGGCGCTGCTTATTGAAAAATGAGTAATCCACGGACCCAGCATGACAACCGACGAAAGTACTTGCCTCATCGTCTGCATTAACTCAATCCCATAGGGGGTAAACTAAAATTGGCTTAAAAATTTAGGCCTATATTGTTACGTTCTGCTTGACGTGGGGAGTCATACCAGACGCCTCAATCAGCCGCCGAAGGCGGTCGGCTGGATTGACTTGTTACATTCTGGTTGTGCTGCTCTCTTTGATTCTGTCTCTCTTCACGTATTTTCTCCCACTCCTTCTGCTCTTTTTCTCTTTCTTTGGAGTTGTAAGTGTCAACGCAGATTCGCTTGCTTGAGCCACGAGTTAAGCTCTCAGCCCATTTTGCAATTTTCTCAATATTTTTCGATATTCTGTGTGTTGGGTCACCATCTCCAACTTCCACAACACCATCATACTCAGAAGTGTCTATTGTCACTTCATTCTCATAGCTATGACCATTCGCATCTGCAAATGAAATTCTTACGATGAACCTTGTAGAGAATGCTGCTGTTTCACCCATTTCCCTCATCATATCCAAGAAGCTGAACAGGAATGAACTGTAGGTCTGCTCCACACCCAAGGAAGCTATACCAGTATTTACTGCACCTAATTTTTTTATTTTGCTAATGATTGCATTGTCCGTGGCAATCTCTCTTGTTTCTGGGTCGAGAAAGGTAAAGCTAATATTTTGAGCTATTCCTTTGCCTGTATTTTTTATTTCAAGCTCGATGAACTGCATCGATATTTTGCTTGTTACGAAAGTAAAATCTACGGATGGCCTTATCGCATCTAAGCGAAGCTGCTCCAGCTGTTCACTTTGAGCTGCTCGTAAGTACCATGTTTCTTTTGCGAGTATAAAGGTCAATATGGCAATTGAGACTGTAGCAATCGCTGAAACCCATGATGATAAAGAATCAGCTGTGAGTGTGAAATCTGTTTGCAGAGAACCACCAAAGATCATTCCACCAATGAAAGCCAAGGGTGCAACTACAGCAAGTATTATCACTGTTAGTATCAAAGTGTTGCTTTCATTTTTTCTCATGTTTACTCGATATTTGACTGAAGAATGTAACGGTCGTGGTTCACGAGCCGAAGGTCTCGTGTAACGGGTTGTTCTTTACTTTCGGAAAGAGGAGGTTATCGCTACTCAATCCGTGAGCTCTTATTCCATGCCCTTGGGGCTTAATTGATGCCCCCTGCGGCGTGAGGGAAGCATCGCTGCTTTACTTGAAGTCAATTGCAGGTCTCTTTGAAAGCTTCGCTTTACGAGCCTTAGCAAGTGCCTTCAAGCTATCATAAATGAGGCGTTTCTTCCATCGCGTTTGGCTCTATCTATTCCTTCGGCTAGACTTAAATATCACTTCTTTTTTGCTAAAAATCGTCTACCGCAGGTCAAGAACATTTTATTAGTGCGCATGCGCGTTTACCTCGTTGGACCAGTGAAAACGCGCACAGTTAACTATCTGTATGTAATGAACTTATCAGCATTTTGCCGCTTTTCATATAAGTAATCCATCAGGAAAAACGCGCATGCGCGTTTTCCAAACCTATTATCTCAAGTAGTCAACACATAACTGATTGATAAAAATGAATTATACGGATTAGTAGGTATATAAACGCGCAAAATTATTTCACTATTTTCCTTAATATTCGGAAATACCAAACAATACTGTATAAATAAGGCTCTTCGTCGTTAATGGTGGAACCCCATATCCAACTTCCCAAAGTGAAACAGTATTGCTCGCTTAAATCGCTCTGTATTTCTATACCCCATGGCCTTTACTCTCAGCAGCCTTATTTGACTATTGATAGCTTCTGCTAGACCATTTGAAACACCAAAACGCATCGCATTAAGTATTCCCCATAATTTAGACTCAACTGTTTCAGCTACGGAAATTAAAGGCTTGATATTACTTGCCTTGATTAAAGCTATCCATTCTAGCCATCTCTGCTTAGTGCCGCGAACGCAGTTCGCCATACCATATGTCACGAGCTTGCTCTTTAAAATACCAAGCTAGCGCTGTATTCATTAACGAAGGCACGAGTTTATTTAGTCTTTCTTTCCTATCTGCTGATAAGTTGTGCCTCTGCTTAAGCCAGAAGAAGCGTGTGCGATGAGCTTCTTGTCTCATTGAGGGAGACAGCCTGTATATTTCATCCCTTCGTATAGCATTGACGGCTTCAGTCAGTAATTTAGCAATATGGAAATGGTCAAATGCAATCCGCTTTTCAGCGTCAGGAAATGCTGCCTTTGCCGCTGAAATATAAGCAGGGCTCATGTCCATACAAATGGTTTTAGTTTGTGATTTCGTATATGAAGGCAATTGCGCAAAACAAGCGTTAAAACTGGCTTTAGAGCGACCGTCTGAGACGGCTAACACTTGGCCTTGAGAGTTGGAAAGCACAGTGACGTAATCATGCCCTTTTTTAATCGCTGTTTCATCAATCAGCAACGACTCTGTCGAACAAGCGGTTCGATGCGCTAACCCTCTAGAGACGGCTCTCTCCATTATTCGGTCAATGGCTCCCCAGCTTAGTTTAAAAAATTTACTGACCGCATTTAGCGTACTCATTGCTAACATCGCCAACACTCTCATTTCCAGTAATTCAGTGTAGCGACTGCTTTCATGCGCCCAAGGAACTTGGAGTGTCTGATAGCCATGGTTAGGACAATGAATACGAGGCACATTTGAGTGGATTATCGTTTCAAATTGGCAAGTATCTAGATGACGCCAAGTTCGAGGGCGTGAGTCATAATGACGAGCTAAACCCTGACAGACAGGGCAAACTGAATCACCACTATGTACATAGTCCACAACGACGATAATACGTTGATGCTCTTCATCAAGTTGAACTTTAGAAACTAACCATGGAGCCTTTAGGCCTAATACTTTCTGGTATAAAAGGGTTTCGCTCATGACTATCGGGAATATGAAATTGTACGAAGAAGTTTATCTTAAAAGCTACGTTTACCACCACTTTCGACGAAGAGCCATAAATAAACAGCACCTTAGGGTGAGGTAATCATGAGTCTAAAAAGCCCATTTCTAATCGGTGTTCAAGAAACAATGCGTATGCGTGGTTACAGTATTAGGAATAGTCGGGTCAGAGTAAACTTTTACTTACTTGCTGCAAATGCCGGTTGTGGCTACAACAGATCCCCATCGAAGTTGCCGAAATGCGTAGATGAAAATGCCGTATAGCCATCATGGACGATGGCTAAGACTCGGGGGGACAGGAGTCCCATCCGAGTCGTTAGGCGATTTTTATTGAAGCATGAGGAGCAACAACTTCGTCGGGGGCGCTGGGGGATTTCCAAAAGGGGAACAAGCGCTTTTCCCCTTTTGGTCGGGTGTGGGTTGAAAACCCACGACCTTAATCCAAACGAAGTTTGGAAAAGCAGACCTCGGTCGCAAGACCGCACTCCCTAAAACCTTTAATCATTCCCAGAAATCAGATGTAACGGCGCATCATCGCTAAGATAAGCTTCATCGACTTGATCGAGCTTGTTATAACGTATCATCTCGCGGATACCATCGATATACGCCAGCCCTCGCTCAGAATACTTATCTAAAGTGCCAGCAAGCTCCAGCCCGGTAATGGGCTGATCATCGGCACGCAGGGTAGCTCGCAGAGCACGTAACTTCTTATAGGCATTATTGGTATTTAGGTTAAGCAGATAACCTTCGACCGAATGCAGCGGCGTGTCGAAACGCGCTAATCCATAATTACCAAGCTCTTTGCGCTGCTGATTAGGGGTCATGCCATTACCGCTAAAATCCCATTGACCAAAAAAAGCGTTACCCTCAACCGTAAATCGAGAGGTTGCCCAGCCGCTCTCCTCTGCGGCCTGAGCTAAGACCAATGACGGCGGCATAATATCCACTTGTTCAAGCAGTTGCTTACGCTGCTCTTCAGTCAAGGCAGTGACAGCCTCGCCTCGACTCAGAAGTCGATACTTTACCGCCATATCGATCAAACTAGGATCATCTAACTCAGCCTCGGCAATAAGTTGACGGTCAAGCAGAATGTTTTCATTGGCGACTAGGATCAGTGGCGCCATCAAGCGGAAAAATATCATTTTCTTCTGTTGAACAGGAATGGTCGATGAGGCTTGTTGCCAGCTTTTACTTACAGCGTTAAAAGTTAATCTAGGAACCTCGCGATTGCCCTGCTGCCAACTTTCGGTGGTGTAATTAAGCTTATCAAATAGCGCCGATAACTCGTCCAAGGAACTTAGTTTAATATCTTTGGGCGCTTTTTCGGGACGATGTTGTGACACTGTTTTAAAGCTGGTCTGTGTCTTATCAGACCCAGGTGCGGTGGCTAACTCACTGGCATTAGACACCGGCATCTCCATCCCTGCCGAAGCGAGTGCCTCTTCCATTAACGCTTGCTCTGTATCACTACGCTGCTTTGTGAGATAGAAGATGAGTAATAAAATCGCAAGAGTGACAACAATGAATAGGCCGATATTCTTTTTAGTTACTTTTTTTACATCGCCATCGCCATCGCCATCGTTCGACTTTGTGTCATTTTGTGGCATAGGGTCGTCCCACATTTCAAGTATTTACCTTACTCTAGCCGTTTGTTGACCTCGAGTCAGCAGTGATTATTCGCTTATGAACATTCGCTCAACGATAGTAGCGATTTAAACCAAGTGTTTTAGAGCAAACGGTTTAGCTAAACCTCTGATAGCAAATTATCGATACAATGCACCACCCGCATACTGGCATCTTCCATCTCAGACAGTTGATTGACCGCCAAAGAAAGATCGCCTCGATTACGGGCCTCTAATGCAAGTTTACCCGCATCATGAACGGCCTTATGAGGTGCATCTATTGCTTTAAAATTATGTAGATGTTGATAGTGAGTACTGCCATAGCCAGTAAAATACCACTGCCCAAGGCGACACTCAGTATGGGAGTTAACCTCCTGACTATGATCTGGCTTTTCGATGAGGCGATAGATATTACTCTTCCAAACGGCGTGGTCGAGTTTAGTGGTATTTAAAAATGAAGTGGTCGCGGCAGTATGAATAACCTGTTGCATCTTTTGTGAACGTTGAAGTACATCTTCAACCACCTGACCTATCTGTGTCGATGAAGCGGAAACATCGGCGGCACTGGTTTGATTATCTAACACTATCTCTTTGATCTGCGTCGCTTGCGATACGATTTGTTTAACCAGATTTTCAATTTGGCTGCTAGCCTCATGTGCCTTACTGGCAAGTTGGCGAACTTCATCGGCAACAACGGCAAAACCTCGGCCCGCTTCCCCTGCTCGCGCAGCTTCGATAGCAGCATTTAGCGCAAGTAAGTTAGTTTGATCGGAAATCCCCTGAATCGCTGCCACAAATTGATTAATCGATGAAGTACTTTCATCTAAACGCGTTACCGCATTCATGTTCTTTTCGGCTTGAGCATTAATCTCTGTTGCTCGTTTTCCTAGGCTAACGATGGCACCACGGGTTTGGTCAAAAATCTTATCAAGTTCAGATAGCTCTGCTTTTTCGGCCACTAATAACTCAGCACTTCGGCCAAGAGCATCACGAACAGCGTTGAGCATATTCCCACCTTGATTTTGGCAAGCGATCACTGCCGTAAGGTGATCGGAGGCCTGTCGTGAACTTTGTTGCATGGTCTCATTTTCACGAATAATCGCCCGCAATTCTTCAACTTCAGCCTGATGTGCCGCTTTGAGTCGATTAATTTCCTGCTCGAGTAATTGATTTTTCGCATTAGCTTGAGAACTAAACCACATAGAGACCTCTAAAATACCTAAACACAAAGTTAATAAGGCGATAAAATCAATCTTACTCAACTTAACTATAAGTAATAAAAGATAAAAAACGACCAACGCATTATAGGTGAAAGTGTGATCGAAGTCCTACTTTTTACAGGGCTATTTTATCCACCTTTAGTCTAACGAGCAGACACGGTTAACCATCAAGAATCATGGATTAAACCTAAGCCATTGCAATACTTCATCGACAAAATAAAAATCAACAGCTTCCCTTGGGTCAAAATATCGAAGTACAATATCCGACATAAGAAACGCGAACAGATCATAGGGATAGCGTGATGCCGTTAATGGATGACGTCGAAAAGCTAAAAGCGGAACTTGCCGCTCTCAAATCACAACAATCATCGAGCCAGGCTGCGTTAAATAAACAACTCGCCCTATTCACACTTAAGCTAGAGCAACTGAATCAACAGGTCGCGTCACAGGCAGACGCTACTCAGGAAGCGGAACAAACAGCCGCCGTAAGCTCTACAGGATTAACAGATGCCCCTAGCGATGGAGCATCTAACATCGGCAGCACGTCTGAATATGGAAGCCAATATCGCGACGATGTTTGGCAATCTGTGGCGGCAAATCGCAAGGCTCAGCGACCAGAGCCAGCCCCAACACGACCGTCGCCAGCAGAAACTAAAACAGCCTCAAATCATCCTGTAAAACCTTCATTTATCAGCACGTTAAGCGAGCAGTTTAGTACTTCTTTTTACCAATTAACCGATTCTTTAGGTCAACTCATATTACTGTTACTCGGCCCATTTGCTGGTTTAGGCGAGCAAGCAAAAACCTTTTATCGACACTATCAAGCGAAAGGCATTGGGCCTGTATTTCTAATGACACTTGCAGGCATCATCACCTTTACCTTAGGTTTTGGTTACCTACTGCAATACTCAATCAATCATTGGTTCTCAGAGTTTGGAAAGGCGCTGTTGGGGTTCGCCACGGCCAACACCATTATTGCTGGTGGCGTATTCATTCGTCAAAAACGCTCCAGAATGAAAGACTTTGGGTCAGGTATCGTCGGACTCGGATTAATTCTTAACTATTTATCGATCTTTTTCCTCGGCCCCTATTTCGACATCATTCCCCAAAGCGCTAGCTTTGCGCTACTACTGATAAATACCCTGTTTGGCTATGGCCTCTCATTTAAGCTGGACACTAAAGTGATCGCAATTGTGGCACTGCTTGGTGGTTCTCTAGCCCCGTTAATGCTGCTCGACGGTGGTTATGTGCCACTGTTATATTTCCCCTATTTACTACTTATTGGCATTTGCTCTCTGGCTCAAAGCCGCAAACTCGCTTGGCCAATACTGATCGAAATAACCGCAGTGCTACACATCGGCTGTATCCAAATATTAAGCTATTTCTTGGCCTTGCCATTTAATGAGCTTAACGGGTTAACTGGCCTGGCATTATTGGCCATCAATGGCTTGTTCTACTTGTACGGCATTGGCAGTCTTTGGCTGCTGATCAAGACGCCCCTCACGGCGCGTCTGCTGATGGTGCCTATCGCCCTGCTGGTGTTTACGCTTTATACCGTCGGCGAGATGACCCCGCTTGCCGGAGAAGTTTTTCTCCTCAATGCCTTAGTCTGTGGCCTCATCTATCGACTCGTAAAACGAGACAAGCAGATCGCTGCACTGACCTTAGTTTCGATGGGAAGTTTCGCGGGCTTTGGTGCCTTGTATCTACTAAGCCCTGATCTATTGGGCTTAGTCTTACTACTCGAAGGTTTATTATTGCTCTGGCTAGGTAGCAAAGAGGACTTTGTTGCAGTGCGCGTCGAAGCCTATCTGGTGCTGCTTCTTGGTGTAATGAGTAATTTCATCACTCTGTTTGATCGCTTGAGCTTGGGTGGCTATGACAATAGCTCATTATTGGGGTATCAAGCGTCGCTTAGTATTAGCATGATATTAACCTGCGCAGCGATCTTCTTTGGTTGTCGACTCATGGCGAGCATGCCACTTGGAATGATGAGTTTTGAACAAAAAGTGTATCGCGCTTTTCAAGAATCCCTTGGTTTACTCTATTCCATTACACTGCTGTTATTAGGCTATTTTATTAGCGATGAATACTGTTTAAATACCCTGCCTTTAATCAGTATATTGCTGTTATATCTCAGCGCCAAACGGCAGCTGCGCCTAACAGAAATATTGGCTTGGCTATGGTTATTACCACTGTGTGGATTAGTGCTGTTTGGCGTAGTAGATGCTAATAGTCTGCATTTTGCCGATCAGGCATTCAATGTAAAACTGGCACGGATCGAGTTATTTATCAGCTTACTGCTAGCCTACTACTGGTATCAAAAATTTAGCCCTGACAGCAAGTTAATCCGCTTTGCTTTCTATGTGCAGTTACTGTGCTATATCTCGCTACCGCTATTGTTGTTACCGAAAATTGTTCACAGCTACCCCGACTATCTCGCTCCCTATTTATGGCTAGCGAGCTTTATGACGCTCGGGTTAGCCACTTGGGTAAAACATAACAGCCTAAAACTTGAGGCCCAAATACTAACTGGACTCGCCGTCGCGATGACAGCAATAAGCTGTCTAGAGCAATTATGGCAAGGCCTCGTTGCCCTCGCTCTTGGTGCGTTGTTTATGGGCGCGCTGACCATACGTTATGCAAGCCTTAGCGAACGTTGGCAAAACTGGCTCTCATTGCAGTGGCATATTGCCCCTTTCTATTTCGGTTTAGTCCTTGCGGTTATCATTCAGACACTTATGGACCAATCCAACCCAAGCTGGGCCATTACGGCATTTGTATTGTGCGGATATTTCGCCTTGTTGCTAGAGGCCAGATCGCCGATCGGAAAGATATTTCAACAAGCACTCAAACCCGCTTTTAGCCTGGCCTATGGGTTTCTATTTGCTTTTGGCTTTGCCCCGACAATAATGCATAGCGAAACAAGCTTGGCGCTCAATTTCGACAACCTGCTATTTAATCTGGCCGAAGTTGGAGTGCTGGCTATCTTAGCCTGGTATTTAAGTGGCAAACGACTTGCGATGAGAGTACACAGTAAATCAATTCCCACCGAGGTACTTATCTGGGGCTGGCACATCTTGCTGGCATTAAATTACTTCTCATGGAGTTATCAGTTAGATAGCCAGCTGACCGCTGCCGTCAGTGCGGTCTTATTGGTAATACATGGCTGCGCCTTGATGTTTATAAGCCTGCGTCCACATCGGCAGTCCATCATACGTCTCGCGGGTATCCTGTTTGCTATCACCATGTTTAAAGTGCTATTTGTCGATATGGCATCTTTCCAGCTGGTGCAGAAAGTCGGGGCCTTTATGCTCATCGGGGTGATTTTATTGACCGTGGCCTATTTTTACCAAAAAGCGCGCGACCGGGCAGAAGTCGTCAATGTCTAAAGCAGATTGATACAACTGGCGAAGCGTGAGTTTTCATAAGAAGACTTCGCCAGCA